>NZ_CH959306.1:445154-825061 GCF_000153545.1 Sphingomonas sp. SKA58
CCTGTTCGTCGGCCTGTCCACCAAAGCCCAGGCCGATGCCGTTGCCCGGCTCACGCGCGATCAGCTCGTCGGGGAGGGCGGCCTGCGTACGACCCGGCTTACGACAGGGCAGCAATGGGACAGCCCCAATGGCTGGGCGCCCCTGCAATGGGTGGCGATCGACGGACTGGCGCGCGCGGGCCATCCGTCGCTTGCCAGAGACATAGCCCGCCGTTGGATATCGACGGTGGACGCGGCCTTCCGTGAGACCGGCAAGATGCTGGAAAAATATGATGTCGAAGACCGCAAGCCGGGCGGCGGGGGCGAATATCCGCTGCAGGACGGCTTCGGGTGGACCAATGGCGTGACCGCGGCCCTGATCGCCCGCTGGCCGGATCTTGCTCCGGATGCCTCTGTTGCGGCGGGACGCTAGCGCCTACATAACGGCTCATGCCTGAACTTCCCGAAGTAGAAACCACCGTGGCGGGCCTGCGCTCAGTCTTGCAGGGAAGCCGGCTCACGCGCGTCGAGCCGCGCCGCGCCGACCTGCGCTTTCCCATTCCGGTCGATTTGCGCCAACGCATGACGGGCGCCATTGTGACCGGCCTGTCGCGGCGCGCCAAATATGGCCTTATCGAAACCGACCGGGGTGACATGATGATCTTTCACCTCGGCATGTCGGGGCGTTGGCGGATCGATCCGGCGGAGATTGGCGCCCATGATCATCTGCTGGTCGAAACCGATCAGGGCCGGATTCTCTCGCTCAACGATCCTCGTCGGTTCGGATCGCTTGATCTGGTGCGCGCTGACGCCTGGACCGGCTATGCGCCTTTCACCCGCATGGGACCCGAGCCCCTGGGTGATGATTTTTCGCCGGCAATGCTGGCCACAGCGTTGAAAGGCAGGGCAACCTCGATCAAGGCGGCGCTGCTGGACCAGCGCATCGTGGCGGGTCTCGGCAACATCTATGTTTGTGAAGCGCTCAACATGGCCGGCATCGCCCCCACTCGGGCAGCAGGGCGAATCGGCGCGGCCCGTCTGGCGCTTTTGGTGGAGGCGATTCGTACCGTGCTGACCGCCGCCATTACGGCTGGCGGGTCGACCTTGCGCGATTATGCGCGGCCTGACGGAGAACTGGGCTATTTTTCCAAGCAATGGCGCGTCTACGGCAGGGAAGGGGAACCCTGCCCATGCGGCGGCACGGTCCGGCGGCGCGTCGATGGCGGTCGGTCGACCTTTTATTGCCCCACATGCCAGAAATAGCCGTGTCCGAATCCGTTGACGCCTGCCCCGATACTCTGTAAGGGGCGCACCTTCACGAGGCATGTCGGCATTTTCGGCGGGCCTCTTCCCGAGATTTGACGAGAACCGAGGAATAGAATGGCCAATACGCCGCAAGCCAAGAAGCGCATCCGTCGCAACGAGCGTCGCGCCGCAATCAATGGCGCCCGCATCAGCCGGATCCGCACCCTGGTGAAGAAGGTGGAAGCCGCCATCGTTGCTGGCGACAAGGACGCCGCCACCACTGCGCTGCAGACCGTTCAGCCTGAACTGGCGCGTGGCGTTGCACGTGGCGTGCTGCACAAGAACACCGCCGCTCGCAAGTTCGGCCGCCTGACCAAGGCCGTCAGCGCGATCGCCTGACACCCCCCGCAAGGGAATAACGAACATCAGAGCCCGCTCCGGATGGCCGGAGCGGGCCTTTCGTTTTTACGTCACATTGTTGTCATCGGCCAGACACGCGCAAATCCTGCGATTCGACCGGATTCGGCAGGATTGTGACTAAATAAATAACTGAAATATCGTGATAAAATGCCAAGTTGGCCTTTTCCGCGGCTTTGCCGAGTCAACGGCTTTATTTCATTTTTTTGAAGTGTTCCGGCCTTGATCCGGCGAAGCGCGCCTGTCTATTTTGCTCCTCCGGCCGCCGCTCGAATCGTTTTTGAGGCGGTCGTCATTAGGTCAGACGATGCATGATGGTCGGAAAAGTAATGGCTTTTCTGAATAGCTATTCCTGCGCCGTTCTGACTGATCTCGGGGGTCGCTTAGCGTATGAAAGTCGGGGCAGCTTTGGTGGAACGTCAGGCAACGGACAGTGAGAATGGCACCGGCCTGGATTCTGCCTGGAGCGTGATCCGGACCGGTCTGCGCCGTGACGTCGGCGCGCGCCTGTTCGACCAATGGCTAAAGCCGGCGCGTCTTGGCGACTATTGCCCCGAATCGCAGACTCTCGACCTGCTGGTCGCCACTGACTTCAGCGCGAATTTCGTGTCGGGCCAGTTTGGCGATCGCTTGCGCATGGCCTGGCGCAGCGCCGGGGTCGGGGTGCGCGAAGTGCGTGTGCGCCGCGCGCCGGACGCTTGTGGGCCTCGCCTGCTGGAGGTCGCGCCGTCCATCCAAACCGAACCCGTGATGGAAGAGGCGATCGTGGCGTCGAACTTCCAGCCGCGCCACCGGCTTGACGATTTCGTCGTCGGCGATACGAACCGGCTGGCCTGGTCCGCCGCACAGGCGATGGCGGGTGAGGCCCAACCCCGTTTCACGCCGCTGTTCATTCATGGCGGCACGGGACAGGGCAAGACCCATTTGTTGCACGGTATCGCCGCGGCTTTCTCCGCGCATTCGCCGAAGGCCCCGGTTCTCTATATGTCGGCCGAACGCTTCATGATGGAATTTGTGAATGCGATGCGTGCCAACGAAACGATGGCGTTCAAGGCGCGCCTACGGGCCGCGCGTCTGCTGCTGATCGACGATATCCAATTCATCGCGGGCAAGGGATCGACGCAGGAGGAATTTCTTCACACGATCAATGACCTGATCGATAGCGGCGCGCGCATCGTCGTCACCGCCGACCGTGCGCCGCAGATGCTCGAATCGATCGACGCGCGTATCCTCTCGCGCCTGGCCGGTGGCCTGGTGGCGGATATCCGCCCTGCCGATCTCGACCTGCGTCTCGCCATCCTCGAATCAAAACGCGCTCTGGCCGGCGATATGATTGTCCCCGACATGGTGATCGATTTCCTCGCCCGCTCGATCCGGTCAAACGTGCGCGAACTGGAAGGCGCCTTCAACAAGCTGGTCGCTTATGGCCAGTTGACCGGGCGCGCGGTCGATCTCGATTTTGCCCAGCAGATGCTGGCCGATGCTGTTCGCGCCAATGCCCGCCGCATCACCGTGGATGAAATCCAGAAGGCCTGCGCCGCGCATTTCAAGATCGATCCGGCGGAAATGCGCTCTAAGCGCCGCGCTCGGGCCGTCGCCCGTCCGCGTCAGGTGGCCATGTATCTTGCCAAGAAGATGACGCCGCGTTCGCTGCCGGAAATCGGCCGTATCTTCGGGGGGCGTGACCACAGCACCGTGATCCACGCGGTGCGGACGATTGAAGCGCTCCGCGAAACCAGCCCGGACATGGATGCCGATGTCCGTGCATTGCAGCGTTTGCTGGAGGGCTAAAGCCCCTCTGGCGCGTCGCGCCTGATCGGCTAGGCTATCGGTATGATTCGCCAGCTTGCCCTGATCCTCGCCGCCCTCCTGTCCATCGCGCCTGCGTCCGCGCAGACATCAGCGCCCCCAGCCGATCCCGCCGATGTGCGGGTAACAATGCTGACGGAGCAGGGGCCCGTTGTCATTGCAGTGCACAGTGGAAAGGCGCCTGTCACCGCAGCCAACTTCCTGAAATATGTCGATCAGAAGCGGCTCGACGGCACAGCCTTCTACCGCGGCGTCGGGGCTGCCGATTATGGTTTCGTGCAAGGCGGCGCGCAGAATGACCCCAAGCGCATATTGCCGCCGATTGCGCATGAACCCACCACCCAGACGGGTCTGGTCCATGATGAAGGGGCGCTCTCAATGGCGCGTTATGCGCCGGGCAGCGCGACCGGCGACTTTTTCGTCGTGTTGGGGCGGATGCCGTCGATGGACGCTCATCCAGACGCGTCCGGCGACAATCAGGGATTTGCGGTCTTCGCCCATGTGGTGGAGGGGCTGGACGTAATAAAGGCGATCCTCATCGCGCCTAAATCGCCGACCAAAGGCGAAGGCGTCATGAAAGGCCAGATGCTCGAAACACCCGTCAAGATCCTCAGCGTGCGTCGCACGCCCTGACAAGTGCCCGTCAGTCGGCAGCGCGCTGGTCCAGGATGCGTGCAACGGCCATGTCGGCGGTGACATTGCCGACAGTGCGGAAGATGTCGGGCACCGTCTCGACCGCCAGCAAGAGAGGCAGTGCCTCGACGGGCACGCCCATGGCAAGGCAGATGGGGCCGGTGGTCGTGAAGAAGGTGATCTGGCTCGGCAAGCCAACCGCCGCCAGGCTGACCACTGCCGCCACGAGCACGCCCAGGACCAACTGCGTCGCGCCCAGATCGACGCCATTCATGGCGGCGACATAGAGGGCTACGCCCAGATTGGCGGGCGGGCTGGTGATACGAAACAGGGAAATCGCCAGCGGCAGGACGATGGACCGGCTCGTTTCCCGCACCGCCAGCGCGCCGTCGCTTGCCTGAATCATCGCGGGCAGCGACGCGATCGAGCTCTGCGTGGAAAAGGCGATGGCTTGGGCTGGGAACACAGCGCGGGCGAAACGGCCGACGCCGATTCGGCCAAGCAGGACCGCGAGTGGATAGACGAGCAGCGTCACCAGCAGGCACAAGGCCACGATGAACAGGATATAGTGCAACAATGCTCCGGCGGTGGCGAGGCCCGATCGCGCGCCCGCGACCAGCGCCAGCGCGAACACGCCCAGCGGGGCGAGCCACAAGACCCAGTTCACCACCACGAGCAGCGCGTCGGCCAGCGCCTGGAAAAAGCCAGTCAGCTGCGCGCGCCGTTCCGCCGCGATCCGGGTCACCGCAAAGCCGAATATCAACGCGAACAACACGATCGCCACCACTTGCCCATCGGCTGCCGACTTGAGCGGATTGACGGGAATGAAGCCCAGCAGCCACTCGGCCGACGGCCGCACGTCCGGGACCTCGCTCACTGGTCCCGCGCCAACCAGCGCGCCGACCGCGCCTTCCGGGACTGGCCAGAGCGTCAGAAGAAGCGGCCCGGTCAGTGCTGCGACGCTTGCCGCCCCGACCAGCAGAATTGCAAACAGGCCGATCGCCCGCCCAGCAAGGCCGTTGTTGCGCGCTGTGGTCGCCGCCTGCGCGATGCCTGTCACCAACAGAGCGAAGATCAGCGGGATGAGCGGCATCTGCAATCCGCCAAGCCACGCCTTGCCAATCGGTTGCGCCACGCCGACGATCGCGGCGTCCCAGGCGCCGCCCCATTCGGCGATGGCGATGCCACAGACCAGCCCGGCGACCAGGGCAATGAGGATGCGGACGGTCAGCGACATGGGGTCAACTCTTTCCGGTCAGGGCTGGCATATAGCCGGAAGCGGATCGGAAGCGCGCAAGCCGCCAGCTGCAATTCACTCGCCAAAGCTGCGCGGGGCCGGATCGATGACAGTGAAATTGCCCGCGCCGACTTCCGACACTTCCAGCGCCCGTTCGGCGACCCCCGTGCGGGTGAAGCGGAATGCGCCGTCGATACCGGAAAATCCTCCCGCGTCGCGCAGCCGGGCGGCGGGGAAGGGCGCGCCGGCGTTCCACTGCTGCGCAATTCGCACGGTCAGCAACACCGCATCATAGCCCAGCGACGACAGGCGGAACGGAGCTGATCCGTAACGGGCGCGATATTTGGCGACGAGTTGGCGATAGAGGCCATCCGACACGCTGGCGAACCATGCACCGCGCAGCGCCGGATTGCTGGCGAGCGATGGCTCCGCATTCCACAATTCCGTGCCCAGCAATCGCGCGCTGCCGCCGCCATTCTTGCGCAGGATCGGCGCAACCTGCAACGCGACGCGCCCGGAATCGGCGATCAGCAGCGCATCATAGCTGGAGGAGGCCTGCAAAGCCTTGACCGCTGCGGCGATCGATCCCGCAGACCGGTCGAAAGTCTGCATCGACACGACGGTGCCGCCCGCCTGCTCGACCGCGCGCAGCATCGCGTTGCCGGCTCGCTCGCCATAGGTGCCGCGCGGCACAAGCGCGCCGAACTGACTCAGGCCCTTTGACTTGGCGAAGTCGACCACCCGCTCGATCGACTGGTTGGGGTTGTAGCCCATGATATAGACGCCATTGCCGGCGACGCTGCTGTCATTGGAAAAGCTGATGACCGGCACGTTGGCCCGCGCCGCGATCGGCCCGACGACCCGCGCGTCTTCCGCCAGCAACGGCCCCAGGATCAGGCGGTTGCCATCGGCCAGCGCCTTGTTCACCGCGGCCGCCGCGCCCAGCGCGGTGTCATAGGTGGTGATGCGCACTTTGTCGGTCTTGGTATCGAGCAACGCCAGCGTTGTAGCGTTGGCGATCGATTGCCCTACTCCTGCATTGGCGCCACTCATCGGCACGAGCAGCGCCACGCGGTGGCGGGCGGTGTCGGTGGGCAATCCCTGGACGACTTCGGGCGTGGTCGGCCGCGTGGGCGCCGTGGGCGCGGTGGGGGCCGGTCCCTTGGGCACGATCGACTGACAGGCGGCCAGGAACAGGGCCGCGCCCATGAAGGCGACGCGCGCACCGCGCTTCATCGAAGCGAAGATGTTCGCTTGCCGGGGGGCATCCGTCTCTGTCATCTGGCGTCCTTATGGAAACTGAACTTTCTGGGCTGGAGCCCGGGCTTTACATCGTCGCGGGGCCGATCGGCAACCTTGGAGACCTGACCCCGCGCGCGGCCGAGATATTGCGGCGGGCTGACGTGGTCGCGGTCGAAGATACGCGGGTTAGCGCCCGCCTGCTGCGTCATGCCGGGTCCGACCGGCCGATGCTGCCCTATCACGACCACAGCGCCGACCATGTGCGCCAGCGTCTGATCGACCGGATGGCGAGCGAATCGGTGGCGCTGCTGTCGGATGCGGGGACCCCGCTCATTTCCGATCCGGGGTATAAGCTGGTGCGGGACGCGCGGGCGGCGGGACGCAAGGTGACGACGCTGCCCGGCCCCAGCGCGGTGATCGCGGCCCTCACCTTGTCGGGACTGCCGACCGATCGCTTTCTTTTCATGGGCTTCCTCCCGTCCAAGGCCAAGGCGCGCGGCGACGCGCTGGACGAAGTGGCGGCGCTCCGCGCGACGCTGGTCTTCTATGAAAGCGGGCCACGCCTGTCCGACAGCCTGTCGGCCATGGCCGCGCATCTGGGTGATCGGGATGCGGCCGTCAGTAGGGAAATCAGCAAGACATTCGAAGAAACGGCGACGGGCACGCTTACCGCCCTCTCCATGCGCTACGCCGACGCGCCGCCCAAGGGCGAAATCGTGGTCATCGTAGGTCCGCCCGGGGATGCGCCGCCTGCCAGTGCCGAGGATGCCGACGCCGCCCTGCTGGAGGCAATGACGCGCCTGCCCGTGTCGAAAGCCGCTGGCGAGGTCGCGAAGAAGTTCGGGCTGGATCGCCGGACCCTCTATGATCGGGCGATGGACCTCAAGGGATGAGCCGCGCCCAGGCCGAACAGCGCGGGCGACAGGGGGAGCGCATCGCCGCCTGGTGGCTGCGGCTCAAAGGGTGGCAGATCGTCGGCCGCCGTATGCGGACGCGCGCGGGCGAAGTGGATCTGGTGGCGCGGCGCGGCGCGATGCTCGCCTTTGTCGAGGTGAAGGCGAGGGCGACCGCTGCGGAACTGGACATGGCGATTGACGAACGCCGCCTGGCGCGGGTGGCGGCGGCGGCCGAAATCCTCTGGCACGACTTGGCGAAGCCGGGTGACGACATGCGAATAGACGTGATCCTTCTTGCGCCGGGCCGACCGCCACGCCATCTGGCCAATGTCTGGCATGGGGGGTGACGGCCGCCCGGCGCGTCCTGTTCTCCTGAGTGGAAGGTGTTCGGAAATGATTGAGTTTAACCCCCTGACCGTCGCGGTGCAGATGGACCCGATGGAAGGCATCAACATCACCGGCGATTCGACCTTTCACATCATGCTGTCGGGGCAGGCGCGCGGGCACAAACTCTATCACTATCTCGCGCCCGACCTGACCTATCGCGACGGCCGGGTGCTTGCGAAGGCGCGTCCGGTGAAGGTGCAGAAGGTTGCCGGGGATCATTTCGCGTTGGGCGACTGGGAAACGCTGGATATGGGCCGCGACGTCGATGTCGTGCTGATGCGGCAGGACCCTCCCTTTGACCTGAGCTACATCACCGCGACCCATTTGCTGGAGCGGGTGCAGGCCGAAACTCTGGTGGTCAATGATCCGGCCAGCGTGCGCGATGCGCCCGAAAAGCTGTTCGTGCTCGATTATGCGCGCTTCATGCCACCCACCATGATCACCCGGGACTTGGCAGAAGTAAAAAGCTTCCTGGCCGAACATGGGGAGATCGTGGTGAAGCCGCTTTACGGCAATGGCGGCGTGGCCGTATTCCATGTCGGCGCGAATGGCGCAAACCTGTCCTCGCTGGTCGAACTGTTCAAGGAAAAGTGGGTTGAACCCTTCATGGTGCAGGCCTTCATCCCAGGCGTCGCGCAAGGGGACAAGCGCATCGTGCTGGTCGATGGCGAGGTGATGGGCGCGGTCAACCGCATACCGGGCAAGGGCGAAATCCGGTCGAACCTGGCGGTTGGGGGATCGGCGGCCAAGACCGAACTCACGAACAAGGAGCGGGAAATCTGCGCGGCTCTTGGGCCGGAGCTCAAGGCGCGCGGGCTGCTGTTTGTGGGCATCGACGTGATCGGGGGCGAGTGGCTGACCGAAATCAACGTCACCTCGCCCACCGGCATCGTATCGATCGAGGCGTTCGACGGCACCGACACCGGCGGCATGATCTGGGATGCGATCGACGCGCGGCTGGCGGCGCGGGCGGCAGACTGAACGGACCAGCGGTTGGCGCGTTAAGCCGCCGTGATCCTTTTCCAGACAATGAGCCGCTGACATGACCGACTGGGTTCTGCGCCTGATCGATGCGGGCGGTTATTGGGGCATCGGTTTGCTAATGGTGCTGGAAAATGTCTTCCCGCCCATTCCGTCCGAACTCATCATGGGCATTGGTGGCATCCGCGTCGGGCAGGGGCGGATGGCGATGGAGTGGCTGCTGCTGGCCGGGACGATTGGCACGACGATCGGCAATTATTTCTGGTATCTGGTCGGGCATATGTTGGGGTTCGAGCGGTTGAAGCCGCTGGTCGATCGTTATGGCCGCTGGGCGACGCTGGAATGGCGCGATGTCGAGGCGCTGGATCGCCTGTTCGGCAAATATGGCCAGGTCGTCGTCTTCGTCTTCCGCTTCCTGCCGGCGTTCCGCACGATGATATCCCTGCCCGCCGGCCTGTTTCGCATGGGCCATATCCGCTTCCTGTTGTGGACGGCGGGTGGGGCGCTGATCTGGAACATCATCCTAGCCTATGCCGGCTTTGCGCTGGGGCGGCATTTCCAGGATATCGACCGCTATCTGGGGCCGGCGGCGACGGTATGCGTGATCGGTGCCGTGATCTTCTATCTTTGGCGTCTGGCGACCTGGCGGCCGCGCGGCTGACGGGGTCAGGCGCGAGGATGGGCGTTGCGGTAGATGTCGAGCAGGTGGGCGGCATCGACCTGGGTGTAAATTTGCGTGGACGACAAGCTGGCGTGGCCGAGCAGTTCCTGCAGGCTGCGCAAATCCGCGCCGCGACCCAGCAGATGTGTGGCGAAGCTGTGGCGCAGGGCGTGGGGCGTGGTGCGCTCCGACAGGCCGAGGCGTCCCCGCGCGCCTTGTACGGCGCGGCGGATCAATGCTGGGGAGAGCGGGCCGCCGCGCGCGCCGCGAAACAGCGGGGCGTCGCGCTCCAGCGGGTAGGGGCAGGCAGCGACGTAGCTTTCGATGGCGGCGCGCAGTTGCGGCAGCAGGGGGACGAGCCGGGTCTTGCCGCGCTTGCCGGTGACGCGCAGCGTGTCGCCCAGCGGCCAGACGGCGCCAGTGAGGCCCATGGCCTCGCCAATCCGCAGCCCCGCGCCGTAGAGCAGCAGCAGCACTGCCCAATCACGGGCGCCGATCCAGCCTTCACGGGCGGTTTCGGCGATGTCGGCAGCGAGCGCCATGGCTTCGTCGGGGGAGACGGGGCGGGGGAGGCCGCGCTTCACCCTGGGTCCCTTGAGCCGGGGCGGCCTGGCATCCTCACCGCCGACGAACCGGAGGAAGCCGCGGACCGCCGAAAGCTCGCGGGCGGCGGAGAGGTTGCCGATGCCATCCATGCGCCGGCTGGTGAGGAAGGCGCGCAGATCGGCCTGTTCCAGGCTTGCCAGCATCGCCTGCGTCACCGCCTCGCCCCGATGCTGTTCCAGGAAGGCGACCAGCCTTTCGGCGGTGGCCTGATAGGCACGGACGGTGTGGACCGAGCGGCGGCGGTCGAGGGCGAGATGGGCGCGCCAGCGGTCGATGAGGGCGGAGGAGGCGGACATGGGCCGCGCCAGGATAAGGGAGGCGGGGCGGGAAGGGAACATGCGAATCGCGTGCCCCCATGAAAGCGAAAAGGGCAGCGCCGTGATGGCGCCGCCCCTTCCTGCTCCGGCGCAAAGGCCGGATCGGCGCGTCCGCAAGGAGGAATGCCCCCTCGCGAACGCCTGGCCGATTACTTCAGCTCGACGGTCGCGCCGGCTTCTTCCAGCTGCTTCTTGAGCTTTTCGGCTTCTTCCTTGTTCACGCCTTCCTTGACGGCCTTCGGCGCGCCTTCGACCAGCGCCTTGGCTTCGGTCAGGCCGAGGCCCGTGATGGCGCGGACTTCCTTGATGACGTTGATCTTCTTGCCACCGTCGCCGGTCAGGACGACGTCGAATTCGTCCTTCACTTCTTCAGCGGCAGCGGCCGGGGCGCCAGCGGCGGGGCCGGCAACGGCGACGGCAGCGGCGGCCGAAACGCCCCACTTTTCTTCCAGAGCCTTGGACAGCTCGGCGGCTTCGAGGACGGTGAGGGCCGAAAGCTGGTCGACCAGAGCGTTGATGTCTGCCATGTGTTCAGTTCCTTATTTGGGGCGATGCGCCCCGTCAGATTTGGGTCAAAAAATCGGAGGGCGAACGGCTTATGCCGCTTCCTTCTCCGCATAGGCGTTGAAGACACGCGCGAGCTGCGCGGCCGGCGCCTGGGTGACGGTTGCGAGCTTGGTAGCGGGCGCGACCAGAAGGCCGACCAGCTTTGCACGCAGTTCATCCAGCGACGGCATCGATGCGAGCGCCTTGACGCCCTCCGCATCGAGCAGCACTTCGCCCATCGCACCGCCAACGATCTCAAGCTTGTCGTTGGTCTTGGCGAAATCGATCGCAACCTTGGCGGCGGCGACCGGATCGACCGAGGTGGCGAGGCCGACCGGACCGGTGAGCATGTCGCTCAGCGCGGTATAGGCGGTGCCATCAAGGGCGATGCGGGCGAGGCGGTTCTTCGTAACCTTGTAGGACGCACCGGCGTCGCGCATCTTCTGGCGCAGGACGGTCGACTGGGCGACGGTCATGCCGAGGTTGCGGGTCACGACGACCACGCCAACTTCTGCCAGCTCTGCGTTCAGCGCGGAAACGACCTCAGCTTTCTGATTACGATCCATGCCATTACTCCACTTCATGTCCCGCGCAGCGCCGGTGAAGGCCCGCGCCAGGACGGCTCAAAACCCGCACGCCGGATGGGCGCACGGGGCACAAAGTCCGAAGGGGAGAGATCAACCGGCCTGGACCCCCAAAAGGAACAGGCAGACCCGAATCGGGCGAGCGCCCGTCCGGTAAAGAGCTTTTCCCCGTCTAGGCCGGGCATTAAGAAGGGCATATTCCCTTCACCGACTGTCTCGGACGGAAGGCCGACGGCATCGCTGCCATGGCCTGCGGGTGCGCCCTTAGCGAAAGCGGCCGGCAATGTCACGCCAAATCTGGCGCGGGGGCGGGGCGTGGGACGCGTGGGCCGAAAGGGGGCGGCGAAATCTTTCCTACGAAGTTCACAGTGTCGTCGGGCTTTGTCGACGCAAAACAGGGAAAAACCGGAAGCGACGCGACCATGAAGCGACCACAAGGCGACCACGAAGCGACACCTGTCTGCGAGACATGCGGGCGCGCGCGGCGGGAGAAAAAGGGGCAAGGCGGCGGGCCGGTCCATCGACAAGGATAGACCAGAGGAACTCCTATTTTGGAAGGGGAATAGGCGACTCAGCTGATGGTTCGATGAGGTTGGTAAGGAATGCGGCTGCATTAATGCGGTCGAAGCATCATGACACACAACCTGCTCGGACACGATTCCGGCGAGGCATTCGGCCCCGCGCTTGCGATTCGTCAGCTTTTAATCTCCGGCTCGACTCTCTCACGCCGCTGTACGAGCAACACGGCTTCGTAAGGCGAAGACCAGTTATCAGTATTTTTGGCGAACAGGACACAGCTCGCGGCATCGTCGCGCTCCAGCGCTTCCGCCGCAAAATGCTCCATATGCTCGCGCCGCAGGTTGGCATGCGCCGCCTGATGGACATAGAAGCCGACCGTTGCCTTACGATTGAGGGGCGGCAAGATCTCCATGAAGCAATCATGGCCCGATTTCGTTTTTTTGCGCATGACCGATTGCCTGAGCCTGTTCAGTCCACGCTCGACCTTCGGCTGCTCCTCGGGGCTTGCGGAGCTGAGGATGAAAATGCCCATAGTGGTCCATCCGTCAGGCTTCGTCCGCGCCAGCTTGTCTATGATTTCTTTGTAGCTTCGGTGGATCGTCGGCGCGGGTTTCCTCAGCTGAATTCCGGCGTCGCGCGCGTTATAATACCGATCGATTGTGCCAGACATCCCCGACACCATTAGACGATGAAAATCTTCTTGCTCCGCCCCGAGATTGAAGCCTGTGGACAAATAGACGCCTAGGAAATCCAGCTCGTCTCCGAAAATTTCAAAATGCTTCTGGAAGTGGAAGCGCTCTGAAAAATAATGGAGGAACGGAATCTCCTCTTCGAGGATATCGGCGATGCAACACAGGTCGGCGATATGCATCGCTGGAGCCAGATTGTGCCCGTCGGGAATGAGCCCGGCTTTCTCCAGCTCTTCTTCCGATGAACTAAGAACCGACAGGTCGTCGAGCGTCAGCGATATCCGAATGATCTGATCAACCTTTTCTGCATCCAGACTGAGAGACTGCGTAATTCTGAGGCTGTCCGCATCGCCCGCGCGAGCCGCGACGATGTGCTTGGCCAAACGCTCGGATTGAATGGAGGGTGCGACGACCATGTCGTTCAAATGGCGCTTAAGTCGGTCGGGCGCGCCCCGCAGCCCCTGAGGCGTCAATCGATGAGATTTCGCTTCTGCGATGAACACTGTTTTGTCGACGACGGCGATGATATCGGTTTCGAACTGTTGACCGCCGACTATCCATTTTGCATTTTTTGTGATTGCTGCCGTAGGCAGGACCGACCGGATCACTGATTCCGTTTTGTCTTCGAGATAGGTTGCACGACGATCCGACAGATCGCTTTCAATCTTCGCCGAGATCGCGACATTCCACATGATCTCATTAATGTGGCTGAAGATCGCCTGCGGCATAACGAACATATACTCGCCACGCAGATAAATTCCTGGGCGGGCCCAGACCGGATTTGAGAGAAACATGTGTTCGATTTTATGGTCTGCGAGTTCTCCTGGTTCGATTGAGAGCATCCGCAAAATGCGCTCGACCCGTTCTTCTTCCTTATCCGTAATCGAGGCGATCTCAGCGGCGGTAACGGACATATTCGCTGAATGCCGCAGGTCCGCATGCGACATCAAGAAGCCCATAACACCTTCTCGCGAAGTTCCTTCTGGTATCACATCGAGCAAGTCCTCTGGAGTGCCGACGAGATCAGGGAACTCACGGAAATAGCTCTCAATCATAGTCTTGCCATCTCGCGCGCTGAGCACCCGCTTCAAAGCATCCATGTACCCGTCACCGCGCTGCTCGATCGTCGTCAGGACGCTCTCGGACACGTCGAGAATATCACTAAAGGTATATCCCGCCGCCGCCTCTAGTTTGGCGTCCAGCGACGCGTACAACTCGCGGCAAATCTGTTTGACCTCGCTGAAATATCCCCAGTTTCTGACCGCCTGTGTGTGCAGCCTGATTTTCTCCTGAAGCGCCATTAGGGCTTTTTGGCCGTCATTCACTTCGTCTGCTTCAGCGATCAGGCGGCGTTTGAAAATCGTATCGGATATCTGCGGCACGCTATCGAACAAAGTCTGCAAAACGTCGGCCGTGGAAGGAGCTTTGCCCCATTGGACGACTGGTAAGGTGAGAGCCATGCCCTGAAGCAGCTCGATGTGATGTTGCTCGATACCTTTGGTTAGCGTCCGGGTTTCGCCTTTGTTGTTTATCGCCGCGCGAGTGCCGTAAAAGGCGAACGTCGATACGACGCTTTCCGGCATGCGCTCTTTCAGGACACCAAACAGTTGATCAAGAAGGGCCGGATATTTCTCAACATCCTCGAGGGCGGATTTAAGGACGGCCTGCTTAAACTCCTCGTGTCGCTCCCCGATGCTGAAATTCATCTTCTGAAAGACTATCTTATTCGGATTACTAGATGTCCGGGCTGCAACTCCCCTTTTGGGCTTTCGCCCCCGCGATTTCGGCATCTCTTATTCCCCGCTACGATCGCCGTTCCGTCTGCTGCACCCGATAGAACATCCACCTACCTTGTGGTTAGGGCGGCGTGAGAACATATTACCTCGCAGCTGGGATGTCAGCTATCTAGCTGTCGTTGCTCCAAAGCGGACCTAGCAGAGGGTCCCAGTCCGTTAGTATAGCTCCTGCCGCGAACGTCCACTTCGGAGCATCCGGAAATCTCAATTGCTCTGTAGGAATGGACGCAAAGCAGCCCCCCCCCTCAAACCCGATCCGCCTGCACCACCACATCGATCGCCCGTAGCGCCGACAATATCCGCATCAGATGCTGGGCGTCGGCCACTTCCAGGTCGATGACGTCGGTGTGGAAGGGGCCTTCGCGGTTGACGAGCTGGAGGTTGAGGATGTTCGCCTTGGTCGCGCCGAAGACATTGGCGACGGCGGCGAGCGCGCCGGGCTGGTTCTTGACGATGACGGAGAGGCGGGCGGTGCCGCCCTTGGACTTGCTGTCCCAGCTCAAATCGACCCAGTCGTCATCCTGCTCCACCTCCAGCGAGCGGCAGTCGATGGTGTGGACCTCGATCGGTTCGCCGGTGCGGCGCACGCCCACGATGCGGTCGCCGGGCACGGGGTGGCAGCAATCGCCCAGATTATAGGCGATGCCGGGGGTGAGGCCGCGGATCGACACGGGTTCATGCTGGCGCGGATGGGCTTCCTCCATCCCCTGCGCGCTGGTGGAGCCGGGGACCAGCGCCTCCATCACTTCATGGTCGAGCACGCGGTGGGTGGCGATGGCGACCATCAGCGCCGCGCGGTCCTCCAGCTTCAACCGCTTGAGCGCGGCATTGAGCGCCTTGTCGCCCAGTTCACTGGCAAGATCGGCAGGGAAGCGGCCGATGATTTCCTCATAGAGTTTCTCACCCAGCTTGATTTCTTCCCCGCGCTGTTTCTGGCGGATGAAGCGGCGAATGGCGGCGCGCGCCTTGCCCGTGATGGCGAAGGAGAGCCAGCCGGGCTGCGGCTCCTGCCCCTCCGACTTCAATATTTCGACCTGGTCGCCATTGTCGAGCGAGGTGCGCAGCGGCACGACGCGGCCGTTGACCTTGGCCCCCACGGTCTGGTTGCCAAGGCTGGTGTGGACGGCATAGGCGAAATCGACCGGGGTGGAGCCCTTGGGCAGCTGGTGCAGCTCGCCCTTGGGGGTGAAGGCGAAGATGCGGTCCTGATACATCGCCATGCGGGTATGTTCGAGCAGCTCGTCCGCATCCTGGCTCTGTTCAAGAATCTCGACCAGGTCGCGCAGCCAGGCGGCGTGATGATCGGTCGCGTCGCCCTTCTGCTTGTAGGCCCAGTGGGCGGCAAGGCCGAGTTCGGCGTCGCTGTGCATCGCGCGGCTGCGAATCTGCACCTCTATGCGGGCATTGTCCTGATGGATGACGGTGGTGTGGAGCGAGCGATAGCCGTTGCGCTTGGGCGTGGAGATATAATCCTTGAACCGGCCGGGCACCATCTTGAAGGTCTGGTGGATGATGCCGAGCGCGCGGTAGCAATCGGCCGGGCTGTCGGTGATGACGCGGAACGCCATGACATCGGTCAGCTGTTCAAAGCTGATGTGGCGCTCCTGCATCTTGCGCCAGATGGAATAGGGGTGTTTCTCGCGGCCCGACACGGTGACGGACAGGTCGTTGCCGCCCAGCAGCAATTGCAGCTCCGCGCCGATGCGATCGACCTTGTCATGGCCGCCTTCCTTCAGATGTTCGAGGCGGCGGGTGATGCTGTCATAGGCTTCGGGCTCCAGCTCGCGAAAGGCGAGCAGCTGCATTTCGCGCATGAAGTCGTACATGCCGATCCGCTCGGCCAGCGGGGCGTAGATATCCATGGTTTCGCGCGCGATGCGGCGGCGCTTGGCCTCATTCTTGATGAAGTGCAGCGTGCGCATATTGTGCAGGCGATCGGCAAGCTTGACCAGCAGCACGCGAATATCGTCGGACATGGCGAGCAGGAACTTGCGCAGATTTTCGGCCGCCCGCTCATTTTCGGACATCGCCTCGATCTTGGAGAGCTTGGTCACGCCATCGACCATGCGGGCGACGTCGGGGCCAAAGGCGCTCTCTATCTCGTCATAGGTGACGAGCGTATCCTCGATCGTGTCGTGGAGGAGGGCGGTGACGATGGTCTGATCGTCGAGGTTGAAATCGGTGAGGATGCCGGCGACTTCGATCGGGTGACTGAAATAGGGGTCGCCGCTGGCGCGCTTCTGCGAGCCATGTTTCTGGACCGAAAAGACATAGGCGCGGTTGATCATCGCCTCATCCGCTTCCGGATCGTAGCGCTTTACCCGTTCGACAAGTTCATATTGACGCAGCATCGCCGCCGATTGTGTTGGAACCCTCTTGTCGTGCAACAAAAAAACGCCATGTTGCGATAATAAGGTGGCGATTTTGCAACGGGTGTTGCTTTGCGCTATATGTGGGACAGATGAAACATAATCTGGCACAGGATCTGGAACAATGCGCGCTGCCCAGCGCGCTGGAGATGATGGGAGAGCGCTGGTCCTTCCTCATCCTGCGCGGCGCGCTGTCGGGCATCCGCCATTTCGAGGAATTCCAGTCGACTCTGGGCATCGCCCGCAACATCCTGGCCAACCGGCTCGCCCGGCTGGTGGAAAACGGCATATTGGTGCGCCAGCCGATGCAATGCGACCGGCGCAAGGTGGAATATCGCCTGACGCCAAAGGGGCAGGATCTGGCCCCCGCCATGGTGGCGCTGCGCCAATGGGGCGAACGCTGGGGCTGCGGGACGCAGGCGTGCCAGGTGCTGGCCGACAAGCGCGACGGGCAGCCGATCCGCCCCATCGCGATTCAGGCGCAGGACGGACGCACACTGGAACTGGCCGACCTGGTGTGGCTGTGTCCCGACGAAGTGACGCCCATGGCTGAGGAACCGGCCGCCGCTGCGTGAGCCGGCTTCCCGACCAGGCGATAATGGCATAGGCATGGGTCCCATGTCCGTGACCCGCATCCAGCCCCAGCCCTTTTTCGCTGACAAGAACCGCGCCTTCTGGAACCTGCAATCGCTGGGATGGGCCGGCGCATTTCTGCTGCGTGGTTCGTCGACCATCGCGAACGGGCAATCCTTTTCCAGCCTGATCCCGGTGCTGATCTCCACGGTCACAGGCTATTCTGTGACGCTGCTGATAGCGGTGGCGTTCCGTTATCTGCTCAAGCAACGGCCGATCGTCACCTGGGGCGTGTCGATCCTGACCGTGGTGCTGGCCGCGGCGCTGGTGGCGTTCATCGACGCCTGGGTCTTTTCCACGCAGAACCGCAGCGGCGACACGGCGGGCGTGCAGCTGTTCCTGGGCGCCTTCTATCTGTCGGTGACGCTGATCGGCGCATGGTCAGCGCTTTATTATGCGATCAATTTCTATCTGACGGTGGAGGAGCAGGCGGACCAGCTTACGCGCCTGGAAACCCAGGCGTCGAGCGCGCAGCTGGCGATGCTGCGCTATCAGCTCAATCCCCATTTCCTGTTCAACACGCTCAACAGCATATCGACGCTGGTGCTTCTGAAGCAAACCGACAGGGCCAATGCGATGCTGTCGCGCCTGTCGTCTTTCCTGCGCTACACGCTGATCAACGAACCGACCGCGCAGGTGACGATCGCGCAGGAAGTGGAAACGCTCAAGCTGTATCTGGAGATCGAGAAGATGCGCTTTGAGGAGCGGCTGCGCCCGGCCTTCGTGATCGATCCCGCCGTGTCGCATGCGCGCCTGCCATCGCTGCTGCTGCAGCCGCTGGTCGAAAACGCGATCAAATATGCGGTCACGCCCAAGGAGGAAGGGGCCGATATCACGGTCACGGCGCAACCTGCCGGGGATAATGTCCGGATCATCGTATCGGACACCGGGCCGGGATTGAACGATGGCGCCATCAAGCCGCACATTCCCATGAGCGAGGGAACAGGTGTTGGCCTGCCGAACATCCGGGACCGGTTAATTCAGGCCTTCGGGGAACGACAGCGCTTTGAAACGCGTTCCACGCCGGGCGGATTTTCGGTCATCATCGAAATTCCGCTTAACATGGATGAAAGATCGAAAGTCGCCGCATGACCATCAGAACAATCCTCGTCGACGACGAAAGCCTGGCCATTCAGGGGCTGGCCCTGCGTCTGCAAGCGCATGAGGATGTCGAAATCGTCGAAACCTGCACCAACGGCCGCGAAGCCATCCGCGCCATCAAGACGCATAAACCCGACCTTGTGTTCCTCGATATCCAGATGCCCGGCTTTGACGGCTTTTCCGTCGTTCAGGGCATGATGGAGGTGGAGCCGCCCCTGTTCATCTTCGTCACCGCCTATAGCGACCATGCGATCCGCGCGTTCGAGGCGCAGGCGGTCGATTATCTGATGAAGCCGGTGGAGGAAGGGCGCCTGGCTGACGCGCTCGACCGCGTGCGCCAGCGCCTGACCGAAAAGCGGCAGGGGCAGGAGGTCGAAAAGCTGCGTGAGGTGCTGGCTGAGGTCGCGCCCCAGGCGATGACCGATTTCGCCGCGAGCGAGGATGGCGCGCCTGCGTCCAATCGCTTTGAAAAGCTCATCAACATCAAGGATCGCGGCCAGATTTTCCGCGTCGATGTGGATTCGATCGAGCGCATCGACGCGGCCGGCGACTATATGTGCATCTACACCGCCGACAATTCGCTGATTCTGCGCGAAACGATGAAGGACCTGGAAAAACGGCTCGACCCGCGCAATTTCCAGCGTGTCCACCGCTCCACCATCGTCAATCTGAGCCAGGTACGGCAGGTCAAGCCCCACACCAATGGCGAATGTTTCCTGGTGCTGGAAAGCGGCGCGCAGGTGAAGGTCAGCCGCTCCTATCGCGACGTGGTGGCGCGCTTCGTGCATTGAGCGAGGACGCGCTGGGCGGCGCGGTATGTCCGTGACCGCGTGGGTCCTTTTGTTTGCGTGCATCTGTGCGAGGAAGAGCGGGATGCCGGGTCAAGCCCGGCATGACGGGCTGGGTGGCGCATTGGGTGGGTAGGGTTTCTACCCCCTTATGTGCGGAGGCTGCCGGACTAGCGGAGGTGTGAGCCAGCCAGTATAAGCCAGCGGCATGTCTTGTCTCGCCTGCGCCCGATTGCTCTTCTTTGGTAAAATTAAAGGTCGTATATCGACCATTTCTTGCCGGTTGATACGCTTTAGCGGCTTCCTAATAGCGGACATCAAGCGATAAGGCTAAAGCGGGGCAAGGAGATCACCATGCCGTCCGTTGAAGTGTTCGAGAAAGATGAGATGACGCCCCTCTTTCAAGGCGATTTCTCTTTTTTGCCCCGGATAGGGGAATACATCTCCAAGGACGCGGGAGGATATTTTAACTACTACAATGTGGTTGAGGTCTGGCACCGTGAGGAGGGTGCAACTGGCGTCTTTCGAGCATGCATTCGTGTCGAAATCAACGACTAGGCCGTAACCGAGGTGAAGCGGAAGACGACCAATTGCGGTCGTTTAAGTCTTGGCCGATGACGCCAGAAACAGGGCGTTGGTTAGGTGTCGCGTTCTATGTCTTGGCTGTCGCGGTAAAGCTCTAACATGGCCGCTCTACGTTCGCTGGGCGAGACATGCACGACCACCGTGTCTGCAAGGTCCACATCGGGATGAGAAGCACAGTTCCCAGCAAACCATAGCGCCTCTGACAGAGGTTCCTTGTCATGCCACGTCGTCATAACAAACTTGTCGTCCGGTATCTTTCCAAAGTCGAAGGCCTCTAAGACGGCCCAATCAACGGCATCGTGCCATTCCTCGCAAGCTATGCCCCAAGCGACAAAGTATAGGCAACCGCTGCCTACGAGCCATTTGACTACTTCATCACGCCAAACCTGGCTCACGGCCTGTTCGGCAACCAAGACTGCTCGGTAAGGCTTAGAGGGCATCTGGGGCATGGGCCGGTCAGGCGAGAGGTGCAGATAGTCCAGAGGCATCACGCGAACCTATGTCCGCATTGTCGCATCCTCAACTCAAAAGCCGACAGTCCGCTCTCCACCCATCCCCGTCATTCCCGCGACGGCGGGAGCCCATCTCCCGATGTCATGCCGTGTGCAGTGCCGGGAGATGGATCCCCGCGTTCGCGGGGATGACGATGGATGCGGGGGTGACGATGGCGAGAGATTGTTCGCAACCCATCCGATGATCACGCGCTGCCCGGTTCAAACTGACCTGACCGGTGCGTCACGCGCGCAAGTTCCGTTTCCCGTGCCTCAATGCTTGCCCGGCTTGCTCGATGTGCCGGGCGCGGCGGGGTTGAGCAGGTCGACGCCGGCGGGGAGGGCGGTGCCGCCCATGTCGAGCTTGCGCGCCTGTTCCTGCGCGACGCGGCGGGGATCGTCGCGTTCCCTGATCGCCGCGCGGGTTTGCGCGTCGGTGTCCTCGTCGGCGCTATCCCCGCCACCGCCGCGGCTCCAGCCCAGGATGATCGACATGCGCCGGTTGCGCGGGTCGTAGCGATTGTCCTTCACGAAGGGTTCGCGGTCGGCGACGCCTTCGATCCGGGCGAAGCGCGGGTTGCCGATGCCGCTGTCCGCCAGCGCCTGGCGCGTCGATTCCGCGCGGGCCGAAGACAGGCGCCAATTGTTCATCGCCTTGCCCGACGCATAGGGCAGGGCATCGGTATGGCCGCGCACGATGAGGTCATTGGGCATGGTCTTGAGTACGCTCGCCACTTCGCCCACCAGCGCGCGCGCTTCGGGGACGAGCCGGTCGGTGCCCATGGCGAACATCGCGAAATCGGCTTCGTCGATGAGGTCAATGCGCAGCCCCTCGCGGGTTTCGGTGAAGCGGACATTCTTGCGCAGGCGCGACAGACCCTTGCGGTTCATCCGCGCTTCCAGATCCTTCTTGATCGATTCGAACTTCTGCCGGTCGGCCGCGCGCATCGCCTTGCCGCCCTGGTCCTTGGTGCCGGTGGCGTCGCGCGGAATGGTGATGGACAGATTGCCCACGCCCCCGGTGGTCGGATAATTATCCTTCCCCGTCAGGCTGTCGCCGCCCATCAGCCCGGTCGACCCGGCCGATGCCATTTTGAGTTCCACCAGCGTCGGCGTGAAATAATCGGCCAGCGCCTTGCGCTGTTTTTCGGTGGTCGCGCCCAGCAGCCACATCAGCAGGAAGAAGGCCATCATCGCCGTCACGAAGTCGGCATAGGCGACCTTCCACGCGCCGCCATGATGACCGCCATGTCCTTCGACGATGATTTTCTTGACGATGACCGGCCTTGGTTCAGGCTCGTTCGCGCCGCGCTTTTTCTCGGCCATGGCTTATTTGTTCCGCATGCCGTCGAACACCTCGGCAAAGCCAGGCTGGTTGGCGTGGATGAGGCTGGAGCGCGCGGCTTCGATCACCAGCGGTTGCGGGTGGCCGTGCAGCGAGGCGATGATGATCTGCTTCACCACATGATAGATCGCCCCGTCCTGCTCGATCACCGTGCGGCAGCGATTGGCGAAGGGGTTGACCATGCCATAGGCGAGCAGCACGCCCAGGAAAGTGCCGACCAGCGCCGAGCCGATCATCGCGCCCAGCACCGAAGGCGGCTGGTCGATCGAGCCCATGGTCTTGACCACGCCCAGCACCGCCGCGACGATGCCCAGCGCCGGCAGCGCGTCGGCCAGGCCCTGAAGATTGTCGGCGGGCTTGAGAGCCTCGTGGTGGTGGGTCTTGAGGCTGTTGTCCATCACCTCCTCCACCGCGTGGGGATCAAGCGTGCCCGACGAGACGACGACGAGGCGCAGCGTGTCGCTGATCAGGTGGATGAGCGTCTTGTCCTTCATCAGCTTGGGATATTCGGCGAAAATGGGGGAGGTGCCCGGATCCTCGATGTGGGGTTCGAGCGCCACCGGCCCTTCGACCCGCAGCGTCTTCATCAGCTTGCTGACGAGGAAGATGCAGTCGAGGAAATCCTGTTTCTTGTAGGCCGGCCCCTTGAACACCTTGGCAAGGCCGCCGCCCAGCGCTTTCAAGTCCGCGCCCGAATTGCCGATGATGAGCGCGCCGACCGCCGCGCCGCCGATAATCAGCATTTCGTGCGGAAGCGCGTGGAGCACCGGGCCGATATCGCCGCCGGTGAAGATGAAGCCGCCGAACACCATGCCCAGAAGCACGACAAGGCCGATGATTGCGAACATGACTATCCCCGAAAGTAGCGCCTGTGTGGCGGTGGCTGCGTCAGCGCCGGTGCGCCGGTCCCTTTCTGGTTAATACGGACTGGTTAGCATCCGCTTTAGGACAAGGGCTGCTTTTTACCCGGCCGTCAGCCAATGATGTCGAACAGCGTCTTCTGGTTGATCCGCGCATAGGCGGACTGCGCCGCTTCCAGTTGCAGAAGCTGGGATTGAAGGCGCGAGATGACTTGCTGAAGATCGGTGGATTCCAGGTCCGCCCGCCGTTCGGTGAGGTCGATGTCGACATCGGTCAGCCGGTCGCCGATGACTTCCAGCCGGTCGCTGCGCACGCCCTGCTTCGCCTGCTCGACGGTGATGTGCGCCTGCGCCGCCTTGACCCCGTCGAGCGAGGTGGCGATGTCGGCGTCGACGCCGCTTTGGATCGCGCTGATGCTGGCGGAGAGGACATCGTTGATCGACATGGGCGCGCCGTTGACGTCGATGCCTTCGGACACTTCCTGCCTCGTGCCGACGACGGCGAGGTTGAGGCCCCGGCTGACCGGGACAAGCGTGCTTTGCCCATCATCGAACACCGGCGTGCCCTGATAGTCGGTCTGGTTGAGCATTTCGTCGATGGTGGTGCGGATCGTGCCCAGTTCCTCGACGATGGCGGCGCGGCTGGTGTCGTTGAGCGAGCCGTTACGGGCCGATGTCACCAGTTCCTGCGCGCGGGTGAGGAGACTGTTGATTTCCGACAGGTTGGATTCGGCGGTGGCGGCGCGGGTCGTGCCATAGTTGACATTGGCCTGCCAGGCGGCCTGCTGCGCCTGCGCGCGGCCGATGTCGGACACCTGCACCCAGGCGAGCGCATTGTCGGACGGCTTGTTAAGCGTGATGCCGGTCGAAATGGCGGTCTGCCCGTCGACGATGCTTTGCGACAATTTCTGCTGCCGGCGCATTTCAGCGAGCATGATCTTGTTGGTGATGCCTACCATGAGTCAGCCCTTTGCCGGTCAGATGATGTTGAGGATGGAATCGATGGTTTCCTTGGCGATCTGCAGGATTTTGGCGCAGCCCGAATAGGCCTGTTGCAGGCGCAGCAGGTCGGCCGCTTCCATGTCGAGATCGACGCCGCTTACCGCTTCTCGCGCGGCGACGGCCTGGTCGCTGCGGTTGGTGGCGGTGTCAAATTCCGCCTGGGTCGCGCCCAGCAGGTTGGCGTGGGTGGCGACCAGCGAGGTCCAGGCCTGTTCGACGCTGCCATTGCCGCGCAGGGTGGAGGTGACGGTCAAAAGATTGCCGTTGAGCGTGCCGTCGGCGGATTTGAGCGCCAGCAGCGCGGGATCGGTGACGAGTGCCGCGACATTGGCCGCGCCGCCGCCATAGGATAGCAGCGGAACGCCCGCGTCGCCCGCATCGGTCAGGCCCTGCGCATGCCAGGCATTGACGTCGGTCACAAACTGTTCTGCCAGCGTGTCGAGGCTGGCGCGGCGTTCGGTGACGGTCTGCGCGGCGGAAAACAGGCCGCCCAGCGTGCCGTTGGCGGGCGCGCTGAGCGCGGTGCCGTCGCTCAGGCTGAGCGCCAGCGAGCCATCGCCATTGGTCGCGACCGACAGGCTGGCGGCGCTGTTGCCGCTGACCAACGTCTGCCCGGCGAAGCTGATTTCGGCGCTGTCATGCGCGCCGAAGCTGATCGTGACGTTCAGATTTTCCGACAGGTCCTGCAAGGCGGCGTCGCGGCTGTCGAGCAACTGCGCATAAGCGGATGTGCCCGGCTGCGCGCGCAGCAGGCTGTTGTTGATATTGGCGAGCGCGGACAGCGAACGGTTGATCGTCTGGACCGAGGCGGTGGCTTCGGTCGCGATGCCGTCCGACACATTTGTAAGGTCGGCCGCAGTCTGGTTGAACGATTGCGCCACGCGACTGATGCTGTCGAGCGTGGTGACGCGCAGTGACGTGTCGCCAGGGCTAGCGGCCAGCTTTTCCATATTCTGGAACATGCTGGTCATCAGCTGGCCTACGCCAGTGCTGCTGTCGTTCATCGCGGTTTCTGCGTCAGTCAGCCAGCGCAGCCGCGCCGTCGCGCTGCCCAGGTTCATGCCGGTCGTGCGTACAGTCGCGTCGAGATAGGGATCGCTAGCGCGATCGACGCCCATCACCTGCGTGCCGCCGAAATTGGCCTTGGCGATGTAGAGCGACATCGTGGAGGTCGATGCGCCCGATTCCGCCGTCGTCACCGTGCGCCGGGCATAGCCGTCGGTGCCGGCATTGGCGATATTTTCCGAAATGGCGGCCATCGCGGTGCGATAGGCCTTGGTCCCCGACGACCCGATGATGAAAAGGTCGCTCATGCGCCCGGCGTCCCGGCCGCGCCGTCAGTCGCAGCGGCAGGTGTGGGGGCGATGCGCGCGCCGAACTGCTTGATCAGCAGGTCGGCGATACCCATTGCGCCCTTGCTCGCCATGGCGTCGGCGGTGCGCGCGTCGGCCATGTCCTGAAATTGCTGGGTGGCGCTGGAATCGGTGATGCCGTCGGCCAAGCTGGCCGAGCGCATCGCGCCGATCATCTGGCGCAGGAACACCGCTTCGAACTGCTGTGCGACCTTGTCCAGCGCGGCGCGGTTCGCGCCGCCTGCGCCGGACCCGGCCTCTGCCGTCGGGGAAGTTGTCGTCACCTGCATCACAGCACCACCAGATCGGCTTTCATCGCGCCCGCCTGTTTCAAGGCCTCGAGGATCGCGACCATGTCCGCCGGGGATGCCCCGATGGCGTTGACCGCCTTCACTATATCGGCCAGCGACGCCCCACCTTTAAAATTGACCATCGGTTTTTTCTGTTCGTCGATGCTGATGTTGCTCGACGGTTCGACCGCGGTGCGCCCCTGGCTGAAGGGCGCGGGCTGGACGACGCGCGGCGATTCATTGACGCTGACCGTCAGTTTTCCGTGGGCGACGGCGGCCGGATGGATCTTGACCGCGCCGTTGATGACGACCGTGCCGGTGCGCGCGTTGACAATGACGCGGGCCGGGGCGTCGGCGGGCGCGACCTCGATATTTTCGATCATGCCCATCATCATGATGCGCTGCTCCGCGCCCGGCGCGGCGGCGATCGTCACCGAAACAGCGTCGACCGCGCTCGCCCGATTGTCGCCAAAGGCACGGTTGATGCCATCGGCCACGCGCAGAGCGGTGGTCAGGTCCGCTTCGGCAAGGTTGAAGGTCAGGGTGGGAGCGGTGTCGAAACCGGTCGCAACCGCGCGCTCGACTGTCGCCCCGCTGGGGATGCGGCCGGCCGAGGGGATGTTGACCGACACCTGGCTGCCGTCGGCACCCGATACGCCGAGGCCGCCGACGGCGAGGTTGCCCTGCGCCATGGCGTAGATTTCATTGTCCGCGCCGCGCAGCGGGGTCATGATCAGCGTGCCGCCGCGCAGCGACTTAGCCTTGCCCAGCGCCGATACGGTGACGTCCAGCCGCTGGCCGGGCTTGGAAAAGGCGGGCAGGTCGGCCGTCACCAGCACGGCGGCGGCGTTCTTGAGCGCCGGATTGACGCCCTGCGGCAGCGTCAGGCCAAAGCGCGACACGACGCCCTTCATGCCCTGCGTCGCATATTCGATGCTGTCGTCGCCCGTGCCAGCCAGGCCCACCACAATGCCGTATCCGGTCAGCTGGTTGGGGCGCACGCCCTGGAACGTGCCCAGATCCTTGATCCGCTCGGCATGGGCCGGGGTAACGAGGACGAAGGCGGCGAACAGCGCGACCATCGGAAAGAGGCGGTGGAAAACGCTCACTTGGCTCTCCATCAGAAGGGGCTGATGGCGGAGAAGAAACGCTGGAGCCAGCCCTGGCGGCTGGCATTGGCGATCTCGCCCTTGCCCTTGTAGATGATCTTGGCGTCGGCGACGCGGGTGGAGGCGATGCGGTTGTCCGGGCTGATGTCGGCCTGGCGGACGAGGCCGCTGATCTGGATGAATTCGTCGCCGCGATTGAGCGTCAACGCCTTCTCACCCTTCACCAGCATGGTGCCATTGGGATAGACCTGCGCGATGGTGACGGTGATTTCGCCCGACAGCGCGTTCGACTGGGTCGCCGCGCCCTTGCCGGTGAAACCGTTATTGCCGCCCATCGCGACATCGCTGGGCGAAAAGAGCTTGGAAAGCACGCCGGTGCTTGGCGGCGTCAGCCCGAAGGAGCCGCTGCGGCTGGTGTCGGCGCTGTTGCTCTTGGACGCCTGGGTGCGTTCGACCAGGACGATGGTGATGATGTCGCCGACGGTGGTGGCGCGCGCGCCGCTGGTCAGCGGCGTATAGCCGACCGACGTCTGGAAGATGGAGCCGTTGGCCGCAGGCGCGGCCGGCTGGGCGATGACGGTCGGCGCGAAATATTCGCGCTCCACCTCGCGCTTCTTCTTGCGCGCATCGGCGGGCGATGCGGCAAGGGCAAGCACGGAAACGGCGGCGACAAGGGTGAAGGAGATGCGCATCGTCACAGCTCAGATATTCTGGTTGACGTACTGGAGCATTTCGTCGGTCGCCTTGATCATCTTGCTGTTCACCTCATAGGCGCGCTGCGTCTCGATCATGTCGACCAGTTCCTCGACGATGTTGACGTTGGACGTTTCCAGATAGCCCGACCGGATGACCCCGCGCCCTTCCAGCCCAGCGACGCCGACCTGCGGCGTGCCGCTGGCGGCGGTTTCGACCAGCAGATTGCCGCCGATCGATTGCAGGCCCGACGGATTCATGAAGCTGGCCAGTTCGATCTGGCCAAGCTGGCTTGGTTCGCTTTCGCCCTGCAAGGTCGCGGACACGGTGCCGTCATTGCCGATCGACACCGATGTCGCGCCCTGCGGCACGGTGATCTGGGGGATCAGCGGCAGGCCGTCGCCGGTGACGATCGTGCCTTCGGCGGTGACGCTGAAATTGCCCGCGCGAGAATAGGCGATGGAACCGTCAGGCTGCTGCACCTGGAAATAGCCCGACCCTTCGATCGCCATGTCCAGCGCATTGCTGGTCTGGGTCAGCGTGCCCTGCGAATTGATCTTGCTGGTGCCCTGAAGCGCCACGCCCGATCCCAGGTTCAGCCCGGTGGCGAACTTGTTTTCCGCGTCGGAATTGGCGCCGGCCTGCACGATCTGCTGATAGGCCAGCGTCTCGAAATCGGCGCGGTCCTTCTTGAAACCGGTCGTGTTGACGTTCGCCAGGTTGTTGGCGATGACGCGCATCTTCGTGTTCTGCGCGTCAAGGCCGGTGCGGGCGACATGAAGGGCGGCGTTGCTCATCGTGCATTCTCCGTGGCGCGATCCTCGCGCGGACCGCTCAGTCGGTTATGCGATCCTCACTCGGACCGCTCATGCACGCATCAAAGCAAGAGGCGTGCCAATATTAACCATAGGGTTTAGCCGTCGAGGCGCATCAGCGACGCGCCGCCATCGTCCAGCTGTTTGGCGGTGTCGATCATCTTGACCTGCGTCTCCCAGGCGCGGCTGGCCTCGATCATGTCGATCAGCGCCTGGGTCGAATTGACGTTCGATCCTTCCAGCGATCCCGATGTCACGGTGGCGAGCGGATCGGAGGGCAGGGCGCCGCCATTGACTTCGCGGAACAGGCCGTCATTGCCCTTGGCGATGCTGGAGCCGGCCGCATTGACCAGCTTGAGCTTGTCGACCTGCTGCGGGTTGGCCGGATCGCCGCCCTGCGGCACGCCCCAGATGCTGCCATCCTTGGCGATGGAGACGCTGTCCATCTGCGGCAGGATGACCGGGCCGCCTTCGCCCAGCACGGGCAGGCCGTCGCCGGTGGTCAGCAGGCCGCTGTCGGAAACCTTGAGGTCGCCGCGGCGCGTATAGGCTTCGCTGCCGTCGGTGGCCTGGACGGTGAGCAGTGCGTCCCCGTCCAGCGCCACGTCGAGCGGATTGCCCGTTTCGGTGACCGCGCCTTGCGCCATGTCGGCGGCGATCACCTGTTCGGAGGCCTGGGCGCGGGTGTCGAAGCTTTCGCCCTGGATCCAGCGCGTTTCGGCATTGGCGATTTCCGCGCGAAAGCCAACGGTGTTGGCATTGGCAAGGTTGTTCGCGATCGACGCCTGCCGCGCCATCGCGCCGCGCATCGCCGTCAGTGCCGTGTTGACGAGCCGGTCCATGGGCTGTTCCTCCTGATCCCGCGCCTAAACCGCTTAGGTGCGGATGTTGACGATGGTGGTGGTCAGCGTATTGGCCGCCTCGATCGCCTTGCTGTTCGCCTGGAAATTGCGCTGGGCAGCGATCAGCTGGACCAGTTCGTCGGTGATGTCGACGTTGGAGCGTTCCAGCGAGCCGGAATTGACCGAACCGAACATGCCCTGATTGGCGGTGCCCAGGATCGGGTTGCCGCTCTCCACGGTGGAGGTCCAGTGCGCGTCGCCCTGCTGGCGCAGCCCTTCCAGGCTGTTGAAGGACGCCATCGCGACCTGGCCCAGGTAAACGGTGCTGCCATCGGCGTAAATGGCCGAAACAAGCCCTTCCTTCGACACGCCGACGCTGGTCAGCTGCGCGCCGTCGGCTTCGTTATTATAGGTGGTCGGGATTTGCAGATCGGTGAGGTCGCCCGGACCCGTGGCGCTCGTCGGCGGGGTGGTGAGGTCGCCGGTTTCAGGATCGACGGCGAACACCTGAATGCGCGAACCGGTGGTGTCGACGGCGAAGCGGTCATTATCGACCGAAAAGGCGCCGTTGCGGGTGTAGCTGATCGTGCCATCCTCGCCCTTCACGGTGAAGAAGCCTTCGCCAGTGATGGCAAGGTCCAGCGTCTTGTCGGTGGTTTCAATCGTGCCCTGCGTGAACTGCTGGGTGATGCCCTGCACGCGCACGCCCTGACCCGCGACCTGATGCGTCGTCTGCATCGGCGAGGCAGCGAAGATGTCGCCGAACTGCGCCTTGCTCTTCTTGAAGGCAGTCGAGTTCACGTTGGCGACATTGTTGGAAATGGCGGACAGGTCAGCCTGCGCGCCCTTGAGACCGGAAAGCGAAACATAGAAGGACATGGCGTTGCTCCTTGGGTGAAAAGGATGGGGTTAAGAATTACATCAGGCTCAGCGCGTCGGACGGGCTGTAGCTGCCGAGCGCGGTGATCAGTTTGGAAGAGGAACCGTCCGCGGGTGACTGGACGGCGGCGATGGTGGCCCAGGTCGCGACCTTGCTGGGGGTGGCGCCGTTGACCTTCACCTGCAGGGCGTCGGTGGACACGGTTTCGCCCATGTCGTCCTTGCCATCCCAGTAGAAGGTGACGTCGCCCGCCTGCTGCGACCCTAAGTCAATGGTCTTGACGACATTGCCGCTGCCATCGACCAGGTCGACGGTCGCGCCGTTGGTGGCGTCGGCGAAGCTGACCTGCCCGGCATAATAGCCGCTGGCGTCGGGCACGGCGACATTGCTTTGGACCAGCATCGACTTGCCGATCCAGCTTGCCGCATCGCCCAGGCGCGTGCCGGTCAGCTCCTGCTTGATCGACGCCAGGTTGGCGTTCATCTCGGCGATGCCGCTCGAATTGGTGATGGTCGCCATCTGCGACACCATCTCGGCATTGTCGACGGGTTCGAACGGGTCCTGATATTGCATCTGCGCGGTCAGGAGCTTGAGGAAGCTGGCCTGATCCATCGTCGCGCTGCCGGTGCCAACGGTCGCATTGGGATTATAGACCGAAAGCCCCGCGCTGTCGGTGACGGTGGAAACGCTCGTCATTTGCCGATCCTTATGGTTTCGAGCATCAGGGATTTGGCGGTGTTGAGTACCTGGACATTATTCTGGTACATGCGGGCGGTCTCGATCATGTCGACCAGCTCGGCATTGCTGTCGACCGCCGCTTCCCACACATCGCCATTGGCGTCGGCCAGCGGATGATTGGGGTCGTGGCGCTTGGTCGGCTCGGCCTTGGTGGTGACGACGTCCGAAACCTTGACCGTCGACACGCCGGGGCTGTCCGTGACGGACGTGAAGACTGGCTTGATCGCGCGATAGGCGTCCTGCGCGCTGCCGGTGACATTGCCGGCATTCGCCATGTTGGACGCGGTGGTGTTGAGACGCACCAGCTGCGCGCTCATGGCGCGGCCGGCGATGTCGAAGATGTTCATGGCGCCATTGCCGCTCATGCTCATTCTCCCTTCAGCGCACGGTTGATGGTGTTGATCCGGCCCTCGAGGAAGGAGAGGGTCGTGCGATATTTGACGGCGTTTTCGGCAAACAGCGTCTGTTCGGTGCTGAGTTCGACCGTATTGCCGTCAAGGCTGGGCTGAAGCGGCACGCGATAGCCCATGGCGTCTTCGACCGCCTTGCCCATGTCGGTGGAGGTCGCGCCCGACGATTGCGCCGTCGCTTCCTTGAGCGCGGCTTCAAAGTCGATGTCGCGCGCCTTGTAACCGGGCGTGGAGGCATTGGCGATGTTGGACGCGAGCAGGGACAGGCGCTGCGAGCGAAGCGCCAGCGCCTTTCCATGGATCCCGAACAGATTGTCTTCGACCGACATGCTCAAAAATTCGCTCTAAAGTTTATCCTTCACCCGCCGTTCTGAAGCCTGATGGCATCGCCTGCGGGTGATCCAGCCTGTGATCAGCAAGAGCCGTGCCAATTTGCGTGGGTGACGCATCGGCAAGGCGGCAAAGCTGGGGAATACGGGCTTTTCGCAGGCGAGACGGCAAGGGCGGCAAGTTTTTGCCGGTCGGCGGCAGGGCGTTGCCGGCCGCCGATGAACGATGGGGACGACACGGCGCATGCTCGCGATTTTCAGCCATTTGTTCGATCCGGCAACGCTGCTGGCGATGCTGGGCGGGATTGCCCTGGTGGCGCTGTTCCAGAACGGCCTTGCCGCTTGTGGGCGCGCGATCGGAGCACTGGCGCCGTTGCTGCGCGCCAATCCGCTGCGCGATCAGGACGCCGCGCGCGCCGCCCTGCTTCAGATCGACCATGTCGCGCAGCTGCGCGGACTGTCCTGCACCGACCGGGTGAAGACCGCTCATCCCTTCCTGACGCAGGCCGCGCACAAGCTGGCCAATTGCGACCGCACCGAACAATTCGCGCTGTGGGCGACGCAGGCGCTCGCTGACCGGGCGCAGCGTCATGGCGCGGCGCATCGCGTCTGGCTGTCGGTGGCGGATGCCGCGCCAGCGCTGGGCATGGCGGGCACGATATTGGGCCTGATCGGCATGTTCGCGGCGATGAATGATCCCGCCGCGCTGGGGCCGTCGATGGCGCTGGCGCTGCTCACCACCTTCTATGGCGTCGTCATCGCCAACATCATCGCCGCGCCCATCGCCGCGCGCCTTGCCGACCTGTCGGACCGTGAACTGGCCTGGCAGCGGGAGGCGGCGGACCGGATGCTGGTGATCGCGCGGCGCGAAAATGCGCCACTGCGCCGCGCGGCCATGCGCGAAGTGGCATGAGCGCGGTTCCAACCCCTCTTGCGCGCCGCAATCGCTGGGCGATCAGCTTTGCCGATCTGCTGCTGTTGCTGCTTGCCTTCTTCGTGCTGTTGCAGGCGAGCGGATCGCGGCGCGATGCGATGCTGGCGCAGGTCAGCCGGCAATTTGGCGGCCGGCCGATGGCCGATGGCGTGGAGATCCGCGCCGCTGACCTGTTCATGCCGGGCGAAGCGCTGCTGAGCGCGCGAGGGGAGGCGCAGATTGCCGCCCTTGCGCGCCGCTTCGCCAATGCGCCGGCGGTGGAAATCCGCAGCCATGGTGCGGACGCCCGCCACGAGCGGTTCGACGAATGGGATCTGGCCGCCGCGCGACTGGGCGCGGTTGCGCGGGCGTTGCAGGCGCGCGGGCTGGTCCGCGACCGGCTGCTGATCCGGGGCCTGGACCAGGCGGACGGGCAGGCGGGGCAGGGGCAATGGATCCGCGTCGCCCCCGGCAGCAAAGCCGCGGGTTGAACCGACTGGCACGAAAATTGCGTATTCGACTGGCAGAAACTTTAGTCCTTACAGGAGACTGCCGTGCTTCGCCTTTCGTTCCTCCTCTCCGCCATCGCCGCGCTCGCCACCGTGCAGCCCGCGCTGGCGCAGCAGACGTTCGAAAATCTCGATCGCATCGACAGCCTTGTCGCGATGACCGTCGGCGCCAATATGGGTGAGCCGGGCGGTCCGGCCGCACCTGTCGATCGCCGGCTGCGCCTGGCGTCCTGCCCCAGCACCCCCACGGTCGAAGGTCCCGTTTTCGGCGCGGCGATGGTCAAGTGCGAAGCGCTGGGCTGGCGCATCCGCGTGCCGCTGGTCAAGGGCGTCGCCGCCGCCAGCTATGGCCCCGTGCCCGGTTCCAGTGCACGCGCTGCGCCGTCGAACGGCTTTACCCGCGCCGCTGTCGCCGCCGCGCCCAAGGAAGATGTGGTGCGCAAGGGCGATCCGGTGCAACTGATGGCCGGCAATGCCAGTTTCAGCGTGTCGCGCATGATGATCGCGGACGAAGGCGGAGCGGTCGGCGATACGATCCGCGTGCGCGAAGACCGCAAAAGTCCGCCGGTTTTTGCCCAGATCGTCGATATGGGCGTGGTGCGCATTCCAGGATTTAATGATTTTTGAACTTGTCCGTTATAAGGGTCAAAGGACGAGTGAAGGATTAAGATCATGATCAACTCTGTTGGACAGAGCATCGGCAATGCGATCGGCGCGACCAGCCTGCGGGAAAGCGGCAAGACGCGCGCTGCCGCGCCAACCGGTTCCGTGCCGGCGTCAGCGGCGGCGGACGTCGCCAGCCCCGCTGCCCGCATGGCGGCCGAAGGCGCGCCGGTGGACATGGACAAGATTGCCGCGATCAAGAGCGCGATCGCGTCGGGCAATTATCCGGTGAACGCGGATGCGATCGCCGAACGCATGCTCGAACTCGATCTGCCCCAGAAATAAGGATTTGCCGCCATGCCGCTCGGCCTTGCCGCCCTTGATGATCTGTTCGCAGCATTTGACGGCCTGCGCGACGCGCTGACCGGCAGTGACGTGTCGGCGATCGAGCAGGCGAGCGACCGGGTCAGCCGCGCCGCCGCCGGGGTGCGCGCCATTGGCGCCTGGCGGTCCGACCCGGCGGTGGTGGAGCGGATCAGCGCGATGCTGCCGCTGATCGAAAGCGCGCGGGTGCGCGTCAATCTGCTGGCCGATCATGCGAGCCAGCGCCTGTCCATCCTGGCGTCGCACGGCGCGCGCGCCGCGCCACTGACCTACGGCCGCTGAAAAATTTTCTGCGTTAAACCTAAAGCGGCGCCTTCGGGCGCCGTTTTTCGTTGCGGGGCGGACAAATTCCTGCCTGCGCGTTAACCAAATCTTGGCACAAGCCTTGCTCTAATGTCCTCGCTAGCAATTGGGGATTTAGAGCATCGTGTCGGCATTCGCAGACATTTCGGCAACTTCCGGATCGACCGGCAATCGCGTCACCAACGCGATCGCCATGGCGAGCCGGCGCACGGGTGTCGACTTCAGCTATCTGCTGGGGCAGGCGAAGATCGAATCGAGCCTCAATCCGACCGCGCGCGCCACCACCTCCTCCGCCACCGGCCTTTATCAGTTCATCGACCAGAGCTGGCTTGCCGTCATCGACAAGCATGGCAGCGAATATGGGCTGGGCTGGGCGTCGGACGCGATCAGCCAGGGCAGCAACGGCCGCTATCATGTGTCCGACCCGCAATTGCGCCAGCAGATTCTCGATCTGCGCAAGCATCCCGAAACCGCCTCGGTGATGGCGGCGCAGCATGCCGCCGACAACAAGGCCTATCTGGAGTCGAAGCTGGGCCGGGAGGCCGAGCCGGTCGATCTCTATCTCGCGCATTTCCTGGGGGTGGGCGGCGCGACCAAATTCCTGTCGGTCCATGACCGCGCGCCCGGCGCGAGCGCCGCCTCGCTCTTCCCGTCCGCCGCGCGCGCCAACCGGTCTATCTTTTACGACCGGTCCGGCAATGCGCGCAGCTTTTCGGAAATTCGCGACCGTTTCGCCGCCAAGTTGCAGAAAAGCTCCGACAGCCTGGGCGGCCCGGTCCAATATGCCGACGCCTCCGGCGCCGCCGCCAACCTGCCGAGTGGCGCACGGACCGTCCAGCCCGCCGATTATGTGCGGATCGAAACCCAGCGCCTCAGCCAGCAGCCCGACGTCAGCGTCCGGCCGCAGCCGCAGACGGCGCGTCTTGCCTATCTCATGCTTGCCACCCTCGGAAGGTAACGGCCGACCATGTCCCCTGCCCAAGTCAAAGCGAAGATCTGGATGAGCGCCGTCAAGGGCGCGGTGCTGCCCTTCGCGACCCTGATGGTGGTCCTGTTCATGATGGTGCCGGTCCCGGCGGTCATGCTGGACATCGGCTTCATCACCAACATCATGATTTCGCTCGCCGTGCTGATGGTGGCGCTGAACGCTGCCAAGCCGCTCGATTTCTCCAGCTTTCCCACCGTCCTTCTGTTCGCGACTTTGCTGCGCCTGGCGCTCAACGTCGCCTCGACCCGCGTGGTGCTGGTGTCGGGGCATGAGGGCGCGGATGCGGCGGGGCAGGTGATCGAGGCGTTCGGCCATTTCCTGATCGGCGGCGACTATGTCGTGGGCATCTTCGTCTTCGCCATCCTGATGATCATCAACCTGGTCGTCATCACCAAGGGCGCGGGCCGCGTGTCCGAAGTGTCGGCCCGCTTCACCCTGGACGCCCTGCCGGGCAAGCAGATGGCGATCGACGCGGACCTGAATGCGGGCCTGCTGACCCCGGAAGAGGCCAAGATCCGCCGCGTCGAAGTCGCGACCGAGGCGGATTTCTACGGGTCGATGGACGGCGCCAGCAAGTTCGTGAAGGGTGACGCGGTCGCGGGCATCCTGATCCTGGTCATCAACATCATCGGCGGCATCATATTGGGCGTGGTCAGCCATGGCCTGGCCATTGGCGAGGCTGCGCAGACCTACATCATCCTGGCGATCGGCGACGCGCTGGTGGCGCAGATTCCCGCGCTGCTGCTCTCGATCGCGGCGGCGTCCATCGTCACCCGCGTCAAGAGCGAGCAGGATCTGTCGGGTCAGGTCGCCAGCCAGTTCGGCTCGGGCCGCGCCTGGGTGCCGGTTGCCGCGATCCTGGGCTTTCTGGGCATCTTGCCGGGCATGCCGCACATGATCATCCTGCCGGCTGCCGCGGTTGCCGGCGGTATCGCGTGGCAGCTGCGCAAGGCCAGCCAGAAAAAGGCCGCCGAACCCGCGCCGCCGCCGCCCGCGCCCAATCCCGCCCTGATCGAATGGGACGACGTGTCGGACGGCGCGATCCTGGGGCTGGAGATTGGCTATGGCCTCATCTCTCTGGTCGACGAGCGCAAGGGCGCTCCGCTGATGGCCCGCATCACCGGCATCCGCCGCCAGCTGTCCAAGGAACTGGGCTTCGTCGTGCCGATGGTCCGCGTGAAGGACAATCTGGCGCTGGAGCCGAACCAGTATCGCATCACCATCGCCGGCGTCGTCGTGGGCGAGGACGAAATCTGGCCCGATGACCTGCTGGCGCTCGACAGTGGCGCGCTGGAAGGCACCGTCACCGGCCGCCCGGCCAAGGACCCGACCTTTGGCCTCGACGCGGTGTGGATTTCGCAGGCCAAGCGCAGCGAGGCGGTGGTCGCGGGCTATACTGTGGTCGATCCGCCGACGGTGGTCGCGACGCATCTCAACCAGTTGATCGCGATGAACGCGGCCGAAATGTTCGGCCTGGACGAAGCGCGCAAGCTGCTCGACAATCTCAAGGACGTCGCGCCGCAACTGGTCGACGGGCTGACGCCGGGCCTGCTGAACCTCACGCAGATCAGCGCGCTTTGCCGCGCGCTGTTGAGCGAAGGCATCGCGCTCAAGGATTTCCGCCGCATCTGCGAGGCGATGGTCGATGGCGGTCGCCCCGACATGAGCCACGAACAGCTGGTCGAATCGGTGCGCCAGCGGATCGGCGCGCTCATCATCCAGGGGCTGGTGCCGGTGAAGATGCCGCTGCCGGTCATTACGCTGGACGGCGAGCTGGAAGCGATGCTGGCGCAGGCGATGCGCGTCGCAGGCGATGCCCGCCATCCGATCGAGCCGAGCCTTGCCAACCGTATCGTCGAGCAGGTGGTGAACGCCGCCCGCCCGATGCTGGGCCAGGCACGCAATTTCGCCATCGTCACCTCGCCCGTCGCGCGGCGGGCGCTCGCGCGTCTGTTCAAGCCGCATCTGCCCGAAACGCCGGTCCTGTCCTTCCTAGAAATTCCCGACGGTAAGGGTGTGGAAGTGGTTGCGGTGGTAGGCAATGAGTCGCGGCCAACGCCCCGTCATGATCCGCTGCCAAGGCCGGATCAGATGCGCGAACGCGTGGCTTGAGGAAACTGGGACTAGGTCATGTATATGAACAAGATCGCGGTTGGCGCCCACACTTATGGCAAGCCGGGCGAGCATAGCCCCGAGCGGCTGGCCCGCCAATATATGCCATTGGTCCGCAAGATCGCCTGGCATGTCCATGGGCGGGTATCGACCGCCATCGAGGTGGAGGATCTCCTCCAGATCGGCATGGTCGCGCTGGTAGAGGCTGCCAACAGTTTCGAGGATCGCGGGCTTGGCTTTGCCGCCTATGCGCAACTGCGCGTGCGCGGCGCGATGATAGACCATCTGCGGCGGCAGGCAACGCTTTGCCGGTCGGCAATGGCGAGGCGGAAAGAAATTGCCGGGGTCCGCAATCGGCTGGAGCAGCAGCTGGGCCGGTTGCCGACCGAGGCGGAAATGTCGAGCGAGATGGGGCTGGAGCCGGCCGCCTATCGCGAGGCCGCCGACAGCGTCGAAATGGTCCAGCATACCAGCATGGACGAAGTCTATTCCGACCAGTCCATGTGGTTCGCTGATGTCGAGGACCGCGCCGACCAGGTGCTGGAGCGCGAATCACTCAAGAAGGCAATGGCTGCCTGCATCAGCGAACTGCCCCAGCGCGAGGCGATGGTGCTGCAACTCTATTTCGTCGAGGAAATGAACCTGGAGGAAATCGGCCAGACGCTGGACATCGGCGCGGCGCGCGTGTGCCAGATCAAGAAGGCCGCGCTCGACAAGCTGCGCGAGAAATTGCGCGATTGGGACGAGTGACGGGCGCAGCGTAGCCCGCTATCAGTCGGGGCGCGTTTTTTGACTATTCGTCGTTGGCCGCGATCGCGCGGCGCTTTTCCCCATTTGGCCAGCGGAAACGCAGAGGGCGATAGCTTTGCGTTCGCCACCATGGGTCGGCGACCTGGAACAGACCGCTTCTTTCCGCCCGTGCGCCCAAATCCTTGCGCGCGGTAATCGCCGCAAGCAAGGGGGCTGCAAACAGGCCAGCGACCACTGGCAGGGTCCAGCCGACCGCGCCCGCCTCCACCGCCAGCCAGGTCAGGCCGACGCCCAACAAAATATGCCATTTGAACAGCCAGATCGCGCTGCCGATCGCCATGCCGTCGCGGTCGCGGGTCTGGCCGTTCCAGCTGGCCTTGCGACCCATCAATATGGTGACAAGGTTGATCGTCTGGGTCAGCATCGCGACCGGCGCCATCAGGATGGACAGGATGATGTCGACCAGCACGCCGCGCGTCATGCGCACTGCGCCGCCAAAGCCGATGCGCCGCGCCGGGTCCGCCATCGCCCAGAATATCGCGAGGATTTTCGGGCCGAACAACAGCAGCGCCGTAACGCCCAGCAGGGCGCCCGATGGCAGCACCTCCGCCGGCGGCCAGATGCCGCTGGCCGCGCCGCCCAGCACCACCAGCATCAGCGCCAGCCACATGGGGGATGTGCAATAGGCGGTCGCCCCGACCAGCAACTGGAACCGGCTTAGAGGGTGCAGGCCCGCAATGCGGATCAGCAGCGGCACATGCTGGATATTGCCCTGGCACCAGCGGCGGTCGCGGGTGAACAGGTCGGGCATGGACGGCGGAAATTCTTCGAAACTGTCGTCCGCTGTCACCATATGCACGTCCCAGCCGCGCCGGCGCAACAGCGCGGCTTCCAGCATGTCGTGGCTTAATATATGGCCGCCAAAGGGTGCGCGACCGGGCAGTTCGGGCAGGCCGCAGCTTTCGGCGAAGGCGCGCACGCGCACGATGGCGTTATGGCCCCAGAACATGCCTTCGCTGCCCGCCCACCAGATCATGCCAGCGGCGGAAATCGGGCCGAACAGGCGGCTGGCAAATTGCTGCCAGCGCGCGAACAGGGTCGCCGCGCCCATGACGGTGGGCACGGTCTGGATAAGGCCGACATGCGGGTGCCGCTCCATATCGGCGGCCAGCCGCGCCATGGTCTGCCCGCTCATGATGCTGTCGGCGTCCAGCACGATCATATGATCATAGCCGCCACCAAAACGCGTTACCCATTCGGCGATATTGCCGGGCTTGCGCCCGATATTGAGCGCGCGGCGGCGATAATGGACCGGGCGCGAAAAAGAGTCGCGCATTTCCAGATAGGCGCGCTTTTCGGTTTCGCCGCTTTCCACGTTTGAATCGGACAGGATGAAGAATTCGAACCGCTCCCGGCCCATCACCTGCGCCAGGCTGCGCTCCATGATCGACAGGCGGCCAAGTACGCCCAGAAAATCCTCATTGCACACCGGCAGCAGGATCGCGGTCTTGCCGCGCAGCGGTTCGGACGCGCGCAGGGGGCGGGGGGTGACGCTGCGCCCCTTGCCCACGGTCAGCAGCAGGAACCCGATGGCGGCGGTCGCAAAGCCGAAGGCGATCCAGGCGAAAAGGGAGATGAAGAGGGCGAGATAGACACCCTCCAACGCGCTGATGCCATCCAGCCCGATGGACCGGCGCATTTCATGGGCGGCCAGCGCGGCAGGGATCAGCGTCAGCGCGATCACCAGCAGGCGGCGCGCCCACAGGTCGATATTGAAGCGGCGCCGCGCGATCAGCGGCGGCGTCGTGTCGAAATCCTGCTCCGGCATGGCGAGCGGACTTTGCGCGGGCACCTGTTCAAAGGCGCGGGGCAGGGGCTTGTCCCCGGCCGGCGGGTCGGTCGTCGGCACGACGTGCTCGTCCATGATTTTGGCCCCGTTCCCTGTTGACCCAAAGCGTCAGAACCGTTCGGGTCCGTAACGGTTCCGCTCAGGGGCCTACAGGATAGTGCACATATTCGCTGATTGCACGATCGCCCAGCCGCAACTGCGCCCGAATATCGGTCAGCCCGGCCCCTTCGCGCTTGAGGTCGAGCACCATGCGATACAGGCCAGGCTGGCCGAGCACAGGATAGCCCGCCGTCTTGATCATCGTGCCCGCGCTGATGTCGGTCCAGATTTCGGGCTTTGCGCCATCGGCGACGCCGGCAAAATCAATAACCAGCCGGTCGCTGCCTTCTTCATCGCCGCGCCCGCGCCAGACATTCTGGACGATCGCGACCTTGTTCTCCAGCGCTTCCGACGCGGGTGCGCACGCTGCGCTCCAGTCCACGTGATAGCTGGCGTCGATCCGCCGACCCGGCGTGGCGGGCGTCCAGTAGGCGACGACATTGTCGGTATATTCACTGTCGGTCGGGAAGCTGTAGAGCCGCACCTCGCCTGCGCCCAGCGGCGCGGACGGGGCCGCCCACAGCGTCGGGCGGCGATCATAATAGACCCCGTCATCCTGATAATGGTCGAAATCGCGGTCGCGCTGGACCAAGCCGAAGCCCTTGGGATCGCGCTCGGCAAAGGCGCTCACCAGCGGGGTGGGCGGGTTGATGATCGGACGGGCATGGGCGGTGCCGTCGGCGCTGGCGATCGACAATATGTCGCTGTCGTGGATTTCGGGCCGCCAGTCGGTGCCCTTGCCCCGGTTCGCCTGATCATACCAGAACATGCTGGTCATCGCCATCAGCCCCAGTTCCTCGATCGGCCGGCGCGGGAACAGGGCGGCGGTCACATCCTGCGTGACGCCATCGGCCCCCAATCGGCTGACGAAGCGATAGGCGCCGGTAATCGACGCGCCGTCGAGCAAGGCATAAATTGTGACGCTGCTCTTGCCCGTTCGCTCCAGCCAGAAATGGGTGAAGCGGGGAAATTCCTCCTTGCCCAGGCTCGTGTTGATCGCGATGGCGCGGGCGGACAGGCCGAACTGCTTTTGCGGGCTGGGCGCGCGGAAATAGCTGGCGCCCAGGAAGGACAGCCAGTCGCCGTCACGTGCCGCGTTCATGATGCGAAAACCGGCAAAGCCCGCATTGGGGCCAAGCGCCTTTACCGCATTGCCCGCCGGCGCGTCGAACATGTCGGCATCATAGCGCAGCGGCGTCGCTCTGCCATTTTCGACCGTGGCGATGCTGACCGGCTGGGTCGAATATTGCGACAGCGGGAAGAAGCGGATGCCAGTGTCACCGGGCAGGTCGCCCCACAAGGTGCGGTCGTCGCGAAAGCGCGCTTCATGCTGGGCGATATAGTCGACCTTGGCCGCACCCGGATGGGCGGGGGTTTCCTTGAAGGGGGTGCGGGTCAACTGCTGCGCGTGCGCCACCAGCCGGTCCCAGGAAAAGGGCGTGGGGCGATTGCCGGTCAGGCCTTGCGCGTGAAGCGTCGAGGGCAGGAGGAGGGCAGCGCCCGAGGCCGCGATCATCGCGCGCCGGTCGATCTGGGTCATGGTCTGGCTCATCGAGCGGCAAAACGATCAAGCCAAGACTTGTATCCATCCCGAAACGAAGAAGCCTCCGCCCGGGGGGACGGAGGCTTCAAACAGGGAGGTCGTTCGATCGAAGGTGTCGCCGCCGGCGCGGTGGGGACTGTTGATGCGCCGGAAGCTCCATTGGACGGCTGGCGGTGACCAAGGCCTCAGCCGTCCAATTTCGTCAGTCTTAGCCGATCAGCTTGAGCACGCCCTGCTGGCTCTGGTTTGCCTGGGCCAGCATCGCGGTCGACGCCTGGCTCAGGATCTGCTGCTTGGCGAGAGCGGTCGTTTCGGCCGAGAAGTCGGCGTCTTCGATGCGGCTCTTCGCATCGGTCAGGCTGGTAATGTTGTTGGTCAGGTTGTTGACCGTCGATTCGAGGCGGTTCTGCACCGCACCCAGGTTCGCACGGGTCGTCGCGATCGCCTTGAGCGCATCGTCGAAGGTGGCGAGGTCAGCGGTCGTCGCCGTGGTGGCATCGACGGCGAGCGCTGCGGTCACGTCGGCGTTGCCAGCGACGTCGTCCAGGTCGATGTCGACCGTGTCGGCGGCGTTCGCGCCAGCCTGGATGCTGACCGTGGCGGTCGAACCGTCGAACAGCTTGGTGCCGTTGAATTCGGTGTTCGCCAGCGTGTCGGTGATCTGGGTGGCGAGCTGCGAAATTTCCGCTTGGATGTTGCTCTTGGCGTCGGCGTCGTTGGTGCCGTTCAGCGCCTGAACCGTCAGTTCACGCATACGCTGCAGCATGTTGCTGACTTCGCCCAGGCCGCCTTCGGCCGTCTGCGCCAGGCTGATGCCGTCATTGGCGTTGCGCACGCCCTGGGTCATGCCCTTGATCTGTGCGGTCATCGACGAAGCGATGGCGAGGCCGGCGGCGTCGTCCTTGGCGCTGTTGATGCGCTTGCCGGTCGACAGGCGCTCCATGGCGGTGCTCAGCGACTTGCTGGCCATCGAGGAAGCGTTGGCCGAGCGCAGCGCTGCGGTGTTGGTTCCGATAACAGTCATGATATTCCCTTTCCGTGTGTCGATCAGGTCGCTGCCATCAGGCTGCTTGCGGCCTCGAAAGGGGATAACGGCAGGGCTTCGGAGGCTTTTAGGGCTATATGCGATTTTTCTGGAATCGGCCGGTTTTCAGGGCTTTTTACGCGCGCGCGATAATCTAGAGCCTGCAAGCGGCGGCAGCGGCGGAAATTATTTGCCGGCAAGCGGCAACAAACTTGCCGTGTTAACCATCTGATAACCACGGAACGGGTAAAAGTTAACCATCGAAGGGACTGGGGCGTGCGGGGGCACAAGCCAGACAAATAGGTGGGAAAAGTTCATGTCATCGCTTGACGTGAGCCGTGGGGTCTGCGCGCTCGTTCCCGGGCTGCAGCACTGGCTCGAAAATGCTTTCTACAGCGTCCGTATCGTCGATGCGCAAAGCCCGCGTGAAAAGGACAGCCGCCGGGTGCTGCTGGCGACCGAGATCGGTCACGCAACGCATCGCGACATCCTGATCAGCCTGATCGACGGCGCGCCATCGCTGGTAGCTGCCGCCAATGGCTTGCCGGCGCGTGTCGCCTTCGGCCTTGAGGACATGGGCTTTGCCTTTGCCCTGATCGCTGAACTCGCGCGGCCCGTATCGGTTCCGGCCGTGGGCGATGCCGCCAGCGCGCATCTCATGTCGCTCGCCGCCCGGGTCGCGCGCAGCGACGCCACCGTGCTCATCCAGGGCGACACCGGCACCGGCAAGGAAGGCATGGCGCGCTTCCTTCATGCCCGGTCCGGCCGCACCGCGCATGACTTCATCGCCGTCAACTGCGCGGCGTTGCCCGAAACCATGATGGAAGCGATGCTGTTCGGGCACAAGAAGGGCAGCTTCACCGGCGCGGCCCAATCGTCCGAAGGCCTGTTCCTGGCGGCCGATGGCGGCACGCTGTTCCTCGATGAAATCGCCGAGCTGCCGCTGGCGCTCCAGGCCAAGCTGCTGCGCGCCTTGCAGGAAGGCGAAGTGTTGCCCGTGGGCGCGACGCATCCGGTGCCGGTCAATGTCCGCATCATCGCCGCATGCAACCGCAACCTCGCCGCCGAAGTCGCCGCCGGGCGCTTCCGCGAAGATCTTTACTGGCGCCTCAATGTCATGGCGCTGGAACTGCGCCCGCTGGCCGAACGCCGGGGCGACATCGCCGCGATCGCCGCCGCCATGCTGTTGCGCCAGCAGGACGGCGCAAAGGCTGGCTTCGTCTGGCCGACCGCCGCCGCGCTCGACAAACTGGCCGCCCATGGCTGGCCCGGCAATGCCCGTGAACTGGGCAATGTGCTCCAGCGCGCGCTGGTGCTGCGCGAGGGCGATCGGATCGACGCCGACGACCTGCACATGGCCGGCGCGCCGCAGCCGCTGCGCGTCGTTGCCGGCACTGCCGCGCCGATGAGCGCTGCCGAACCGATCCTGCTGCGCGACCTGACCCGCCATTCCAAGCTGGAAGCGGTGCGGCTGGCGCTGCGCGAAACCGACGGCCACCGTGCCGCCGCCGCGCGCAAGCTGGGCATTTCGGAACGCACCCTGCGCTATCGGCTCGCCGAGATGCGTGACCTTGCCGCCGCCTGACAGGAGCGCGTGACATGAACGGCATTTCCCCCACGGACAGCGTGATGGCGATCCGCAACGCCATCCTGCAAAAGAACGCCGCGCTGCGCGATATCGCCCAGACCGGCCCTGCTACGGGCGCGGGCGCGGCTGGCGGCGTTCAGGATAGCAAGCCCGGCGCCTTTACCGAGGCGCTGAGCAGCGCGCTGCAACAGGTCAATGGCTTGCAAACGCAGGCCGGTGAGGCCGCCGCCTCGTTCGAGCGTGGCGAAACCACCGACATCGCCGGCGTCATGCTGGCCAAGCAACAGGCGTCGGTCAGCTTCGAAGCGACCCTGCAAGTCCGCAACAAACTCCTGTCCGCCTACAAGGACATTATGAGCATGCCGGTATAATCGATGAGCGAGAACGCACTTTCCACCGCCGTCGGCGCCGCAGCGCCCGCTCTGCCCGCAGGGGCGACCACCGGCTTTGGCGGCAATGGCGCCAAGGGTATGGACGCGATCAAGGCGCGCGTCACCGGCTTCATGAAACAGCCTGCCGTGGCGAAAAGCCTGCCGCTGCTGGGCCTCATTGGCACCGTCGCGGTCGCCGGCGCGGCCTGGCTCGCGCTCCGCGAGCCGCCGCAGCGCGACCTGTTCCGGGGCCTGCCCGATTCCGACAAGTCGGCCGTCGCGCAGGTTCTGGACCAGAATGGCGTGCGCTACGACTTCGACAATTCGGGCGCGATGACGGTCGCGGAAGATGATTATTTCAAGGCGAAGATGATGCTCGCCGCCCAGGGCCTGCCCAAGAGTGCGCCCGACGGCAACAGCATGATCGACAGCCTGCCGATGGGCGCCAGCCGCGCGGTCGAGGGCGAAAAGCTGCGCTCGGCCCGCGAAATGGACCTCGCTCGCACGATCGAGGCGATCGACAGCGTCGAAACCGCCAAGGTGCATCTGGCCGTCGAACCACCCAGCGTGTTCCTGCGCGAACGCACCAAGCCGTCGGCATCGGTGATGCTGCGCCTGGCGCAGGGCCGGCAACTGACCCAGCAGCAGGTGAGCGCGATCGTCCATCTGGTCGCGTCCTCCATCCCTGAACTCAGCCCGGACGATATTTCGCTGGTCGACCAGAATGGCCGGTTGCTGACCGACAATGACGGCAATGCGGGCGATGACCGCCAGCTGGCGATGCAGGGCAAGATCGAGGATCGCTATCGCCAGTCGGTGATCGCGCTGCTGACGCCCATTTTGGGCGACGGCAATTTTTCAACCGAAGTCCATGCCGAACTGAATTTCGCCGAACGCCAGGCGACCCGCGAAACCTATCCGCAGGACGAAGCGCGGCTGCGCAGCGAAGCGGGCAGCTGGGCGTCCGACCCGCGCGGGCAGGGCAAGGGCGAGGCGAGCGGCATCCCCGGCGCGCTCAGCAACCAGGCGCCCGTCGACCCCACGGTCACGCAGACCAACCCCAATGGCCAGGCGGTGACGCAGGGCCAGACGGCGCAGGCGCAGGGTCCCGGCACGCCCGCCGATCCGCTGATGAAGACCGAGGAAACATTCAACCGCAATTTCGAATTGGGCCGCGAAGTGTCCGTCGTCCGCGACGCCACCGGCACGGTCAAGCGGCTGTCGGTCGCGGTCGCGCTGGACAATGGCCCGGACGGCAAGCCCCGTTCGCCGCAGGAAATCGCCGCGCTGGAAGCATTGGTGAAGGGCGCGGTCGGTTTCGACCAGACCCGTGGCGACGTGGTCGCGCTCTCCTCGCGCAGCTTCGTCAAGGAAGCGACCGCTGAAACGCCTTGGTATGAAGCGGACTGGATCGCGCCGCTGGCGCGCAACGTGTCGGCCTTGCTGGTTGCGCTGCTGGTGATCTTCGGCATCGGCCGCCCGCTGCTCAAACGCCGCGCCGCCGCGCAGGAGGCTGCGGCTGCGGAACGCGCCGAACAGAAGCAGGTGATCGGCCAGGCGATCTCGACCGAACTCACCAAGCAGGCGGTCGCCAATCCGGCCGACCCGTCCGCCCCGGTGACGCTCGACATGATTTCGTCCACCTATGACTATGCGCAGCGCGCCGACCTCATTCGCAACTTCGTGAAGCAGGACCCGGATCGCGCCGCCCTGGTGGTGCGCGATCTGCTGAAGGACGCGAAGAAGGAAAAGGAAAATGCCTGAGATCGTCCCCGGCCGTCCCGAGGCGCTCAAGGGCAGCGCCGCCGCCGCCGTCCTGCTGATGCTGTTCAACGAGGATGAAGCCGCGCAGATCCTTTCCCGCCTGGAACCCGACGAAGTGCGCCAGCTTGGCTATGCCATGTATGACGTGCAGGATGTCGACCCGGAGGAAGTGAACGAGGCGCTGGACCATTTCGTCACCAAGGCCAAGAAGCGCACCACCATCGGCTATGGCGCGACTCGCCATATCCGCGGCGCGATGACCAAGGCGCTGGGCGAGGAGCGCGCGGAAACCATCCTGGCGCGCATTACGCCGCCGACCCGCTCCACCCAGCTGGAAATGCTCAAATGGATGGACGCCAAGGAAATCGCGGTGCTCATCGAAATGGAGCATCCCCAGATCATGGCGATCGTGCTGGCGCATCTGGAGGCGCCGGTCGCGGCCGACGTGCTGCAATTGCTGCCGTCCGAATATCAGGAGGAAATCGTCTATCGTATCGCCACGCTCGGCCCCGTGTCGAACGAGGCGCTGGAAGATCTGGAGCAGCTGCTGCTGCGCGGCCCGGCCTCCAAGCAGGGCGCGGCGTCGCAGCGCGGTGGCACGGTCGAAGCAGCCGCGATCATGAACAATGTTCGCAAGGATAATGAACAGCGGATCATGAAGGCCGTCGCCAAGCGTGACAAGATGATCGCCCAAACGATCGAGGAGGAGATGTTCGTCTTCGACAACCTCATCGACATGGACGACAAGAATCTGGGCACGCTGATGCGCACCATCGACAGCACGGTGCTGGTGGTCGCGCTCAAGGGTGCGAACGACCTGCTCAAGGGCAAGATTTTCAGCTGCATGTCCGCCCGCGCGGCGCAGGCGATCGCCGACGAGATCGAGGAACGCGGCCCCATCCGCCTGGCCGAAGTGATCGACGCGCAGAAACTCATCATCGCGACCGCACGCCGCATGGCGGACGCTGGCACCATCATGCTCGGTGGAAAGGGCAACGATTTTGTCTAGGATTTGGGGTGCCGACGCAATTCGGGACGTCGCGCCGGTCACGGTCGCCGGCTTCCGCCCGGCCGAAGGCGGCTTTCGCAGCCTTTACACCGCGCCTGCGGGCCAGCTGACCGCCGCGATGCGCGGCGCGGTGGTCGAGGTAGAGCCGGAAATCGACCTGGTCGAGGAAGCTCGTATGGAGGCTTTCACGCTGGGCTTCGACGAAGGCTGCCGCGTCACCGCCGAGGCCAATGCCGCCGATGCCGATGCGCGCGCGCGCCTGGCCGAGGCGCTGGACCTGCTCGCGCCCGCGCCCAGCGGCATGTTGTCGACCATGTTGTCCGCAACCGTCGTGCGCCTCGTCGAACAGATTGTCGGCGAGGTGGAGATCGATCTGGAGCGGCTGGTCGACCGGTGCGACACGGTCGCGGCCTTCATCGAAAGCAATCAGGACAAAAGCGCGCTGCACCTGCATCCTGACGACGTTTCGCTGCTGGAAGGCGAGACGATCGGCGTGCCGATGGTCGCCGACAAGAGCATGCAGCGCGGTTGCGTGCGGCTGGAAACCGCGGACGGCTGGGTCGAGGATGGCCCGGACGTGCGCCTGTCGCGCCTGCGCGCGCTGATGGATGACATGGAAGGCAAATCATGATCCAGGCAGCGCTGCGTCAGGCGGAACATCTGTTCGATCATTTGCAGGTGCAGAACCGCGCCCCGCGCCATGTCGGCCGGTTGGTCAGCCATGATGCGGGCATGCTGGAAGTCACCGGTTTCCGCCGCCCGATCGGGTCGGGCGCGCGGGTGCTGGCGAGCGATGGGTCGGTCTGCCGCGCCGAAGTCGTCGGCTTTCGCGGCGATCGCACCCTGCTGGTGCCGCTCGACGCCGACGCGCCGCTGGAAAACGGCATTCGCGTCGAACCGGACAGCCAGGCGAATATGGTGCAGGTTGGCGACGGACTGATCGGCCGCGTCATCGACGCCATGGGCCAGCCGCTGGACCGCAAGGGGCCGATCATCACGGGCGGCACCTGGCCGCTCAATGGCGTCAAGGGCAATGTCCTCGATCGCGGCCGCGTCACCGAACCCTTTGACCTGGGCGTGCGCGCGGTCAACGCCTTGCTCACCGCCGGGCGCGGCCAGCGCATCGCCATCATCGCCGGGTCTGGCGTCGGCAAGTCGGTGCTGATGGGCCAGATGATCGCCGGCGCGGAAGCCGACATCGTCGTCACGGGCCTGATTGGCGAACGCGGGCGCGAAGTCAGCGACTTCCTGGAAACCAAGCTCAAGAACGCGATGCACAAGTCGATCGTCGTCGCCGTGCCGGCCGATCATCCGCCGGTGCTGCGGCTGCGCGCTGCCGCCCGCGCGACCGCCATCGCCGAATATTTCCGCGCCCGTGGCAAGAAGGTGCTGCTGCTGATCGACAGCCTGACCCGCTGCGCCCATGCCCAGCGCGAAATCGGGCTGGCGCTGGGTGAGCCGCCGGCGATGAAGGGCTATCCGCCCTCGGCGCTCGCGCTCATTCCCCGGCTTGTCGAGCGCGCCGGCGTCGACGCGCGCACCGGCGGGTCGATCACCGCGCTCTACACCGTACTGGCCGATGGCGACGACACCGACGATCCAATCGTCGATGCCGCCCGCGCCATTGTCGACGGGCATTTCGTGCTGTCGCGCCAATTGTCGGAACAGGCGATCTTCCCCGCCATCGACATCGGCAAGTCCCTGTCGCGCGTCATGGCGGACGTCGTCCCCGACGACCATCGCCAGGCCGCCGCCGGCTATCGCCGTCTGTGGGCCGCCTATGAGGAAAATCGCGATCTTATCCTGATGGGCGCCTATCGTCCCGGCAATGACCCGGTGATCGACGAAGCGGTCAAGCGCCGGCAGGAAATCCTCGACTTCATCCGGCAGGATCAGAAAAGCCGCATCGACCTCGACACCAGCGCCGCTGCGCTCATCGCCGGCTTTGGCGCGTGAAGGGGCTGGTCAATCGCCGCCATCGCGTGCTGCGCGTGCGTGCGGTCCAGCATTCGATGGCGGTCGCCGAAACCGCGCGGGCGCGGGACGAGGCCAATGGCATCGCCCATAATCTGGAGCGGCTGCGTGCCGTACGCGACGAATTGTTCGACACGCAGGGGATGGCCAATGGCGCGTCCTTCGCCGCGATGCAGGAACTTGCGACGCGCCTGGAACAGGCCAGTCGCCAGCTCGATGGCGCGCTCTATGACGCGCGCCGCAATGTCGAGGCCAAAGAAGGCATGACTCTTGCAGCGAACCGCGAGAAGGAAATTGCCAGCCGCCTCAAGGACCGCGCCCGCGCGACCATGGAGGAGTGGCAGGAGAACAAGCTTGCCGCTTTGCCGCGCTATCGGCGGATGCAGCGCAACGAGGGACAGTGAGCCATGACCATGTTGACCAGCCTCAAGGCTCTGCTGTTTCCCACGGTCGCGCCTGGCGGAGCGCAAGCCATCGCCCTGCCGGCCGAACGCAGCGCGGATTTTGCGCAATTTCTGGGCGCAGCGCAGGCAGATAAGCCTGCCAGCCCTCCGGCGGCGGACGATGTCGCAGCCTTTGCCGCCCGGACGTCGGCAACCCTCGTCGGACAAGAATATTCGCATGGTGGCGATAAGGCGATGGCGCCGGCGGGCTCCGCCGTGCCTGCTCCCTTGGTACAAGGCGACGCCGGGGCGCAACCGGCGCTCGAGCCGATGCCGGGGCAGGGGGCAGTGCCCGCACCGATCGAGGCGGCGCCGACAGCCGGCCCGGCAACGGCTCAGCCCTCGCGCGTCCCGGATGCGGACGGCGCTGATCCAGAGCTGCTGAAACGGCCCCATGCGTCCACTGACGTGCCGGAAGGATCGCCTGCGGTTGTGCGGCTCCCCACGGCAGGTCAGGACGAATCGCCAACCGTCGCGCTGGGCCGACCGGGTCCGTCCCTCGCCGGGCCGGGGGAGGACGTGGCTGACCCGTTGCAGCCTGTCGCGGATCGGGATGGGCCATCGCCTTCTCCAGCGATCGCGGCACCGGCCGACATGGGACCGTCGGAGCCGCCGGTTGCGAACCTGACCCAGGAGGGCCAAGCCATGGCGGTCGCGTCCGCCGCGCCCGAAGCTGCCATGCTGGCCCCGATGGACAACAGCGTCGCGAAGCCCGTCGTGCCGAACGAAGCGGAGCGTGCGGAGACGCCGGTGGTTCCTGCGGAAGGCGGCGAAGACGAACAAGCGGCGCAACCGGACGCTCCGAAAGCGAAGACGCGCGCGGATCGGGCCGAAGACGCCCCGATTTCGGTTTCCGCCTTGGCGATGCCGATTCCCGTGCCGGTGTCCCCGGCCCCCGTCGCTGACAGCGCGCCTTCGCCTGTTGCCGCTGCGCCGGTCGCGCCTGCCACCAGCCTGTTGCAGCCCGCCATGCCATCGCATCCGTCCCCGCCGCAGCCCGATGCCGCGCCGGTCGATGCGGGTGCCCCGAACATCGCCACGACTATGTCACCCCAGAGCGCGGGCCTCCCGCCGCAGCCCATTGCCGCGCCCATCGACCCGGCCGTGCCGATGGCCGATCATCCCGTGGCGTCCGATCATGCGCCTGTCGCGTCGTCAACGGTGCCGGTCGAAAACAGGGCTGTCCCAGCGCCACCAATGGCACCCCCTTCGGCTGAACCGCAGGCGGCCGCGATCAGCGCTCCTGTCGATGCGGGCGCACGCAGCGTCGCCCCTGCCGACGCGGCATACCCGCCATCGCCGGTCCCGCAACCGGCCAAGGCCACCCATGCGGTCCAGCCAATACCGTTGGCCGGCGTAGCGCCTCAGATTCGGCCTTCTGTGTCCGCAGGTGCCGAAGCCCTTGTCACAGACCCGATGCTGCCGGTCGATCAGCCACATCCCGCCGTCGCGCAAACACCGAACAGGAGCGAGCCTGTGACGGCCGCTCCGACCGCGCGCGCGCCGGTCGGGCACGCCACGGCCGCGTCAGCTTTTGACCCGGCCTTGGCCGCGGCGCCGATGCCTGTCGCGCGCGAGGGTGCGGACGAGCGCGCGATTAAGGACGCGTCCGCTGCGCCTTCCGTCGGTTCCGTCATGCCACGGCCCGCCATGATGGCCGCTTCGGCCGATGGGCCGGCCGCGCCATCCGTCGCGATAAGGACGCCGCCCTCAGACATCCCGCCAGCCGAGGCCCCGCCAGCGCCGGCCCTTCATGCGGCTGGATCCGGGGCTGCTGTAGCTCGGAGTGCCGCACCATCCGTGTCGGCCCCTGCAACGCCGGCCGAGGCATCCACCCCATCCGCAGTGCGGGAGCCGCCTCCGGTCCTTGCGCCGAGTGAGATCGTTAGTCCACCCGTGCCAGCGGAACCGGCAACTCCAGCTAGTGCCGGGCGCGGTGCCGTCGTGACGGGTTTCCCGACGACCCCGGCCATGGCGGCGCAGGCAGCGGCCGATCAGCCCGCCGCGGCCCAGGATGATGCGGTCGTAACGCCGCCGGACATGGTGTCCGACGTCGCGCGGCCCATGGTCCAGCGGGTTCGGGCGGAGGCCGTTTCCTTGCTCCAGCTGGTGCGCGACCAGATGATCGGCCGCGCCCCGCAGGTTGCCGAGCCACGGGGCGACAGCGCGGCCGCGCCGATGACCGATGCCCCATCCGCCGCGCCAGCGGCAGCGTCTGTGCCGGCGAGCGCCGCGACCGCACCGCTTCTGACTCCCGCGCCGCAAGCGACGGCTCAGATCGCACCGCTCGCCATGCCCGTCAGCGACCTGTCCGCCAGCCTTGGCGCGCAGATGGTCGATATGGGCGTTTCGGGCCAATGGATCGACGGGCTGGCGCGTGACATTGCCGGCCTATCGGCCAATGGCGCGCAGGGCCGGTTCCAGATCAACGCTGACCAGCTTGGCCCCGTTCAGGTCGACATTCGCCAGGGCGCGGACGGCGTGGCGGTGAGCTTGACCGTCGCCAGCGAAGCGGCTGAACTGGCGTTGCGCCAGGATAGCGACCAGTTGAAACGGGACCCCGCCTTTGCCGCCGGGCGCATTCATGACGTGCGGGTGGAGCGGTCCGCGCATATCACCGAACCGGCTCGTGCCGATAACGCCGCGAACCAGAATGGTTCGCAATCCGATCCACAGCAGCAGCCGTCCGCCGGCCATTGGCAGGCCCAGGGGCAGGGATCGGGCCAATCGCAGATGCAGGGCCGGCAGGGTCGCGAAAATATCGCGCAGCTGCATAAAAATGGGGACGGTCCGGTCGTTATGGACTCTGAGGAGGCGGGCAACAGCGCCCGCGACACAGTGCGCGCGCGCTATGCGTGATCCGCGCCCATCCCAGGGGACCTAGAGCATGAGCGACGAACCCAAGGCGAAGAAGAAAAAGGGCGGGGGCATGAAGATGATCCTGCTGCTGGTCGTCGGCGTCATCGTCGGCGGTGCGGGCGCGGCGGGCGGTCTTTATGCTGCCGGCTTCTTCGGCGCGAAGGAGGAAGGCCCCAAGGAGGACCCCAACAAGCCCGTGCTGGTGCTGGCCGGCGAAAGCGCGGAAGACATTGCCAAGGCCCATGCCGCCCCGCATGGGGAAGCCGGTGCTCTCCACGCCATGCCGCATGGCAAGGGCATCGACCTGCCTACCCCGGCCAATCCGGCCGCCTATCAGGCGACCTATTTCCAGTTGCAGGCGCCCTTCACCTCCAACATGAGCGATACCGACGCCTTCGCCCAGATTTCGGTCGCGGTATCGACCTATTATGACATGCGCGTCATCGATGCGATCAAGACGCATGAAATGGCGATCCGCAGCCAGGTGCTGATGATGCTCGCCCAGCAGCCGCAGGAGGTGTTGGACACCCCCAAGGGCAAGCAGATGCTGCAAGGCAAGATCAGGACGATCATCAACGATATTTTGAAGCAGAAAACCGGCTATGGCGGCGTTGATAACGTTTATTTTACCAATTTCGTTATTCAATAGGGGCGCCTGAAGAGGGTCGGGATGTCCCCTGACCTGATGCGGGCAGGGGACCAAGATGACGACCGACGTTCAATCCTTCGCCTTCGGGCGCGGGGAATTGCAGGCGCCCGTGATGCTGTCCGGGCTGGACCGGCTGGGCGACAAGCTCGGCCGGCGCATTCGCGCGCTGATCGAACCGATTGCGGGCGTGCGCCCCAATGTGCAGGCGCAAGACGCCCGCGTATTGGACTTCGCCGCCTGGAGCGCGCAAGTCCCCTCCTTTACCAGCATTTCGCTCTATCGCATCCTGCCGCTCAAGGGGCAGATGCTGCTGCGGCTGGACGCAGGCATGATATCGACGCTGGTCGATTGCTTCTATGGCGGCATCGGCAACCGTCCGCTGCCCGTGCGCGGTGAATTCACGCCGACCGAAGACCGCCTGATCGCGCGGATTTCCGAAACATTGATGGTGCGGATGGTCGAAAGCTGGGCCGATGTCCTGCCGCTCGACGCGTCGCTGATCCTGCGCGAAACGGGTGTGGGCTATGCCGCCGCCGCCCAACCTGCCGACCAGATGGTGCTGCAACGCTTCGTCGTCACGCTGACGCGCGATCAGGAATGGCCGATCGACCTGCTGTTCCCCCTGTCCGCCCTGCGCGCGGTCGAGGCGCTGACCGGCGCCAAGGTTCCCGCCGATGATGACCAGGCCGATCCGGTGTGGCAGGGACGCATCGCGCGGCGCATGCGCGACATCCGCCTGCCGGCCCGCACGGTGCTGGCCCGCCCCAATCTCTCGCTCGCCGACCTGATGGAACTCAAGGTTGGTGATGTAATCCCCGTGACGATCGGCCGCGCGCTGCCGCTGATCGTTGGAAACCGCATCGTTGCCCATGGCACGATCGGTGAACAGGATGGCCGCGCCGCCTTCCAGATCGAAAAGCTTGCACAGGAAACCGACCAATGAGCGACATGAGCGAAGCCCCCCGGATGGAGCGGCCCGAAGACCCGGTGAGCAAGATGACCAATAACCGCCAGTTCAAGCTGCTGGCCGACATTCCGGTGCGCATGTCGGTGGAGGTGGGGTCGACATCGCTGCGCCTGGCCGAAGTCATGGACCTGGCCGAAGGCTCCATCGTGGAACTGGATCGCCAGGCCGACGACCTGCTCGACATCATGGTCAACGGCGCGCTGATCGCCAAGGGCGAGGTGGTGACGGTGAACGGGCGCTATGGCATCCGCATCGTCGATATTGCGGCGACCGAAAACCGGCTTGCCGGGATCGAACGGCGCGGCTGATCGCACGCTGGCCAATTTGCCCTTGCCTTTGCCCGCGAAACTGCGGATCGCACTGGCGGGGTTAACCATGATAGCGGGCGGCTCGATATGGTCTGGTATTTCGTCAAGTTGCTGATCCTGCTGCCGCTGGTGGGCGGCATGGCGTTCGGCGCATTGTGGCTGTGGCGCAAATATCAGCCCGGCATGATCGGCGCGGGGCAGGGCGATCGCTCGCTCAAGCTGCTCGAAGCGCTGCCGATGGGCACGTTCGGCAAGCTCGCCGTGGTGGAATTTGAGGGCAAGAAGATCCTCGTCGCGGTAACGCGCGGCCGCATCGAAAAGATCGCGGAAGGCGATCATGCCCGTTTGCGCTGACCAGCCCTTACCCATCATCCCCGCGAAAGCAGGGACCCATCTTCCGACGGTGGCGGCCGGATATAATGGCCCAAAATGGATTGCCGCTTTCGCGGGAATGACGGTCTTTGTGTTTCTGGCCCTGTTCCTCTTCGCCGTTCCCGCCTTCGCCCAGGCCGCTCCCGCGGCAGCGCCGCCGGTCGACAATGGCGGCGCGCTGACCCGTGCGCTGGGGCAGGTGTCGGGCGATGGCCGGTCGCTCTCGCTATCCCTGCAAATCCTGATCCTCATGAGCCTGCTGACGGTGCTGCCGTCGCTCGTGCTCATGATGACCAGCTTCACCCGCATCATCATCGTCCTCTCGCTGCTGCGCCAGGCGCTGGGCTTGCAGCAGACGCCGCCCAATCAGGTGCTGGTGGGGCTGGCGCTGTTCCTGTCGCTGTTCGTTATGCGGCCCGCGATCGACACCATTAACGCGCAGGCCTTCGATCCCTATGGCAAGGGGCAGATCAGCATCGAGGAAGCGGTTGGCCGATCGGCCAAGGTGCTGCACGGCTTCATGAGCAAGCAGACGCGCGAAAGCGATTTGAAGCTGTTTGCCAATCTGGCGCAGGCCCCCGCCTTCCGAACGCCCGCCGACATTCCCTTTTCGATCCTGCTGCCGGCCTTCGTTACCAGCGAATTGAAGACCGCGTTTCAGATCGGTTTCATGATCTTCCTGCCCTTCCTCATCATCGACCTGGTGGTGGCATCGACACTGATGGCGCTGGGCATGATGATGCTGTCGCCCACCATCATTTCCATGCCCTTCAAGCTGTTGCTGTTCGTGCTGGTCGATGGCTGGGCGCTGACCATGGGGTCGCTGGCGGGATCGTTCGCGACATGAGCGCAACGCACCGAATGGTTGAAGAGCGATAGGGGATGGAAAACGCCGATTTCTTCTTGGGCCTTGCGCAGCAGGCGCTGTGGATCACGGCGCTTGCCGCTGCGCCCATTCTCATTCCGGCACTGATATCAGGCCTCATCATCGGGATGATCCAGGCGGCGACCTCCATCAACGAGCAGACGCTCAGCTTCATTCCCAAGCTGATCGTCGTGGGCGCGATGCTGGTGTTGTTTGGCGGGTCGATCATGGTGCTGGTCGCCGATTTCACGCGCGAAATCTTCGAACGCATCCCGGACCTGCTGCAATGAGGGGCGCGCGATGATCGCGCCGGGCTTCGCGGGCGTCGAAACCCAGCTATGGGTCTGGCTGATCGCGATGATCCGGCCGGGCGCCGCCTTCATCGCCGCGCCCGTGTTCGGCGCGCCCGCCGTCCCGCTTCAGCTGCGCCTGATCCTGGCGCTCGCGCTGGGCCTGGCCGCGCTCAACAGCGTCACAATCCAGCTTCCGCCCGATGGTGTCGCCAGCTTCCAGGGTGTGTTGATGGTCGCGGGCGAGGTGCTGGCCGGCCTCGCCATGGGGTTCGCGGTCCAGATCGGCTATGCCGCCGCTTTCGTCGCGGGGGAAACGATCGGCAACGCCATGGGCCTCAACTTCGCCGCCATGGTCGATCCGTCATCGGGGCAGGGGACGCAGGTGCTGGGCCAGTTCCTCTCGATCCTCGCCACCTTCCTGCTGCTGGGCATGGACGGCCATCTGCTGCTCGCCAGCTTCGTCGTGCAAAGCTATGTCGCCATTCCGCCCAGCAGCGGCATATTGGCCAATGACACCATCTGGCGGCTCATCGAATTTGGCGGGTCGCTGCTGGGCATGGGGGTGACCGTCGCGCTGCCTGTCGGTTTTGCGCTGGTGCTGGTGCAGATCGTCATGGGCATACTGTCGCGCGCGGCGCCTTCGCTCAACCTGTTCGCGGTCGGCATGCCGATGGCGATGATGGCGGGCCTGATCCTGCTCGCCATCGCCGCGCCGATCATGGCCGAAGGTATGACCGCCGCCTTGAAGGCAGGGCTGACGCAAGCCGGCCACATCGCGGAGGGCCGCTGACATGGCCGGCGGCAGCGAGGGCGGCGAAAAGACTGAAAAGCCGACACCCAAGAAGTTGCAGGACGCCGCCAAGAAGGGCGACATCCTCCAATCGCGCGAACTGGGCACGGCGCTGGTCGTCATGGCCGGTATCGGCTGCCTGGCGGTCATCGGCCCGTCGCTGATCGACGCGCTGCGCGACATGCTGGTGGAGGCGCTGCGCATCCGGCGCGAGGATATTGTCGACTTTTCCCCGGCCAAGCGTGGACTCGACCTGCTCGCCAGTATCGCGCTGCCGGTGGCGGGCGTCATGCTCGCTACCTTCCTGGCCGCCATCGCCGCGCCCGCGCTGCTGGGGTCGCTGGGCTTCCGGCCCGGCGCCTTCGCGCCCAAGCCCGAAAAGCTCAATCCTCTGTCCGGCCTCAAGCGCATTTTCGGGATGCAGGGGCTGATCGAATTGCTGAAGTCCATCGCCAAGGTCGGCCTCCTCGGCAGCATCGGCGTCTGGCTGATCTGGGACAGGCTGACCGAGATTACGGGCCTGGGCAAGGCGGGCATCGCGCCGGCCATCGCCGACGTTGGCAATATTTTCATCTTCACCTGCCTGGTCATGGCGGGCGGTCTGTTCCTGATCGCGGGCATCGACGTGCCTGCCCAGATCATGCAGCGCGCCAAGCGGCTGGGCATGAGCAAGCAGGAAGTGAAGGACGAGCATAAGGAAAGCGAAGGCTCGCCCGAGCTCAAAGGGCATATCCGCCGCCGCCAGTTCGAAGTGCTGAGCGGCTCCACCCGCAAGGCCGTCGCTGAAGCCAGCGTCATCATCACCAACCCCACCCATTTCGCGGTCGCGCTGCGCTACAAGCCGGGGCAGGACGCCGCGCCCGTGGTCGTCGCCAAAGGGTGCGACGCCATCGCCGCCTCGATCCGCGACCTTGCCGACACGCATGGCGTCACCGTGCTGCAATATCCCGAACTGGCGCGCGCCATCTATTTTACCAGCCGCGCGGGGCAGATCGTGAATGAAGGCCTGTATATGGCGGTGGCGACCGTCCTCGCCTTCGTCTTCCGCGTGGAAAACAAGATGGCGGGCGAAATGGACCGCCCCTTCATCACCGTGCCCGACGACCTGCGCTTCGACGCGGACGGGCGCAAGCTCTGACACGCGCTGCAAATGTCGCCTTTGCAGTCCTTTTTATCGAGCGACGAATTTTTTCGCTGAACGCCCTAAAGCATCAGGACCCCGGTCCGTTCTCTGTTCACGGGGACCCGTAAGGATGGTGCGTCATGGACGATTTTGTATCGCGAACTGAATTGTCGCCGGTCGATCGCGCGGTCGTCCGCGCATCTTCGCCCGTGCCCGCCATCCAGTCAGTGTCCGCTCGCCGGACCAACGACGCGATGGCGCAGGAAAAGCGAAGCGCCCTGCCGCAGCCCGATGTGGCCGGGAGCAGCCAGGAGGAACTGGCCAGCCTTGCTGAATATGTCGAGGTCCATGCGCGCATCGCCGAAATCCTGGCCGACCTCGACGCCGGGTCGACCGACCTTGCGCGTGCGCAGGATGCGGTGCAGGCGATGATCCCCAAGCCCATGGTGCTGGTCCCCCTGCCGCCCGCCAGCAAGGAGGCGGTGGAACATGCCGCCGATGTCGCCAGGCGCATCGTCGCGCGCGCCGCCCATGCCCATGCCGGCCAGGCGCATCTGCAGCGCGCAACGGTCGAGCAGGTCGCGGTTTCCGCAGGATAAGCGGCCGGTCGCGGGCCGGGTCATGCCTGCTGCAAATCTTTCCTAAAGGTCTTCCCGCTACCGCCGTTCTACCCTCTTGAAAGGACGGCCCAATGACTTCGGTAGGCAGCAGCATCTTGACAGCGCTCGGCGCGGGATCGGGGATCGACACCTCCTCGCTCGTGTCCAGCCTGGTCAGCGCGACGCGCGACCCGAAGGAATCGGCGATCACCAGCCGTCAGTCGCTTAACAGTTCACGGATTTCCGCGCTGGCGTCGGCAGTGAGCTCGCTCGATACCTTCGCCGACGCGCTCACAGAAGTCCTCTCGGGCGCGGCCTATACCGGCACCGCCGCCTCCAACGACAGCAGCATCGCGTCGGTCACTCTGCTGAGCGGCGGAAGCCCGGCGGGTCTTCCCGCGCAGCTCATCGTCGACCAGTTGGCGACAGCCCGTGTCCTGTCCTCCACCGCCACCGCCGGCGCGACCGGCAGCAGCGCGGTCGGCACCGGTAGCTTCACCATCACCAACGCGGCGGGCGAAGCGACGACCATCACCATCGATTCCAGCAACAACAGCTTTGCCGGCCTCGCCTCAGCGATCAACGCTGCGGGAACCGGCGTAACCGCGCGCGTCGTGACCGATACCAACGGCACGCGGCTGGTGTTCAAGGGGGAAACCGGCGCGGCCAATGATTTTTCCGTCAGCACCAGCGCCGATGATAGCGGCAGCGTGCTCGCGGGCCTGGGCTGGAGCGGCGCGGACAGCGCCACCATGTCCAGCACGTCGGCGCCGCAGAACGCCAAGATCACGCTGGATGGCGTCGCCTATGAATATGCCAGCAACACCGTCGACGGTGCGATCGACTATCTGCGGATCGACCTTAACAAGGCGTCGCCCGGCACCACCGTCACCCTGTCGATGACGCAGCCGACGGCCGGCCTGTCCGATCTGCTCAAGGAATTTGTCAGCGCCTATAATACGCTGATGACCGCGCTCAACACCGCGACCGCGACGGGCGCGGATTCGTCGAGCGCAGGGGTCTTGAACGGCGTGTCGGGCGTGCGCGACATGAAGCGCCAGCTTGCCGCCATCACCTCGACCCCGCTCGGCAGCACCGGCACCTACAAGACGCTGGCGGATATCGGCGTCGCCACCAATCGCGACGGCACGCTCAGCCTCGACACCGACATGCTCGCAAAAGCCATGGAAGCGGATCCCGAAGGCGTGACCAACATGGTCAACCCCAAGGTGTCGACCGCCGCCAATCCGGGGCTCGCCAGCCTGATGGACAGCGTGCGCGACTCTATCGAGAAAGATGACGGCCCGCTCAAGCTGGCGCAGGAGCGCTATGGGGCGCTGGCCGAGGACTTTACCGAGCAGCTGAGCAAGCTTGATGATCAGATGACCAATTATCAGGAGCATCTGACCAAGGTTTACGCGGCGATGGAAACACGCCTCAGCGCGCTTAAGGCGACGCAAAGCTACCTCGAACAGCAGATCAAGGTCTGGAACAACAGCGACAACTAATTCGGGACGGAAGACTACGATGTTCTACAATCAGGGCTATGCAGGCAATTCGGCGGCGCGGCGTTATGCAGCGGTGCATTCGGGCAGCCGCACTGAAGGGGCGACCCCGCACGGGCTGGTCAAGATCCTGTTCGACGAACTGCTGCTGGCGCTCGACGCTGCGGCGCTTGCCGAACGCAATGGCGACCGGATGAAGGTGTCTGACAAGCAGGCCCGCGCTATGTCGATCCTGTTTGCGCTGGAATCCAGCCTGGATTTTGACAAGGGCGGCGACGTCGCCACGGGTCTGGCGCAAATCTATCGTGAGGCGCGCCGTCTGCTATTGGTCGGGGCCAAGGAGCGCTCCGCCGCGCCGGTTGATGAAGCGCGCGCGATCGTTGCGGAAATCGCCGAGGCCTGGAACCAGATCGGCTAAGGCCAGCGCCAAGGCCAAGGCGGGTCAGGGCCAGCGTCGCGCCACTGGCCATGGAGGCGGGGTTGCACCCCTTCATTGGCGTCTGTATAGGCGTTGCTCGCACGAGGGCGGTCCGGCGGGGCCGCCTTTTTGCGTTTCGCGCAACCCCGCGCATCTGACGATTTAGACATCAGTCCAGAAAGGTAAGGCCCATGTCGATTAAGCCGCTCATGCCCGTTTACCCCCGGTGCGATGTGCGTCCGGTGCGAGGCGAGGGCTGCTATCTGATCGGCGAGCGCGGCGAGCGTTATCTTGATTTCGCCAGCGGCATTGCCGTCAATCTTCTGGGTCATGGCCATCCCCGGCTGGTCAAGACGATCGCCGATCAGGCCGCGACCCTGATGCACACATCCAACCTCTATGGCATGCCGCTGGGGGAGGAGTTCGCGCAGAAGCTGGTCGATAACACATTCGCCGATACCGTCTTCTTCACCAATTCGGGCGCGGAAGCGGTCGAATGCGCCATCAAGACCGCGCGCCGCTATCATTTTGCCAATGGCGAGGCGCACCGGCACAAGATCATCAGTTTCGACAACGCCTTTCACGGGCGGACGCTGGGCACGATTTCGGCCACCAGCCAGCCCAAGATGCGCGACGGCTTCGAACCCCTGCTGCCCGGTTTCCAGGTCGTGCCCTTCAACGACCTTGAGGCCGCGACCGCCGCGGTGGACGACAATACCGCCGGCTTCCTGCTGGAGCCGGTGCAGGGCGAAGGCGGCGTGACCCCCGCGACGCAGGACTTCCTCAAGGGCTTGCGCCAGCTTTGCGACGAACGGGGGCTGCTGCTCATCCTCGACGAAGTCCAGTGCGGCTATGCCCGCACCGGCACCTTCTTCGCGCATGAGCAATATGGCGTCGCGCCCGACATCATGGCCGTGGCGAAGGGCATTGGCGGCGGCTTTCCGCTCGGCGCGTGCCTGGCGACCGAAGAAGCAGCCAAGGGCATGGTGTTCGGCACCCACGGATCTACCTATGGCGGCAATCCGCTCGCCATGGCGGTGGGCCTTACCGTGCTGGACGAAGTGCTGGCCGACGGTTTCCTCGACCATGTGAAGACCATGGGCGCGCGCCTGCGCGCGGCGCTGGAGCAGCTCATCCCCAATCATGACGATATGTTTGCGGATGTGCGCGGCATGGGCCTGATGCTGGGCGTCAGGATGAAGGACGCCTATGATGCGCGTGCCTTTGTTGGGCATCTGCGCGATCATCACGGGCTGCTCGCCGTGTCGGCGGGTCAGAATGTGCTGCGCATCCTGCCGCCCCTCGTGATCGAGGAAAGCCACATCGCCGAAGCCATCGAGAAGATTTCCGCCGGCGCGCGGAGCTTCAAGGAGGCGAAGGCAGCCTGACATAATTTCTCCAACCCCGTTCGGTTCGAGCTTGTCGGGAACTGTTCTCGATACGCCTTCTTGACAAGCTCGAAGGCTACTCGAACCGAACGGGAGGGGAGTAGAGGGGAAACCCATGACCAAGCATTTTCTCAATCTCTCCGACGCAGGCGGTGATGCGATCGCCGCGATGATTGCCGACGCCATCGACCGGAAGGCCGCGCGGGCGGGCAAGCCCAAGGGCGCGGCCGATGCCGACGCGCCGCTCGCCGGCCATACGCTGGCGATGATCTTTGAAAAGAACAGCACCCGCACCCGCGTCAGCTTCGACATGGCGATCCGCCAATTGGGCGGCACCTCACTGATCCTGGATGGCGCGACCAGCCAGCTGGGCCGCGGCGAAAGCATTGCGGATACAGCCCGCGTGCTGTCCCGCATGGTCGACGCCATCATGATCCGCACCGACGATCATGCCAAGGTCGAGGAAATGGCGCATTATGCGACGGTCCCGGTCATCAACGGCCTCACCGACCTGTCGCACCCCTGCCAGATTGTCGCGGACCTGCTGACCGTGGTGGAACATGGCCTGGCGCTTCCCGGCAGCCAATGGGCGTGGCTGGGCGATGGCAACAATGTGCTGCATTCCATTGTCGAGGCGGCCGGGCTGCTGAAATTCGATGTGCGCATGGGGATTCCCCATGGCTATGACCCCGATCCCGGCTTTGCCGAAGCGGCGCGCGCGGCGGGATCGGCCATCATGCTGACGCGGGACGCGGCCGAGGCCGTGGCCGGCGCGGACATCATCGTCACCGATACCTGGATTTCCATGGGTCAGGCGCATGCCGACGAAAAGCTGGCGGCGATGATGCCATTTCAGGTCACACCCGACCTGATGCGCCAGGCCAAGCCCGATGCGAAATTCCTCCACTGCCTGCCTGCCCACCGTGGCGAGGAAGTGGTGGAGGCGGTGATCGACGGGCCGCAATCACTGATCTGGGACGAGGCGGAAAACCGCATTCATGGCCAGAAATCGGTGCTGCTCTGGGCGCTGGGTCGGCTTGGTTGAGATTTCGGGCAGGCTTCCTATCTAGGCAACCTGCCGGCATCGCTGGATGCTGAAATCTTTGGCCGGCGTATCTCCGCCGGCTGCCGGAGTATCATGTTGACGCCTGCCGCCACCCTCGACCAAGCCGTTGGATTCACCATCACGCAGCGCCATGCGCGCGGCCGTCTGGTGCGCCTGGGTCCCGTGCTGGACGCGGTGCTCGCCGCCCATGCCTACCCGCCCGCGATCGAGCGCACGCTAGCCTCCGCGCTTGTGCTGGCCGCCTTGCTCGGCAGCACGCTCAAGGAGGAAGGGGGCCAGCTGACGCTCCAGGCGCAGACCGACAATGGGGTCATCAGCCTGCTGGTGGCCGATTACAAGGATGGCGACCTGCGCGGTTATGCCAAGTTCGATTCGGAACGGCTGGCCGAACTGGGGCCGGACCCGTCGCTGTTCGGACTGTTTGGCAAGGGTTTCCTTGCCATCACTTTCGACCTTGCAGAAACCGGCGAGCGCTATCAGGGCATCGTGCCGCTGGAGGGCGAATCGCTGGCCGATGCGGCGGAGCATTATTTCTTCCAGTCCGAACAGATACCCAGCCTGATCCGCATCGCGACCCGCCATGATGCGGGTGAGGGCTGCGTTGCCGCCGGTCTGCTGCTCCAGCATCTGCCAGAGGGCGAGGTCGGGCGCGAAAGGCTGCATGTGCGCCATGATCATCCCGAATGGGAGCATGTGCAGGTGCTGGCCGACACGCTGCGGCCCGACGAACTGACTGACCCGGCCTTACCGCTGACCGATATCCTGTGGCGCCTGTTCCATGAGGAAGAGGAAGTGCGCGTGAGCGAAGGCGCGCCGCTCGCCAAGGGGTGCCGGTGCGATCTGGCGCATATCCGCGACGTGATCGGCCGCTTCCCCGCCGACGAACGCGCGGAAATGGCGGGCGATGATGGTGTGATCGGCGTCGATTGCGCCTTTTGCTCGCGCATCTTCCCCCTGGCGCTCGACAGCTTCGACACGGATTCGCCGGCATCGGCCTCTGCCGCGAATTGAGGCCAGCCGTTCCGTTTGCGCTATGAAATTGCCGCAATTGTCCGGCAATGGTTCCGCATCATCTTTTTGCGACGAATGAAAAGGCGGATCGACCATGGCAGCAGCGCGCATATTGGGCGTCGCGATCGCGCTGATCGGCGCGGCAAGTGCGGCGCACGGCGTGGAGAAAAGCGGGCGGGACGCACCGTCGGCCCAGGCTTTGCGTGCGCTCGATACCGGACAGTGGGAAGTGCGCGAACGCGGCGAGGACGCCCATACGCGCCGCATCTGCGTCAGCGACCTGCGCCAATTGCTCCAGTTGCAGCATGGCCCGCGCCTCTGTCCGGCGTTCACGGTCGATGACGGCGCGAAGGCCGTATCGATCACCTATGATTGCGCTGCGGCGGGCAATGGCCGCACCGACCTGCGCGTCGAAACCGATCGCCTGGTGCAGATCCGATCGCAGGGGGTCGCCGATGGCGCGCCCTTTGCCTTCGACGCCGAAGCGCGTCGTCTCGGCCCCTGCAAGCGTTGACCCGCGCATCGGCTCGGCAGGCGCGACCGCTTGCGCTGGTGCGTCGGGAGGCGTAGCGGGGCGCGATGGTTGCCAGACAAGAAAAATTTGCCGTCGTCCTGCTGTCGGGCGGTCTCGATTCGATGGTGGCGGGTGCGCTGGCGCGCGAGGCGGGTTATCGCCTCTTCGCGCTGTCGATCGACTATAACCAGCGCCATCGCGTCGAATTGCGCGCCGCCGCGCGCGTGGCGCAGGCGCTCAACGCGATCCGTCACATCGTCCTGCCGCTCGACCTCACCGCCTTTGGCGGATCGGCGCTGACGGCCGACATAGCCGTGCCCAAGAGTGGGGTGGGCAGCGACATCCCCGTCACCTATGTGCCAGCGCGCAACACGATCTTCCTGTCGCTGACACTGGGGCTGGCGGAGGTCGCGGGGGCGAGCGACATCTTCATCGGCGTCAATGCGCTCGATTACTCGGGCTATCCCGATTGCCGGCCCGAATTTATCGACGCTTTCCAGAAGATGGCGACGCTCGCCACCAAGGCGGGGGTGGAGGGGCATCCGATCCGCATCAACACCCCGCTGCAATATATGACCAAGGCGGACATCGCGCGCGAGGCCGATCGACTGGGCCTGGACGCCGGGATCAGCTGGTCCTGCTATGATCCCACGCCCGATGGCAAGCATTGCGGACTGTGCGACAGCTGCCGGTTGCGCTCCAAGGGCTATCAGGAAGCGGGCCTGCCCGATCCCACCATCTATGCCGTGCAGCCGCCCAAGGCCTAAACGATGAGCTATGCGGTCAAGGAGATGTTCCTGACGCTCCAGGGCGAAGGGGTGCAGGCGGGGCGGCGCGCGGTGTTCCTGCGCTTTGCCGGCTGCAATTTGTGGAGCGGTCGCGAACAGGATCGCGCCAGCGCCGTCTGCCGCTTTTGCGATACGGACTTCGTCGGCACCGATGGCCTTGGCGGCGGCAAGTTCGCCGATGCCGAGGCTCTGGCCGACGCCGCGCTTGGCCTCTGGGGGGAAGGGGCGGAAGGCCGCTATATCGTGCTGACCGGCGGGGAGCCGATGTTGCAGGTGGACGACGCCCTGGTCGATGCGCTGCATGATCGGGGCTTCACCATCGCGATCGAAAGCAACGGCACCTTGGCCGCCCATCCCGGCATCGACTGGATCTGCGTCAGTCCCAAAGCCGGCAGCGACGTGGTGCAGCGATCTGGGCATGAACTAAAGCTCGTCTGGCCGCAGCCGGGCGGTGGCCATAGCCTGGCGGACGTCGATGCGATGGCCCGATGGGCGTTCGCTCATCATCTGATCCAGCCCCTCGACGACGCCCACGCCCCCGACAACGCCCGCGCCGCCATCGCCCTGGTCATGGATCGTCCGCAATGGCGACTGACCGTGCAGGCGCATAAATATCTGGGGCTGCGATAGGATGCGGGGCCGGCAGTGTGGGCCACGCCCACCCGTCATCACTGCGTTGGCAGGGCTCCATTTTTCAGCGTTGCGCCTTGCGTGAGATCGGGAGAGGGGTTCCGCAGTGGCCAGCGGCCGCCCTTCGTGTGGCGGGAATGGCGGGGTTGGGGGTAGGGGACAGGCAGCTTTTGTCTTGAACTAGATCGAATCTACCCTACAAACATCGGCATTCAATCATCGATGGCGAAATGAAAAAGACAATCCTCGCGCTTGTCAGCGTATATACTGTCCTAGTAGGTTTTGGCCTATGGAAGTCATTGACCGCAACAAGTTATTACGGATCGGCATTTCTATTTAGTTTTACCTTCCCGTTTGATGTTGTTAATGAATACGCTCTAAAAATATTCTTTTCGCAGAGCTATTTTGATATGTTTTTAGGGCGCGTTCATCGGCCTTATTTGGCGGCGCGTGCGGCCTTAGCAATTTTCGATTTTTATTTTATCGCGTATGCGGTTTTTATATTTCTGCGATTGAAACGCCAGAAGCGCGATAACAACGTCTAAAACCGGGAACCCATGACGCTTGGTTCACCGACCGAAAATGGTCGAAATACGACCTTGTCCCGCACGCTATCCTGTTTCGTTCTGGCGACCATCGGACACGTCGTCATGCGGGACTAGATCCGGCATCCCGCTCTCTTGAACGGAAGAAGCCGGACCCCGGCTCAAGGCCGGGGTGACGATGACAAGACGTGGCCCGAATTTCCAGCAAGCCGCTCGCCAGCCTTACGGCTTCATCCCGACCTTCTCATTATAGGCCTGATGGCAGACCGGCTCCAGCACACCCTTTTTCCAGCATTTGGGGTCGAAAGAGGGCAGGGCCACGGCATAATCGTCGCCGGGCATGCCATAATATTGTTCGCCCGCCTGGATGAGCGATTTCTTGATCGAGGCGAGGCCCGTGCGTGCCACGTCGGCGAGCGTGCCGCGATCGGCGAAGATCGCCTGGCGGCCGACGACGCCGGCTTCCTGGCAAAAGCCCTTTTGCGCCTGCACCGTCGAATAGCCCGAATAGATGCGGGTATTATACATGTCAGCCGCCGACTGGCCGGCGCGGCCCTTGCCGGCGGTGCGCTGGAAATAGGCGAGCAGCGTCGCCTGCGCCGCGTCCAGTTCCGCGTCATGATGGGCGATCATGGCGTTGTAATTATCGACCGTCAGCAGCGTGGGTTCGAACTGGCATTGCAGCGCCGCGACGTTGAGCGCGGCGCGCAGGTTCCACGCCAGCCCGGCCTTGATCTCGTCGGCCGTGGCGCCCGGCAAGCCAAGCGCGATGGCGGCATTGCTGTCGGTGAAGGCCGGCGCGCTCATGTCGGGCGGCGACCAGTAGAATTGGGCGGCGGCCGGCTGTGCCGCCAGCGGCATCAGGGCGATCGACAGGCTGCACAGGCTGGTGCGCAGGGCGGAACGGAAGCTCATCGTCTTGTCTCTCCAGAAGGATGCGGCACGGCGCATCCTGAAACTCATAACCATTCGCGCATATAGCCCGGATCAGCGGCTGAATTACTGATCCGCGACCACTTCGGCATCTTCAGCAGGCGCGGAGGCCGGCGTGTCGCTCGCGGAAGCGCTCTGATTGGCACCGCCATCATTGCCGGGGGCAGCGATGGCTGTGCCTTCGCTCTGCACGCCGTCCAGATCGGTCATCGCGTCTGTCGCGGTGCCGTCCACCACTTCCATGTCCTTCATCTGCACATTGCTGCCGCCCTTGTCGCCGCCGCCGCAGGCGGTCAGCGACAACAGAGCGGCGGTGCAGACGATCCATGCATTCACGCGCATCCGGGTCTCCTTGAACATCGCGTCGATACCCGGCATCCCCCGCCGGTGAAAGCACAGGACCCTAGCGGGCGGCCTCGCATTGCTCAAGCCCTGAGCCGCAGCGCGACAAGCGGCTGAGAAAGGCCGGGAAATGGCTTTTGAGCGCACCATCGAGCGCAGCCATGGACGCGTTGCCACCCAGCGCGGCGATGCTGGTCACGGGATAATCGCTGATGCCGCAGGGCACGATGCCGGCAAAATGCGACAGATCAGGATCGACGTTGATGGAAAAGCCATGCAGCGTCACCCAGCGCCGGACCCGGATGCCGAGCGCGCCGATCTTTGCTTCCCGTCCGTCGCGGTCGTCGGTCCAGATGCCGATGCGGCCCTCCGCCCGCCGCGCCGCAATGCCAAGCTCGCCGAGCGTCGCGATCATCCAGCCTTCGAGATGATGGACGAAATTGCGCACATCCTTGCCTCGCGCGCTCAGGTCGATGTTGAGATAACCGATCCGCTGCCCCGGTCCATGATAGGTGTAGCGCCCGCCGCGCCCGGCATCGTGCACGGGAAAGCGCGGGTCGATCAGTTCGGCCGGGTCGGCGCTGGTTCCGGCCGTATAGAGCGGCGGATGCTCCAGCAGCCAGACCCGCTCGCCCGCATCCCCGGCATGGATCGCGGCAGCGCGCGCCTCCATATCGGCCAGCGCCTCTGAATAATCGACCGGCGCTGCATCGACGCGCCATTCGATGTGGTCGGGAAAGGGGAGGGAGTGATCCATGGCGTTTCCTTGACTTGGGCCGGGCGAGCGATCAAGTCTCCCACCCGCATTTCCCCCTTTTGAGGCAGGCAGATTAGATATGGCGACTATCTCCATCGGCAAGGCGTGGGAGGAAGCCGTCGCCTTCATCCGCCGCGAAGCGACATTGTTGTTTCCCGTCGCCCTGCTGTTCGTGGCGCTGCCTGGCCTGATCGTTCAGGAAATGACGCCGCCGCAATTGCAGGCTTGGTTCGCCCAGCCCAATGCGGACGCCATTCCCGCCATGCCGCCCGGCTTTGCCCTGTCGATGCTGCTGGGCATCGTCATCATCTGGTTCGGATCGCTTGCCCTTTTCGCGCTGGCGCTTCGCCCCGGCATCAGCGTGGGCGAAGCGTTGAGGCTCAGCTTTTCGCGCCTGCCGGTGCTGCTGGGCACGGCGGTGCTGGTGGTCGTTGCCATTGTCGCTTTCATTGTCGTGATCGCGCTGGTCAGTGTGATTTTCGCCATGGCCTCGCAACAGGCGGCGCATGTGATGGGATTGTTGCTCGGGCTGGCGGCGGTGATCATCGTCTTCTTTGCCAGCATCCGGCTGGTGCTGCTCAATGCGGTCGTTATCGACACGCGCGGCGGCGTGGTCGAATCGCTGCGCCGCGCCTGGGCGCTGACGCGCGGCCATTTCTGGCGGCTCTTCGGCTTCCTGGTGATCGTGATGCTGCTCTCGACCCTGGTGGGGACGGCGGCGCAGGTGATCTTCGGCTTGCTTGGCAGCCTGCTGGCCGGGCCGGAGGGGGCGCGGCTGGCGGGCGGCATTGCTGCGGCGGCGGTGTCGGCCGTGGTGCAGGTCTATCTGCTAGTGATGCTGGCGCGCATCTATCGTCAGGCGTCGGCGGCCTGATCCAGCACCGGCACATGCGGGGCGGCGTCGCGTGGCAAAATGCCCGCCAGGCGCGGGTCGGCGAACGTCTCGATCTCGCGCGCGAAGGGGGTAAAGCCTGAGCGCATGTAGAAGCCTAGCGCTCCCGGACTGTCGAGCGTGCAGCTGTGGACCCAGAAACGTTCGACCCCCTTGCGCCAGGCGAGCGACGTCGCATGCGCCATCAGCCAGCGACCCAGTCCCTTGCCGGTCCGTTCGGGGACGAGACCAAGGAAGCTCAGCTCGCAATCGGGCATCAACCGGAAATCGAGTTCCAGCAGGCCGATCTCCGTCCCGCGCGGGTCCGTCACCGCATAAATCTCCACGGCGGGATCATGGATGATCGCCAGCAATTGCGCGTCCGCCATCACCAGCCGTGAAAACCACAGCCATGGCGTCCCGACGCGGCGAAACAGGGTGCGATAGGCCTGCGCATCCGGCGTCTTCCAGCGGACGAGCCGCAGCGGCGCGGGCGGGATCGGCGCTGGCCGGGGCCGCGCGCGCATCTCCATATGGGTGACGATCGTCGCTACCATGCCCGGTTCGACCCGCATCAGCGGCATGCCGTTCAGCTCCAACTTGCCATCGGCGGCAGGCTCATCAGGATCGCGTCGATATTGCCGCCGGTCTTGAGCCCGAACAAGGTTCCCCGGTCGTGGACCAGGTTAAATTCGGCATAGCGGCCGCGCCATTCCAGCATGGTTCGATAGTCCGCATCGCTCCATGGCTCTCCCATCCGCCGCCGCACGATCGGCGGGAAGGCGGCCAGGAAGGCGTCGCCGACCGCGCGGGTGAAGGCGAAATTCGCGTCGAACGCTGCGTCGTCAACGCATTCGAGATGATCGTAGAAAATACCGCCCACGCCGCGATGGACGCCCCGGTGGGGGATGAAGAAATAGTCGTCCGCCCATGCCTTGAACCGGGGATAATGATCAGGATCATGCGCGTCGCACGCGTCTTTCAGCACGGCGTGGAAATGGGCCGTATCCTCTTCACGCGGCAGCGGCGGGTTGAGGTCCGCGCCGCCGCCGAACCAGCTTTTCGTGGTGACAAGGTAGCGCGTGTTCATGTGCACGGCCGGGACATGCGGGTTGGCCATATGCGCCACCAGGCTGATGCCGGTGGCGAAAAAGGCGGGGTTTTCGTCCGCGCCATGGATGGTCTGGGCAAAGCCGGGGGCGAATTCACCGCCCACGGTGGACACGTTGACGCCCACCTTTTCGAATACCTTTCCCTTCATCACCCCGCGCACGCCGCCCCCGCCATCGCCCGCCGCCTGGCCTTCAGCCTCGCGGTCCCAAGGCATGAAGGCAAAGGCGGCGTCGCTGTCGGCTTCGCGCTCGATCGATTCAAATTCGGCGCAGATCCGGTCCCGCAGCGATTCGAACCAGCCGCGCGCCGCCTGCTGGCGATCGTCGAGCGCGAAGGGGACGATGGGCACGGGATTGGTCATGCGGGAAACCCTTCGGTCTGGCGTAATGCTTCGGCAACCGCGATGCCGGTCGATACGGCGATGTTCAAGGACCGGAAGCCCGGCGCCATGGGGATGCGCACGCGAATATCGGCCAGATCGCGCACATCGTCGGGGACGCCCGCGCTTTCCGATCCCATCAGCAGCACGTCATCGGATTTGAACCGCACGTCCGGCAAACGCTGTGAGGCATGGGCGCTCATCAGCAGCAGCCGTCGCCCCCCCGCGCGGCGAACGGCGTCGAACGTCTCGAAATTGGCGTGGCGCGTGACGTCAGCCGCCGCGCCATAGTCCATCGCGGCCCGTTTCAGGCGCGCGTCGGAAAAGGCGAATCCGGTCGGCATGATGATGTCCACAGGCACGGCGAGACAGGCGGCAAGGCGCAGGATCGCGCCGACATTGCCTGCAATCTCGGGTTGGTAAAGGGCGATACGCATGGCCAGCGGCATAGAGCAGCGCAAGCTTTTGTAACAGACTAAGTAAGATAGCGGTTGGCAAAGCGCGCGCTTCCCGGTTATCAGGCCCGCGAACCACACCGGGGGGAAGGTGGGGGCGGCCATGGCTGACAACCCAAATCCCTTGATAATCAGCGTCGGTAACGGCATGCGGTGTGACAGGGAAGTCTTGCAAGGGTAGAGGTGCATGGCGAGCGTTGATCATTCTGACGGACAAACTCTATCCGGTGGAGAAGAGGTGCGCCGCCGCGATTTCATCAATATCGCTGCGGTCAGCTTCGCAGGCATGGGCGCCGTGGCGGTGGTCGTGCCGCTCATCGACCAGATGAACCCCAGTGCCGACGTGCTGGCGCTTGCATCGACCGAGGTCGATCTGTCGGCGATCCAGCCGGGACAGGCGATCAAGACCACCTTCCGGTCGCAGCCGCTGTTCGTGCGGCATCTGACGCCCAAGGAAATTGCCGAAGCCGACAAGGTTGACGTCGCCACGCTGCGCGATCCGCAGACGCTGGAAGAACGCACCGTCGATGGCAAGAAGCAGTGGCTCATCACGATGGGCGTCTGCACCCATCTGGGCTGCGTGCCGCTGGGCGCGGGCGAGGGCGAGAATCGCGGCGAATATGGCGGCTATTTCTGCCCCTGCCACGGGTCATCCTACGACACCGCCGCCCGTATCCGTAAGGGGCCTGCCCCCAAGAATCTGGAAGTGCCTGAATTCAAGTTCACTTCCGACACTGCCATTCTTGTGGGTTGAGGGGGGACCGTCATGAGCTTTCCATGGGCTGAACATTATACTCCCAAGCATCCCGTGATGCAGTGGATGGACGAGAAACTGCCGCTGCCGCGGCTCGTCTACAATGCGGTGGGCGCTGGCTATCCGGTGCCGCGCAACCTCAACTATTTCTGGAATTTCGGCGTTCTGGCCGGCCTCGCGCTGATGATTCAGATCGTCACCGGCGTCATCATGGCGATGCATTATGGCGCCAACGACCTGGTCGCCTTCGCCACCGTCGAACAGACGATGCGCGACGTCAATTCGGGCTGGCTGATGCGCTACGCGCACGCCAACGGCGCCAGCTTCTTCTTCATCGTCGTCTATCTCCATATCTTCCGCGGCCTGTTCTACGGCTCCTACAAGGCGCCGCGCGAGATGGTGTGGCTGCTAGGCCTCGTCATCTTCCTCCTCATGATGGCGACCGCGTTCATGGGCTATGTGCTGCCTTGGGGGCAGATGAGCTATTGGGGGGCGAAGGTCATCACCGGCCTGTTCGGCGCGATCCCGGTCGTGGGCGAACCGATCCAGACCTGGCTGCTGGGCGGTTTCGCGCCGGGCAACGCGTCGCTCAACCGCTTCTTCTCGCTGCACTTCCTGCTGCCCTTCGTGATCGCAGGCGTCATCATCCTGCACATCTGGGCGCTGCATATTCCAGGATCGAGCAATCCGACCGGCGTCGAGGTGAAGGGGCCGCAGGATACCGTGCCCTTCCACCCCTATTATACGGCGAAGGATGGGTTCGGGGCCGGCGTGTTCCTGATCCTCTTTTCGATCATGCTGTTCTACGCGCCCAATTATCTGGGCCACCCGGACAATTATATCGAGGCTAACCCGCTTTCGACGCCCGCACATATCGTGCCCGAATGGTATTTCTGGCCCTTCTACGCGATCCTGCGCGCCTTCACCGTCGACTTCTTCTTCGTGCCTGCCAAGCTGCTGGGTGTGCTGGCGATGTTCGCATCGATCCTGCTGCTCTTCTTCCTGCCCTGGCTCGACAATTCGCCGGTGCGCTCGGGCAATTACCGCCCGACGTTCAAGAAGTTCTTCTGGATCCTGGTGGCCGACGTGCTGATCCTGGGCTATTGCGGCGGTGCGCCGGCGGAAGAGCCCTATGTGATGATCAGCCAGGTCGCGGCGGCCTATTATTTCGCCCACTTCCTGATCGTGCTGCCGCTGATTGCGCGCTTCGAAAAGCCGCTGCCGCTGCCCGGCTCGATCACCGAATCGGTGCTTAATCGCCACACTATAAAAGGCGAAGAGGACGCGCTGCCCGGCATGGGCGCCGATCCGCAGCCTTCGACCGCCGGTTAAGGGGAGACGATATCATGGTTCGCATCGGCGCATTTTTCGTCGGCCTCTTCTTCGCGGGTTGGCTGCTGATCTCCTTCCTTTTCGGCGCGGCCGCCTATGTGTCGGACCCGCCGCAGCCGACCGTGGAGCATGAATTCCACAAGGCGCCCAAGCATGTTTCCTTCTCGTTCGATGGCCCCTTCGGCCGTTATGATCGCCAGCAGCTGCAACGCGGCTTTCAGGTGTTCAAAGAAGTCTGCTCGGCCTGCCACAGCCTCAAGTTCGTGGCCTTCCGCGATCTGGAAGCGCTGGGCTATAATGAGGCGGAAGTGAAGGCGATCGCCAAGCAGTGGGCGATCAAGACGCCCGACGTCGATCCCAAGACGGGCGAAATGACGGGTCGCGATCCGGTTCCTGCCGATCACTTCCCCAAGCCCTTCGCCAACAATGTCGCGGCGGCGGCGGCGAACAACAATGCGATCCCGCCGGATTTGTCGCTGATGACCAAGGCCCGCCATCATGGCAGCGCCTATGTCTATTCGCTGATCACCGGCTATCAGCCGCAACCGGCCGAGTTGCTTAGGGAATTCCCTGACGCCAAGACGCCGGAGGGGCTGCACTACAACCCTTATTTCGCCAATCTCAATCTGGCGATGGCGCCGCCTCTGACAGCCGACGGCCAGGTCACTTATGGGGACGGCACCAAGCCGACGGTCGACCAGATGGCCAAGGACGTTGCGGCGTTCCTGACCTGGACCGCGGAACCCAAGCTGGAAAATCGCCGTCGCGCCGGGCTTGCGACGATCGTCTTCCTGCTGATCGCCACCGGCCTTGCCTATATGGCCTACCAGAATATCTGGGCGGACAAGAAAAAGGCGGCCTGACTTCTGTTGTCAGTGCGCCAACAAAAGCAGGGCGCGGTTCCTTGAGGGAGCCGCGCCCTTTGCCTATGGAGGCCCCATGAGCATCGACAGCCTGACCGCCCTCATTCGCACCATCCCGGACTTTCCCAAGCCGGGCATTCAGTTTCGCGATGTCACCACGTTGCTGGCGGACGGTCCGGGCTTTGGCGAACTGGTCCAGCGGCTGGTCGCAGTCACCCGGCCGCTGGACCCGGATCTGATCGTCGGGATCGAGGCTAGGGGTTTCATCCTGGGCGCGGCGCTCGCTGCTGCCTTGGGCAAGGGCTTCGTACCCGTGCGCAAGGCCGGTAAATTGCCCGGCAAGACGGTCGGCATCGACTATGTGCTGGAATATGGCACCGACCGGCTGGAACTGCATGAGGGGCAGGTGCCGGCGGGCGCGCGGGTCGTGCTGGTCGATGACCTTATCGCCACCGGTGGCACCGCTCTCGCAGCGGCGCAACTGCTGCGCGAACAGGGGGCTGCCGTCCTCATGGCGCTATTCGCCGTCGATCTGCCCGATCTTGGCGGCAAGGCGCTGCTGGAGGATGACGGCGTTGCGACACAGGCCCTGATCGCTTTCGACGGCGACTAGCGCGCACGAAAGCCAGCGCCCCCCCAATCAGCCGTCCGTGCAGGCCAGCACCCCGGGCAGCAAATCCACCGCCTGTGCCAGCCGTTCGTCGATCAGGCCGAGCAATTCCATCCAGCTGTTGATGTGATTGAGGTCGCCTGGCCCATCCGACACGCCGCGCAGTCCCATCAGCGGAACGTCATAGCGCGCGCAGGCCCGGGCGATGGCGAAGCTTTCCATGTCCACCATGTCGGCGTCGATGCCGGCATAATCCTCGCCTCCCACGACATTGGCCCCGGTGGACAGGCGCGCCAGCGGCAACGGCAATGGCGTCACGAGCGGAATATCCACCGGATGATCGACCATCGGCGTCACGCCCTTGGGAAAGCCAAGGCGGGTGGCATCCATGTCGCGCCAGGAGACGCTGGTGATCTGGAAAATCTCTCCCAGTGGGCAGCGGCGCGATCCCGCTGACCCGAGCGATACGACAAGGTCGGGCAGAGACTCCCGCGCCTCCAGAGAATGAAGCGTCGCCCCCATTGCAATCCCCGCCTCGATCGGGCCGACGCCGGTCAGCAGCGGCGTGAAACGCGCTTTGAGATGGGGGCCATATTCAGCGTCCACCGCCATGACGAACAGGACGCGCCTGCCCGCGATCATCTCGCATTCCACCATGCTCGTCCTCTTCGTCTATCAGGCTTGCTCTTAAGCGAGGCGGATGACCAAGCGAAACGCCAATGCACGGCTTTTCGCTTGCCTTCCCCATGTCCGCCGCGTCAGATGCGAAAGAACCTCAGTGCCAGCAGGAGCCAGACATGACGCCGATCGAACGCGCTGCCCGCGCTTTGTGCCAGATGCAGGGTCAAACACAGGATGACGCGGATTGGCAGGCTTGCCTGCCGCAGGTTCGCGCGGTGCTCGACGCCATCCATGAACCTAGCGACTATATGAAGGAAGCAGGGGCGGGCGTCACCCGCTATATCAGTCCGGACAGCGATGAACGCGCCTATGCGCAGGATGCCGCCAATGTCTGGCGCTTCATGCTCGACGCGATGAAGAAGCAGGTGCCCTGAATACGGCTTCAGTCGCGACTGAATAAAAAAAGCCTCGCGACCGATGGCCGCGAGGCTTTTCATGGTGGGCGTGGCAAGGATTGAACTTGCGACCCCTGCGATGTCAACACAGTGCTCTACCACTGAGCTACACGCCCGCCGTGGAGGGGGCCAATAGCCGGGGGCGTCGGGCCGCGCAAGCGGTTATTTAGGCAAGGCGCACATTCTTCTGGACAGCGAAGGGGGGTCCCATATGCTGCAACGCAAACAGGGGGACGCCACTTCATCATGATGCCATCGCCATCCTCGCCCATTCAGACGGCGCCGCGTCTGCCATTCTACCGTCAGCTCTATGTCCAGGTTTTGGTCGCCATCGCGCTCGGCGTGGCAATCGGCCATTTCTTTCCCGACGCCGGCGTCCAACTCAAGCCGCTGGGAGAAGCCTTCATCAAGCTGGTGAAAATGATCATCGCGCCGGTGATTTTCCTCACGATCGTGACCGGCATTGCCGGCATGAAGGAACTGGGTGCCATTGGGCGTGTGGCGGCCAAGGCATTTGGCTATTTCCTGACCTTTTCGACGCTGGCGCTGATCGTCGGGCTGATCGTCGCCAATGTCGTGCAGCCGGGCGCCGGGCTCAACATCGACCCCGCGACGCTCGATGCCGGAAAAGTCGCCGATTACGCGCATCAGGCGCACGAGCGCACGCTGACCGGTTTCCTGATGAGCATCATCCCGGCGACCATGGTGTCGGCGGTCGCCGACGGCAACATATTGCAAGTGCTGTTCGTCGCGATCCTGTTCGGCATTGCGCTGACCATGATCGGCGACAAGGCCGCGCCGCTGATGACGGTGCTGGAATCGGCGAGCCACGCGGTCTTCAAGCTGGTCGGCTTCCTGATGAAGGCCGCGCCGATCGGCGCGTTCGGGGCGATGGCTTTCACCATCGGCGAATATGGCGTGGGCACGCTTGCCAACCTCGCGGGGCTGGTCGCGACATTCTATCTGACGTCCCTGCTGTTCGTGCTGGTGGTGCTGGGTGCGGTCTGCTGGGCGGTGGGGTTCAATATCCTGCACCTGATCCGCTATCTGAAGGCGGAACTGCTGCTGGTGCTCGGCACATCCTCGTCCGAAGCGGCACTGCCCAGCCTGATCGAGAAGATGGAGCGGGCGGGATGCCGCAAGTCGGTCGTCGGACTGGTAGTGCCGACCGGCTACAGCTTCAATCTGGATGGCACCAATATCTACATGACGCTGGCCGCCCTGTTCATCGCCCAGGCCTGCAATGTGCATATCAGTCTGGAAGAGCAGATCCTGCTGCTGCTGGTCGCGATGATTTCGTCCAAGGGGGCGGCCGGGGTGACGGGCGCGGGGTTCATCACGCTGGCGGCAACGCTGTCGATCGTGCCGTCGGTGCCGGTCGCGGGCATGACGCTGATCCTGGGCGTCGATCGCTTCATGAGCGAATGCCGCAGCCTTACCAACTTCGTCGGCAATGCGGTGGCGACGGTGGTGGTGTCGGTGTGGGAAAAGGGGCTGGATCGCGAGCGCTTCACCGCGGCTATGGCCGGCATCCCGCTCGACCCAACGCCCGACATGCAGGAAGTCGTGCCCGATTGATGCGGGTCAGCTCTGGCCCGAAAGGCTCTCGCTACCAAACATGCGCTCGACCTCCAGCACCAGGTCGCGCAGGTGGAACGGCTTGGACAATACCTTGGCCTGCGGCACCGCCTTGCCGGCCTTGAGCGTGACGGCGGCAAAGCCGGTGATGAACATGATGCGCATGTCCGGCGCGACCTGTGCTGCATGCTGAGCCAGTTCGATGCCGTCCATTTCAGGCATGACGATATCCGTCAGCAGCAGATCGAACCGGTCGGAATCGATATAGGGCACGGCTTGCGTGCCGGTCGCGACGGCGACGACCTCATATCCCGATCGTTCCAGAGCACGGGCAAGATAGACGCGCATGCTCTCATCATCTTCGGCCAGTAGAATGCGAATCATTGCCCCCAACATCGGTCCGTCCGGCGCATTGCCAGCGTGCACGCCGCCGACAGGGTGGCGCGAAGCCCGCTTATATGCGACAAGGTGTAAAGATTATCCAGCCGGGTAACCAATTTCGCGGATCGGGTGAAAGGAGCCGCCTTGAACGAAGACGTGCTGCCAGTTCCGTCTGTGCGTAACACCGCCTTCGACCTTTTCGGTCCGGACCTGCCAGACCGTCCCGTCATCCTTTCTGTGCCCCATTCGGGCCGTGATTACCCTGATTCCCTTTTGGCCGCCGCCCGCGTGCGGCCCGCCATGCTGCGACGGCTGGAGGATCGCGGGGTTGATCTGCTTGCACGGCCTTTGATCGCGAAGGGCTTTTCCGTGCTGGTTGCACGGGCGCCGCGCGCGATGATCGACCTCAACCGTCACGAGCGAGAGGTGGACCCCGCGATGATCGCCGATCCGCCACACGATGCGGGCTGGCACAGCAGCGCGAAACTGCGCGGTGGCCTTGGCCTTTTGCCCCGCCGGATGCCCGGCGCCAGCGAATTGTGGCTGCGGCCCATGCCCTGGCTGGAGGCGCAGCGGCGGATCGAGACTGTCCATCGGCCCTACCATGCCGCGCTTGCGCGCCTGATGACGGCGACACGGGATGCGTATGGCCATGCCATCCTGATCGACCTTCATTCCATGCCGCCGCTGCCGCCGCCGGGCGCGGGGCAGACGCCGCCGGGCATCGTGCTGGGGGACCGCTTTGGTCGCAGCGCGTCCAGCCAGTTGATGGCGCTCGCCGCCGAGATTGCGCAAAGCCATGGCGTGGGCGTTGCGCAGAACCACCCTTATGCCGGCGATTATCTGCTGGAGCGGCACGGCCGTCCTGATCGGGGGCTGCATGGCTTGCAGGTGGAGATAGACCGCCAGCTTTATCTCGATGCGGGGCTGGAAGGCCCTGGGCCAGGCGTGGCGCAGATGCAGGCTCTGGTCACCGACCTGGCCGAGGCGCTGGCGGTGGAATTGCCGCGCGCTGGCTATGCGCTGGCGGCGGAATAGCCCCGTCGCGGACCACGCGCAGCGCGCCGGCAACGCTCAAATGATGCGAATCGAAATAGAGTGGCTTGCCGTCCGCCGCGATGGCGCAGGCGCCTGATGCGCAGAGCGCCTGAAGCGGACTGATCAGCATCACGCCGCGTTGCTGCCAGCGGCTGAAGAGGGCGCGCAGATGGGGTGTGCGTGCCTCCACCCCCGCGCGGCTGACCCCGCGCGCCTCATCCAGCCGCCCGGCGCGCGCGAGATGGGCAAGGTGGCGGGGAACGTCGAAGGGCTGGGGCGGCACCGGGCCGATCAGCACGACCTGCCGACCTTCGCGCCGGATCATGGCGATTGTCAGGTCAAGCTTGGCAACGAAGTCGGGCGCGTCGAAGTCGCCATTGGCCCAGAAGGCGATCAGATAGATGCGGCGTAAGGCCGGATCGGCGCGCAGCGCGGCGAAGGCGGCGCGATTGGCGGCGGCGCAGCGCGGATCCCTGCCGTCATAGCCCAGGACCGGCGGGCAGCTGGAGGTGGTGCGCTGGACCAGCGCACGGCCCTGCGCCTTGGCTTCCAGCGACAGGGCATAGGCCAGCTCCACCCCATGACTGTCGCCCCAGAGCATGGCGTCGGGGTGGACCCGCGCTCCCGATATGCAAGGCGGTGCGCCGCGCATATAGGTGTCATGGCATCGTTTGCGCGCCGGGCTGAAATCATTGCGTCCCGCGATTTGTGCCAGCACCGGCGCGGAGAAGCGCGACGGCCATCCGCCCACCGCCATCAGTCCGCCCGATGCCAGGCACAGCAGCAGGATGGCGACGGCGGTGAAGCGAAATATTCCCTTGTCCGAAATGCGCGAGCGATCGCGGAATGGCCGCTCGACATAGCGCCAGGATAGGTAGGCAAGGGCCAGGGCGGCAGCGATTACGCCTAATCGCAGTCCTCCCGATAGCGGCGCGTCGGTCGCATATTCGACAAAGACGATCAGCGGCCAGTGCCAGAGATAGAGCGAATAGGAGAGAAGGCCGATGCCAACGAGCGGCGGTTGGGAAAGAAGCCGCCCGACGCTTGTGCCTGGCGCGCCATGAAGCAGAACCGCCGCGCCAAGCACGGGGGGCAGGGCGGTGAGCCCCGGAAAGATGGTGGTGCGGTCATACAGCGTGACGGGCAGGGCGATCGCCAACAGACCGCTCCATACCAGCGCTTCGGCAACCAAACGGCCGCGAATGGATGGGACCGCGCCGATCGCCAGCAAGGCCCCGGCAAATAATTCCCAGGCGCGGGTCGGCAGCAGGTAGAAGGTAAAACCGCTCGTATCCCGCTGCATCAGGATGGCGAGCGCCAGCGATAGGGCGGCAAACGTCGCCAGCGCGGCGGTGCGCCAGCGCGGTGCGTAGCGGGCCAGCAGCATCAGCAGCAGCGGGAAGCCAATATAATATTGTTCCTCCACGGCAAGCGACCAGGTGTGGAGCAGCGGCTTTACGTCCGCGCCGCCGGCGAAATAGCCGGTGTCGGTGAAGAACCATAGATTGGAGGCGAACAACGTTGCGGCGAGCGCAGACCGGGGCACCCCCTCCAGATCGCCGGGAAAGTAGAGCCAGGCGGAGACCGCCAGCGTCACGACTATCATGAGCGCCAGTGCGGGGATGATCCGGCGGAAGCGACGTTCATAGAAGCGGATCAGCGAAAACTGCCCGCAATCAATGTCGCGGGCGAGAATGCCGGTGATGAGATAGCCTGATATGACGAAGAAGATGTCCACGCCCACATAGCCGCCGGAAAATCCGGGCACATGGGCGTGAAACAGCAGCACCGGGAGGATGGCGAGCGCGCGCAGGCCGTCGATGTCGCGGCGGTAGCGCTGGGGATGGTCTGTCGCCGCTATGGGAACTGGTCCGTGCATCGGCGTCCCTATATCCTCAAAAGCCCTGCCAATTGCTTTCACGCCAGCGCATGATTGCATGCTTTGCAACCGGCCCATCGCTCTTCGCAGTTGCGAAGAATCCTTCGCAGGGTCACAAGGGCTGTGCCTTTCAGGCATCCTCTCCTAAAAACTTATCGGCTGATCTTCGGATCAGCCTTTTTTTTGTCATCGCGCTGGAGTAAGCGAATCCCGCACATGCCGCGTCACTAAAACAGTTTCTGGAGAGGAGCCGCCGGTAAGACCGGCAGGCGCGGCATGGCTGGGGGATCGAGCGCTTTTCGATCAGCGCTCTCCCCCATCATTTTCCTGTCAGTTCACCAAGGCTTCGGTTTCACGACCATAAGCGACCACGGCCTCGACCTCGGCCGTGTCGCCCAGCACCACGCCCACGCGCTGGTGCAGCCCTCGCGCGGCGACGTCCATGATCGGCATGAAGCCGTCGCTCGCCGCGCCGCCGGCCTGTTCGATCAGATAGGCCATGGGATTGGCTTCATACATCAGACGCAGCTTGGCTTTGCCGGGTGTGCGATGATCATAGGGATACATGAAGATGCCGCCGCGCTTGAGGATGCGGTGCACGTCGGCCACCATGGAGGCGGTCCAGCGCATATTGTAATCCTTGCCGCAGGGTCCCTTGGCGCCCATCACCCGTTCGTCGATATAGCGTTCGACACCCGGCGACCATTGGCGGCGGTTGGACATGTTGATCGCAAATTCGCATTTGCCCTGGGGCATCTTCATGTCGGGGTCGGTCATGACCCAGCTGCCCACTTCCCGGTCCAGCGTGAATTCATAGACGCCGGTGCCGACGCTGAGCACCAGCAACGTCTGCGGGCCATAGATGGCGTAGCCGGCAGCGACCTGATGCCGGCCGTTCTGGAGAAAATCCTCCTCCGTCACATCGCGCCCGGCGCAGGCTTCGGGGGCCTTGAGCACCGAGAAGATCGTGCCGACCGACAGGTCGACATCGATATTGCTGGACCCGTCAATGGGGTCGAACAGCATCAGATATTCGCCCTTGGGATAGCGGTTGGGGATAGGATAGATGGTTTCCATCTCTTCCGACGCCATCGCCGCCAGGTGCCCGCCCCATTCATTGGCGTCGAGCAGCAGTTCGTTGGCAATGACGTCCAGCTTCTTCTGCACTTCGCCCTGCACATTTTCGCTGTCCAGGCTGCCCAACACTTCGCCCAGCGCGCCTTTGCTGACGGCGTGGCTGATCGTCTTGCAGGCGCGGGCGACCGTTTCGATCAGCAGCCGCAATTCGGCGGGCAGGGCATTGGCGTTGCGCTGTTGTTCGATCAGAAAACGCGTGAGGGTGGTTCTGGTCATTGGCCCGCCTCTGGCAAAGGGGTGAAAGACTATCGGTCGATGTCCGCAAGGTCGATGCGGACAGGCCGTCGCTACGGTAGCGCCGCGTTCAAGTCCAGCACGCGCCTTACTGATCGGCCGCGCGCGCCTGCGCGTCTTCGCGTCCGATGGTCAGATCGCGCACCCGGTCGATATCCTCCTGTGCCTTGCCCGCCTGAGCATAAAGGCGCTCGGCCTGCGCATAGTCGCTGTCCCGTTCCGCGCACAGGCCAAGGTTGAAGAGCAGCGAGGGATGGCCGGGGCGATCGCGGTTCATCCCATCCCATTGCGCGCAGGCGGCGGCCGGATCGCGCTGCGACAGGCGAATGCTGTCCCTGAACGCCTGGCCCATCGCCTTGTCCATGCCGTCGCGCCCTTCCCGCAGGCGGATGCGGTAGCGTTCGTGGCGCGGTACGATATCGTCCACGAAACGATCCGCCGCCGTGCGCACCATCCGGTCGATGCTGTCCTTGGGATGGCGCGGGCTCTTGTCCTTGGGGCAGGTAACGATCGTGTCGGATTGCGGCCGTGTCTGGGTATAGAGGATGCGGCCATCGTCCGGGCGCGCGACCCGCAGGGTGGAGGAGAAGCTGACGACTTCCTGCGTGCAGGTGATGTCGACCTTTTCCTTCTTCGGGCAGATGCTGGCCTGCTTGTCCGCACATTCCTCGACCGTGCGCTTGACGTCACTCTTGCGGATGGTGGCGTCTGCCATGCCGCTGACGATGGCTTCGGCGTCCGGCCCGTTGCGCGACAGGGCAATGAGGTCGAAATGGGGGCGGCCGTCCGGGCCGCGCCTGCTCAACAACCGTTCCAGGGCCAGCGACAGGGCCATGCCGTCACGCCCGCCGATCCGGTCGATGCCGATGCTGCGCGCCAGGCTGACTTCGCGGAAGGGCGCGGGAAAATGGCCGTCCATCTCAAAGACCTCGGCTTTTCCCGGCGCAGAAATGGACAAGGCAAGGCCAAGGCCCGCCAGCGTGAACATGAAACGCATCGGAAAAATCCCCCCGGATAATGATGTGCCAGCCTTATAAACTCGGCGTTCCGGCATCAAGCAGCAACAGAGGAACGATAAGGCGTCATCGCCGTTTCGATACGTTGCCGATCCGAAACAGTGGCGTTGTCGGACAATCAGGGGAGCATCATGGACAGTCTCGTCACCGCCTTTACCGATCCCACCGCCCTGGCCGCGTTGATCGCGCTGGTGGTGATGGAGGTGGTGCTGGGAATCGACAATCTCGTCTTCATTTCCATCCTGACCAACAAACTGCCTGAGGCGCAGCGGCCCAAGGCGCGGCGCATCGGCATCGGGCTGGCGCTGGCGATGCGACTGGTGTTGCTGTCGATGATCGCGTGGATCGTGGGCCTGACGCAGCCCGTATTCGATCTTGGCTGGCGCGGGCCGCTCGACAGCCATGGCGCGCCGACATTCGAGACGCAATTTTCCTGGCGGGACATGATCCTGATTGCCGGCGGCCTGTTCCTGATCTGGAAGGCGACCAAGGAAATCCATCACAATGTCGACCCGCATGGCGGCGACGATGTGCTGGACAAGAAGAGCGCGGTCACGATGAGTTTCGGCAGCGCCATCGTGCAGATCATCCTGCTCGACATGATCTTTTCGCTGGATTCGATCCTGACGGCGGTGGGCATGACCGACAATCTGGCGGTCATGTATATCGCCGTGATCGTGGCGGTGACGGTGATGCTGATCGCGGCCGATCCGCTGGCCAATTTCATCGCGCGCAACCCGACCGTCGTCATGTTGGCGCTCGGCTTCCTGCTGATGATCGGCGCGGTGCTGATCGCCGACGGCTTTGGCGTGCATGTGCCCAAGGGCTATATCTACGCGGCCATGGCCTTTTCGACGCTGGTCGAGGTGCTTAACATCTTCGCGCGGCGGGCGAAGATGCGCAAGGGCGACGCCTGAGCCCGGATGGTGACGGGCGTAGCGAAGTTCACACGGTTGTCGGGCTTTTCGGGGTTGAAGCGACCACAACGCGCCTGCGAAGCGACCACGACGCGACAGGGAAGCGACACGGGGCTGCGTGGGCGCGGGCGTGGTTATATGAGGCGGGCAGGGCTTCATCGATCAGGGTAGATCAAAGAAAATCCTACATTGGAAGGGGGCTGTGGCGAGAGAGGTAAGGCGGGTTTCCGGTGCCGGGTCGAAACGCCGGGAGGAGGCCTATTCGTCCTCTTCCATCACTTCGCCGGGGGCGGCGTCGACCCAGCGGCGCGCCAGCGCATAGGCGTGGCCCGCGCGCAGAAAGGCGGCGATCGCCTTTTCGCGCTGTTTGGGATCGAGCGGGGCGGTCGCATAGGGGCCGATGCGCTTGCGGCGGGCGAAGCGATCGGCCGCCGCCCAGGCGTCGCGGGCGGTCTGCGCGTCGGCCTGCTCCCGGTCTTCCTCCGCTATGCCGGCGGCGCGCAGCGCCTCGCCCACGCGGCGCGCGCCATAGCCGCGCCGTACCAGTGACGCGCTTTTCATCACGGCATAGGCTGCATCGTCGATATAGTTGAGGTCGGCGAAGCGATCGACCAGCGCCTGTGGGTCGGCCGGGCGCTCGCCCGCCCAGCCGCGTTCGCGCAGCTTGCGGTTGAGATAGGCGAGCAGCTTGCCCCGGCTGGTCGCGAAGCGGGCCACATGGCGCAGCGCCAGTTCGCGCAGCGCATCCTCATCGAGCGGCGGAGGGGGGCGTTTGCCGGTCATACCGCGCCAGCATGGCTGATGCGCCATGTTTATGCCACAGTCGGGCCGGAATTTTACCGCGCCTTATGGGCTAGAAAGCCAGGCTGGAATGCAACTATCCGGTGCATGGGGCCGCCAAAGCTGCTAGCGGCGGCCCTTTGACAAATTTTATGACATTGGGTGAAACCAATATGACGGGTTCGCAAGAGATGATGGCACCGACGCCGACCACTGATGATCTGCCGCGCCGCTTCTCCGATTTCGGGACGCTGGGCGAAGCGCTGGACTATGCCGCGCAGGGCAAGCGGGGCCTGAATTTCCATGATGCGCGCGGCAATCTGGCGCGCCCCTATCCGTTCAGCGCGTTGCGCGCCGACGCGATCGCCTGCGCCCACCGGCTGATCGCCCATGGCGTCAAGCCGCAGGACCGGGTGGCGTTGGTAGCGGAAACCGGGGCGGATTTCGCGATGCTCTTTTTCGGTATCGTCTATGCCGGCGCCTGGCCGGTGCCGCTGCCTCTGCCGACCAGCTTTGGCGGCAAGGAAAGCTATATCGACCAGCTCAATGTCCAACTGACAAGCTGCGACCCGATGCTGTTCCTGTTCCCCAAGGAACTGGAGGAGATGGCGGGCGAATCGGGCCGGCAAAAGGCGGTCGAAAGCATCGCTTTCGAGGATTTCATCGCGCGCGAGGCGGTGCCGTGCGACTTGCCGCAGGCGCAGCCCGAAGAGATCGCCTATCTGCAATATTCGAGCGGGTCGACCCGTTTCCCGCATGGCGTTGCGGTGACGCATCATGCGCTGCTGTCCAATCTGTCGGCCCACAGCCACGGCATGGAGGTGCAGGACAGCGACCGATGCATCAGCTGGCTGCCCTGGTATCATGACATGGGCTTGGTCGGCTGCTTCCTGTCAGTCGTCGCCAACCAGGTGTCGACCGATTACATGAAGACCGAGGATTTCGCCCGTCGCCCGCTGGCGTGGCTCGACCTCATCAGCCGGAACGAGGGCACCTCGATCAGCTATTCGCCGACCTTTGGCTACGACATTTGCGCGCGGCGCATGTCGAGCCAGACCAAGGCGGCCGACCGGTTCGACCTGTCGCGCTGGCGGCTGGCGGGCAATGGCGCGGACATGATCCGCCCCGACGTGATGCAGAGCTTTGTGGATGCCTTTGCCGACGCGGGGTTCAGCCCCAAGGCGTTCCTGCCGAGCTATGGCCTCGCTGAAGCGACGCTGGCCGTCACCATCATGCCGCCGGGCGAGGGGATCATCGTCGAACTGGTCGAGGAAACCGACCTGTCGGGCGGCGCCGCGCCCGAAGGCCGGCCGCAGCGTTTCCGCTCCATCGTCAATTGCGGCAAGCCGGCCAAGGACATGGTCGTGGAAATCCGCGACGAGGATGGCGGCCTGATGAACGAGCGGCAGATCGGCAAGGTGTGGACCACTGGCCCCAGCCTGATGGTCGGCTATTTCCGCGATCAGGAGGCAACCGACGCCTGCATGGCCGACGGCTGGCTCGACACCGGCGACATGGGATATCTGAGCGACGGCTATCTCTATATCGTCGGCCGCGCCAAGGACATGATCATCATCAACGGCAAGAATCACTGGCCGCAGGATATCGAATGGGCGGTCGAGCAACTGCCCGGCTTCAAGCAGGGCGACATCGCCGCCTTCGCGATCACGACGCCCGGCGGCGAGGAAGCGCCCGCTGTGCTGGTTCATTGCCGCACGTCGGACAACGAGGAACGATCGCGCTTGCGCGACCAGATCCGCGAGCGGGTGCGGGCGATCACGGGCATGAACTGCGTGGTCGAACTGGTGCCGCCGCGCACCTTGCCGCGCACGTCATCGGGGAAGCTCAGCCGGTCGAAGGCGCGCAACCTGTATCTGACCGGTGAAATCCGGCCCTACGACATCGCCGCCTGACCCGCAGGTCGCGCCTTAGCGCCCGCTCAGTTGCCGTTCGACCTGCGTCCAGAGCGACGCGAAGGCCTGCGCCGAGGGCGATGCCGGCGCGAAGGCACCCAGCGGCTTGCGGCGCACGGTCATCTGCTCGATTGTGCTGGCCATGGGAATGGCGGGCCAGCCGGTCTGGCTTTCCAGCGCGGCGCGATGCAGGCTGCGGCGGCGATCGACCATCGAATAGACCGGCAGGATCGGCGCATGGGCGCCGCCGCGCTGGACGAGATAGCGCGCGACTTCGCCCATTGCCCGCTGGGAGAGGGGCGAAGGAATGACCGGAATCACGATAAGGTCGGCGGCGCGCAGCACCTGTTCGCTGGTTTCGGTAAGGCCCGGCGGGCAATCGAGAATGATGCGGTCATAGTCGCGGCCCAGGCTTTCGATCAGCTTGGCCAGCCGCTTCTTCTTGTCCATTTCGCGGAACAGGTGATCGAGGCCGCGCAGCGAGGTGTCGGCGGCGATCAGGTCCAGCCCCGGAACGGTGGACGGCTGGATCAGCTTTTTGACCTCGACATCCTTGCTGAAGATGGCCTGCGCCGCGTCGCGGCTGGTCTGGTCGGTCGACAGGAGCCAGCTGGACGCCGCTTGCGGATCGAGATCCCAGAGCAGGGTGCGCCGTTTGGAAATAGAGGCCGACGCCCAGGCGAGGTTGACGGAAACCGTCGTTTTTCCGACCCCCCCCTTCAGGCTGTAGACCGCGACCGTCGCCGATGCTGCTTTTTGCGTGCTGCCCTTTGCCATGGCGCGGAAGCTAGGGCCTCCGTGCGTCAAAGCAAGCCGCAAATTGCCATGATCGTTACGCAGCCGGGCGGATATCGACAGGTATCGTCTTGTAGGCGGGCGTCCCGCTTTGCCGGTCATGCGCGTCGAGCGGCAGCAGGCCATTGGCTTCGGGATAATAGGCAGCGACAGATCCGGCGGCGATGTCATGATGGATCGCGGTTTGACCACGCAGGATGCGGTCGGGCGCAGCCACCACATCGACGCGGTCGCCATGAGCGATGCCCAGCCGATCCATATCGGCGGCGTTCATGAACAGGATGTCCCGGCGGCCAGTGATGCCGCGATAGCGGTCATTGAGGCCATAGATGGTTGTGTTATATTGATCGTGGCTGCGGATGGTCGCGAGCATCAGCCGGTCGTCCTGCGCGGGCGCGTCCCCAGCGGTCAGTAAATGCGCCTTGCCATCGGGCGTGGGCCAGTGGCGCTGGGATGGGCCGACGGTCAGGCGGAAGCCGCCGGGCACGCGGACGCGCTGGTTGAAATCATGGAAGTCGGGATAGACCGCGGCGATCCCGTCGCGGATGCGGTCATAATCGGCGACCAAGCCGTCCCAGTCGATCGGGCTGGCGGGCAACGTCGCCTTCGCCATGGCGGCGACGATGGCGGGTTCCGATTTCAGATCGTCCGAGGCTGGCTTGAGCCGCCCGTGCGAGGCGTGGACCATCGACATGCTGTCTTCCACCGTAACCCATTGCGGGCCGCCCGCCTGCATGTCGAGTTCGGTGCGGCCAAGGCAGGGGAGGATGATGGTTTCGCGCGCGGGGAGCAGGCAGGAGCGGTTGAATTTGGTGAGAATATGGACGGCCAAGTCGAGTTTGCGGAAGGCGGCGAAACAGGCCTGCGGGTCGGGCATGGCGACGGCGAGATTGCCGCCCAGCGCGATGAGCGCGCGCGCCTCGCCCGATGCCATCGCCGCCAGAGCATCGACCGCGTTATGGCCATGTTTGCGCGGGCTGGTGATGCCGAAGCGGGCATCAAGCCGGGCCAGCATGTCTTCGCCGGGTGCTTCGGTGATGCCGACGGTGCGGTCGCCCTGCACATTGCTGTGACCGCGCAAGGGGCAGATGCCCGCCCCCGGACGGCCGAAATTGCCGCGCAGCAGCAACATATTGGCGATCTGCTGCACATTTTGCGTGCCGTGCCGATGCTGGGTGATGCCCATGCCATAGCAGATGATGACATTGCGGGCCTTGGCATAGACCTGCGCCATGCTTTCCATCGCCGCGCGGGTGAGGCCGCTGCCCTGTTCGAGCGCGGCCCAGTCCTGCGCCTCCACCTCGGCGCGCAGGGCTTCATAACCGACGGTATGCTCGGCGATGAAGGTGCGGTCGATCAGGCCCGCGCCATCGGCCGCCAGGTCGGCGGCATCGGCGGCGAACAGGGCCTTCATGATTCCCTGCACCATCGGCAGGTCGCCGCCGACCCTCACCTGATGATAGGCCGACGCCAGCCGCGTCGCGCCGGGGGCCAGCATTTCGGTGGGGTGCTGGGGCGACTTGAAGCGTTCCAGGCCCCGTTCACGCATCGGATTGGCGACGATGATCGGCGCGCCGCGCTTGGCCGCCGCCGCCAGTGTCGAAAGCATGCGCGGATGGTTGGTGCCCGGATTATGGCCGATGCAGAAGATCGCATCGGCATGGTCGAAATCCTCCAGCGTCACCGACCCCTTGCCAAGGCCGATCGATTTGGCGAGGCCGACGCTCGTCGCCTCATGACACATGTTGGAGCAATCGGGGAAATTGTTGGTGCCAAAGGCGCGGGCGAACAACTGATAGAGAAAGGCCGCTTCGTTGGAGGCGCGCCCCGAACAGTAGAATTCTGCCCTGTCGGCATGGTCGAGCGCGTTGAGACCTGCCCCGATCTGCGCCATCGCCTCGTCCCAGCCGATCGGGACATAATGATCGGTTGCCGGATCATAGCGCAGCGGATGGGTGAGACGACCGGCATCCTCCAGCCGGTGGTCGCTCCAGTCCCATAGGTCCGATACGCTGTGGCTCGCGAAGAAATCCGGGTCGACGCGCTTGGGCGTCGCTTCCCATGTGACGGCCTTCGCGCCATTTTCGCAAAATTCGAAGGAGGATGTGTGGCGCGGGTCGGGCCAGGCGCAGCCGGGACAATCGAAGCCGTCCGGCTGGTTCATCTGAAGCAGGGCGCGGGTGTCGGCGCTGGCCCCCATCTGGTCCTTGATCGCGACGGCCACGCCGCGCAGCGCGCCCCAGCCGCCCGCCGGTCCGTCATAGGGGGCAACGCCCGGCACCGGCGCATCATCGTCGATTTTCGGACCGTCCTGCGCCATGATGCCGTGCCTTTGCCCGCGTGCCGCCTAGAGTATTTCGCGCACCTTGTCCTGCGGTCGGCAGAAGCGCACGCCCTTGTCGGTTTCGACGAAGGGACGATTCACATAGGCAGAATTGGCCGCCATTGCATCCAGGATCGCGTCGGGGGCCATCGCGGGGAGACCGCGTTCTTCCGCATCAGTGCCCATGGTGCGGATCGCGTCGGCCGGGGTCATGCCGGCGTCGGCGATCAACTGCGTGATTTTGTCGCGGCTATAGGGCGTCTTGAGATACTCGATCACCTCGACATCGACGCCCGGCGTTTCTTCCAGGATGGCGAGCGTCTTGCGCGACGTGCCGCATTTGGGATTGTGCCAGATGGTGGCCTTCATGCCGCGTCTTCCCGCGCCAACCACTCCTCCAGCCACTTGATCGTATAGTCGCCGTTGAGGAAATCGGGATCGGTCAGCAGCGCCTGATGCAGCGGGATGGTCGTCTTCATCCCTTCGATCACATATTCCTCCAACGCGCGGCGCAGGCGCATGATCGCGCCTTCGCGGGTGCGACCGTAGACGATCAGTTTGCCGATCATGGAGTCATAATAAGGCGGCACCTTATAGCCCTGATACAGGCCGCTATCGACGCGGACATGCATGCCGCCGGGAACGTGATAGCTGGTGACGGTGCCGGGCGATGGCGCGAAGGTGCGCGGGTCTTCGGCATTGATGCGGCATTCGATGGCATGGCCGGTGAAGCGTATGTCCTCCTGCGCCACCGACAGCGGCTTGCCCTCCGCGACGCGGATCTGTTCGCGCACCAGGTCAAGGCCGGTGATCATCTCCGTCACCGGATGTTCGACCTGAAGCCGGGTGTTCATCTCGATGAAGTAGAATTCGCCATTTTCCCAAAGGAACTCGATGGTGCCAGCACCCCGGTAGCCCATGTCGGCCATCGCTTTCGCGCACACACCGCCGATGCGTTCGCGTTCGGCCTGGCTCAGCACGGGGGAGGGCGCTTCCTCCAGAACCTTCTGGTGGCGACGCTGGAGCGAACAATCGCGCTCGCCCAGATGGATGGCGTTGCCATTGCCGTCGCCGAACACCTGGATTTCGATATGGCGCGGATTGCCGAGATATTTTTCGATATAGACAGTGGCGTCGCCAAAGGCTGCCTTTGCCTCGCTGCCCGCCTGCTGCATCAGCGTTTCGAGGCTGTCGGGAGAGGTGCACACCTTCATGCCGCGCCCGCCGCCGCCCGAAGCCGCCTTGATGATGACGGGATAGCCCGCCTTCTCCGCGATCGCCTTGGCGTCCTCAAGGTCGCTGACCGCGCCGTCGGAACCGGGGACAAGCGGCAGGCCCAGCGCGCCGGCGGTGCGCTTGGCTTCGATCTTGTCGCCCATGGTGCGGATATGTTCGGGCTTGGGGCCGACGAAGGCCAGCCCATGCGCTTCGACGATCTCGGCGAATTTGGCGTTTTCGGACAGGAAGCCATAGCCCGGATGGATCGCGTCCGCGCCCGAGATTTCCGCCGCCGATATGATCGCCGCAACGTTCAGATAGCTGTCCTTGGCCGCCGGCGGGCCGATGCAGATCGCCTCGTCGGCCAGGCGCACATGCATGGCGTCGGCGTCGGCGGTGGAGTGCACCGCGACCGTCTTGATGCCCATTTCATGGCAGGCGCGGTGGATGCGGAGCGCGATCTCGCCGCGATTGGCGATCAGCAGCTTTTCAATGCCCATGATCGTCGCGCGCCTTATTCGATCACGATCAGCGGCTGGTCATATTCGACCGGCTGGCCATTATCGACCAGCACCGTCTTGACCGTGCCGGACACCGGCGCGGCGATGGCGTTCATGACCTTCATCGCTTCGACGATCAGGACGGTGTCGCCGGCCTGCACTTGCGATCCCACGCGTGCGAAGGGCGCGGCGCCCGGTTCGGCGGACAGATAGGCGGTGCCCACGATCGGCGATTTGACCAGGGTGCCGGGCGGCAGCGCGCCTTCGGGCGCAACGGCAGGCGCAGCCGGCGCGGCGGCGGGGGCAGGCGCAGCGGCCGCCGGGGCGGCAGGCGCGGGCGCATAGACAGCGGCAGCCGCGCCGCCGGCCTTGCGCGCGACGCGAATCTTGCGGTCGCCATCCTCCACCTCGATCTCGGTGAGGTTGGTGTCGTCGAGCAGGGCGGCAAGGTCCCGCACGAGCTGAACATCGACCTGCATTGCGCCCTTTTCCTGATTATCGGTCATGTGAAGTCCCTGGCCGGTGAATATTGTTTCTGGCGCCAGCGCCTATGCGTATTTACGCCAAAGCGCAACTTTCGTGCGTCGGATCATAATTCCAGCGCGGCTTCCAGCGCCAGCATGTAGGACATGGGGCCAAAGCCTGCGATCGTGCCCTTCGCCGCCATGCCGACATAGCTTTTGTGGCGGAAAGGCTCACGCGCATGCGGGTTGGACAGGTGAATTTCGATTACCGGCACGCTGATGCCTTTTATCGCGTCATGCAGCGCGATGGACGTGTGGGTGTAGGCACCGGGATTGATGATGACGGCATGCGCGCCTTCCGCATGGGCTTCCTGCAACCAGTCGACCAGATGGCCTTCGTGATTGGACTGGCGGAAGTCGATTTCCACATGGGCGCGATTGGCCGCGTCCTCCATGCGCTGGGCGATGTCGTCGAGCGTGTCATAGCCGTAAATCTCCGGCTCGCGCGTGCCGAGCATGTTAAGATTGGGCCCATTGAGCACATAGATTTTGCGCGCGTCGGCCACGTCCGGTCCCCTTTTTCAGATGTTGCGGCGGAGGCAGGGCCGCCCCTATATGCGAGGCAATCCATAGCCTTTCCTGTCTCGCCGCGTCGAGACACTTTGCCAATCGGGACAGCATAGTGAGCATAGACGGCACCATTTCCATCCGCATCAACGGCGAACATCGCCGCGTTCGCGAGGGGCTGACCCTCGCTGAACTGGCGAGCGAACTGGGCTTCACGCCCGAAAAGGTGGCGGTCGAGCGCAATCTGGAGGTGGTGCCGCGATCGACGCTGGCGGATGTCCGGGTCGAGGACGGTGATGAGCTGGAGATCGTCCATTTCGTCGGCGGCGGCGATGGCGCGGGCGATGATGGCTGGTCGGTCGCGGGCAAGGCGTTCACGTCGCGCCTGATCGTGGGGACGGGCAAATATAAGAGCTTCGAACAGAATGCGGCCGCAGTCGCGGCGTCGGGCGCGGAAATCGTCACGGTGGCGGTGCGGCGGGTGAATGTGAGCGACCCCAAGGCGCCGATGCTGACCGACTATATCGACCCCAAAAAAATCACCTACCTGCCCAATACGGCGGGATGCTTCACAGGCGAGGAGGCGATCCGCACGCTGCGCCTGGCGCGCGAGGCGGGGGGATGGGATCTGGTCAAGCTGGAGGTGCTGGGCGAGGCGCGCACCCTTTATCCCGACATGGTCGAGACGCTGCGCGCGACCGAAGTGCTGGCCAAAGAAGGCTTCAAGCCGATGGTCTATTGCGTCGACGATCCCATCGCGGCCAAACGGCTGGAGGATGCGGGCGCCGTCGCGATCATGCCGCTGGGCGCGCCGATCGGCAGCGGCCTTGGCATCCAGAACCGGGTGACGATCCGTTTGATCGTGGAGGGCACGACGCTGCCCGTGCTGGTCGATGCGGGCGTGGGCACCGCGTCCGAAGCCGCGCAGGCGATGGAACTGGGCTGCACCGGCGTCCTCATGAACACCGCCATCGCCGAAGCGAAGGACCCGGTGCTGATGGCCGCCGCGATGAAGGCGGGCGTCGAGGCGGGCCGCATGGCCTATCGCGCCGGGCGCATGGGCAAGCGCCTATATGCCGACCCGTCGAGCCCGCTCGCCGGTCTGATCTAGAGCCGCAATCCGCTGGCCCGGCCGAAAATGGCGAGGACCAGCGGATCACTTTCGGCCGCGCGCACGGCGACGTGAAAGGCGATCTGCGGCAAGGGCGGCATGTCGGGCAGTCTGACGAGCCGGCCATTGTCCAGATGGGCGCGCACCATCGCTTCGGGAAAGGCGCCGACGCCGCCGCCACGCGTCACGATATCGATCATCGTGCGCACATTGTTGCACAGGTTGACCGGGCTGTCGGCCAGCGGGGATGTGGCCAGCGCATCCTTGACGATGTGATAGAGCGGCGAGGCGCTGGACAGCGACCAGACCGGCGGGCGCGGCGGCGGCGCGCTGGCGATGGCGGGGCTGGCGAGCCAGAGAAGATCGACGCCGCCGATCGGTGTCGAGCGCAGCATCGGGTGCGCAACCGGCCCTGCGCCGAAGATCATGTCGGCCTGCCCCGACGCCAGTTGCTGGATCAGGTCCACGGTCAGCGCGATGTCGATTGCCAGCGTGACATTGGGCAGGTCGCGGCCCAGCGCGGTGACGAAGTCGGGCAGGCAGATCGCCGCTGCGATCTCCCCCGATCCCACGCGCACGACCCCGCGCGCGCCGCCAATGTCGCTGCATCCGGTCAGCACTGTCTGGAAACGCGCCCAGAGGGGTTCGCTTTCGCGCACCAGTTCGCGGCCCGCGGGGGTCAACGCCATGGCGCGCCCTTCGCGGCGGAAAAGGGCGGTGCCAAGATGGCTTTCCAATTCGCGCACACGCGCGGAAATGGCGGGTTGCGTCGTGTTGAGGCGCGCCGCCGCTGCGGCGAATGTGCCCAGCCGCGCGATCCACAGCAGCGTTTCGAGATGATAGAAGGCGATACGATTGATAGCCATTATTTTAGCTTATCCGAAAAAACAAATCATTGGTATTGATCCTTTCGACCGCCTAGACCCATGTTCATATTCAAGGAGAAGCGCCCATGGTGAAGAAGCTCTACCCCGATGCTGCGGCTGCGCTGGACGGGCTGCTGTTCGACGGGATGCAGATTTGCGCGGGCGGCTTTGGCCTGTGCGGCATTCCAGAGCGGCTGATCGACGCCATCCGCGATGCCGGGGTCAAGGATCTGACCATCGCGTCCAACAATGCCGGGATCGATGGCGAGGGGCTGGGCAAGCTGCTGCGCACGCGGCAGGTGAAGAAGATGATCTCCTCCTATGTCGGGGAAAACAAGGAATTCGAACGGCAGTTTCTGGCCGGCGAACTGGAGGTGGAGTTCTGCCCGCAGGGGACGCTGGCCGAGCGGTGCCGTGCTGGCGGGGCGGGGATTCCCGGCTTCTACACCAAGACCGGCGTTGGCACGCAGGTGGCCGAGGGCAAGGAAGTCAAGAGCTTCGACGGGCAGGATTATATATTGGAGCGCGGCATCTTCGCCGACATCGCGATCATCAAGGGGTGGAAGGCCGACGAGAGCGGCAACCTCATCTTCCGCAAGACCGCGCGCAACTTTAACCAGCCGATGGCGACGGCGGCCAAGGTCTGCATCGCCGAGGTCGAGGAAGTGGTGCCGACCGGCAGCCTGGACCCCGATGCGATCCATCTGCCCGGCATCTACGTCAAGCGAATGATCGTAGGGGCGCCCTATGACAAGAAGATCGAGTTCCGCACTGTGACGGAGCGGGAGGCGGCGTGATGCCCGCAAGTATGCGGCTTGGCGCGGCGTTCCTCGCTTTGCCTCTGGCGGCCTGCGCGAGCGTGACGAGCGCGCCGCCCGCGCCCGTTGCCGCCGCTCCCGCCAATCCGCCGGCGGGAATGCAATATCTCTACGGGTCGGGTGAAGGCGCGGCGCTGTCGGTTCAGGCCTGGCACGGGCTGCTGGGCTATGTCGCGGCCAAGGTGAAGGCGCGGCCGTCCGAAAGCGTGGTGCTGGCGCAAGGCGCGAGCCTCAACGCGCCCTCATTCGTGCCGTGCGGCGACAAGCCACTGGCTGCCGTATTCGACGTCGACGAAACGGTGCTGCTCAACATCGGCTATGAATATCATGATGCAACAAGCGGCAAGGGCTATAACGCCGCCGACTGGGACGCGTGGGAAAAGACGGGGGAGGGCGCGGTCGCGCCGGTGCCGGGCGCGGACCATGTGCTTGGCGCGCTGCGCAAGATGGGCGTAACCGTGATCTTCAACACCAACCGGTCGGCCGCCAACGCCGATGCGACCGCGCGCGCGATCCGCGCGGCGGGGCTGGGCGAGGCGGTGCATGGCCAGACGCTGTATCTGAGCGGCGACGACGCCATGGGATCACGCAAGGACGGCCGCCGCGCGACGATCGCCGCCAAATATTGCGTCATCGCCATGGGCGGCGACCAACTGGGTGATTTCTCCGACCTGTTCAATGCGGGGCAAGCCGTGCCCGCGCGCCGCGCTGCGACCATGACCCTGCCGATCGCCGGCATGTGGGGCAATGGCTGGTTCGTCATGCCCAATCCCGTCTATGGCAGCGGCCTCAAGGGCGGGTTCGACGACATATTTCCGATGGACAAGAGGTGGGCGCCCGAAGGACGTCGGCCATGATCGGCTTTCGCAAGAAGGCGGAGCATCCGGGTGCCATAAGAATCTCTGATAACTCTGAGCTCGGTGCTGGTGCATTTGAATTAGCTCGGTTCTGGGTCAACCCGGATGAAGGCCGCTCATATGTTTTGGTGGGCATGTTGGATAAGTGGAGGCCAGAACTGCTGGGTTCTTTGCTCACGGAAAGCGTTTGTACCGCCGCGCAGGCTTATGCTGCTGTGGGTCAAATTTCTGAAGACGAAGCCCTTCGCCGTATCTGGCAGGGGTTTGATGAGGAACGCGCGAGGCTGAGTGCTGAGCCTGCGAAGGAGGATAACTGATGCCCTGGACTCGTGACGAGATGGCCGCGCGCGCGGCGAAGGAACTCAAGGACGGTTTCTACGTGAACCTGGGCATCGGCATCCCGACGCTGGTAGCGAACCATATCCCGCAAGGCGTCGAAGTGACGCTCCAGTCGGAAAACGGGATGCTGGGCATCGGCCCCTTCCCATTCGAGGGCGAGGAGGACGCCGACCTGATCAACGCGGGCAAGCAGACGATCAGCGAGCTGCCGCAGTCGGTCTATTTTTCCAGCGCTGACAGTTTTGCGATGATCCGGGGCGGGCATATCGACCTTACCGTGCTGGGCGCGATGGAAGTCGCGGAAAATGGCGACATCGCCAACTGGATGATCCCCGGCAAGATGATCAAGGGCATGGGCGGCGCGATGGATCTGGTCGCGGGCGTCAAGAAGATCATCGTCGTGATGGAGCATACGTCCAAAAATGGCGATCCCAAATTCATCCCGGCCTGCACCCTGCCGCTGACCGGCACTAATGTCGTCGACATGATCGTCACCGACCTGGCGGTGTTCCAGCGCCCCGACCATGATAGTCCGTTCAAGCTGATTGAGCTGGCGCCGGGCGTGACGGCGGAGGAAGTCGCTGCTAAGACGAGCGCCCATTATATCAGCTAAGGGCACTCCATGAGCCTCGACGGCACCTATGACGACGCGAATATCTTTGCCCTGATTTTGCAGGGCAAGATACCGTCGACCGCGCTGTATGAGGATGCGGACACGCTGTCCTTCCTGGACATCATGCCGCAGACGCGCGGCCATGCGCTGGTGATTTCCAAATGGTCGAAGGCGCGGAACCTGCTGGAAATGGAGGACAAGGCGCTGGCCCAGGTGATGGCGACGACGAAAAAGGTCGCCACCGCCATCCGCAAGGCGCTGAACCCCGACGGCATCCAGATCGCGCAGTTCAACGGTGCGCCGGCCGGGCAGACCATTTTCCACCTGCACGTCCATATCCTGCCGAGATGGGAGGGCGACCCCAAGGGCTTTGCCGCCCATGGCGCGGGCGGCAAGGCCGATCCCGACGCGCTCGAAGCGCTGGCGCAAGAGATACGCGCGCAGTTCTGATGCAGTCCGCCTGCCTGTCACATCTGAGCGGCGGACGCTGAGCCGATGGCCCTGCGTCCCTTCAACGCCCCTGGCGCGCGGCTGGCGCTGCGCACCAAGCGGGCCAGCCCCCGCTTCGATGGCGCGCGTGGCGACAGTGAAGTGGTGCTGGACGTGTCGCGACTGCTGTCGCGCGCTTTCCACCCCGCGCCGACCGGGATCGACCGGGTCGAATATGTCTATGCCCGCGAATTGCTGGAGCGAATGCCCCATCGCCTGTCCTTCGCGGCGGTGCATCCCGCTGGCGGCTATTATGGGCGGTTGAGCAATGCGGCGGTGCGCCAGTTCCTGGCCTTTACCGCAGCCAAGTGGCGCAATACGCGCAGCGACGCGGGCGGCGAGGGCAAGGCGGCGGTCATCCGCCATATGTTCGCGACCCGGCCGCGCCCGGTGCCCAAGGCGAAGGGGCCGCGCATCTATTTGCAGGTGTCGCCGCACCATCTGGACGACGCGGGCCAAGTGGGCGCGATCCTGCGCGCGGAGGGCGCCAAGTTGGTGACGCTGGTGCATGACGTCATCCCGTTGAGCCATCCCGAATATGCCCGGCCGCAGGGTGCGGACGAGCATCGCCGCCGCGTGCGCACGATCGACCGCTATGCAACCGGCATTATCGGCAACAGCCAGGCGACGATCGATGCGCTGGCGCCGCATCTGGGCGCCGGACTGGACGGTCGGGTTGTGCGGGTCGCGCATTTCGGCGCGGACGCGCCCGACATATTCGGCGCGCGCGACGAGTCGCTGCCCAGGCGGCCCTATTTCGTCTATATTTCGACGATCGAGCCACGGAAGAACCATCTGCTGCTGCTCACCATCTGGCGGCGGCTGGTGGAGGACATGGGCGACGCGGCCCCGGTGCTGGTGCTGGTCGGACGGCGCGGCTGGGAAAATGAGAATGTCATCGACATATTGGAGCGCGCGGACATTTTGCGCGGCCATGTGATCGAGGCGGGCGAAGTGTCCGACAACCGGATGCAGGCGCTGGTCGCCAATGCCCGCGCGATGCTGATGCCGTCCTTTGCCGAAGGCTTCGGCATGCCGGTGGTCGAGGCGCTGGCGGCGGGCGTGCCGGTGATTTGCAGCGACATCATCGCCCATCGCGAAGTGGGTGGCGATGCACCGGACTATCTGGATCCGCTGGACGGGCTGGGATGGATGCGGGCGATCTGCGCCTATGCGCAGGCAGATTCGCCCGAGCGCGCGGCGCAGCAGGCGCGCATCAGCGCGTGGCGCGCGCCGACCTGGCGTGACTATTTCGACATAGTGACCGACCTGATCGAGGAAGTAACGGCCTCTGTTCCTTGACCTTTGCATCCCCCCTGCTCCAAGGGTGAGGCATGACGATGCGGCGCGCTTTGGGACTGGAACGGGACGGATGCGCGATCCCGGTCCGTCATGGCGCATGACCCCGTTTCTGCGATCCCCGCCTTTCCCCAATGTCGACCCGGCTGTCGCCGCCGTCTCCCTGCCTGCCGATAGAACCGCCGCGGTTCATGTCACCGAGGGGATGCTGGACCAGCTTCGCGTCGCGCGCGTGGGCGGTTGCTTCTGGGGCGCGCGGCCTGATCCGGTGCGGCGGCTGGTGCGGGTGGGAACGCCGCTGGACGCGCGCGTTTTTGTCGAAATGGACTCGGATCAGATCGGCCTGTTGCCCGGCAAGGGCGCGGCCCATGTGGCGGGACGCATGCTCCCCGCTGACTGCGACCCGTGGCACATGATCGAAGGCGCGCAGGCCATCCATGCCGGTGCCGAGGATGAATGGTCGCTGATCGCCGGGCTGATGGGCGTGCCGGTGATCGGAGCGGATGGCGTGGCGGTAGAGCCAGCGCGGCTGCACACGGCGCTGCGCGCCCGGCTGACCGCGGTGCAGTATCGCGACCCATTTTCCGGTGGGACGATCGATGTCACGCAGGCGATCGCGCAATTGGCCGACTGGCGACGACATCTGGACGGCAATCGCGGCCTATCGGCGGCGAGCGGCATGGCCTTCTGGAAGCGCGAGGCGATCCGGGCCTTTTTATGGGACGGCGAGCGATCGCCGCCCTTTGTGTCGGCGCGGCGCGGCCTGCGCAAGGCGCAGCGCGAGGGCGGGGCGCTGGCGGTCTGGCCTTCGCGCGTGCCCGCCGCCATCGTCGCACAGGCAGAGGCGGAGGGCATTCCCGTCGCGCGGGTGGAGGATGGCTTCCTGCGTTCGCGTGGCTTGGGCGCGGCTCTCCATCCACCTGGCTCCATCGTGGTCGACCGCAGCGGCATTTATTATAATGCGCTCGGCCCCAATGACCTGGAAAAGCTGCTCGCGACGCAGGATTTTTCGCCCGCGCTGGTCGAGCGGGCGGCGCGGCTGCGCGCGCGCATCTGTGCGTCGGGCGTCACCAAATATGGGGCGCAGGGCGGCGGGCTGCCCGCCTTGCCGAAAGGACGGCGTACCGTGCTGGCGGTGGGCCAAGTGGACGATGACCTGTCGGTGCGGCTGGGCGGCGCAGGGGTGGTCGGCAATCTCGATTTTCTCCAGCGCGTGCGACGCGCCGAACCCGATGCCTTCATCCTCTATCGCCCCCATCCCGACGTGCAGGCCGGGCATCGCAAGGGCCACCTGACCGATGCGGCGGCCCTGGCCCATGCGGATGCGATCGACAGCGGCGGATCGCTGATGGACCTGGTGCAGGCCGTCGATGCGGTGCATGTGCTTTCCTCGCTCACCGGGTTCGAGGCGCTGATCCGGGGTCGCGCGGTGACCGTGCACGGCATGCCCTTCTATGCCGGCTGGGGCCTCACCCGCGATCTGGCAGAGCCAAGCCCCCGTCGTGGGCGACAGCGCACCATTGATGCGCTTGTCGCTGCAGCACTCATTCTCTATCCCCGCTATCTCGATCCGGTGACCGGATTGCCTTGTGGGCCTGAAGTGATGGTGGAGCGTTTAGCCAATGGGTCGACGCCGCCTGTGACTTGGCTTATCAGGGTGCGGGCCATGCAGGGGAAGTTGCGCAGATTTATGACTTTGGCCGCAGAGTTTTTTCATGGCTGATCCGCAGGTTAAGACCTTTCTCTTCCTGCAGGGACCGCACGGACCCTATTTCGCGATGCTGGCCGACGCCTTGCGGGCGCGGGGGCATCGCGCCCTGCGCATCAACATCAATGGCGGCGACAAGGTTGACTGGCCGGGAGAAGCCGCGGATTATCGCGGGACCTTCCGCAACTGGCCGCTCTTCTTTGACGATTTTATCGTCAACCACGGCGTTACCGACCTTATCCTCTACGGCGACTGCCGACCCTATCATACATCGGCCCATGGCATGGCGCGGCTGCGCGGATTGCGGGTGCATTGCATGGAGGAAGGCTATATCCGGCCCGACTTCCTCACATTGCAGGATGACGGGGTGAACGGCAATTCGACGCTGCCGCTCGATCCGCAATGGTATCTCGATCAGGCGGCTGGCCTGCCCGAGCGGACCGAGCCGCTGCCGCCGGTGCCCTCGACATTCCAGGCGCGGGCGCGCAACACGATGCGCAATGGCCTGTCGTCGGCGCTGATGCGGCCCTATTTTCCCTATTATCGCACGCACAGGCCGCATAGTTTCATCCTGGAATCGGTCGCCTGGTGCTGGAAGCTGCTGATGGGACAGCGCGAGGCGGAGCGGTCGGCCGCGACATGGGAGGCGGTCAAGGGCCAGCCCTATTTCACCCTGCCGCTGCAGCTCAATTCCGATTATCAGATTCGCGTCCATTCGCCCTTCGGCGACATGCGCGCGGCGCTGCGCTTCGTCATCAAGAGCTTTGCCGAACATGCGCCCCAGGGCGTCGCGTTGCTGGTCAAGCGCCATCCGCTCGATCCGGGACTGGTCGGCTGGGAACGGCTGACGCGCAAGCTGGCGGCCCATTATGGCGTCGGCGATCGGCTTCATTATCTCTCTGACTGGGACATTGCCGAGGTCGTGCAGACATCGCTGGGCGTCGTGACGGTGAACAGCACGGTGGGCACGCTGGCGCTTAACAGCGCCAAGCCGGTCGTGGTGCTGGGCCACGCGGTCTACAAGGTGCCTGGCATCGTGCATCACACCAGCCTCGACAGTTTCTGGGGTGCGCCGCGCCAGCCCGACATGACGCTCTATTCCGCGTTCCGCCGTGTGCTCGAGGATCGCTGCTTGATCCGCGGCGGGTTGTTGAGCGACGAGGGCTTGCAGATGCTGGTCGACAATGCGGTCGAGCGGCTGGAAAAGGACCCGTCCGAAGTGCTGCCCCTGACCCGCCCCGCGCGTCGCCGGCGGCGCGGCATGGACGTGGTTCACGGCAGCGCGGCATGAGGGCGGCGTGGTGAATCGCGCGAATTCAAAGTGATTGGCTATCGGCCCTTCAAAGTCGGCTTCGCGGGGCTTCGGGCGGGTTAACGCCATCTACATGTCTGGCGGATAGGGCGGAACCATGGCGTTGTCATGGACTGACCTGGGACTCATTCTTGCAGCGAGCCTGTGGATGGCCGTGCCATTCCTGCTCGCCTTGTGCCTGTGCGTGCTGGTGGAGATGCTATTTCCGAGCGAGGAACTCAGCTTGCGCGATCGGCTGCCAGGCGCTCTCTTCGTCCTGGCGCTGCCGGTGTCGGCCGCGTTCATCGTGCCGCCCTTTCACGCCTTCTGGCGCTTCATCGAATGCCCGATCCTGATCGACCTGCGGTGGATGCCCGACTGGTTGCTGCTGACGACGCTTATCCTGCTCTGGGACTTTTGCAATTATTGGGAACACCGGTTCGAACACCGCTTCCTGTGGTCGTTCCACGCCGTGCATCATGCGCCCACGCAGCTACATGCAGCCCATACTTATGCACACCCGGTGCAGTTGATCTGCCAATTCTTCTTCAAGATCCTGCCCTTCAGCCTACTGGGACTGAAAGGCGTCGCCGTGCCGGCATTGGCGGTGGTCATGGTCGCTTTCTGGAATTTCTTCATCCACGCTTCGACCCGGCTTCATGTCGGGCCGTTGCGCTGGCTGCTGGTCGATAACAGGTTCCACCGCATCCATCACAGTGTCGAGACGCGGCATTTCGACAAGAATTTCGCGCCCGTCTTTTCGATCTGGGATCAACTGTTCGGCACCGCCCATTTTCCTGCGCCGGACGAACATCCTGCAGTGGGACTCGAGGATGTGCGGCCGCCGCGCTCCTATTTCGACCTTCTCGTCATGCCCGTTCGCAGGGCCGAACGGAAGATAGCGGCGGGAAGCGTCGTTGAGTCCTTTGCCGATGTGTCAGAAACCCGCCCGGTCGCGCGCTCAGCGGCCTGACGGCCGTCAGCGGGATGACGCGGGCGCATGGATACCACAGCCAAGCGCCTGGATGTCAGGAGGAGGAAAATCTGGATGCCCGATGAGGATTCGAACCTCAATTGACGGAGTCAGAGTCCGTAGTCTTACCTTTAGACGATCGGGCACCGATCGTAAGCGGTTTCCCGCTCGGGAGGCCGCAGATAGGCGGCGGCAGGCGGGTGGTCAAGTGCTTTGTTTGGGCTGGTGCAAGCGCGCCCAATCGCGACGGCTTCAGCCCAGCGACAGCAGCTTGCGTCGCCGTTTGGCTTTCTTGTCGAGGCGGTCGGCGCCGATCACGGTGATGGTCGCGCGACGGTCCTTGAACTCGGGCGATTCCATGATGGCGCGCAGCATGTCTTCCTTGGTCATGCCGTTGGCGATGAGGGCGCGATGATGGTCGAGGCCGGCGGGATCGGCACGACGGCCCAGTATCTGGATATAGAAGGCCTCAATGAAGGCGTCGCCGTCGAGCGCAAGAATGGCCGGCAGATCGACCGTCGCGGCCGGCGCGAGATTGAGCGCGACCGGACCGCCACTTGCGCCAGAAGGCGCCGTGCCGTCCTTGGCTGCGCTGTGGCGGCGGAGCATGTCGCCATCTTCAATCCGGGCGATCAATTGGTCGCAAATGTCGGACCGGTCGAGCAAGCCGGTGGCGAAGGCGAAGAGGTCGCGCGACCAGTCGTCCCAGTCAGCCCCGTCCTGTTCCACCACGCGCGCCTGTTCGCATTCGACGGCCTGGCGCACGGCGTCGGGCAGGTCGCTGTCGTTGAAATAGAGAAAGACGCCCTCCACCGCGCTGAAGGTCGCGAGGATTTCGCGCGTGGCAGGGATGTCGCGGGCGACCACCGGCTTGCCGAGCGCCAGCGCGTGCATCACCGACAGGCCGAAGCCCTCATAATAAGAAGGCAGGATGATGACGCTGCTGGACGCGAAAATCTCGTTCATCTCGACGTCGGGAATGACGCCGGCGTGAAGTTGGCGCACGTTGGAGGGCATGTCATCGCCGCCCTTGCCCATGACAAGGACCGACAGGCTGGGGATGGCTTCGCCTAGGATACGGGCAGATGCGCTTGATGCCTTGTGCGCGAAATGATTGCCGAGCACCAGCGCATGGTCGCGGCGCAGTTCCAGTCCTTCATAGCGCGCCGCGTAGGCCGAGGGGCGGGTAGGCAGAAGGCGGGTATGGACCTGCGCGCCAAAGCGCCGGGGAAAGCGATGCCGGAATGTTTCTTGCGAAAACCGGCTGATGAAGAAGAGGCCGTTGGCGTTGCGCGCCACATAGGACCAGAGGGTTTGCACGTCATTGTCCGCGCGCAGATTGCCGCAGTCGAGCGCAATGACGTCGAGCATGCCATAGATATTGACCGGGGCGAGATGCTCCATGACGCTGATCTGGTCGAGTTCGAAGGGCTGGCCAAAGAAGATCGACACGGCATAGCCCGGCGTCGCATCGGTACGCAGCCGCACATGGTCCAGGCGGTCGATGCCATGGAATTCTGCGACGGACCGTTTGCAGATAATATGCAGTTCGAACCCGTCCTGCGGCTGGCGATCAAACCAGCGGACGAAGTTCATGATGAGTTCGTTGGTGCCATTGTGATGATGGCCGACGCTGAGCAGATTGAGTGCGATCTTGAGCTTGCTGTCGACAGTCGGCACAAGGTTCGCCATCTGGGCGATCGCGCGATATTCAGCCGATGCTTCATGCGCCCAGACCAGGGGCAGGAATTCAGGATGGCGCGCATCGATCATGCGCAGATTGGCCTGTTGCTGGCCCTTATAGTCAATGTCGTGCAGCTTGAAGGAGGCTGAACCGGCATGATAAGCGAAGGCGTGATTGGCGAGCACGGCGCGAAAGCCGACCTTGCCCGCCCGCATGACGAGGTCATTTTCCTCCTCATAGCCAACGCCGAAATCCTCATCGAGATAGCCGAAATTGGCGACCACCTGCCCTGAAATGAGCAGATAGAAGCCGACGGCGGTCGGCGCGAAGCTGTAGCGGGGAAGGTGCCGGTGTACCGATTCCCAGGCGATATGGCAGATTTCCGGCGTCGTCGCGATGCCCGACAGATTATGCGGCGCGGGCGGAAAGGTCGCTAGCGCGGCATTGTTGGAGCGCGGGCAGACGAAGCCGATCTGCGGGTCGGCATGCAGCACGGCCAGCATTTCCGACAATGTGCCGGGATAGGTCAGCGTGTCGCTGTTGACGAGCAGGGCAGCACGCCGGTCGCGGCGCGCCATCGCCAATCCCTTGTTGACGCTCCGCACGAAGCCGAGGTTTTCGGGATTGCGGATGTGGACGTCGATCAGGCCTTGGGCATGACATTGACGCAGATAGGCATCGACCGCCTGATCATCGGGCGAATCGTTGATCGCGATCAGGCGGGGACTGTGATCGCGGATCTCGTCGAGATTCCGGACAAGAGAATCCAGGCAAGCCCGGACCATGTCGACGTTTCGATAAATGGGAAGAATGATATCGAGCGTCATCGATGGTCCTGCGTGGCCTGCCCGGCGATTGAAGGATCAGCCAGCCAGGGCGGCGCGCGCCACCAGAGGACGCCACCAGTCCTGATTGTCCAGGAACCAGTTGAGCGTATCGGCAAAGCCCTGTGGGAAATCGCGCGAAGGTTCATAGCCCAGTTCGCTGCGGATCTTCGTTTCGTCGATCGCGTAGCGGCGATCATGGCCCTTGCGGTCCTGCACATAGGTCATGAGTTCGGCCGACGGGCGGCCGTGGGCGGCCGGCGCATCGGGGAATACCGACGCGAGTGCGGGATTGCGCGCAAAGGCTTCGTCAACGCCGCGACAGATTTCCTTGATAACCTCGATATTTGGCAGTTCCTGCCCGCCGCCGACATTATAGGTCTCTCCGATCCGGCCCTTGCGCATGATCAGTTCGATGCCGATGCAATGATCTTCGACATGCAGCCAGTCGCGGATATTCATGCCGTCGCCATAGATGGGCAGATTCTTGCCCGACAGCGCATTGAGCGTGAAGAGCGGGATCAGCTTTTCGGGAAACTGGTAGGGACCATAATTGTTCGAGCAATTGCTGGTCGTCGTTTCCAGGCCATAGGTGTGGTGATAGGCGCGCACCAGATGGTCCGACCCCGCCTTCGACGCGGAATAAGGCGAATTGGGAGCATAAGGCGTGGATTCGCTGAACGCGGGATCATCGAGTTCCAGCGTGCCATAGACTTCGTCGGTCGAGACATGATGGAAACGGTGGGGCCGGCCGGTGCCCTTGTCGAGCCAGGCGGCCTTGGCGGCTTTCAGGAGGCTGTGGGTGCCGATGACATTGGTGGTGACGAAGGCGTCGGGGCCCGTGATCGAACGGTCGACATGGCTTTCGGCGGCAAAGTGGACGATGGTGTCGACATCGTGATCGGCAATGAGTTGCGACACAAGCGCGGTGTCGCAGATGTCGCCTTCGACCAGGGAAACGTCCGGTACGTCTGCAATGTTGGCGGGGTTGCCCGCATAGGTCAGGGCGTCGAGCACGACGATCCCGTCATTGGGAGACACCTTGCGCCAGTGGCGGACGAAATTCGCGCCGATAAAGCCTGCGCCCCCGGTAATGATCAGATTGGCCATGTGCCTTCTCTTTCGCTCCCTAGCTGATCCGCGCGCCACCGATGGACGCAGGGATGATATGAAGATCCGCTTCGTCCAAGCGGTATATATATATGTCGACCGGATTTCGCACTTGCCGCAAAGTCGCGCTATTCGCAATTGCGATACGCCTCGAACAGTGCGTCTTTTTATCCTCTAGCCTGCGGACAGCATGACAAGGCCGACTCCCAGCATACGCGGATCGACCACGATGCCGTGAGATGCCGGGCTGACAGGCGCCTCATGCTGGAACTGGAGCAGAATATCTCCATTACCGATACAGGAAGGGGGGAGACGCAACCGGACAACCCGGTGCACTGCGTCAAGCTGATGAGATCCCAGAAAATAGCCGTTGGCGCTTATATCGACTTGGGGGCGGTCCATGCCGTCTGCCAGAAAGCAGAATAAAGAGAGACTAACCGTTACATAGCCGCCATGCCAGCGGTCGAGCGCGAAGCGCAATGCGTGGATAGAATTGCTGCCCCATACGCCCCAAGGTTCGCGCACATGCCAGCCGCTTGCAAGGTATACGTCGGGATCGGGCTCGCACGTTTTCGTGCCGGACCCGAAATAAACCGGGACATTGCGGGGAAGCACAGGGAAGCCCGCTGTCGACCATTGGATGGCCGCATCAGACCCGGGTGCGCCGTCAAGCCGGCGTGACAGGGTTTCCGCGAGGACCAACTCAACCAGATGCTGCACCTGATCGAGCTGACTGCTGCTATCCGCAAGCCTGGCCTCAATGGCGTCGAGGCGAGCGGCAAGCGCCGCTTCGGGGGACGCTGTAGATTCGTTCTTGTCGTCCGCGTGGTTCAAGAGGGGGTAGATCCGTTCAAAATGCGATCCTGATGGCGGGCAAAAGGGGCGCTGTCACGGTGTTTTTGTGCTGGCGACCTCATCCTTCGGGCATTTCGACGATGCGATGGGCCAGCCGTTCCGCTTCGCGCAGATCATGCGTCACATAGAGAATGGGCAGGCGCAATTCGTCGCGCACGCGTTCGATCAGGTGCAATATTTCCGCGCGGCGAGCGCGATCGACCCCCGTCAGCGGTTCGTCCATCAGCAGGAAGCGGGGGGCGGAGAGGAGGGCGCGGCCGATGGCGACGCGCTGCGCTTCGCCACCCGACAGAGTGGACGGCATGCGGTGGAGCAGGTGGCCGATGCCCAGAAAAGCCAGCACGTCCTCTTCCGACAGCGCGCCGCCCGGACGGCGACCGTAGCGCAGGTTTCGATCCACGCGCATATGCGGAAACAGGCGCAGGTCCTGAAACAGATAGCCGGCATGGCGGTCTGCGGCTGGCCGGTCGATGCCGCTCGCGCTGTCGAACAAGGTTTCGCCATCGATGCGGATATGGCCTTCATCGGGGGCGAGCAGGCCGGCGACCATGTTGAGGATGCTGGTCTTGCCAACGCCCGATGGGCCGGTCAGCGCGATCAGACGCGCGTCGGCGATGCAGTCGAGCGCGATGGTGCGGTCGCCCAGGCGGCGGCGCAGGCGCAGGTCAAAGGACATGGGGCATGCGTCCCTGCGTCGCGCGGCGGGCGAGCAGTTCCGAGATTAAAAGCGCGCCTAACGACAGCAGCACGGAAATGATCGCAAAGCGGCTCACGGCGGCTTCGGCGCCGGGCACCTGAAGCGCGGCATAGATGGCGATGGGCAAGGTGCGGGTTTCGCCGGGAATGTCGGATACGAAGGTGATAGTCGCACCGAATTCCCCGATCGAACGCGCGAAGCCCAGCATCGCGCCGGCAAAGATGCCCGGCAAGGATAGCGGCAGCGAAATGGACAGGAAGCGGCGCAGCGGCGAAGCGCCCAACGTCTGCGCCGCCTGTTCCAGCCGCCGATCGACCGATTCAATCGACAAGCGCATCGCGCGCACCATCAGCGGCATCGCCATGATCGCAGCGGCCAGCGCCGCCCCGGTCCAGCGAAACAACAAGGTGACGCCGAACCATTGGTCGAGCCGGCTGCCGATCGGGCCGTTGATGCCGAACAGCAGCAACAGCAGCCAGCCGGTGACGACCGGCGGCACGACCAGCGGCAGATGCACCAGCGCGTCAAGCAGCAGCTTGCCCGGAAAGCGCCAGCGCGCCAATATCCAGGCGAGTGCGAAGGCAATCGGCAACATGACCGCTACCGCGACCAAGCTGACCTTCAACGACAGGCCGATGACCGTCCAGTCCTGCGGTGACAGGGTAAAATTCATCGTCGGTGGTTGGGCGATTGCCGTTCGCGCGTCAAGCAAGCGCAACCATAATTAGCGCGGTTGCACTGCATCGGCGCGCTAGTGTAGCGCGCCCGGGACGATAGGCCCGTTTGGATGGGACAGCGCCATGAAATCTCTGATTGCCTTCGACCTTGATGGAACCCTGGCGCTGAGCAAGCAGCCGCTGGAATCGGATATGGCCGAGGCGCTGGCCGACCTGCTGACCGTCGCGCATGTTGCGGTCATTTCGGGCGGCGACTGGCCGCAATTCGACAAGCAGGTGGCGAGCCGCCTGCCGGCGCGCGCGGACCGGTCACGCCTGTGGCTGATGCCGACGACGGGGACCAAGCTGTATACATATGGCGCGGATGGCTGGTCGGCCGTCTATGCCGAATTGTTCGATGCCGCGCAGAAAGCGAAGATATTGGCGGCGTTCGACGCGGCGCTGGCCGCGACCGGGTTCGTGCCCGAGCAGATTTGGGGCGAGCGGATCGAGGACCGTGGCAGCCAGATCACCTTTTCCGCGCTGGGCCAGCAGGCGCCCATCCACGCCAAGGAATCGTGGGACCCCGATTTCGCCAAGCGCAAGCTCATTCAGGCCGATCTGCGTCAGCGCCTCCCCGGCCTGTCGATCAACATGGGCGGCGCGACGTCCATCGACATCACGCGCGAGGGCGTGGACAAGGCCTATGGCCTGCGCAAATTGCGCGATGCCAGTGGGATCGCGCTGGACGCGATGATGTTCATTGGCGACGCCATCTTTCCGGGCGGCAATGACTATCCGGCCAAGCAACTGGGCCTGGACACGGTGCGCGTGCGCGACCCGCAGGAAACGCTGGCGGTGATCGCCGCCATCATCGCCTGCCAGAAATAAGGCTTACGGTGCGCTGAACCCATAGCGCGCGAGGATCGCGTGGCCGGTCGGGGACAGGAGGAAGCGGCGGAAAGCCTCCGCATCCCGGTGCCGACTGCCGGCCAGGCGCGCCAGCGGATAGCGGATCGGCGGATGGCTGCCGGTGGGGAAGGCGCCGACGATCGACACGCCATTGCTGGCGCGCGCGTCGGTTGCATAGACGATGCCGAGCGGCGTCGCGCCGCGTTCCACCAGCGCCAGCGCGGCGCGTACATTATCGGCGCGTGCGACCTTGGGTGCGACCGAAGGCCAGACGCCCAGCGCGGTCAGTGCCGCCTTACCATATTTGCCGGCGGGCACGCTGTCGGGGTTGGCCATGGCGAGCCGGCCTTTGCCCAGTGCACGCGCGATCGGCATGTTGCGGCCGATACGCAGCGACACGCGCCTGCCGGCCGGGCGGACGAGGACCAGCCGGTTGCCGGCAAGGTCCGCGCGCGTGCCGCGCTTCACGAAGCCGGCCTTTTCCACATCGTCCATCCAGTCTTCGTCGGCGGACAGGAACAGGTCGGCGGGGGCTCCGGCGCGAATCTGTCGCGCGAGCGCGGAGGACCCTGCAAAGGAGAGGACGGGGCGCGGATGGCCGCGTGCGGCCCAGGCATCAGCCGCAGCGGTCATCGCCTCCTGCATGCTCGCGGCGGCGAGCAGCAACGGCCCGCGCTCCTGCGCGGCGGCGGGCGACAGGGGGGCGAGCAGCAGCGCGAGAAGCGCGAGGATACGGAGCAAGGGATTCGACATGCGCGCACTGTGTCCATGCCGGGCCTGAAAGCAAGGCAGGCGCCTCCACTTTTGTCCGGGCGCGGCATCGGCTAGGACCCGGGCCATGACCGTTCGCCGCAGCGATATCGCCTGACCATGGCCATTGTGCGAAGCCTGTGTGGGGAATGTGCCGTAGGCTGCGGAATTCGCGCCGTGACCGGCGAGGAACGCAGCCTGCACCTGGAGGGTGATTCGGCGCATCCGGCCAATGGCGGATTGCTGTGCGCGAAGGCGAAACGGCTGCGCGATGGCTGCGCGCTCGACGGGCGATTGCTCTATCCGCTGGTAGAGGGACGCAGGCAGGGCTGGGAGCGGACGATCGCGCTGCTGGCGCGGCGGCTGGCGGCGGTGTTGTCGCGCCATGGTCCGGGCAGCGTGGCGCTGCATGTCGGTGGCGGGATGCCGACCGAGGATTATTATGTCGCCAACAAGCTGATGAAGGGCTTTTTCGGGTCCGCGCATATCCATGCGCCCTGGCGCGGCGCGATCGATCGGTTGCACCGCGCGGCCTTTGGCGAGGACGTCATGCCGGCGAGTTTTGAGGATATCGGCAGCGCAGGCCTGATCCTGATGATCGGTGACGCAGTGGTGACGGATCATCCCGTGCTATTCGACCGGGTGCAGGCCATGCGAGCGGAAAGCGGCGTGCGCCTCGTGCTCGTCGCGCCGGCCGGGGCCGGGGACGGGCTGGACGTGGATCTGCACTTGCCCGTGGCGCAAAAGGCCATCGCGCCCTTGCTTGGCGGATTGCTGCTGCATGTCCATGATGCCGGCATGGGTCAGGCGGATGGGCGCCCGCCCGCACTGGCCCCGCCCGATTTCTGGCAATCGCTGCGCCCGGGCCATGACATCTGGTCGGTAGCGCGGACATGCGGGCTGTCGCCGCAAGGTGTGCGCGATTTCTATGATCTGTGGGCATCGCAGGATCGCGCCTTGTCGCTGTTCAGCGCAGAGGATGCGGCGATCTCCACTGCGATCCTGAACCTGCATCTGGTGACAGGGCGGATCGCCCGGCCGGGCGCGGGGCCGTTCGCGCTGGGGCGGGCGGCGAATGGGATGGGCGCGCGCGAGGTTGGGTGCCTGGCCGACACTTTGGCGGCGCATCGGGATTTTACGCCCGACAGCATTGTCGATGCGCAACGTTTCTGGGGCGCGCGCACCATGGCGCAGGCGCCTGGGCTGGAGGGCGAGGCGCTGTTGCAGGCGATCCGCGACGGGGCTGTGCGCGCGCTGATCAGCATTGGCGACGATGCAGGCGCTATGGACTGGCTGGCGCAGGCGCGGTCGGGTGTCGCCCTGTCGATCCGTGCCAGCACGTACGCGGACGCGGCGGCGGACGGGTGGACCGCGCTGCTGCCAGCTCCGGTCGGGATAGAGCAGGACGGGACGATGACCGCGCTTGATCGGCTGGTGAGCCGGCAGCGCCGCCTGTTCGACCTGCCGGGCGAGGTGCGATCCGGCTGGTATATGCTGACCCGGATCGCGCAGGCGATGGGATGGGGCGACGCCTTTCATTATGAGCGGCCGGCAGATATTTACCGCGAGCATGTGCGGCTGACCGCTTATGGCAATACCGGCGAACGGGTGCTGAACCTCAAGCGGCATGCGCCCATTTCCAACCCGGCCTATGCCGAACTCACGCCCTGGCGCTGGGGTGAGGTGCCGTTCGATGACGGGCGGTTCCCGACGCCCGACGGGCGGGCGCGATTATTGCCGCTTCAGCTGTCGTCGGACGCGGCGATGGAATGAAGATGCGCGAGAAGTGCGTCGCCATTGGCCTGCCAGGTAAAGCGCAGCGCGGATTCGCGGACGGCAGCCTGCGCCGGTGGATTGTCGAGGATCGCGCGGATGGCGGCGGCAATGGCTTCGGGATCACGCTCCACGATCCGGCCCGCTTCCGCCCGGTCGAGCAATTCGCGCGCGCCGCCCACATCGCTGATGACGATGGGCGTGCCGCAAGCAAGCGATTCGACCCAGGCATTGGCCAGGCCTTCTGATTCGGACACCAGCGCCATTACGTCCGCCGCCGCGAAAATGCGGGGCAGCTTGTGGTGGGGGACTGAACCCAGAAATCCGATCCGCCGCTCGACACCCAATTCCTGCGCCAGCGTTTCAAGCGTGCGGCGATATTGGCCCTGGCCCGCGAGCAGCAGCGTCACGTCGGGCAAATGCGGCAATGCGCGCACCAGCAGGTCTTGCCCCTTGCGCGGGATCAGCGCGCCGACGCTCAGCACGACAGGGCCGTTGAAATCCAGCGCAGCCTTCGCCGCCTGCCGATCGGTGAGTTCGAACGTGTCGAGATCGACCCCGGTATAATGGACGCGGATTTTGTCGGCATCGATGCCCATGCGCGCCATCGACCGGCGCATTGCGTCAGATACGGCGAGCAGGCCGGCCGCGTCATCAGCCGCCTGGCGCACCAGCTTGCGCGTCGCGGGCTGCGTGCCCCAATGATGAATGTCCGCGCCGCGCGCCTTGACCGAATAGGGGATGCCCAATGCCTTCGACAGGCGACGGGCGACCGGGCCGTCGGGAAAGAAGAAGCTGGCGTCGATGACGTCGAAGGGACGCTGTGCGTGCAGGCGGCGCACCAGCGGCAGGATCGCGCGCGTCATCGCGCCGACATTGGTGCGGCCGCCAATTTTCGGGATGGTGCGGAAGATCGGGCGATAGACGGAGACTTCGCGCCAGCGCTCCTTGCGCGGCAGTGCGCGCAATGCGGCATAGCCGGGGGCGAGCGAAAAGGGCCAGATTGGGATGCCCACCGGCGCGATGACGGTCACGTCCGCTTGCGGGCGGCTGGCCAGCTCGCGCGCCTGGCGTTCGACGAAGACGCCGAAATTGGGGCGGCTCATGTCCGGAAAGAGGGTCGAGAGCGTAAGGACGTTGAGTGTCATGACCCCTCTTTGGATGCACAGCTTTGATACATGGTTAAGCGCGGAGCGACCAATTGGCTAGAGACGTCGGACGAGCTGTTCGGCAACCGCCGCCCAGGGCGGATCGGTGACGACCAGCTGGCGCGTGCCGGAACCAAGCGGGAGGAGCTGCAACCGGTCGCCTTCGCGCCCGATCAGGCGACCGAACAGGAAACGGCCCGCCGGGCGCGGCAGCAATATGTCACGATTGAGCGCCGCGCCATAGTCCGCAGGGGCGATGCGGCGACACCAGATCGCGTCGCCGGCGCGATAATCGCCGATGCTGGCGCCGACATGCACGCCGACCATGCCATCGGACGCGATCGGCGGGGGGAAAGCGAGCGGCCGGGTCGGCGCGCGCACGCCGTCAGGGCCCAGCAATGCCGCCACGGCGATTTCGCTATGGCCCGGCAGCGCGACCAGTTCGGCGCTGGTGACGCCCAGCGCCAGGGCGATGCGGTTGAGCCAATTGACCGAAACCGTGCGGGTGCCGGTTTCCAGCCGCCCGATGGTTTGCGCCGTGGTCGGCGGATCGCAGAGCGCGCCGACCTGTTCGAGCGTCAGCCCCTTCGCCTTGCGGACCTCACGGATGCGGGTGATCATGGCACTGTTCCGTATAACCTATTTGGTTTCCCCTTTCCTACAGATTATCCCCCATGGCAAGTCCAATCGCCTTGAAGTCCGAAGCGAGGGAGATGTCGATGGCCAGCCATGTCCAACAGATGATCGAGGATCCTGAGGGGGTTCGCCAATCGGTGCTGGTGCATTTGGGCGAATCGCCGCTCGCCTGGCTGCGGGCGCGGGGACGACTGAGCGATCGCCATTTCGTTGCGGGCGATATGTTGCGAAACGACTGGGAGCGGGCGGGGCTGGGTGCGCGGGTCACGATGCGCTGGGACGCGGCGGCGCGGGATGGCGGGCGGCGAGGGCCAAGCCGTCCCGCCGATCCCACGCTGGCGCAAATGGCAGCGCGCGAACGGTTCGATGGCGCGATCCGGGCGGCGGGGCCGGGACTGGCTGACATTCTCTGGCGCGTCGCCTGCGCGGGCGAAGGGCTGGCGGCGGCGGAAAAGGCGCTCTGCTGGCCTAGCCGCGCTGGCAAGCTGGTGCTGACGCTGGCGCTGGACCGGGTCGCGGACTGGTATCGGGTGCCGTGAGGGCGCGTCCTCACGCGACCATGCCGGCTCCCAGAAGCAGCAGCAGCTTCACGTCCATCGCATAGCCCTGCGCGCGCCAGTCGGCGACATGATCGGCGATGCGGTCGAGCGGCACGCGATGGACGAGAATGTCCTCTTCGGCGACGCCGCCGCCCGCGCCGGTCTTTGTCAGGCCATGGGCGCGGAACAGAGTGAAACCTTCGGACACCATGCCCGGCGAGGCGCTGAAGTCGCCCAGCCGTTCCAGCCGCTCGGGGCGATAGCCGGTTTCTTCCTCCAGTTCGCGCGCGGCGGCCAGGCTCGCCTCCTCGCCGGACTGTTCATCGCCGACAAGGCCCGCGGGCAATTCGATGCAGCGGCGGCCTAGCGGCACGCGATATTGGTCGACCAGCAGGACGTGCCGCCCGTCAGGGGCTTCGTCGATCGCCAGGATGACGGCAGCATGGATGCCGCGCGCGCGGGAGACATATTCCCATTTTCCGCGCGTCTTGGCGGTGATGAATCGGCCCGCCCACATGATCTCTTCGGGCAGGTCGCGGTCCGGGTCGGTCATAGTTCAATCAGCCTGTCGGGAAGTTCGTTGATATCATCGGTCGCGCGCGGAAAATGGAGCGCAAGGACGGCGCCGACCTGGGTCACGGCCGCGGCCAGCCCTTCGCCGGCACGATCCTGCCGCAGCGCATCGACCAGCGTCGCCATCGCATCGCCCCACGCATCGGGCGACACTTTTTCGTTGATGGCCCGGTCGGTCACCAGTTCGGCGCGATGTTCGTCCAGGCTGATATAGAGGAGCACGCCGGTGCGGCCGCGCGTGCGCGCTTCGGCGGCGGTCCGGAAGAGGAGGATCGCGCGGCGGCGCACGCGGCGGGCTTTGGTCGCTTTGGGCGTCACCAGCATCCGCAGCGGCATGATCGCCAGAAGATACCGCACGATAAGGAACTTAAGGATCAGCAGGCCGAGCAGCCCCGTCAGCAGCTTCCAGTCCGCCAGTTCATGCTCCCAATCGAGCAGCAGCATCGACAGGAAGGCGCGCAGCTGGGCGGGAAAGGCGGCCATCAGCGCCAGGGCGATGAACACCGCCGCCGCCGCCCAGCTCAAACCCACGTCATGATAGCTGTCGGACCGGCGGGCGACGATGGTGACGATCTCACCAGAGGTATGGGCCTCCGCCTCCGCCACGGCGGCGGACACGAGCGCATGGTCGGCCTGGGTCAGATGAAGCTGCATCACCAGTCCCCCGACGCGCCGCCGCCGCCGAAGCTGCCGCCGCCCGAAAAGCCGCCGCCGCCCCAGCCTCCGCTACCGCCGCTGCCCCAACCCGAACCGCCCGAGCCCGACCCCCAGCCGGACCCGAGCCCCGGGCCCCAGATGACGACGGGCGCGCTGCCGCCACGTCGATAACGCCGACCGCCGCGCGCCCGCGACAGCATCGGCAGCAGGATGAAGAAGACGACGAACAGGATGATCCAGAAACCGATGATGCCGCCCCCGCTGTCCTTGCCGTCGCGCGCGGCTGCTTCCGCCTTGGCCGCCTGCGCCCGCGCCTGATCGGGGGGGAGCGCGAGCAGCGTGGTTATGGCGTCGACGCCCGCGTCGATGCCGCCGGCCATGTCGCCGGCCTTGAAACGCGGGGCGATGACGGTGCGGATGATCTGCGATGACAGCGCGTCGGTCAGGATGCCTTCAAGGCCATAGCCGACCTCGATCCGCAGCTTGCGCTCGGCCGGCGCAACGATCAGCAGTGCGCCATTGCTGTCCTTGTCGCCAATGCCCCAGGCACGGCCCAGGCGATAGCCATAGTCGGCGATGTCATAGCCCTGAAGATCAGGAATGGTCGCCACGACCAGAGATCGGCCGCTGGCCTGTTTCTGCGCGATCAGTTTCTGGCTCAGCGCCTGTTCCTGCTGCGGCGTCAGGATATTGGCGGCGTCGACCACGCCCTTGTCATCGAATTTGGGGAAGGTCTGCGCCTGCGCCGCCGATGCCAGGGCGAGCAGAAGGACAGCGAGGAGCAGGAACAGCGCAGGCACCTGGACCCGCCGATCCGCGGCAAAAGGACGAACCTTCGATAGGCTCAGGCCGAACGGGTGCAGGGGCGTGGGGCTGGGCGGGGCGAAATGCACGTCCTGGTCAGTTGCCGAAATCGACCTTGGGCGCTTCTTCCGCGCCAGGCGTGGTCGCTTCGAACGGCGTCATGGGCTTGGCGCCGTGGATCAGCTTCGCGCCGATCGCGTCGGGGAAGGTGCGGATGCGCGTATTATAGGCCTGAACCGCGCCATTATAGTCGCGGATGGCGACGGCGATGCGATTTTCGGTGCCTTCGAGTTGCGACTGCAATTGCAGGAAATTCTCATTGGTCTTGAGATCGGGATAGGCCTCGACGCTCGCGAGCAGGCGCCCCAGGCCCTGGCTCAGTTGCGCCTGCGCGGCCTGGAACTGGGCGACCTTGGCGGGATCGGACAGATCTTCCGCATTGACCTGCACCGACGTCGCCTTGGCGCGCGCCTCCGTTACACGGACCAGCGTATCCTGTTCCTGCTTGCCCGCCGCCTTCACCGTAGCGACGAGATTGCCGACCAGATTGGCGCGGCGCTGATATTGCGCCTGGACGTCGGCCCATTTCGCTTTCGCTTCCTCCTCCGCTGTGGGCACGCTGTTGATGCCGCAGGCGGAAAGGGCCAGCGCACCGAAAATCGGCAGCAGGACGGAAGAAAGGCGGCGCAGCAGCGACATGGAACATCCTCGGCTTTGTTTCGATCGTGGAAATAGGACGTTGTCCTGCGCGGCGCAACGGGCCATCCTCACTTCATCATCGTCACTGCAAAGGGATATGCACATGGGGCTGATGTCCGAATTCAAGACCTTCATCAATCGCGGCAACGTCATGGACCTGGCGGTCGGCGTGATCATCGGCGGCGCGTTCGCCACCATCACCAAGTCGCTGACCGACGACCTGATCATGCCGGTCGTCGGCTATGTCTTTGGCGGAGCGGATTTTTCGCGCTATTTCGTGCGATTGGGGCCCATCCCGGAAAGCTTCAAGGGCAATCCTGCCAGCTATGCCGACCTGAAGGCGGCGGGCATAGCCATGTTCGGCTGGGGCGAATTTCTGACCGTGCTGGTCAATTTCCTGATCCTGGCCTTCATCATCTTCCTGATGGTAAAGGCCGTCAATCGCCTGACGCACAAGGAAGAGGCAAAGCAGGAAGCCGCGCCGCCGCCGCCCACGCCCGAAGATATTATTTTGCTGCGCGAGATCCGCGACTCCTTGAAAAAATAATCGTTTATGCGACGAAACGAGTTGGCGGCGGGAACCATCCGGCATGCGACCGGTTGATCGCCGTCAGGGTGAGGGGTTGCCATGGCAGCCTGACGCCTTGCCCAGAGACGTCAGCCCCCGGGGGCACAACAGGAGAATAACGCCGTGAAAACCTTCGTCACTGTCCTTGGCCTTGCCAGCCTTGTCGCGCTCGCCGCGTGCGATTCCGCCAAGGAAAACCAGGTCGAGAATGCTTACGAAAATCAGGCGGATGCGCTCGACAACCAGGCTGACAATATGGAAGCCATGGCCGACAACCTGTCGGGCAACGCTGAAATGGCGGCTGAAAATGCAGCCGATCGTCTGGAGAACAAGGCCGACGCCACGCGTGAAGCCGGCGACGAAGCCGAGGACGCGGTGGAAAAGCAGCAGTAATCGCTGCCCGATCGAGTTTCGAAGGGGCGCCGCGGCTTGCCGTGGCGCCCTTTTTCGTGTCGGCGCGGTTTTAACGCAGCCTTAACCACGCCCCGCCATGGTGCCCTGGCGCGCAGCCATCAGGGCCAGGGGCATGGACGAACTACTTCAGGAATTCATTTCAGAAACGCAGGAGACGCTGGAGGCTCTGGCGGGTGAGGTCGTCGCCTGGGAGGCTGATCCATCGGATCGCGACCGGCTGGACGCGATCTTCCGCTTTTTCCATACGGTCAAGGGCAGCTGCGGCTTCCTCAACCTGCCCAGGTTCGAGCGATTGAGCCACGCGGCCGAAGATGTGCTGGCCGACATCCGCGCGGGCGAACGGCAGCCCGATCCGGCGACGGTGAGCGCGGTCCTTGGCCTGATGGACCGGATCGGCGAATTGACAGAGGCGGTCGCCATTGGGGCCGCTTTGCCCAATGAAAATGACGATTATCTGATCGCGGCGCTGCATGCGCGGCCCGATGCCGGCGCTCTCGAAGCCTCCGCCGCCGATGCCGCTCAAGGCGCGGCTGCGCCGGCTTCCGTCGCGCGCGCCCACGCGCCGCAGGCGGCTCCGCGCACCATCCGCCTGCCCTTGAGCCTGATCGACCAACTGATGAACGGCGTGTCCGACATGGTGCTGGCGCGCAACGAAATGTCGCGCAAATTGCGGGAGCGGAGCAACGACGCCGAGCTGGATACCGTGTTTGAACGCCTGTCGACCTGCGTCGCCGACATGCGCGACGTCATCTCCAAGACGCGAATGCAACGCGTCGATCGTCTGTTCGCCGCGATTCCGCGCATGGTTCGCGACCTGGGACGGGACCTTGGCAAACGCATCGACCTGACGCTCGAAGGCGGCGATGTCGAAATGGATCGCGAGATGGTGGAGATGGTCGTCGACCCGCTCACCCATATCGTGCGCAACAGCATCGACCATGGCATCGAGACGCCCGAACGCCGCCGCGCGGCCGGCAAGCCGGAGGCTGGACGTCTGCGCGTCGAAGCGCGCCAGTCGGGCAACCAGATCGTCATCATGATCAGCGATGATGGCGCGGGGATCGACACGGGCAGGCTGGTGGATAAGGCCATCGCCGCAGGTCGACTGACGGCCGATGCCGCCGCGCGGATGACCGAGCAGGAAAAGCTCGACCTCATCTTCATGGCCGGGCTGTCGACCGCCCAGCAGGTGACGGCGATTTCCGGGCGGGGCGTCGGCATGGACGTCGTCCGCGCGAATGTCGAACGGATCGGCGGTCTCATTTCGCTGGAGAATCATCCGGGTCAGGGGTTGTGCATCACGCTGCGCGTGCCGCTGACGCTCACCATCATTCCAGGTCTGATCGTGCGCGCAGGGGGCCAGCATTTCGCGATCCCCCGCGCGGCCGTGGTCGAAATCCTGCATGACAATAACGACATGCTTCAGATCAGCGAAGTCGGCGGCGCCAAGATCGCGACGATCCGCGCGGTGCGCCATTCGATGGTGGATCTCGAAGCGGTGTTGGGGATGGAAAAGGAGCCGCAGCGCGTGCCGCGGGCGATCATGGTGGTGCGGTCGAGCACTGGCATGCCGTTTGCCCTGGGCGTCGCCGCCGTGGACAATCACGAGGAACTGGTGATTCGCCCCGCGTCTCCCCTGGTGATGGCGAGCGGCGTCTATGCCGGCATGACCCTGCCGGACAATGGCCGGCCGATGCTGCTGCTGGATGCGGCCGGCCTGGCCAGCGTGGCGCGCCTGCCTGACGTCGTCGAGGATGATGCTGCGCGCAGGCAGGAAGAGGAAAGCGAAGCCGCCGGCGTCGAGATGGTGGCCGCGTTGCGCTTCGAGGAATTGTCAGGGGAGCGCCGCCTGCTCAAATTGTTGCTGATCGAGCGAGTCGAGGATATCGACACAAGCCTGTTCGGACGATCCGGCGGCCAGGCTTTCGTTCAGCTCGACGGGCGACTGATCACGGTCGTGAATGGCTATAGCACTTTTGCGGGGGACAAGGTCTGCGCGCTGCGGCTGCGCGATGGCGAGCAGGAAACCTGCTATCCGGTGGCTGCGGTGCTGGACATCGTGCAGATGCCACTGGTGCCCGACATGGTTGCCCTGCACGGCTTGCTGAGCGGCGTATCCGTCATCGATGGCGAGCACCTGGAGGTGCTGAGCCCCTTTGCCTTGTTCGCGTCCCTGCCGCAGGAGCGGCCTGATCCGGCGCGTCAGGGACGCTGCATCCTGGTGGAAAGCGAGGACGGGTGGACACGGGAGATATTGGCGCCCCTGCTGCGGCAGGCCGGCCATGACGTGACCCTGGGCCTGCCGGCCGAAGCGCCGGTCGACCCGCGCGACATCATATTGTGCAATGGCCCGGATACGGCGCAGGCCGGTGAGATGCTGGGCTGCCGCGTCGTGCAGCTGCGCGCCTCGCCGCGCGCGGCGGGGCCGCAGGACGGCAGCATCTATCGCTACGACCAGGATGCGCTGATGGCGGCTATCGGCGGAAGGCAGGGGTAAGGGGCATGGACAATCTCTATCTGTTCGCGATCCTGGCCGGCACGCGCGTCGCGGTGGAAGCCAGCGAAGTCGAGGCTGTGGTGAAATTGACCGATATTTCCCCGGTGCCTGGCATGGGCGCGCATGTCGCGGGCTTGTCGGCATTGCGCAGCCGGGTGCTCACCATCGTCGATGTCGCTGCGATCGTGCACGGGCTGCCGACGCCGTCCGACCGGCGCGGGCTGGCGATCATCGCCGATATCAGCGGCCACAGCTATGGGCTGATGCTGGACAGCGTATTGGACATATGCCGCGTGCCCGAAGGGGCGGCGCCGTTGCGGGGGCAGCTTGACCCATCCTGGTCGCCCTATGCCAGCGCGGTCGTGGAGCATGACGGCCACCCGTGGTTGCTGGTATCATTACCCGCATTCATCGATGGGGCATCGGCCGCGCAGGCGGCCTGACGTCGCGCAGGCAACAAGCTTTTTGCGAATATTTACCAAATACTCGCTTTTGCTAACTAAATCCCGGTCAACGGGATGCACGTATCAAAGGGACGCTCCATGAAAAACTGCCTCGTCGTCGACGATTCGAAGGTTATCCGCAAGGTGGCCCGTCATATATTGGAATCGCTCGATCTGTCTGTCAGCGAAGCGGTGGACGGCCAGGATGCGCTGACCCAGTGCGAAGCCGCTGCGCCAGACGTCGTGTTGCTCGACTGGAACATGCCGATCATGAGCGGTATGGAATTCCTCCAGGCCCTGTCCAGCGCCAAGATGACCGCTCGGCCCAAGATCATTTTTTGCACCACGGAAAACGGCATCAGCCACATCAAGGCAGCGGTGGATGCCGGGGCCGACGAATATGTGATGAAGCCGTTCGATCGGGAAACGCTGGAAAGCAAATTGTCGATCGTGGGGATCATCTAGCAACGCGGCCCTGATGCCGTTTCGAAGGAGCCCGGTTTCACTTTCGTCATTCGTTCAGGAAGTTTCGCGATGCCCAGTGCGCCGATCATGACCGGTCCCAGCCATGTGTCGAAGCCGATCCGCACGCTGGTCGTCGATGATTCGGTCGTTGTGCGCACGGTGATAGAGCGCATCCTGAACGGCAATGACCGGTTCGTCGTGGTCAACAAGAGCAGCAGCGCCGAGCAGGCGCTTGCTTTCCTGTCGGAAAATAGCGTCGACCTGATCCTGCTGGACATCGAATTGCCTGGCCAGAGCGGCCTGGCGGCGCTGCCCGCGATTTTGCAGGCAGGCGCTGGCGTCAAGGTCGCAATCCTGTCGGGCAAGTGCGAGGAAGGCAGCGCGGCGGCGGTTGAGGCGCTGGCGCTGGGCGCGAGCGATATTTTGTCGAAGCCCGGAAGCGGGAGCTTTGGCGAGCAATTCCCCCATGCGCTGGTCGAACGGCTGAAACGCCTTTTCGATGATGACGCGCAGGATATGCCGCCGCCTGCATCAAAGCCCCCTGCGTACCCGGCCAGCCAGAATGCGACCCAGCCACTCGCCTGTCTGGGAATCGGGGCGTCGACTGGCGGCATCCATGCACTGAGCCAGTTGCTGGACGGGCTGGACGCACCGCTGGGCGTGCCAATCCTGCTGACGCAGCATTTGCCCTTGAGCTTCACTGTCTATTTCGCGCAGCAACTGGCGCGGATGACCAGCCTGCGCGTCAAGGTTGCCGAAACCGGCGATCTACTCGCGCCGGACACTATTTACGTCGCGCCGGGCGACGCCAATCTGCAATTGCGCAAGGGGTTGCACGGGCGCGTCACCATACAGTTGAACCCGGAACGCACGCCTGCGGGCAATCTGCCGGGCGTCGATCCGATGTTCGCCAGCATGGCTCAGGCCTTTGGCGCGGGCGCGGCGGGGATAGTGCTTACCGGCATGGGGCGCGACGGAACGGTGGGCGCGCGCGATATCGTTGCCGCCGGTGGATGGGTCGTGGCGCAGGATGAGGCGAGCAGCGTCGTGTGGGGCATGCCGGGATCCGTCGCTGGCGAAGGCCTGACCTGCGCGATGATGGCGCCCGGAGAAATGATGGCGTTCGTGGCACGTCGCGGAAAGGTAGTGGCTTGATGACGATGGGTGGGGCCGATACGCAACAGGGCGCGTCGCGCATCCTGACCGCCTTGCTGGAGTCCCGAACGGGGCAGACGCTGTCGGAAGGGCGCGCCTGGCGGATGGAAACGGCACTGCGTCCGGTGCTCCGTGATCATGGGCTGGCGGATATTGACGCATTGACGGCGCGGCTGTTGCGCAAGGCCGATGTCATGCTGGAAAAGGCCGTAGTGGAGGCGCTGCTCAATAATGAAAGCAGCTTCTTCCGCGACCTTCAACTGTTCGATATGCTGCAAACCCAGATATTGCCGCATCTGCATGAAACGCGCGCCAACCGCGTGCTGCGGATCTGGAGCGCCGGCTGTTCGACCGGTCAGGAAGCCTATTCGCTGGCGATCCAGTTGCGCAATGGCTGGTCGCGCTGGAATGGATGGCAGATCGAGATACTGGCGACCGATATTTCCGGCCGCGCGATCGAGCAGGCCACGTCGGGCATCTATTCGCAGATGGATGTGCAGCGCGGGCTGGCGATCGGCGATCTGGTCAAATGGTTCGAACCGCATGGCGATGACTGGCGGGCCAGCCCGGAATTGCGGCGGATGATCAGTTTCCGTCAGGATAATCTGTTCGACCCGCGCGAACCGACCGGGGAATATGACCTGCTGCTGTGCCGCAATGTCCTCCTCTATTTCACGCCTGAACGGCGCAAGACGGTTCTGACGCTGCTGGGCCGCCACAGCCATTCCGGATCCGTGCTGCTGCTGGGCGCCGGCGAAACGGTCATCGGGCAGGGGGACGATTTCATCGCCCATGGCGATTTTCGCGGCGGCTATGCGCGGCAGACGGCCGTTACCACGCAGCATGTCGCCAGGATGCGGCACGCGGGCTGATTCCCCGGGCGCACTGCCGGCCACACTTGATTGCATCGCAGGACTGCGTCATGGTCGGCGCGGGCGAATTTCCGTTCGACCGGCCGGAAGGGCGCGATGAGCAAATTGTGGACGTGACTGGCCTTTCCCGATGACCGATGTGCCGATGATCGAGACGCCGTCGCCCAATTTCGACGAGCGTACGTCGCCGGTGTCGATGCTGGTGCTGCATTATACCGGCATGCGGGACGCGCAGAGCGCGGTCGCCTGGCTCGCCAGCCCTGAATCGAAAGTATCGGCGCATTATGTCGTGTGCGAAGACGGGCAGATCATCCGCATGGTCGATGAGGCAAAGCGCGCCTGGCATGCGGGCCCGTCGCATTGGCGCGGCATCAACGACGTCAATTCCGCCAGCATCGGCATAGAGATCGTCAATCCGGGCCATGAATGGGGCTACCGGCCCTTTCCGCAGGCGCAGATCGGCGCGCTCATTCCGTTGATCCACGACATCGTTCAGCGCCATGGCATCACCCGCGGCAACATCGTCGGGCATAGCGATGTCGCCCCGGCGCGCAAGCAGGACCCCGGCGAACTTTTCCCCTGGGGGCAGTTGGCGCGGCTGCGCCTGGCCCTGCCGCGTCCGACCCGCAATTTGATGGACCCACTCTGGACCGACAGCGCCTTTCTGCTGGCGCTGGAGCGGTTCGGCTATGACATCGCCGAGCCGCAAGCCGCGGTCATCGCCTTTCAACGCCGGTTCCGCCCCGAGCTGATTGATGGCGTGATCGATGGCGAATGCCGGGCGATTTTGCTGGCGCTGTTGCTGCCAAAGCCGCGCGGTGACGAATAGCCAGGTGACGGAGTTGGAAAAGCGCGCTAGGGCGCTGGACGCCAGAGGGCCGGGCGGCCGCGGCGTGGCGGGTAACTTCCACGGCGAGGAAAGTCCGGGCTTCACGAAATGACGGTGCCGGCTAACGGCCGGCTGGAGCGATCCAAGGGACAGTGCAACAGAAAGCAGGTCGCTAAGGCCTAGGCCCAGCGAAATTGAAAGGGTGCGGTAAGAGCGCACCGCGTCTGCGGCAACGCAAGACGGCACGGTAAACCCCACCGGAAGCAAGACCGAATAGGGGCGGCGCGCAGCGTCATGCTGCTAGGCAGATTTCGGCCGAGACCGCCCGGGTTGGTTGCTGGAGGAACGGAGCAATCCGTTCCCTAGAGGAATGGTCGCCCATCCTTCGCAAGAAGGTGGACAGAACCCGGCTTACAGGCCCTCTGGCATTTGATTTTCCTGTCTTTTCATGCTGCATGGGCCACGGACCAAACGGGGGTGGCGATGAAGATAGGGGGTTGGGCGCTGGCGTGCGTGCTGGCGGCTGGGACGGCGCAGGCGCAGGAGCAGCCGACGCAAAGCGTGCAGCAAATTTTCGATGCCGCCGCCGCTGCCACGGGCAAGGGCGATCATGCCGCCGCCGCCGCGATGCTGGCGACCCTGGAGCAGCGGGTCAAGAATCCGCGCAGCCTGGCCATCGTGCGACTGCGCCGGGGCATGGCGCTGGGGGAAATGCGCCGCTGGAAGGAAGCGCGACCGCTGCTGGAACAGGCGCTGGCAGCCCTGCCGATGGATGACCGCAGCCTGGATATCGATCGTGGACAGGCCCTGCGCACGCTTGGGCGGCTGGAATTGCACGACCTCGACTACGAAGCGGCATTCGATTATTATGATCGCTCGCTGGCGGTCGCGATCGACCCGTCCGAACGCATCGCCAGCTTGCTGGGCAAGGCGCAGGCCGGCACGTTCATCGATGCGAACCGCGCGCTGGCCGATGCCGATGCCGCAGCGGCGCTGATCGAGCAGAGCGCCAAGGGCGACAAATCGGTCGCCGGCTATGCCGCGTCGATGCGCGGGCAGCCGCTCCTTAATCTGGGGCGTTTTGCCGAGGCGGAGCAGGCGTTCGCCAGGACGGTCGCGGCCGAAGGTGGCTTGTCGCGCAAGGTCAATTATGACGATCTGGTCGCGCGATCCAACGCCTCCATCGCCGCGCTGCTGGCCGGGCACCGGGACAAGGCGCAGCAATATCTGCTCTACACCGGTGCGGGGCGAATGGAAAAACAGGATTTCGGTCTTGGCGCGGACATGGCTTTGCCCATTTGCGGCGAGGACGGCATCAAGCCCGACGATATGGCGGTGGTCGAGTTCGGCATCGCCGATGATGGGACGATCAGCTACGCCCGGCCGATATACGGGTCGCGTCCCGGCGCCATGCCGCTGACGTTTGCGCGCGCGGTGCAGAACTGGACCTGGCGTCCAGAAGAGGTCGCGCAAATCCCTTGGCTGTTCCGATTGGTGACGCGCATGGAACTGCGCTGTTCGACCAGCGAAGGTGGGCCCTCGCTGGCCGACGGCGCGCGCGCGGCGTTTCGCGACTGGGTCGAGAGCCGGGGCGTCCAGCCCTATCTGGCGGACGCCGGATCGGAAGCGCAGCGGCGCGCGATGCTGGTGGCCGAACTTGAACGGCGACGCGCAAGCGCGACCAATCCGCTTGCGCAGGCCATGCTGCTGTCGGACCTGCTGGAAAATCCGCTGGTCACCGGCGCGACGGCGGAGGCGTACAAGGCGCAATTGCGATCCCTGCTGGACGCGGCGAGCGCCCCGGCATCGGTCCGGCTGTGGGCGGATTGGCTGTCGCGCAAGACCGGCTCTGACGAACTGGACGCCAATGCCTATGCCGCTGATCCCGCCGCCTTTGCGCGCGCCCAATTGCTGAACTATGACCGGCCGCAATCGCGGCGCCGGCGACGGGACCCGGCGATACTGGATGGCATCATCGCCGATTCGCGGTTGGCGCAGGATGATCCCCTGCGGGTTGCGGCGCTGATGCGGCGGGCTTCGGTACGGGCAGCGGCAAAAGATTTTGCCGGGGCGCGGGCGGATTACCAGGCGACCGGGCTGACCGAGCAGCAATGTTCTATCGTCGATGCGCAGCCCATGCTTCGCGGGGTCAATGTATCCAGCAACGACTATCCCACCGACATGGTGCGTCTGGGCATCGAGGGCTGGACGCGGGTTCAGCATGATGTGTCGGCCGACGGCAAAGTGCTGAATGCGCGGGTGATTGCCGCTTATCCGCCGATCGTGTTCAGCCCCAATGGCGTGGCGCTGATGTCGCGAGCGAAGTATGAACAGACCTATCGCCCCGATGGCGCCATGGGCTGTGGCGGCAGCGTGGGCACTATTCACTTCGTTAACCCGTGATGACGGCCCGCACTGGTATTCAGTGCGCATATTCCCTAGTTTGCAGTGATGGCGAGACAAGGTCGATCCAATGACTGGGGATTTCCCCGGTGGCGCAGCTATGGCGCGGCGCGCGAGGCGCAGCAGGTGCGGCTATGCGATCGCCATGGTTGTGAAAAGCCGGGGGAGTGCCCGGCGCCCAAATCCCCCAACAGCCCGGAACGCTGGTATTTCTGCTTCGATCACGCCGCGGAATATAACCGGAACTGGGATTATTTTCAGGGGCTGGACCAGGAAGAGCGCGAACAGCGCGAGCGGGCGGAGCGCCGCGACGCCAGCGGTTTTCAGTCCAGCGCCTATCATGGCTGGGGCGGGCCGGGCGATGGCAGCCGGTCGCGCGACGAACTCCATGCCCTCAAGGCACTGGAGCTTGAGGACGATGCGAGCTTCGAGACGGTCAAGAAAAGCTGGCGACGGCTGGCAAAGGAAAATCACCCGGATGTGAAGCCGGGCGATGCCGAGGCTGCGGTGCGGTTTCAGGCCATACAGGCCGCGTATGAGGTACTGCGCGCCGCCGAGGAGCGCCGGACCTGGAAACCGCGCGCGGCGGCGGACTGAAAGGCAGCGGATTGAAGGATCATATCCGATCAAACTGGCAGCAGGCGGCGCTGGTCTGCCGCAAATGCTCCAAGAAGGTCGACGGTGGGTTTGGCCCGGATGGCGACGAGCATTTGGCCAAGGCATTGCGCCGGCATTTATCGTTGAAAAAAGGGCGCAAGGCCGCAGCGGGAATCGTCGAGGTGAATTGCCTCGGCATATGCCCGAAAAATGCTGTTACCGTCGTAAATGGCGCCGACAGTCGCGACTGGTTGCTGGTGCGCCCAAAGGCTGATTTGGACATGCTGGCGCGGGAATTGGGGCTGTCTGCCGCAGCGAATCGTTAATCACATCCTTACCATCCGCCCTTATCGCGACGGTATGACGATTCCTGCTCGATTAGGGCGTAGCGCGCCTGTTTTCCTGCAATGCGGCCTTGGCCTTCTTGGGCTGATGTTTCTGTATGTCATGCCGCCCCCATCGGGCCGGATGGCGCTGGTCCCTGTAACCACCGCTGGTCGCGCCGCGCTCGCTTCGGTTGCCATTGCCCATGGGGCTAGGCTGGTGGGCGCGGGGCCGGGGCATAGTCTTCTTATCGAAGGTGAACGCGCTCGCCTGATACAGCCCTTGCTGCACAGCGGCGTGCTGGTGCTCTCGGCGCGCGCAGGCGGTTGCGGAGAGATCGGCTGATGCGGGCGATCGATAGTCTGAGCCGCCTGCGGCTTCAGGGATTGCAGATCCTGTTGCTGGGCAGCTGGATCTGGAGCGGCGCCTTGGGGCTGCTTTCGCTCGGGCTTGGCCTAGGCGATGGAGCGCAGGTGCTGCTGGTATCGCCATTGGTGAATGTCATGCCCACCATCATGGTCCTGCGCCATCGTCAGGATGCGGTCGTTCGCCTGATGATGAGCACTCTGGCGACGGTTCAGCCGGCGCTTGGCGTCTTCCTGCTGTCCGGGCACCGGTGGCAGATGGACGCGCATATGTTCTTCTTCGTGGCGCTGGCGGGATTGGCGCTGCTCTATGATTGGCGGCCGATCCTGCTGTCGGCGGGGCTGACGGCGTTGCACCATCTTGCGCTCAACTTCATCGCGCCCGAGTGGGTGTTTCTGGGGCGCGGCGATGTGCAGCGTGTTGCGGTTCACGGCCTGGCGGTCAGTTTGCAGGCTGCGGTACTGTGCTATCTGGCGGTGCGTCTGCGGTCCCAGTTGCTCGCGCTTGATAGCCACGCGAACGCGGCGGCGCAGCTGGCCGATGCCGCGGAGGCGGGGCGAACCGCCGCTGAACGCGCCATGGCGGCGAGCCATGAGGCGGCTCTGCGCGAGGACGCCATGCGCGCCGAACGCGAGCAGGAGCGCGCGCGGCTCACCACGGAAAGGCGCGCGGAAACGCTGGCGCTGGTTAAGGCCTTTCGCCAGTCGATTGCGGATGTCGTGGGCGCCGTCAGTGGTGCGACCCGCGAACTGGACGAGTCGGCGCGAGCGCTTAACGAACTGGCGCGGCGCGCGAGCGCGGGGACGGACGAAACCGTGGCGGCGGCCGAGCGGTCGTCGGATCGCGCGGCGGAACTGGCCGGCCGTATCGAGCAATTGTCCCAGTCCATCACCGCCATCGCCACGGCAGCGGCACAGCAGGCGACCCTTGGCAGCGACGCAAAGCGCGTGTCAGGCGCCGGGCACGATGCTGTCCGGGACATGGAAAGCCGCACCGCGTCCATCACCAGCTTTGCCGATTCGATCACACAAATCGCGGCACGAACCAACTTGCTGGCGCTCAACGCGACGATCGAGGCCGCCCGCGCAGGAGAGGTCGGGCGCGGGTTCGCGGTCGTGGCGCAGGAAGTGAAGCAACTGGCCGGGCAGGCGGCAAGCGCGACCGGCGAGATTCAATCGCTAGCGACATCTGCGCATCAGGGTGCGGGCGTGGCCCAAGGCGCCTTGTCCGACGTTGCGCGCGTGGTCGAGCAGCTGGCGGCGGCAGCCGGGGAGATCCAGCAGGCCGTCGATAGCCAGCGTAATGCGACCAGCGCCATCGGCGAGTCGGCCCGCGATACGGCCGAAGGCGTCACGCGCATGGCGCAGCAGGTGGAGCAAGCGGCCGATATGGCGCGCAGCACCGAAAGCCTTTCCGATCGCGTGTCGAGCGCCGCTTCGGGATTGTCCCGCACAGCACAAGCCTTGCAGCGCGCGGCCGACCAATTCGTGGCGCAGCTGGAAGCGGCCTGATCCCGGTCAGGCGGACCGGGCGGTGGTACCGTGACGAATCGTGCGATCGTGCGCCAATGTGTCAAACAGGCGGTCTTCCTGACCGATACGGTCCATGAGCATGTTGAGGATCGGCCGCGTCTCCGCGCAAAACGCCGGCCATTCGCGGCGGATGCGCGCATCGCTCCAGTCGGTCATGTAGGCTTTGAAGCGATCGCCCAGTGCGCCAAGTTCCCTTTCAAGCATGGTGGCCCGGTCCCGCGTTCGCGCTTCGGCTGATCTTTTAAGCGTAGGATAAAAGATGCGGTCTTCGAACGCGACATGCGTCATAAGCTGCCGCGCCAGTTGCCAGCGCAGTCTCGCCACGCCGTCGGGCTGATATGTTTCTGAAACCGCTTGTTCGAGCGCGCGCGCCGTGAGGCCGATCGCTGCATGCTGGCGGCGTAACTCGTCCAGGTCCATCCGTCCCTCCTAGCGTCGCGCTGGAGGGTAGATCATCGCCGCAGATATTTAAGAATATCTTGGCATCCTGCGCATAATGGCAGGGAAAGCACCGCCCTGCCGTAGCGGCAGGGCGGCGTTTGAACATCAGGCCGGCTGGTCAGCGCGGCTGACGCCCTGGCCATCCAGATTCTGGGCTGCGAAATCCCAGTTGATCGCTTCCTTGAGCACGCGCTCGGCATAGTTGGGGCGCGCGTTGCGATAGTCGATATAATAGGCATGTTCCCATACATCGAGGATCAGCAACGGCGTGTGGCCTTCATGCGCGACCGGCGTGTCGGCGTCGTGATAGCTGGTCACCTCCAGCTTGCCGTCCTTCAGGATCAGCGCGGCCCAGCCGCTGGCGAAATGGCCCACGGCCTCCGCCTTCATCTTGTCGATCAGCGCATCGACCGAACCAAAGGCGTCGTTGATCTTTTCCAGCAGCTCGCCCGACGGCTGTTTCTTTTCGGGGCTGAGCGAATGCCAGTAGAAAGTGTGGTTCCAGATCTGGCCCACCTGGTTGAACAGGCCGCCCTTGGACGACTTGATCAGCTCGACCAGTGACTTGCCCTGGAGCGACGCATCGGCGGCGACCAGTTCATTGGCCTTGGTCACATAGGCATTATGATGCTTGCCATGGTGATAGTCGAAGGTTTCGGCCGACAGGATGTCGCCGAAGGCGTCCTTGGCATAGGGAAGGTCGGGCAGAACAAAGGCCATGGCGGAACTCCTCGGGTTCGTTATGGGGACGGCCGCTCAACGGACGGAGCGGCCGAAAGGTTCATCGGTGCAGCAAGGCTGCAAGCCCGCCGCGCTTCCCATATGCGTTCGCCGGCGCGGATTAAAAGAGGCTTGTGCCTATTGCGAAACGATCGCAGAAATCAGCCCTGCGGCGGGGTGGTTTCGCCGATTTCGTCGCTCGGCTTTTCCTCGCCCAGCGTCAGGCCATGGCGCATCAGCATCGGGATGTTGGCGCCGGCGAAAACCACCGAGACGATCGTCACGCCCCAGACCTTGACCGCGAGCCAGGTGTCGAAGCTCATCGACCGGCGCATGGCTTCATTGGCGATCGCCATGGCGACGAAGAACAGCGCCCAGTTGCGCGACAGCTTCATCCAGCCTTCATGCGTCAGTCCGTCATAGGCCGCCTGAAGCAGATATTTGAGCAAAGGCTGGCCACGCAACAGTCCTGCAATCAGCATCAGCGCAAAAAAGGCATAGATGATGGTGGGCTTGACCTGGATGAAGCTCTGGTCGCGGAAATAAATGGTGAGGCCGCCGAAAAAGAGGATCAGCAGCGCCGAGAGCCAGAGCATCGGCGATACGCGGCCCAGCTTTACCTTCGAGATGATGACGGCAATGACGATCGCGGCCATGAAGGCGCCGGTGCCAAAAATCATCGCCGTGATCGGATTGCCCGCACCCCATATCCAGCCTGCGCCCTTGTAGGTCAGGAAGAACACAAGGAGCGGCCCGAAGTCGAGCGCAAGGGACAGGGTGCCGTTATGGGGAGATTTTGTCGCGGTCATTGCATCATCCGTTCGCCCTGAGCCTGTCGAAGGGCCTCGCTTTTTTCAAGAGGAGGGCTGGGCTTCGACAGGCTCAACCCGAACGGTTTCTTATCGCTTACCGCGCATAAGCGGTGCCCGCGATCGCCTTTGCCATGTCGCCGGGATCGAAGGGGCGTAGATCTTCGATCTTTTCGCCTACGCCAATGGCGTGGATGGGCAGGCGGAACTTCTCCGCCGCCGCGACCAATACGCCGCCGCGCGCCGTGCCATCCAGCTTGGTCATGACCAGCCCCGTCACCTGCGCGGTTTCTTTGAAGACCTCAATCTGGTTCAACGCATTCTGTCCCGTCGTGGCGTCCAGCACCAGCACAACGTCGTGTGGGGCCGCCGGGTTCAAACGGCCCAGCACCCGGCGCACCTTGGCCAGTTCGTCCATCAGTTCGGTCTTGTTCTGAAGCCGCCCGGCGGTATCGACGATCAGCACGTCGATGCCCGTGGCGGTCGCCTGCTTGACGGCGTCAAACACGATGCCGGCGGCATCGCCCCCTTCCTTGCCCGCGATGATGGGGATGCCCAACCGTTCGGCCCAGACTTTGAGCTGGCCGATCGCGGCGGCGCGGAATGTGTCGCCGGCGGCCAGCATCACGCCATAATCCTGTTCCAGGAAATTATGCGCCAGTTTGGCGATGGTGGTGGTCTTGCCCGATCCATTGACGCCGATGACCAGGATCACCTGCGGGCGGGGAAACGCCTCAATCTCCAGCGGGCGCGCGACGGGGGCGAGCGTCTTTTCAATCTCTTCGGCGATGATCTCGCGAAGATATTCCTCGGTAAGTTCCTTGTTGAAGCGCCCTTCGGCCAGCCTGTCGCGCACGCGCGCGGCCATGGCCGGGCCAAGGTCGGAGACGATCAGTGCCTCCTCGATTTCGTCGAGCGTTTGGTCGTCGAGCGCGGCCTTGGTGAAAAGGCCGGTCAGATTGTCGCCGAGCCTGTCGGACGTGCGCTTGAGGCCGCCGAACAGTCGATCGCGCCAGTTAGTGTCAGCCATGATGATAATCCGTCATGCCGCCTCTTGCGCGATCAGGACGCCCTTCTCAAGTCCCGTGATGGTCGCGCGCACGATGGCGGAGGGTGTCTGCGTCGCCGTAAAACGCACCGGCGCGAAATTTTCCGCATGGCCACTCAGGCCGCTGCGTTCGACCAGTACGGACTGTTGCGTGCCGATCAGGCTGCGCAGCCAAGCGTCGCGGCGGTTCGCGCAGGCGGCGCGCAGGCGGGCGGCGCGGGCCTTGATCGTCGGCCGATCGACTTGCGGCATCCGCGCGGCGGGGGTGCCTTCACGCGGGGAATAGGGAAAGATATGACCGTGGACGATGGCGCAATCGTCGATCAGGGCCAGGCTGCGCGTGAACATGGCGTCGTCTTCGGTCGGGAAGCCGGCGATGATGTCCGCGCCGATGCTGATGTCCGGCCGTGCGGCCTTCAAGCGCTCGACGATCCTTACCGCGTCGGCGCGGCTGTGGCGGCGCTTCATGCGCTTCAGGATCATGTCGTCGCCCGCCTGAAGCGACAGATGGACATGCGGCATCATGCGCGGTTCATGCGCGATGAGGTCGAACAGGCGATCGTCCATTTCCACGCTGTCGATCGAGGAGAGGCGCAGGCGTGGCAGGTCGGGCACGCCTTTCAATATGCGCTCGACCAGTAGGCCGAGCGTCGGCGCGCCGGGCAGGTCGGGGCCATAGCTGGTGACATCGACGCCCGTCAGGACGATTTCGCGATAGCCCGCGTCCACCAACTCGCGCGCCTTGTCCACGACCGCGCCCGCCGGGACGGAGCGGCTGTTCCCCCGGCCATAGGGAATGATGCAGAAGGTGCAGCGATGGTCGCAGCCATTCTGCACCTCCAGAAAGGCGCGGGCGTGGTCGGCAAAGGCGCTCGCCATGTGCGGTGCGGTGTCACGCACGCTCATGATGTCGGCGACGCGAACCTTTGCAGACTGTTCAAAAGGACCGTTCGTTTCGAGCGAAGTCGAGAAACGATCAGGATGCGCTAGCCGCTTCTCGACCTCGCTCGAAACGAACGGAGGGAGGTAGGTCGCCGCCTCCATCTTCTCCCGATTGCCGATGACAGCGTCCACCTCCGCCATGGCGGCGAAGGTCTGCGGCTCCGTCTGCGCGGCGCAGCCGGTGACGAGGATGCGCGCGTCGGGTCGTTCGCGTCGTGCCCGGCGAATCGCCTGGCGGGTCTGGCGCACCGCTTCGGCGGTGACGGCGCAGCTGTTGACGACGATCAGGTCGTCCTGCTCCGCCGCCATCTGCCGGATCGCCTCGCTTTCGGCGATGTTGAGGCGGCAACCCATGGTGATGATATCGGGGCCGCTCATATCAGAAGCGCGCCCAGTCGGCCTCGCCATCGAAGACATGGGTGGCGGGGCCGGTCATCTGGATGGTGCCGCCCGGCCGCCAGTCGATCACGAGATCGCCGCCCGGCAGCGTCACGGTGACAGGGCCGTGCGCCAGCTTGCGCCGGATCGCGGCGACGGCGGTGGCGCAGGCGCCGGTGCCGCAGGCGCGGGTGAGGCCCGCGCCCCTTTCCCAGACGATCAGGCGGATATGGTTTTCGCCCACGACCTGCGCGAAATTGACGTTCACCCGCTGCGGGAAGAGCGGGTCCTGCTCGATCATGGGGCCAAGCCGTGCGGTATCGACCGCGTCAAGATCATCGACGAAGAAGATGACATGCGGATTGCCGACATTGACCGCGGCGGGGGCGGGCAGGTCTTCCCAGCTTGCCGGCATCGTCAGCGTGTCCATCGCATAGGCGAGCGGGATCGCGTTCCAGTCGAAACGCGGCGCGCCCATGTCGACGCTGGCCCCGCCATCGATCAGCCGGGCGTCGAGCAGGCCGGCCCTGGTGCGGATGGTGACGTCATGGCCGATAAACAGCGGCACGCAGCGGGTCGCGTTGCCGCACGCCTCCACCTCGCTGCCGTCGGCGTTAAAGATTTGCATGGACACGTCAGCGTCGGGCGCATCGCCAATCACGATCAACTGGTCGCAGCCGATGCCGGCATGACGGTCGGCAATGGCGCGGGCGCGCGCCTCGGTCATGGCCACCGGCGCGGCGCGCGCGTCGATGACCACGAAGTCGTTGCCCAGGCCATGCATTTTCGAAAAGCGTCCCATGATGGGCGGGCATGTAGTGGGGGGGGAAGGAAAAGGCGAGTCGCTACTTGGCGGGTGCGCGGAAGGCGACCTTGATGCTTTCGATCGCTGGTAAAGCCTTACCAGCATCATCCTTCAAATCGGAGATGTAGAAGGACCTCATCTGCGCACAGGCGACTGCCGCCAGTTGAGGTGGTGGCGGTTCGTGTTGGCTGGCTTCGCAATAGGCGACACGTCCTTGGTCGTCGGTGCGGACGACGATGGAAACAATTTTTTCCGTTTCGCCCTGGGGGAGTCTTTGCACTTCCAAGACCATGTCAGGCGCGAAAATTGGACGTGTGACGGATCGCCCGCCGCCAGATTTGCCTGGCAGGCGCCACGTAACAAAGGCTTTGTAGTGATCGTAAACGGGCGCGCCATTTTCATCGCGGGCGGGCTTAAACTTCATTCGCGCCAGCATGACCGCACAGGTTTTTTGGTCCAACTCCGGGAAACTGCTGGACTTTGTGATGAAGCACCGAGCGACTTTGCCGTCAGGCGCGATCAACATGGAGAAGCCAACTGTGCCTTCCTCCTTCCGACGAACAGCGCCAGCGGGATAATCCATGTCACTCATCCAATAGGGCGATCCGGCTGGCATTGCGCGAACAAGTCCTGATGCCGCAATGAAGGTCAGTACCAAGCTCATGTCATTCCCCTCATGCCAAGGCCCGCTTCTGCCCATAGAGAAAATAGACCGCCAGGCCGATCGCATTCCAGGCCGCGCAGGCCATGATCGTCATCATCGGCAGGCTGAGGAACAGATAGGCGCAGCCCGCGACCGCGCCGATGCCCACGATCCAGGCCGCCGGGGTGCGGAACGGGCGGCGCAGGTCGGGCGCGCGCTTGCGCAGGACGAGAAGGCAGAGGCCAACGGCGGTGAAGGCGATCAGCGTGCCGGCATTGGCCAGCGCCGCGATCTCGTCGATCGGCAGCAGGCCCGCGATGATCGCGACCAGCACCGCCGTCACCAGCGTGATCCGCGCCGGGGTGCCGCGTTTCGATATGCGGGCAAGGCCTTGCGGCAGGAAGCCGTCGCGCGCCATCACCAGAAAGATGCGGCTTTGCCCATAGAGGAAGCCCAGCAGCACCGTTGGCAGCGCGATGACCGCCGCGATGGCGACAATGCGGGCGATGCCGCCCTGTCCCATTTCGCGCAGGATCAGCGCCAGCGGTTCGGGGCTGTCAGCAAAGCGGGTGAAGGGCAGTGCGCCGATCGCGGCGGCGGCGACAAGGACATAGATCAGCGTGCAAACGATCAGCGACCCGACGATGCCGATGGCGAGGTCACGGTCGGGGTTCTTCGCTTCCTCGGCCGCAGTCGAAATCGCGTCAAAGCCGTAAAAGGCGAAGAAGATGATCGCGGCCGCGGCCATGACACCGCGCTCGACGCCATCGGGGCTCATCGACTTGGCAAAGCCGAAGGGCATGAACGGCTCCAGGTTCGCGGCGTCGAAAGCAGGCAGGGCATAAGCAACGAACAGGCTCAACGTCACGATCTTGATGAGGACGAGGATGGTGTTGAGCCGTGCGCTTTCGCGCGTGCCGAACATCAGCAGCGCTGCGACCACGGCGATGATGAAGATGGCGGGCAGGTTGATGATGCCGCCCAGTTCCGGCCCTTGGGTCAGAGCTTCGGGGAACCCTAAAGGGGTCAGTAACGGCCCGGCATAGCCCGACCAGCCAACCGCCACGGTCGACACGACGAGGCTATATTCAAGGATGAGGGACCATCCCACGATCCAGGCGATCCCTTCGCCAAGGACGACATAGGAGTAGCTGTAGGCGCTGCCCGCCGCCGGCATCATGGTAGAAAGTTCGGCATAGGCGAGCGCCGCGCAGGCGCAGATCGCGCCGGCAATGGCGAAGGAAAGAAGGACGGCCGGCCCCGCCCGGTCCGCGCCGACGCCGATCAGCGTCAGGATGCCCGTCCCCACGATCGCGCCGACGCCCAACGCCAGCAGGTGCGGCCAGGAGAGGGTGCGGGCGAGTTGATGCCCGCTATCCTGCGGCACCATGGCCTCCATCGGCTTGCGGCGTGTCCAACTCATGCGTGTAGGCTCCCCTCTGCTATCCCTTAGCTTCGCATATTTCCCGCAAAATGCGACATAAAATTACGCGGGGGCGATCCTATCGGAAAGTGGGTGATCGGGTGCCAGTTGTGGATCACAGCTTGGCAATGAAGGGCAATGTAGAAGAGCCTCTGTAAATGTGAGTCCGTACCGTCATCCCGGCCCTGAGCCGGGATCCCGCTTTTTCGCAAAGACAAATAAGTGGGATGCCGGGTCAAGCCCAGCATGACGAAGGGAGTAGTAAGGATCGACCAATGGCAGCAATTGAAGTGGCGATTGATGATCTTCGATAGCTGACGACCGCAGATTGGTTTAGCGTCGAGCCATGGATAGCACTGAAATAGAACAGCGGATGGCGACCATCCAGTCTGGGCCGGACTTTGACATTCCGGATTTGTGGCTGACGTTCTACCTCACGGCACCGTCGAATCGATTGGCAGCGTTTGCAGAAAAGCTCGCTGAATTTGACGCTGTGAATCTCACCGATGCGGAAGGTGGTTTCTTATACCCAAAACTGCCGGTGCCGAATTCAACTTCCCAAATCTCAAGTCTTATTGAGCAAGTCCGAAACCTGGCTGCTCAGCACAACGTTGAGGTCATTCAAGTCGATGCGGATACGGCCGCCGATCCGTCAACTTCCCGGTTTGCAGAAATCATTCGTTATTGACCGAACGCCGGCAAAGTTGACCTGCACGCGCCGTAGCCGGCAGTCCACCCAACCCAGCCACCACCGCTCCCCACTTGCCATTCCGCACGCTTTCCCCTAAGGGCACGCCCAGCATCGGGCGGCGTGCCGTTCGACTCTGACGACTCCAAGGCGCCCAATCGGGGCATCGGATGGACGCTGGCCGGCGAGGTTTCGCCCGCCGGCGATTTTGTCGTTTGAGGGGTCTGCTACGAATTTTCAAGGGCTTCGGCCCGGATGAGGTGTTGATGTTCGATTCGCTCAGCGATCGCCTAGGTGGGGTCTTCGATAAGCTGCGTGGGCGCGGTGCGCTTACGGAGGACGATGTCCGCGCCGCGATGCGCGAGGTGCGAATCGCGCTGCTGGAAGCCGACGTGGCGCTGCCCGTGGTGCGCCAGTTCGTCGATCAGGCGACCGAACGGGCGGTGGGCAGCGACGTGCTGCGTTCGGTCACGCCCGGGCAGATGGTCGTCAAGATCGTGTCCGACACGCTCACGGAAACACTGGGTTCGGACACGTCCGACCTGATGATCGACGTGACGCCGCCGGCCGTCATCATGATGGTCGGCCTGCAGGGTTCGGGCAAGACGACCTCCACCGCCAAGATCGCCAAGCGCCTCAAGGAAAAAGAGCGCAAGAAGGTGCTGATGGCCTCGCTGGACGTCCAGCGCCCGGCAGCGCAGGAACAGCTGGCGGTGCTGGGCACGCAGACGGATGTCGCGACTCTGCCGATCATTGCCGGTCAGCAGCCGGTCGATATCGCCAGGCGCGCGTTGCAGGCGGCGAAGCTCCAGGGCTTCGACGTGGTGATGCTCGACACCGCCGGTCGCCTGCACGTCGATCAGGCGCTGATGGACGAGATGAAGGCGGTGGCGGATGTCGCCACGCCGGCCGAAATCCTGCTGGTCGTCGATTCGCTCACCGGCCAGGACGCGGTCAATGTCGCGACCAGCTTCACCGCGCAGGTGCCGCTGACCGGCGTGGTGCTGACCCGCATGGACGGCGACGCGCGCGGCGGCGCGGCGCTCTCGATGCGCGCGGTCACGGGCCGTCCGATCAAGTTTGCGGGCACCGGCGAGAAGCTCGACGCGATCGAACTCTTTCACCCGCAACGTGTCGCGCAGCGTATATTGGGCATGGGCGATGTCGTGTCGCTGGTGGAAAAGGCCGCCGAGACGATCGACGCCGAGGAAGCCGACAAGCTCGCCAAGAAAATGGCCAAGGGTCAGTTCGACATGAACGACCTGCGCGCGCAGCTCAATCAGATGCGCCGCATGGGCGGGCTAGGCGCGCTGGCGGGCATGCTGCCGGGCCTCAAAAAAGCGCAGGCGGCGATGGCCAACAGTGGCGCCAATGACAAGACGCTGATCCATCTCGACGCGATGATCGGCTCCATGACGCCCAAGGAGCGCGAGAAGCCCGCGCTCATCAACGCCAAGCGCAAGATCCGCATCGCCAAGGGTTCCGGCACCACGGTGCAGGAGGTCAACCGGCTCCTGAAAATGCATCAGGAAATGGAAAGCGCGATGAAGAAGATCCGCAAGATGGGCGGCCTGAAAGGGCTGGCCAAAATGTTCGGCGGCGGCGGAATGGGCGGCCTGGGCGGCGCTGGCGGTCCCGAAGGTGGCACGCCGCCCGACCTGTCGGGGCTGGGCGGACTGGGCGGTCTTGGCGGCACCATGCCAAAGCTTCCCCCAGGCTTTCAGAATTTCATGAAGAAATAAGCAGTTTTTCACAGATCAGAGTTGAACAGAAAGGCAAATATCCATGGCAACCTCCATCCGTCTGTCGCGCGGCGGCTCCAAGAAGCGTCCTTATTATCGCATCGTCGTCGCTGACAGCCGCGCGCCGCGTGACGGCAAGTTCATCGAGCGCATCGGCAGCTACAACCCCGTCCTGCCCAAGGGCGATGAAAAGCGCGTCGTTCTGGACATCGAGCGCGCGAAGCACTGGGTCGCCGCCGGTGCGCAGCCGACCGACCGCGTAGCCCGCTTCCTGGACGCCGCCGGCGTGAAGGAACGCGCTGCCCGCAACAACCCCAAGAAGGCGGAGCCGGGCCAGAAGGCCAAGGACCGCGCGGAAGATCGCGCTACCAAGGCTGCCGAGGCCGAAGAAGCCCGCAAGGCTGCGGAAGAAGCCGCCAACGCGCCGGCTGAAACTCCTGCTGAGGAAGCCGCGCCCGCCGAAGAAGCCACTGCCGAGCAGGCCGAAGGCTGATCGACTTGACCGACAAGCCCGTCACTCTGGCCGTCGTCACTGGGGCGCATGGGGTGACGGGCGAGGTTCGTCTCAAGCTGTTCGGCGATGGGCCGGACAGCTTGAAGGGCTATGGCGCCTTCATGGCCGCCGGGCGCACGCTGACATTGAAGTCGGTGCGCGCTGGCCCCAATGGCGCGGTCGCTCGCTTTGCCGAAATCGGCGATCGCGGCGCGGCCGAGGCGCTGCGCGGCACGGAATTGACAGTGCCGCGATCCGCCCTGCCGCCGTTGGGCGAGGGCGAATATTATCATGTCGACCTTATCGACCTGCCCTGCGCATCCAGCACGGGCGAGGCGCTGGGCACCGTCGTCGCGGTCGAGAATTTCGGCGCGGGCGACATTGTCGAAGTGCAACGCGCCAGTGGCAAGCGCTTCATGGTGCCGATGCATGCGGTGACGCTGGGCGACGGCGGAGCTGTGATTGACGCTGCATTCGTGGAATAGTATATACGGCCCGTATATACGGAGGCGTCCCATGGGCGAAGAGTATAAGTCCAAGGTGTTCAAGTCGGGCAACAGCCTTGCCTTGCGCCTGCCCAAGGCGCTGGGGCTGCAGGAAGGCGAAGAAGTGACGCTCGTCTCGCATGACGATGGCAGCTTTTTCTTCTGGCGACAGGATCGGGCGCGGGAGGTCCTGATGGGACTTTACGGCAGCATGTCTGCCGGCTTCATGGCGGATGGCCGGGACGATACGGCTCAAGATGACCGTGACTGGAGCCATGCCGCGACCCAGGCCGCATGACGACGTCGCTCTATCTGCTTGACACGAATGTTTGCATTGATTTCCTGCTGGGGCGAAGCGCGACGCTGGCGCGGCGCATGGGCGATTGCCTGGACGCGTTAAGCGTGTCGGCGATAACCGCTGCCGAATTGCGGGTGGGTAATCGCACGTCCAGCGATCCGGTAGGGGACGGGCGGCGGGTGGATTCCTTCCTCTCTCTGCTGAATATTGCGCCCTTTGATGACGCGGCATCGCGGACCTATGCGCAGGTGGCGGCCCAGGTCGGCATTCCTCGCAGCAGCTTCGATCGCTTGATCGGAACACAGGCGTTGGCGCTCGGAATGATTCTGGTGACGCGTAATCGGAAGGACTTCGCGGATATCGAGGGCTTGAAAATGGAGGACTGGACCCTGTGAAGTTCTGGCTGGTGCTCCTGCTGCTTTGCTTTCCCGCCCTTGCCCACGCGCAGGCAGACGAAAAGAAGATCGCTGCTGTCGTCCCTGACATCGACCGCCTGTTCCATGATTTCAGGCAAGACAGCCATTCCCCCGGCCTTATCTATGGCATCGTCGCCAATGGGCGTCTGGTCCATGTAAAGGCTTTTGGCGTGCAGGATCTGGACCAGAAACGCCCGGTCACGCCCGACAGCCTGTTCCGCATCGCATCGATGACCAAGGCGTTCACCGCGCTTTCCATCCTCAAGCTGCGCGAAGACGGCAAGTTGTCGCTGGATGACCTGGCGGAACAGCATGTCCCCGAACTGCGCCAGTGGACCTATCCCACGAAGGACAGTCCGCGCATCCGCATCCGCGACCTTCTGACCCACAGCGCCGGGTTCGTCGATGACAATCCATGGGGCGACCGGCAGACGCCGATGCCGCAGGAGGCATTCACGCGGTTGCTGGCACAGGGCGTGCCGTTCAACACCGCGCCGGGTACGCGCTATGAATATAGCAATCTTGGCTATGCGCTGCTCGGCCGGGTGATCGCCAATGTGAGCGGCATGCCCTATCGCCGCTATGTCGAACGCATCCTGCTTGGCCCGATCGGCATGACGTCGAGCGGCTATGCCGTGCGTGAATGGCCACAGGATCGGCGCGCGCTGGGTTATCGCTGGGAGGAAGGGCGGTGGCTGCGCGAGCCGGACATGGACGATGGCGCGTTCGGCGCGATGGGGGGCTTGCAGACCAGCGCGACCGACTATGCGCGCTGGGTCGCCTTCCTGCTGTCGGCCTGGCCGGCACGGGATGATCCGGATCAAGCGCCGGTCTCGCGCGCGTCGGTGCGGATGCTGGCGCAGGGCAGCAATTTCGCGAAGCTGGCGCAGCGCAATGGCAAGAGCGGGCCGAGCGCTTGCAAGCAGGCGGCGGCCTATGGTTTTGGCATGCGCGTCGCGCAGGATTGCGACTTGGGGCTGACCCTGTCCCATGGCGGCGGCTACCCCGGCTATGGCAGCCATGTGATGCTGATGCCGGACTATGGCGTGGGCATTTTCGTTTTCACTAACCGCACCTATAATGGCGGGGCGGGTCCGGCCTGGGATGCGGCGGTCGCTTTGAAGCAGGCAGGTGCGCTGGTTGCGCGGGAGCCGCCGGTAACGCCGCTTCTAGCTGACGGCTATGCCGCTGCGGGCCAAATCTATGCGGCTGGAAATATATTGGCGGTGCGCGAGCGGTTGGCGATGAACATGCTGATGGACAGCGATGCAGACAGCTGGACGCGTCGGCTCGCTGCATTGCGCCGTGAAGTGGGGGACTGCCGCACGGACGCGCCGATCTCGGCCAGCGGCAATCTGTCCGGCAGCTTTACCTGGTCGTGCGAGCGCGGGCGTGTGGACGGGACGTTGCTGCTTGCGCCAACGCCGACAGCAGGGATTCAGGAATTGAAGCTGGTTGCCCGCCAGCCATGAAGCGGCGCCTGCTGGACGCTGCCCGCCCCATCGCCTAAGCGCGGCGATATGGCTGTCGTCCCGCAAATCGTCCTGATGCTGTATCTGCTATTCCTGCTCGCGGCGGGGTGGCGACTGTGGGGGATAAGCTGGCGCACGGGCGTCAAGATCGCGGTGGCGTTCGCGCTCGTCCTGCCGATGCCCTTGCTCTTCATTTTGCCAGGCATGACGCGGCAGGATGGCTGGTCGGACCTGCTGATCCGCTTCGGCCTGACGCTGCTTGTCTGCGGCATGCTGTGCCTTGCCGGCGGCTTTTCCGCCGCGCGGCTGCGGGCGAGGCGGCGCGGATGACCTTCACCGCGCAGATCCTTACGCTCTATCCGGAAATGTTTCCCGGACCGCTGGGCGTGTCGCTTGCAGGGCGGGCTTTGACCGAGGGGAAATGGGCGTGCGACCCAATCCAGATCCGCGACTTCGCGGCGGACAAGCATCGCACCGTGGACGATACGCCGGCGGGCGGGGGCGCGGGGATGGTGTTGCGCGCCGACGTGCTGGGCAAGGCGGTGGATCATGCGCTGGACAAGCGGCCCGACCTGCCGGTGCTGGCGATGACGCCGCGCGGACGCCCGATCACGCAGGCGCGTGTGCGCGACCTGGCCGCAGGGCCGGGCGCGACCATATTGTGCGGCCGGTTCGAGGGGTTTGACGAGCGGATTTTCGAAGCGCGCGCCATCGAACAGGTCAGCATGGGCGACATCATCCTGTCGGGCGGGGAGATGGCTGCGTTGCTGCTGCTCGACGCTTGCGTGCGGCTGCTTCCCGGTGTAATGGGCGCGGCTTCCAGCGGAGTCGAGGAATCCTTCGAAACAGGGCTGCTCGAATATCCGCATTATACCCGCCCGGTGGAATGGGAGGGGCGCACGATCCCGCAACTGTTGCGATCGGGGGATCATGCGAAAATCGCCGCCTGGCGGAAACAAAGGGCGGAGGAGGATACACGGCTAAGGCGGCCGGACCTTTGGGAACGTCATATCGGCGTTCGGGACCAGCCGCCCTCTGGTGCGCAACGAACGACCAAGGACTGAGTGTGACATGAACATCATCCAGCAGATCGAGGCGGAAAGCATCGCCGCCCTCGCCAAGGATATCCCAGACTTCCGCCCCGGCGACACGCTGCGCGTGGGCGTCAAGGTCAAGGAAGGCGACCGCAGCCGCGTCCAGAATTATGAAGGCGTGTGCATCGCCCGCTCGAACAAGGGCATGGGATCCAACTTCACCGTGCGCAAGATTTCGTTCGGCGAAGGCGTGGAGCGTGTGTTCCCGCTTTATTCGCCCAACATCGATTCGATCACTGTCGTTCGCCGCGGTGTCGTGCGTCGCGCCAAGCTCTATTATCTGCGTGGCCGCACCGGCAAGCGCGCTCGTATCGCCGAGCGCCGCGACACCCGCAGCGAAGGCTGATCGCCGCGCGATCAGACCTGAGGGTAAGGAAAGGCGGCGGCTTCGGCTCGCCGCCTTTTTTTGTCCCGGGCCCTCCGGGAACCTCGTGGCTGCCAGGTGCGCTTATCCTTCCGTGATGGCGAGGAGAGAGAGATGCGCATCATATCGGGACTTGCGGCGGTCGCCGTCATCGCCCTGCCAGCCGCGCTGCCGGCGGCGGGGAAATCCATGTGGACCTATGCCTATCAGAACGGCGTCAGCGAATATCTGACCGGGCAATGGGATTCGCCCACAGGCGGCGCGCTCAACCTGTCGTGCAAGGGCAGGGCGGTGACGATCATGGCGCAGATCAAAGGGCAGGCACCGCCGCCCGATAGCCAGTTGCGGCTCATAGCCTCCTCGCGCTCCGGGTCGCGCGAAACGCGCTTCATGACGGATAAGCGGGGCGACGTGCATATTGCGGATGCGGCGCGGTCGCCGGCCTTTCGTCAACTGTGGGGCGACTTGCGCGCACGGGACATTGTGACGGTCCGCTATGCGGACGGGCGGTTTGCGGTGCAGTCGCTGGACGGTGCCGGCAAGACGCTGCCGCCGCAGCCTTGCGCGGATTAGGGACGATGGGCTTTCTGATCGGGTCGGCGCTGCTGGCGATCCTGATGAGCTTTGGCGCGGCGAAGTTCAGTCTTGGCCGCTGGCCGGACCTGAGCGCCGGGCGGCAGGTGCTGGTCGCGGCGTCCGCCTTTCCCCTGCTGGCGCTGATCGCCTTTGCCGTGGTGCTGGTAATCACGCTGGCGGGGCCGCAGCCGCAGGAACCGGGCGGGACGACCGGGATGGTCGTCTTCGCCATGGTCTTCTTCCTGGTCTATGCGCTGGGCGTTGCTCTGGTTATCGGCCTGCCCAGCGCCTGGATCGCGGTGCGCATGTTGCGCTGATCGATCAGGCGGCGCGGCTGGTCCACCACAGGCCCGCGAGGCTGATGGCTGCGGCCGCGGTCATGTAGAGGCCGACCAGCGCCACACCTTGCGCCGCGATCAGCCAGGTGGCGACGATCGGGGCGAGCGCGCCGCCGATGATGCCGCCAAGGTTAAAGGCGAAGGACGCGCCAGTATAGCGCAGCTGGATCGGGAAGAGCGCGGGCAGATAGGCGCCCAGCGGGCCGTAGACGAAGCCCATCAGGAACAGGGCGATCGCCAGGATCGCGAAGATAGGGAGCAGCGCGCCCGTGCCGATCATCGGTCCGAAGGCAAGTCCCATCAGCGTCGTGCCCGCGCAGCCCCAGGCCAGCACGCGCGTCGGCGTGCGCTGGTCCGACCACCAGCCGGCCAGGACGATGCCCACTGCCATGAACAGGATTGCGCCGAGTTGCAGCGACAGGAAGATGCTGCGGTCGATACCCAATGTCGTCGTGCCGTAGCCCAGCGCGAAGGCGGTGGCGATATAATAGACGGCAAAGCAGGCGACGACCGCGAAGGTGCCGGCAATGGCCGCGCCCAGATGATCGCGCAGCAGCGTGGCGAGCGGCAGGGCGGGGGGTGGCGCTTCCGCCTGCGCCGCTGCAAATTCGGGCGTTTCGGTTAGCTTGAGGCGGACCCACAGGCCCAGGAACACCAGCACCGCGCTGCCCAGGAATGGCAGGCGCCAGCCCCAGGCGAGGAAATCCGCTTCGGACAATGCCGTGTCGAGGATCAGGAACAGGCCGTTGGCGGCGATGAAGCCGACCGGCGCGCCCAGCTGCGGGAACATGCCGAAACGCGCGCGCCAGCCCGGCGGCGCGTTTTCCACCGCCAGTAGCGCCGCGCCGCCCCATTCGCCGCCCAGGCCAAGACCCTGGCCGAAGCGCAGCAGGCAGAGGATCAGCGGTGCCCACCAGCCGATCTGCGCATGGGTGGGCAGGAAGCCGATCGCCAGCGTGCAGCCACCCATCAGCATCAGCGACGTCACCAGTGTCGCCTTGCGCCCGACCCGGTCGCCATAATGGCCGAACACCGCCGCGCCCAGCGGCCGCGCGAAGAAGGCGAGAGCGAGGCTGCCATAGGAGGCCATGAGTTGCGCGGTCGGGGAGGATGCCGGAAAGAACAGCGCGGGAAAAATCAGGCTGGCGGCGGTGGCGTAGATGTAGAAGTCGTAAAATTCGACCGCCGTGCCGATCAGGCTGGCCGCGAGCACGCGCTTGTGCCGCCACATTTCGCCGATGCCGCTGGTCTGTGTCACGTTTTTTCGCCCCCCGGAATTCGTCATGCCAGCGAAGGCTGGCATCTCTCTGCCTTTGTCGCGGTAAAGAAAAGTGAGATCCCGGCCTTCGCCGGGATGACAGTCATGATGTCTTTCGCCTCTGGTTCAGCAGCTCATAGGCCATCACCGCAGTGGCCACCGCGGCATTGAGGCTGTCGGCCTTGCCGCGCATCGGCATTTTGACCAGCAGGTCGCATTGCGCTTCATAGTCGGCGGGCAGGCCCTGGGCCTCGTTGCCGACCAGCAGGAAGCTGGGGCTTTGATAGGCCGGCTCCTGATAATCCTGCGTGGCCTTGAGGCTGGTGCCGATCAGTTGGCCCGCGCCGCCGCGCAGCCAGGGGAGGAACTCTTCCCACCGCGCCTGCGTGATCGACTGGGTGAAGAGCGCGCCCATGCTGGCGCGCACCGATTCGACCGAGAAGGGATCGACGCAATCGTCAATCAGGATGAGGCCGCCCGCGCCGACTGCGTCGCCGGTGCGCAATATCGTGCCCAGATTGCCGGGATCGCGCAGCGACTGGGCGACGATCCAGATGTCGGCGCTGCTCCGGTCAAGCGCGGCCAGCGGCGTCAGCCGGTCGCGATAGACGCCGACGAGTGCCTGCGCATTGTCCTTGCCGCTGATCTTGGACAGGATATCGGGCGTGGTGACGATGACGTCGCCGCCCGCTGCCTCGATATCGTCGATCAGTTCCAGGCCCAGCGGATGGGCGGTGCCGGCGTGGAACAGCATTTCGGGCAGCACGCCTTCCTCGCGCGCTTCGGTCAGGATGCGCAGCCCTTCGGCCAGGAACAGCCCTTCGGCCTTGCGATATTTCTTTTCCCGCAAGCTGCGGACGCGCTTGACCAGCGGGTTGGAAAAACCGGTGATTTCACGTGCCACTGCGCCGATATGCCCATGCTGGAGATAAACAGGCGGCTTCCTTAGCGGGCACAAGCGCAAAAGGACAGGCTTGCCCCGCGCAGGGCGATGGATTTGGCGCAAGGATTTTGCCAAGGATGCGTCATGACACCCGATTCCGATGCGCCGCCGCCCATGCACCTGTCGATCAAGCTGGAAGATGGCTTCTTCCTTGGCTTCGTGCTGCTGGTGTCGGTCGCCTTCGCTCTGGTTATCGAACCCTTTTTCGCCGCGATCCTGTGGGGCGTCATCGTCGCGATCGTGTTCGCGCCGGTGCATCATCGCATCCGCGCGCAGATGCCGGGGCGGACCAATGCGGCGGCGCTGCTGACCTTGCTCCTCATTTTGCTGGTGGTGATCGTCCCTGCCTTCGTCCTGGGCGCGGCGCTGTTGCAGGAAGCGACCTATTTCTATGGCAAGGTCCAGTCGGGCGAGATCAATTTCGTTCGCCTGTTCTACGACGTGATCGCGGCGCTGCCCGACTGGTTGCGCCCCTATGTCCAGCGGCTGGGCATCACCAATTTCTATGCCGCGCAGGAAATGGTGACGCGGGGGCTGACCAGCAGTTTCCGCACGCTGGCGGGCCAGGCGTTCCAAATCGGGCAGAGCGCCTTCAGCTTCTTCGTGGCGCTGGGCGTCATGCTCTATCTGGCCTTCTTCCTGTTGCGCGATGGCGACTGGCTGGCGCGCAAGGTCGCCGCCGCCGCGCCGCTGCGCGCGGGACAGCGCACCGCCTTGATCGAGCAGTTCGTCATCGTCACCCGCGCCACGATCAAGGGCAGCATCGTCGTCGCCATCGTGCAAGGGTTGATCGGCGGGCTGGTCTTCTGGGCGCTGGACATCCAGGGCGCGCTGCTCTGGGGGGTGCTCATGGGCGCCTTTTCGCTGTTGCCCGCGATCGGCACCGCGATCGTGTGGGTGCCCGTCGCCATCTATCTGTTCGCCACCGGCGCGGTGTGGCAGGGCGTGGTGCTGGTCGTGTGCGGCGCGCTGGTGATCGGGTCGGTCGACAATGTGCTCCGCCCCATCCTGGTCGGCCGCGACACGCGCATTCCCGATTATGTGGTGCTCATCTCCACGCTGGGCGGGCTGGAACTGTTCGGCTTCAACGGCATCGTCATCGGCCCGGTGATCGCGGCTTTGTTCATCGCGACGTGGAATATCTTCACCCGGATGCGGGGGGAGGATGCGGGCATCGACGCGGCGAAGGAGCGCTGACGAGGCGTTCCGACCTGTCAGACGTCCGAAGTTCACAGTGTCGTGGCGCTTTTGCGGGCGGAAGCGACCACTAGGCGACTGCGACGCGACACTGAAGCGACACCTGCGCGAACCCGACGCCACAGGCCGATGGCGCCTCACGATCGGGCGCGGCGCACGTGTCACAAGAGGCCGGATGGACGACATCCAGCAGGATAGATCAGATAAAATCCAACATTGGAACTCTTATCCTGGCCTTCCGCATTGCGCAGGGTTAGCGGTTCAGGGCACGCCGATGACGGCGTCGGACTGGGCCGGATAAGCGCGCACCAATGCGCCGCTGAGCGCCTTAGCCGCCGCATCCTGCTGGTCCGAAGACCGCACCGTGACCGCCGATCCGCGCCAGACCGACGCCGCGCTGCCCCGTTTGCGCAGGATCATGTCCAGCCGCGTCTTTTGCAGCGCGACATGGCGCGACTTGCCCGATGGCAGCGGCACCTTGAAGACGGAGCCCGCAGCTCCGGGTACGCCGCCATTCGCAAGGTTGGAGCTGGACGGCGCGACCTTTGCGTCGCCGGTGCCGACGTCGGACCGGTCGATGACCAGTTCCATCCAGTAGGCCGCATGATCCGCGCCATCCAGCAAGGTGAAGCCGCGCGCCGAAAGCGCCTCTCCCGCGGCGTCGCGCGCGCTTTCGGTCGTGCCGTCGCGGCTGCCGTCAGCAAGATGCGCTTCGACCGCGATCGTGCCCTGTTGCGGGGGCGGGGCCGTCTGGGCGGCCAGCGGTGCGCTGAGCGCGACCATGCCGACCAGCGCCGCGATATGGCGGACAAGGATCGAGGGTCGATGCGCGTTCAGGGGCAGGGGCATCATGGTCATGGGGTGGCTCCAGCAAAAGGCGATCCTATCGGAAGGGCGCACGCATAGTGGGAAAATATGCCAGCGCCGCTTTGCCAGCCGGCCGCGCCTATTCTTCCCCGAACTTGTCCTCGACCAGGGTGACGAGTTGGCTGAGCGCCTGCGCGGCGTCCGGCCCCGTTGCCTTGATCGTGATCTGGTCGCCCATCGCCGCGCCCAGCATCATCAGCCCCATGATCGACGTGCCGGTGACATGATGGCCGTCCTTGCTGACGGTGACGTCAGCGGGCAGGCCGCTCGCCAGGGTCACGAATTTCGCGCTGGCGCGGGCGTGGAGGCCGCGCTTGTTGGTGATGCGGACGTCCTGGCTGAATTCGTTCATGCAGTGCTGCCCAACAATTCCGATGCGACGCTGATATATTTCTGGCCCGCCTCGCGCGCGGCGGCGACGGCGGCGCGCACGTCCATGACCTTGCGCGCGCTTTCCAGGCGGATGAGCATGGGCAGGTTGATGCCCGCAATCACCTCGATCTCGCCGGCCTTGAGCAGCGAGATGGCCAGGTTCGACGGCGTGCCGCCGAACAGGTCGGTGAGAAGGATGACGCCCGCCCCATCATTGACGCGCGCGACCGCGGCGGCAATGTCCGCGCGGCGCAATTCCATATCGTCTTCCGGGCCGATGCAGATCGTCGCAATCTGCTGCTGCGGCCCTACGACATGTTCCATGGCGACGACGAATTCGGTCGCCAGCGACCCATGGGTGACGAGAACGAGTCCGATCATGTGCTTGTGCGGCCCACCTGTGTCATGATTCTGCTTTCGGGCCTCCCGGCCGGCGCTTCTCCAGACTGTCCTGGGGCGCTGATTCTATATTGCGGTGCAGAACCGTGGGCGAAAAGCCCGCCGCTTGCAAGTGCCTCGCGACCCGATCGGCGACATGGACGGAGCGGTGCCGCCCGCCGGTGCAGCCGAACGCCACGGTGATGTAGGTCTTGCCCCCTTCGGCATAGCGCGGCAGCAGCGTGACAAGCAGATCCTCGATCCGGCCCACGCTGTCCGCATAGGCGGGATCCTGCGCGATATAGGCCGCGACGTCGGCCTCCAGCCCGGTTTTGGGCCGCAGCGCATCGTCCCAATGCGGATTGCGCAGATAGCGCATGTCGAACATCAGGTCGGCGTTGCGCGGAACCCCGCGCGAAAAGCCGAAGGACAGGATGGTCAGCACCGGATCCGACAGGCCGGGCCGCGAAAAGCGGTCGCGCATTTCCTGTTGCAGGGCGTTGCTGGAAAAGCTGGTGGTGTCGATCACCTGGCTCGCCCATCGGCGCAGCGGTTCGGTGAGTTCGCGTTCGCGCGCGATGCCATCGGCGGCGGGGCGATCGGCCGCCAGCGGATGGCGGCGGCGGGTTTCGGCAAAGCGCCGTTCCAGTTCCGCGTCCGAACAGTCGAGGAACAGGGTTTCGATGTCATGGCCGTGGCGTTCGCGCAGCCCCTTGATGCGGCGCACGATGGCGCCGGCGTCAAAGCCGCGCGTGCGCGCGTCGATGCCCAGCGCCAGCGGCCGGTCGGCATCCGCGCCATGGCCGACCGGCAGCGGCGTGTCGAGCAGCCGGTCGAGCAGCATCAACGGCAGATTGTCGACGACTTCCCAGCCCATATCCTCCAGCGTCTTGAGCGCGGTGGTCTTGCCCGCGCCTGACAGGCCCGACAGCAAAAGGATCGATTTGGGGTGGGATGCAGTCATCGCGGCGCCAGCGTCCTGAGCGCCAGTTCGACCTTGATCGCGGCGGAGACTTCGAACGGGGCAATTTTGATAACCGGAACCTGAAGCCCGGCGACGGCGCGGGACAGGCCTTCGGGCGGCATGCGGTCGACCTGGTCGAACAGGTCGCACAGCAGTGCGACGGGCGCGTCGCCATGGGGCATGGGCACGATGCCAAGGCCGCGCACCTCCATCTTCCCCGCGATCGTGTCGGGCGCGGTGGCGCGCAGCGCGCCGTCGATGCGCTGGACCAGCGTATAATCGTCGCTGACCAGCGTCGCGCCACGGTCGATCAGGCGCAGCGCAAGGTCGGACTTGCCGACGCCGCTGGGTCCGCACAGCAATACGGCCCGGCCATCGATGGCCACGCTGGTCGCATGCAGCGTTTCGGAGGAAAGGGCGCGCGCCATTATCCCGCCCCTTCTAACGCCTGTCGCGGCTGATGAAAATGGGCGAGCAATGCCTTGCCGTCTTATTCCGAAACAATGCCGGGGTCGCGCGCCACCGCCATCGGCAGGCGCACGACGAAGCTGGCGCCGCGCTGCGCATCCTCCCGGTCGCCGATGCTGATGCGGCCCTGATGCCCTTCGACAATGGAGCGGGCGATGGCCAGACCCAGGCCCGAATGTTTGCCGAACGCCTCGCCTTCGGGGCGAACGCTGTGGAAGCGGCGGAAAATATGTTCGCGTTCGGATTCGGGGACGCCCGGCCCTTCATCCTCCACGCTGACCAGCACCTGATCGTCCGCCACCGTGGCGATGATGCGGACAAGACCGCCGTCGGGCGAAAAGGACACCGCATTGTCAATGAGGTTGTCGAGCACGCGCACCAGCCGGCCTTCCTCGCCCAGCACGACGGCGACATCCTTGCGCGGGCGGGCGAAGGCCAGGCGCACGCCGCGCGGCACGCCGCGCGCTTCGCGGGCGATCACCATTTTCTCGATCAGCAGGCCCAGGTCGATGGGTTCAAAGCGTGTGCGCGAGAGTTCCGCGTCGACGCGCGAGGCTTCGGCGATGTCGGTAACGAGCCGGTCGAGCCGGCGCACATCATCCTGCGCAATCGCCATCAATTGCGCACGCAGGTCCGGGCGGTCCACCCGTTCGAGCGAATCGAGCGCGGAGCGCAGCGAGGCGATCGGGTTCTTGAGTTCATGGCTGACGTCAGCGGCGAAGGCATCGGTCGCGTCGATCCGCTGGCGCAGCGCATGGCTCATGTCTGAGAGGGCGCGGGCCAGCATGCCGATTTCGTCGCGCCGTTCGGGCAGGCGCGGCACCGTGACCTCGCGCGCGCGGCCCAGTCGCACGCGCACGGCGGCGCGCGCGAGGCGCTGGAGCGGCTGGACGATGGTGCGGGCGAGGAACAGTGAGAGCAGCACCGAGGCGAGCACCGCCGCGGCCAGCACCAGTCCCAGGCGGAAGCGTTCGGCGCGCACGGTGCGGGTGATGTCGCGCGCGTTTTCGGTGGCGAGCAGGCTGGTCCCGTCCTTCATCGCCACGGCGGCCGAGATCATGAATGTGCGGTCGGGCGCATAGCGGTTCATCGCTTCGGGCTGGCCGGATCGGCGCGCGGCGACCAGTTCGGGCCAGGCGCTGGCGCGATCGACCGCCGGTTCCTCGAAATCGGGCGGTCGATCGGCGGACACGACGCTGTCGACCATCTTGTCGAGGAAGCGCGCGACATGGCGGCGCAAGGCTTCGTCTTCGGGTGAGCGCAGTTCATAGCGCGGCGCGTCCATGGCGAAGCTGTCGGCGATCAACGCGCCGTTCGCACCATAGCGACGCACGCGGTCGCCGGTCTGGCGTGCATAGGAAGCGATCAGCCGGTCCTGCCGGTCGGTCGGCGCGGTGTCCAGCCCGATGGCGAGCAGCTTCAATTCGCGCGCGGACTGGACCAGCCGGTCATCGACGATGCGGGTGCGATAGCTGTCGAGATAGAAAAATCCGCCCGCCAGCAGCGCCAGCGCGAATACATTGACCGCCAGGATGCGCGGGGTGAGGCTTACCCGCCCCGACCAGCGCTCCGGTGCGGGCAAGCGGTCATTCCTCGGAGAATCGGTATCCGGCGCCATAGAGCGTGTCGATTGCATTGAACTGGCTGTCTACCTCACGGAATTTGCGGCGCAGGCGCTTGATATGGCTGTCGATGGTGCGGTCATCGACATAGACGTCGTCCTGATAGGCGGCGTCCATCAGCTGGTTGCGGTTCTTGACCACGCCGGGGCGCTGGGCAAGCGTTTCCAGGATCAGAAATTCGGTGACGGTCAGCGTCACGTCCTTGCCGTCCCATTTGACCCGGTGCCGGGCCGGGTCCATTTTCAGCCGGCCGCGCACGATCGGTTCGGCCACCGGCTCGTCGCTGGTTTCGGGCGCGCGGTTGGCCTCGGCCCGGCGCAAAATGGCGCGGATGCGCGCGATCAGCAGCCGTTGCGAGAAGGGCTTGGAGATATAGTCGTCCGCGCCCATGGCCAGGCCCAGCGCCTCGTCCAGCTCGTCGGCCTTGGAGGTGAGGAAGATGACGGGCATCGCGCTTTTTTCCCGCAGCCGCCGCAACAGCTCCAGCCCATCCATGCGCGGCATCTTGATATCGAAGACGGCAAGGTCGGCGGGATTGTCGAGCAGCGCCTTCAGCGCGCCTTCGGGGTCGGGATAGATGCGCGTGACGAAGCCTTCGGCCTGTAGCGCGATCGACACGGAGGTCAGGATATTCTTGTCGTCGTCCACCAATGCGATGGTTGCGGTCATGCGGCGTCCCGGACATGTCAGGTTGCAGAGCGCAGCAGCGTTAGACCATGGGGCGCGGGGCTGCAAGAAAGGCGCGCGGCATGGTCCGTCACGGTGCTGTCACGATCGCTGCGGCGCAGCATCGACTCAGTTTGACGCTGGGGGCGTCACGGCCTATGCCCAGCCTTGTCGGCAAGCCGGACGCCACGCCGTAAAACGGCGGGTTGCCGGGGAGCCGGATCGGCCGTCATCCTGATCATAGGGGCGGGCGACAACATATTCAGGAGCAAAGGCGTGCAGGCCAAATCCTCTATCACCCTGGCGGACCAGGGCATCACTACTCATGCCACCCAGCATTGGAATCTCGGCACCGCGCCGCTGGTCGAAGCGGCCGTGCGCAATGGCGAGGGCAAGCTGTCGAAGGACGGCCCGCTGGTCGTCAAGACCGGCAAGCATACCGGCCGCAGCGCCAAGGACAAGTTCATCGTCCGCGACGCCGAAACCGAAAGCACCGTCTGGTGGGGCAACACCAATGTCGCGATGACGCCGGAGCATTTCGCCGCATTGAAGGACGATTTCTTCAAGGCGCTGGGCGAAAAGGAGACGCTCTACGTCGCTGACCTGTTTGGCGGGTCGCAGCCTGAGCATCGCGTCAATGTGCGCGTCATCAACGAATTTGCCTGGCACAATCTGTTCATCCGCACGCTGCTGGTGCGGCCGAGCGCTGAAGAACTGAGCGGGTTTGCGCCTGAATATACGATCATCGACCTGCCCAGCTTCCGCGCCGATCCCGCGCGCCATGGCTGCCGCAGCGAAACGGTGATCGCGGTCAACCTGACCGAAAAGCTGATCCTGATCGGCGGCACCGCCTATGCCGGCGAAATGAAGAAGAGCGTGTTCGGCATCCTCAACTATCTGCTGCCGGCCAAGGGTGTGATGCCGATGCATTGTTCGGCCAATATCGGCGCGAACGGCGATACGGCGGTGTTCTTCGGCCTCAGTGGCACCGGCAAGACCACGCTGTCGGCCGACGCCAGCCGCACGCTGATCGGTGACGACGAACATGGCTGGTCGGACACCGCGGTCTTCAATTTCGAGGGCGGCTGCTATGCCAAGATGATCAACCTGTCGGCGGAGGCCGAACCGGAAATCTTCGCCACCACCAAACGGTTCGGCACGGTGCTGGAAAATGTCGTGATGGACGAGGAAACCCGCGCCATCGACCTTGACGACAACAGCCTGGCCGAAAACAGCCGCGGATCCTACCCGATCGACTTCATCCCGAATACATCGGAGAAGAATTTGGGGCCGGTCCCGAAGAACATCATCTTCCTCACCGCCGACGCTTATGGCGTGCTGCCGCCGATCGCGCGGCTGACGCCCGAACAGGCGATGTACCACTTCCTGTCGGGCTATACCGCGCGCGTCGCGGGCACCGAAATCGGCGTGACGGAGCCGACCGCGACCTTCTCGACCTGCTTTGGCGCGCCGTTCATGCCGCGCCATCCGTCGGTCTATGGCAATCTGCTGAAAGAACGGATCAACAAGGGCGGCGTCACCTGCTGGCTGGTCAACACCGGCTGGTCGGGCGGCAAGGCGACGATGCCGGGCATCAAGCGCATGCCGATCAAGGTCACGCGTGCGCTGCTTAACGCCGCGCTCGACGGCAGCCTGAACAACGCCCAGTTCCGCACCGACCCCAATTTCGGGTTCCAGGTGCCGGTCGCGGTGGAGGGGGTGGACTCGACCATTCTCGATCCGCGCGCATCCTGGGCGGATGGCGAGGCCTATGACGAAACGGCAGCAACGCTGGTCAAGGCCTTCGTCGACAATTTCGCGCAGTTCGAGGATCATGTCGACGATGGCGTGCGCGGCGCGGCACTGACTGCGGCCTGACGCGAACGACAATATGACGGAAGGGGCGGGGACTATGGTTTCCCGCCCTTTTCCTATGCGCCCCGCTCATCCTTTCCTTGCAAGGGAGACGGGCACGTTTTGCGTTGCCGCGGTGCCCCTGCTATTCTGCATGGACAGTGAAAAGGAGTGACGCGCATGTTCGACAGCATCATCGGTAAACTGGGCGGGCTGGAAGCAGTCGCCGCGCAGATCGGCGTCACGCCCGAGCAGATGCAGGCGCTGATGAGCGAAATCGCAGCAAAGATCGGGTCTGGCGAAACAAGCGTGGCGGCGCTCGCCGAAACCGCAGCGGAACATGGCGTGTCGGCCGACAAGTTGCAGCAATTGATGGCCGGTTTCGGCGGCCCCGAAGCGATCATGGGCCAGATCGGCAGCCTGTTCGACCGGGACGGCGACGGCAATCCCGCCAATGAACTCAGCGGCATCGCCAAAGGACTGTTCGGCTAAATCGCATAGGCAGGTAAAAGCCCGCGCTTTGGCCACCCCAAGTTTTTTTGGCCTTGCCTTCGCGGCGCGGAAGGGCCAATTCGCGGCCATCTGAATTGTTGCGAATGATCCGCAACTAGAGCGGCGCTGGCCGCGCCCTGGCAAGCAAGGACGAAGTTAGTTGACCGACGTAACGACCGAAAAGCCGGTATTGGAACCCACCGGCGCGCTTTCCGTGGAAACCGTGTTGTCGGTGAAGCACTGGAACGAACATCTGTTCAGCTTCCGCATCACGCGCCCCGCCAGCTTCCGCTTCCGTTCGGGCGAGTTCGTGATGATCGGCCTCAAGGGCGACAATGGCAAGCCGCTGCTGCGCGCCTATTCGGTCGCCAGCCCCAGCTGGGACGAGGAAATCGAGTTTCTGTCGATCAAGGTGCAGGATGGCCCGCTGACGTCGCGGCTCCAGCTGATTCAGCCGGGCGACCAGATCTATCTGGGCCGCAAGCCGACCGGCACGCTCGTCACCGACGCGCTGTTGCCGGGCAAGCGGCTCTTCATGCTGTCGACCGGTACGGGCCTTGCTCCCTTCCTCAGCCTGTCGCGCGACCCGGACGTCTATGAATTTTACGAGCAGGTCGTGATCGTCCATTCGGTTCGCCGTGTGTCCGACCTGGCGTTCCGCGACGATCTGGAGGCCAAATGGGCGGAAGATCCGCTGGTATCCGAACAGGCGCCCGCGCAATTCCATTATGTGCCGACCGTCACCCGCGAGCCCTTCGAGGGCAACACGCAGCGCATCGACGCGCTGGTCGAGAGCGGCGCGCTGTTCGAAGGGATTCCCGGCGCGAAGAAGTTCGACCCGGAAACCGACCGGATCATGATGTGCGGCAGCATGGAGATGATCAAGCAGTTCGCCGCCTATTTCGAAGGCGCCGGCTTTACCGAAGGCTCCAACGCGGCCCCCGGCCAGTTCGTGATCGAGCGCGCCTTCGTCGGCTGACGATGCGTGCGACGGGCGGGGCGCATGATGCGCGCCGCCCGCCCGTCGCCTTATCCTGCGGCCTTTGCCAGCCCCTTGGACAATTGCAGCACGCCATTGAGGCGCGCCTGCGGATTGCCCCAGGCGCGGTCCAGCACGATCTTGCTGTCGGGGCGCAACCGGGCGACGCCATTCAATCGCTGGACATAGGCGACCAGATTTTCCGGCTTCGGGAAACGATCCTCGAAAAAGGTGACGAGCGCGCCCTTGGGACCGACATCGATCTTGGCGATGTTGGCGGCGAGGCAATTCTGCTTGATCTCGATGATCTTGAGCAGATTTTGCGTCGGCAGCGGCAGCTTGCCGAAGCGGTCAATCAGCTCGGCGGCGAAGGATTCGAGGCCCTGGCGATCCTCCAGTTCGTTGATGCGGCGGTAAAGCCCCATGCGCAGGTCGAGGTCGGGCACGAAATCCTCCGGAATGAGGATCGGCGCATCGACGCTGATCTGCGGCGAAAACTCCTCGCTGCGCCGTTCCTCGGCAATGCCGCCTGCCTTGGCATCCAGGATCGCGTCTTCCAGCATCGACTGGTAGAGTTCGAAGCCCACTTCCTTGATATGGCCCGACTGTTCGTCGCCGACCAGATTGCCCGCGCCGCGAATGTCGAGGTCATGGGAAGCAAGCTGGAAGCCTGCACCCAGCGTGTCGAGGTCCGACAACACCTTCAGCCGCTTTTCCGCCGTGTCGGTGATGATGCGGTTGGCGGGCGTCGTCATATAGGCATAGGCGCGCGTCTTCGACCGGCCGACGCGGCCGCGCAGCTGGTAGAGCTGAGCCAGGCCGAAGCGGTCGGCGCGGTGGATGATGAGCGTATTGGCGCTGGGAATGTCGAGGCCGGATTCGACGATGGTGGTGGACAGCAGCACGTCATAGCGTTTGTCGTAAAAGGCCGACATGCGCTCCTCCACATCGGTGGCGCTCATCTGACCGTGGGCGACGATCGGCTTGACCTCGGGCACCTCGTTGCGCAGGAACTCCTCGACCTCGGTCAGGTCCGCGATGCGCGGCACGACGAAGAAGCTCTGCCCACCGCGATAATGTTCGCGCAGTAGCGCCTCGCGGATGACCACCCCATCCCACGGCATGACATAGGTGCGCACCGCGAGCCGATCGACCGGCGGCGTCTGGATGACCGACAATTCGCGCAAGCCCGACATCGCCATTTGCAGCGTGCGCGGGATCGGCGTCGCCGTCAGCGTCAGCACATGGACGTCGGTCTTGAGGCCCTTCAACCGCTCCTTGTGGGTAACGCCGAAGCGCTGCTCTTCATCGACGATGACGAGGCCCAGCCGCTTGAAGTCGATCCCCTTGGCGAGCAGCGCATGGGTGCCAACGACGATGTCGATGCTGCCGTCGGCAAGGCCCGCCTTGACGGCCTTCGCCTCCTTGTCGGGGACGAGGCGGGACAGGCGGCCGATCTCGATAGGGAAGCCGCGAAAGCGGTCGACGAAATTCATGTGGTGCTGCCGCGCGAGCAGGGTGGTGGGGCAGATGACGACGACCTGCATCCCCGCCATCGCCGCGACGAAGGCGGCGCGGAGCGCAACCTCTGTCTTGCCGAACCCCACATCGCCGCACACCAGCCGGTCCATTGGCTTGCCCGCGCCAAGGTCCTCGATCACGTCGCTGATCGCGCGATCCTGATCGTCAGTTTCCTGATAGGGGAAGCGGTCGACGAAAGCGGGATAGCCCGCGACATCGGGTTCGGCGACGGTGGCCGGGCGCAGCGCGCGGGCGGCGGCGGTCTTGAGCAGCTCGCCCGCGATTTCGCGGATCCGCTCCTTCATCTTCGCCTTGCGCCGCTGCCAGGCTTCGCCGCCCAGCCTGTCGAGGCTTACGCCGTCGGTTTCAGAGCCGTAGCGGGACAGGACCTCCAGATTTTCGACCGGCACATAGAGCTTGTCGCCGCCCGCATATTCCAGCGCGACGCAGTCATGCGCGGCCTTCGACACCGGGATTTGCGTCAGGCCATCATAGCGGCCAATGCCATGATCGCGATGGACGACCAGGTCGCCGGGCGTCAGCGTGGCAAGTTCCTGGAGAAAGGCGTCGGCATTCTTCTTGCGCTTGGCGCGGCGCACCAGCCGGTCGCCCAGCATGTCCTGTTCAGTGAGCACCGCGACATCGGGCGCGGTGAAACCATGGTCGAGGCCAAGGACGATCAGCGCCACGCGCCCGTCGCCGGCAAGGCCCAGCGCCTCCTGCCAGTCATCGGCCGCCGCGATCCGCGCCACGCCATGATCGGCGAGCAACCCGGACAGGCGTTCGCGCGCGCCCGTCGAATAGCTGGCGATCACCACTTTCTTCTTCTTGCGGCGCAGGCCGTCGATATGGGCGCTGACCGCGTCGTAGATATTGCTGTTCTGTGCGCGTTCGGGGGTGAAGTCGCGCGGTCCGTCCACCGCGAAGTCCAGCACGGTCGCGCTTTCGGGCTCATGGAAAGGCGTCGTCGCGTGCATCGGCAGCGATGCGACCGCCGCGTCCCATTCGGCGGCGTCGAGATAGAGGGCGTCGGGTTTGAGCGGACGATAGGAGCCCGGATCGGATGATTTCGCCTGCACCCGGTTGGCGTGATAATCGCGGATCGCCTCGAACCGGTTTTCCGCCGCGCCCGCGACCCCGGAATCGCGCACGATCACCGCATCGCCCAGATGATCGGTCAGCGGGACCAGCTTTTCCTCGAACAGCGGCAGCCAATGTTCCATGCCAGCGAGGCGGCGGCCATCGCTGACGGCCTGATAGAGCGGGTCGCCGGTCGCGGTCGCGCCAAATGTCTCGCGATAGCGCAGGCGAAACCGCTTGATCGTGTCCTCGTCCAGCAGTGCTTCGGACGCGGGGAGCAGGGTGAAGCCCTCGACGCTGCCCGTGGTGCGCTGGTCGGCCGGGTCGAAACGGCGCACCGTCTCGATCTCGTCGCCGAAGAAATCAAGGCGCAGCGGCTGGTCCTCGCCGCCGGGGAACAGATCGACGATGCCGCCTCGGATCGCGAATTCGCCCCGGTCGTGGACGGTGTCGGTGCGGACATAGCCATTGGCCTGAAGCATGTCGGCCAGCCGCTGGATCGCGATCCGTTCCTTGGGCGCGAGCTTCGCCACCAATTGCCGCACGCGAAAGGGGGTCAGCGTGCGCTGGGTCATCGCCGAGAGCGTGGTGACGACCAGTTGCGGCCCCCTGGGCTTGACCTGCAAGGCGTGGAGACCCGCCAGACGCGCAGACGCCGCGCGTAGCGACGGGCTGGCGCGATCATAGGGCAGGCAGTCCCAGGCCGGAATGTCAATCAGCTCCAGTTCCGGGGCGAAGGTGGGCGCGGTGTCGGCGATGGCCCGCGCCTGCTGTTCGTCGGCGGCAATGAAGACGGCGCGGCCCGATGCCGCCCCGCCCGCCGCGCGCGCCAGGTCCGCAAGCAGCCAGGGCAGGAAACCGGCCGGCGCGCCAGCGAGCGTGATCGGCGCCTTGGCGCTGAGGATTTTCTGAAGGTCGGTCATAGGATATTCGTCATTCCCGCGAAGGCGGGAATCCATGCCCCATGCCTTGCAAAATTGGGCTGTCGCCCGGACATCGATCCCCGCCCAGCGGGGAGGAAGCAACTACACGATCTTCACGAAATCGAGTTTCAGGAATTGGTCCATCATCGGGCCTTTCCATTCGTCGGGCACGGGGATCGTCCCCATCGCCCAGCCCATGATGTCGGCATCCTGTTCTTCCATGAAGCGCTCAAACCACGCGATTTCCTCTTCGTTCCAGGTCGCATGATAGCGGTCGAAGAAACCGCCGACGGTATAGTCCGATTCGCGCGTCCCCCGGTGCCAGGCGCGAAACTTCATGCGGCGCAGATGGGGAGTGTCGGTCATGGTCATTCGCTTCATCCGTTCGTCCTGATTAGCCGCTGAGCGAAGTCGAAGCGGCGTATCGAAGGATCGTTCGACGCAGAATGCTTCGATACGGGTCTTCGAGGTCGCTCCGCCCCACTCAGCACGAACGGCTGTAAAGAGGTGCGAGCCGCCATTTGTGCCACCGTCCCGGCTGGGCTAGAGCGCGTGAGATAGCCATGCGACCCGATATTCTCAATCCGCTCTTTGCCGAAATTTCCTTGTTCAAGGGGGTAGGGCCGGCGCTGGCCCGTCCGCTGGAGCGACTGGACCTCAAACGCGCGGTCGATGTCGCCTTTCATCTGCCGGTCGGCTGGGTCGATCGTCACCTTACCGATCGGCTAGACATGGCCGATGCGGGGCGAATCATCGGCACGCTGCTGACGCCGGTCGATTATCGCGCCGGTGGCAGCGCGCGCGCGCCGTTTCGCGTGCTGGCGGCGGACGGGCAGGGCAATGGCGTCGCCCTCGTCTATTTCGGGAAGAATAGCGGCTGGCCGCGCAAGCTGTTGCCGCTGAACGAACCCAAATTCGTGTCGGGCAAGCTGGAGGCCTATGGCGAAAACCTCCAGATCGTGCATCCCGACCATGTGCTGCCGCCCGAGGAAGCCGATACGGTGCCCGCGCGCGAATCGGTCTATGGCCTGTCCGAAGGACTGACCAACAACCGGATGCGCGACCTGGCGGCGCAGGCGCTGGCGCGCGCGCCCGACCTGCCCGAATGGATCGAACCCAGCCTGCTGGCGCGCAAGGGGTGGCCCGCCTGGCGCGAGGCGCTGGCCCGTGCCCATGCCGATCCGGGCGATGGACCCGCGCGCGAACGGCTCGCCTATGACGAGATTTTCGCCGGGCAACTGGCGCTGATGCTGGTGCGGCAATCGTCGCGGCGCAGGCGCGGCGTGTCGATCCAGGGCGACGGGCGGCTGCGCGCGATGCTGAAACTGCCCTTCGCGCCGACGGGCGCGCAGCGCCGCGCCATCGGCGAGATTGAGGGCGACATGGCGCAGGCGACGCCGATGCTGCGGCTGCTGCAAGGGGATGTCGGCTCGGGCAAGACGCTGGTCGCGCTGATGGCGCTGCTTAACGCGGTGGAAGCGGGGATGCAGGGGGCGATGCTGGCGCCGACCGAGATATTGGCGCGGCAGCATCATGACACGCTGCGCAAGATGACATCGGGCCTGCCCATTGAAATCGCGATCCTGACCGGGCGTGAGAAGGGCAAGGTGCGCGAAGCGACGCTGATGGGCCTCGCCGACGGCAGCATCGACATATTGGTCGGCACCCACGCCATCTTTCAGGAAGCGGTGCGCTACAAGGCGCTGGGTCTGGCCGTGATCGACGAACAGCATCGCTTTGGCGTCGCGCAGCGGATGATGCTGGCGAACAAGGCCGAACGCGCGCCGCATCTGCTGGTGATGACGGCGACGCCGATCCCGCGCACGCTGACGCTGACCTATTATGGCGAAATGGATGTGTCGCGGCTGGATGAAATGCCGCCGGGCCGCCAGCCGATCCAGACATTGGTCATGGCCGCCAGCCGGCTGGACGAAGTGGTCGATGCGCTCGCCCGCCATGTGGACGGCGGCGGGCAGGCCTATTGGGTCTGTCCGTTGGTGGAGGAAAGCGAGACCAGTGACCAGGCCGCGGCCGAGGCGCGGGCGGAATCGCTGCGGCTGCGGTTCGGCGACCGCGTCGGCCTGGTCCATGGCCGGATGAAGGGGCCGGAAAAGGACGCCGCGATGGAGGCCTTTGCCGGCAACCGCACGCAGATATTGGTGGCGACGACGGTGATCGAGGTGGGCGTCGATGTGCCCAACTCCAGCCTTATCATCATCGAGGGCGCCGACCGGTTCGGCCTGGCGCAATTGCATCAGCTGCGCGGTCGGGTGGGGCGCGGCGACAAGTCATCGACCTGCCTGCTGCTGCGCGGCAACGCCCTGGGCGAAACATCGCGCGCGCGGCTGGCGCTGATGCGCGAAACCAATGACGGCTTCCGCATCGCCGAAGAGGATCTGAAGCTGCGCGGCGCAGGCGAGGTGCTGGGCACGCGCCAGTCGGGCGAGGCGCAACTCAAGCTCGCGACGCCCGAGCATGTCGCGGCGCTGGTGGACGCGGCGCGCGATGACGCGAATCTGCTGATCGAACGCGACGGCGGGCTGGACAGCGCGCGGGGGCAGGCGGCGCGCACCTGCCTCTATCTGTTCGAAAAGGATGCGGCCGTAGGATTGCTGCGCGGCGGGTGACGCGCACGCCAATCGAACCGGCAAGGCGGATAGAAATGTCCTCCCTGATCGTTCCATGCCGGCATCTGTAAAGGAGCGTGCCGTGCGACCATGTGGGTTTCTGGTGGCCGTGCTGGCGCTGGCGGCGTGCCATTCGGCGCCGCAGGCGGGGCAGACCGACGCGACCATCGCTAATGCTGAAACGGAAGTCGCTGCCAGCAATGCCGGCCTGCCCGCACAAGCGCCAAATACGATCCGCGGCACCATGGCACAGGCGGGCGATCAGGCCGGTGCGGGCATGACATCCTCCATGCGCGACTGCCATTTCGAGGTGGACGGCAAGCGGCTGATTGACGGGCCTTGCCGTGTCTTTCCGATGGGAAAGGACCAATATACGCTCAACACATGGGACGGCGGCAAACCGCGCCAGTCGCATTTCGCGGTCGTCACGACGCAGAGCGACGGTCGCACGATCGCGACCTGGAACAAGGAGCCGGATGACAGCCGGGCCTATGACCCGCTGGGCGTCGTCACGAAGCGCGACGGATGCTGGGTGAATGCGCGGACCCGGATCTGCGCCCAATAAGCCCTTCGCGATTCCGTTCATGCTGCGCCTGCGAAACAATTTGCGGGCAATGACGTTGCCTACTTCATGCCGGACATCAGCCTGACCAATATCACGTCGCTGGCCGCGGTTTCCATCGCGCTGTCGGTCGTCGCGGCCTTCCTGATCCACTGGGTGCTTTATGCCATCGCCGTGCGCGTGGTGCGCGCGCGCATGACGCCGATCCTGCTGCCCGCCATCTTTCAGCCGACGCGCTGGCTGGTCGTGCTGTTCGCGCTGGGCGCGGGCGTCCAGCCATTGGAGCTTGGGCCACGGGTGGAGTCGCTCTGGTCGATCGGGTCGAAGATGCTCTTCGCGCTGCTTGCGGGCTGGCTGTTGCTGCGCGTGCTGCGGGCGGTGCGGCAAATGATCGAGAGCCATAGCGACATCAGCGCCGAGGATAATCTCAAAGCGCGGCAGCGGCATACGCGCGTGCGCATCCTCTACCGCATCGCCCAGAGTATGATCGCGGTGCTGGTGATCGCGATGGTGCTGATCGCCATTCCCGGCGTCCGGTCGATCGGCGTGACGCTGGCCGCGTCGGCGGGTCTGGTCGGCCTGGCGGTGGGCGCGGCGGCACAGCCCGCGCTCAAAAATCTGATCGCCGGCATCCAGATGGCCTTTTCCGAACCCATTCGCCTTGACGATGTGGTGATCGTGGAGGGCGAATGGGGCCGGATCGAGGATATCACGCTGACCTTCGTCGCGGTCCGAATCTGGGACGACCGGCGCATGGTGGTGCCGGTGTCCTATTTTCTGGAAAAGCCGTTCCAGAACTGGACGACGAGAACGTCGGACCTGCTGGGCACGGTGTTCTTCTATGTCGATCCAGCGGCTGACGTCGGGCGGATCCGCGACGCCTTCGTCGATGCGGTCAAGGCAAACAGCCGGTGGGACGGGCGGGTCGCCATCCTGCAAGTGACTGACCATCGCGCCGACGCACTGGAATTGCGCGGACTATTGTCCGCGCGCAACGCCGGCATCGCGTTCGACCTGCGATGCGAAGTGCGCGAAGCGGTGATGGACTTTTTGCGTATGCAGATGCCCGAAGCGTTGGTGCGCAGCCGCCATCGGCTGGAGCCGGGAGAGGGCTTTGAACAGTGGGCGCCGCCTACCAGGCCGTCTGCCGCGGCGGAATGAGCGCCATCATCGCGTCATAAAGGCGCGGACTGACGGGCGTCAGAAACTCCATGCCGACCCGGCCATTTTCCGCCCAGCGGATTTCGGCGGCATAATCCTTCACCACCGGCAGCCAGATGGTGATCCGCTCTCCGGTCAGCAGGGACTCGTCCGATCGGCACATCAGCCCGAGCGCCGAGATGTTGATGACCCGCACGCCATGGGTTTGCCCGCGCGCGGTGACGTGGCTGACGAGGTCCACCAGGTGACGCTTAGCCCGACGCTGTTCGACCGACGGGTCGCGCGATCGCATCACATGGTCGAGATTGGCGAAGACCGAGTTAGGCATGGCCGCAAGCCTAAGCATGCGATCATGAACGAGATACGCAAAAACAGGCTTAGCAGCAGGTTAAGCCTTTTCCAGCCATGCCATGATCCCCTTGACGGAGCGGGGTTTTTCCCCGGCGCGCGTCAATCGATGACCAGCCCATGCTTCTTGGCGCCGAAACTCAACTTGTCGCCGGCTTTCAGCAGAACCGCCGGATCGGTAACGACCACGCCATTCACCTTGATCGCCCCTTCGCTCAGCTTCCGGCGCACTTCCTTGTTGGACGTGGCAAAGCCAAGTCCGGTGGTCGCCTGAACGACGCTCAACCCTTCGCTGCCCAGGCTGATCGTTGGCAAATTGGCGTCTGATGCGCCTTCCTCGAACGTCCGGCGCGCGGTTTCGGCGGCTGCGGTGGCGGCGTCCGCGCCATGCGCCATGGCGGTCGCCGCGTCGGCGAGGACTTTCTTGGCGTCGTTGATCTCTGCCCCTTCAAGCCGTTCCAGGCGGGCGATTTCATCCAGCGGCAGGTCGGTGAACAGCCGCATGAAACGCCCGACATCGGCGTCCTGCGTATTGCGCCAGAATTGCCAATAGTCATAGGGAGATAGCGCATCGGCGTTCAGCCACACCGCACCCTTGGCGGTCTTGCCCATCTTGCCGCCATCCGCCGTGGTGATGAGCGGGGAGGTGAGACCGAACACTTGCGTGCCGTCGACGCGGCGCGACAGTTCGATGCCGTTGACGATATTGCCCCACTGGTCGGAGCCGCCCATTTGGAGGCGGCACCCGGCACGCCGCGACAGCTCCAGGAAATCATAAGCCTGCAGGATCATGTAATTGAATTCAAGGAAGCTGAGCGACTGTTCGCGGTCCAGACGCAGCTTCACGCTGTCGAAGCTCAGCATCCGGTTGACCGAGAAATGCTGGCCGATGTCGCGCAGGAAGGGGATATATTCGAGGGCATCGAGCCAGTCGGCATTGTCGACCATGATCGCATCGCTCGGGCCGTCGCCGAAGGTCAGGAAGCGTTCGAACACCCGCTTGATGCTGGCGACATTCTCGTTGATCTTGTCAACCGTCAGCAGCGATCGCGCTTCGTCGCGCAGCGAAGGGTCGCCGATCTTGCCAGTGCCCCCGCCCATCAGGACGATGGGCTTGTGCCCGGCCTGCTGCATCCGGCGCAGCATCATGATCTGCACCAGGCTGCCGACGTGGAGCGAGGGCGCGGTGGGATCAAAGCCGATATAGCCCGGCACCACGTCGCGCGCGGCGAGGGCATCGAGGCCCTGCGCATCGGTCAACTGGTGGATATAGCCCCGCTCGTCGAGCAGGCGCAGCAGATCGGACTGATAATGGCTCATGGCGCGCGCCTGTAGCATCGCAGAGAGTTGACGGAAAGATACCGTTCGCCCCGCGCTTGTCGAAGCGCGCGACTTGTTTCAAGAAAGGTGTTTGAACCGGCTCAGCCAGAACGGATTTTTCCCCCATGTCCCAACCCATCCTGGCCATCGGCCTCATGTCCGGCACATCGCGCGACGGCATCGACACTGCGCTCATCGAAACGGATGGGGAGGGTGCGGTCGCGGCACTGGAATTTCACGCCATGGCCTATGACGAGGGATTTCGCCTGCGCCTGGCCGAAGCATGCCAGCGCGCGATGGCGATGGAACGGCCGGGCTTCGAACCGCTGATTGCATCCGTCGAGGCGGAGTTGACCGAACGCCATGTGCAGGCGGTGGCGGACCTGCTGGGGCGCAGCGGCCATGTCGCGCAGGATATCGGCGTGATCGGCTTTCACGGCCATACGGTCGCCCACCGGCCGGAGCGCGGTTGGACCTGGCAGATTGGCGATGGCGCGGGGCTGGCCGGGGCGTTCGGCATCCCGGTGGTCGCCGACCTGCGCCAGGCCGATGTCGTTGCAGGCGGGCAGGGCGCGCCGCTGCTGCCGGTCTATCACCGCGCGCTGGCTGACGCGCTGGCCAAACCCGCCGCGATCCTCAATCTGGGCGGGGTCGCCAATATCACCGTCATCGGATCGGACGGCGCGCTGATCGCGTTCGACACCGGCATGGCGAGCGGCCTCATCGACAACTGGATGCAGATGCAGGGCAACGCGCCCTATGATGAAGGTGGGGCCTGCGCGGCGCGGGGGCAGGTGGATACGGCAATCCTGGCGACGATGCTGGCCGACCCCTGGTTCGATCTGCCGCCGCCCAAGAGCATCGACCGGGAAGCCTTCTCGATCGAAGCGGTGCGGGGCCTGACCCTTGAGGATGGCGCGGCGACGCTGACGGCCTTTACGGCCGCAGCGGTGGCGCGCGCGATCGATCATCTGCCGCAGCGCCCGGCCGAAATCCATGTCGCGGGCGGCGGCCGGCATAACGCCACGCTGATGGCGATGATCGCCGAGCGGACGGGGGCCAGAGTGCTTGGCGTCGATCATCTGGGCTGGGACGGCGACGCGCTGGAGGCGCAGGGCTTTGCCTATATGGCCGTGCGGCACTTAAAAGGCCTGCCGATCAGCTTTCCCGGCACCACGGGCGCGCCCGCGCCGATGACCGGCGGCGTGCTGTTTCAGCCCTGAACCCGCATCGACGTCAGGGAGAGGCGTCGCGCCATGTTCCCGGCGCCACGCCATCGAGCGTCCAGTCGCCGATGCGCCAGCGCACCAGTCGCAGCGTCGGGTGCCCGACGGCGGCGGTCATCCGGCGCACCTGCCGGTTGCGCCCTTCGCGGATGGTGAGGCTGATCCAGCAATCGGGCACGGTCTTGCGGAAACGCACCGGCGGATCGCGCGGCCAGAGTGCAGGCGGGTCGATCCGCTCCGCCTCCGCCGGCAGGGTCGGCCCGTCCTTCAGGCTCACGCCGGCGCGCAAGCAGGCAAGCGCATCGGACGTCACATCGCCTTCCACCTGCACCAGATAGGTTTTGGGCGTCTTGAAGCGCGGATTGGAGATGCGCGCCTGCAATCGGCCGTCGTCTGTCAGCAGCAGCAGCCCCTCGCTGTCGCGGTCGAGCCGCCCGGCGGGATAGACGCGCGGCACGTCGATGAAGTCCGACAAGGTGCGCCGGTCCGCACCGATGCTGGAATCGGTGAATTGGGACAGCACATCATAGGGTTTGTTGAACAGGATCAGCCGGGCCATGGCGGGTCAGTCCTCTTGCCCGTCTTCGATCATCAGGCTGCCCTGATTGACGAGCGTCACGAGCAGGCCGACGCCCGCAACCATCGACGGATCGAGCGCCAGCGCCGGGTACGCGCAGAGTTGCTGCGCCAATATCGCCAGATCGCCCGCGCAAGGATAGGCGCTGCCATCGACGAACAGCGTCACGCCATCCTCTTCGCGCAGGAAGGCGAAGCGGCTAGCCGGATTGCGCCACAATTGCGCGCCCGCGTCGATCAGGGCCAACAGTTCCTCGGCGGTGACAGGCTCCTCCGGCCGCCAATCCGCGTCGGGATATTTGGGCGTCGTCACATGCTGGCCGAACCAGGCGGCGAAGGCGGACCTGTCGGCCATCGCCGCGATCGTCATCTCGTGCAGCCGCGCGATCGCGTCGGGTTCGATCTCTCCGGGGTTGGCGGCGGGTTGAATGTCGGGATCGGCATAAAGGTCATCGTCGGGCATCTGTGCCGCTAGATGGTCGGCCCATTCGACCAGCATGTCGGGCCGCGACGGCGCGCGAAAGCCGATCGAATAGGTCATGCAATCATCGCCCACCGCAACGCCCTCATGCGCGAAGCCGGGCGGGACATAGAGAATGTCGCCCGGCTCCAGCACCCATTCGTCCGTCGCGGCAAAATCGGGCAGCAGGCGCAGGTCGCGATGCGGGCGCAACGCCGTGTCGCGGTCGCAGCGCTGCCCCACGCGCCAGCGCCTGCGGCCCAGCCCCTGAACCAGAAACACGTCATATTGGTCGAAATGCGGCCCGACCCCGCCGCCGTCGCTGGCATAGCTCACCATCACATCGTCGATCCGCCAGTCGGGGATGAAGCGGAAGGGCGCGATCAGCGCCGCGACATCGGGGGCGTGATGATCGACCGCCTGCACCAGCAGGGTCCAGGGCGACCCGCCCAATGTCGCAAACCGATCGTCGGCGAAGGGGCCATGCTCCAACGCCCAGTCGCCGTCCGTCTGAACCACGATCCGCGATTCGACCCCTTCTTCGCAGGCAAGGCCCGCCAGCTCGTCAGGCTCCAGCGGATTGGCCCACGCGCCCCAGGGGTTACGGATCAGCAGCGGCTGCTTTTGCCAGTGATCGCGCAGAAAGGCTTGGACGTCGAAGGAAGGAAACATGGATGCTCGCGGAACGGGAAGGAATGCGATGGCTTTGCCCGTCGCAGCGGCCGCTGACAAGCGCGACGCAGGCGGGACCGTGCCGGGCACGCCATTGGCTGATGCAGGTTGGGCCGGCGCGGAACCGCGCGGCGCTCCCAACGCTTCCATGTTCATGTTCTTCGATACCCTGCACGGCCTCATGCGCGTCCTTGTCATTTCCGTGCTCGCCTATGCGTGGCTGGTCTTTGTCCTGCGCCTGTCGGGCAAGAGATCGCTCGCCAAGCTCAACGCATTCGATCTGGTGGTCACGGTCGCGCTCGGGTCCACGCTGGCGACGGTGCTGCTGACCAAGGATGTCGCCTTTGCCGAAGGGGCGCTGGCCTTTTGCATGCTGGCGCTGCTGCAATGGATCGTCGCGCAATTGTCGATCCGGTCCTCCTGGTTCAGCGACCTGGTCCGCTCCCGCCCCCGGTTGCTGGTGGAAGATGGCGATTTTCGCGAAGGGGCGATGCGCGACGAACGTGTCACCCGCGCGGAGGTGGAAGCGTCTATTCGCAAGAGCGGCATCGGGCGGATCGAGGATGTGGGCGCGGTCGTGCTGGAAAGCGATGGCAGCATGAGCGTGCTTGAACGATCGGACGGCGCCTATACGGTGCTGCGATCGGTCGTGCGCTGACCGACCAATCGCAGGCGGGGGCGGGACAGGCATGGCGGAACTGCAACTGATCGACTTTGGCATGTTGCTGGTCGTCACGTCACTGGTGGCGATCGTGTCGCGGCGCATCGGGCTGCCCTATACGGCGGGGCTGGTGGCGGCGGGCATCGTGCTGGCGCTGCTGCCGATCGGCATCGACCTGCCGCTGTCGCGCGAACTGATCTTCAACATCTTCCTGCCGCCGCTGATCTTCGAGGCGGCGTTGCAAATGCCCTGGAAGCGGCTGCGCGATCAACTGCCGCTGACGATCACGCTCGCCTTTCTGGGCGTCGCCATTTCGGCCTCGGTGGTGGCGGGTGGCCTTCACTGGTTGCTCGGATGGAGCTGGCTTGGCGCGGCTTTTTTCGGCGTGCTGATCGCCGCGACCGACCCGGTGTCCGTCATCGCCGCCTTCAAGGAGATGCGGGCTGAGCCGCGCCTGGGGATGGTGGTCGAGTCCGAAAGTCTGCTCAATGACGGCGTCGCCGCCGTGGGCTTTTCGATCCTTCTGGGGTTGGCGGGCGGCGGCGCGCTGACCCCTGTCGCGGCGGCGGGCGCGCTTGCCTGGACGGTGTTGGGCGGGATCGCGTCGGGCGGAACCGTCGCCTTCGTCCTCCTGAAACTGGCTGGGCGCACGGAGGATCATCTGGTCGAAATCACGCTGACGACGGTCATCGCATGGGGCAGTTTTCTGCTGGCCGAACATCTGGGCGCATCTGGGGTGTTCGCTGCGCTGGTCGCCGGGGTCATCGTCGGCAATCTGGGTTGGCGGCGCGCCATTTCCGAAAATGGGCGCGGCCATGTGCTCGGCTTTTGGGAATATGCCGCCTTCCTTGCCAATTCGCTGCTGTTCCTGATGATCGGCAGTCATGAGGCGCATCAGCCGCTCGCGCTGGTGTCCGGCGCGCTGGCCGTGGTCATCGCGCTGACGCTGGTCGGCCGCGCGGCGGCGGTCTACCCTATCGCCCTGCTGTTCCGTCCGACCCGTCTGCGCCTCCCCGGTCCGTATCAGCATGTGCTGCTGTGGGGCGGGCTGCGCGGCGCGGTGGGGCTGGCGCTGGCGCTGGCGGTGCCGGACAGCGTGCCGGAGCGTGGACAGATCATCGTGCTGGCGTTCGGCGTCGTCGCCTTTTCGATCTTTCTCCAGGGGCTGACCATGCCGCCGCTGCTGCGCCGCTGGAAACTGACGGGTCAGGATGATCCTGACGATGCGCCGTCGGCCTGACAGTCAAATAAGATATCGAATTTTGCGGCGACTATGCCAAAGCGAGCGATAACCAGCTACGCCGGAGACCGTTTTCACATGCATATCACTCGCCGCGACCTGCTAGCCTCCGGCGCCAGTGCGCTGGCCCTGTCCGCCCTGCCGCCCCGTGCGCGCGCCGCCACCGCCGCGGACGCGCAGGCCGAGGCGCTGCTGGCGCAGATGGCCGAAGCGATGCTGGTCGATGCGCCGGAAACCGCCAGCGGCCTTGGCATCGACACCGGCGCGCGCGCGCCGCTCAAGGCGCGGTTGGGCGACAAGAGCCCGGCAGGCCAAGCGCGCATCGCTGCCCATGTGCGCGACCGGCTGGCGCGGCTGCGCGCGATCGACCTCAATGCGCTGTCGCCCGCGACCCGCACCGATGTGGAGGTGGTGCGCACGTCGCACGAACTGGCGGCGGACGGTTTCGCCTTCCCGTTCGGCGACATGGCGATGATGAACAGCAACTGGTCCTACCGCAACAGCCCTTATGCGGTGGCACAGAATACCGGCAGCTTCGTCGAAACCCCCGACTTCCTCGATTCCAACCACAAGATCGGCAATGCCGCCGACGCGGACGCCTATCTGTCCCGGCTGGAGGCCTATGCCGCCAATCTGGATGGCGAAACGCAGCGCCTGCGCCATGACGCGGGCATCGGCGTCGTCGCGCCCGCCTTCCTGCTCGACAAGACGCTGGGGCAGATGGCGCGGGTGGAGGCGCAGCCCATCGACCAATGGGTGCCCGTCGCCTCGCTGGCCCGCCGTACGCAGGACGTGCCGGGGGACCATGCCGCGCGCGCGCAGGCGATCGTGCGCGACAAGGTCGCGCCCGCGCTCGCCCGCCAGCGCGCCGAACTTCAGCGCCAGCGTCAGGGCGCGACGATGGACGCGGGGGTATGGAAACTGCCGCAAGGCGAAGACTATTATCGCTGGGCGCTGCGCGCGGGCACGACGACGCGCATGACCCCTGATGAGGTGCACAGCCTTGGCCTTGACCAGCTCGCCGCGCTGCAAGGGCAGATGGACGGCCTGCTCAAGGGGCTGGGCATGACCAAGGGTACGGTGGGCGAACGCATGACCGCCATGGGGAAGGACCCGCGCTACCTCTTCCCCAATGACGATACAGGCCGGGCGCAGATCCTGTCCTATATCGACGGGCGGCTCGCCGACATCCGCACCCGGCTGCCCCGCGCCTTTGCGACGCTGGTGCCGGCCAAGCTGATCGTCAAGCGCGTGCCGGTGGAGATAGAGGCGGGCGCGCCGGGCGCCTATGCCGGGGCCGGCTCCATCGACGGCAGTGTGCCGGGGAACTATTATATCAACCTGCGCGATACCGGCATCTGGCCGCGCTACAGCCTGCCGACGCTCTGCTATCATGAAGGGATACCGGGCCATATCTGGCAGGGCGAATATACCTATAAACTGCCGCTGATCCGATCGCTGCTGGCGTTCAACGCCTATAGCGAGGGCTGGGCGCTCTATGCCGAGCAGCTGGGCGATGAGCTGGGCGTCTATGATGGCGATGTCGCCGGGCGGCTGGGTTATCTCCAGTCGATCGCCTATCGCTGTTGCCGGCTGGTGGTAGACACCGGCCTGCACGCCAAACGCTGGACGCGCGATCAGGCGATCCAATGGTTTGCCAGCACCAACGGATCGACGCTGGAGGATGTGCAGGGCGAAGTTGACCGCTATTGCGCATGGCCGGGCCAGGCCTGCGGCTACAAGGTCGGCCATGGCGAAATCGTACGGCTGCGCGGGGACGCGCAACGGGCGCTGGGCGACCGGTTCGACTTTCGCCTGTTCAACGACATGGTGGTGAAGGGGGGCGGCGTGCCGATGACCGTGCTCGCCGCCAATGTCGATGCTTGGGTCAAGGAACGCGGCGGGGCCTGAACCCACGCCGCGCGCCTTCCGCCACGGTCGGGTCCTACATCCCGTCCAGCCCCTTGCTGACCAGGATGTTGACGGACACGCGGCGGTTTTCGGCCTTGCCCTGCTCGGTGTCGTTGCTGGCGATCGGCTGGGCTTCCGACATGCCGGTCGGCGTCAGCATGCGATAGGGTTTCCAGTTGCAATGCTGTTGCAGATAATTGACCACCCGCCCCGCACGCTTCTCGCTCAGCATCTGGTTATACTCCTCTGGCCCGGTCGAATCGGTATAGCCCACGACCAGCAGCAGGGCGTTGTCCATCTGTTCGGCGCTGGCCGCCGTGGCGCACAGATCGCTCTTGGCCTGGGGCGACAATGCGGTCTTGCCGGTGTCGAAATTGACGTTGGTGGTCGCCTTCACATTATATTGATCGATATCGGCAACCCGGCCGCGCAGCGCCTCGGTCGCGGCGCTCTGTTCGGCAAAGCCCTGCGCCGTCCCGTTGCGGATCATCGACGCGGTTTTCAGGTCCTTGTTCTTGAGCGCGATGCGCGTCGCCACCAGCCCCTGCGCGCCCTGCACCGTCTCGACGCTGACGGGCAGACCGTTCAGCAGCGCGTCCGGCCCCAGCGTTTCGCGGCCCAGCCCAAGGAAGCCGCCGCTCGCGCGCACCACGGTCGCTTCCCCGATGGCCACGACATTGTTCGCGCCATCCTCGCCCGTGACCTGCATCTGGTCGCCGCTGCGCGCGGAGATGAAGCCTTCGATCGTCGGTCCCTTGACCGCTTCGGCAGGGGCCGGCTCGGGTTCGGTAATCGTGGCCGACAGGTCGGCCGGCGGCGCGTCCTGCGCGGCCAGCGGGCTCGCCATCGGCCCGGTGAGCAACGCACATGCCAGCAGCGCGGCGCCTCCCTTTGACGTGATAGACATGGGTGATCCTCCATCCTCTTGAATAAGCCCGTCCTGCCTGTTCCGGCGAATATTGCCGATTGATGAATGAACGACGCGGCGCGCGCCAGTCTGCCGGTCATGCGAGCGCCCGGTGAGGCGAACGGAGGCCATTCCCGGCGCGGGCGGCGGCATGACCCCAATTTTTTGGGGTGGCTGCGATTGGGCCGGGGGCTTAGGCATGATGCCCATGAGCATATCTGTGGAAGAGGCCGTTCTCGCGCTCACCGAGAAGGAGAAGCAGACGTTGCGCCTGATGGTGCGCGGGCATGACGCCAAGTCGATCGCGCGCAGCCTGGGCCTGTCGGTCCACACCATCAACGAACGGCTGCGTGACGCCCGGCGCAAGCTGGCGGTGTCGAGCAGCCGGGAAGCGGCCCGGATGCTGCTGAACGCGGAAGGGGCCGATGCAACGTCGGGACCCCCCGAAAATCTGGGGGACAGCGAAATCGGGGCGGACAGGACGGCCGCGCCGGGGGATGAGCAGACAGCGCCGATGGACGGCGCGGGGCAGGCCAGCCGCCGGCCCCTGATCCTGACAGGAGTGATGCTCATGACCCTTATCCTTGGCCTGCTCGCCATGACGACCCTTTCCCCCGATGGCGCGACGACGCAGCCGGCCGCGACCCAGGCGCAGGCGCCGCAAGATGCCGAACTGGTGCAAAAGGCGCGCGCCTTCCTGACGCTGGTCGACGCCGGCCGCTGGGACGAGAGCTATCGCCTGTTCGGCCCCGCTTTCCGCAAGCTTAACACACCGCAGGTATGGGCTTCCGTTTCGGACAAGGTGCGCGTGCCGCTGGGCGCGGTATCCTCCCGCCAGTTCCTGAGCCAACAGGAACTGCCCGCCCCACCGGCCGGCTACACCGTCATCAAATTCCGCACCGATTTCGCCGCCAAGCCAAACGCCGTCGAAACCGTCACGCTGGAACAGGGCGATGCAGGCTGGCAGGTGGTGGGCGTGACGATAGAGTAGCGAAGGGGCTTCTACGATATCTTGCGTGTTGGGAGCGGATGTTCCAATCAATAGTGATGTTCGATGATGTGTCGGTTCGGGTCTGGATATTGTTCGCGATTGCAATCGCTGCGTACGGACCTGCACTTTATATCTTTAGATACCTCACCGACACGCCGCTTCGACGAGATATTACCTCCGCTCCTAAAGACTATGGTTGGCGATCGGTGGGCCGTGTCCCGTTAAGTGGTGTAACAGCGTCACCGTTGGGGCGTGAAGCGGAGGGAGCGTAGCGACCGGAGCTTCATGCCCCAACGGTGGCATGGCTTCTGTCTAGGCGGCCATCGCCAATCTTCGGTAGAGTTCGGGTTGCGAAACCAATGAACCTATCGGAGACGACGATGACCACAGACAGAATGGCCCTTATTGAGCTGGTTGAAAAGGGCGCTGATGCGGATCTCGTTCGCGAGATGTTGGCATTTGCCGCTGAGCGAATGATGGAAGCTGAAGTGCAGGTGCTGACTGGCGCCGCGCATGGCGCTCGCGACCCTGCCGGGCGACAGGTCCAGCGCAACGGCTATCGAGAGCGTTCCTGGGAGACCAGGGCCGGCCACATCGAACTGGAGATCCCGCGGCTACGCAAGGGATCGTATTTCCCATCCTTCCTTGAACCCCGTCGGACTGCCGAGAAGGCGCTGACGGCGGTGATCCAGGAAGCCTATGTCCAGGGCATTTCGACGCGATCGGTCGATAATCTCGTGAAGGCCATGGGCGCTACGGGCATCTCCAAGAGCGCCGTCAGCCGACTGATCCAAGAGATTGACGAACGGGTTAACGCTTTCCTCAACAGGCCAATCGAGGGCGAATTCCCTTATCTGTGGCTCGATGCGACCTACATCAAATCGCGCCAGGGTGGCCGGATTGTGTCGACCGCGACGATAATAGCTGTCGGTGTCAGCAACGATGGCCGCCGCGAGATACTGGGCGTCGACACCGGGCCAACCGAGGCCGAAACCTTCTGGAAGGGCTTCTTGCGCTCTCTTGCCGATCGCGGGCTCCGGGGCGTCAAGCTTGTCATTGCAGACGATCACAAGGGCCTACGCGCCGCTGCCAGCAAGGTTTTCCACGCAACCCAGCAACGCTGTCGGATTCATTGGATGCGCAATGCGCTCGCCCATGTTTCCACTAAGCAGCGTGCTGCCGTCACCGCCATGATCAAGACAATTTTCGCGCAGGAAACTGCTCAGGAGGCTCATAAGCAATGGCAAACAGTCGCCGATGCCCTGCGTGATCGCGCTCCCAAACTTGCTGAGATGATGGATGGCTCCCGCGAAGACGTCCTCGCTTACACAGCCTTCCCGAAAGAACATTGGCCGCAGATTTCCAGCACAAATCCCCTGGAACGTCTCAACGGAGAGATTAAACGAAGGTCCGACGTTGTCGGCATCTTTCCCAATGACGCGGCCATTGTACGCCTCGTCGGAGCCCTCATGCTCGAACAGCAGGACGAATGGGCCGTGGCTCGCCGATATATGACACTTGAAAGTCTCGCCACCGTCAGCGACAATCCCCTCATCAGTTTGCCCGGCGTGGCAGCCTGATCCAGTCCGATCCTCTACCGAGGATACCCGCTGTTACACCATCCCCCGGGACACGATCCGATCGGTGGCGCAATTTAGACGCAATTTTTTCATTCTCGCTGGTTTGATCTCACTCAGTTTATTCATTTTCACACCGACCGCAGACGCATTCGCCAGGTCGCCATCCTTTTGGCCCTTGCTCATCGTACTGATGGGGCTATGGGCGGCTTCCACAATCGTGTCAGCTTTTCGCAAGGGTCGAATCCAACCCATCGTTAGGGGTGTGGACTGGACATTTGAGCGTAAATCTCAGCCTAAGCGCTTTTGGGCAGCGCTACTGTGGAACGGCACGCTTGGTGGGCTATGTATTTCCATGGGCGCGATTGGTGTTCGTGATGCGCCGGTCCAGCAAGAGCGGGAAAAATGCCATAATTATCAGGATCGCTTTTCGGCCGTAGAGGCAATCGAAGCGTGCAATGCGTTGCTGAAAGGGGCCAATGGTCGAGCGCAGAGATCGGACATATTGCTGGCTAGGGGTAACGGCCACTATGACCAGAAAAATTATATATTGGCGGAACGAGACTACGCCGCGTCGGCAAATCTCGATCCCGAAAATTCGGCAGTTTGGTACAATCTGGGTCTCGTTTCAACCAAACTCGGCAATCGCAGCGCCAGTATTCGTCACTACGGTCAGGCCATCACAAAAGACAATAAGAATGGGGAGGCGTTCCTCAATCGCGGACTGCTGTTTCTTGACGATGGCGAGTTGGATAGGGCCATAGCGGATTTTACCGAGGCCGCTAACTTGGAACCCGAAAACGCTACAGCGTTGGCAAACAGGGGTATTGCTTATGTTTGGAAAAGGGACACCCAGAAAGCACTTGTTGATTTTCAGAAAGTTGATGCAATTGACCGGTCTAATGTCATCGTTCTGCACGGCCGCGCGCTGCTAAGCCTTCATGGCGGAAATCCCCATGCTGCCATAGAGCAACTTTCCGCAGCCATCGGGCATGATCCTGATGACTTATGGGCGCTCCGCCTGCGCGGCGATATATATGAATCCCTCGGTGATTATGCTCGGTCGCAGGCGGATACGGACAGAGTGCTCAAGATCAACCGGGGGATGACGTCGAAATCATAACCCTATTCAGCCCCCTCTACCCACAGGGTCGCGCCTTCCGCGCGGATGATGCGGACGCGGGCGCCGGCGGGGGCGTCGGGGCCGCGCGCGGTCCAGACGCTGTCGCCCACGCGCACCCGGCCCTCGCCGCCGCTGATCGGTTCCACCACGCTGACCGTCTCGCCGATCAGCCGGGCGGCGCGGTCATTGAGCAGGGGATCGGTGGAGGCGACGGGATGGTCGACATACCAGCGCCGCCCGGCATAGACGGCGATGATGCTGAGCGCCGCGAACAACAGCAATTGCAGCGGCAGGCCGATCGGCAGCGCCAGCGCGGCAAGCCCGGTGATCGCCGCGGCGATCGCGATCCAGATCAGGAATACGCCGGGGATCAGCACTTCGCCGATGCCGAGCAGCGCGGCGAACACCAGCCAGGCCCAATGATCCTCCATCATGGCGATCCAGTCGGTCATGCCCGCTCTCTCCTGCCGCCGTCACGCGCCATCGCCCTTACCCCTGGCTCTGGCCGAACGGGCCGCGACGCGGCGGCGCGGGCGGGGTGGGAATGGGCTGGCCATCGGTGCCCAACGCGTCCTTGGCAAGCTGGCCAATGCCGCCCAGCGTGCCGATCAGCTGCGTCGCTTCCACCGGGAACAGGATCGTCTTGGCATTGGGCGACGTCGCGAATTGCTGCACCGCCTCGGTATATTTCTGCGCGATGAAATAGTTGAGCGCCTGCGGATTGCCCGACGAAATCGCGTCCGACACCATCTGCGTCGCCTTGGCCTCCGCCTCGGCCTCGCGCTCGCGCGCCTCGGCGTCGCGGAAGGCGGCCTCGCGACGGCCCTCGGCTTCGAGGATCTGGCTTTGCTTCGCGCCCTCGGCCTTCAGGATTTCCGACGCGCGCAGGCCTTCGGATTCCAGGATCAGCGCGCGCTTCTCCCGCTCTGCCTTCATCTGCCGGCCCATCGCGTTGACGATATCGGCGGGCGGGCGAATATCCTTCAGTTCGACGCGCGTGATCTTAATGCCCCAGCTGTTGGTCGCATGATCGACGACGGACAGCAGCCGCGCGTTGATCTCGTCGCGCTTGGACAATGTCTCGTCCAGGTCCATCGACCCCATCACCGTACGCAGGTTGGTCGTCGCCAGCTGCATGATCGCGACATAGAGTTCGCTCACTTCATAAGCCGCCTTGGCCGCGTCCAGCACCTGGAAGAAGACCACGCCGTCGACCGACACCATGGCATTGTCCTTGGTGATGATTTCCTGCCCCGGAATATCGACAACTTGCTCCATCATGTTGATCTTGCGGCCCACCGCGTAGAAGAAGGCGGGGTAGAAATTGAGGCCGGGCCGGGCGACCTCCGTGAACCGTCCGAAGCGTTCGATCGTATATTGATAGCCTTGCCGCACGACCTTCACGCTAACGGCAAGGTAGAAGAGCACAAGGCCGGTCAGTGTCAGGGCAAAGGTGGTCAGCATGGCGCTTTCATTTTCCGTGAGGGCATGTCCGGCTTGGATCATGCGCCTGTTTCGTTAACGAGGAAAGTCAAACCGACCGCAAAGGAGAGTAAGCCCCATGTTGCTGCGCCACGCCCGTTCGCTGCTGTTCCTGCCCGCATCCAACCCGCGCGCCATCGCCAAGGCGCGCACCTTGCCGTGCGACATGGTGATCCTGGACCTGGAAGATGCCGTGGCCGATGACCGCAAGGCAGAGGCGCTGGAGCAGGCGCTCGAAGCGCTGGGCGAGGGTTTTGGAACAAGGCTTGCCGCCGTGCGCATCAATGTCGAGGGGGCGGCCACCCATGGGCGCGAGATGATCGCGCTCAAGGGCACGGCGGCCGACTATGTGGTGCTGCCCAAGGTCGAACATCCCAAGCAGGTCAAGGATGTCTTTTCCGTCAGTCAAAAGCCGGTGATCGCGATGATCGAAAGCGCGCGTGGCGTGCTGGCGGCCAATGCCATCGCCGCGGGGGAAGGCTGCGCCGGGCTGTTCATGGGCAATAACGACCTGCGCCGCGACCTTGGCCTTCCTGACAATGCCGGGCGCGCGGGCCTAGGCCTTGCGATGCAGACGGTGGTGCTCGCCGCCCGGGCGGCGGGCATCGCGGTGTTCGACGGCGTGTTCAACCGGCTGGACGATGAAGCGGGTCTGGAAGCGGAATGCGCCGAGGGCCATGCGCTGGGCTTTGATGGCAAAACGCTGATCCACCCCGCGCAGGTCCCGGTCGCCAATCAGGTGTTCGGCCCAGACGCCCAGGCCCTGGCCGACGCCCGCCGCCTGATCGAAGCCGCCACCGGCGGCGCCGAACGCTTCGAAGGCCGCATGATCGAAACCATGCACGTCGAACAGGCCAGGGCGCTCATCGCGCGTGCGGAAGCCGTAGGGGGATAAGCGGGAGTAAGACTTTTCGAACGAACGGCGGTCCGCTTCGGGCTGTGTTGCAGTGATGCTACACGTCGCAACAAAAACGTTACAATTGCCCTCTGTTCGTCGCACCGGGGTTGATCCGTCGGATCGCTTTTGGCGTCTTTCACCGGATTGAGTTCGCCCCCGAACTCTCACAAAACAGAGGGAAAATATATGCATCGCACCGCTGTTGCGGCGCGCCGGCTGCTTGCGGCCAGCGCCTTGTCCACCCTGATCGTCGCGCCGGCCTTTGCGCAGGATGCCGCGCCCGCCGATGCCGGCGACACGATAGTCGTTACCGGCAGCCGTATTCAGCGCAGCGACTATAATCTTGCCAACCCGCTGGTCACGGTGACCGCCGAAGCACTGGAGCAGGCGGGTAACATCCAGCTGGTCGATACGCTGGCGCAGAACCCCGCGCTCATCAATTCGCTCAACGGCGCGCGGACATCGGGATCGAACGCGGACTTCGGTGCGGTCGGCGTCCAGCTGCTTGATTTGCGCGGTCTGGGCGAAAACCGCACGCTGGTTCTGGTCAATGGCCGCCGCCATGTGGCCAGCTTGGCGGGGTCGGCCGCCGTGGACATCAGCACGATCCCAAATGATCTGGTGGAGGCGGTCGATGTCCTCACCGGCGGCGCATCGGCCATTTATGGCGCGGACGGCGTGTCGGGCGTCGTCAATTTCCGCCTGAAGCGCGATTTCGACGGGTTCAAGGCAAGCGGCCAGGTCGGCATTTCCAGCCGCGGCGACGCCGGGCAGCGTTATGGATCGCTGACCTATGGCCGCAATTTCAGCGACGGGCGCGGCAATATCGCCCTGTCCTACGAATTTCGCGAACAGGATCGGCTGAGCAGCTTCAACCGGGCGCGCACCGGCAATCCGCTCGACACCTATGGCATCGTGCGCAATCCTCTCGACTTCCCCGACGATCCGAACATCCCCGATCGCGTGCCGACCAATAATCTGCGCTATGCGGACAGTTCGCTGGGCGGCGCGATCGACGTCGATTTCGATGGCATTCCCGACTATACCGGCGAAGGCAAAGTCTATGATCGCGGCACGTTGCTGCCGTCGTCGGGCGGCTTGACGCAGGGCGGCGACAGTACGCCGCTGGCTGGCTATCAGGGCGATTTGCAGGCCTATAACCGTGTCCATAATATCAATCTGCTGTCACATTACGACTTCAGCGACGCGGTCAAATTTTTCTTCGAAGCCAAATATGTGAAGAACAAGACGAAGACGCTGGCGCAGCCATCCTTCGACTTCTTCACCTATCTGTCGCCCGATAATGCCTATTTGCAGGATCAGTTCGGCGCGCTGGCGCCCGATGGCGCGCTGATTTCTCGCGACAATTTCGACATGGGCGTGCGTGGCGAAGAAAATGAGCGCGAAACGATGCGCTTCGTTGGCGGCTTTGAAGGCGCGATTTCCGATCATGCCCGCTACGAACTGTCCTACACTTTCGGTCAGACCAAGTCGAAGGTGCTGCTGACCGACTATCGCATCGGCGATCGTTACTGGGCGGCGATCGACGCGGTGCGCGATCCGGCGACCGGTCAGATCGTCTGTCGCTCGACCCTCGACCCGACGGGCAATATCAATCCAGACAATTATGACGCGCCAGCCACTACCTTCACGCCGGGTGCTGGCAGTGGGTGCCAGCCGCTCAACCTGCTGGGCAACGGATCGCCCAGCCAGGCCGCGCTCGACTGGGTCAATGCGGACATCATGAACCGCGCCAAGATTCAGCAGCATGTCGTGTCGGGATCCATCTCGGGCGATTTTGGCCAGTTCTTCGAGTTGCCCGGTGGCCCGGTGGGCTTTGCCCTTGGCGCGGAATATCGTAAGGAAAAGAGCAGCTTTGTGCCTGACGATCTGCTCCAGCAGGGGGCGCTCGCCGATTTCTCGCTCCAGCTTCCCGAACGCGGCAGCTTTGACGTCAAGGAAGTCTTCGGCGAATTGTCGGTGCCGGTGCTCAAGGAAGTGCCCTTCGCTTATAATCTGAGCTTCGGGGCCGCACTGCGCCTGTCGGACTATTCCACCATCGGCAAGACGACGACGTGGAAGGTGGACGGCACCTACGCGCCGATCCCGGACATCACTTTCCGTGGCACCTGGTCGGAAGCGGTGCGTGCCCCCAACATCACGGAATTGTTCGCTCCGCTGAATGGGGGCTTCTCGTTCATCGGCGATCCGTGCGACCCGGTCTATATCGGCGAAGGCACGCAATATCGCGCCGCCAATTGCCAGGCGGCTTTGTCTGCCCTGGGCCTGACGCCCGATCAGATTGCCGCCTTCAACCCGGAAAATGATCCGACGGCGACGGTCAGCCTGCCCGGAAACAGCGGCGGCAATCGCAATCTGCGTGAAGAAACCGCGCGGACCTGGACGGCGGGCGTCGTGGTGCGGCCCAGCTTCATTCGCGGGCTGGTGGCATCCTTCGACTGGTATGACATCAAGCTGAAGAACGCGGTCAACACCGCCACGGCCGAGGAAGTCGCCGAACTATGCGTCGACCAGCCGTCGCTGGACAATGTCTTCTGCGGCAATATCTCGCGCGATCCCACGACCGGCTATATCAACGGCTGGTTCGTGCAGCCTCAGAATGTGGCCAATTTCCGTACCTCCGGCGCGGATTTCAAGCTGAACTATCAGTTTGAAACCGCCAGCGCCGGCAACTTCGCCCTGTCGCTGGTTGGCGGCTACCTCAACAAGCTGGAGTTCATCCCGACCCCGGGCGCGACCGTCGATGTCGATCGCGAAGAGCCCTATTATCCCAAGTGGAACGCGACCGGGGACATCACCTGGAAGCTTGACAAGCTGACCGTCAACTACGGCATCAGCTGGTTCAGCAAGACGCGGCGCTACGAAATCGAACAGACCAATGCCAATCCCGACATCGCGGAATCCAAATATCTGTGGTACAAGGAAAAGTGGCAGCACGACCTCTATGTCGCCTATGACGTGGACGAACGCTTCCGTTTCTATGTCGGCGCCAACAATCTGTTCGACCAGCAACCTTCGATTGCGTCGAGCAACTATCCGATCAGCTATGTCGGCCGCTATATGTATGCGGGTGCCAAAATCACGATGTGATGTGACTGGTCCTATAGTGATAGAAAGGAAAGGGGCGGTTATCTGCCCCTTTTTGCTTGGATGCTCAAAAATTCGGGCGGCGTTTTTCGCGGAAGGCGGCGGCGCCTTCGGTGAAGTCGGGCAGGGTGAAGGCGTCGCGGAACAGCGATAATGTGGCATCGTCGTCGTCGGCCTGGCCGTCGAGGATGCGGCGGATGATCGCCTTGGCGGATCGCACGCTGTGCTGGGCATTGGCGGCGATCGCGCGGGCGATCGCATCGGCGGCGGCAAGCGGATCGGGCGCGATCTCGTCGATCAGGCCAATCGTAAGCGCCGTCTGCGCATCGTGCAGCGCGCCGGTGAAAAGGATGCGCTTGGCCCGCGCTGGCCCGACCAGGTCGACCAGCAGCTTGGTGTCGAACAGCGAATAGACGATGCCCAGTTTCGCGGGCGTGATGCCCAGCCGCGCGGCGGGCGCAGAGATGCGCAGGTCGCAGGCGATCGCCATGCCGCAACCACCGCCTATGCAATCCCCGCCGATCGCGGCGATCACCGGCTTGTCGGCATGGGCCAGCGCATATTGGGTGGAACGGATCGCGGCCTGATTGGCGATGCGCCAGTCGGGATCGGCCGCGCAGCGGGCAAATTCGTCGATATCCGCGCCGGCGCAGAACAGGCCGGGCGTGGCGGAGGCGAGGATCAGCACGCGCACCGTATCGTCGGCCATGGCTTGCGCGACGAGGCGCGGCGCATCCTCCCACATCGCCTGCGTCATCGCGTTGCGGCGCGCGGGCCGGTCGATCAGCAGCCGGGCGATCGGTCCCTCGCACTCCAGCCGCAGCGTCATGCGCGCGCCCTCATCCCGGCCAGCGTTCCAGCAGCGGCACCAGCTCGTCGAAATGCGCGATCACCGCATCCGCACCCAGTTGCTCCACCGGCCCGTCCAGAAAACCGAAGCCGACCGCGATATTGGCGATGCCCGCATTGCGCGCGCCGGCAATGTCGTTGATCGTGTCGCCCACGAAGATCGCGCGGCCGCCGCCCGCACGCTCGATCATCGCCCGGATGGGCGCGGGGTCGGGCTTGGACACGCCCACGGTGTCGCCGCTGACGATGGAAGCGAACCGGTCATGCAGGCCGATCTGCCGCATCAGGGGAATGGTGAACCGCTCGACTTTGTTGGTGCAGATGGCGATCCGCACGCCCCGCTGCGCCAGTGCGTCGAGCGCCCAGACCGCGCCGGGATAAGGCACGGAATGGATCGCCAGATTCTGCGCATAATGGTCGAGCAATATGGGCAACAGATCGGCCAGCATCGCCTCGTCACAGCCCCCCGACGCATCCAGCGCGCGTTGCAGCATCACCCGCGCGCCCTTGCCGACGAAGGGGCGGATGTCGGCCGCAGGGAAGGGATTGCGGCCGATGGTGCCGATCGCATGGTTGACCGCGGCGGCCAGGTCGCCACTGGTGTCGATCAACGTGCCGTCCAGGTCAAAGCCGACAATATCGAAGGGAATGCTGTTCATGGCCGCGTTCCATGCCGCGTGCGCGGTGGCAAAGGCAAGGCAAACATGGCACAGAGCGGCCAGCACAGGCCAATCATCGGGAAATCATCGTGACCAGTTCCGCCGCTCGCCCGCTTGCCGTCATCATCCTTGCCGCCGGGCAGGGGACGCGGATGAAATCGTCGCTGCACAAGGTGCTGCACCCGGTCGCCGGGCGGCCAATGCTGCTGCATCTGCTGGCGAGCGCGGCGCAGCTGTCGCCCCAACGGCAGGTGGTGGTCGTGGGCGCGGGCCGCGACCAGGTGGAGCGCGCGGTCGAAGGCACCGGCGCGATTGTCGCCGTGCAGGACCAGCAGCTGGGCACCGGCCATGCGGTCGCGCAGGCGCATGACGCGCTGGCCGGTTTCGCGGGCGATGTGCTGATCCTTTATGGCGATGTCCCGCTGGTGTGCGCCGACACGATGCGCGCAATGCTGGATCGGCTCAACCGGGGCGACGAGCCGCGCGCCGTGGTGCTGGGCTTTCGTCCCGACAATGCGGCGGCCTATGGCCGCATCATCGCCGACGGGCAGGGCATTATCGAGAAAATGGTTGAATATAAGGACGCCGATGAAGCCGAGCGCGCCGTCACCCTGTGCAACAGCGGCCTGATGGCGGTGCGATCGACCGACCTGTTCGTGCTGCTTGACGCGATCGGCAACGACAATGCAGCGGGCGAATATTATCTGCCCGACATCGTCATGCTGCCCGGCGGCCAGAGCGCGGTGATTGAAACCGACGCGTGGGAAGTGGCGGGCGTCAACAGCCGCGCCGAACTGGCTGGGGTGGAGGCGCTGTGGCAGGCGCGCCGCCGGGCCGATGCGATGCGCGACGGCGTGACGCTGGTCGCGCCCGAAACCGTCTTCTTCTCGCATGATACGCTATTGGGTCGCGACGTGGTGGTGGAGCCCAATGTCGTCTTCGGCCCCGGCGTCACCATTGCCGACAACGTCATCATCCACGCCTTTTCCCATCTGGAAGGGGCCAGCGTCGACAGCGGCGCGGCCGTCGGCCCCTATGCGCGGCTGCGTCCGGGCGCGCAGATCGGCGCAAAGGCCAAGGTCGGCAATTTCGTCGAGATCAAGCAGGCGACGCTGGGCGAAGGGGCCAAGGCCAATCACCTGTCCTATATCGGCGACGCCAGCGTGGGGGCGGGGGCCAATATCGGCGCGGGTACCATCACCTGCAATTATGATGGCTATTTCAAATATCGGACGGAGATCGGCGCGGGTGCGTTCATCGGCTCCAACAGCGCCCTGGTCGCGCCGGCCAGCATCGGCGCGGGCGCGATCGTGGCGGCCGGCAGCGTGGTGACCCGTCCGGTAGAGCCGGATTCGCTCTGCCTCGTCCGGCCCGAACAAGTCGGCAAGACCGGCTGGGCGGCCCGCTTCCGCGAGAGGATGCAGGCGAAGAAGCAGCGCCCTTGAGCGCGTACCGCTCGTGATCCGCAAATTGCTCCTGGGGCTGGCGGCGTTGCTGGTGCTGGGCGTCGGCTTTGCCTTGTGGTTGATCCACAATGCGCGCGCGATGCCGGTGGTGCGGCGGGCGGAGGTGATCTTGCCCTATCCGGCTGGTGCGGCGCTGCGCCCCGTCACCGTCGCGCTGCTGACCGACACGCATTTGTCCGGCCCGGACAACAGCCCGCAGCGGATGGCGCGGATCGTGCGCCAGATCAACGCGCTGCGCCCCGACCTCATCCTGCTGGGCGGTGATTATATCGGCGATGACAAGGGCGCGGCCATCTATGACGCGCGCGCCAGCATCGCGCCCTTTGCCGCGCTGCGCGCGCCGATGGGGGTGGTGGCGGTGCTCGGCAATCATGACAGCCGCAGCAAGCAGAACCGCCGGGCCTTGAGCGCGAGCGACTGGCAGGCGGCGTTCCATGCGGTCGGCATCACGTTGTTGCAGGACGGTGCGGTGCGACGCGGGCCGCTGGCGATCGGCGGCCTGAAGGATATCTATACCCGCAAGCCAGCGATTGACGGGACACTGGCGGCGATGGCGCGCGTCGGCGGCGCGCCCATCCTCCTGTCGCACGGGCCAGACGTGTTCCCGCGCCTGCCCGACACGCCCTCGCTAACGCTGGTGGGTCACACCCATTGCGGCCAGATCGCCTTCCCCTTCGCCGGCATCGTCTATGTGCCGTCGAAATATGGCACGCGCTATGCTTGCGGCCGTTATCGCGAGGGTGAGCGTCAGATGATCGTCGCGGCGGGCGTGGGCACCAGCGGCCTGCCCTTTCGCATGCTTGCCCCGCCCGACATCTGGTTCCTCACCATCCGGCCCGCCGCGCCGAAATAGTTGTGCCGCGCTGTTGGCGCAGGGGCGCGGAGTCTTTAATGGCTGGTCCGTGGCCTTGGCAGCCGATTGCGGCGCGCGAGGGGCTTGAGCGGGACAATAGCGGGGCGTTTCCTTCATGTGCGGCATTATCGGGATCATCGGCAGGGACGACGTGGCGGAACGGCTGGTCGATGGTTTGAAGCGCCTGGAATATCGCGGTTATGACAGCGCGGGCGTCGCCACCATCCATGACGGCGCGATCGAACGCCGCCGCGCGGAGGGCAAGCTCAACAATCTGGTGAAGGAACTGGTCGCCGAACCGCTGCCCGGCACCACCGGCATCGCCCATACGCGCTGGGCCACCCATGGCGCGCCGACCACCAGCAACGCGCATCCCCATGCCACCGCGCAGGTGGCGCTGGTCCACAATGGCATCATCGAAAATTTCAAGCCGCTGCGCGAGGAACTGGTCGCGCGCGGCCGCGTGTTCGACAGCCAGACCGACACCGAAGTCGTCGCTCATCTGGTAAGCGAGCAGGTGGAGCAGGGCGCGTCCCCGACCGACGCTGTACGGGCGATATTGCCGCGCCTGCACGGCGCCTTCGCGCTCGCCATCGCCTTTCGGGAGCATCCCGACCTGCTGATCGGCGCGCGGCTGGGGTCGCCGCTGGTGGTGGGCTATGGCGAGGGTGAAACCTTCCTTGGGTCGGACGCACTGGCGCTCGCTCCGCTGACGCAACGCATCGCCTATCTGGAGGAGGGCGACTGGGTCGTCATCACCCGCGACGGCGCCGAGATTTTTGACAAGGACAACAACCCCGTCGACCGCCCCGTCACCATTTCCGGCGTGTCGGGCGCGATGATCGACAAGGGCAATCATCGCCACTTCATGCAGAAGGAAATTTACGAACAGCCGGTCGTCGTCGCCCAGACGCTGCGATCCTATCTGCGCCGCATGGAAAACCAGATTGCCATGCCCGACATGGATTTTGACCTGGGCCAGGTGAAGCGCATCACCATCGTCGCGTGCGGCACCAGCTTCTATGCCGGGCTCGTCGCCAAATATTGGATCGAAAAATTCGCCCGCGTGCCCGTCGATATCGATGTGGCAAGCGAGTTTCGCTATCGCGAACCGGTGCTGGAATCGGGCGGCCTTGCCCTGTTCATCAGCCAGTCGGGCGAAACCGCCGACACGCTGGCGGCCTTGCGCCATGCCCGCGCCGAAGGGCAGATTATCGCGGTTGTCGTGAATGTGCCGACCAGTTCGATGGCGCGCGAGGCGGACCTGCTGCTGCCCACCCATGCCGGGCCGGAAATCGGCGTCGCATCGACCAAAGCCTTCACTTGTCAGCTCGCCGTGCTGGCGGCGCTGGCGGCCAATCTCGCCCGCGCCAAGGGCAAGCTGACGGCGGTAGAGGAAGCCGACATCGTCTGGCACCTGTCCGAAGCGCCTGCCGCGCTCAACCAGGCGCTGGCCCGCGACGGCCAGATCGAGGCGATGGCGCACCTGATCGCGCCGGCGCGCGACGTCCTGTATTTGGGGCGCGGCCCGGATTATCCGATGGCGCTGGAAGGCGCGCTGAAACTCAAGGAAATCAGCTACATCCACGCCGAAGGCTATGCTGCGGGGGAAATGAAGCATGGCCCCATCGCGCTGATCGACGATGCCGTGCCGGTCATCGTGATCGCGCCAAGCGGCCCATTGTTCGAAAAGACCGTCAGCAACATGGCCGAAGTGCAAGCGCGCGGGGGCAAGGTGGTACTGATTTCCGACGCGGACGGCATCGCCATCGCGGGCGAAGGCTGCATGGCGACGATCGAAATGCCGCAGGTCCATCCGCTGATCGCGCCCTTGGTCTATGCCGTACCGGTGCAGCTGCTCGCCTATCATGTCGCCGTCGCCAAGGGCACGGATGTCGATCAGCCGCGCAACCTTGCCAAATCGGTGACGGTGGAGTGAGCGAGGACCAGTTCGCGCAGGATGAGGACAGCCGCGCGGCGCGGCCGGAGATGCTGACCGTCAGCTTCGATCATTGGGAAGGGCCGCTCGATCTGCTGCTGACGCTGGCGCGCAACCAGAAGGTCGACCTGCGCGAAATCTCGATCCTCGCGCTGACGCAGCAATATCTCGCCTTCATCGAAGGGGCGCGGCAGCTCAAGCTCGAACTCGCCGCCGACTATCTGGTAATGGCGGCCTGGCTCGCCTATCTCAAATCCTCGCTGCTGCTGCCCCGCGCGGAACAGCCCGATCCCAGCCCCGAGGAACTGGCGCTGCGGCTGCAATTGCGGTTGCAGCGGCTACACGCGATGCGCGATGCCTCGGCCCGGCTGATGGCGCGGGACCGCATCGGCCGCGACGTGTTTCGCCGCCGCCGCCCGGAAGGGCTGGCGCTTGTCAAAAAGGCGCAGTGGCAAGCCAGCCTCTATGATCTGATCCAGGCCTATGGCCAGATTCGCGCGCGTACGCAGCCGGTGGTCCACACCATCGCCGTGCGCCCGGTCGTGACGCTGGACGAAGCGATCCAGCGCGTCGGCGCGCTGGTCGGCGCGGCGCTGGACTGGACGCGGCTGGAGGCGTTCCTGCCGGCCGGTCTGGAGCAGCCCAAGGCGAAGTCGGCGCTGGCGAGCAGCTTTGTCGCGGCGCTGGAACTCGCGCGGCAGGGGCGGCTCGATATCCAGCAGGACGGGATTTTCCAGCCCATCTATTTGCGCGCCGCCGTGCCGGGACGGGTGGCATCATGAATTCAGAACCCGATGATTATATGCGCGCCATCGAAGCGGCCCTGTTCGTCGCCGAAGCGCCGATGACGGCGGCCGAACTGAAACTTCATGTCGGCGATGGCGATATGGCCGCCGCGCTGGCGAGTCTGGCCGACGCCTATGCCGGGCGCGGCGTCAATCTGGTCGAGCGCGGCGGGCGCTGGCATTTCCAGACCGCGCCCGACCTTGCCCATATACTGCGTCGCGAAAAGGACGAGCCGCGCAAATTGTCACGCGCGGCAATGGAGACGCTGGCGATCATCGCCTATCATGAGCCGGTCAGTCGCGCGGAGATCGAGGCGATCCGCGGCGTTCAGGTCGCCAAGGGGACGCTGGACGTGCTGATGGAGGCGGGCTGGGTGCGTCCGGCGGGGCGCCGCGAAGTGCCCGGCCGGCCGCTTATATATGCAACCAGCGTAGACTTTCTGTCACATTTCGGCCTTAGCAGCCGTCGGGACCTGCCGGGGCTGGAGGATCTGCGCGCCGCCGGGCTGCTCGATCCCGTCGATCTGGCACTGGAGGCTATGGGCGGCCAATCCGTTCTGGAAAATGATGAGGAAGAGGCCTAGTAAGGCCCTCTGACAGGAGTAAATATTATGGGTTCCTTCTCGCTGATGCACTGGGTGATCGTGCTCCTGGTCGTCATGCTGCTGTTCGGCGGCGGCCGTATTTCCGGCCTGATGGGTGACGTTGCCAAGGGCATCAAGAGCTTCAAGAAGGGCATGGCGGACGACGATGAGGACGCCAAGCCCGCCAAGCCCGCCACCCGGATCGAAGGGCATCGCGTGCCCGAACAGGACGCGCCCGGCACGACCACGGAAGAAAAGACCAAGGCCTGATCCTTCAACCCCCGGGCCGGTAGTCGCGCATGTTTGGCATCGATTCGACCGAATTTCTGGTGATCGTGATCATTGCGGTGATCGTGATCGGTCCCAAGGACCTGCCGCGCGCGCTCTACAAGGTGGGGCAGATCGTGGGCAAGGCGCAGGGCATGGCGCGCCATTTCCGCACCGGCATCGACGCCATGGTGCGCGAGGTGGAACTGGAAGAGCTGGAAAAGAAATGGGCCGCGCAGAACAAGCGGATCATGGACGATCATCCGCCCGCGCCCGCGACCGACGCGCTGCCGGCGCCCGATGCTGCGTCGGATGATGGCTCGTCCGTCGCCGCGTCCGAATCGGCTCTGCCCGGCGCGGATGGGGCAAAAGGTGCGGATGCGCCGCCCTATGTCGCCGATCCTGCGCCGCCCGCGCCCAAGCCCGCCTTTGTCGCCGAATCACGCCCAGCGCCCGCTCCGCCGCCGTCACAGGAGGGCGATCGTCCACCTTATGTGGCGGCCGCCCCTGCCAAGGACGACGAGGCCTTGCCCGCGCACAAGGGTGACGCGGCGGCATGATCAACGATATTGACGACAGCAAGGCGCCCTTGCTCGACCATTTGATCGAGCTGCGTGGTCGGCTGCTCAAATGCGTCTATGCGCTCGCCATCACTGGCGCGATCTGCTTCTATTTTTCCGAGCAATTGTTCGCCATTCTCGTCCACCCGCTCAAGGAGGCCTTCGGCGATGGCGGCGGGCGCTTGGTCTACACCAAGCTTTACGAAGCCTTTTTCGTGCAGGTGAAGATCGCCTTTTTCGGTGCCTTCTGCCTCTCCTTCCCGATCATCGCCAACCAGCTCTGGGCCTTTGTCGCGCCCGGCCTGTACGCGCGCGAGAAAAAGGCGCTGCTGCCCTTCATCCTGGCGACGCCCTTCCTCTTCGCCATGGGTGCCAGCCTCGCCTATTTCGTGGTGATGCCCACTGCCTTCCACTTCTTTCTGGAGTTTCAGGGCGACAGCAGCGGCCTGTCGGTCGAGGCATTGCCCAGCGCCGACGCCTATCTTGGCCTTGTTATGCAGTTCATTTTGGCCTTCGGCATCAGTTTCCTGATGCCGGTGCTGCTGATGCTGCTCAACCGCGCGGGTTTTGTCACGCGCGCACAACTGATCGGCATGCGTCGATATATGATCGTCGCCGCGTTCGTGCTGGCCGCCGTGCTGACCCCGCCCGATGTCGTGTCGCAGCTGATGCTCGCCATCCCGCTGCTGCTGCTCTACGAAGTCACGATCATCGCCATCTGGTTCACCGATCGCAAGAAGGTGGAGCCGGAGGACGCGGAAGAAGTCGCGGCCTGACCATCCCTGACCGGATGCGGCGTTCCGTCAGACCCGGCGGAAGGGATAGGGCGCGGCGGTCCGTTCATAGCTGTGCAGATCCAGCGCGCGCGTGACCGGCGGTAGTGCCCGGTCCGGGCAGGCCCGCCGCTCGCATAGCGGGCAGCCCGGCCCTACCTCGGTCGCTTCGCCCCGCTCGGCGTCGAACCCATCGGCATGGACGATGCGGGCGGCGTGTTTCGCCTCGCAACCCAGCGCGATGACGCTCCGCGCTCGCGCGCCCGTCGCACCGCGCGGCACGCTCACGGCCAGCGTGACGAACCGTTTGCCTTCTATCGTCTCGATCAATTGCGGTGCGATCGCCCCGGACGCGGGCGCGTCATGCGCGTCCCAGCGCGGGCAGGTGCCGCCATAGCGGGCAAAGGGCCAGGCCTCGCCATCGAACCGCTTGGCGATCTGTCCCGCCCCATCGACCTTTGCCATGAAAAAGGGGATGCCGCGCGCCCCGGTGCGGTTGAGGCTGGTCAGGCGATGCGCCAGTTGCTCCATCGACACGCCGAACCGGTCGCACAGCAATGGCAGGTCGTGCCGGCTCTGCTCGGCCGCCTGGCGAAACCGCTCATAGGGCATGACGAGCGCGGCGGCGGCATGGTTGGTGAGTGCGATCGTCGCGAGTCGGCGGCTGTCCTCGTCCGGCGGCGCGGCGCGCGCAACCTGCGCGGCGATGGCCTCGGCCAGTTCCTGCGCCACCAGATGCCAGGCTACGCCAAACAGTCGGCCCGATGGGGCCAATCGCTCGCTCAGCATCAGGCGGCGGCGGTGCATGTCGAAATGGCGCAGCCGTCCCGCGATCAGGTCTGCCCGGACCGTCTGCACGCTGATTCCATGCCGGTCCTTGAGCCGCGTGCGCAAGGCCGCCTGAAGCAGCGCCGGGTCTTCCGGCAAATCCGCCGCGATCACTTCCGCGCCGGCGTCGATCTCGGCAAAATGATTGCCCGCCCGCGCGATCATCTCGCGCAACCAGTCGATCGGCGCGGTCATCGGGACCCGCTCCGCCCCGCCCGCAAGCGCCTCCCCCGGCACCCGGCGCAGGTCGGTCAGCGCCCGGTAGAAACGCGCCACCGCCTCGGTCACGCCCGGATAATTTTCCGCGACCTCCAGCACCTCGTCGCGCGATATGCCGATGTCGCGCACCAGCGCGTCGGACAATATCTCGCCCAGTTCGCGCGGCCCGCCATCGGTCGAGGGTGCGGCGAAATCGCGAATGTCGATGTCATAGGTATTGGCGAGCCGCAGCATCATCTGGGCCGTTAACGGACGCTGGTTACGCTCCAGATGGTTGAGGTAGCTCGGCGACACGCCCAGTTCCTCGGCCATCTGCGTCTGGCTGAGCCCCAATTCGCGGCGGAGCACGCGGAGCTTGGGGCCTAGATAGAGTTTGCGGTCGCCTACACCTGCCATGCGGTCACTATGTCATGATTTGACACTATGACCAATCCAAATCATGACTGGCGGCCACTCATCGGCCTGTAAGCCGCCGCCGCATCTGTCTACATCGCTGTCCATGGCCCCAACGCTATGTGGCATCACACAAGGAAACCGACTCATGCAGGCGCAGACGATCGAACCGACCCACGGCCATCCCCAGCCCGCCCGTTCGCGCGCGGTGTTCAGTCAGGAGGATTTCAGCCTCATTCGCACCGCCATCGCCCATTATCTGCGCGAAGTGCAGGACCAGCCTGAATCGGTCAAATATGCCAATCTCTATCATCGCCTCGGCCGCGTGGCCTGACGGTATCGGCTAGGAGAGGAAAAGGCGCGGCGGGCAACCGACCGCGCCTTCGTCTTGCCTAGAACAGCTGTGTCAGCCCATAGAATAGCGCGCCGATCGCCGCGGCGGCGGGCAGGGTGACGACCCAGGCGACGATGATGCGCGACGCGATGTTCCAGCGCACGGCCGACAGGCGGCGCGACGCGCCCACCCCGACGATGGCGCCGGTAATGGTATGAGTGGTCGACACCGGCACGCCCAGATGGGTCGCCATGAACAGGGTGATAGCCCCTCCGGTTTCGGCGCAGAAACCCTGTGCCGGCGTCAGCCGCGTGATCTTCGACCCCATGGTGTGGACAATTTTCCACCCGCCCAGCAACGTGCCCAGCCCCATCGCCGCCTGGCAGGACAGGATCACCCAGAAGGGTACGTAGAAGGTGCCGCCCATCATGCCCTGCGAATAAAGCAGCACGGCGATGATCCCCATCGTCTTCTGCGCGTCATTGCCGCCATGCCCCAGCGAATAGAGCGAGGCGGATACCAGTTGCAGCTTGCGGAACACCCGGTCCGCGCCCTGCGGCGTGAAGCGGCGGAATATCCAGCTCACCACCAGCACCAGCATCAGCGCCAGGAACAGGCCGACCGCCGGCGACAGGACGATGGCGACGCTGGTCTTGAACACCCCGCTCCACACCACGGCGGGCAGGCCCGCCTTGGATACGCCCGCGCCCAGCAATCCGCCGATCAGCGCATGGCTGGACGAGGACGGTATGCCCAGCGCCCAGGTGATGAGGTTCCAGCTGATCGCCCCCATCAGTGCGCCGAAGATGACCTGCGGGTCGATGATGCTGGCATCGACGATACCCTTGCCCACCGTGGTCGCCACATGCAGGCCGAAGAAGAGAAAGGCGATGAAGTTGAAGAAGGCCGCCCAAGCGACCGCATATTGCGGCTTGAGAACGCGGGTCGACACGATGGTCGCGATCGAATTGGCGGCGTCGTGCAGCCCGTTCAGGAAATCGAACAGCAGGGCGACGCCGACCAGCGCGATCAGCAGCGGAAGGGCGATGGGGTCCATGGGATGCGCGCGGGATCAGGCGTGGTCGATGACCAGGCCGGAAATCTCGTTGGCGACATCCTCGAACCGGTCGGTCACCTTTTCCAGATGGCTGTAGATTTCCCGGCCGACGATGAAGTCCATCGGATTGCCGTCGCGGGCCTGCGCATAAAGAAGTTTCAGCCCGTCTTCATGCAATATGTCGGCATGGCCTTCCAGCGTGACCAGCCTCTCCGTCAGGTCGTGCAGCCGCGCGGCGTTGAGGTTGAGCGATCGCAGCAGCGGGATCGCTTCCTCCGTGATGCGCGCGCATTCGACGATTAGAGCGCTCATATCCTGCATCTGCGGCGGGAATGTCGTCACTTCGTAGAGCGCGACCGCCTTGGCAGTCTGGTTCATCTGGTCGATCGCGTCGTCCATCACCCCGATGAGGTCGGTGATCGCGCTGCGGTCGAAAGGCGTGACGAAGATGCGCCGCACGTCCTTCAGCACATCGCGGATGATGTCGTCGGCGACATGCTCCTGATCGGAAATGGTGCGGATATGGGTCGCCATGTCCGGTCCGCCCTGCATCAGCCGCGCCAGCGCATCCGCGCCCGCGACCAATGTCGTGGCATGATCCTCAAACTGTTCGAAGAAACGCCCCTGCTTGGGCATCAGCGCGTGGAACCAGCGCAATAGACCTGTCCTTTCATTCTGCCGGTCGCGCATAGCGATCAGGACGCGAAAGAACCAGCCCGGATCGGCGGGGGGTTTGCGGAAGCGCGCGATGATGGATTGCAGGTCCGGCTCGTCCACCGCTTTCGCCGCTTCGGCGAGCGGGAACCAGCGCAGTTCGCGCTGCCCCTGTTCGGGCCAGTGGGTCAAGTGGCGGGTGACGGCCAGGGGGAATACGTCGACCATCGCCTCGCGCGATCCGCCCTTGCGGCGGCGCTTGTCATAACGGTAGCGGCCGATTCGGGCCGGGCAGGCGATGCCCTGTATCCCCGCTTCCTCATAGGCTTCCAGTTCGGCGGCGCGATGCCCCGCAAGCCCCTTCATGCGATTGCCCTTGGGAATCACCCAGCGTCCGGTATCGCGCGATGTGATCAGCAGGATCTGCATCGAACCATCGGCGGCGGTCGTATAGGGCAGGGCGGCGATCTGGCGCATCGATCGCATGTAACATAAACGTCATAATGCGCAATCGGCCGGTCGGGGCCGGGACGCATCGTCCGGCCCCGGTTCCGTGCCTTATAGCGAGAAGCGCGCCGTCACGCGGATGTCGCGGCCGGCCAGCGGCGCGAAATCCTTGAGGAAGCTGGCATGGCGCCGGGCCTCCACGTCAAAGATATTGTTGGCCGACAGCATCAGCGTGGTGCGGTCGTTGCCGGGCAGCGGCTTGAACGACAGCGATGCGTTGACCATCGTATAGCCGTCGGTCGGCGTTTCGAAGTCCGTCACCCGATCCTGATCGAACACATGCTCGACTTCGGCGCGGGCGGACAGCCGATCGCCCTGCGCTTCCAGCCCGCCCAGCAGCCGCAGCGGCGGGATGCGCGGCGCGGGGCCACTGCCCTTGATGGTGGCGCGGACATAATCGGCAACGCCATCGACATTGATCGCATAGCTGCCCAGCTGCGCCAGCTTGACCGTCGCCTCCGCCTCGAACCCGTAATAGCGGGCATCGGCCTGGTTGAAGGCGTAGCAGGGAAATTCCAGCTCCTCGCCGCCATTGACCGCCTGGCACGCGCTGTCGGCGGCGACGCTTTCATAGATATAGCCGCTGAACCAGTTATGGTAGGCCGCCAGGCTGAAGCTGTAGCCGTCGCCCGATCCGCGCAGCGTGCCTTCCAGGCCCCAGCTTTTTTCCTTGCCGAAATCGGGGTTGCCCAACTCAAAGGCCTGCGTACCGGCATGATTGCCGCGCGCGAACAACTCCTCGGCCGATGGCGCGCGTTCGCTGCGCGACGCGTTCAGGCCCACGCGCCAGCCGGGCATGATCGCCTGGCTGATGCCGATGGAACCGGACAGCGCATCGAAGCTGCGGCGGCGCCCGTCGAAAAACAGCGCCTCGTCGGCGTCGGCACTGACATTGGTATGTTCAAAGCGCGCGCCACCTTCCAGCCGGGTGTCGCCCAGGTCCAGCGATTGCAGCGTGAAGAAGCCGATCTGGTTGGTTTCATTCTTGGGCAGGAATTTTTCTTCGCCTTCGACCTCAAAGCGGCGCGTGAAGAACTGCGCGCCGAACGCGCCGTCCCATCCGCCGCGCTTGGACTGCACGAATTCCAGCCGGCTTTCCATCGACTGGTTGTAGAAGGTCGTGCCGACCTCACCCGTATCCTCGATTTCCTGATGCTGATAATCGGCATAACCCGCGCGCAGGCGGATGCTGTCGAGGACGCCGCCGTTGACGGCGACTTCGCCGCGCAGGTCGACGCGGTCCTGCTTCATGCGCAGCCGCACCTCCTCCGCCTCGCCATCGGGGTCGAGCGCATAGCGCACCGGCACACCGTAGAAATTGTCGGTATGCGCGAACGACACGCCCAGATTGCCGCCATCGTCGATATAGGCCGCGCCGCCGGCCACTTCCCATACGCGCCCGGCGCTGTTGGGCAGCTTGCCTTTGAGGTTCGCTAGGTCGGCAATCTCCGCGTCGCCGCTCGCCGCCGCCTGCGCGCGCAGCGCCGGCGTCAGAATATAGTTGCCAGTGTCAAGATCGCCGGTCTTGCTGTAGCTGCCGTCCAGATGGACGACGAACTTGTCGGCCAGCGGCACTTCGATTTCGCCCGCGCCCGTGCGCTCATTGGCGGCGCTGCCATAGGTGCCGATCGCGTCGATATGTATCGGCTCATCGGGCACGCGGCGCGGAATGCGGCTGTCGATCACATTGACGACGCCGCCGATCGCCGACGACCCATAGAGCAGGGCGGACGGCCCGCGCAGGATTTCGATGCGATCGGCGGTCAGCGGATTGATCGCCACGGCATGGTCGACCGATGTGTTCGACACGTCGAAGCTGCCGATGCCATCGGTCAATATGCGTACCCGCTCGCCCTGAAAGCCACGCAGGATGGGGCGCGATGCGCTGGGGCCAAAGGAGGTCGCCGACACGCCCGGCTGACGCGCCAGCGTTTCGCCGATGCTGGGGCGCAGTTCGCGAGTCAGCTTCTCACCGGTCAGGACGCTGGTGCCCGACAATATGTCCCCCTGCCGCCGCGGGATCAGGGCGGTGACGACAATGTCGGCGCGCTGGTCATGATAGCTGCCATCCTGATCCGCGTCGGCGGCCGGCGCGGTCTGGGCAAGGCCCGGGACGGAAAGGCACAGCAGCGGCAGGGCGCAGCCGGCGCGCAGCATCGAAAAGCGGGACATGGAGGATCAACCCTTTGACTATGATCTGATGCCGACCCTGTATCTAGGATGTTACACCGTAACAAGCCTGTTCGTCGGAAATTTGCGACGATGCGCCACGACGCGGAAACATGGCGGCAATGACAATGGCGGCTTATAGAAACAGATAGTCGGCCAGCGCCTCGGCCGCCGGCTTGTCGGCCAGATGCGGTCCCACCGCCTGCCGGATTTCGATGGCGGGCAGGGGCATGTCCAGCGCCAGCCGCCGGATGCCGCTCATCCGGCCAAGGTCGCGCGCCAGGGGGCCAAAGGCGGCAAAGCAGCCGGCTCCATCACGCAGCGCCTCGACGATCTCCAGCATATTGTCGCTTTCCAGCGCTGCCATCGCAAAGGATGCGCGCCCGCGCGCCAGTGCCGCCTCGACGATGTCGCGCATTCCGTTGCTGCGTTCCATCGTCAGCAGCGGCGTCGCGGCGAGGTCCGCGCGCGCCACCATGTCCGCGCGCGCCAGCCTATGGCCGCTTCCGGCATAAAGGTTGAGCGGCTCCGACCAGCCATAGCGGGACGGGGGCGCGGCCGGCTCTTCCAGCGCGTAGAAATAGGCGATGTCGGCGCGCCCGCTCGCTAGTGCCGCCGCGGCGTCGTTCGCGCTGTGGACATGCAGGTCGATGCTGATGGCGATATCGTCATTGGCCGCCTCGAACGCGGCGAGCGCGTCCTGGAAATGGCCGAAGATCGGCGCGGGCGCGGCCAGGATGATCGCGTCGCGCGGCGGCGTGGGCTGCGCTGCTTGCAAAGGCGGCATATCCGATGCTGGCGTATCGAGGGCTGTCGGCGCGTCGCCGCCCAGCTGCATCATCGCCTGCGCGGTCTTGCGCCCGGCCGGCGTCAGCCGCGCTTCGCCGCCTGGATCGTCGAACAGCCGATAGCCCAGCCGCATCTCCAGCGCCGCGATCCCGTCCAGCACCTCGGGCCGGGTCAGACCCATATCCTCGGCACAGCGCGCCACGCTGCCCGCCGCCACCATCTGCGCGAAAATATCCAACTGGCGCAGGGACGGGCTGCTCATGCGCCGGTGATAGAGGAAATGGCCTCCATGCGTAAGCGCCATCTTCGCGCGCTTTCCACGCAAAGCCGGGTTGACGAACCCCCCGCGATGATGGCAGGGCGCTCCTCTGCCGGGCGGGTATAGCTCAATGGTAGAGCACTAGCCTTCCAAGCTTGTGATGCGGGTTCGATCCCCGCTACCCGCTCCAGCCATTCCGTACATCGTTTATCCCTCACGCTTGCGCCGGCGGCCCTGAACTGCCGCGTTCGATCAGGGTGAAGCGGAATTCGGGTGTGTCGCGTGTGTCTTGCGCCAGCGCGTCGATGACAGTGCGGCCCATTTCCTCCAGCGGCTGGCGCACGGTGGTCAGCGGGGGCCAGGATGTCAGGCTCGCCGACGTATCGTCAAAGCCGGTGACGGACAGGTCTTCGGGCACGCGCAACCCAATCCGGTGCGCCAGCGTCAGCACGCCCAGCGCCATGTCGTCATTGGTGGCGAAGATGGCGGTCGGCGGGTGCGGCAGCGCCAGCAATGCCTCGCCCGCCGCGATCCCCGACGCGAAATCGAACCGGCCGGGCACGAACAGCGCGTCCTCCGCCGCGATGCCCGCCGCCGCCAGCCCTTCGCGAAAGCCATCGACCCGGCGCAGCGCGGCATGGTGGGTCGCGGGCGGGGTGATGACGCCGATGCGGCGATGGCCAAGGCCGGTCAGATGATCCGCGACCATCCGGCCCGCCGCCTGTTCGGGCGTGGAGATGGTGAAGCTGGGCGAGGGCCCGGAACCGGCAATGCGCGCGCAGGGCAGCTGCATCTGCGCCAGCCTGTCGAGCAGCGGCTGGTCGTCGGCCAGCGGCGGGACGAGCAGCACGCCATCGGGCCGCAGCGCCGCGACCAGCCGGTCGAGCACGTCGAACCGTTCCTCTCCGCCCGGCGATAGTGGTTCGACCACCAGATGATAGCCCAGGTCCCTGCACCGCCAGGCCGCGCCCATCTGGATGCGGCTGACATAGCCGGGCGCGGGGTTGTTATAAAGGAATGCGATCATGAACGACCGCCCGCCCGCCAGCCGCCGCGCGGACTGGTTGGGGCGATAGCCCAGCTGCGCGATCGCCGCCTGCACCCGGTCCCGCAACGCGTCGCTGACATTGGGCGCCTTGTTGACGACGCGGGACACCGTCTTGATCGAGACTTTGGCGAGGGCGGCGACGTCGTGAATGCTGGTCATGGGTTCTGGCTCATGGCGCGGGGAGGCGTTTGTCATGCCCCTTTGTCGTCGCGCTTGGCAAGCCATGGCGCGCTCCCTTATGGTGGCGCGATGGGCACTGTCATCAATCTGCGTCAGGCGCGCAAGCGCAAGGCTCGTGCCGACAAGGCGGCGAACGCGGCCGCCAATCGGGCGCTCCATGGCCGCACGAAGGCCGAACGTTCGGCGCAGGCGGCCCAAGAGGAGCGCCAGAATGCCGTGTTGAGGGGCGCATTTCGCGAGTCGCCTCAAGAAAAAGATCAGTAATGATCTCTGTAGGATGAATAATCGTTTAGCGAAGGTGAGATGTCCTGGCCTTCATGCGATGAACATCCGTTCATAATGATCGCTTCGCCTTATCGTCCTTTCGGTTCGTCCTTGATGCGGCCAGTTCATGCAAAGATTCGGACCAGTCGATGGTTGATGATCCACTATGACTGGACATATTCGCACCATCCGCCCCGCCAGGGCCGCGATCGCCGCTGTTCTGGCCTTTACCGCAACGCCTCTGCTGGCGCAGGACATTGTGCCGCCCGCTGTTGCGCCCTCGGCCGCGCCGGAGGCGAGCATCGTCAGTCCGCCGGCAATGACCCCGGCACAGGCCGCGCCGGCCGTGGCGACGCCGGGAAGCACGATGGCAGGAAGCACTATGCCTGCAACCCCGGTGTTTCAGCCGAGCGCGCCTGTCGTGCAATCGACCGCCCCGGTTGAACAGCGCATCGCCGAGGCACGTGCCGCTGCCGAGGCGGAGCAGGCAAGCAGCCGCGCTACGGATCAGGCGAACCGCCCATCCGCGCGTCAGGCAACCGCTCGCCAGGCTGCCCCCACGCCCGAATCCACGGCAATGGATGCGCCGGCCGCGCCAGTGACGTCGCCCGCCGCCGCGACGGAGGCGCCGACTCCGCCAGCCCCATCCACGACGGATCGCGCCCCGGCAGATATGCCGGCTGCCGCCGCCACCGCGCCATCGACGGTCGCTGAAGCCCCGGCAAAAGCCGCGCGTACGGATCAGGCGCTTCTGTGGGCCATGGGTGGCGGCGCGCTGCTGCTGATGGGCCTGGGTGGCGCGATGGTGATGCGCCGCCGACGCCCCGTTGCGGAGGACGGAGTTGTTACGCCAACCTATGCCACCGCTGCGGCAATGCCTGAGCCCGCGCCTGCTATGGTCGGTCCGGCGCGGACGACGCCTGTAGAGCATGCGCCCGCCAGCCGGCCCTCGATCGGTGCGCGTCCGGCGATGGCCCCGGCGATGGTTACGCCACAGGACGCGACGCTCGACGCCATGGTCGCCGCGCCCCCCAGCCCGGAAAATCCCTTTACGACCCGGGCCAAACGCACTCGACGCGCCCGTTTCCTGCTGGCCCAGCGTGAAGCGGCGGCCCGCACGCCCGATGCGCCGCAAACAGTACATGCCGAACCAGTTGCACCACACGGTCCGGCGACGCAGGATCGCAGCCAGATGGTCTACCGCTTCGACAAGGATGGTCCGCGTAGCGGCTTCCTGAAACCGCGTACACGCTGATCGGCGCTGGCCCCCGCCACGCAATCAAGAAAGGCAACGAAGGCCGGGCCATGCGCTCGGCCTTTTTGCGATCCCGGCCGCGCCAGTCCGGTTGCGCTTTTTCGGCGTGACTGATACCGGGCGCGCGCACGCCTTTACGCGCCGTTTCCATCAGAAAGAGTCGCCGCTCCATGACCGAAAAGATCAATCGCATCGTCCTCGCCTTTTCCGGCGGTCTCGACACCAGCGTGATTTTGAAATGGTTGCAGCAGACCTATGGCTGCGAGGTCGTGACCTTCACCGCTGATTTGGGGCAGGGGGAAGAACTGGAGCCCGCCCGCGCCAAGGCGCAACTGATGGGCGTCAAGCAAGAGCATATCTTCATTGACGACCTGCGCGAAGAATTTGTGAAGGACTATGTCTTTCCGATGATGCGCTCCAACGCGCTTTATGAGGGGCTGTACCTGCTCGGCACGTCGATCGCCCGGCCGCTGATCGCCAAGCGGCAGATCGAAATCGCGAAACAAGTGGGCGCGGACGCGGTGAGCCATGGCGCGACCGGCAAGGGCAACGACCAGGTTCGCTTCGAACTGGGCTATTACGCGCTGTCGCCGGACATCAAGGTGATCGCCCCCTGGCGCGAATGGGATTTGACCAGCCGCACGAAGCTCATCGAGTTCGCCGAAAAGCATCAGATCCCCATTCCCCGCGACAAGCGCGGCGAAAGCCCCTTTTCGACCGACGCGAACATGCTGCACACCTCTTCGGAAGGCAAAGTGCTGGAAGATCCGTGGGAAGAAACCCCGGACTATGTCTATTCGCGCACCGTGAACCCGGAAGATGCACCGGACGCACCGGAATATATCACGATCGACTTCGAACGCGGCGATGGTGTTGCGATCAATGGCGTGGGCATGTCGCCTGCGACCTTGCTCGAAACATTGAACGACTATGGCCGCAAACATGGCATAGGCCGGCTTGATCTGGTCGAAAACCGCTTCGTCGGCATGAAGTCGCGCGGCATGTATGAAACGCCCGGCGGCACCATCTATCATCTCGCCCATCGCGGGATCGAGCAGCTGACGCTCGACCGGGGCGCTGCGCATCTGAAGGACGAACTCGCGCCGCGTTACGCCGAACTCATCTATAACGGTTTCTGGTTCAGCCCGGAGCGTGAGATGCTCCAGGCCGCGATCGACCATAGCCAGGAAAAGGTAACGGGCACCGTCCGGCTCAAGCTCTACAAGGGCGGCGTCCATGTCGTCGGGCGTAAATCGCCCTATTCGCTCTACAGCGAAAAGGTCGTGACGTTCGAGGATGACGCTGGCGCCTATGATCAGCGCGATGCGGCCGGCTTCATCAAGCTGAACGCCCTGCGGCTTCGTCTGCTCGGACGGCGCGACCGCTGATCGCACCGGGGGGGGGGGTGGGCGCAGCCGCCAGAGCCGCCACCCCCGTCGTCCCCGCGCAGGCGGGGACCCGCCTTGCCCCTCGGCCATTCCTGCGAAAGGACGCCTCCGCCATCCCTGCGGACAGCCTCTGCCTGATACATTTCGCGACAAATTCGGCGGTGGCCTGACAAAGTTGCGGGACAACTGGTTTCCATAAGGGTCATCAAGGACGCGGCACCGGCCTCGTTCGGATGAACCAAGCCAAGGAAACAGATATGCTTCGCCAATTTTTCACCACCGTCGCGGTCGGATTCCTGTTCGTCGGGGGCCTTGCCGCCACCCATGTCGCTTTCGCCCAGCCCGGCGCAGACGGCCCCCGTGGCCCGCGCGGCGGCATGATGATGCAGGCCGACGCGAACAAGGATGGCAAGATCAGCAAGGCGGAACTCACGGCCGCGCTCGACGCGCGCTTTGCCAGGATGGACGTCGACAAGGACGGCCAGCTGACGTCCAAGGATCGTGACCTCAAGCGCCAGCAGCGCATGGACGAACGCTTCGCCCGGCTCGACACCGACAAGAATGGCCAGCTCAGCAAAGCCGAACTCGCCGCCGGTCAGCAGGCCCGCGCCGACAAGCGCGCTGAAATGGGCAAGGGCGAAGGCGGCCGTCACATGGGCAAGCGCCATCATCGCGGCCCCGGCAAGGGCATGATGCACGGCGCGCGCGGCGGCTTTGCCGACGCGAACAAGGACGGCACGATCACCAAGGCCGAATTTACCGCTGGCGCGATGGCCATGTTCGATCGGGCTGACAGCAACAAGGATGGCTATGTCACCGCCGACGAAATGAAGGCCGGCCGTCAGGCGATGCGCGCTGCGTGGAAGGACCGCAAAGCGTCCGCTCAGAACTGAGCCGCGTGACTGTCGGCGGCCCGGCGCACGGGATTTCCTCTCCCTCGGCCCCGCGCACCGACCGTCCGGCCTTCATCGGAAGGGCGGGGGCCTGGCCTTCGCCCTTCCAACCATGAACAACCCATGACAGACAGGCATGATGAGCGACCGTCCCCACCTCCTGCTCGTCGATGACGAGCGTTCGATCCGCGAACCGCTGGCGCAATATCTGTCCCGCAACGGCTTTCGCGTGACCGCCGTCGACAGCGCCGCGGAGGCGCGGGTGCGGCTCAACGCCAACGCCATCGACCTCGTCATCCTCGACATCATGATGCCGGGCGAGGACGGCCTGTCGCTCTGCCGCCATATCCGCGAGACGAGCGAGATCCCGGTCATCTTGCTCACCGCGAAATCGGAGGAGACGGATCGCATCGTCGGCCTGGAAATGGGCGCGGACGATTATGTGCTCAAACCCTTTTCGCCGCGCGAACTGGTCGCCCGCATCAAGGTGATCTTTCGCCGCGTCGCCAGTGGCGGCCAGCGCGTCACCGCGCCCGATGGCGCGACCTATGCCTTTGCCGGCTGGCTGCTCAAATCGCAGGAACGCACGCTGATCGACAGCGAAGGCGTGTCGCTGCCGCTGTCCACCGCCGAATATAATCTGATGTTGGCCTTTGCTACGCGCCCCAATCAGGTGCTGAGCCGCGACCAGCTGCTCGACATCACCCAGGGGCGCGAAGCCAACGCCTTCGACCGCGCGATCGACAATCAGATCAGCCGCCTGCGCAAGAAGATAGAGCCAGACCCCAAGAACCCGACGCTCATCAAGACCGTCTGGGGCGGCGGCTACACGCTCTCGGCCGAAGTGCGCAAATTGTGACGCGCGCCGCATGACGATACGCCGCTTCTGGCCGCAAAGCCTGGTCGGGCAGGTGATCCTGCTGGTCGCGCTGGCGCTGTTCGTGGCGCAGGCGATCAATTTCGGCCTGCTGCTGCGCGAACGCAACCGGCTGACGCTGACGGGCCAGACCGCGCCGCTCGCCTATCGCGTCTTGACCGCGCTTGATCAACGCGCCGACCGCACGCCCGACCGCGCCTCCCCGCGCGAAGGGCGGGCTGACCGGCGCCAAGCCCGCAATATCCGCTTTCTTGCCGCGCAGCCCGCGCTCGGCGGCAAGCCCCGGCCCGACGTCGCGGATCGCGCGCGCGACATGCTGGCGGATATGGGGCTTGCCGTGCGCCAGGTGATCGCGGCGGAGGACAGCCGCGTCATGCCACTCCGCCGCTGGGAAAGGCTCCGCCTGCGCCAGGGGGAGGCGCCCGATGATCGCCGCGTCGGCCGGCTGCAACTGGCCGTCGAATATGATGCGGGCCAGTGGCTGCTGGTCGAAGGGCGCATCGGTAATCGCCCGCCGCGCTTTGGCGGCTGGCTGGCGGGGCAGACGCTCATCCTCTACATCATCGTGCTCGCGCCGCTGCTGTGGATCGGCCGCCGCCTTGCGCGCCCGCTGCGCCAGCTGACCGCCTCGGCCCAGCAATTCGCTCGCACGGGCGCAGCCGATCCGGTGGACGAACGCGGGCCGGGCGATGTGCGCGATCTCACCATGGCCTTCAACGCCATGCGCGCGCGCATCATCGCCATGCTGGATGAAAAGGACCGGATGCTGGGCGCGATCGGCCATGACCTGCGCACCCCGCTCGCCTCGCTGCGCGTGCGCACCGAATCGGTGGAGGATGACGCCGAGCGTGCACGCATGTCGGACACGATCGACGAAATGAACCGTATGCTGGAGGATATTCTCTCGCTCGCCCGCGCCGGCCGCAGCGCCGAAAACCCGCAAAAGGTCGACCTGTCGGCGCTGGCGGACGCGGTTGTGGAGGATTTCGTCGAGCTGGGATCGCCCGTCACCCTGGCCGACAGCGCCCGCGCGGTCGCTCTGGTCCGCCCGCAGCAAATCCGCCGCGCGCTGCGCAACCTCATCGAAAACGCCATCGTTTATGGCGATCGCGCCCATGTCAGCGTTTCCCACTTGCCCGGCCAGGTGCGTATCACCGTCGCCGACGAAGGCCCTGGCATCGCGCAGGACCGCATGGCCGAAATGCTCGAACCCTTCACCCGCCTGGAAGGCTCGCGCAACCGCGAAACCGGCGGCGCGGGCCTCGGCCTTGCGCTCGTCCGTGCGATCATGACCGAACATCATGGCGAACTCCTCCTCGCCAACCGCCCGGAAGGGGGGCTGGAGGCCAGCCTGGTGCTGCCCGCCTGACATTGGACGATTAAAAGGGCGACGCGGCGTCACTATTATGCTACATCATGGCCATCGCGCGACCCATGCCGCAAGCATTCGCCGTGACAGAGAGACCATTGTGCTCCCGCTTGCCAGCCAGGGAGCCAAATATTGGACGATCTCAATTATCTGTTGATGCGGGAACAGGAAGAACTGATCCGCTATCATAGCGCGCATACGCCTGAAATATCTTCCGCCCATCGTCGATCGGCGGCCGATTATAATCGACGTATTCGCCAGCATCCTCATCCCTATCGGTCGGAACGCGCCGATGGCTCGGCGAGCTTCACCCTTTCCGCGCATGTGGAGGTGCGGGCATGAGCCGCGCGATCAACGTCAAGGGCACGCCCGAAGCGGTCACGGCCCTGTGCGCCAGCCATGCGCTGCGCATTTCGGTGATCGAACCGCTGCAATCGGGCGGCGTGCGCGTCGTGATGCTGGACCCGCGCGAGGCCGACACGCTGCGCGGACTGATGAAGGGCAAGCTGATCCAGGGTGAAGTGGTGCGCTCCGCCTCGCATGTCGCGCGTCAACTGCCGGCCGCGACCTCTCGCCGATGACCGAACGCCAGCAAGCGGCCCTCCGCACCCCCAGCGCGGCGCAGGCGGCAAGCCCGCCCGCCCAGACGCGCCGCAATCGCGACAGCGACCTGATCCGCGCCCACGCCAAAATCCTCGCCGTCACCCAACGCGAGGCCCAAGCACGCCGCCCCCGCGACGCGGGGTAGCGGTAAGGGCTGTCATGGGCGCACCACCTTTGGGCTGGCATTCCAGACGATCCTGATAGGACCGGCATTTACCCAATTGCGTCTTGGCATCCAAAGTAACTCCGCGTAATGGTATCGTTAACACAATACGATGCGGAGAGGGTTTCCATGCGACATATATGCGCGCTGTTATTGCTGGCTAGCCTATGCGGCCTGCCTCAGGTTGGCATCGCCGCTACCGCCCCGCGCACCGATCTGCCGCATTTCGAACAACGCGGCGCCGCAACGCAGCTAATCGTGGATGGCAAACCCTTTCTGGTGCTGGGCGGCGAGGTCAAGAACAGCAGCACCAGCAACCTTGTCCATTTCAGTCGGAAATGGCCATTGCTGGTCCGCGACAATCTTAACACGATCTTGGTGCCCGTCGCATGGGAGACCATCGAGCCGGTCGAGGGCCAGTTTGACTTTAGTAATGTCGATGGCCTGATAAAGGGCGCGCGCGATCATGATCTGCGGCTGGTATTTCTCTGGTTCGGCACTTGGAAGAACACGTTCTCCAGCTATGTCCCTTCCTGGGTGAAGCGCGACACGAAGCGGTTTCCGCGCATGCAGACTGCGGATGGACGCGGGACGGAACGCATTTCCGCTCTGTCCACCACAGCTCGCGATGCCGACGCGCGTGCCTTTGCGCAACTGATGCGGCATTTGAAGGCCGTGGATGGCGCGCGCCAGACGGTGCTGATGGTGCAGGTGGAAAATGAGGTCGGCGTCATTCCTGAATCGCGCGACCACGCGCCCGACGCCGAAGCCGCTTTTGCCGGGCCGGTCCCTGTGGAGTTGATGACCTATCTGACCGAGCATCGCGCGACACTTAACCCGGAATTGCGCGCCGCGTGGGAAGCCAATGGAGGGCGGGCCAGCGGAAGTTGGACCGAGGTCTTCGGGGACGAAGGCATGACGGATTCTCTGTTCATGTCCTGGTCCTATGCGCGCTATATTAATCATGTCGCTGCGGCTGGCAAAGCGGAATATGCGCTGCCCATGTTCACCAATGCGGCGCTGATCCGGCCCAATTACGAGCCGGGCCAGTATAATTCGGGTGGCCCGCTGCCTTTTGCCATGGATCTTTGGAAGGCGGGTGCGCCGGCCCTCGATTTCCTTGCTCCCGACATTTATTTCGACAATTATGCCTATTGGGCGTCTCAATATCGACGCCCCGATAATGTGCTGTTCGTGCCCGAAGCGCGGGGCGGGGCGATCGGTGCGGCCAATGCTCTTTACACGTTCGGCGCGCTCAAGGGTTTCGGCTTCTCGCCCTTCGGCATTGACGAGCGCGGCGTGCAATTGGCTGGAGATCCGAGCGTCGGGCTCGGCACTGGCGGGGATGGCGACCCTGTGATCGGCGCGCTCTATGGCCAGCTCGAACAACTCGCGCCGTTGGTGCTTGAGAAGCAGGCAGAAGGAAAGATCTCGACTGTTATCATGGAGGGCTCGGCGCAACGATCGGGCCGGGGGCGGATCGGCGATTATATGGTCAACATGGCCCGCGCGAACGGACCCGATGGTAATGTCGATCCTGACAGCCGCGTCGCGGCGATGTTCCTCCAAACCGGACCGGACGAATTCATCGTCTTGGGGGCTGGCGATATGCAGGTCAGCTTTACCACGGACCGTCCCGGACCGCCGATTGTCGGTATTGAGAGTATCGACGAACAAATCTTGAAGGATGGGACGATGTCCGCCGGGAGAAGACTGAACGGCGACGAAAATGGCCAGGGTCAATCCCTGCGGCTCTCCTCATCGGACGCTGCCGAAAACAAGGTCTATCGCGTCCGCCTCTATCGGTATCGCTGACAGCTTATGATCACTGGCAACCGATCCCTGCCCTTGGCGACGGGGGCATAGGGCTGCTGCATCGGTCTTCCGATCTACCAAATAAAAAGGGGCCGCTTTTTCAAGCGGCCCCTTTCGCATCCTCTCCCTTGTGACAGGGATGTGTCTTTTGCGCTGGCTCAGTCGGCCTTCGACTGGAGGTTCACCGCGGCATATTTGCCGCGACGGTCGACTTCCAGTTCGAAGTCGAGGCGGTCGCCTTCGTTGAGGGCGGCCATGCCTGCGCGTTCGACGGCGCTGATGTGGACGAAGGCGTCGGGCTGGCCGTCATCGCGCTGAATGAAGCCAAAGCCCTTCATCGCGTTGAAGAATTTCACCGTACCGCTCGCGCGCTCACCGGTCAGCTGCCGCTGCGGGCCGCCACGGTCGCCGCCGCCAAAGCCGCCGCGATCGTTGCCGAAGCCGCCGGCGCGCGGTTCGCGCGGAGGCGCGCGATCGGTCACCGGCATCGGTTCGCCGTCGATCACCAGGTCGGTGGCGGACACTTTGCCGCCGCGATCGACCAGCGTGAAGCCGAGCGGCTGGCCTTCGGCGAGGCCCGTGAGGCCGGCCTGTTCCACCGCGCTGATATGAACGAACACGTCTTCGCCGCCATCGTCACGAACGATGAAGCCAAAGCCCTTCTGTCCGTTGAAGAATTTAACGACGCCCTTGCCTTCGCCGACCACCTGCGCGGGCATGCCGCGACCACCGCCGCCGCCGCCGCCGCCAAAACCGCCGCCACCGCCAAAGCCGCCGCGGCCACCACCGCCGCCGCCGCCGAAGCCGCCGCGGTCACCGCCGCCAAAACCGCCACGATCGCCGCCGAAACCGCCACCGCCGCCGCCGAAGCCGCCGCGATCACCGCCGAAACCGCCGCCGCCAAAACCGCCGCGGCCCTGATCGTAGAAATTGTCGTCGCCGAAACCGTCGCGCTTGTCCTTGCCGCGCCCGCCGCGGCGACCTCTATCAAAACTCATGCCCTGTTAGTCACTTTCGCTTCGCCCCAAGACCAATCGGACAAACATGTCGGGCGAATGACATGCAAAATCCACCGCAAAGGCGGGTTTGGGAATCACTATATCAACTTTTCAGGGCCATGCGAATGATTTTCACCTCTTCGGACCCGATCCGTTCCTTTTCGCGATATTATCGCTATCCTGTGCATCCTGCCGCATGTGCGCGTCCGCTCGTCGCGCAACGGGGCTCCTGCATTGCGTCGATTGCGGTGCGGGCGGTTTCGCCATAGAGGGGGTGGCATGACCGTTCATTTCCATGAAGAAGATCTGCCCGTCGGCGTGCTCGCGCCTGGGCCGATCGCCGTCGATACCGAAACCATGGGGCTCATCACCCCGCGCGACCGGCTGTGCGTGGTCCAGATCAGCGACGGGAAGGGGGACGAGCATCTGGTCCGCTTCAACCCCGGCAGCGATTATGCCGCGCCCAATCTGAAGGCCGTGCTGGCTGATCCTGAGCGCCTCAAACTCTATCATTTCGGCCGCTTCGATATTGCCGCGCTGCGCCATTATCTGGGCATCGTCGCCGCGCCGGTCTATTGCACGAAGATCGCCTCACGCCTGGTGCGCACCTATACCGACCGCCATGGCCTGAAGGAATTGGTGCGCGAATTGCTGGGGCAGGACATCAGCAAGCAGCAGCAATCGAGCGACTGGGGCGGCCCGGTCCTGTCCGACGCGCAAAAGGATTATGCCGCGTCCGACGTGCGGTTCCTCCACCAGCTCAAGGCAGAACTGGACAAGCGGCTGGAGCGGGAAGGGCGGATGGAACTGGCCCAGGCCTGTTTCGATTTCCTGCCGCACCGGGCCGAACTGGACCTGGCGGGCTGGCCGGAAACCGACATTTTCGCGCATATGTAAGGGGGACGGGGACGCACCGCCATGTCCGTTCAGGCCGAACAGCAACGTAATGTACGCCGCCATTGGGCGCGGCCGGGGGGCAGCCATGACCGACTGGTCAAGCTGCTCAAAAACTGGCTGCCCGTGTCGGTCGGCATACTCGCCGCGCTGCTCGCCACCGCGCCTTTCACCAGCGGCGACAAGGTCAGCTTCGTGCTCGACAAGAACAAGGTGGAAGTGGCCAAGGAACGCATGCGCGTCAGCGAAGCGCTCTATCGCGGCGAAGACAGCAAGGGTCAGCCCTTTTCACTGCGCGCCGGATCGGCGGTGCAGAAAAGCTCACGCGAACCGATCGTGGACCTGAACGACATGTCCGCGCGCATCCTGTTGTCGGATGGTCCCGCCGTGCTGACCGCGCAAAAGGGCCGCTACGACATGGAAAGCGAACGCGTCGCGATCGAAGGGCCTGTGCAGTTCCAGGCGGCGGGCGGCTATCGCCTCACAACCCGCGACGTCGGCGTCGATCTCACGACGCGGCGAATGCGCAGCGCCGGCCGCGTCGACGGGCGCATTCCCATCGGCACGTTCAGCGCCGATCATCTCGAAGCCGACATGGGCGCGCGCACCGTGACATTGGACGGCCGCGCCCGCTTGCGTATCGAACAAAATGGCCTCAAAGGGCAGAAGTGATGAAACGCACCCTCATCCTGCTTTCGACAGGCTTTCTGGCCACCACTGGCGTGATGATCGTCGGCTCTGGCGGCCCCCTGTTCGCGCAGGCGCTCCGCAATCATGACAGCAACGCCCCGGTCAATTTCACCGCTGACCGGATTGAGGTGCAGGACCGCGCCGACCGCGTCGTCGTGTCGGGCAATGTCGTCGTGACGCAGGCGGGCATGACGCTCAACGCCGCGCGCATGACCGTCGCCTATCGCAACCAGCCGGGCGGCGGCGCCAATGGCGTCGAAATCGACCGCATCGACGCATCGGGCAATGTCGTCGTGACCAAGGGCGATCAGACCGCGCGCGGCAATGTCGCCATTTACGACCTCAATGCCAAGCTGATCACGATGCTGGGCAATGTTGCGCTGACGCAGGGGGCGAATCGGCTCACCGGCGGACGGCTGGTGATGGATTTGAACAGCGGGCGATCGACCGTCGATGGGCGCTCCAGCGGCGGCGGCGCGGGCACCTCTACCAGCCCCAGCGGACGGGTCTCGGGCACCTTCTCGGTGCCGCAGCGCAGCAACTGACCGCGCCCCGCAAAGGCGACAGGTGCGGAGCGTTTTTTACAAAATGGCAGGATTCGCAATAATGCGCCTTATTGCGAACGGCTAAGCATCTGATTTACAACGATAATGTTTGATCCTGGCGGCGCGGAAATGCAAAACGCCTAACAGCCGTCGCTTTTGCTGTCGCGCTATAGGCATGAAAAAGGGCGCCACCCGCCGGTAGCGCCCCATGTTCGATCGGCTAGGAAATCACGCCGCCGCGCGACGTTCCTTCAGTTCCTCGTTCAACATTTCCGCCAGCAGGAAGGCCAGCTCCAGGCTCTGCGCCGCGTTGAGGCGCGGGTCGCAATGGGTGTGGTAGCGGTCCGCCAGACCTTCGTCGGTGATGGCGATCGCGCCGCCGGTGCATTCGGTGACATTCTGCCCGGTCATTTCGGCATGGATGCCCCCGCCAAAGCTGCCCTCGGCGCGATGCACGGCGAAGAAACCCCGCACCTCGGCCAGGATGCGGTCGAACGGCCGCGTCTTGTAGCCATTGGGCGCCTTGATGACATTGCCGTGCATCGGGTCGCACGACCAGACGACCGGATGCCCTTCGCGCAGCACCGCGCGCACCAGCTTGGGCAGGCCCGCCTCGATCTTGTCATGGCCATAGCGGGTGATGAGCGTGATGCGGCCTGCTTCGCGTGCGGGGTTCAGCACGTCGAGCAGGCGCAGCAGCGCGTCCGGCTCCAGGCTCGGCCCGCATTTCATGCCGATGGGATTGCCGATGCCGCGCAGATATTCGACATGCGCCGACCCTTCAAAGCGGGTGCGGTCGCCGATCCACAGCATATGCGCTGACGTGTCATACCATTCGCCGGTGATCGAATCCTGCCGGGTCAGCGCTTGTTCGAACGGCAGCAGCAACGCTTCGTGGCTGGTGTAGAAGCTGGTTCCGCCCAGCTGCGGCACGCTCTCCGCGTCCAGCCCGCAGGCGCGCATGAAGTCGAGCGCCTGGCCGATCTGGTCGGCCATTGCCTCGAACTTCGCGGCCCAGGGGCTGCGGCCCATGAAGTCGAGCATCCAGCCATGCACCCGGTCGAGGCTGGCATAGCCGCCCGTCGAAAAGGCGCGCAGCAGGTTCAATGTCGCAGCGGACTGATTATAGGCGCGGACCATCCGCGCCGGGTCCGGCTCCCGCGACTCGGCTGTAAAGGCGATGTCGTTGACATTGTCGCCGCGATAGCTGGGCAATTCCACCCCGCCGATCGTCTCGGTATCAGCCGATCGCGGCTTGGCGAACTGGCCCGCCATGCGGCCGACCTTCACCACTGGCAGCTTGGACGCAAAGGTCAGCACCACCGCCATCTGGAGCAGCACGCGGAACGTGTCGCGGATATTGTTGGGGTGGAATTCGGCAAAGCTCTCGGCGCAATCGCCGCCCTGCAACAGAAACGCCTCGCCAGTCGTCACCTTGGCAAGATCGGCCTTCAGGTTGCGCGCCTCGCCCGCAAAGACGAGCGGCGGAAACTGGCCAAGCTGAGCCTCGACCGAAGCGAGCGCCGCCTGGTCCCGATAGACGGGCATCTGAATGCCCTTTTGGCTCCGCCAGCTTTCCGGCGTCCACTTCGCCGCCACGTCTCTTCTCCTTCGCATGCATCAAAATAGGCGCCGCACCTACGCCGCCACGCAGGTCAAGGCAAGTTTATAGCGGTCCTGCCCGTCCGCCGCGCAATGATTTGTCTCGATCAGGCTGATCGACCAGGCCATCAGTCCAGTCGCCAGTCCTGCCGTCAGTCCTTGCGTCGGGCGGTGAAGTCGAACGTCACCGCCACCTGCGGGGCCAGGCTGCCGCCGCTCTCCCCGTTGCCCACATCATAGGCCGCGCGCGCGATGCTGGCGATGCCGCGCACCCGCCGCGTCGCGCCGTCGCCCGACAGGCTGAACCGGATGGACTGGGGCTTGGAGATCCCTTTTAGCGTCAACATGCCATCGGCGCTGTAGCGGCCGGGGCTGGTTTCCTGTGCGCCCTTGGCGGTGAAGGTCGCGGTTGGATGGGCGGCGGTCGCGAAAAACTCGTCGCCGGGCAGCATCCCGTCCTTATAGGCGTCGCCGACGCTCGCCGACGTCATGTCGATCGTTACGGCGATGTCCGCGCTTTCGGGCCGGGCGGGGTCCATGACGATGTTCGCGGTCCATTTGGAAAATGTGCCGCTGATCGTCTCACCGTCATTGCCCACCGAAAATCGGATGGCGCCGCCCGGCTGCACGGCCCACGTCGCTGGCTCTGCGGTCGTGTCCTCGGCCGCGTCGCTGGCGTTGGCGACCGCATTGTCCACCTCCGTCGCGGCAGTGGCATTCTGCGCTTCGGCGACATTGGCGGCGTCGTTGCCCATATCGACGTCCTGCGCAACCGGCGCCGGGGCGGGCGGCGCGCCGGTCGGCACGATCGCGCTTCCGGCCAGGAAGCCGATCAGGATCAGCGCGGGCAATGCCACCAGCCACAGCTGCGAGCGGCCCGGCACCATCCGCCAGAGCAACCCGTCGCGCAGCAGCAGATGATGGCGCAACGCGCCCGCGACATGCAGCAGGAACAAGGCAATGCCGATCCAGGCGATCACGCCATGGCTGCCCTCGGCCAGTTCGTGCGCGCCAGCGGGCACCGGCAGATGGGGCAGGGGGATGACGCCAAAGATCAGTGTCGGCACCTTGACCTTCGCAGTGGAAACCAGCGCCCAGCCCGTCAGCGGCGCGGCCAGCATGAAGGCATAGAGCCCGAAATGCACGGCAGAGGCCAGGCTTCCCTGCCAACCGCCTTCCTTTGCTGGCGGACGCGGCTTCCAGTAACGGACGGCGATCCGCAACAGCGTCAGCGCCAATATGGTGATGCCGACCGACTTGTGCAGCTGGAACAGGTTGAAGCCGCGCGCGCCCAGATCTTCCAGCGCCCATCCCACGGCAATCTGGAACGCCAGCAGGGCGGCGATCGCCCAGTGCAGGATGATGGCGGCTATGCTGTAGCGCTGCGGCATGGATGCTCCCCGTTGTGGCGTGCCGCCAAATTAGGTCGGACGCGCATGCAAGTCCATCATCTTGCAACCAATCACGCAGGTCACGCCCGCGACCGGCCCGTGCAACGCCGGGGGGGAGGTCGTGCTAATCCTCGATATCCAGCGCTTTCACTTGCGCCGTTGGCAAGTCGGCGCCCATGATTTTCGCCAGCGTGGGCGCAATGGCGCGCATGTCGATCCGCCCCAGATCCTTGCCGGCGGGAATGCCCTCGCCCAGCAGCAGGAGGGTCGCGTCCAGGGCGGCGGGGCCGGGAAAATAGCCGTGCATCCCTTTGACCGGGCTTGGGCCGGTTACGGGAGCTGCCGCGCCCCGGAAGATGTCGGTCACAAAGCCCGGCTTCAGGTTCACGGCAAAACTCGCTTGCGGATTGCCGCCCATCGAAACGAGCCTGTCGTGATCCACGATCTGATCGATACCGTTGGCGGGATTGGCGGCCAGCCGGTCGAGCAGCGTCTTGACCCGCGCCTTGAGACCCGCATCATCGGGTCGTGCGAGCATGATCGCCGCCGATCCGCCCGCGATCCAGGGCATCGCCAGCCAGGACGCGACCTTGCCGTCGGACCCCAGCGTGATGAGGCCGGCGTCGATGAAGGGGCGGTAGAGGTTGAGTGCGCTATGCGTCGCTTCGAACCCATGGTCGCTGACCAGCGCGATCACCGCGTCGGGATGCGCCTGTCGTTCGGCGGCCACCAGATCGCCGACCAGCGCGTCGATCTTTTCCAGCACGGCCTTCGCCGCTGGCGATCCCGGCGCGCTCGCATGTTCCTCATGGTCCAGTGCGGCAAAGTAGACGGTCAGGAAATCGGGTTTGTGCGCGTCGATCAGGGCGCGGGCGAACTGCGCGCGATTCTGGTCCGCAGCCAGGCTTTCGTCGATCCCCATGGCATAAGGTTCGCCGACCCGCGCTTCCAGTTGCGCTTTCAGACCCGGTGTCGCGAGCGCATCGAGCAGTCGCGCGTCATCCTGATGTCCGGTGCGCCATATTTGCGGCAGGTTCCACGTCACGCCCCTGGCCGCCACGCTGACGGGCCAATGGACATTGCCGGTGGACAGCCCTGCCCTGGTCGCCGCTTCCCACAGCATCGGCGTCTTCACATCCTGTGCGTACCAGTACCAGCCACCCTGGTTCATCCCCATGGGGTCAAAGCTGTTATTGGCGACGATGCCATGTTTGGCCGGCGACACGCCCGTCATCAGCGTCGTGTGGCTGGGGTAGGTCAGAGTGGGCAGCACGCCGGTCACGCCGGTCGCATGCGCGCCTTCCTTCACGAAGCGGCGCAGATTGGGAATGGAAAGCCCGCGCTTGTCCGCCTCCAGCACATCGCCGGGGCGCAACCCGTCGATGGAGATGAGGAGGACGGGTTCTGCCCGGGCCGCGAGCGGTACAACCGTGGTCAGGGCCGAAACGACAAGCGCGAGTCTTTTCATGCGTCTTTCTCCGCTATCCGGCTCAGAAGCCGGTCTTGAGCGTGGCGAAGAACTGCTGGGGCGCGCCCACCAGCAGGGTCTGTGCATCGCCGCTGTTGACGAAGCCGCCCGAGCCGATCGTTCCGACATATTTCTTGTCGAACAGATTGGTGGCATTCAGCTGCACTTCGATCCGGTCGGTCAGGCGATAGCCGACCGATGCGTCGACGATGACCCGGCCGGGCACCGAGGCATCATTGGTGTAGCTGTAATAACGGCGCGACATATAGTTGACGCCGACCCGTCCGAACGCCCGGCCATCATCATAATTGAACTCGCCGCGCGCCATATGCTTGGGGCTGTCGACGACGGTCTTGCCCCTGATCGCCGCGACCAGCGTGCCGTCCGAACTGTTCAGCACATCGTCCCGGTACGTGGCGTCGGTGTAGCTGTAGGACGCGTAGACGCCAAAGCCGGACCCCAGTTTGAGGTCGCCCGCCGCTTCGAAGCCCAGCGCGCGCACGCCGCCGACATTCTGCAACGCGGACGCAAGACCCTGGATCGGGCTGCCCACCGTCACCGCCAGCAGGCGGTTGCGGAAGTTGACGAGATAGGCGCCCAGCACGCCGTTGAACATCGGCGTGTTGTAGCGCAGCCCCAATTCATATGTATCCGACTGCTCGGGCTTGAGATCATCCCTGATCGCATCGAAGCCGACCTGGTTGGTCGAAAAGGGGCCAGTTGTGGTGGCGGAGGAGAAGGCGCGCGTCACCTGGGTGAAGCCGCCAAAGATTTCCGCCTCCGGGCTCAGCTCGACGGCAAAGCCGGCATGCGGCTGGAACCAGTCCTCGACCTTGATCCTGCCTTCGGGGAAGCTCGCCTGGACGATGGCATCGGCCTTGTTGGTGACCTTGAACCCCTTCCATCCCAGGTTGATCGTCACCATGCCCAGGTCGATCTTGTCCTGGACATGATATTGGAAGGTGTTCGTCGTAAAATCGAACTCCCACTGGGTGAAGAAGGGGTTTTTGGGATAGTCGCGGAAGCTCAGGCCCGGCTCCGTCCGGCTGGCGAAGGCGTAAAAGCGGCGCGCCTGATGGAATTCGTTATTCTCATACCATGCCCCCGCGCTCAGCGTCTGAATGCCCAGCGTATAGTCGACGCTGCCGAACACGCCGATCCGGTCCATGTCATATTCGGTCGTGCGAACCGACATGGGCACGCCGTTGGGGCTGGGCGTATAGGGCGTCCCCCACAGGCCCATGCCGCTATTATTGTGATAATAGCCCTTGATGCGGAAGGTCGCGGCCTCGCCGATCGGGGTTGTCAGGCCGACCGCGCCCAGCCAGTCCTTACGCAGGCCCGCCGCGTCATAATAGGCGTCGTCGGCGCTGGTGACGTTACCGGGATAGACCTGTCCGCCCGCGACCGGTGCGCCGCTATAATCGTACAGGCCGTCGGGGAATGGCGATCCGCCGCTGTTGCTGACCCGATCGACGTCGTTGAGGCGGTCGGCATAATCGATCGCGCGCGCATAGTCGGGGAACGTGTTGTCCCAGTCCCATCCCAGGCGGCGGATCATGTTCATCGACATGTCCTGATAGTCTTGCTCGCGCCGGTCGGAATAGCTCAGCCACCCGTCGATCGTCGCGTTGCCGGCCGGGATCACGACCTTCGCATTGCCCATATGCTGGTCCTGCGTCCCCTGGCCCTTCCACTTGTCGGTCGCGCCATAACCATAGGAGACATAGCCGCGGATGCCATCGCGCGTGCCCAGCGCCAACCGGGCGAAGGCGCGCCAGGTTTCGTCGCTGCCATAGGTCAGGTTGCCCTGGCCCGCGAGCGATCCGCCGCTCAGATATTCGGCAGGGTCGGCGGAAAATGTCTCGACCGTACCGCCAAGATTGCCGGTCGATTGGGTGCCCAGCGAACCTGCCCCCTGGCTGACGCGCACGCTGCCGATATTTTCGCTGCTGATCGCACGGGTGATGTGCAGGCCGTTATGGTTGCCATAGCTCATGTCGCCCAGCGGAATGCCGTCGAAGGTGAATCCCAGCTGGTTCTGGTTGAAGCTGCGGATGGTGACGCGCTGCGACCATTCATAATTGCCGAACGGGTCGGCGGACTGGAAATTGACGCTTGGCAGCTTCTCGATCGCCTTGAGCGGATTGGTGCCCGGCGTCAGCGTGACGATGTCCTTGTCCGTGATTTCCTGCACCTGGCGCGTTTCGCCACGGCCAAAGACGATGATTTCCCCGCCGTCCGTCGGCGTGGCTGCTGCGGGCAGGGCGTTCTGCGCGAAAGCCGGCGTCGCCGCCAGGAAAGTCGATGCAAGCAAGAAAGTGTGAAGTGGCCGCATGATGATAGTCCCCCTGGACACCGGTCTGATCGCCGGGTCGCGAGGGGCCTGTATCGTCGGCATGTTGCAAGGTGGTGAGGGATCGTTGACGGATTGGCGTCATGGTCGTGACAGGTGCGTCATGAATGGTGTGTTGCAGGCCTGTGTCAGAAAAGCCGCACCCTCGTCATTTTGCATGATGTTATTGCATCGATGGCCGTGACGGCTATGGCAATGACCATATATTTCCAAGGGAAAGCAGAACATGCCCAAACCTGAAAGCTGGCGGTTCAGTCCCGATGCCTATCGTTTCATCACGAGCATCGATACTCGTTTCCAGGATCTCGACACGATGGGTCACATCAACAATGTGGCCATTTCTGGTATTTTCGAAACGGCGCGCATCCGCTTTCACCATCATCTGGGCCGTCACCCGCAGGAACAGGGGGTGCGCTGGCTGGTGGCCAATGTGAACCTTAATTTTCTGGAGGAATCGCATTTTCCCTATCCGTTCGAAGTCCATTGCGCCATCGGCCATATTGGCCGCACCAGCTGGACGATCAGTTCGGCGGGGTTCCAGAAGGGCGTGTGCGTCGCGACCTGCGATACGACGGTGGTGACTCATGGCGCCGAAGGGCGTCGTATCATCGACGATACGCTGCGCGAAGCGATGGAGCGGAATTTCCTGCGCACCCCCGCCTGATGGCGCCTTAGCTAAAACCCGCCAGATGGCGGCTCCATTGCAGAGCGATGACCCCGCCCTTGACCGGCTGGATCAGGGCGATGGCCAGCATCGCGGCCAAGCCGGGCCAGATCAGCGATTGCCACGCCAGCGGGATCGCCAGCATCCTGTTCGTCTCGATCATCAATGGCACCAGGATATGGCCCAGCAGCAGGATCACGATATAGGCCGGGAAATCGTCCGCCTGATGCGTGTCCAGCTGGAGGCCGCACCGCTCGCAGCAGGGCCTGACCTTCAGAAACCGGGCAAACATGCCCTGCGCGCCGCACGCGGGACAGCGGCCACGCAGGCCACGCGCGATGGCGGGCCAGGCGGCGCGTTCGGGCGGTTGCGGGACAATCGGATCGGTCATGCCCTCATCGCTAGGACGACATCCGGACCGGCGCAATATGATGGGCGCGCGGACATCGCTTCCGTCGAGCGCAAAGCCTGCTAGGAAGCGTCATGCGCCTGCCGGGTCCGACCGAAATATTTTGTCTGTTCGACGACGCGCGTGTGCGCGGACCCGCGCCCGCCCGTCTCTATCGTGATCCCGTGGCCACCATCGCGGCGTACCGCATGGATGAAGTGCAACCAGCGCTCGATCGCGTCGCACAGGCGAGTGATGCGGGCCTGCACGCCGCCGGCTTCATCAGCTATGAAGCGGGCCTGGCGTTGGAAGACAGGTTGGCGCCGATCGCCGCGCGAAGCGAGGGGGGCGGCGCGCCTTTGCTGTGGTTCGGCCTGTTCGAAGGGATGCGCCGCATCCCCTCCACCGCCGTGCCCGGCCTGCTGCCGGACAGGGCGCAGGCAAAGATCGGAACCGTGCGGCCGCTGATCGCCGAGGCGGATTATCGCCGCGCCTTCGAAGCGGTGCAGGGCTATATCCATGCCGGCGACATCTATCAGGTCAATCTGACCTTTCCTTGCGATGTGCCGTTCGGAGGCGACCCGCTGGCGCTCTATGCCGCGGTCCGCCCGCGCGCCGCCGCCGGCTATGGTGGCGTCGTCCACACCGGCAGCCATAACATTCTGTCCTTCTCCCCCGAACTCTTCTTCAGCCAGGTGCGCGGCCAGCTGACCGCGCGGCCGATGAAGGGCACCGCGACGCGCGGCGTCGATCCGGCAAGCGACGCGGCCCAGGCGCGTTGGCTGGAGGAGGATGACAAGCAGCGCGCCGAAAATCTGATGATCGTCGATCTGCTGCGCAACGACCTGTCTCGCGTGTCGCAGGCGGGCAGCGTCATCGTGCCTGACCTGTTCCGGGTGGAAAGCTACCCCACGGTGCATCAACTGGTGTCCACCGTCCGCGCCCGCGTGCTGCCGGGCCTGTCGCCCGTCGATGTGTTGCGCGTGCTGTTTCCCTGCGGGTCGATCACCGGCGCGCCCAAAGTGCGGGCAATGGAGATCATCGACGCGGTCGAGCCGCATCCGCGCGGCGTCTACACCGGCGCGATGGGCTGGATCGATCCGGACGGCGACGCGGCGTTCAATGTCGCCATCCGCACATTGTGCATCGAAGACGGCAAGGGCGTGGCGCAGTTGGGGCTGGGGTCTGGTATCGTCGCGGATTCCGATGGCGCATCTGAATGGGCCGAATGTCTTGCCAAGAGCCGATTTCTTTGCGCAGCTTGACTTGAATGAGAGCAGGGGCTTGAAATAACCGCAATGTCTTTGATCGACGGACAGTATGACCTGCTCGAAACCATGGCCTTCGACCCGCATGAGGGGATAAGGCTGCTGGACCTGCATCTCGCGCGCATGAAGGCAAGCGCCGATGCGCTGGGTTTTGCCTTTGATCGGCACGATGTCCGCAACGAACTTCAGGCCGCGACCTTCCGCCTGCGCGAACGCAGCCGGGTACGGTTGCTGGTGTCCAGGGGCGGAGCGCTGGCGATCGAGGTGCGCGATCATCGCACCTGGCCGCACGCGATCGTGCCGGTTGCGGTCGTGCCCCGACAGGCGTCGGCTAACGACCCGCGCCTGCGGCACAAAACGACGGACCGGGCCGTCTATCGCGACGCATTGCGCCGTGGCGGCACCTATGAAGTGCTGCTGACCGATGAAAAAGGGTATTTGACCGAAGGCTGTTTCTCGACCCTTTTCGTCGAACGCGGCGACAAGCTGGTGACGCCGCCGCTCACGCGCGGCCTGCTACCCGGCGTTTTGCGCCAGAGCCTGATCGACATGGGGGAAGCTGCGGAGGCGGACCTCAAGGTTCATGACCTGGAACGCGGCTTTTTCATCGGCAATGCCGCGCGCGGCATGGTCGCGGCGACGCTGGCGCGATAAGCGCCGGTCGATAGCCGCGCTTTTAAAGGGCAAAGCCATTGCCGCCCATCTGGCGGTTGCCCCTAAGTGCGTTGCGCACTAAGGACCGCCGCGTCCGCTTAATGTGCGGGCAAGAGGATATTTGAGAAAGAAGATTGCCATGAGCCAGACTTCCGCTGCCCTCGGTCGCATCCAGCCGTCCGCCACGCTCGCCATGAGCGCACGCGTCAACGCGCTCAAAGCCGAAGGTGTGGATGTCATTGGCCTGTCGGCGGGGGAACCGGATTTCGACACGCCCGATTTCGTCAAGGACGCCGGCATTGCAGCGATCCGCAACAACCAGACCCGCTATACTGACGTGGACGGAACCGTCGATGTCAAGGAAGCGGTCGCCTTCAAATTCAAGCGCGACAATGGCCTTGTGTACAAGCGCAGCCAGATCAGCGTCAATTCGGGCGGCAAGCATACCTTGTTCAACGCCTTGATCGCCACGGTGGACAAGGGCGATGAAGTCATCATCCCCGCGCCCTATTGGGTCAGCTATCCCGACATCGTCAATTTCGCGGGCGGCACGCCGGTCATCATCGAAGCGCCGGCTGCCCAGGGGTACAAGATCACGCCGGCGCAGCTAGACGCCGCGATCACCCCGCGCACGAAATGGGTGATGCTCAATTCCCCGTCCAACCCCTCGGGCGCGGCCTATTCGGCGGACGAACTCACGGCGCTGGCCGATGTGCTGCTGCGCCATCCCCATGTGATGGTGATGACCGATGATATGTATGAGCATGTCTGGTATGCCGCATCGCCCTTCGCCACCATCGCGCAGGTGTGCCCGGACCTTTATGACCGCACGCTGACGGTCAATGGCTGTTCCAAGGCCTTTTCCATGACCGGATGGCGCATCGGTTTTGCCGGCGGTCCTGAATGGATCATCAAGGCGATGGGCAAGCTCCAGTCGCAATCGACCAGCAACCCCTGCTCGATCAGCCAGGCCGCCGCCGTTGCCGCGCTCACTGGTCCGCAGGATTTTCTGGAAGACCGCAATGCGGTGTTCAAGAAGCGCCGCGACATGGTCGTCGCCATGCTGAACGATGCACCGGGCCTGGATTGCCCTACCCCCGAGGGCGCTTTCTATGTCTACCCTGACGCCAGTGGCGTGATCGGCAAGACGACGCCCAAGGGCGCGGTGATCGACAGCGATGAAGCACTGATCGGCTATTTCCTGGACGAGGCCAAGGTGGCCGCTGTCCATGGCGCCGCCTTTGGTTTGTCGCCGGCTTTCCGCATCAGCTATGCAACCTCGGACGATGTGCTGCGCAAGGCGTGCACCCGCATTCAGGAAGCCTGCGCGGCGCTGAAATAAGGCCGTCTTTTTCCTACCGCGCAAAAAAAGGCGGCGGGAACTTTTTTCGCCCAAACTGGAAACGGTCCTTTTCCCGCTGCGCCGTCTTGTGTTCGGCGCAGCGCGGCTTATATGCCGGTTGCGAACAGAAACCTAAATATCCGGCGGCGTTCGTCGTCCTTATCCTGGCATTGGTCGAAAGCTGCTGCGGTGGCGTCGATTGTTCAGTCAGGGGCAAGGCGCATGAAGGTAGCGGGAAAGCCGATGAGATCGGCAGACTATGGTAGAAAGGCGTTTGCCATGAAGGCGTTCCTCAAATCCGACTTGTTCCTGCGCTTCCTGGGCGGGTTTGCGATCGGTGCTGTTGGCATGGTCATGCTGCAACCTGACGAGCCGCCGATGTTCAGCAGCACCGCTGTCGCCGCGACCTCGACCGATGGCTCGGCCCTTTAAGCGCGTCATCCCGTTTCTGGTGGCTGCGCTTGCCGCAGCCGCCCCAGCGCACGCGGAGCGTGTCGTGTCCGCGCCTGCCCCCGCCATGGATGCCGCACCCAAGCGCAAGCTGGAAACAGCCGTTTTCGCAGGCGGCTGCTATTGGGGCGTCGAGGGCGTTTTTTCTCATGTCAAAGGCGTCAAACTCGCTGTCTCGGGTTTTGCCGGCGGCCCGCGCGGCATGCGCGTCGATTATGACACGGTCAGCGGCGGCGATACCGGCTATGCCGAAGCCGTGCGCGTAACCTATGATCCCAAGATCGTAAGCTATGGCACGCTGCTGCGCATCTTCTTCTCCGTCATCGCCGACCCCACTTTGCTTAACCGCCAGGGCCCCGACCGTGGGACGCAATATCGCAGTGCGCTCTTTCCCTTGAATGGCGAACAGGACCGGGCGGCGCGCGCCTATCTCGCGCAACTGGGGAAAAGCGGCCTGTGGAATGATCCGATCGTGACGAAGGTGGAGCGGTTCACCGGCTTCCAGGACGCCGACAGCTATCATCAGGATTTCATGCGCAAGAACCCGCGCCATCCCTATATCCTGCGTTGGGACGCGCCCAAGCTGGCGGCGTTCAAAACCATGTTTCCGGCATCATATCGCGACCAGCCTTCCGCCTGAGACGCGCGCGCGAAGCCGGCCCTTGTTCTGGCCGGACCTGCGCCTACCTGTTTGAGGAACGATGCAGGAGGATAGGATGAGCGACATGCGCGGCCGCCGGATTTTGACGACCTTGCAGGAGGACAGTCGACTGGTCGTCGAACTGGCGGAGGAAAGCCTGCCGCCGCCAACCGGGCATGACGTCGTCGTGCGGGTCGAGGCAGCGCCGATCAACCCATCCGACCTTGGCCTGCTTTTCGGTCCGGCGGACCTGGACAATGCCGAATATGGCGATGGCCGCATCGTAGCGACGATGCCGGACGGCGCGCGCCGGGCGATGGCCGCGCGTGTCGGGCAGGCGATGCCGGTCGGAAACGAAGGTGCAGGAACCGTCGTCGCAGCAGGGGAAGCCGCCGACGCGCAAGCCTTGCTGGGCAAGACGATCGCTTGTGTCGCCGGTGGCATGTTCGCGCAATATCGGACAGTCGATGCCCGGTCCGTCATTGAGCTGCCGGATAATGCCACGGCGGAGCAGGGGGCGTCCGCCTTCGTCAATCCATTGACCGCGCTCGGGTTTGTAGAAACCATGCGTCGCGACGGCCATAGCGCGATCGTCCACACGGCCGCCGCCTCCAACCTGGGCCAGATGCTGCTGCGCATCACCAAGGAAGACGGCGTTCCGCTCGTCAACATCGTGCGCAGCCCTACGCAGGCCGCGATGATGAAGGATATGGGCGCGGAGCATGTCGTCGACAGCAGCAGCGACGATTTCAAAGCGCATCTCGTCGCGGCGCTCAAGGCCACGGGCGCGACTTTGGCCTTTGATGCGATCGGCGGAGGCACGCTGGTCGGGCAGATCTTGCACGCTATGGAACAGGTGGCGTCGGAAGGGCAGGAATATAGCCGCTATGGCTCCAACAGCCGCAAGCAGGCCTATATTTATGGCTCGCTCGATACCGGCCCGACCATTCTCAACCGCAGTTTCGGTTTCAGCTGGTCGGTCGGGGGCTGGCTGCTCTTCCCCTTTTTGCAAAGTCTTGATGCAGCCGCACTGGAGCAACTGAGAGCGCGCGTGCGGGATAATCTGACGACGACCTTCGCGAGCCAGTATAAGGCGCGCATTTCACTGGAGGACGCGCTCAAGCGCGATGCAGTGTTGACCTATAATGCGCGGCGCACGGGCGAGAAATATCTGCTGCTGCCCAATGGCTGAGCTGAGGCCGGACGGACTATACCATGGCTTGGCGGAAGGCACCCGGTCAGTCGATGCGCCTCAAATAAAAAGAGGCGGGGTCTGCTTCCAGGCCCCGCCTCTTTTTGCGATTCGCTGGTGCGCGCTTATTTCGGCGCGAGAACCATCAGCATCTGACGGCCTTCCATACGCGGATAGGCTTCGACCTTCGCGATTTCCTGGACATTCTCAGCCACGCGTTGCAGCAAATTCATGCCCAACTGCTGGTGGCTGAGTTCGCGGCCGCGGAAGCGCAGCGTGATCTTCACCTTGTCGCCATCGCCGATGAAGTCATGCACCTTCTTCATCTTCGTCTCATAATCATGATCGTCGATGTTGGGGCGCATCTTGATTTCTTTGAGTTCCTGCGTCTTCTGCGTCTTGCGGGCGATATTCGCCTTCTTCTGCGCTTCATACTTGAACTTGCCGATGTCGAGAAACTTGCAGACCGGCGGATCGGCGTTAGGCGAGACTTCGACGAGATCGAGGCCAATCTCATAGGCCTGCTCGATCGCCTCCTGCGTAAACATCACACCGAGATTTTCGCCTTCATCGTCAATCACGCGCACTTTGGGCACGTTGATGAACTCGTTATAACGGGGGCCGGATTTCGGCGGCGGCGCCATCGGGCGGCGCATCATCGGGGGACGTATAGCAATATCTCCTATGGTCGTTACGAAAACGAGCGGCTTTTAGCGACATTTTACCAATGCGGAAAGGGGTGCGCGGTTCCGCCGTGGCGAAATCACGCACCCTTGCAGCATTTCTGCCTCACCGCATATCGGGGGGCGACGCTTCTTTTTCAAGGCGGGCAATGACATCGTCCAGCGAAAGGACGCTCTGGCCATCCTTGCCCAACTCGCGCAACGCCACCGTGCCCTCATCCGCCTCGCGCCGCCCGACGACCAGCAGGTTGGGCACCTTGGCCAGGCTATGTTCGCGCACCTTGTAGTTGATCTTTTCATTGCGCGTATCGAGTTCGGCCCGGATTCCGGCGGCGCGAAGCCTGTCGACGGTCGCTTTGGCATAATCATCCGCATCAGAGACGATGGTTGCGACCACCGCCTGAACCGGGGCGAGCCAGAGCGGGAATTTGCCCGCATAATGTTCGATCAATATGCCGATGAAACGTTCATAGCTGCCGAAGATCGCACGATGGAGCATGACCGGGCGATGCCGCTCGCCATCCTCACCGATATAGCTGGCGTCGAGCCGTTCGGGCAGCACCCGGTCGGACTGGATCGTGCCGACCTGCCAGGTGCGGCCAATCGCGTCAGTGAGGTGCCACTCCAGTTTGGGCGCGTAGAAAGCGCCTTCGCCCGGTAACTCCTCCCAGCCATAGTCCGGCGTATTGAGGCCGGCGGCAGCGACCGCGTTGCGCAGTTCTTCCTCTGCCTTGTCCCACATCTCCTCGGTGCCGAATCGCTTTTCGGGACGCAGCGCCAGCTTGATCGAATAGGTGAAGCCGAAATCCTTGTAGATACGGTCGGCAAGCGCGCAGAAGGCGCGTACTTCCTCGACAATCTGGTCCTCGCGGCAGAAGATATGTGCGTCGTCCTGCGTGAACTGGCGCACGCGCATCAGGCCGTGCAGCGCGCCATGCGGCTCGTTGCGGTGGCAGCAGCCATTTTCGTAGAAGCGCAAGGGCAGGTCGCGATAGCTTTTGATTCCCTGCCGGAATATCAGGACGTGCGCCGGGCAGTTCATGGGCTTCAAGGCCATCCAGTCGGCATCGTCCGACACCAGCGGCCCTTCGTCCTCGACATTGGGGACTTCGTCGGGGATGACGAACATATTTTCGCGATATTTGCCCCAATGGCCCGACTGTTCCCACTGGCGTGCGTCCATCACCTGCGGCGTCTTGACCTCGCGATAGCCAGCATCGTCGATAGCGCGGCGCATATAGGCTTCGAGGTTCCGCCAGATGACATAGCCCTTGGGATGCCAGAAGACCGAGCCATGCGCTTCCTGCTGAAGGTGGAACAGGTCCATCTCCGCGCCCAGCTTGCGATGGTCGCGCTTTCCCGCTTCCTCAAGCCGCGTCAGATGTTCGGCCAGTTGCTTCTTGTTGAGCCAGCCCGTGCCGTAGATGCGCGACAGCATCGCATTCTTCTGGTCCCCGCGCCAATAGGCGCCCGACACGCGGGTCAGCCTGAAGGCCTGCGGATCCAGTTTGCCCGTCGAGGCAAGGTGCGGACCACGGCACATATCGTACCAGGAGCCTTCGGAACCGGGGGCGCCAGAATGATAAACGGTCAGTTCCTCACCCTGCGGCAATTCGGCCGCCCACTGCGCCTTGAACGTCTCGCCGGCCGCTTCCCATTGTGCAATCAGCGTGTCACGGTCGATCACCTCGCGTTTGAGCGGCTTGTCTGCGGCAATGATCTTGCGCATCTCGGCCTCGATCGCTGGCAGGTCTTCCTCGGTGAAGGGCCGATCCTTGGGCGCGAAGTCATAATAGAAACCATCCTCGGTCGCCGGACCGAAGGTGATCTGCGTGCCGGGAAACAGCGCCTGTACCGCTTCGGCCAGCACATGGGCAAAATCGTGGCGCGCCAGTTCCAGCGCGTCCGCTTCGTTCTTCGCGGTCACGAGCGCCAGATGGGCGTCCTCTTCCAGCGGCCGGCCGATATCGCGCAATTCGCCATCGACCCGCGCCGCGATTGCCGCCTTGGCGAGACCCGGGCCGATCGCCGCCGCAATGTCCGCCGGGGTAGTGCCGGGCGCGACTTCACGCACGGAACCGTCGGGCAGAGTGATTTTGAGCATGGCGGACACGATATATCTTTCTGTTGAAGGAGCTGTCAGCGCGGCACACATAGCCGCGCCTTTCCCTTAGATGGGTCGACTTGCCTGTCAATACAGGGGGGATCTCATGATGAGGCCGAGCCGGAACCGAACTCGCAAAAATTCTAAGTTAATTTTGAGATAGATGATAGAAATGGAATGCGCAAAAGGGCCTCAGAAAAGCCCCAGGCCGCCTTTGCTGAACTTGAAAATCACAACGGATTTTCAGTTGTTTATCAAAATGCTCGCCATAATGGAACGGACAATGAACGAGGTGGGGTTGTCGGACCAAATAGGGAGCCGCTCTCCTCCGCCGTCTGGCTTGCTCGCCGTCAGGCTAGTGCACGGCTGTCTATTCGCTGGGCTTCCTATTGCGGCTAAGTCCCATCGTTCATTTTGATGGCGATAGCCTGGCTATCAAGCAGCAGTCTGGGCGCGTTGCTACGATGCTTCACCCAATTGCTCGGATTTTCAGCCATGTTGGCGATCTTCCAAGTCCTATCAAAATGATGGCGCTCCCGCATTCGCATCTCACCGCGCCCATGATTGCCGTGCCTCCTTATCAAGATACGACAGAACAGACCCGAAAAAAACATGCTCAGCGGCCGCGACGCACACAGGCTTACCTATTCCACTGGCGCCCGCGTCATCCTTCCTACGAACGCTGCCATTGCGTCCCGCCGCGGTTTCCCCCGGCGGGACATATGGCGTCAGAAGCTGACGCGGGCGGTCACGCGGATGTCGCGTCCCGACAAGGGCGCGAAGTCCTTAAGGAACGAGGCATGGCGGCGGGCAACGACATCGAAGATGTTGTTTGCCGACAGCGCGAAGCTGAGAGGACGTTCTGTACCCCAAGGACGGTAGTTGACCTGCGCATTGACGAGGGTGAAGCCCTTGGTCTCCGTCTCGAAGTCCGACACACGCTTCTGGTCGTCGGTCCATTCGACCTCGCCGCGCACGTCCACTTTGGGACTGGTGACGCCAAGACCGCCCAGCAGGCGCAGCGGCGGGATGCGCGGGGCCGGGCCTTCGCCGACGATCCGCGCGTGGACATAGTCGCCCAGCGCGTCGGCGACGAGCTTTGCCTCGCCGAACGTGGCGAGGGTGACGGACCCTTGCGCCTCGAACCCGTAATAGCGCGCCTTGGCCTGGCTGAACTGATAGACGGGCAGGCCATCCTCTTCCTCGCCGGTCAGCCCTTCATAGATGAAGTTGGAAAACCAGTTATGATAGGCCGACGCTTCGAAACTGTAATTGTCGCCCTTGCCCCGCAGCACCGCTTCCACACCCCATGCGCGTTCGGTCTTGAAGTCGGGATTGCCAACCTCGAACGCCTGCGTTCCGGCATGCGGACCGTTGGCAAACAGCTCTTCTGCCGAAGGCGCGCGTTCGGACCGGGAGAGATTGACGCCCAGACGCCAGTCGGAATTGAAGCCATAGGATGCGCCGCCAGAGAAGGAGAAGGTGTCGAAGGTCCGCTTGCCTGCGAAGAACTGATCCTGGTCTTCAAGTGGCAATGCCTGCAATTCGCTATGCTCGTAGCGCCCGCCTGCTTCCAGCTTGACCGCGCCATAGTCGAGCGTCTGGAGCGTGAACGCGCCGAACTGCTGCGTATCATTTTTGGGCAGGAAGGCTTCCTCGCCGACGACGTTGAAGTTCCGCGAGTAATATTGGACGCCGCTTGCGCCCTGCCAAGGGCCATGATCGGCCTGCACCAGTTCGATGCGGCCCTCCATGCCCTTGTTGTAGAAGGCGGTGCCGACTTCTCCGCTCTCCTCCAGCTCGAAATGCCGATAATCGGCATAGCTGGCGCGCGCGCGAATGGCCTTGAGGAAGCCGCCGCCCGTCTCAACCTCAGCCCGCAAATCCAGCCGATCCTGCGCCAGATCGAGGCGTGGCGCCTCCTGTTCCTGGCCTGGCAGCGTCGCGTAGCGCACAGGCACGCCATAGAGGCTGTCATAATGGCTGTAGGATACGCCCAGATTGCCGGTCTCGGTAATGAGAGCTGCACCGACGCCGGCGGTCCACGTCTTGGCTTGGCTATTGGGCAGCTTTCCCCGGATCGCAGCATTACCGGCAAAGTCGATGGCTTCCTCGCCTTCTTCCGGCTCTTCGGCGGGAAGCTGGCTGGATGCCAGCGCCTGCGCGCGCGCGCTTGGCGACAAGGCGTAGCCGCCGATGCGCATATTATCCGATTTCAGATAGCTGCCATCGGCGTGGACGACGAACTTGTCACCCAGCGGCACATCGACCGAACCGGCACCGCTGCGCTCGTCGGCTGCGCTGCCATAGGTGGCGATCGCGTCGATATGGACGGGCTCGTCGGGCACGCTGCGGGGGATACGCTTGTCGATGACATTGACAACGCCACCGATCGCGGACGCACCGAATAGCAGCGACTGGGGACCCCGCAGCACTTCAATGCGTTCGGCGAGCAATGGATTGACCACAGGCGCATGATCAACGCTGGTGTTGGACACGTCAATGGAGCCAATGCCATCGACCAGCACGCGTACGCGTTCCCCCTGAAGTCCGCGCAAGACCGGGCGGGACGCGCTGGGGCCGAAGGAGGTTGCGGACACGCCAGGCGTATGCTGGAGCGTTTCGCCGATCGATGGGCGTATCGCCTGTGTGAGGTCGCTCCCCTGAAGCACCGACGCGCCCGAAAGGATATCGGACCGGTCACGTTGGAACGGCGCGGTGACGATGATGTTGGCGGGGGTCTGTTCGTGCAGCGCGGCTTTCTCAGCCCTCTCATCTTCCGCCAGAGCGGGATTGCTGAGCGTGAAGATCGCGATGGCTGAACAGGTCGATAGAAGCAAACTGATGCGCATGGGGTACCCTTTTTTGATCCGAACCTCGGATCCTCTCCTGACTGCGCTCGAGGCGCTTTCCCCTGTTGCGGGCCTCTTATGCTCCTTTATTGCGCGTTACAACATATCATAACCATATCGTGTCAAAATATTGCTGAGTGTGTGATGGTTGCATCACTCCTCATCCTGCTAGGCGACGTGCTTCCGCCCATTGTAAATGATGCCTCCTGGCGTGCCGCATCTGTTGATCGCGGCCTACGCCGATAAGGTCGAGGGTCGCCATCCTTTCGTTTCCGGTCAGACACGCGGCGTGGCACCTTTCTTCTATTGGCGATGTTGATCGCGGGAAATTGCGGTGAAATCAGCCGCCAACTCGTAATGACCCGCGATAAGGTGGCAGGGTAGCATCGGTCCTTCTACTATCTTGGCTGCCACCAGAAACATTCTGTAACTATATGGAAATGAACCGTTATCGTGGGCGATAGCTCATAGTTCAGGGTTGTGATGTGATATATTATTACGTATCACGCCGCATCTTCAGAACATCGACAGGGGACATTCCGTGAGAAATCACCTTCACCATTTGTGCGCCGTATCGATCATTGCGATCACCCCCGGCATCGCCCTTGCTCAGGCAGGCGGGCATGGCCAGGGGGATATCGTTGTTACGGCTGCTCCTTTGGGGCAAAAGGCTGATGAGACCACCACGCCGGTCGTGACACTCACGGGGGAAGAACTGATTCACCGGCGCGCCGCAACGCTTGGCGAGACGCTGGCAGGTCAGCCGGGGATCAATTTCGAAAATTTCGGCGGCGGCGCCAGCCGTCCGATCATTCGCGGCCAATCCTCGCCCCGCGTGCAGGTGCTGAGCGACAGCGCCAATGTGCAGGACGCCTCGGCGATCTCGCCGGACCATAATGTCACGGGGGAACCGCTTCTACTGCGCAGGATCGAAGTGCTGCGCGGTCCGGCGACCCTGCTCTATGGCAGCGGCGCAATCGGCGGCGCGGTCAACCTGCTCGACGAGAAGGTTCCGACCTATGTTCCGGAGGGCGGCATCACCGGTGCAGCCGAAGGGCGGCTGGGCACCGGTGATGATGAGCGCAGCCTGGTAGGCGGTGCAACAGTCGGCGTCGGGCCGCTGGCGCTGCGCGTTGAAGGCGTCCACCGCCGCTCCGACGACTATCGGGTGCCTCGCGCCTTTGGGGAGGACAGAGTGCATGGCTCCTACAATGACACATCGACCTTCAGTGTCGGGGGAAGCTGGATCGGCCCGGACGGCTATCTGGGCGTTGCCTATACCCGCCAGCGCAATGAATATGGCGTGCCGGGCCACAATCATGATTATGAAAGCTGCCATCCCCATGGCATCGGCCTGCATTGCGGCAGTCATGGAGAAGAGGAGGAACATGATCACGACCATGATCATGAACACGACCATGAGGAGGAAGTGCCGTTCGTAAAGCTGCGCAGCAATCGCTTCGACATTCGTAGCGATTATAACAATCCGGTGCCCGCGCTGGAGAAGGTACGCTTCCGCCTGTCCTTCACCGACTATGCGCATGACGAGATCGAGGATGGGGAAGCGGAAAACACCTTCCTCAACAAGGCCCACGACCTGCGTGTGGAACTGACCCATGCGCCGCTGGGGGGCTTGCGCGGTACGTTCGGCATCCAACAGAGCGGCAGCCGGTTCCAGGCGATCAGCGGCGGTGTGACGCACACGCTGAATACGGACTCCAGCAATACCGCGATTTTCCTGCTGGAGACTTATTCGCTTGGCAATGTCCGGCTGGAGGCGGCTGCCCGACAGGAATGGCAGACGGTGAAGTCGCTGATCACGCGCTATCCCTCGATCAAGCACAAGCCCTTTTCGGCGTCAGCCGCCGCGATCTGGAGCATGGGCAGCGACTACTCGCTGGCTCTGTCGCTGGCGCATACCGAACGCGCGCCTTCGGTGCAGGAACTTTATGCCTATGGCCTGCACCTTGCGACCAACACCTATGAGATCGGGATCGTCAGCGGCAACAGCCGCCTTGCCGAAAAAGTATCGCAAGGCGTTGAAAAGGCGAATTCGGTCAACCTGACGCTGCGCAAGACGGCAGGGCCGACAACCTTCACCATCGGCGCCTATCATCAGGACTTCGATAATTATATCTACGCCCAGACGCTCGACCAGTTCGAAGATTTCCGTCTGATCCGCTATGCCGGGGCAGAGGCGACCTTCACCGGCATCGATGGGGAAGTGCGCCATGCCTTCAACGATCAGTTCGCCCTGTCGGTGTTCGGCGACTATGTTCGCGCCAAGCTGAAAAATGGTGGCGGTGACCTGCCGCGTATTCCGGCCGGGCGCCTTGGCGCACGCGGCGATGCGCATGTCGGGCCGTTCACGGCGGATGCGGAATATTATCATGTGTTCGAACAGGACCGGATCGCAGCCTTTGAAACGCGCACGCCGGGCTACGACATGGTCAATGCGACGCTCGCCTATCGCCTCGAACTGGGGGACAAGCGCAGCGCGGAACTGTTCGTGCGCGGCACCAACCTGACCAACGAACTGGCGTATAACCATAGCTCGTTCATCAAGGCCTTCTCTCCGTTGCGCGGCCGCAACTTCGTGTTCGGCCTGCGGGGGGCATTCTGAGCAAGACGAAAGGAACAGCGCGGCGACCGTCCGCGCTGTTCCGCCATATCGAGATGCTCCAGGGCGATCGGCCCTGGGGCACCTTTCTGGACGCGGGAACGGGCACCAATTCGATCGGCTGGGTGTCAGGGCTTGCGACCGATCGCTGGGTCGCCGTCACCGGCGCGGCGGGCCATGCCGTTCAGGTGCGTGACGCATCGGATCGCGTTCGCCGACCGCAGGACAGGATCATCCTTGGTAACTGGGCCAACCCGACGCTGCTGGCAGGCGAGCGTTTCGATACCATTCTCGCCGACTATCTGATCGGGGCGATCGAGGGATTCGCACCCTATTTTCAGGAACGGATGTTCGCCCGGCTGCGGACATTGGCGCGCGGGCGGCTCTATCTGGTCGGCCTTGAGCCCTATGTCGCTGAACGACCGGAGACACCTGACGGCCGCATCCTGTGTGACATCGGGCGATGGCGCGACGCCGTGTTGCTGCAAGCGGGCGAGCGACCCTACCGCGAATTTCCGATGGAATGGGTGCTGGAACAGATGACGGCGTCGGGTTTTCGCGTCGTCAGCGCGCATCGTTTCCCCATCCGTTACCAAGAGAAGTTTGTGAACAGCCAGATCGACATGTGCGCGTCGCGGCTTTCGAGGCTTGGGGATCGGTCACTGGCGGCGGCATTACATGCGCGGGGCGAAGCCTTGCGACAGGACGCTTTGGCCATCATCGGGCGCGAAGGCGGGCTGCGCCATGGCTTCGACTATGTGATCGCTGCTGAGAAAGGCTGATCGACTCGCCATCAATATTAAAGTCGGGGGGTCCGCATGACGGACGCTTATAGCCATGGGCTGCGCAAGCAGGGTGGCCGGTGCTTCGAAAACGCGCGCCCAGATATGAGCGGTCCGATCAGGCCACATAGGCGTCAGGGCGCTTAGCTGCATGGCTAAAAGCGGCGGCGAGCCAAAGGGATAAAGCATACAAAGGAGTGCACGCGCTGGTTCGTCGGGGAGGCTTTGTTTCGGGGGAAAGACATTCATGACAATTTCTGACTGACGCTGGACATCCTGTATCCTTCGCCGTATCGAGAAATGATATACCGTAACATAAAGTCAAGGGTAGAATATGGCTTCCACTGACAATCGGCTCCCGGTCACCGTACTGTCCGGCTTTCTGGGCGCGGGCAAGACGACGACGCTCAATCATATTCTCGCCAATCGTGAGGGGCGACGCGTTGCCGTGATCGTCAACGACATGTCGGAGGTCAATATCGACGCCGATCTGGTGCGCGGCGGCGACGCGGCGCTGTCGCGCAGCGAGGAGGCGTTGGTCGAGATGACCAATGGTTGCATCTGCTGCACCTTGCGCGATGACCTTTTGAAGGAAGTGCGCGCGCTTGCCGAGGCGGGCCGGTTCGATGCGCTGGTGATCGAGAGCACAGGCATTTCCGAGCCACTGCCGGTGGCGACGACCTTTTCCTTCCGGGACGAGGATGGCAATTGCCTGGGCGATGTCGCGCGGCTCGACACGATGGTTACGGTAGTCGACGCGCTCAATCTGCTCGCCGACTATTCGAGCCAGGATTTCCTCGCCGACCGCGGCGAGAGCCTGGGCGAGGACGATACCCGCAGCCTGGTCGGCCTGCTGGTCGAGCAGATCGAGTTTGCCGACGTGGTCGTCATCAACAAGGCAAGTGCCGTATCGCCGGAGCAGCTTGCCATCGTCAAGAAGCTGGTCGTCTCGCTCAATGCTGATGCGCGCATCATCACTTGCGATCAGGGCAAGGCGCCGCTCGATGAGATGCTTGATACCGGCCTGTTCGACGAAGAAAGGGCCGGGCAGCATCCGCGCTGGGCCAAGGAGTTGTACGGCTATGCCAGCCACCAGCCCGAAACCGAGGAATATGGGATCGAGAGCTTCGTCTATCGCGCCCGCCAGCCCTTTGACCCGGCAAAGCTCCACGCCTTCCTGACCGATGGCGGGCTTGACACTGTGGTGCGCGCCAAGGGGCATTTCTGGCTGGCGACGCGGCCGGACTGGGTTGGCGAACTGGCCGTTGCCGGGGCGCAGACGATGACGGCGCGCATGGGCCGATGGTGGGCCTCCATTCCCAAGAACCACTGGCCCGACGATGATCGTTTCGAACGCTTCGTCGCCCAGCATTGGGATCAGGACTGGGGCGACCGGCGGCAGGAGCTGGTGTTCATCGGCATCGGCATGGACGAAACGCGCATCCGCGCCCGGCTCGACGCCTGCCTGCTCGCGGTCGCACGCTTCACGCCGGACATGTGGATGGGCCTGCGCGATCCTTTCCCAAGCTGGGAGCCGCAGATGGAGGCAGCGGAATGAGCGTTCTGGCAGCGTGCAGCGATGCGATGGTAGAGGACGACAATGCCAATATCCTGGCACGGATATGGGAGCCGGATGTGCATCTGGCGCTTTGGCGGCGATTGCTGCCCGACAGCCTGATGCCGCTCGCTTCGCTCGATTGGGAACAGATTGACGACATTGATGAGCCGGTGTCGCGCGAGACTGTGGCGGCGGACCTCCCCTCTTATCTTGAGGCAGCGGGCTATGCGGAATTGAGGCAGGCGTTGGCAGACGAGATACTGCCGCTATGCGCGCGTTTAGCCGCCATCATGGATTGCTCCCAGATGAAATTGCGGCTGGAGGTCGTCGAAACCGATGCATGCCGCAAATTCCATGCCGACAATGTTTCCGCGCGTCTGTTGATGCCTTTGGTGGGGCCGGGCACGCAATGGGTTCATGCCGGCGATGACCACAAGATCGAGGCGCTGCAACCTGGCGAGGTCGGGCTGTTTAAGGGTTGGAAATGGACCGAGGCACCGCGCATCCTCCACCGGTCGCCGCCTGTCGCGGCAACGGGTGAAACCCGCCTGCTCTTCGCGCTGAGTCCGGTCGAGAGAAACGACGTCGCCTGACGGCATTTTTTTCTCGACCTTCCACAATAGACGCACAACTATCCCAAGATCAGATTCAGACCGGAGGCAGGTGCATGACGTCCCTTCACATATTGGCGCGGTCTTGCGCCATCATTGCGCTTGCGGCCACGGTCGCTGCTCCTGCCGCTGCGGAGGAGGGGATGTGGACCTTCGACGCATTTCCGACACAGGCCATGCGTGACAGCTATGGCTGGGCGCCCGATCAGGCCTGGCTGGACCATGTCCGCAAGTCAGCGGTTCGCCTGACGGGTGGCTGCTCGGCAAGCTTCGTTTCAGACGCGGGACTGATCCTCACCAATCACCATTGCGTCGCCAGTTGCTTGTTCGACAACAGCAGCGCCGACGCCGATCTTCTCGACAAGGGGTTCATCGCGGCGCGGCGCGAGGACGAAAAGGCATGTCCGGGCCAGCAGGCGGAAATCGTGACCGCCATCGCCGATGTCACCGGAACCGTTCAGGGCGCCTATAAGGGCATGACGGGCGAAGCACTGACGCGCGCGCGCGACGCGGCCATCGCAAAGATCGAGGCCGATGGCTGCCCGGATCGCAAAACGATGCGCTGCCAGGTCGTGACCCTGTTCGGCGGCGGGCAATATAAGCTGTATACTTACCGCAAATATTCCGACGTGCGGCTGGTCTGGGCGCCGGAGGATCGGGCAGCGACGTTTGGCGGCGACCCCGATAATTTCAACTTTCCCCGCTATTCGCTCGATGCCAGTTTCCTGCGCGCCTATGAAAACGGCAAGCCGGTCGTGCCATCCGATCATCTGACATGGAACCCGCGCCCGCCGAAGAAGGATGAGCTGACCTTCGTCGTCGGCAATCCCGGATCGACGGCGCGGCTGTGGACGCAAAGCCAGTTCGCCTTCGAGCGCGAAGTGCGCCTGCCGATCACGGTCGCGGTCCTGTCCGAACTGCGCGGGCGGCTGATCGCCGCGATGGACACCAGCCCGGAGAGGCAGCGCGAAGGCCTCGACATGCTGAACGGCATCGAAAATTCACTTAAAGTCTATATCGGCCGGACCAAGGCGCTCAATGACCCCGACTTTACCGGAAGGCTGGCCAAGGCGGAAGCGGACCTGCGCCAGCGCAGCGGCGGCAATGCGGCGATTGGCGACCCATGGGCGGATGTGAGTGCGGCGGTGCAGGCCTATCGCCCGCTCTATCTTCCCTATCGGTTCATAACGCCATCGAGTGATCTTTATGGTTATGCCGAGGCTCTGGTCATGGCGGCGAAGGAAAGGGCCAAACCGAACGAAGAGCGCCTGCCAGGCTATACCGACAGCGCGCTGCCGCTGCTGGAAAAGCAGATATTGGACAAGCGCCCGCTCTATCCTTGGCTGGAAAAGCTGCAATTGTCCTGGAGCCTGTCCAAGGCGCGCGAATATCTGGGCGTGGACGATGCGGACACGCAGTTGCTGCTGGGCAAGGAAAGTCCCGAACAACTGGCCGAGCGGCTGGTGTCGCAGACGCGCCTGGCCGATCCCGACTATCGTCGCCAGCTATGGGAAGGCGGGTTGCAGGCGATTGAGGCGTCAAAGGATCCGCTGATCCAATATGCCCTCAAGCTCGAACCGCGCCAGCGCGCTCTCAAGCGCCAGGTGGACGAAAATTATCAGGGACCTCTGACGGCTGCCGGGGGCAAGCTCGCCGGGGCGCGCTTTGCGGCCTATGGCAACGCGCTCTACCCCGACGCGACCTTCACTCTGCGGATCAGCTATGGACAGGTGAAAGGCTGGACCGAACGGGGCAAGGCCGTTCCCTATGCCACGACCATGGGGGGCACATTCGACCGCGCGACCGGGAGCGCACCGTTCGACCTGCCGACCGCCTTCGCCGCCAACCGCAAGGCGATCGATCCCGCCACGACCTATGATTTCGTGACTACCAACGACATTATCGGCGGCAATTCCGGCAGTCCCGTCATCGACCGGAGCGGTGCGGTGATCGGCGCGGCCTTTGATGGCAACATCCATTCGCTGGGCGGCAATTATGGGTATGATCCGGCGTTGAACCGCACCGTGGTCGTGTCGACCGATGCGGTGCAAGAGGCGCTGGAAAAACTCTATCCCGCGCCCGCTCTGGTCGCTGAACTCAAGGCGCGCTGACGTGGCGCAACCCATTCAAACCGCTGCCTATTGGGACGAGACGGCGGATGCCTACATCGTGGGCGCGGAGCCGTTCACCGCACAATTTTGCTGCGATGCCGTGGCGCTGGCCGAGATAGAAACGGGCATGTCCCTGCTTGATATCGCGACGGGGCCCGGCGCGCTGGCGCTCGCCGCAGCGGAAGAAGGCGCGCAGGTGACCGCCATCGATTTTTCCGCGACGATGATTGATCGGCTCGCTGGCCGGTCTGATGGACTTGCCATTACGGCGCGGCAGATGAACGGTCAGGCGCTCGATCTGCCCTCAGACTCGTTTGACCGCGTCTGCTCGGTTTTCGGCGTGCCGCTTTTCCCCGATTGGCGGGCGGGCCTTGCCGAAATGGCGCGCGTGCTGCGCCCCGGCGGCCTCGCCGTCCTTGGGGTAGCGGCCAATCCCTATGGATTTGGTCCGAACCAGCTATTGGCGGAGGCGCGGCTGGCCCTATGGCCAGACATTGCGATCGACATGGATATGCCTGGCATGATGGCGCTGCATGAGGGCGATTGCATTATTGCCGCGTGCGAAGCAGCAGGGCTGGCGCACGTCACGCTGCACAGCCGGACTCATGACATTGTGCTGCCAGCGGGCATTTTGACCCATGACAGCGCGATGATCGGGTCAAACCCGTTGATCGCCGGGCTGAGCGAAAGCGAGCGCCGCGCCGTCATCGCGCAGGCGCAAACCATGCTGGATCCTTGGCGCGATGGCGATCTCATCCGCATGCCGGGGAAGGCGCATCTGGCGGTCGCGACCAAGCCGGGCAATAAGGGGCGAGAAGCCGCATAAGATGGCGCATCGTGACGGAAGGACAGCAAAGATGATGCATGAAAGCAGTTTGGGAGTTTCCTTTCGTCACCGCTTGGCCGGCGCACTATGCCTGTCCCTTTGCGGATGGGTACTGGGGGGCGCCGCAGCGCCGATGCAGCGGCCGCCGCTGACTGACACGATGATGAACGAGCAGGTCAAGGCCTATGACTGGGTTCGCCCGCAGGCCGACTATGTGCGCAAAGTGGTGATGATCCCGATGCGCGACGGGAAGAAGCTCTACACCGTTATCGTGTATCGCAAGGGCGTGAGCGATGCGCCGATCCTGCTGAGCCGCACGCCCTATAATGCCGACAAATCGACCAGCCGCAACCGCAGCCAGAAGATCGAGGAGATCCTGCCCGTAATGGACGCGGAGTTCGTCAATGACGGCTATATCCGGGTCTATCAGGATGTGCGCGGCCTTGACGGGTCGGAGGGCGACTATGTCATGAACCGCCCGCTGCGCGGCCCGCTCAACCCGACCAAGGTCGATCACGCCACCGACGCCTATGACACGATCGACTGGCTGGTGAAGAATGTGAAGGAGAGCAACGGGAAGGTCGGCATAACCGGCTCCTCCTATCTCGGCTTCACGTCGCTCATGGCGTTGATCGACCCGCATCCGGCGCTCAAGGCCGCAGTGCCGCAAAGCCCGATGGTCGACGGGTGGATGGGCGACGACTGGTTCCACAACGGCGCGTTCCGCACCTTCGGCTTCGATTATGACCTGGGCCAGACGGTGAAGAAGGGCGGCGGGGCAGTGCCCAAGGGGACGGGCGACGAATATAGCGCCTATCTGGAGGCGGGGTCAGCGGCCGACTATGCCAGGGCCTACGGCCTGCTGGACCTGCCCGTGGTGCGCAAGGTGCTGGAGCATCCCAGCTATGACGCATGGTGGCAGGGGCAGGCGGTCGACAAGCTGCTGGAGAAGAGAAAGCTGACGGTTCCGACTATGCTGGTTGTCGGCCAGTGGGACCAGGAAGACAGCTATGGCGCCCCGGCTGTCTACCGGGCGCTGGAAAAGCAGGACGCGGCCAATGACATGGTCAGCCTCGTCATCGGCCCCTGGCGGCATAGCCAGGTTAATTATGAAGCCCGCGCCCTTGGCCCGTTGCAATGGGAAGGCGACACGGGGTTGCAGTTCCGCACGCGGTACATGAAGCCTTTTCTGGACTGCCATCTCAAATCCAATCCGCCACCATGCACGACCCCTCCCGTGCTGACCTATGCGACCGGCGCAAATCAGTGGGAGGTGTCGCAGCAATGGCCGGCGGGCACGCCGACGCCGCTTTACCTCGGCAGCAATTTCGGCTTGTCCTGGACCAGGCCGGAGGCAGGCAGTGACAGCTATGTCTCTGATCCTGCCAAGCCCGTGCCGATGCTGCCGCGCCCGGTCCATATGCAGGGTGAGGAATGGCGAACCTGGCTGGTGCATGACCAGCGCTTCGTCGACGGTCGTCCGGATGTGCTCAGCTACACAACCGGCACGCTCGACAAGCCCGTGCATATCAAGGGGGCACCCAAGGTCGATCTGCGGGCTGCGACCACAGGGCGCGACAGCGATTTCGTCGTCAAGCTGATCGACGTCTATCCTCAGGAGAACTCCGCCAATCCAGCCATGGCGGGCTACCAACTGGGCATCGGCATCGAGATTTTCCGCGGCCGCTATGTCCACGGCTTCTCCACCCCCGCGCCGCTGGAGCCGGGGAAAACCTATGCTTTCCAATGGTCGCTGCCCAATGTCGACCATGTGTTCCTGCCGGGTCACAAGATCATGGTGCAGGTGCAGTCGAGCCTGTTTCCGCTCTACGACCGCAACCCGCAAAGCTGGGTGAACTCGATCATGGAGGCCAAGCCCGAAGACTATATGAAGGCGACCGAGACGATCCACCGGGGCGGCGACGCGGCCAGCGCCGTCTGGCTGCCCATCATTCAAGACTGAACCACCATATGATCGGTCGCGCTGGAAAGTCGTGGATGGACGACATCAGCCCAGCGCGATCAGCCTTCAAACTTCGGACCCTTGTCTCAATGCGCTTTTCCGCAGGGTTTATCCGTGAAGAACTAGCCATAGTGGAAATGACGAAGGCGCTGCTAAAAGGCGCGAACGGGGTCCTGATATACGCGCGGTCTGGCAAAGACCGCCCGTCCGCCGCAAAGTGCGAGTAATCGCAGTCTTGCCCTCCCTGCCATTCTGAGCAACCAACGCGACGCGAGATTTCCTTCCATATTCCAGCGAAAACAAGCCTTGTACGACGGGCGTGTAACGATATATCGTTTTTGTTGCTGTGGCCGCGGGGGTGCGGCACGGGAGATTCAGATAATGTCCGCCCATCCTATCTTGGTCGTACAGGCGTTGGAACATCGGTATGATAAACGACCGGTTCTCTGTAAATTAGCGCTCGAGCTGAATGAAGGCGAGCACCATCTGCTTCTAGGACCGTCAGGGTCGGGCAAGACGACGCTGATCCATGCTATCTCGGGTTTGCTGGAACCTGATCAGGGTAGCATCATCATTGATGGCGAACCGATGACCGGACAAGGCGCGGCTGCTCGCGACCGACTGAGGCGTGATAAGATCGGGCTTATCTTCCAGTCGCTGAGGCTTGTTTCGGCACTGACCGTCCGCGACAATCTGCGCCTTGCGAGCCGCTTAAGTGGGCATCCCGCTAACGACGATAATATAGATGCCCTTTTGGATCAGGTCGGCGTCGGCCACCGGGCTTCGGCCAAGCCGCGCTTGCTGAGCCAGGGCGAGGCGCAGCGGGCGGCGATCGCGCGCGCACTGGTTGGCAAGCCACGGCTGCTGATCGCGGACGAGCCCACCTCGGCGCTGGATGACGACAATGCCCGTCGGGTGGCTTCCCTTCTGCTCGAAACGGCCGACCGCAATGGGTCGACCTTGCTCATCGCCACGCATGATGAACGGCTCAAGGCGCTGATCCCGCGCACCGTCAGCCTCGTTCCGGCAGGGACAACGGTCCAATGATCGGCCTTGCCCTCGCTTATCTGCGCGATCGTCCGCTGATGACGGCGCTCAACATTCTGCTGCTGGCGCTGGCGGTGGCCACACTCGTCATGCTGCTGTCGGTCTCGACGCAGCTTGGCGAGCGTTTTGAACGCGATGCGCAAGGGATAGACCTTGTGGTCGGCGCCAAGGGGTCGCCGCTTCAGCTGATCCTGTCCAGCATCTACCAAATGGATACACCAACCGGGAATATCCCGCTCGAGAGCGTTGCACTCCTGCGCCGCGATCCTTCTGTGCGTCAGGCGATACCGCTCGCCATGGGTGACAATTTCCGGGGCTATCGCATCGTCGGCACCGAGCCGTCCTATTTGACGCTACAGAATGCAAAGCTCGCCAAAGGGCGGATGTTCGGCAAGGCGCAAGAGGTGGTGATCGGCGCGCGCGTGGCGCAGGAGCTAGGCATGGATCTCGGCCAGCGCTTCGTCGGATCGCACGGACTGGTCGCGGACGGGGCGGCCGGAGAGCATGAACATTCGCCCTTTACGACTGTCGGCATACTTGCCCCCACCGGCTCTGTTATGGATCGGTTGATCCTCACCCCGGTCGAGAGCGTTTGGGACGCGCATGGCATCGACCACGATCATCATGGCACGCAAGCCCATGAGGGCGAAGATACGGACCATCACGAGGCCGGCGCGCATCAGGATGAGCACGAGCACGAGCACGAGCACGAGGCCGCCAGCCTGACAGAACATGAGGAAATGAAGCCGGAAATCACCGCGCTGCTTGTGTCCTACAAGTCCGCTTTCGGCGCGGTGCGCATCCCGTCCATGATCAACCGCCAGACCAACATGCAGGCAGCGGTGCCGGCAATAGAGACCGCGCGCCTGCTCTCGCTACTGGGGGTCGGCATCGATGGGGCGCAGCTTTTCGCCTGGTTGCTCGCAGCGACCGGGGGGCTTTCCATTTTCGTCGCGCTCCTGGCGGCGGCATCGGCGCGTGAGGGCGACCTTGCGCTGCTGCGGGTCATGGGAGCGAGCCGCGTGCAGGTTTTTGGCACGATCGTCGTTGAAGGGCTGCTCATTGCCGCGATCGGCGCTATCGCAGGTCTCGTCCTGGGACACGGCATCCTGGCGCTCGCGCGCGCTAATTTCGCGCAACTCAGAGACTTGGGCTTTGATCCGCTCGCCCTCCTACCGGGCGAATGGGGCATCGTCCTTGCGGTGCTAGGCATCGGCTTTGTGGCGGCGATAATTCCCGCCATTCGTGTGTTCCGCCTTGATCTCGCGGATACTCTTTCCCGCTCAAGCTAGGAATTTTGACGATGCGCCTTCCGTTTCTGGCCGCGATCCTATTCGCTATGTCCATTCCTGCTGGCGCCGCCATGCAGCTGGGCAAACCGGCGCCAGCGACAGATGTCTGGCAACCGGCAAAAACGCCGCCGGGCGGCACGCCCTGGTCCCTGTTGCAGCAGACCAAGCTCAACGATCGCACGGACGAAGCGACGATGACGATCTTCACCAAGCCGACATTCCCGGCCGCGGTGAAGGCGCTCAACGGTAAGCAGGTCAAGGTGGCTGGCTGGATGATGCCGCTGGAAAATGGCCGCCAGCAGAAACATTGGGTGTTGCTCGGTTATCCACCGGGCTGTCCGTTTCACATGCACGCGCTGCCGAACCAGTTCATGGAGGTCAAAGCCGCGGTCCCCTTTCCGACCGATGAGAGCAAGGTGCATGTGGTCACGGGCACCTTGCAACTGACTGGTTATGATGAGAGTGGCATCTTCTATCGTCTCGTCAACGCGCGTCCCGGCTGAGACATGATGAACCGCCGCGATTTTGCGCGAAAGGCTGGGGCGAATGGCGGGAACCCAGCTTGACTTCGTCATGTCGGAATATCACGATATCTCATATCTGATCGGAGACATGTGTTGCGCGTTGCAGCTTTATTCTTGTGCCATGCCGTGGCGGTGGCGGTCCTGATCGCGCCGGCGGCGGTCGCGCAGCGTCCCGATAATTTGAAACCGTCCGAGTCGGTATGGAAACCGGCCGCCGCGCCGCCAGGTGGGATATCCTGGACGGTGCTTGAATCGACCAAGGAAATCCAGCGACGCCAAACCGGCACGATCTATTCGAAGCCGGCCTTTTCGCAGAAGGTAAAGGCACTCAAGGGCAAGCGGATCAAGGTCAGTGGTTATGTCATGCCGCTTCAAAACAGCCCCAGGCAGACGCATTTCGTTCTGCTCGCCTATCCACCTGACTGCCCGTTCCACCTGAATCCTGCGCCCAATCAATTCATCGAGATCAGGACGAATTCTCCCATCGCGGTACGATCGGGCGTTCAGTCCTTTGAAGGACGGCTGATCCTGAGCGGCGAGGACGAAAGTGGCATTTTCTACCAGATGCAGGAGAGCCGCGAGATTTGAGCGGCATTGAAAGGACAAGATCCATGCGTGGTCCAGTTTCAATCATGTTTAAAATGGCATCTGGCGTATTACTGCTCGTCGCGATGCCGGCGATGGCTGCGACATGCATGGATATGGCTTCGGGGAAGCGGACATTCTGGCCGCGATTGATTACACTGGCTTGACCTATAAGCAACAGCTCGCGGCGCAGGAGGAAGCGTTGGCACGCTATGACCGAGAGAAGGCGGCCGAACTGGAAAAAGCCAAGGCCGTGTTCGCCTCACGTTTCAAGGCTGATCCCGCCCCGGCCGAAATGGCGCAACAATAAACCCATTAGGGCGATCTTCGCTGACGCAAATGCGCTATGTGCTTGATCGCAAAGCAAACAGGTCTTTAACGAGCAGGGCACCAGCAGGCAGGATGCTGCAATTTGGAGTGAGCGGTAGCAAAGACGCCTCCAGCCACTGGCCAGTGCAGATGCAAGGCCCATGCACAAAGCCAAAGCCAAGGGTCGTATTAAAGATTCCCTTCAGGCCATACGCATCCACGGCCCGGTGATAGCCAAGGTCTTGGCCGGACTATAAGCGTTGACATAAAGGGTTCTGCCGTCAGGCGAGAAGCAGGCACCCGCAAGCTCGGTCTGCGCGGTGAGGGCGGCCAGCACATAGGTCGCGCCGCCCGGCGTCACGCCGATCAGCCGGTTGGCGACCACCTTGGTATATTGATCCTCGCACACCACGAGATGGCCATTGGGCGCCACCGTCAGATTGTCGCCAAAGTCGAGCATTGTCTTGCCGCGCGATTCGACGAAGAGCTGGAGCCGGTCGCCCGACCTTCCCGGCCGCAGCCGCATGATCTGCCCCAATTTCGCCGCGCCCCCCGAAGTGCAGCAGAAGAACAGCTCGCCATCGCCCCAGTGGATCCCTTCGCCCCGCGCGAACCGCAACGCACCCGCCTGATTGCCGCGTTGGCGCAGATCGTCGTCTGGAGCATCGGTCCCATCGAGGTCGATCCAGCGGACAGCCAACCAGTCGCCCTCCGCCACGTCGGTGCCGGCCCAGTTCCGGCTGTCGGTTCGCGCGGGATCTAGCAGCGCCAAGGCCTGGAGGCGCCCTCCCGCCATGAGCCTGCCAGGACGATGAGGCACATAGCGGTAGAGCAGCCCATCATCGCGATCCTCGGTCAGATAGACGATACCGGTGCGTGGATCGATTGCCGCGGCTTCATGGTTGAAGCGGCCCATGGCGCGGATCGGCTGCGGATCAACCAGCCCCCGCGCCGTTGCCGGAACTTCGAACACCCAGCCATGATCCTGGCCGACCCCATTCCCCGCTTTGGTGACGTCCTCCTCGCAACTCAACCAACTGCCCCACGGCGTGATACCACCCGCGCAGTTGCGGATCGTGCCGGCGAGGCTCAGATGCTGCGAAACTGCCCGGCCGCTCGCATCGTCGATAATGATCGTCGTCGTGCCTCCGGGAAGCGCGCGACCGTCGCTCAGCCGGTCGTAGGCGAGCAGATCGCCCGCCGCCCCGCGCAAGGCGCCCTGGTCGATACCGTTCGGTGAAAGTTCATGGTTGCGCACCAGCGCGTGACGTCCGCCAGGCAGTGTGAAGCAGCCCATGCCGTCGGCACGGTCAGGCACGGCGCGGCCGTCGCTCATCGCCTCACCGAATTGTGAGATAACGCGGTAGGAAAAGCCCGCAGGCAGATCGAGCAATCCGGCAGGGTCAGGAAGGGTAGGGCCATAGCCCGCCGATGGCGTAGCCGCGCCGGTCAAAAGAGACGTGCGTTCAGCGCAGCCCGCGATCGCCAGCCCGCCCAGCGCCGTCGCCATGCTGATCGCAAATCCACGCCGATGCATCATTGCCGGGGCGCATCTTTCCTCATCCGACGCGCTCTCATTCCAATCCCCGGTTTCGCAGCAGCGCGTCGGGCGACGGCATCCTGCCTCGAAACGCCGTATAGCTTTCGACCGGGTCACGCGTGTTACCACGCTCCAGAATCTCCCGGCGCAGCTTTGCAGCGAGGGTTGGATCAAAGATGTTGCCCGCTTCCGTGAAGGCCTCGAACCCGTCGGCATCCATGACTTCCGCCCAGGTGTAGGCATAATAGCCCGCCGAATAGCCGCCGTCGAAGATATGGCTGAAATGGGCAAGCCGATGCCGCATGCCAATTTCCTCCGGCACGCCGAGATCCTTGAGCTGCGCCGCCTCCCATGTTCGGGCATCGAAATTCGCGGGCAGGCTGGTCAGCGAATGCAACCGCATGTCCAGGATCGCGGAGGAGAGTTGCTGGACCGTCAGATAGCCCTGATTGAATGTCCGCGCCTTGATCAGGGACTGCATCATTGCCTCTGGCATGGGTTCGCCCGCCGCGTTGCGCGCATATTTGCGCAGTACCTGCGGCTCCATCACCCAATGTTCATAGACCTGGCTTGGAAACTCCACAAAGTCGCGCGAGACGGCGGTTCCCGACAGGCTGGGATAGCGCACCTTGCTGAGCAGGCCGTGGAGGCCGTGACCGAACTCGTGAAACAGGGTCTCGGCCTCATCGATTGAGATCAGCGCGGGCTGGCCCGGGGCGGGCGGCACGATATTCTGGTTATTGACGACGATCGCCTGCTCGCCGAACAGGCTATTCTCGTCCCGCAGGCTGTTCATCCAGGCACCCGGGCGCTTGGTCGGCCGCGCGAACCAATCGGCGTAGAACAGGCCGATCTTGCGCCCGTCCGCCTCGCGCAACTCCCAGACCCGCACGCCGTCGGCATAGACGGGCACGTCCTTCCGCTCGTGCGCAGTAATGCCGTAGAGCTTGTTTGTGGTATCAAACAGCGCTGCCGCCCAGCCGTCGAGCGGCATATATTGTTTGATCGCAGCCTCATCGAGCGCATAGCGTTCCTTGCGCACCTGTTCGGCATAATAGCGCCAGTCCCAAGGTTCGACCGTGCTGATCCCATCCCTGGCGGCGCGGGCGGTGATATCGCGCAATTCTTCCTTCGCGCGTTCCAATGCGGGGCGATAGACCTTCATCAGCAGGTCCATCGCCGCTTCTGGCGTTTTAGCCATTTGGTCCTCAAGCACGAATTCGGCGTGGCTCTGTGCACCGAGCAGTTTCGCCCGCTTGATCCTGAGCGCGACCAGCTTCGCGATGATGGCATTGGTGTCGTTCGCATCGCCGTTGTCGCCGCGCATTACGAAGGCGCGCCAGATCTGCTCGCGCGCCGACCGATTGGGCGACGCCGTCAAAAACGGCTCAGCGGCCGATCGCGTGGCGGGAAAGAGGTAGCCCCCCTCGCGCCCAGCCGCCTTCGCCGCGATCGCTGCGGCGCTGCGCTGGTCGCCCGGCAAACCGGCAACGTCGTCGGCCGTCAGGAGAACGTCGTTCGCCTTCTGGTCGGCCAGCAGCTTCTGTCCGAATTCAACGCCCAGCTTTGCCAACGCCTCGTTGATCGCTGCGACTTGCGCCCGTGCGGCCGGCTGCAATGCCGCGCCGGCGCGGACGAACTTCTCATGGGTTTCTTCCAGCAGGCGCGCCTGTTCGGGGTCGAGGCCAAGCGTGGCGCGCGCTTTCCACAGCCGGTCGACCCGGCCAAAAAGCTTTTGGTCAAGGAAGGTCTCGTTCGAAAGGCGGGTCAGCTTTGGCGTGACGCGCTCCTCGATCGCCTGGATCGCGTCGGTCGCGTCTGCGGACGCGACGTTGAAAAAGACGCTGGCGATGCGGCCGAGCGGGCGACCGGCGCCCTCCATCGCCTCAATGGTGTTGGCAAAGGTAGGCACGGCGGCATTGTCGGCGATGCGCCGATAGTCGGCACGGGCGGCGACAAGGGCGGCATCGAATGCAGGCTCGTAATGCTCTGGCCGGATTCGGTCATAGGGCGGCACCCCATCAGGGGTCGTCCATTCGCCGAGCAACGGGTTGGTCGACTGGTCAGCCAAGGCGGCGGCCGGTGCAGCGGCGGCGGTGGAGAGCGGAGATATCAGCATGGCAATAGAGACGGTACAGGCAAGCAGATGCACGTTCAAACTCCAACGATGGGTGATGAAGAGACAGTTGGCAAAGCCAGCGCTGCCTCATGGTCGCCAGTGGCGCGGATATTGGCCTCACAATCCCTGCAATGCCCGTGCAACTCGACAACGGTCCGCTGGATGGCAAAACCCAGCCGCTGTGCACAATCCTCAAGCCCGGAAATGACCTCCGGATTAGACAGGAGTTGGACCGTATGGCACTGATCGCAGATCATGCATCCGTCGAAGGATTGCTGCCTCAGCATATAGGCTGAAAGCGATTCCACCCGATGGACCAAGCCCCGTTCGATCAGCCGCGCGAGCGTCCGATACACCTGGTTGGGCACGACCGGCCGGCCAACGTCCATGGACCGATGGGAAATGTCGTAGGCGCTGATCGGCCGGTTCGACCGAGCGAGGAGGTCGAGGATGAGCGCGTCCAGATCTTCTGGTGTTCGCCGCACGGGCAAGCGAAATTTACTATCGGCTGTGTGGAGCGAAAGGGGCGCCGCTCGCATAATCACAGCCGCGTAGGATTTGGCAGGCCGGCATAGACTGTCTTCGCGTCAAATGCAGCCTCGCGCTCGATGCGACGCAGTCTGACCGGACTTTTATCCGGGAGCATGTCGAGGTCGACTTCGCGATAGAAGCAGGATCGGAACCCGACGTGGCAGCTTCCCGGCGCATCGATCGTCACCATCAGGATCAGCGCATCCTGATCGTCATCGACCAACACATGATCGACCCTCTGCCTAAAGCCGCTATGTTCACCCTTGCGCCACAAGGCGCGGCGGCTGCGTGACCAGAAATGCGCTTGGCGCGTCCATAATGTCCGCCCCAACGCTTCGGCGTTCATATAGCCAAGCATCAAAACCATCTGGTCGTTGGCATTGACGACGATCGTGGGCATCAGCCCTTCGGCATCGAAGCGCGGCGCGAGATCATGGCCGAGTTCGACCTGCTCGACGCCCGTGCGTGCGGCGAACATCGTCATGATCCGATCCTCCCGGAACCTAGGGCGGGCGCGCGGTCGTTGAGCAGATCCTCGACATAGCCCGGCAGCCTGTAGCGTTCGATGCCGCTGGTAAGCAGCGCCAGCGTATCGCGCAGTTCTTCGGCGGGTATGTCGCGCGTGATGAAAACCAGCCGCGTCCTCCTGTCATCCGATGGCCAGGCATCGAGCAGCACCGGTGGATGGAAGATATGCTGGACGCCGTGGATAACGACGGGCTTCGGCTCCCCGATCAGGTTGACGATCCCCTTTATGCGCAGGATGTCTGGCCCTTTGAACATGGTGAGGATGTCCAGCCATCGCTCGAAGCCTTTGGCATCAAGCGGTTCGTCAAACGTCAGACAGGTGGCGTGGATATGATCGTCATGGCGGTTCAGGTTATGATGGTGATGGTGGTCATGCCTGTGATGATCGTCCGTATAAGCCTCGGCCTGAAGCCAGCGTTGGACGTCGTTCGTTTTGGTCGCAGGATCGTAGAGGCCCGCATCGAATAGCGAGCGGGGATCGGCCTCTCCATTGCTGACCGGAATGATCGGTGCGGCGGGATTGAGTGCGCGCAGTCGTTGCTCAATTGCCACTCGCTTATCGCCTGTGACAAGGTCGGTCTTGGTCAGCAGGATGCGATCGGCCATGGCGGCCTGTTTGATCGCCTCCTCCTGCGCGTCGAGCGTCGCCATGGCGGCGGCGGCATCCACCGTCGCGATCACCCCGTCCAGCCGATAGAGCGTCGCCAGGTGGCTATCGGTCATCAGCGTGTGCAGGATCGGCGCGGGATCGGCCAGTCCGGTCGTCTCGATGACCACGCGGTCGAACCAGCATTTGCCCTCGCGCGCGAATCGCCAAGGCGCATCGCGCAGCGTCCGCAACAGATCGCCGCGGATCGTGCAGCACAGGCATCCGCCCATCATTTCCACCACCAGGTCATCGCTCGACCGGGTGATGAGATCATGGTCGAGGCTGACCGCGCCAAACTCGTTGATGACGACAAGCGCGCGGCGCATTTCCGGCGCATTGACCAGATGATTGAGCAGCGTGGTCTTGCCGCTGCCGAGAAAGCCGGTCAGCACCGACACCGGAATCAGCGACTGGGGACCGGCGAAAAGCGCGCTCATGAAGCGCCCCCGGCAGCAAGTTCGGCGCGGGCCTCAAGAAACCAGGCTTTTACCCGCTCAAGATGGGCTTCTCCCCAGGTTTCGACAAAGCGCACCGTTCCATAATCACGCAGATCGGCGAGCGCCGCGATGCGCGCTTCGACGAAAGCGGGCGTCATCGGAATGCGGCACAAGACCGTGATGCAATGTTTCCATTCCTCGTAATTGCGGGCAATAAGCGGCGGTTTCATAAGGTCCGGCTTCCTCTCTGCGGTGCGCCGCTATCATGCAGTGCCTGCCAGTTGAGGGCATGTCCGATGGCAAGGAGCAGTGCGCCAGCAACAGACAACATGGTTTCTGTGCTCTCGGTCGGCGCCAGCAAAGCACCGAAGGCCAGCAGGCCGAGCCCCGGCAGCGCGATGATCGTTGGCCTGATCCTGCGATGGCGGCGATAGCCGGTCGCCAGGGCCAGGACGCTAGTGGGGACGGCAAGCGCGAGCGCCCAGACATGAAAGTCTTCGGGCATCATGAAAAAGGCGGCGAGGGTCGGCAGCAGGACGATCAAAACAGGCAGGACAAGGCAATGGATCATACAGAGGATCGAGGCACCGATCGCGATACCGTCAAATAGTCGTTGTCCTTGCGTATTGACGGCCATGCCCGACTCCCATCAGCGCTGGGCATCCCTTGCCCTTCGCTGCATTGGGGATGATATACTGTAACATAAAGGTCAAGGGTAAATTATGGCTTCCACTGACAACAGGGTTTCGCCAACTCCCGTTGCCGTGATCGCCGCGACCAGTGTTGTGGTCCTTCAAGTTGACCGCATTGTTCATAATCGTCTTCGTGGGATATATGGCGGCGCGGCCGACCATGGGATTTTTGGCCTGCGTGGTCAGGCCGCCTGCCGACGATAAGAGAAGAGCGCCGATGCTCGCCACGTGGCGATGAAATGAAAAAGCCATGTCTGGTATGTGCTGCTTCGCGCATTCCCTTCTGCGGGAGATGCGACGAAGTTACGTCATGAGGAGTCAGACGGATGCGCTTGCCGGTCAGATATCGGTGATTTTGCCGGTCAGGATCGGTGTGGAGCTGGGCGCCTCATGCGGGGCGGTCCCGGGATCTTCCAGCGTGATCGCCAGAGTGGCGCCATTTTCGAAGAAAATCTGCATTTCCCGGCTGACGTGGATCGATTTCGTGTCCTGCGCCAGCAGGCCGAGCGATCGTGGCTTGCCGTCGGAAGGGATAATCCAGAGTTCTGGCATCTTAGTCGCCGTCCCGATGGACGTCTGACTGAGTCGCAACGTCCCATGTTGACGATCATAGGCGACACCCAATATCGCGGCACCGCTGGCGTCGGCGAGTTGCGACACGCCAACGCTAGGTGAGCCGGGTATCTTGGCCGGGCGAACCACGAGGAAAAGGGCGAGGCAAGCCGCGATCGCACCGAGTAGCAGCGCCCCGCGACGCCAATGCCTCAGCTGGAGAACGGTCGCATCATTTGCAAGCTGAGGCACTGCACCGATGCGCGCGGCCACCGCATGCCATGCGCGTTCGGGCGCCACCACAGGAGGCACGCCATCCAGCAAGGGCGACAGGCGGATGCTCCACGCATCGACCGCTCGCGCAAAGGCTGGATCGGACAGGCACAGGCGCAGCGCCTCCGCGCGTTCCGTCCCGTCCAGCAGGCCAAGAGCCAGCTCGGCCGCGAGCAGATCCCGTTCGGGCGGCGTGGGCTCAGTCATCACCAAGGCACGCCTTCAATTGCGCGATGCCGCGCCTGACCCAGCTTTTGAGTGTTCCAACTGGCGTTCCCTGATCCTGCGACAATTGCTGATACGTCCGCCCCTCGAGAAACGCGAGGCGGATGGCGCCAGACTGGTCAGCGCTCAGATTCTCCAGACAGGCGATCAGCCGCGCACGCATCTCGACCTGCTCCAGCCGGGTGTCTGCCAGAGGCGCATCATCAATGGCCATCATCAGGGTGTCATCCGAGGAGACTGCATGACGCGTCTCGCGCCGGCACCAGTCGATAGAGGCGTTACGCGCGATCACTGCCATCCAGCTGATCGGACTGGCCTTGGCAGGATCGAACGAACTTGCCCGGCGCCACACCTTCACATAGACGTCCTGCAACACATCCTCCGCAGCCTCCCGATCGCCGCAGATACGCAGGCATATTCCGAAGAGTTTCGCCGAGGTCATGTCATAGATCGTCTTTACCGCAGATGTCTCGCCGGACGCCGCATCCGCCATGGCTTCAACAAGCTGCTGGCGGGCCGCTTGCATTTCGTCTTCGGCCCCATCCTGCATCCGCTGTCCCGTTCCCTTCGGGTTTCATGGATAGCATAACGCATTGGGCCGACATCGGACCCATGACGCAAGGAAAAACCTTGCGTCGATCGGAATCACATCATCGCCCCGACAGTCAGAATAGGCGCAAGTAGCAGGATGCAACATCCCACCATCAGCTTGCGAGGGTTGGTCAGGCGCGAGATGGCGATACCGGTAAAGTTGTCGAAACGATCCATTTTTCAACTCCTTTGGCGTCAGACAAATTCGCTGAGCAGCTTGAGATTGAGGATAATGATGATTGCCGACACGCCCCAGGCGATGGCCTTGATCCATGCCGTGTTGACGAAACTGCCCATCAGCTTGGAGTTGCTGGTGAAGCGCACCAGCGGCACGACCGCGAAGGGCAGTTGGAGACTGAGGATGACCTGGCTGAAGATCAACAGCGTGGTGGTGCCGCTTTGCCCATAGAGGATGGCGACGATCACAGCGGGCACGATCGCCATCAACCGGGTCGCAAGGCGACGGACCCACGGGCTGACCTTGAAGTCGACAAAGCCCTCCATGACGATCTGGCCGGCGAGCGTCGCCGTCACCGTCGAATTCTGGCCCGATGCGAGCAAAGCGGTCGCGAACAATGCGCTCGCGCCAGCCGCGCCCAGCACCGGGGTCAGCAGATCATAAGCCTGATGGATATCGGCGACATCGGTTCGTCCGTTCGCATGAAAGGCGGACGCCGCGAGGATCAGGATCGCGGCATTGATGAAAAAGGCGAAACCGAGTGCCACCGTGCTGTCGATGGTGGCGAAGCGGATCGCTTCGCGAATGCCGCCGCGTGTCCGGTCGAACCGGCGGGTCTGCACCAGCGAGGAATGGAGATAAAGGTTGTGCGGCATCACTGTCGCGCCAAGGATGCCGATCGCAATATAGAGCATCGCCGGGTTGGTGGCGATCTGCGCCGTGGGTATGAACCCCTTTGCGACGGCGGCCATATCGGGCTGCGAAAAGACCAGTTCGATCGCGAAGCAGACGGCGATGACGATCAGCAGCGCGACGACAAAGGCTTCCAGTTGACGGAAGCCGCGCTGGTGGAGCATCAGGATCAGCAGCACGTCGGCGGCGGTGATGCAGATACCGAGCACGAGCGGGATGCCGAATAGAAGTTGCAGGGCGATGGCCGTACCGATCACCTCGGCCAGGTCGCAGGCGACGATCGCCATCTCGCACATCAGCCACAGGAAGATACGGACCGGCCGACTGTAATGCTGGCGACAGGCCTGCGCCAAGTCCAGCCCGGTAACGATGCCGAGCCGGGCGGCGAGCGATTGCAACAGCATCGCCATCAGATTGGAAAAGAGAATGACTGACAGTAAAGTATAGCCGAAAGCCGACCCGCCCGCGATGTCGGTTGCCCAGTTGCCGGGGTCCATATAGCCCACGGCGACAAGGTAACCCGGCCCCGCAAAGGCGCCGAGCTTGCGCCAAAACTGCCCCACCCCGCCAGGCACGCCGACCGATCGATGGGATTCGGGCAGACTCGGCTGATAGGCCGTTGCGACCGGATCGATGATCGTGTCGGCGGCGGGCGGTGGTGGGGACATGGGCGGCTCCTCGTCGTGTCCGTTGCGGGGCGTTAGTTCGCAGCGCTGGTCTTGATGTTGCCGTTCAAGCCCGACGGGAAGAAGCCGCCGGCGCTCTTGGCGGTCTTGTCCAGGTAGACGATGTTGAGAACCTGGCCAGCGGACCGGCTGTACGCGATGCCGTCTGTATCGGTCGGCACGATGTTGGACTTGCCGTCGGATAGGCTGATGCCCTGGTCCAGATCCGAAGACCCGTCGAGACTGTCGCGGGCGTCGGAAATCTTGTCGGCAGATGTCCGCAGGCTGGGCGCTTCCAACCCCTTGCGGTAGAGTACCGTACGGATGAGTCCGGCATGATAGGCTTCAGCCGCCAAAATGCCGGCAGCCGCTTCCAGATAGGTCTTGTTCGAGATGAGGGGAGCTGCACCCTTGTAGGCGGTCACGCCGACATCCTCGAACACGAACGCCCCGAGCAGGAAGTTCTCGTCATTGGCATAAGGATCGAAGGACTGGTTGTCGTTGATAAGGCCCGCCGCCCGCGCCGCCGCTGAGAAGGCGCTTGTCGATCCCGCACTAATATCGATCGCCGGCTGGGCCACGGCCGAACTGCCGAGTTGATCGCGCAGGAAAAGGACATGCTTGGCCTCATCCCCGGCAATCTCAGCCGCATATTGGGCGACGACAGGATCGCTGAAGGTGACCTTGCGGCCGCCCATGATTGCGCCCTGCGTTCCGGTTCCCGTCAACTGGCTGCCCGGCAGTCCTTCGCCGGTAACGGCATAGGTATAGAATTGCGCCTCCAGATATTCGAGCTGAAGCGCGAAATTCAGGACGTCGGCATCCGTCAAGCTTGGCGGAGGTGTGGGCGTGGGGGTAGGCGTCGGCGTGGTGGTCTTGTCGTCGTCGTCGCATGCCGACAACAGGCTGCCGGCAGACGCCAGGACGGCGGCGCTCCCGGCGACCTTGAAGAAGCGCCGGCGTTCTTCGCGGCGCTGTGCGCGGGCCCTAAGGGCGGCCATGATCGCATCATTCTGGTCCATGATCTTGTTCCTTTAAAAGGCTGGGACGGCCGCTCAATTCGCGGCGCTGGTGCGGATCGAACCGTTGACGCCGGACGGGAAGAAGCCGCCCCCGCTCACCGCAGCGTTGTTGAGATAGACGATGTTGAGCACCTGTCCGGTCGAGCGGCTGTAGGCGATGCCATTGTCGTCCAGCGGCACGATGTTGGACGCCGATCCGATCGGCGAGATGCCCTGATCGAGGTCACTCGCCCCATCCAGGCTGTCGCGTGCGTCGGAAATCTTGTCCGCCGACGACCGTAGCGCAGGCGTGTCGATGCCCTTGCCATAGAGCGTCGTCCGCACGATCGCGGCATGATAGGCCTCCACCGCCAATATGCCGGCAGCGGCTTCCAGATAGGTCTCGTTGGTGATGAGCGGGGCAGCACCCTTATAAGCGGTTACGCCCACATCCTCGAAAATAAAGGCGCCGAGCAAGAAGTTCTCGTCGCTGGCGTAGGGATCGAACGTCTCGCCTGCGCCGATGAGGCCGGCCGCGCGCGCGGCGGCGGAGAAGGCGCTGTTGGGACCCACGCCGATGTCGATGGCCGGCTGCGCGACCGCCGAATTGCCGAGCTGCGCGCGCAAGAATTTGACATGCGCCAGTTCGTCCGCCGCGATCTCCCGGGCATATTGGGCCACAATCTGGTCGCTGAAATTGACCTGACGCCCGCCGCTGACGGCGCCCTGAGAGCCGCTGCCCGACAGGTCGCTGTTGGAAAGGCCGACGCCGCTTGCCGCATAGGCGTAAAATTGCGCCTCCAGATATTCGAGATTCAGCGCAAAATTGAGCACATCCGCATCGCTGACGGCGGTCGCCTGGGCATGGGCGGGCGCAATCGTCATCGCCATCTGCATGCTCCCGGCAACGCCCGCCACGGCCGCGATCGCACGGAAAAATTCGCGCCGCTGCTGGCGCCGCTCGCCATGCTCGCGCAGGCGATCGATGGTCCGATCCTCATCTTCGTTCATGTCGCTTTGCTCCGATGGGCTGACCGGAGACGTTCGCCACCAGTGCGAACATGGCCAGCAATCAAAGGCGTGACGGACGAAGCGGTCGCTGCCTATTCCGCGCAATATCTAAGGGATGACACGTAGCAACGATCTGCCCTTAAGGACGTTGTGCGTAGTTCGCTCATAATTTTGCAGTGGTCTGAATCAGCCACTGCATCCTTTTCGGCCAAGCAACCGTAGCTTGAGAGAGCTGGGACGCGCATCTGCCAATCAGGGAGCGGATATGGCGAGAGAGAATGGGCCAATAACGGACGAGCTCCGTGCGGAAAAGCTGATTAACATACTCGACCGCGTTCCGGTCGGCATTGGCCTCTTCGATGACGATGGCCTGCTACTCCATGCCAACGCGCAATTTGGCCGGAACATGGGCGCTGACATCATGTCTCTTGATTGCCTGCTGGCCGATTGCCGGCGCGGTTTTCTTGATGACGGGACGCAGCTGTCTCTCCTCGCGCATCCCGTCACGAAGGCGATGGCCGGCGAGATCGTCATGCCGGCCGTCGAATTCAATCTGCGCGACGATCTCGGCAAGGAAGTGCGCCTTTCGATGAGTGTCGTGCCGCTCGCCTCCACCACCATATCGGGCGTCTCTGGTGCCATGGTCGTCGTCGAGGATATTTCGGATGGTTTGCGGGCGTCGCCGGCGCCGGGCCTGGAAATCACGCATTTCCAGCGTTTTGCCGAGCATTTGCATCATGCGCTCTGGATCACCCATGCCTCGAGTGGCGCGGTCGAATATCTGAGCCCTGCCGCCAAGCGCCTGTGGGGCATGGAGAGCTCAGGACAAGAGCATGGCGATTGGCTGCAAGCCGTCCACCAGGATGACCGGCAACGCCTGCTTGAAGCGCGGGCAGACGCCGCGCATGGCATTGTGCGCAAGCTGCATTACCGGCTTGTCGATACACAAGGCATCATACGGTTCCAGATACGCGAGACCTGCTTCGCGATCCCGGCCGGCCCCGGACAGGAAGACTGGATCGGCGGCATCGTCGAAGACGTGTCACCGGAAATCCAGATCTATTTAATTCAGCATCCGAATGCTGCTGATCCAACTCTGAATGACGCGCTCGTCCGATCAAACCACCGCATCAAGCGGTTCTCATCGGCCGAGGCGCTGATGCATGTGGCTGATGTACTGAACCCGGGCTGCATCATCGTCGACATACGGGGCATCGATCTTGCCGCAGCATCACTCTCCCGCATCCTGTCGGCCCGTCCAGCGGATCTTCAGATAGTCTTCATCGGCGACGCATTGACGGAGAGTGACGAGATCATCGCGACGATGCGCGCGGGGGCGATTGATTTTCTCCTCGCGCCAGTCACGTCCCACGACCTGGACGAAGCGGTTCGGCACGCTTGCGAAGCCTTGCCGCCCCGTTTCGAACAGGTGGGGGAGGATCGTCACGACCTTCATGACCGACTTGCTCGCCTGCCTCGCCGCGAGCGCGATGTGCTGCTGGGTCTCGTCGACGGCGGCACGAACAAGAGCATCGCGCGCACCCTTGGAATCAGTCCAAGGACCGTCGAGGTCCATCGCGCGCACCTTATGGAAAGGCTGGACGCCCGCAATCTTTCCGAACTTCTCCAAATGGCGCACCGCGCAGGGATCGGACAGGCCGGTCATGGCGATCGGGACAGGCACCGGTCGTGATCCTGCTCAAGCACGGAGCGCAAACACCATGAGCACGCGCGCTTTCGCAGGTGTTCGCTCCTCAATGCCAGACGATCAGCTCACGCAATGGGCTTATGACCATGTGTCTCATCGAAAGAGCCATGCCGGGCGCTGAACAATTGTCTGAATTTCAACTTTCGCCGGGCCGAACCGGTCTGGCCGTTCCGCAAGAATGGCCGCGATTATGCGCTGAGCGTCCGAAGCACGATCGAGGCGAATAATGGCGAAACGCTGGGCCAGTTACCCGGTGCCGACCGGCAGCTTTTCTAACCTTAACACTTAAGACTGGCCAATAGCTGACGATCGGCTTTTGGGTTGAGAGGTGCACAGAGCGGCCGCTATGGACTGGCATCAAGTGGCGGCCGATGGTTGCCGGCCGCCACGCACTCTCTAAAATTGCGTCCGCAGCCCGAACACGATGCTTCGCCCCCGCAGCGGCGATTGATCCTTGACGAACGACGTGTGTACGAAGGCAAGCTCGTTGCTCAGGTTCGTGCCGCGAGCGTAGAGTTCCAGGTCCGCGCCGCGAGCCATATCGATTTTGTAAGCGATGGTGGCGTTGACCATGTTATAGCCGTCGGTAGGCGTCTCGTAGAGCGCCACCTTATCCTGCCCGAACGTGCGATAATATTCGATGTCGCCAGAGATCGGACCGGCTGCATAGGCGTAGCGCGCGCCAAGCCGACCGGGCGGGATGCGCGGGAGATTGTGGTCATCGTTTGTAAGGTTGGTCGCGACATAATCGCCAAAGACGGTCACCTGCGAACTCTCATCAAACTGATAGCTGACCTCCCCGTCCACGCCGTAAAATTCGGCATCTGCGGTGGTGTAGAGCAGGAAGTCGTGGCGCTGGCCGGTGGTGAATTCGGTCTCGAGCAAATGCGCGAAGATGTAGTTGTCGACATCCTGATAGAAGGCGCCGACTTCGAACTCCAGCGGTCCGCCCGCCTTGCGGAAGGTCAGATTAATCGCCCGCGCCCGCTCCATGACATCGTCATCATAGGAAAACAGGTCTTGGGGAAGGTGATCCTGTACGAAACCCGTCGCCAGCAGGCCGACCTCGTAACTGTTGGTCGCCAGGCTGCTGCCGTCGGCGAACAGCTCGCGGACATTGGGCGCGCGTTCGGTCTGCGCGAGCGAAAGCGCTAGCGAGTATCCGTCAGTGACATTCCAGGTTGCACCCAAGGAGATCGAGAAGGGGTTGTGCTTCCGATCGGGATTGCTCGCGATGAAGGACTCCCGGCGCTCCCGCTCGACATCCTGACGCCAGTCGTCGCCATAATTGTCGATATAATAGCCCCAATATTCTTCCTCGAGATTGATGTAGAACTCGCCGGGAATTGGAGTCTTGATCGTTCTCCAGTCCTTGCGCGCCGCGATTTCGATATCGACGGGGCCAAAACTGCGGCGCTCGCTGAGGAACACGCCGATATTCTCGGTTCGATACTCCTGCGTACCGGCAAAGCCGAACGACGCGGTAGGCGGCACATGCAGGTCGATCAGGTTCAGCCCGCTGAATGTGCCATCGGTATATTGCACACCCAGAGTGCCGGTGAATCCGAACAAGGGCTTGTGGGTCAGCTCGATTCGGCCATCCCACACCTCGTTGGCATAGCGGCTGTACAGGATCGGGCCATCGACTTCGTCGTGCTGATAGTCGGTATATGAACCCCTGATCCGAACATTGGATATGCCGGGCAGCAGATCCACGAAATCACCGCGCAAGTCGACGCGTTCGCTGCGCAGGTCTATCAGCGCCGTGTCGCTGTCGGGATTGGTGAGCGGGTTCTGGTAGTTGCCATGTCCGATGCAATGCAGGTCGATCCGGCCGGGCGCAGGAAAAGGATATCCGTGCAGGTGGCATACGCCATTGGCGTGACTGTGTCCTGGCAGGCCATATTGAGCATCCTGCCGTGTGTATGCCACCCCGATATAGCCCTTGTCGGTCACCCAGGATGCGCCGATCGCATAGCTTGAGCTTTCAGCGAAGGAATCCGCAAGCCTACCGGAACCATAGCTGTCCGGCACGTCGTAATCTTCATGATCTGAATAAGATCCTTCCGCGTGAAGTGCGATTGGTCCCAATGCGGCGGTAATGCGACCAGCGGTGGTCATTTCCTGATCCGCCGTTCCATATCGCACTTCGGTAGCGCCGGTGATCCCCCCATCGGGAAGCGCCTTGGATACCTTGCTGTCGATGAGGTTGATCGCGCCGTTGACGGCGCTCCCGCCATAGCGGATCGCCGCCGGGCCCCGCTGCACCTCGATCGCGTCGAGCAACAGCGGATCGGTAACGATGGCATGGTCGGGTGACACAGAGGCCGCATCGAACACATTCGCGCCATCGGACAGTATCTCGATACGGGGAAGCGTTTGGCCACGAATGACGGGGCGCGAAGCGCCGGCGCCGAAATTATCCATGTGAACGCCGGGCAGTCCGTCCAGCGTTTCGCCCAGTGTACCGCGCCGGCGATGGACCAGTGCTTCGCCGCTCAGCACGGTGACAGGTAGCGGCGTCGCCCCGTCAGACCCGCTGAGCGACTGTCCGGTGACGACAATGGTATCGCGCGCGGACTTTACGCGGGTCCCGCCTGAAACCTCCTCTTTGCGATCGTCCGTCTCCGCGTCCTCGGCCAGGGCCTCGATAGGCATGAAAGCCAAGGTGGATACAATAGAAATGAGGCAGGCTTTCGCCTTCTGCGAATTGGCGACGCTCAAGGTAACCCTCCGGTTTCAGAATGGGGTGCACCTAGTGAGGATATAACATATCGTCAACCTGTTTACAAACCGCTGTAATGATTGGCAGACATGATCTGACAGGCGCTCCGGATCACGTCGCTTTGCGACCCACTCATGATAGGTGGATGGGGCAAATGGCAGAACCCTGCAAATCGGCTCGACCCTATATTCCGCGCGATGCTCGTCTATGAAGGCCGCCATCGTTTGAACGGGCGGTCGGGGACGGTCAAATAACCAAGGAGACGGGCTGATGAGATAGGCCAGGCCTGATGATTTTGCGAAACTGTGTTTTGCCCGTCACAGTTCGCTCTCTTTCGCGCCCAGCCGCAACCCGATGTGGGCAACGGTGAGGGGATGTCCTCTTAACCACCGGAAAAACACGTACCAAATTAAGGTGTTGGCGCGTTCAAATGGAGGCCCGAGCCGGAATCGAACCGGCGTGCACGGATTTGCAGTCCGCTGCGTCACCACTCCGCCATCGGGCCTTGCAAGTGGGACGCCGCAAATGTGCGGCTTTGATCGCAAAGTCAAGCCGGATGGCTTGGCGGCGCCCTAAGATTCTTGGGCGTGTCCATGCAAAGCCGCTTGGCGCGGCGCGCCCGCTGATTTAGAGGTCCGATGATCTCCTTAGTGTATTGCATTGCCAATACAGTTGTGCCAAGCGAGGAACTATCGTGAGCGAGCAGACCTATTCTTCGATGCGGACCGCCATGGTCGAAAGCCAGTTGCGCACCAGCGACGTGGACGACCAGCGCGTGATCGCCGTGATGGCCCGGGTGCCGCGGGAAGATTATGTTCCCGCCGAGCGCCGCGCCATGACCTATATCGACCGTCCCATTCCGTTGAGCGGTGGCCGCGCGCTCAACGCGCCGCTGGTGACCGGTCGGCTGCTCAAGGAAGCGCAGGTTGATGCGGGGGACAAGGTGCTGCTGATCGGCGCGGCGACCGGCTACAGCACCGCGCTGCTCGCCGAAATGGGCGCGCAGGTGACGGCGGTGGAAGAAGAAGGCGGTCCCGAGATTGCCGTCCCGGGCGTGACCCTCGTGCGGGGCGCTCTGGCCGCCGGTGCGCCCGATGGCGCGCCCTATGACATATTGTTCATCGATGGCGCGGTGGAGGAAGTCCCCGCCGCGCTCGTTCAGCAGCTTGCCGATGGCGCCCGCGTCGTGACCGGAATCATCGATCGTGGCGTCACGCGTCTGTGCGCGGGCCGGACGGTCGGCGGCGCGCTGGGGCTTGGCAGCCTGGCGGATATTGAAATGGTGGCTCTGCCCGGGTTCGGCGCGGCCAAGACGTTTACGTTCTAGAAGGAGGATGAGCGGGGGAGATGACAGGCAAGCGCACCTATAAACGGCACCATGCCGCAGCTGCCCTGCTGTTGCTGTCTTCCGCCATCAGCCTGCCCGTGCATGCCGAAACGCTGCAGGGTGCGCTGGCGAAGGCCTATGCGTCGAACCCGACGCTGACCGGCGCGCGCGCGGGGCAGCGCGCGACCGACGAGAATGTGCCTATTCAAAAGGCCAATGGTCGACCGGCCGCCGACATCCAGGGCAGCTATAGCGAAAGCATCCTCAAGCCCACGATCAGCTTCACCTCGCCCCAGCGCACGCTGAACGCCCAGGCATCCCTGAGCGTGCCGATCTATTCCGGCGGGTCCGTGCGCAACAGCGTCAAGGCCGCCGAAGTGCGGGTGGAGGCGGGGCAGGCGGGCCTGCGCGGCACCGAAGCCAGCATTTTCTCGCAAACCGTCGCGGCCTATATGGACGTGATCCGCGACAGCGCGATCGTGTCGCTCAATCAGGCCAATGTGAATGTGCTGGAGGTCAATCTTCAGGCGACCAACGACCGGTTCGAGGTCGGCGACCTGACGCGCACTGACGTCGCCCAGTCCGAATCGCGGCTGGCGCTGGCCCGGTCCGACCTGCAGACGGCGCAGGCCAACCTCATCACCAGCCGCGAAAATTACATCGCGCTGGTGGGGGAAGCGCCCGACGCGCTGGAGCCGCCGCCGCAGCTCCCCGGCCTGCCGGCCGACCCGTCGATCGCGGTGCGCGTCGCGCTCAATGACAATCCCGACATATTGGCGGCCAAGAAGCAGCGCGATGCGCGGCGTTATGACGTGAAGGCGGCGCGCGGCACCGTGCTGCCGACCATCTCCGCCTTCACCCAGGCGGGTTATACCAACTATCTCCATACGCTCGGTGGCACTGCGCTCGACGCCGACGGCAACAGCATCGAAGGGCCGCAGGTCAACAAGCAGGCCGCCGCCGGCGTCCAACTGACGATCCCGCTCTATCAGGGTGGACGACCCGCCGCGCAGGTGCGGCAGAATCAGGCGCTCGAATCGCAGGCGATCGAGCAGGAGATTGAAACCGAACGCAACGTCATCGCGCAGACGCGTGCGGCCTATGCCAGCTGGCAGGCGTCGCTCCAGACGATCCAGTCCAGCCGCAAGGCGGTGGACGCCACGGGCTTGTCGCTGGAAGGCGTGCGGGCGGAAAATTCGGTGGGCAGCCGCACCATCCTCGACATCCTCAATGCCGAGCAGGAAGCGCTGATCGCGCGGGTCGAACTGGTGTCGGCGCAGCGTAACGCCTATGTCGCCGGCTTCACGCTGCTCGCCGCGATGGGGCACGCCGAAGCGAAGGATTTGGGACTGGAAAGCGGCACGCTCTATGATCCGATGGTCAATTATGACCGGGTCGAGGGCAAATGGTTCGACTGGGACTGGGGCGCCGCGCCCGCGCCAGTGGCGACGCGGACCGTTGACACGCCCGCGCAGGATGCCAAAGTCGATCCCGCGACGGCCCGCCAGCCTTAACCGCTTGTTAACCGGATCAGGTAATTCTAAGGCGGTATCGCTGCGCAATGGATTTTGGACGGGGACTATCCATGGGTGACATGACCAAGGAACCCTCGATGGAAGAGATACTCTCGTCCATCAAGCGGATCATCGCCGAGGAAGGCGAGGAAGCGGTGCAGGCCGCGCCCCGCCGCACCCGCGCCGATAGCGCCCGGGCGGCGTCCGTGCCGGTCGCGCCCGCGATCGAGGAAGTGCTGGAATTGACCGATGAGGTCGCGGAGGAGGAAGTGATGCCCGCTCCCAAAGCTGCTGCCACCAAGCCGTCCGATCCGAAAGGCGAGGATACGATCCTGTCGGTCGAAAGCGAGGTGGCCGCGCGCCATTCGCTTTCCGCGCTGTCTTCCATGCTGGTCGCCCCGCGCGATGGCGAGGAAAACACGCTGGACGGCCTCGTCCGTTCCATGCTGCGGCCGATGCTCAAGGAATGGCTCGATGCACGCCTTCCCGCGCTGGTCGAGGATATGGTGGCCAAGGAAATCGCGCGCATCACCAGCCGCTAAGGCCGGTCTTGCGGCCGCTGACGCAGCGGCCTAGACCCCTGTCATCCTGACGGCGCACGGGCCTTGCGGCCTTAACCGTCGTCTGCACGACATGGGGACATATGCATGAAGACTTTGCTGCTTGCAGGGATCGGCGCGATGGCACTGGCCTGCGCGCCCGCGCTGGCCCGGCCGTTCACGCCCGCCGACATGGTGAGCCTTGACCGGATCGGCGCGCCGGCGGTGTCGCCGGACGGCAAATGGCTGGCCTATCAGCTGCGCAGCACCGACCTGGCCGCCAATCGCGGGCGCACGGACCTTTATCTGCTTGCCATCGATCGGCCAGGCCAGACGCCGCGCAAGATCGCTTCGGTGGCGGACAAGAATGAAGCCTCGCCCGTCTTTTCGCCCGACGGGTCGGCGCTCTACTTTCAGTCGGACGCGAGCGGCGACGATCAACTCTGGCGGGTGGCGCTGAGCGGCGGTGATCCGGTTCAGATCAGCAAGGCCCCCGGCGGCATTTCCGGTTTCCTGCTCAGCCCCGATGGCATGAAGGTCGCGCTATGGGCCGACCGGCCGGTGGGCGCGAAGACGCTGGACGATGTAAAGCCGACCGCGCCGGCAGATGCGGGCAGCGGCCGCGTTTACGAGCAACTGTTCGTGCGCCATTGGGACACATGGTCGGATGGCCAGCGATCTCAGATATTCGTCATGCCGATTGCCGGTGGCCCAGCCGTGTCGGTGATGGGCGGTTTGGTCGGCGACAGCCCGTCAAAGCCCTTTGGCGGCGCGGAAGAGATCGCCTGGAGCAGGGACGGCAAGACCCTGTTCTTCGCCTTGCGGGAGGCGGGACGGATCGAGCCGCTGTCGACCAATCTCGACATTTTCTCCACCCCCGCCGATGGCAGCGCGGCGCCGACCAACCTGACCGACGCCAATGACGCGACCGACACGATGCCGGCGGTGTCGCCCGATGGCCAATGGCTGGCCTATGCGGCGATGAAGCGGCCGGGTTACGAAGCGGACCGGCTGGTGCTGACGCTGCGCAATATCGCGACCGGCGAAACGCGCGCGCTGACCGAAGGATGGGACCGGTCGGTCGGGTCGATCGCCTGGGCGGCGGATGGCAAGTCGCTGTTGGTGACGGCCAATGACGTGCTCGACAATCCGGTATTCCGGGTCGATGCCGCGTTGGGCAAGGTGACGCGCCTGACCGGCAAGGGCCATGCCGGCAGCGTCATTCCCTTGCCGCAGGGCGGGTTCGTCTATGCGCTCGACAGCATCCAGTCGCCCGCCGATTTCTGGAAGATGCCGGCCAGGGGCAAGCCGGTGCGCCTGACCCGCGTCAATGCCGACAGGCTGGCGGGCGTCGACGATGTGTCGGTCGAACGCTACAGCTTCAAGGGCGCCAATGGCGACACCGTCTGGGGGCAGATCGTCAAGCCGAAGGGCGCGACCGGCAAATTGCCCGTCGCCTTCCTGGTCCATGGCGGGCCGCAGGGCAGCTTCAGCGACAGCTGGTCCTATCGCTGGAATCCAAAGGCGTTCGCCGCCCATGGCTATGCCGCGGTGATCGTCGATTTCCACGGCTCCACCGGCTATGGCCAGGCCTTTACCGACAGCATCAACAAAGATTGGGGCGGTAAGCCGCTGGAAGACCTGAAACTGGGCCTCGCCGCCGCCGCGGCGCAGGATGCGCAGGTCGATGCCGGCAATGCCTGTGCGCTCGGCGCCAGCTATGGCGGCTATATGATGAACTGGATCGCGGGGCAGTGGCCCGATGGGTTCAAATGCCTGGTCCAGCATGACGGCGTGTTCGATGCGCGGGCCATGGCCTATGAAACCGAGGAGCTTTGGTTCGACGAATGGGAACATGGCGGCCCTTATTTTGAGGTGCCGCAGGAGTTCGAGAAATGGAACCCGGTCAACCATGTCGCGCAATGGAAGATGCCGATGCTGGTGGTGACGGGGGAAAAGGATTTCCGCATCCCCTATACCCAGGGGCTGGCCGCCTTCACCGCATTGCAACGGCGGGACATCCCATCGAAACTGCTGGTTTTCCCCGACGAAAATCACTGGGTGCTCAAGCCCAAAAACTCGTTGCAATGGTATGGCGAGGCGCTGGGCTGGCTCGACAAGTGGACGGCGAAATAGACAGCAGCGCGGGCTGTGATAGACTGGCCGCTTCCTTGGGTAGGGGGCGGCCATGTCGATGGTGATGAGTGCGGCGATCGCCTTTGTCGGCACGCATTTCCTTTTGTCCCACCCCTTGCGCGCGCCGCTGGTCGCGCGGGTGGGGGAGAAGGGGTTTCTGGGGCTCTATTCGCTGGTGGCCTTCGCGACCCTCGGGTGGTTGGTCATGGCGTATCGTTCCGCATCCGTAACGGAAATGCTCTGGCCGGTTGGCGATGGCCTGTGGGCGCTGGCGACGATCATCATGTTGTTGGCGTCGGTCCTTCTAATGGGATCGCTGGTCGGCAATCCGGCAATGCCCGACCCGGACGGCGCGGTGCGCGTGCCGGCGCAGGCGAAGGGCGTATTCGCGGTGACGCGTCATCCCATGCTCTGGGCCTTTGCCCTCTGGGGGCTGAGCCATATTCTGGTCTATCCGGTCGCCAAGAATATCATCGTCGCGCTCGCCATCCTGATCCTGTCACTGGTCGGCGCGGCATTGCAGGACCGGAAAAAGGAACGGCTGCAACCGGCGCAATGGCGGGAATGGGAGGCGAAAACCAGCTATTGGCCGTTCGCCGCCATCGTGGCGGGACGGGCGCGGTTCGGGCGGTTCGGCGCCCATGCCCTGGCGGGCGGCGTGGTCGTGTGGCTGGCCGCGACCTGGGCGCATATGCCGCTTGCGGGCTGGGCGGCGGGCATCTGGCGCTGGATCGGCTGATAGTTTCGCTGGAATGGAGCGGGCAGGGCCTTTAAGGGCGCTGTCATGACCGAGCTGCCCAAGACATTCGACCCCGCGTCCATCGAAACCCGCTGGTATCAGCATTGGGAGGAAAAGGGGCTGTTCCGCCCCGATCGCCCCGACGCCACGCCTTTCACCATCGTCAATCCGCCGCCCAATGTCACGGGCAGCCTGCATATCGGCCATGCGCTCGACAACACGTTGCAGGATATCGTCATCCGCTACGAACGGCTGCGCGGCAAGGATGCGCTGTGGGTGGTGGGCACCGACCATGCGGGTATCGCCACACAAATGGTGGTGGAACGCCAGCTCAACGCCAAGGGCGAAAAGCGCACCGACTATAGCCGCGAGGATTTCATCGCCAAGGTGTGGGAGTGGAAAGCCGAAAGCGGCGGCGCGATCACGCGTCAGCTGCGGCGGCTGGGCTGTTCGATGGACTGGGCGAATGAACGCTTCACCATGGATGAGGGCTTTTCCAAGGCCGTGGTCAAGGTGTTCGTGGAACTGCACAAGCGCGGCCTGCTCTATCGCGACAAAAGGCTGGTCAACTGGGACCCGCATTTCCGATCGGCCATTTCTGACCTGGAGGTCGAGACGGTCGAGACCAAGGGCGGTTTCTGGCGCTTCCGCTATCCGCTGGCCGATGGCGTGACCCTGGCCGATGGCAGCGACCATATCGTCGTCGCGACGACGCGGCCCGAAACGATGCTGGCCGACATGGCGGTCGCGGTGCATCCCGACGACGCGCGCTACAAGGATGTCATCGGCAAGCAGATCGTTCTTCCGATCACCGGCCGGCGCATCCCGATCGTCGCCGACGATCATGCCGACCCGGAACTGGGCACGGGCGCGGTCAAGATCACGCCGGGACATGACTTCAACGATTTCGAGGTGGGCAAGCGCGCGGGCTTCAAGGCCGGCGACATGCTCAACATGTTCGACCCAGACGCCAATGTCGTCCAGACCGCCGACGGCCTTATCCCCGACGCATTTCTGGGGCTGCACCGCTTCAAGCGCGACGGCGTCGATGGCGCGCGCGAAGCCGTGGTGGCTGAGATGAAAGCGCTCGGTTTCCTCGTCGCGCATGTGACGAAGAACAAGGACGGTGAGGAGGTTTCCGCCGATTTCGAGCCGCGCACGATCCAGACGCCGTTCGGGGATCGCTCCGGCGTGGTCATCGAACCCTGGCTGACCGACCAATGGTATGTCGACGCGGCAAAGCTGGCGGTCGCCCCAATGCAGGCCGTGCGCGACGGCGCGATCGAGATCGTGCCCAGGACATGGGAAAAGACCTTCTTCAACTGGATGGAGAATATCCAGCCCTGGTGCGTGTCGCGGCAACTGTGGTGGGGGCATCAGATTCCTGCATGGTTTGGCGATGCGAAGGATGGGCCAAGTTTCGGAGGTGATAGCGAACCGAAGGCTTTCGTCGCGGAGACGGCTGAAGAAGCCTTGGCGTTGGCAAGAGAATATTACGGTCCCGACGTGCAGGTGGACTTGCCGGATGACGAAAATCCGAGCGGCGTCGGCGGCATGATCCATTCCAACGAAGGAAAGCTTACGGGCGTGGAGCTGTGGCGTGACCCGGACGTCCTTGACACTTGGTTTTCCTCTGCGCTCTGGCCGTTCGGCACGCTTGGCTGGCCCGAAGAACCAACCTCCGTTCGCCCTGAGCTTGTCGAAGGGCAGTCCTTGTCTTCTGAAAACAAGGACAGGGCTTCGACAGGCTCAGGCCGAACGGGTCAAAGCTTGCTCGCGCGCCACTATCCCAACGATCTGCTGATTTCAGGCTTCGACATCCTGTTCTTCTGGGACGCGCGCATGGCGATGCAGGGCATGGAGTTCATGGGTGATGTGCCGTGGCGTAAACTCTATCTCCATGGCCTGGTGCGCGCAGCGGATGGGCAGAAAATGTCCAAGTCCAAGGGCAATGTGGTCGATCCGCTGGGCCTGATCGACCGGTTCGGCGCGGATGCGCTGCGCTTCTTCATGGCGGCGATGGAAAGCCAGGGCCGCGACGTGAAGATGGATGAAAAGCGGGTCGAGGGCTATCGCAACTTTGCCACCAAGCTGTGGAATGCGGCGCGCTTTCTGCAGTCGAACGGCGTAACCGCCTCGACAGCCCATGAAGCGCCCGCCGCTACGCTGCCGGTCAATCGCTGGATTATCGCCGAAACGGTGGCCACGGTGCAGGCGATTGACCTTGCCATGGCCGACCTGCGCTTCGACGCGGCGGCCAACGCCATCTATCACTTCGTCTGGGACCAGTTTTGCGACTGGTATATCGAACTGACCAAAGGCGCGATGGACGACGAAACCCGCGCCGTAGCGGGCTGGGCGTTCGATCAGATTCTCGTCATGCTCCACCCGTTCATGCCGTTCATAACCGAAGAGTTATGGAGCCTGACCGGCGCGCGCGCGAACGAACTGATCGTGGCGCAATGGCCGCAGGCGCTGGCCGCCGTCGACAGGCAAGCGCAGGCGGAAATCGACTGGCTGATCCGACTGGTGAGCGCGATCCGCACTGCGCGGACGGAACTCAATGTCCCACCGGGCGCGAAGCTACCCATGGTCGTGAGCGGCGCAGCGGAGGACACGCACCGCCGGCTCGACCGGCAGGGCGTCGCGCTGGCGCGGCTTGGCCGGGTGGAGAGCCTGAGCTTTGGCGAACCGCCCGCCGGCGGCGCGGCGCAGATCGTCGTGGACGAAGCGACCTTCATCCTGCCGCTGGAAGGCGTGATCGACATTGCGGCGGAAAAGGCGCGGCTTGCCAAGGCGCTGGCCAGCGCGGAGAAGGAGCGCGATGGTCTGGGCGTTCGCCTGTCCAATGCCAGCTTCGTCGAAAAGGCCAAGCCCGAAGCCGTCGCCAAGGCGCGCGAGGACCATGCCGAAAAAACGGCCGAAGCCGAGCGGTTGAAGGCCGCGTTGGAACGGTTGGGATAAGCACGCGCCTATGACCCGTTCGGGCTGAGCTTGTCGAAGCCCCTTTCTTCCTTGATAGAAGAATGGCCCTTCGACAGGCTCAGGGCGAACGGAGGCGGCCATGGTCCGCCTCCTCATCCAGCCTGTGCGGGGAGATGCAGACAATGGCGACAGGCAAACCAGACCGCAAAGACCTGACGCAGGGGGCGATCGGATCGACGCTGCTGCTCTTTGCCATGCCGACGCTGGCGTCCAACATTCTCCAGTCCTTGAATGGCTCGATCAACGCCATCTGGGTCGGCCGTTTCCTGGGCGCGCAGGCGCTGGCCGCGACCGCCAACGCCAATATCATCATGTTCCTCATGTTTTCCGTCGTGTTCGGGTTCGGCATGGCATCGACCGTGGTGGTCGCCCAGTCGGTCGGCGCGAAGGATATCGACGCGGCGCGACGCGCGTTCGGCACGGCGGTCGGCTTTTGTTCGATGCTGGGGCTGGGCGTCGCCCTTGCCGGCTGGATCGGCGCACCCGCGCTGCTGCGCCTGCTCGCGACCCCGCAGGAGGCGTTCGACCTGGCGCTCGTTTATCTGCGCGTTATTTTCTTCGCCATGCCCGCGACCTTGCTGGTCGTCATGATCATGATGGGCCTGCGCGGCGCGGGCGACGCGCGCACCCCGCTCATCTTCATGATCGTCAGCGTCGCCATCGACCTGGTGCTCAATCCCGTACTGATCCTGGGGCTGGGGCCGGTCCCGGTTTTCGGGATTGCGGGGTCAGCGGCAGCGACGGCGGCGGCCGGGTTCATCAGCCTGATCGGCGTCGTCGCCTTCATCTATGCCAAGGACATGCCGCTGCGGCTGCGCGGGGCCGAACTGCGCTACCTCTGGCCCGCAGCAGACCAGATGCGCGTGCTGCTGGGCAAGGGGCTGCCGATGGGGTTGCAGATGATCGTCATGTCGCTCTCTGGCCTGGTGATGATCGGCCTCGTCAACCGGGAAGGGTTGCTGGTGACGGCCGCCTATGGCGCGGCCCAGCAGATCTGGACCTATCTTCAAATGCCCGCGATGGCCATGGGCGCGGCGGTCAGCGCGATGGCGGCGCAGAATATCGGCGCGGCGCGGTGGGACCGGATCAGCCGCATCACCGGCTATGGCCTGGGCTATCTGCTGGCCGTGACCAGTGCGATGGTGGCGGTGATCCTGCTGTTCCACGAACCACTGCTGGCGCTGTTCCTGGGCAATAATCAGGCAGCGATTGAGGCGGCCTGGACGATGCAGCTGCTCGCCAGCTGGAGCTTCATCTTCTTTGGCTGCACCATGATCCTGTTCGGGGTCATGCGCGCCAATGGCGTGGTGGTCGCGCCGCTGCTGATCCTTATCTTCACATTGTTCGCGGTGCGGCTGGGCTTTTATTATCTCGCCTATCCGGTGCTGGATGCGAACGCCCTGTGGCTGAGTTTCCCGGCCGGATCGCTGACCGCGCTGCTGCTCGCGTCGGCGGTGTATCTGCATGGGGGCTGGCGCAAGGCGAAGCTGATGGCGCCGGTCCATGCCGAACAATGCCGCGAAAGCGTGAACAGCGAAACCGAGCCTGCCGGCCGAATCGCCCCGGTAGGATAAGGTGTCAGCGCCCCTGGCTGCGCCAGCGGGTGATGGTGCGCGCCAGAATATCAGCCTCGCCGCCCGATTGCCGCCACAGATCGGTAAAGCTGGGATCATTGGACGCCGGGCGGCGCTGCGGCTCCAGATTGTCGAGCGCGACGCGGATCGGCACCGCGACGCCTTCGCCGCAGATGATCGCCTCGCGGTTGCGCAGCGCAGGAATGGTATCCAGGAAGCCGCGCGCGCCTTCGGGCATCGCCGCCTTCACGAATGCCTGGTCGCGATCATTGTTGAGTCGCATGGCGATGATGGTGCCGCATTGCGACAGCACGCCTTCGGCCAGATCGGATGGTCGCTGGGTGATGAGGCCCAGCGACACGCCATATTTGCGGCCTTCCTTGGCGATCCGCTCCAATATCTTGCGCACGGCCTGACCCGATCCGCTGGTGGAGGAGGGGATGTAGCGATGCGCTTCCTCGCACACCAGCAGGATCGGCCGCTGCGGTTCGTCCCGTGCCCAGATGGCATAGTCGAACACCAGCCGCGACAGCACCGACACCACGGTCGAGGTGATGTCGGATGGCATGGCCGACACATCGATGATGGAAATGGGCTTGCCATCGGAGGGCAGGCGGAAAATTTTGGCAATGAACTGCTGCATCGTGTCCGCGACCAGCATACCGGAAAACATGAAGCTGTAGCGCGGATCGGCCTTGATCTCGTCGATCTTGGTCTTGAGCCGCATATAGGGCAGCGCGCCCGTGCCCTTGTCCAGCTTTCCCATCTCGTTCTGAAGGATGGTGGTGAGGTCGGACAGAAGATAAGGGACAGGCGAATCGACCGTCAGCCGACCGATGCTTTCGGCCAGCCGGTTCTTCGATCGCGCGGCGAGCAGGCATTTGGCCAGGATGTCGCTGTCAACCGTGCGGTCGGCCCCCTGCGAGGTCACGAACACCTCGCAATGCTCCTCGAAATTCATCAGCCAATAGGGCAGGGCCAGGTTGCTGACGTCATAGACCGCACCATTCTGCGCGAAGGCGGCGCCATATTCGCCATGGGGATCGATCATGACGATATGCCCCTGGGGCGACAGGTCGCAGATGCGATGCAGGATCAGCGCCGCGCTGGTCGACTTGCCGGTGCCGGTCGAGCCCAGCAGCGCAAAATGCTTGCCCAGCATCGAATCGACATAGAGCGCCGCGCGCGTTTCGCTGGTCGGGTAGACGGTGCCGATTTCGACATTGGCGCGGTCATCGGCGGCGTAAATCTGTTGCATGTCGGCGCTCGACACCGGGAAGATGTCGGTGCCGGGCGTGGGATAGCGGGTGACGCCGCGCCGGAAATGATGGATGCGGCCGGTCGCCGACTCCTCATCGCCTTCACCCAGAAAATCAATGTCCGCGATGACGCTGTGCGTCGCCTGATCCAGCGCCATGGTGCGCACGCTGGCGATGAGCCAGCAGCCGCCGACCCGCATCTTGACCTGGCTGCCGACCTGTCCCGCCATCGCGACGCAGGGATCGGCGTCCTGGCCCAATATCCCCAGGCGCTGCGCGTCGATCAGCACTTTGGAACTGGACCCGGCAATCTGGAAGATCATGCCCATGGAATGCGGATGATCCGGCGTGGACGACGCGGCAAAATTCTGGGCGTCCGACATGTAGGACATGGTGCATCCGTTTCCTTGGCGCCGATTGAGACCCGGCAAACATCAAGGCTTTAGAAGGAAGAGGTAAATTTTGGCTTAGCCGCGTCGGTCGGCTGTGATCCCGGTTGCATGCTAAGGCTGGACAAGGGAACATGGATCAGCTTCAGGCATTTCAAGCGCCAGCTGAACACAGGATGCTTTCTTGTCCGAAACGATAGTCGCCGACCGCGCACGCCGATCCGACGCCATCGCCATCGCGCGGGTCATCTGCATATTGGGCGTGGTCTATGTCCATGCCTGGACCGGGCTCAACGGCATTGCGCTGGCGGCTTTGCGGGGCACGGGGCAGGACACGCTGCGCTGGACGCTGATGGAGGTGTTCGGGCGCAGCGCGGTGCCGCTCTTGGGCCTGATCTCGGGCTGGCTGGTCGCCGGATCGGGCACGTCGCGCGCCTGGACCACGCATGTGGCGCGCAAGGCGCGGACGATCCTGCTGCCGATGGTGCTGTGGAACGCGCTTGCCATCCTGTTCGTATCGGGCGCGGCCTTGCTGTTCCATCTTAAGGCGCCCACGCCCAGTTCGCTGGAATGGGTGGCGCAGGAATTGTTCATCCTGACGCGCAATCCCGACATCAATGTCCAGATGCCGTTCCTGCGCGATCTGTTCCTGTGCATGCTCGTCGCGCCCCTGTTGGTGCGGCTGCCTAACTGGGTGCTGATTCTGATCGCACTGGCAGCAGCCGCCGCGCAGGTGGCGGGGCTGGGGCCGCCGGTGCTGATGCGCGCATCGATCCTGTTCTTCTTCGTCATCGGCATATTGGCGCGCCGGCAGGGGACAGAGCAGGTCGTGGCGCGCATGCCGCTATGGCTCGCGCTGCTGCCCTTCCTCTTGCTGATGATGGTGCAGCTTTACCGGGCCGTGGCCGTGGGGGATGGCGAATGGTCCATGGTGCAGAGGGCGATCGACATGAGCGTGCGGATCGCTGCTGCCGTCGCTTTCTGGCGGATCGCATGGAGACTGGCGGGATCGGGCGCGCGGGGGCTGCTGCTGCGGATCGAACCCTATATGTTCTTTCTGTTCTGCGCGCATCTGATCCTGATCTGGCTGGGCGGCCCGTTGATCGGAAAGATCACCGGCGACATGGGATCGCCGCTCTATCCGATTTACCTGATCCTTCAGCCGCTGATCGTGCTGCTCGTCGTCATTGCGGTCGGATCGGCGCTGCGGCGCGTCGCGCCGCGCGCGGCGGCATTGCTGAGCGGCGGCCGGCTCGGCCCGGCCCGGGTCAGGGATCAACCGGTTCTGGTGCGCGCGCCGTAATCGCCTGCGCGGCGGCCATGGCGATGGCGAAGCTGTGCTTGCGCGCATCAGGATCGTGGATCTGCCCGGTCAGGATGATTTCATCGGCCTGCGTGCGATCCAGAAAGGCGGCAAGATCGCGTTCGACATCTTGCCTGGTGCCGATGCTCGACACGCTCATCACATCGGCCAGCATCGCGCGCGCCTGCATGGGCAGGCTGGCCAGATAATCGGGCACCGGCGGTTGCAGCTTGCCCGGCTGGCCAGTGCGCAGCCGCACGAAGGCCTGCTGCATCGAACTGGCGAGCAACGTCGCCTCCTCCTGGCTGTCGGCGGCGAAGACGTTATAGGCCGCCATGACATAGGGTCGGTCGAGCTGGGCGGAGGGGCGAAAGTCGCGCCGGTAGATGGCGATTGCCTCGTCCAGCGCAGCCGGCGCGAAGTGGGATGCGAAGGCATAGGGCAGGCCGAGCGCCGCAGCGAGTTGCGCGCCATAGAGGCTTGAACCCAAGATCCACAGCGGCACGTCCGCACCGGCGCCCGGTGTCGCCTGAATGCCCAGTCGATCGTCGCCCGCCAGAAAAGCCTGCAATTCCATCACATCGCGGGGGAACTGATCAGCGCCGCCGCTGAGGTTCCGGCGGATCGCCTGCGCGACCTTCTGATCCGATCCCGGCGCTCGGCCAAGGCCCAGGTCGACGCGGCCGGGAAACAGCGCGTCGAGCGTGCCAAACTGTTCGGCAATCACCAACGGCGCATGATTGGGCAGCATGATGCCGCCCGCGCCGATGCGCATGGTGGAGGTGGCATGGCCGATATGCGCCAGCACCACGGCGGTCGCGGCCGATGCAATCCCCGCCATGCCATGATGCTCGGCCACCCAGAAACGGTGATAGCCAAGGCGTTCGGCATGGGCGGCAAGGTCAGCTGTCTGGGCCAGCGCGGACGCGACGTCGCCGCCTTCGCGCACGGGGACAAGGTCGAGCAGGGAAAAGCTTGTCATGCCCACCATATGGGGGCATGATGCGTTTCAGTTCAAGACGTATTAGGTGAGGTCTGCGATCAGCCCGCGCGCCCGAAGCTGGCCTGCGGCGCGCCCACGCGGCGGCCAAAGCCTCCCGGGCGGCGCGCCGCCAAAGGATTGGCATCACGGTCGAGCAGGGCGATGGTTTCGCTAAAACAGGGGCGTAGCGCGACGACCGTTTCGATCAGCTCGTCGGGCGTCTCATGCATTTCAACACAGCGGCGCGCGGTCATTTCGATCGTTTCGGCAAGCGCCGACAGGCGATGCGCGCAGAATTGGGCGGATTCGCCCTTCAGCGTATGGGCCGGGCGCACCAGCGCGGTTGCATTGCGGGTGCGCATGGCTTCCTCGATCTCATGGATCGATTTGACGCCGTCTTCCTTGAAATAGCTCAGGATGCGCAAATAGGCTGCGCCCAGCTCCGCGCGCGCGCGCGCCAGCTCGGTCAAGTCCACCAGGTCGGATTGTTGATGCAGCACGCGCCACTCCCTTACATGCGCGTGCGAACATAAGGGGGGCGCGTAAACAGCCGGTTAAATTTCGTGGGCTTCGGGTCCGCTCACGCGATGCGAAAGCCGATAGCGATCCTGCCCGATCGCGGCGAAATCCCAGCCATGCTGGGCCGAGAGCGCGGCCAGTTCCGCGCCCGCTATGGGATCATCCGCCTCGATCAGGATGGCATGCGCCTCTCGCATCGCGCGGGCGGCGCGCAGTGCGGGCCAGGGGCATTTCATCCCCCGCGCGTTGATCGCCACCGAATCATCGTCATTTGCCAAAGGGGTTCTTCGCGCTGCGCAGCGTCAGCCGAACCGGCACCGCGCCAAAGCCCAGTTCCTTGCGGATGCCGTTCACCAGATAGCGGCGATAGCTTTCGGGCAGTTCGTCGAGCCGTGTGCCGAACAGAACGAAGGTCGGCGGCCGCGTCTTGTTCTGGGTGATGTAGCGCAACTTGATGCGCTTGCCGCCGGGCGCTGGCGGCGGATTGGCCTCCAGCGCGCGCTCGAACCAGCGATTGAGGATGCCGGTGGAAATACGCTGCGACCAGGCGGTGCGCGTTTCGAACGCGACATGGATCAGGTCATCCAGGCCCTTTCCGGTCGCGGCCGACACGGTCATGATCGGCACGCCGCGCACCTGCGCCAGACCGTCGGACAGCGCCTGCTTGATGCCCTGATAGAGCGCCGAGCCATTATCCACCGTATCCCATTTGTTGAGCGCGATGACCAGCGCACGCCCTTCCTCCAGCACCTTGTCGGCGATGCGCAGATCCTGCGCTTCCAGCCCGCGCGTGGAATCGAGCAACAGCACGACCACTTCGGCAAAGTTCACGGCGTTCAGGCCGTCGCTGACCGCCAGCTTCTCCAGCTTGTCCTGCACCTTCGCGCGCTTGCGCATGCCCGCTGTGTCGATGAGGCGCACGGGCCGCTCCAGCCCCTCGCGGCTGGTCCAGCTCCAGTCGACGGCGATGCTGTCGCGGGTGATGCCGGCCTCCGGCCCCGTCAGCAACCGGTTTTCACCCAACAACCTGTTGATAAGAGTGGACTTTCCTGCGTTCGGGCGGCCCACGATCGCCAGTTTAAGCGGCGCGTTCTCCATGTCCGCTTCGCTGTCGCCGTCGGCTTCCGGCTCCTCCTCTTCCTCACGGTCGAGGTGAGGCAGCAATGCCTGGAACAGGTCGGCCATGCCCTGGCCATGTTCGGCGGAAAAGGGGATGGGCTCGCCAAGGCCCAGGCCAAAGGCCTCCATGACGCCGCCTTCGGATGCCCGGCCTTCCGCCTTGTTGGCGACCAGCACGACGGGCGCATCGCCTTCGCGCAGCCAGCGGGCGATTTCCTCGTCCAGCGGCGTGATCCCCGCTCGCGCGTCGACCAGGAACAGGGCGACGTCGCAATTGTCGACCGCCGCCTCCGTTTGGATACGCATCCGGCCCGGCAGCGACTGCGGGTCTTCATCCTCATAGCCGGCGGTGTCGATGATGGTGAAGTCCAGACCCAGAAGATGCGCCTCACCTTCCCGCCGGTCGCGCGTCACGCCCGGCTGGTCATCCACCAGCGCCAGCTTCTTGCCGACCAGGCGGTTGAACAGGGTGGACTTGCCCACATTGGGGCGTCCGACGATCGCTACGGTGGGCAGCATGGCCCTTATCCTTCCAGTCAAAAAACAGATGCTCCCGCGCGGGCAGGGGGCTGGCCCATCGAGTGGACCCCACCCCCCTGCCTGCGCAGGAGCACGCTTAGCATGAGTATGCGGCTTAACGGAACGCCGTCAGCTTCCCGTCGTCGGCCAATATGTAGAGCATGTTGTTGGCGACGACCGGGGACAGCGACATGGAACGGTCCATGTCGACTGTCGACTGAACATCGCCAGACGCGGGATCGACATAGACCATTTCGCCCCGCGTGGACACCACGATCAGCCGGCCGCCCGCCAGCACCGGGCCAGTCCAGCGGATCGCCTTGTCCTTCTTCTTTTCCTTCACCCAGCGGCGCAGCTGGCTGATCCAGCGGATCTTGCCGGTCGCGCGCGATACGCACAGCAGCTTGGCATCGCTGGTGACGGCGAAAACCCATTCGCCCACCACCGCCGGCGTCGAAATGCCCGCGATGTTGATTTCCCAGATGCGCTGGCCGCTGGTGAGTTCATAGCTGGCCATGCGACCGCCCTGGCCAATGGCGAAGACCCGGCCGCGGTCGATAACCGGATCGGCATCGATGTCGGTCAGCGTGGCGACAGCGGTCGAAATGCTGGTGCGCGACAGCGCGTCACCCCACAGCGAACGGCCATTTTCATAGCGATAGGCGGAAATTTCGCCCGAGCTGTAGCCGGCGATCACCGTGCCTTGCGCGGCGGCTGGGGCTGCAACGCCGAAGATGCCCGTTACCTGCAACGTACCGCTGTCGGTCCATTGGGTGACGCCGTCGCTCTGGTTCAGCGCGAAAATCTGGTTGTCCTGTCCCATGACATAGACATGGCCATTTTCCAGCGTCGGCGCGCCGCGCAGCGGACCGCCCAAATGCTTTTGCCACAGGATCTTGCCGGTCGCCGCCTCCATCGAAACCACATCGCCGACGCCCGTGCTGGCGAACAGCCGGTCGCCCAGCACGCTGACGCCACCGCCGAACAGCGCCCGGCCATTGCCTTCGGCCGGCAGCGATGTCTGCCACAATCTGGAGCCGCTCGCGGCGTCGAAGGCGATCACATGCGCGCCCGCGTCGATGATATAGAGCTTGCCGTCCGACACCACGGGGGACGCGGCCAGGCGCGCCTGGGGCTTGCTGCCCTGAATGGAGACAGTCCAGGCCTGGCTCGGCGATCCGGCCAGCGAGACATGGCCCATCGCCTTGGACGAATTGCCGCCCGGCTGGCTCCAGCTGTCGTTGACATAAGGGGCGGGCAGGGTGACGGGCACGTCCGCCAGCGCCGGGTCCACTTCCACGCCCTGTTCGTTGGACAGGATCGACACGCGGTTGCCGACCACCGGGGTCTTGGGGCCGCCCTTCTTGCCACCGATGATGCCACAGCCCGCCAACATCGCGATCATCGCCGCCACGGTCATGGCGCGGCCCATAGGCGCCAGGCTCTTCATGCTCACCATCGCCATCTTGTCGCTCATCCCTCGCTCGGCTCTGCCGGAATCTCTACCGCGTCTATCCCCATGACGCCCGCCATCTGACGCGCGCGTGAACGGATCGACTGCGGCACCTTGTCATCCTTGGCCATGGCCGCGAACATTGGGCCGGCCAGATCATTCTTGCCCATCTTCATATACGCAACCGCGACCAGTTCGCCGGCGCTGCCGAACCAGGGCGCGCCTTCCACCGCCAGCGGCTTCAGCCGGTCGACCACCTGCTCGGGTTTCAGGCTGTCGAATTCCAGCGATGTCTGGCGGATCAGCGCCAGGTCGCGATAGGGCTGGTCCAGGCTGTCGTCGGCGGCAATCGCGCGATAGGCGGCGATTGCGGCCTTGGCGTCGCCCTTGCGCGCGGCGACGCCCGCCTGCACCAGAAGCGCCGATGCGCGATAGCCCGGCTGGCTGGCCTTGGTCAGCGCGGCGAGTTGCTTGGGATCGGGCGTTCCGCCGCCGACTGCCGTGTCGAGCAGCGTGTCCATCTGTTCCGACACCGCTTCCGACTGCGTTTTTTGATGATGCTGCCAGTAGAGCCACCCGCCAAAGGCCGCCAGACCCACCACCAGCACGACGATGAGGATTCGGCCATAGCGTTGCCAGAAGGTCGTCAGCTGGTCCTGCCGGACGGCGTCATCGACCTCGCGCATGAAGGCTTCGCTGTTTTGCGGCGTCAGGGCCACGATATTCTCCGAGAAATGGATCAGAAACGTCTGGCGGAAGGCGCGATCAATAGCGGCGCTTATGCCACAGGCAAATCACTTTTTGGGGCGATAGACCTGATCGTCGGTGGGGAAGGCGCGGCTGCGCACATCGGCGGCGTAGCGGGCGGCGGCGTCGCTGATGGTTTCGGCCATGGCGCCATAGCGTTTGACGAAGCGGGGCGTGCGTTCGAACATGCCCAGCATGTCCTCGGCCACCAGCACCTGCCCGTCGCAGCGCGCCGACGCGCCAATGCCGATGACCGGCACCGTCACTGTGTCGGTAATGAGGTCGGCCAGTTCTTCCATCACGCCTTCGACCACCATGGCGAAGGCGCCGGCGGATGCGACCGCGCGGGCGTCGCCCACTATCTTGGCATGTTCCGCCTCGCTCTTGCCGCGCGCGCCATAGCCGCCGAGCGCGTTCACCGCCTGGGGCGTCAGGCCGATATGCGCCATGACCGGTATGCCGCGCTGGCTGAGAAAGGCGATGGTGTCGGCCATGGCCTCCCCGCCCTCCAGCTTGACGCCCGCCGCGCCGGTTTCAGCCAGGATGCGGCTGGCGCTGGCAAAGGCCTGCTGCGGGGACGCTTCATAGCTGCCAAAGGGCATGTCAACGATGACGACGCTATGATAGCTGCCGCGCACAACCGCCGCGCCATGGGCGATCATCATGTCCAGCGTCACGGGCAGGGTAGAAGGCAGGCCGTAGATCACCTGGCCCAGCGAATCGCCTACCAGCAGCAGGTCGCAATGCGGATCGAGCAATTGCGCTTGCCGCGCGGTGTAGGCGGTCAGCATGACGAGCGGCTCGGCGGTCTGCCCGCCCACCTTGCGCCGCTGAATGGCGGGCACGGTCAGCCGCTTCATCGGCGCTGGCGTCGGTGTGGCGCGGCTTGTCGCGGTGTCGATCGTGAAGGTCGTGGACATGATGGCGCTCTACCCCAGCGCGGGGCGCGGCGCAAATCATGCAAAGGGAAGAGGAGCGGCACTGCCATGCCGCTCCTCCTCAGGGGGCCGTCCTTTAAAAATCCGCCTTGATGGTGAGGCCATAGGTGCGCGGGTCGCCCGGCTGCCCGGCGATCAGGCCGGTATTGCCCGGCGTGGTTGCCAGCACCTCCATATAATTGCGGTCAAAGATGTTGCGCACCCAGCCATAAATGTTGATCCCATCGCTGTTGCGGAAGCCCAGACGCAGATTGTTGAGGCTGTATCCCTTGATATCCATATAGATGGAGCGGGACGCGTTCGACGAGAAGGTCGAGCGATAGCTGCCGTCCCAGCCGATATAAAATTGTCCGTCGCCGCCCAGCAGGGCTGTAGGCACGTTGAATTCCACGCCGTAGGATAGCGAATATTTGGAGATGCCGGGCAGCAACTGGCCGGATATGTCGCAGGTGGCCGGGCTGGACGATCCGCCTGACAGTTCGGGCGGGCAGGGGGCATTGGTGAAGCGCAGATATTTGGGGTCGGTATAGGCGCCGCTGGCATAGGCGCTGATCCGGTCGGACGGACGGAGAAGTCCGCCTCGATCCCGCGCACTCGCACCTTGTCCGCATTGGCGAGATAGCCGCGCAGGACGCTGTTCTGGCCATTGTTCACGATTGCCTGATAATCGCGGATTTCGGTCCAGAAGCCGCTCAGGTTGAGCGTCGCGCGCTTGTCCCAGAATTGCGTCTTGAGGCCCACTTCATAATGGTTGACCTTCTCCGGCTTGACGGTCGCCACGTCCAACTGCGGGTTGCCGTTCGCGTCCAGCGGCACGCCGTTCAAGTTGATGCCGCCCGATTTGAAGGCGCGCGACCAGGTGGCATAGGCCATCACATCGTCGCTCACTTCATAGGACGCCGTCAGGTCCCAGGACAGGTTCCAGTCGCTGAACCTGGCGTCGAAGGACTGCGGCGCCAGCACGCCCCGTTGCGCGACGATCCAGGGGTCGGTACTGGCGAAGGTGACCGTCTGGCGCGTGCCGTCCGACGCGGTGCCGGTGACGGCGGACTCGTAGCTGCCCGTCTTGCGGTCATAGTTGAGGCGCAGGCCGGGCTGGAGGCTGAGGCGGTCGGTCAAATGCCAGGTCAACTGACCAAACAGTGCCGCGCTGCTGTTCTTAAGGCGAATGTCATTGTCGGCGGTCAGCCCCTCCAGCACGGCCGGGATTTGCGACAGCGGGCTGGATGGATTGAGCAGCCATGCGCTGGCGTCTGCGCCCTGCACCTGGCTGCCGGTGGTGTGGATCGTCTGGTGAAAGGCGAACGCGCCGACGACAAAGTCGATCGTCTGCCCTTCCTGCGCATAGCGCAGTTCCTGGGTCCATTGCTTCTGCTGGGTCGGGTTCTGCGACTTGGCGGTGATATCAAGGCCCGTGAAATCGCGGTCGTTGGACGGCTGCCAGTCCCAGTAGCGATAGGCCGACACCGATGTCAGCGTTCCAGCGCCAAGGTCCCATTCCGCCCGAAGCGACGCGCCACCCATTTCGTTGCGCGCGCGCAGCGCCGCGTCAAGGTCGGTGAGGCGGTCATAGGGATTGGTGCTGGGCACCTGATAGCCAAGCGCCGCCGTCAGGGCAGGATATTGGCGGTTGGCCGCGCGCTGCGTCGGGCCATAGCCGGCATAGATTTGCGCGCAGCAGACCGGGTTCTGGAGATTATAGTCGCCAGACAGAGTGAGGCTCAGCGTATCGGTCGCCTTCCACAGCAAGGATCCTTTGAGGCCCAGGAAATCCTGGCTGTTGACGCGCTGGTCGGTGGCGACGTTGTAAATCGTGCCATTGCGATCCGTGACCGATGCGCCGATGCGCACGGCCAGCCGATCGGTGATCGGTCCCGACACCGTCGCCTTGGCCTGTTTGAAGCCAAGATTGCCGACAGAGATTTCTGCCTTGCCCTCATAGCTGAAGCTGGGCGCGCGGGTGGTGATGTTGATCGCGCCGGCGGTCGTGTTCTTACCATATAGGGTGCCCTGCGGCCCGCGCAGGACTTCCACCTGCTCGATATCGACGAAATCCAGCGTCGCGGCGGCAACCCGGTTATAATAGACCTGATCGATATAGATGCCCACGCCCTGCTCGATGCCGTCATTGGTGAGGCCAAGCGGCGCGCCGATGCCGCGAATGTTGATCGAACTGTTGCGCGGGTTGGTGGAATAGAATTGCAGCGTCGGCTGCAACTGCGTCAGCCGCTGGATATTGTAGCTGCCAGTCTGCTCGATCGCGTCGGCATTCAGGACGGAGACCGAGAGCGGCACATCCTGCAACTCCTCTGCGCGGCGACGGGCGGTGACGACGATGGCGCCGCCGACGATGGCCGCGTCCGCTTCCTGCGGGGCGGTGTCCTGCGCATGGGCGGCAGGCAAGATGATGGATGCGCTCGCGACGCTCGCGAGCAACAAGAAACGCGCAATCATGACAAATCCCTTTCCGGCTGTCCGGTGGTTGTTGATCACGGCATTTCCGGCGGTCCGGTCAAAGCCACAGGTCTGTGCGGGAATGACAGGCGTTCAATTCATGCGGCTCACCCCCAAACCGCATGGGCCGATCGGGCGGGAGCCCGAAAAGGCTATGGTCGTCCGCTCAGGCGGTCAGTCGCGTCTTTTCGGTGACGTCGATCTGGACCACGCGCGCGTCATGAACGGTCAACGTGATCGATCCGAAGCGAAGCTGTTCCAGAACATCGCGCACCTTGTCGATGCTGGCGACGATATCTCCGCGCATCCCGTCCGGGCGCGCATGGCGGTAATCGATCGGTCGTTGGTCGGTCATGGGCACCTCTTGCTGCTGCTTTTATCTCAATCATAATGGTAGACAAAAAAGGAAAAATAATGGGCGGTCAAGTTTGTCTTGTCCCACCCGAATGATGTGCGTGATGCGCTCAGGGATGGCCGGATGACCAAATGCTGCGGGTCGCTGATGGCCTTTGGCGCGGCGGGATCGGCGCCGCATCGGTGCTCAAGGCCAGGCTATGCGCGTCGTCGACCAGTTCGTCGAGCAGGCTCTGGCCAAACGCCCAGTCGCCAAGACCCGACTGCGCATTGATATGGCCGCGATGGCCGGCATCCACGAAGCGACTGCCCCAATATTTGCCCATGCTGTGGGCGCGTTCGAAAAAGATATAGGGGTCGTCCCGGCTTGCGACCAGGATCGACGGGAAAGGCAGCGACGATCGCGGTACCGGTCCGAAATTGCCGATCATATCGGGCGTTTCTGCCCGGTCGCAATCGGGCGGCGCGACCAGCAACGCGCCGGTCACTGGCCAACCATAGGCCTGGTTCTGCAACGCCCCCCACCAGGCGACGGTGATGCAGCCCAGGCTATGGGCGGCCAGGACCACCGGCCCGTCAATCTGGCGGATGGCCGCGTCCAGTCGCGTCACCCAGGCGTTGCGGTTGGGGCTGGCCCAGCGGCCCAGGTCCACCCGCTGACAATCTCCGCGCTGATCTTCCCACAGCGTTTGCCAATGGCCTTCTCCGCTATTGTTAAGGCCGGGTACGGTCAGCACCACGGGCGACCGGCGGCTGCCGGCAGATCCGAATCGGTTCATGGTCCTTCTCCTCATCGTAATGGGGTAAAGACCTATACTCTATTTAATCAGTAGACAATAAAATGTCGCTGAGCCGTGCCTGGGCGTCGCCATCCGGAAAGCAGAAGGGGGCGGCAACGCCTGGCTGCCGCCCCCGACTAGCGCTGGGAAACGCTCTTACCAGGGATAGACCACGCCATAATATTGATAGACGTTGCGGCCATAGGCCTCGTCATAATCGGGGCGGGCATCGGCTGCGTAGCGCGGGGCATTGTCCAGCACGTCTTTGTCCAGGTCGATCACATAGCCGCCCTTGTCGGTGTCATAGGTCAGGACCGACCAGGGCAGCGGATAATGATCGTTGCCAATGCCCAGGAACCCGCCGAAGGACAGGACGGCATAGCGGACCTGACCGCTGCGCTTTTCGACCATGAAATTGTCGATCTTGCCCAGATGCTCGCCTTCCCGGTTGTAGACGTCGGTTCCTTCCACCCGGTCGGATGCGATAAGGTCGTTCCGGCTGTCAGCCATAAAATCGGTCATTGTCACTCTCCTGCATGAAATTGCCTATCTAATGGCAACAAGGCGGGGCCACAGGGGTTCCCCCTTTCTTTGCCATGGAGACGCATATGAAGATCAATCGCAGCGGATCGGCGGCCTGGAGCGGCGGCCTGAAGGATGGAAAGGGCACGATTTCGACCCAGAGCGGCGCGCTCGACGCCTATCCCTATGGTTTCGCCACGCGGTTTGAAGGCGTGCCCGGCAGCAACCCCGAAGAACTGATCGCCGCCGCCCATGCGTCCTGCTTCACCATGGCGCTCTCGATGATCCTGGGAGAAGCGGGGCTGACCGCGGAGAAGATGGAAACCAGCGCTGTCGTGACCCTGGAACAACAGGATGGCGGCTTCGCCGTCACCGCCAGCCGCCTGTCGCTCAAGGCGACCATCCCCAGCGCCGACGATGAAACATTTCAGGAGCTTGCGGCCAAGGCGAAGGCCAATTGCCCGATTTCCAAGCTGCTGAAGGCCGAGATCAGCCTCGAGGCGGAACTGCTGAACTGACGACTGGTCGCCTGGCGCGGACATGTTCGCGCCAGGCGATATACAGGCCGCTGGCAACGATCAGGGCCGCGCCGATCCAGGTGGTGGCGAGCGGCCAGTTCTCGCCGATTGCAACGCCCAGCAACGTGGTCCAGATGATCGCGCTATAATCCATCGGCAGGACGACGGATACCGGTCCCCAGCGCAGCGCTGCGGTCAGACATAGCTGTGCAATGCCGCCGAACAGGCCGATCATCAGCAACAGGCCCCATGTCATCCAATCGTGATTTTGCGCGACAAGGGGCATGGCCAGCCCCAGCGGGATCATCGACAGGGTCGTGAACCAGAAGACGACGACGCCGGCTGGTTCTGTCCGGCCAAGTTCACGCAGCACCAGGCTGACGCTGGCCGTCACCAGTGCAGCGGCGATGGCGACGGCGACGCCCTGAAGCGGGAAATGGCCGGCATCCGGCCGGATCATCACCAGCACGCCGACAAAGCCAAGCGCCACCGCGCCCCAGCGATGCCATCCGGTCGCCTCGCGCAGGATGAGCGCGGACAGGATGGTGCCGAATATGGGCATGGTGAAGCCGATCGTCGCGGCTTCAGCAGGTGGCAGCAGGATATAGGAAAGGAAATTGAGGCACATGCCGGTGAGGCCTATGGCCATGCGGCTGGCATGGACGCCGATCCGCTTGGTGCGCACGGTCGCAAGCCCGCCTGCCGACATGAGCCAGATCGCCACCACCGGCAGGGCGAGCGCCTGGCGATAGAAGAGAGATTCGATGACATGCACGCCGCGCTCGCTTGCCAGCCGCACCGTGATGAACATCACCGACAGGCAGATGACTGCGGTCAGGCGCAGCGCAATGGCGAAAAGCGGGCGGTGGGGGCGGGCGGGGGCAGTCACGCCCCCGCCTTAGCCTACCCGGGCGCGGGCGCAAGCAGCTTGCCCGCCGCCCGGATCATGCCGTGGGCTTGCGGAATTTCAGCGTCATCCGGTCGCTTTCGCCAATGCCCATATATTTGGCCTTGTCGACATCCTTGTTGCGCAGCACTGGCGGAAGGGTCCACACGCCCTTGTCCCAATCGGCTGTATCCTTGGGATTGGCGTTCACTTCGGACGCGCCGACATATTCAAATCCCGCGTCCTCGGCCAGCTTGCGCACGGTCGAAACCTTGAGATAGCCGCTCTTCATTTCCGCGGCGCTGTCGCGATCCTCCGGCAGGCGGTGATCGACCACGCCCAGCGTGCCGCCGGGTTTCAGCATCGTGTAGAAGGCCTTGAACGTATCGGCCGCCTTGCCGCCCATGACCATGTTGTGGACATTGCGGAAGGTCAGGACCGTGTCCACGCTGCCCGCAGGGATGTTGGCGGCCTCTTCGGGATAGGCGACCAGCTTGACCTGATCATAGACCGGATTGGACGCCAGGAAGCTCTTATACCCGTCCAGATAGCTGCCGCTCGGTTGCAAGGCGTAAAAGGTGCCATGATCGCGGATCAGCGGCGCCAGAATTTCCGAATACCAACCGCCGCTGGGCGAATATTCGACCACGGTCTGCATTGGCGTGACGCCGAAAAAGGCGAGCGTCTCGGCCGGATGGCGATATTGGTCGCGCGCGACATTGGCGGGCTTGCGGGTGGGCGCGGCAACGGCGGCGGCGATCGGATCGGCCGCCATCTGGTGGCCGGCATGGGCATCATGCTGCGCCAGCAGCGGCATGGCGGGCAGGGCTAGGCCGGCAATCGCCAGGCCAATCGGAACGAGACGGTTCATGGCACCAATCCTCTCTTCATCGCGGATGAAGGCAGATGTGCCGTTGTCGACAGGGGTGCGCAAGGGGCGGCGGGGAATATTCCCCGCCAGCCACGCAATGTTACAGACAGGCTTCCAGGAAAGGCTGATCGAACCCGAACATCCGCGCCTTGTCCAGCGTATAGGGGCGCAGCCCCATGGAGCGATATTCGCCTACGATCTTCCCGCTATCGTCCTCGTCATGATATTCGAACTTGAACAGTTCCTGCGTGACGATGACGTCGCCTTCCATGCCGATGACTTCGGTGACGTTGGTGACGCGGCGCGACCCGTCGCGCAGGCGCTTCACCTGGACGATGAGGTCCACCGAATCGGCGATCTGCTTGGAAATGGCTTCCTTGGGGATTTTGATGTCGCCCATCAGAATCATGTTTTCCATACGGCCCAGGCATTCGCGCGGGCTGTTGGCGTGAAGCGTACACATCGACCCGTCATGGCCCGTATTCATCGCGGCGAGCAGATCGAAACATTCCGCGCCACGAATTTCGCCCAGGATGATGCGGTCAGGGCGCATACGCAGGGCGTTCTTGACAAGGTCGCCGATGGTGATCGCGCCCTGACCCTCCAGGTTGGGCGGGCGGGTTTCGAGCGGCAGCCAGTGCGGCTGTTGCAGGCGCAGTTCGGCCGCGTCCTCGATCGTCAGCACGCGCTCGCCCGGGTCGATCATCTTCGACAGGGCATTAAGCATCGTTGTCTTGCCCGAACCGGTGCCGCCCGAAATGACGATGTTGAACCGGCACGCGCCCGCGATCTTGAGCGCGGTCGCCATCTTCGGCGACATTGCGCCCCATTGCGCCAACATGTCGATGGTGATCGGCTTGGCCGAAAATTTACGGATCGAAATCGCCGTGCCGCGCAGCGAAAGCGGCGGCACGATGACATTGACGCGCGAACCGTCGGGGAGGCGGGCGTCGGCCAGCGGCGTGGTCTGATCGACGCGGCGGCCGACCTTGTTCACGATGCGCTGGGCGATCTGAAACAGATGCTCCTCATCGCGGAACTTGATCGGCGCGACCTGCAGCTTGCCCTTCTTTTCGATATAGGTCTGTTCCGGGCCATTGACCATGATGTCGGTCACATCCGGGTCGGACAGCAGCTCTTCGAGCGGACCAAGGCCCAGCAGTTCATCGACCAGCACTTTTTCCAGCGCGAATTGTTCGCGGCGGTTGAGCGTCAGTTTCAGTTCCGCCAGCACTTCCATGATGATCGGGCGGAACTCCTCCGCCAGTTCATCCTTGGTCAGCGTCGCCGCCGCTTCGGGATCGACACGCTCCAGCAGGCGGGGCAGCACCTGTTCCTTGATCTTGTGGACGCTGGCTTCAAAACCCTGCGGCCCGGCATCGGGCACATGCTCTGCATTGGCGCGCTCGGACAGGCGCGACATGGCGTCGGCGTTGCGCTGCATCTGGCTGGTCGGCGCGGCAAGCGGATCGAACGGTGCTTCGCCGGGCAGGGACGCGATATCCAATGGCGGAAATTGATCGCCGCCGACCGGCAACTCCTCTTTGGTGGCGGTCCCGCCCCCCTGCATCGGGCGTGCAATGCCAAAGCCGGGCTTGGTGCCGGCAGGTCCATTCTTCCGTCCAAAGGCGCTCATATTTCTCCGCCATCATTGCGTGATCGGTCCGGCGAACCCGATAGGACCGATGTAAGACTGAAAAAGGTGAATAGGCTGGAAACTTTGATAAATGCCTAATGCCGGGGGCTGGCGATCGCAGGCGCAGTGACGAAGCGCGGGTCCGTGCCGAACCACGCGCCCACCAGCCGCGCGCCATCCAGCAGCTTGCGGCCCTGCGGCGTGATGTGGATACGCCCCTGGTCTACCCGGATATTGCCCGACAGGCTCTGTTCGGCGATCCGCCGGTCGATCTGGCGCATGTCGCCCAGATACTGGCGGACATAGACCTGTTCCAGCCCCGCAGCGTCCAATTGCCCGTCCTGCCGCTCGATCCGCGCGAGCAGAAACATGGTGATCGACCGGTCGAAGGTGACGGGAAAGACGATCAGGAAGCTGATGTTGAAGGCAAGCGACAGGGCGACCGCGCCTACCAGCGTCTCCGGGGACAGGTTAAGCCGATGCCGCGCGATGATGCCGGCGAACAGCAGGAGGAATGCGGTCACACCGGCGATTGCCACGCCCCTGTAAAACAGAATGGCGACGTAGCCCAGCAGCGGACTGCGGATCAATGCGACATAGAGCAGGAAGCCCAGCGCCATGGTGGCGCAATAGGCCAGCGCCAGCAGCAGCAGGCTGCGGATCAGGGTCATGGCAGGGTCTTTCTGGGCAGGACCTTTCGGGTCGGGGATGCGATGCAGATGTCGGCCGTGCGGTAGAGGCAGGGCAGGGCGGCGGGCGGGCCGCCCAGCGCCTTCCACGCCGGATCGCGCCGGGTGAAGAGCAGAGTGTCGCTCCGCCCGCGCGCGGCGCGATCCCGATATTGGGCCAGCGTCAGCGGCTGCGTAAAGACCGGCGTGAGCAGCGCCACGCGCGCGGCCACGGCGTGCCGGTCCGCCCCGAACAGGAAGGCGTCGCTGTCCGCAACCGCCGGCCAGTGTCGGGTATAGAGGCCGAAATCGAGCGCCCGCCGCTTGAGCACTGGATTATGCTGGAGCGTCGCGCTTTCGGGCAGATGCCGGTCGGCCCAGCGATACGCGTCGCGCAGGGCGTGGGCCATGGCGGGGTCGTCATTGACCTCGATCGCGCGGACGGGGAAGGCGGGCGCGCGAATGAGGCGCAGGCCGACAATGTCCCAGACCGTGCCGGTGAGGCCGAGAGCCAGGAGCAGTCCGCCCAGGGCCCCAAAGCGCCGCGCCGCGTCGTCCTCCTGCGCCACCCGCATCGTCCAGATCATCAGCGGCACAAGGATGAACAGGGCCGCGCGCCAGCCCAGGTCATTGTTGATGATGACCGATTGCAGGAAGCTCGCGACCAACAGTCCCGCTACCAGGGTGCCGAGCAACAGGGCGCGCACCGGGCGGCCCGCCGCATCGGTCGGCCGCGCGCTGCGGGCATAGAGGCTTGCGCCCAGCATCACGAACCCAAATTCCAGCGCATAGTTGAGCGGCAGGAGGATGAGGCTCCAAAGCTGCGCGGTGAGGTCATGGCCGGCGAACAACAAAGTGAAGGGGCGGATATGCAGCGCCACCGGAAAGACATCGGGCGCGCGGCCATGGATGAGGTCGAGGCATTGGGGTACCGACAAGAGCAGTGCGACGACGCCCGACAGCAGCAGCGTGCCATCCCGCCGCCATAGCGCCATCATGCCCCAGACGATAAGGACCGGCGCGAGGGTCAGGCTGATCCACACTGACGCGCCGAACATGCTGGCGTAGGCCGCGCCAGCCCCTACGGCCAGCCACAGGCGCTGCGGCGTCTCACGGCTGCGCGCCCGCGCGTTCAGCAGCAATCCTGTCCACCCCGCGACCAGCGCTAGAATGTGGTGCGGCACCCAGATGGTCGAGGTGGCGAACATGCGAATCTCGCTGTTCCAATTCTCGATTTCCGGTTCGATCCGCCCGACCATCAGGTAGCGCAGCGCCATGAAGAGAAGGTCCGCGCCCGCGACAAAGCACAGCAGGATGGCGATCATCAGCACGCGCCGGCCACGTCCTTCCCGGATCAGGCTGGCGTCAGCGGCGATGCGCCACAGCAGGGCGACGACCGCAATGCCCGTCCAATAGGCGCAGGCGGCAAAGGCCATGACCGGCGATATGTGAAAGCCGCTCGCCCAGCGAATCGCGGCGGGCCAGACATAGAAATAATGATAATAGCCCGCGATCCCGTCGCGCGCGAAAAAGGGATCGGTGAAGGGAATGCCCTGCCGCGCAATCTGCTCGATCACGGCGGCATGCTTGACCATGTCGAACACGACAAGGCTTTGATAGAGCCGCCCGTCGCGATCGAAATCCATGAGCGTCCAGGCGCAGATCAGCCACCAGCCCAGCGCGATCAGCAGAAAGAGGCCAGCGCCGTGACAGGCGGACGTAGCGCCCTTCATTCGGCTGACACCCAGCATAGCGAGTGCGCCATTGAGCAGCAGCATGCCCGGCATGCCGATAGCCCGGATGGCGAGGACATCCAATACTGGCAGGATGGCGAGCGACAGGAGCATCGCCCAGCCGGCGCGCGGCCAGAAGCCTTCCGCCGCCGCCAGTCCGGCACGGTCCAGCAGCCGCAGCAGTCCGAAGCCGGCGAGGCAGAATAGCATCGGCGCGAGCAGCGTCGCGCCGACCAGACCGCCAAGATCCTCTAGCAGATAGGACATGCACACTCCCCGACCGATCATCGATCTAAGCGCGCAAGGTTAAGGAGCTGCTAACCAGAAAAGGGCCGCGCCTCCATGTCGGAGGGCGGCCCTTTTTCATTTCGGTGCAAGGGCGGGTCAGCCCGCCTTTTCGGCCAGGACCGTCAGACCCTTTTCATTCACTTCGGCAAAGCCGCCTTCGACCGGGATCACTTCGGGCGCGGCGCCCGCGCTGGCGAAAATCTGGATCGCGCCGTCGCGCACGGTCGACATGAAGGGGGCATGGCCCTCCAGCACACCGAAATCGCCATCGGTGCCGGGCACGACGACCTGATAGACTTCCACCGAGCGGACCAGCTTTTCCGGCGTCACGAGTTCGAAATGCAGTGCCATATCATTTTCTCCCCCCTCCCTATCAGGGAGGGGCCGGGGGTGGGTGCCATTGCGAAGCGATGGCCTGCGCCCTAGCCGAGAAGGTGGAAGCTCGCTTCGCTCGCTACCCACCCCTCAATCCCTTCCCTATAAGGGAAGGGAGGGTTTGTTTTTACGCCGCTTCAGCGGCCAGCTTCTTAGCCTTCTCGACCGCTTCGTCGATGCCGCCGACCATGTAGAAGGCGTTTTCGGGCAGATGGTCATATTCGCCTTCGACCACGGCCTTGAACGACTTCACCGTGTCTTCGATCTGGACGAACTTGCCCGAAATGCCGGTGAAGACTTCGGCGACGTGGAAGGGCTGCGACAGGAACTTCTGGATCTTGCGCGCGCGTGCGACGGTCAGCTTGTCCTCTTCGCTGAGCTCATCCATGCCCAGGATCGCGATGATGTCCTGCAGCGACTTGTACTTCTGCAGGATCGACTGGACCGCACGAGCGGTTTCATAATGCTCCTGACCGACGACGCGGGGTTCCAGAACGCGGCTGGTCGAGTCCAGCGGGTCGACCGCCGGATAGATGCCCAGCTCCGAAATGGCGCGGTTGAGAACCGTGGTGGCGTCCAAGTGCGCGAAGCTGGTCGCCGGCGCCGGGTCGGTCAAGTCGTCCGCGGGGACGTACACAGCCTGCACAGAAGTGATCGACCCCTTGTTGGTCGAGGTGATGCGTTCCTGCAAAGCGCCCATGTCGGTCGACAGGGTCGGCTGATAGCCCACGGCCGAAGGAATGCGGCCGAGCAGGGCCGACACTTCCGCGCCCGCCTGGGTGAAGCGGAAGATGTTGTCGACGAAGAACAGCACGTCCTGATTTTCGACGTCGCGGAAATATTCGGCGATGGTCAGGCCCGACAGGGCGACGCGCGCGCGGGCGCCCGGCGGTTCGTTCATCTGGCCGTACACCAGCGCAACCTTCGACCCTTCGCTGATCGCGTTGCCGTCGGCATCCTTGGCGATGACGTTGGCGTCGAGGAATTCATGGTACAGATCGTTACCTTCACGGGTGCGTTCGCCCACGCCTGCGAAGACCGAGGTGCCGCCATGACCCTTGGCGATGTTGTTGATGAGTTCCTGGATAAGCACGGTCTTGCCAACGCCCGCGCCGCCGAACAGGCCGATCTTGCCGCCCTTGGCATAGGGCGCCAGAAGGTCGATGACCTTGATGCCGGTGACGAGGATCGACGCGTCGGTCGACTGGTCGATGAATTCCGGTGCCTTGGCGTGGATGGGCGAGCGCAGTTCGGTCTGGACCGGGCCGCGTTCGTCGATCGGTTCACCCACAACGTTCAGGATGCGGCCGAGCGTGGCCGGGCCGACGGGGACGCTGATCTGCGCGCCGGTGTCGGTCACTTCCTGACCGCGGGTCAGGCCGTCGGTCGAGTCCATCGCGATGGTGCGGACAGTGTTCTCGCCCAGATGCTGGGCGACTTCCAGCACAAGGCGCTGGCCGTTGTTGCTGGTTTCCAGCGCCGAAAGGATCGCCGGGAGCGCATCGGGGAAGGTCACGTCGACGACGGCGCCGATGACCTGCGAAATGCGGCCTACATTGTTGGTGGTTGCCATGACTTCGTTTCCTTGCCTCAATGCAATCTGCGTCTAAATCTAAAAACCAATAAAACCAGACTTAAGCCGGCACATAGCAGCGGTGCCCACAAAATTCCTCGGCCATCACCCCAAAGCAGATAGTAGCCTGTAAAAATCAAAACGTTTCCCATGAGTATGAACAGAACGACATCTTCCTGCTCAACTAACCTGTTTTCACGCTCTGTTTTTTCAAATGGCGTCAGCCTGCTTTCATCATATTCCTTCTGCTCTTTCCGAGCCCGCTTCATCGCGGCTCGAAAATTCCTGTCCATCTTTAAAGCGCCTCCGCGCCCGAGATGATTTCGACCAATTCGGTGGTGATCGCGGCCTGCCGGCTGCGGTTATACTGGATGGTCAGTTTGTTGATAAGGTCGCCGGCGTTGCGGGTCGCATTGTCCATCGCGGTCATCGACGCGCCCTGTTCGGACGCGTTGTTTTCCAGCAGCGCCTTGAAGAGCTGTACCGTGACGTTGCGCGGCAGCAGGTCGTCCAGGATCGCTTCCTCGCTTGGTTCATATTCTACCGTCGCGGGGATGGCGTTGCGGTCGGCATCGGCGGGGATTTTCACCGGGATGATCTGCTGCTCGGTCGGGATCTGCGCCAGCGCCGACTTGAAGCGCGAATAGAAGAGGTGCGCGACATCGAACTTGCCGTTCAGATACATGTCGCTCAGCTCATGCGCGATCGCCTGGGCCTGGTCGAAGCCCGGCTCCTTGACACCCGTAGTGTCATATTGCGCGACGATCTTGCCGGGATATGTGCGGTTGATGACCGGACGGCCCTTGCGGCCGATCAGGTAAAATTGCACCTTCTTGCCGTCCAGTTCCAGCGCGCGGGCCTTGGCGAGCGCAGCCTTGACGATGTTGGCGTTGAATGCGCCGGCCAGGCCACGGTCGGAGTTGGCGACGACCAGCAGGTGGACGTCATCCTTGCCCGTGCCCGCCAGCAGCGGCGAAGCGCCTTCGCCCGAACCACCGGCAATCTTGGTCGCAAGGCTGGCGACGACCGCTTCCAGCCGCTCGCTATAGGGACGCGCGGCTTCGGCCGCGGCCTGCGCCTTGCGCAGCTTCGCGGCGGCGACCATCTGCTTGGCCTTGGTGATCTTCTGGGTCGATTTGACCGACCCGATCCGGATTTTCAGTTCCTTGAGGCTGGGCATGACGAACCTTCTGGTTCGTCATCCTGACGAAGGCTGAAACGAGTCACTTGCCTCATTTCAGGATCTCGCGCCTCCAGGTTCAACCCTTGCGGCCCGAGATCCCAGCCTTCGCCGGGATGACGGATTTAACTCTTACGCGAAAGTCTTGCCGAAGCTGTCGAGCGCGGCCTTGAGCTTGCCCTTGGCGTCGTCGCCCAGATCCTTGCTGTCGCGGATCGCGGCCAGCACTTGCGGATGATCGTGGCGCAGATAGGCCAGCATCATTTCCTCATAGCGGGTCACATCCTTGACGGCGACATTGTCGAGATAGCCGTTGGTGCCGGCAAAGATCGACGCGGTCTGCTCTTCGAAGGGCAGGGGCGAGAATTGCGGCTGCTTGAGCAATTCGGTCAGGCGCGCGCCGCGATTGAGCAGCTTCTGGGTCGAGGCGTCGAGGTCCGAACCGAACTGGGCGAAGGCCGCCATTTCGCGATACTGCGCCAGCTCCAGCTTGATCGAGCCCGACACCTTCTTCATCGCCTTGGTCTGCGCGGCGGAACCGACGCGCGACACCGACAGACCGACGTTGATGGCCGGACGAATGCCCTGGTAGAAAAGGTTGGTTTCCAGGAAGATCTGGCCGTCGGTAATCGAAATCACGTTGGTCGGGATGTAGGCCGACACGTCGCCCGCCTGCGTTTCGATGATCGGCAGCGCGGTCAGCGATCCATTGCCATTGGCGTCGTTCATCTTGGCCGCGCGCTCCAGCAGGCGGCTGTGCAGGTAGAACACGTCGCCGGGATAGGCTTCGCGGCCCGGAGGACGACGCAGCAGCAGCGACATCTGGCGATAGGCGACGGCCTGCTTGGACAGATCGTCATAGACGATGACGGCGTGCATGCCATTGTCGCGGAAATATTCGCCCATGGTGACGCCGGTGTAGGGCGCAAGATACTGGAGCGGCGCGGGTTCCGAAGCGGTCGCGGCGACGACGATCGAATAGTCCATCGCGCCATTTTCTTCGAGCTGCTTGACGATCTGCGCGACGGTCGAGCGCTTCTGGCCGATGGCGACGTAGATGCAATAGAGCTTCTTGCTCTCGTCATCGCCCGCGTTGATGCCCTTCTGGTTGATGAAGGTGTCGATCGCGACGGCGGTCTTGCCGGTCTGACGGTCGCCGATGATCAGCTCGCGCTGGCCACGGCCGACGGGGACGAGGGCGTCGATCGCCTTGAGGCCGGTCTGCACGGGTTCATGCACCGACTTGCGGGGGATGATGCCCGGCGCCTTGACTTCCACGCGCTTGCGCTCGGTGTACTGGATCGGGCCCTTGCCGTCGATCGGATTGCCGAGGCCATCGACCACGCGGCCGAGCAGGCCCTTGCCCACGGGCACGTCGACGATGGTGCCGGTGCGCTTGACGACGTCACCTTCCTTGATCTCGGCGTCCGAACCGAAGATCACGACCCCGACATTGTCGGCTTCCAGGTTCAGCGCCATGCCCTGCACGCCATTGGCGAACTCGACCATTTCGCCCGCCTGGACATTGTCGAGGCCATGGACGCGGGCGATGCCGTCGCCGACCTTGAGCACGGAACCGACTTCGCTCACCTGCGCTTCGGTGCCGAAATTGGCGATCTGGTCCTTGATGACCTTCGAAATTTCTGCGGCGTTGATATCCATGTTCAGCCTTTCAGCCTTTCATCGCGTGGGCGAGCGTGTTCAAACGGGTACGAATGGAGGAATCGATCATCTGGCTGCCGATCTTGACGACCAGACCGCCCAGGATCGCGGGATCGACCTTGGTGCTGACCGCCACGTCCCGGCCGACGCGCGCGCGCAGGTTCCGGGCGAGCGCGGCGACCTGATCGGCGTCGAGCGGATGGGCGCTGGTCACTTCGGCGCGGGCCTCGCCCTTGTGATTCGACAGCAATGTTTCATAGGCGCGGATAACCGCGGGCAACTGGGCCAGGCGACGGTTCTGCGCCAGTACGCCCAGGAATTTCGTGGTCAGCGCGTCGATGCCCATGGTGGATGCGACGGCGGCGATCGTCTTGCCCGATGCGTCGCGGCTCAACACCGGATTGTTGATCAGCGCCTTGAGGTCCGCCGATTCGGCCAGCGCCGCCTTCAGCGCGGCCAGGCTGCCGGCCACGGTGTCGAGCGACTGTGCGTCGCGCGCCAGATCAAACAGCGCCACCGCATAGCGGCCGCTGAGGCTGGCCTGTATCCCGCCGCTAGTCTCCACGCGCTTTCCGTCCTCCACTTGATTTGCAGGTCGTGCAAAAAAGAGGGGCGCGGTGTGATGCCGTCCCGAACCCCTGTCGCGGGCCGGTTAGCAGTGCCCATATGACTATGCAAGTCATGTGACACGATTCCGGCCTAAGGTCGGACGGGGGACTATTTGCCTGAGTTTTTTCTCGCGCCGCGTTCGGCTCAGCGCGCGTCGTCAGCCGGCGCGAGCCGTCCCTTCTGGCAATGATAGACGATGCGTTCATTGGGCTGGGCCGGCAAAAGCGCGGCGGCGTCCGACCGCAGGGTGGCAATCTGTCGCAACAGGTCGGGATCGCTGCCGCATCCCTTGATCGGCTTGTCCTTCACCAGCGCGCGGAGCTTTTCCATCGTATCAAGGTCAGGCAGCCAGCGTTCCACCCGCAAGGTGCCGGTGGCGGGGTCAAATCGGCTGGAGGAGACATAATTGCCCTCGGCGGGTACGACGGTGCGCTGCCACGCCGTGCCGTCGGCGCCATATTGCGTCTCGCCATTCACGCAGCCGCCTTCGGCCCAGTTGAAGGCGATGTCATTGGGCTGCGACACGGTCAGGCGGCTGCGGGGCAGGTCGACCTTGCAGATATTGTCGCCGGCCCAGGCGAAGGCGCTGTTGGCGGTCACGCCCTTGTCCTGCGGCATCTTCACCCGCTCGTCGATGCCATCGAAACTGGGCTTGAAGACGAAGAGGCCCAGCGCGCCGAGCAACGCCACGCCGCCGCCCGCCAGCAGCCAGGTCGCCTGCCTTTCCTTGCCCTGCGTATAAAACAGGCCGCCCGCGCCCAGCCCCAGCACCGCGATCGCCAGCAGCACCGCCGCGCCCGCCATCGCATTTTCGCGCGCGGTGATGATGTCGCGCTCCGCATCGTCGCGCGCCTTGGCGAGCGCCGCGTCGCGCGCCTGGCTGACGGCGCGGTCCTTCTGTTCGCTCGCCTGCGCCTCGCGCTGCGTCAGCGACGCTTCGGCGGCATCGGCCTCCGCCATCGACCGGCACGGGACGACGGTATGCAGTGACGCCACGCCCGCCTGCCGCAGGAAGGAGGCGATTTCGCGCCAGGATACGGCAAAGCCGAACTCCGCGTCATTGCCGTCGGAAATCGACCCGAAGCTGTTGACCCCCAGCACCCGGCCGCAATCATCGACCAGCGGCCCGCCGCTGTTGCCCGCCGCAAGCGGCGCGGTGTGCAGGATGGTGTCGAAACTCTGGCTCGCCCGCCCCGACGAGATATTGCCGCTGGTCTTCACCGTCGCCAGCGGTTCGACCATCTGCTTGAGGCCAAGCCCCTGCGCGCGGTCGACCGTGCCGGGATAGCCGATCGCGGTGACATGCTGACCATCGGCCACCGCACCCGCGTAAAAGGTGCTGACCGGCAGGCTCCCTTCCTCCAGCTGGATAAGCGCCAGGTCGTTGCCGGGCGAATAGGCGATGATTCGCCCGCCATAGGTTTTGCTGCCTTCGGACGGGATGACCCCGATCACCAGATTGCGTTCTTCCCGCGCCAGTTCGACGACATGGGCGTTGGTCAGCACCTTGTCCGGCGCGACCGCAAAGCCGCTGCCATGGCCCACGAAATAGGCGTCGGCCCCGTCCGTCGCGACCAGCGCCACGCGCACCACGCCGCGCGCGGCGGCGGCAATGTCCTGCTGTTCGGCATGGAGCGGCATCGGCGCCAGCAGCGCGAGGATAAGGCCAAGAAGGGGGGCGAAGCGGCGGAGTAGGGCGACCATCGTGGCGCATTCATATGCAATGCCGGGCGCGGTGCAATCGGGAAAAGGCGAAATGCTTTGACGGCAAGGCGTGGGAAGCAGGGCGCGCGGGGGAGATTTATGTCCTATATCCATGACACCCATGACTCGCCCTGCCCACGCCACCATGCCCGATCCCGACGCCTGCTGGGCCGCTTTCCTGCGCCGCGACCGGGCGATGGACGGGCGGTTCGTGGGCTGCGTGTCCACCACCGGCATCTATTGCAAGCCCAGTTGCGCCGCGCGCCATCCACGGCGGGAAAATATGTCCTTTCTGCCCCATCCCGCAGCCGCGCGCGCGGCGGGTTTTCGCGCCTGCTTGCGTTGCCGCCCGGACGAGGTCGGGCGCGACCGGTTGGCGGTGGAGGCGGCCATCACGATGATCGAAGGGGCGGAGGAAGCGCCCCGGCTGGACGCGATCGCCGCCCATGTCGGCTATGCGCCGCATCATTTCCATCGCCTGTTCAAGCGCGAAACCGGCATGACGCCCGCCGCCTGGGCGCGCGCGCTGCGAACCGAGCGGCTGAAAGCGGCGCTTGGGGTGGAATCGCGAATCACCGATGCCATTTACGAAGCGGGCTATGCCGCGCCCAGCCGCGCCTATGCCGATGCGCAGCGTCATCTGGGCATGACGCCGTCAGCGTGGAAGGATGGCGGGCGCGGCGTCACCATCCGCTGGGGCACCGTCGACACCAGCCTGGGGTCTGTTCTGGTCGCCGCCACGGACAAGGGCCTGTGCCGCATCAGCTTTGGCGAGGGCGAGGCGGACTTGCGCGCGCGCTTCCCCCATGCGCGGCTGTGCCCGGCCGACGCGGCGCTCGACGTCATGGCCGGCCATGTCGCCGCTTTGGTCGAGGACCCGCGCGCCGATGTGGCACTGCCGACCGATGTACAGGGCACCGCCTTTCAGCAAGCCGTCTGGGCGGCGCTGCGCGCGATCCCGCCGGGCGAAACGCGCAGCTATGGTGAAATCGCCGCCGCCATCGGTCGCCCCGGCGCGGTCCGCGCGGCGGGCAGCGCCTGCGGCGACAACCGGCTGGCTGTTCTCATCCCCTGCCACCGGGTGCTGCGCAGTGACGGCGCATTGGGCGGCTATGCCTGGGGGCTGGAGCGCAAGCAGGCGCTGCTCGCTCGGGAAAAGGGCAAGTAGCGGAAAAATTTAGGCTTTCGTCCGCTTCCCTTTTGCGCCACCGTGATGCGGGGACTTGAGGGGGGTAGCATGGTGCGTTTGTGGGGACGGCTGCTGGTGGCATTGGGCCTGTTGCTGGCTGGCGCGGGCAGCGCGCAGGCGGCTTGGTGGCAGGCAAAGACCGACCATTTCACCGTCTATAGCGAAGGCAGCGACGACAAGCTGCGCGACTTTGCGGAGCGGCTGGAAAAATTCGACTATCTGCTGCGCAAGATGACGGGCAAGACCGCGGCGGAAAAGGGCAGCCCGGTGAAGGTCTATCTTCTGTCCAGCGAAGCAAAGGTCAAGGACCTTGCCCGCAATCCCAATATCGCTGGCTTTTACACGACGTCCGATCGCAGCGCCTATGCCTTCCTGTCCCGCTCATCGAAGGGCGGCACGTTCGGGTTCGACGCGGAACAAATATTATTCCACGAATATACCCATCATTTCATGCTACACTATTTTCCCGCTGCGTATCCGGCCTGGTATGTGGAAGGGTTCGCGGAATATTTTTCGGTCGTCGATTTTCCCAAGGACGGGTCCATCCGCTTCGCGCAGGTGCCGATGGCGCGCGTCCCCGGACTGGTGCTGGGCCAGCCTTATCCGCTCAAGCAGCTTTTCGCGCAGACCACCGATGGGCTCAATCGCGCGGATGGCGACCGCTATTATGGCACCGCCTGGCTGCTGACCCATTATTATTTCAATTCCAAGACCGGACGCAGCGCCGAATTGTCGGCCTATCTCAATGATCTTGCGCGCGGGGAGGCGGGCGAACCGGACAGCTATTTCGCAGGCGGGCTGGAGGGACTGGAAAAGGATCTCAAGGCCTATATGCGGCATCGGACCAATATGCTGGTGCTGAGGCCCGGCGAGATGCAATTGGGCGCCATCACCGTCAGCCCCGTCGATGCGGCTGACGGCGCACTGATCGAGGATGAATTGCGTCTGATCCATCGGCCGCGGACCGAGGACCTGCCGGGCATCGTGGCGTCGATCCGCGCGACGGCGGCGAAATTCCCGCAAAGCCCCCATGCGCTGGCATTGCTGGCTGAGGCGGAATGGAAGGCGGATATGCACGATGCCGCCCTGGTCGATGCCGACCGCGCCATTGCCATCGACCCGCAATCCTCCCGCGCCTATGCGGTGCGGGCGGAAGCCATGCTGGAACGCGCGCAGGAGAGTGACAGGGCGGACGACTGGAAGGCGGCGCTCACCGCCATCGTGCGCGCCAACCGCGCGGATACCGAAGATCCGGTGCCGCTGGCGCTATTCTACCAATATCATGCGATGCGCGGCGGCAAGATGCCCGAACTTGGCTATGACGGCCTGTACAAGGCCTATACCCTCCTGCCGCAAAATCCCAATTATCGGTTCAGGCTGGCGCATGCGCTGGCGATCCGGGGGGAATATGCGGCCGCCTCCATCCTGCTCGATCCCATCGCCTATTCGCCGCACGGGTCCGGCATGCGGGACGCGGCGCTGCGGCTCAAGGCGCAGTATGATGCGCAGGTGGCGGATAAGGGGGCGCAAAATCCTGCACCCGCGCCATGACGGCGGCGCGCTGCGCATCGCTCATGCTGCGCCAGTGCACAATCTCCTCAATGGTTCGCCCGCAGCCCGTGCATGTCGCCCGATCCCGGTCGAGCGCGCACAGGTTGCGGCAGGGGCTGGCAATGGGCGTCGCCATCACATGAAACTGTAGGGGTCGACGTCCACCGCGACCCGCGTGCCCGATTTCCATACCAGATTGCCCAGCCATTCGCGGATCGCGGCCTGAATGTCGACCTGCCGGCTGGCGTGGATCAGCAGGCGATGGCGATGCCGGCCGCGCAGCACGGCCAATGGGGCGGGGGCCGGACCATAGACGCGCATCCCCTCAATCACCGGTGCGGACTTGCCGATCAGTCGCGCGGTCTGCGCCGCTTCGTCGGCATCCTCGCTCGACACGATGATCGCGGCGAAGCGGCCGAAGGGTGGGGCGTTGGCGCGCCGCCGGTTTTCCGTTTCCACGGCATAGAAACGCTCTGGGTCCGCATCGATCAGCGACTGGATGACCTCGCTTTCGGGCATCCGCGTCTGGATGAAGACATGGCCCGGCTTTTCCCCGCGTCCCGCGCGCCCGGCGACCTGCATCACTTGTTGGAATGTGCGTTCGGCCGCGCGCAGGTCGCCGCCCTCCAGCCCCAGATCGGCGTCGATCACGCCCACCAGCGTCAGATTGGGGAAATGATAGCCTTTCGTCACCAATTGCGTGCCGATGATGATGTCGACGTCGCCTCCTTCCACCGACTTCACGAACTCGGCGGCGCGCGCGGGCGACCAGAGCGTGTCGGATGTGGCGATGGCGGTGCGCGCCTGCGGCCAAAGCGTCTTCACCTCGTCAGCGATGCGTTCGACGCCGGGACCGCACGCGACCAGGCTGTCCTCCTCCTTGCATTCCGGGCAGCGGCGTGGCGCGGGGATAACATGGCCGCAATGATGGCAGGCCAGCCGATGCGTCAGCCGATGCTCGACCATCCAGGCGGTGCAATTGGGACATTGGAAGCGATAGCCGCAATGGCGGCACAGCGTCAGCGGCGCGTAACCGCGCCGGTTGAGGAACAGCAGGCTCTGTTCGCCCCGCGCCATCGTCTCGTCGATCGCCTGGACCAGCGGCGGCGCGATCCAGCGGCCGCGCTCGGGCGGATCGGTCAGCAGGTTGATGCCGTGAATGTCGGGCATTTCCGCCCCGCCAAAGCGCGAAGGCAGCTTGATTTCGGCATAGCGGCCCAGTTCCACCTGATGCCGCGTTTCGATGGCGGGGGTGGCCGACGCCAGCACGACCGGGAATTTTTCAATGAGGCCGCGCATCACCGCCACGTCACGGGCATGATAATGGACGCCGTCTTCCTGCTTGAAGCTCGCCTCATGCGCCTCGTCGACGATGATCAGGCCCAGCTTCGGGTAGGGCAGGAACAATGCCGAGCGCGCGCCGACCACCACCTGCGCCTGCCCGCTGGCGATGGCGCGCCAGGCCCGCCGCCGCTCGCTCTGCCGCAAACCGCTGTGCCAGTTTACCGGAACGCATCCGAAACGTTTTTCGAACCGCTCCAGGAACGGCTCGGTCAACGCGATTTCGGGCAGCAGCACCAGCACTTGCCGGTCGGCCCGGATCGCCGCTGCGATCGCCTCGAAATAGACTTCGGTCTTGCCCGACCCGGTCACGCCGTCGAGCAGGAAGGGCGCGAAATCGGCCGCGCGCACCGCATCCGCCATCTGCCCGGCGGCGGCGCGCTGCGCTTCCGACAGGTCGGGCGGGGCATGATCGGGATCGGGCATGGGGAAGGGCGTGTCGACGCTCACCTCCACGGGTTCGAATATATCCTGCTTGATAAGGCCACGGATCACCGCGTCGCTCACCCCGCCGATCATCGCCAGCTCGCGGATCAGCCCCTGCCGCTCGCCGATCCGTTCCAGCGCCTGAGCGCGCTGTTCGGTCATCCGTTCGGGCACCGCGCCGGTGGCGCGATATTCGATGACCGTGCGCGCCCCCTCCAACGCCGACATGGACGATAGCGCCATCCGCAACACCGCGGCCGGAGGGCTGAGATAATAGTCCGCCGTCCATTCAATGAGCCGGCGCAGCGGTTCGGGCAGGGGCGGGGCGTCCACCACCTCCAGCAGATTGCGCAGGCGATTGTCGCCGACGCTCTCGACCTCGGGAAAGCGATCCTCCTCCCACACCACGCCGATGATCTGGCGCGGCCCCAAAGGCGCGACGACGATGCTGCCATGCTCGACCCGCATGCCGTGCGGCACCCGATAGTCGAGTGGGCCAAGAGCGGCATTAAGGAGCAGGACGCGCGCGCGGGAGGACATGGTGCGTCCTTAGCCCTTGGCGCGTCCCGCGCAAACAGCCCCGCCGCTAAATCCGCCAGTTGAGCGACAGCCAGGGCACATGGTTGAACGTGTCGGCTTTATTGTCGCGAAAGGTCTGCTGGCGCATGTAGAGCAGCTGGATATCGACGGATTTGCTCAAGGATCGACGAATGCCGCCTTGCAGGCGCATCACGGCCAGGCCCGTCCTGTCGCCGGGCTTTGTCCGGTTCAAATGAAAGAAGAATTCGCTCGCCCCGACCAGCGCCCATTTCTTGTCGGCATCCAGCGGCACCATCGCCTGGATCCGTTCGCGCAGACGCCAGCTGGCTTCGTCGGCATTGTCGAAAAAGCGTTGCTCCAGCCGGGTGCGGCTTTGCAATATGCCATGGCTGACGGTCAGTTGCTGGTGAAAGCGCAGATCCTGATCGACTTCGCTTTTGAGATAGGCGAAACCGCCGCCGATCTGCACCCCGTCCGCTATCCTGTGATCCCAGGTAATGCGGCTGAGCGATTGCTCGCCGCCACTTGTCCCATCGGACCGCGCGCGCTGGCTGAAGTCGATCGTAATGCTGTCATTGCCGTCCGCCTTGAAGGTCAGTGCCTCCGACACCCAAAGCTGCGTATCGTCTGCGGCGCGGGCGGGAGAAGCGATCAGGGGCGGCACCAGCGCGGCCAGCAATATCGGGAAACGCATCGGTGATCCTTTGGAAAGGTATCGCGCCGTTACCCGTCCTGCGGCGCCCGGGCAACCGATGGCGAATCCCGGCCCCAAAGGCTAAAGGGAGCCGAATCGCCAATTGCCCCGGAGCATCCCCATGAAATTCTTCGTCGACACCGCCGACACCGCCGACATCCGCGAACTGGCCGCCACGGGCCTTTTGGACGGCGTCACCACCAACCCGACCCTGATCCACAAGTCGGGCCGTAAGTTCATGGAAGTCGTGGAGGAAATCTGCGGCATCGTCGATGGCCCCGTGTCAGCCGAAGTCGTCGCGCTCGACCATGAAACGATGATGAAGGAAGCGGAAATCCTGCGGAAGATCGCGGACAATGTCTGCATCAAGGTGCCGCTCACCATCGACGGGCTCAAGACCTGCAAGGCGCTGACGGACGACGGCACGCTCGTCAATGTGACGCTCTGCTTCTCGGCCAACCAGGCGCTGCTCGCGGCGAAGGCCGGCGCCAGCTTCATTTCGCCCTTCGTGGGTCGCCATGACGACAATGGCTTTGATGGCCTGAAGCTGATCGAGGACATTCGCCTGATCTACGACAATTATCAGTTCGACACGGAAATCCTGGCAGCTTCGCTGCGCCATCCGATCCATGTGCTCGAATGCGCGAAGATCGGCGCCGACGTCATTACTGCCCCGCCTGCCGTCATCAAGATGCTGTCCAAGCATGTGCTGACCGACAAGGGGCTGGAAGGCTTCGCCGCCGACTGGGCCAAGACCGGCCAGACCATCCTCTAAAGCGGCATCGGGCAGGCCGCGACCGGAACCGCCGCTCGTCCGGCTCATTGTGTCTTCGTAACAAGGAGGCATACTGCATGTTCGTCGCGGTTTATTGGTGGCGGGTCCATCCCGGCAAGGAGGATCAGTTCCGCGCCGCCTGGCGGCGTGGGACCGACCTCATCCGCGAAAAATATGGCAGCCTGGGGTCGCGCTTGCATCGCGATGCGGATGGACGCTTCGTCGGCTATGCCGAATGGCCCGACGAGGCGACCTGGCGCGCGGCCTTCGACCAGAAAATGGTCTATGACGATCCCGCCACGCGCGCCGCCTTTACCGACGCCATTGCCGAAGTGCCGGCCGATGCCGACCCCATTTTCACTATGACCGTAACCGACGATCTGCTCGTCCGTTCGGTCGCCAGCGCCGAGGACTGAGTCATGCGCGATCCCGACAAGCCCGACCTCGGCTTCCTTTGGTTCTCCCTGTTGCTGACCGCCATCGGCCTGCTGCTGATGCTTTTCTATGGATGATCGGCGGAACATCCGCCCGCGCGGCTGATTTTCGCCTTCACATAGATTAGGGGGAAGCGGATGAAGACACAGATGAATCCGCGCGTATTCTGGGGGGCGTCGATCATTGTCGCTCTGATGCTGTCCAGCACGCTGATCGCGCCCGGCGCGTCGGACCAGATATTCAGCGCCGCGCAAAGCTGGGCCATCGACACATTCGGCTGGCTCTACGTTGCGTCGGTCGCCGCTTTTGTGGTGGTGGTCCTCGTCCTGGGATTTGGACCAGCTGGCCGCCTGCGCCTTGGCCCCGACGATTCCGAACCCGATTTCCCCTATGTGTCCTGGCTTGCCATGCTGTTCGCAGCCGGCATGGGCATTGGCCTTATGTATTTTGGCGTGGCCGAGCCGGTCCAGCATTATATCTCCCCGCCTGAAGCGGAGCCCGGCACCATATTGGCCGCCCGCGAAGCAATGGCCATCACCTTCCACCATTATGGCATTCATGCTTGGGCCATCTACGCACTGGTGGGGCTCAGCCTTGCCTATTTCTCCTATCGCCGCGGGTTGCCGCTGACGATGCGGTCGGGGCTGCATCCGATCCTGGGCAAGCGCATCCATGGCCCGATGGGCGATGCGATCGACATATTCGCGGTGTGCGGCACCGTGTTCGGCGTATCGACATCTTTGGGCTTTGGCGTGTCGCAGATGACCGCCGGCCTTGCCTATAATTATGGTCTGGCCGACACGATATCCTTGCAGGTGGGCGTCATCGTCGTCGTCATGGGCGCGGCCACCCTATCGGTGCTCAGCGGGGCCGATCGCGGCGTGCGCCGGTTGTCGGAACTCAACCTGACGCTGGCCGTCCTGCTGATGCTGTTCGTCATGCTGTGGGGGCCGACCCTGTTCCTACTCAATGCCCTGGTGCAGAATTTCGGCCTTTATCTCGATCATTTCGTCCAGCGCACCTTCACCCTCTACGCCTATGAACCGCGCGCCTGGATGGCCGACTGGACCCTGTTCTACTGGGCATGGTGGATCGCCTGGTCGCCCTTCGTCGGCATGTTCATCGCCCGCATTTCGCGCGGGCGTACGATCCGGGAATTCGTCGTTGGTGTGCTGTTCGTGCCAGCGGGCTTCACCTTCCTGTGGATGACGGTGTTCGGCAACACCGCGATCGCGCTCGATCTTGGCGCGGCGCATGGGGCGATCGCCAAGGCGGTCGACGCCAATCTGTCGACGGCGCTATTTAAGTTCCTGGCCTATTTGCCCGGTGCCGGCTTCACCTCTGCGCTTGCCATCACGCTGGTCGCGGTCTTCTTCATCACGTCCGCCGACTCAGGCGCGCTCGTCATCGACACGCTGGCATCGGGCGGGGCGGACGAAACGCCGCGCTGGCAGCGCGTCTACTGGTGCCTGCTGCTGGGCGTGACAGCGACATTGCTGTTGCTGGCGGGCGGCCTCGGCGCCTTGCAGACCGCGACCCTGCTCGCCGCGCTCCCCTTCTGCATAATCATGCTGTTGCTGGCCGTGGGCCTGGTGCGTCAAACCTCAGCCGATCTGGAAGGCGTCGCCATCAGCGAAGATGCGCCCGCCGTCACCGAACGGCTCAAGCGCCTGTTCGTGCCGGCAAGCCGAAGCGATATCGCGCGCCAGATCGCCGCCAATGGCGTGCCCGCGCTGGAAACGGTGCGCGACGCAATGCTGGAAGAGGGCTGGGCGGAAAGCGATGTGCAAAGGAATGAGGACGGAGCGGCGGTACTGACGATCCGCTTCGCGCCCGATCGCGTCTTTCGCTATCATCTGACCCCCCGGTCTCGTCCGCTCGCCGCCTATACCGCCTTGGAGGCGTCGGAAAGCCGCCGCAGCCACGGCTGGATCATGTCCGGCGGATCGGAGGGGCAACAGCGCAAGCGCGATCTGACCGGCCTGTCGACCGAGCAGATCACGCACGACATATTGCTGCATCTGGAGGGCTGGCGTCCCGCCACGCCCTGAACGCAAGCCGATCGTTAGGTGTCGGTTGTCAGGAAGTCTGCTCCTGGCACCCACGCATTTCGGCACTTTTGTCAGCAGAGGATCACGGCTGATTTTCAACCTCTGCTCCTCTGAAGCGGGTTTTGTGTCAACCTCTGCTCCGACCGCAATGGGGTAGATGCAGTTTGGTGTCGATGGGCGTATCGTTAGTAGTGGCAGCTCATTGTTTAACGGCTATTTTTGCGTGGGAGTCGAGCTGAGGTAAATTCCTGATTGTTTGATTTTTGCGGCCCTTTGGTAACCGCCTGTACTGCAGTGGTAGCTGATGCGATTGCCGCGATCTCACGATTAACCTGAAGGCCTGCGTGATGGCGTTCTAAGAGAAGGGCAATAGCTGGACGCACAACATGCAGAGGGAGAGACTCATCAACTGCGTATGGGTTTGAAGGATCGCTGCGTGGATTGACCGCGACACGACCGAGCTTAGTTCCAAACAGAGCAGTGAGAGGCAATCCTGGGCGGCGAGCATCTACCTGTATGTCTGGCTCAGAAATGCCAAGTAAGTGCATCTGAGCCTTCAGCCGCGGATCATTGATGGGAGCGCCCCGGTAAATTACCAACGACGCGGGCGAAGGCGTTTTAGGCTTTGTCTTTTCCACGGCCTCGGTAAACAAGTGGAGGAGGTCGTCAGCCATTGGCCGGCCGACGGTCACAGTATGAGCGATAACATTGCCGTGACGGGCATCTATGAAAGCAGTGAGGACAGCGCGATAGGGCGTGTTGTTAGGTCCATCGACCGCGACGTCGAGCGGCGACATATCGAGCGCGTAATCGGTGTTTTTGCCGGTGTAAGCCACGACATCCGTTATTTCCGCAGGAAGGTTGAGCCGAGTTCGGACCGCTCGTCCGCTCGGAGGATTTATATTGCGCTCTTTGCATAATGCTTCGGCAGCAGAATGGATCGCCCCCGGTCGAGCGCCTGGTCCGGCATTCGCGATAGCTTCCTCGAGAGCCGCTCTCGTTTCGTTAGGAAGTTGGCGAGGGTATTTTGATAAGACTTGATCGCTCTGTTTTAGCGATTCTTTGTAGGCGCGAATGATCTTAAAGAAGTTGCGCTGCTTATAGCCTAAGCGCGCTGCAGCAGCGGTGACAGCTGCTGCCATTCGTTGGCTCCCCTTCTTTGGGAGCTCTTCAACCTCTAAAGCTCTGCGATAGGCTTCCGGCCACTGTTTGGCCGTGAAAGTCACCATATAGTGAGCAATGCGATCTTCCATTTTCTTCACTCCATAAATCAAGGAGAGAAGTGAAGCGTATTCACGCCGTCAGGCTTTGTAGATTGAATGTGCTTGATCTAAATGAGGAGCAGAAGTATGACATAGAGGAGCAGTCTTGCTGAAAATTGACAATGAATGTCGGTTGTCAGGAAGTCTGCTCCTGACCCCCTAGAGTTTCCGGTGCTTTTGTCATCAGAGGATCACGGCTGATTTTCAACTTCTGCTCCTCTGGAGGGGGAGTAATGTCAACTTCTGCTCCGATCCCTATTTATCGGCGATTCAGATGAACCTTTCATCGCGTCGAGAAGATTCCTAGCCGAAGCCCAGAGCATGATATCTGCGCTAAATCTGCGACACCTTGCTTATCGCTCGCTCGTGCTTCAAAGTTTTGCGTAACAGTCGGACGTCCCAAGGATTGGTCATGTCCGTCACGGTTTTGGACGTTGGGGGGATTATTGGTGACCGAGATAATTGCGCTTGCGATTCATGACCTGAATCGTAGCGATGCTGGCTATTCTGTCGCACTCTCCAAGAAGTTGCTTGACGTGACCGACACGACGCTTCGCGTCATCTCCACGGTCTATGAACTTTACAACAGCCGGACTTCCAAGTCTCACGGTCGGTTCACAACGGCAGAAGGTTCTCCCACCGAGGGGCAAATCCGTGCCTATGTTGAGGCCAAGGAGAAGGACTTCCTCGGTCTTACCGGCAAGATGATGGATAATCTGGCACGGGAAGCGGGAAAGAAATCTGCTTCGGTCGGCGGGCATGTGTTTTTTGCCCACTTCCGACGGGATGGTTCAGATTTCATGCTCGTCACGGTGGTCACCGACAAGCTGAGCGCGGCCCTGACCAAAAATCATGGAATGGAGTGTTGATTTCCACTGAGAAGTGACCCGGGTAGGGCGTAAATTTCCACTGAGAATTGACCCATGTTGAACTCGTCCCTGGCTTTGACAAGCGAGGGTATATGGAGTGTTGGACATGGCGTTATTGAGCGTTATCCGGCGCTGGCATTTTCGCGATCATCTACCGATCCGGGAGATAGCGCGGCGCACCGGACTATCACGCAACACGATCCGCAAATATTTGCGGTCCGAGACGATCGATCCGCGGTTCAAGGTGCCTGATCGACCAAGCAAACTGGACCCATTTGCTGAGCATCTGGCGGCCTGGCTGCGGCGCGATATGGGCCGATCGCGCAAGCAGAAGCGCACGATCAAGCAGTTTCACGCCGATTTGGTGAGCCTGGGTTATGAAGGATCCTACAACCGGGTTGCCGCTTTTGCTCGGGACTGGCGCGAAGATTATCGGCGCCAGCAACAGATTGGCGGGCGTGGGACATTCGTGCCCCTGTCGTTCGCGCCGGGGGAAGCTTTCCAGTTTGATTGGAGTGAGGACTGGGCAATCATCGCCGGGGTTCGGACCAAGCTGCAGGTCGCGCATTTCAAGCTCAGTTACAGCCGGGCATTCATCGTGCGCGCCTACCTGCTGCAAACCCATGAGATGCTGTTCGACGCCCATAATCACGCCTTCCGCGTGCTGGGCGGCGTGCCGCGCCGGGGTATCTATGACAATATGCGCACGGCCGTCGACAAGGTCGGGCGTGGCAAGGAACGCACCGTCAACGCACGCTTCCTGACGATGGTCAGCCACTATCTGTTCGAAGCTGAGTTCTGTAACCCGGCTGCGGGATGGGAAAAGGGGCAGGTCGAGAAGAATGTCCAGGATGCGCGGCACCGTCTGTGGCAACCCACGCCGCAGGTCGAAAGCCTTGATGCGCTGAACCTGTGGGCTGGAGGAGCGCTGCAAAGCGTTATGGGAGGACATCCCTCACGGGATCGAACCCGGATCGGTTGCCAATGCCTGGGCCGATGAATCTGAGTGTCTGATGGTTGCGGGCAGGCCCTTCGATGGTTTTGTGGAATATCGCAAACGGGTATCGCCGACGTGCCTCATCCACTTTGAGCGCAATCGCTACAGCGTACCGGCCTCTTTCGCCAATCGCACTGTCAGCCTGCGCGTCTATCCTGATCGCTTCCAGGTCGTCGCCGAGGGGCAGCCAATCTGCGCACATCAGCGCATCATCAACCGCTCTCACGACGGTCCAGGTCATACGGTTTATGACTGGCGCCATTATCTGGCGGTCGTGCAGCGCAAGCCCGGCGCCCTGCGCAACGGTGCGCCCTTCCTTGAGCTACCCGATGCGTTCCAGCGTCTGCAGCGACATCTGTTGCGCAATCCCGGCGGCGACAGGGAAATGGTCGAAATACTGGCGCTGGTTCTTCATCATGATGAGCAACTGGTGCTGACGGCGGTCACCATGGCGCTGGAGGCTGGCGTTCCGACCAAGACCCATATCCTCAATCTGCTCTATAGGCTGGTCGACGGAAAACCGATCTCCACGCCGCCGGTGACGGCGCCCCAGGCGCTCAAGCTGGTCAGCGAACCGATGGCCAATGTCGAACGCTATGATGATCTGCGCAAGGAGAAGCGTCATGCGTCATGACCCTGCCAGCGGCGCCATCGTCGTCATGCTCCGCAGCCTCAAGATGCATGGCATGGCGCAGGCCGTCACCGATCTCATGGAACAGGGATCTCCAGCGTTCGAAGCCGCCATCCCGATCCTCTCCCAGTTACTCAAAGCCGAGACAGCAGAACGGGAGGTTCGGTCTGTGGCCTATCAGCTCAAGATCGCGCGCTTCCCTGTCTATCGCGATCTGGCCGGCTTCGACTTTACCAGTAGCGAGGTCAATGAAGCTCTGGTGCGTCAGTTGCATCGCTGCGACTTCATCGACATCGCCGACAATATCGTGCTGGTCGGCGGTCCTGGCACCGGCAAGAGCCATGTGGCAACGGCGCTGGGCATCCAGGCCATCGAACATCATCGAAAGCGCGTCCGCTTCTTCTCGACGGTCGAACTGGTCAATGCGCTCGAGCAGGAAAAAGCACAGGGCAAGGCCGGTCAGATCGCCAATCGCCTCCTGCACTCCGATCTCGTTATCCTGGATGAGCTTGGATATCTGCCGTTCAGTGCTTCAGGTGGCGCGCTGCTCTTCCACCTGCTGAGCAAACTCTACGAGCGCACCAGCGTCATCATCACCACAAACCTGAGCTTCAGCGAATGGGCCACCGTGTTCGGCGACGCCAAAATGACCACGGCGCTCCTCGATCGGCTTACCCATCACTGCCACATCCTGGAGACCGGCAACGATAGCTTCCGCTTCAAAAACAGCTCTGCCAAGCAGGCCAGAACCCAAAAGAGAAAACCACGGGTTGACCCACCCGTGACACCCGAAACATAATCCGCAGACGGGTCACTTCTCGATGGAAAACCCGGGTCACTTCTCAGTGGAAATCAACACCTCAGTGTCATGCAGCAAATTGCTGCTGGTAGGATGATGCTCTATAGGGTAGGGGGGTATGGTATTCAATCAAATTCAGTGGAATGATTTGTGCGCTCGCCTTGCATTGACCTTTGTGGTTTCGACGCCTCGTCCGGCTGGTGCCGCGGTTGCGGCCGTTCTCGTGAGGAAGTGCGTCGTTGGCGCAATCTGCGCCCGGGCGAGGCGCGTAAGGTTGCTGCGGATTTACCGCAGCGCCTGTCCAAGCTGCGCGCAAAGGGCCTGACGAATGATCGCACCGACGACTGACCAGCCTTTCGGCTGATGTCGTCGGTGCGATGGGTGGCAAGCGGAAGCTGTTAGCCAGGCGCGACCTTCAACTGGTGATCGTCTCCGTATCGAATGCGGCAGGAATAGCCATGGCCGCACTCGGTGTGCATCTGCGATACAGCGGCTTTCGTTAGCCGCTGTATCTGGCCACTATCTTCGATTTCGATCCGTTCAACCGATTGGAAGTCGAAAGGTGCGACCGGCACATTTTCCCGACCCTGCTTGATGAGTACCCCGTAGTGCGCCGTGCCTTTGAAATAGGTCACCCGGATGTCATGGGAGCTTTCGTTCTTCCATCTGGGATGGACGGGACCGCATGCGGACAAGCATAGGGCCAAGGCGGTCAGTAAGATCGTCGGTTTCATGGTCTCAATTTCTTGCGGGATTGCTGTTCCTAACAAATCCGCCCTAACCGGGCATGAATGCCTAACCCTCAGGGGCGACGCGATCTGGTCGCATCAGCGCCATGTTCACCACATCGATCCAGTTCCCGCCCATGAAGAGCGCGTTGCGTGAGGTGCCCTCTTCGACAAAACCCAGCCGATGGTACAGCCGCCGTGCGGGTTCGTTATGGGCGAAGACGTTCAGTTCGAGCCTGCTCAGGTTGAGATCACGCCAGCAATATTCAATGGCGACTGCCATCGCGTCTGCTGCCAAGCCTTTGCCGCGGTCTTCGACCTCACCGATGCGGATGCCGATAAGGGCCGATCGATGGATGGCGTGGATTTTGTGGATTTGGATGAATCCCACAATGTGCGGAGCGTCCTGCACGCGAATAGCGAAGAAGACGCGTGAGGCGTCCTGATCGGCATTTAGCCAGAATGCTTCCTGATGCTGCCAGTTAAGCGGTCGGTAGGGTTCATTCAGGCGAGCGTCGTCGGCATTGTCCATCCAGCGGAACAGGCGCTCGAGATCGACAGGGAAAATGGGGCCGAGGGCCACGGTGTTGCCAAAGAGCATATTGGGTCTTTCATGATGTGCAGATGGCCGCGCGGATGGCGACCGAAGAGGAAGCTCGATCAGACTGGCTGGGGGCTAAGGCGCCTGAGCCACCATGTTCGGATGGCCCGCTCCGCAGGTGCCTCGATGCTGTGGTGCAGGAGGGCTGCCAGACCAAGCATCGTTGCCGACGTGACGATGACCCCCGCGAAGGGGCCTATCTGTGCGCGGTCGATTGCCCGGAGCAGCACGAAGCCGGCGTGATGGTGGATGAGATACAGCGGGTAGCTGAGAGCGCCGAGATACAGCAGAATAGGATGAGTGATCGCGGACAGGCGGCCGTTGATGGCCAGCCAGAGCATCACCTGAATTCCGACCCCGGCGATCAGGAAGGCGGCGCCGCCATTGAAGCCCAGTATCGCCAGCGCCATCGCGAAATAGGGAAGTTGGTCGAGATAGCGCCGTTGTGCTGACCACGCTCTGTAGGTGAGCACACCAATGGCGAAGAACGGGCTGTATTGGTTCACCAGGAGCATCTGTACCCGATACGGCGCTATCTCGGAGACGGAGGCGATCGCGCCAACTGCCATCCAACCAGCAAGCAGGTACTCGATGCGCACCCGCTTGCGCGCCATCCATGCGAGGGCCGCGCATATGTAGAAGGCGAGCTCGACGGTCAGCGTCCAGTACACGCCATCTACAGACGGGACGAAGAAGAAGCCTTGCAACATGGTTAGGTTGATCATGACCGTTTCGAATTCCGCCTGTAGCCGTTCGGTCCCGCTCCATTGCACGACCAGCGTCGTGATCAGCACCGCCGCCCAATAGGCTGGGAAGAGCCGGGCAACACGCTTGATGGTGAAGTCGGCGATGCCCACGGTGTTTTCCAGCGTGCGACTGATCACGAAACCGGAGATGCCGAAGAACAGGAAGACGCCATAGCCTCCGGCATCGAACCTCACGCCGATGCTGCGGCGCTCGGGAAAGAAGTCGGGATAGATCGAGGTGTAGTGGAACAGCATCACGCTGATCGCCGCGATCCCGCGCAGGGCGTCGAGTTCCTTCAGCCTGTTTCTGAACGGGCCGCTGACCGGTTGCTGTTCAAGCCGATCAGGACGCACGTTGACCTTCTGTTTTTCAACGAGGGTCATGACGGCCCCCCTTGAAAATCTTCCCGACCATGTTGCGGATGTCTTGATAGAATGGGCCGGTATCGTCCTTGTCAAAGACGTAGTAGCGCATGTTCGGGCGCACGAAGTCCGCGAGGTAGGATCGCAGCTCCTGCAGGCGGCTATATTCAGCGACGCGCTCATTAACGCGAGAGCGCCTGATGAGCAGGCGCATGAGCCGCTTGGTTTCCGGAATCATATAGCGTGCCTGAATTATGTCTTGCCGGCCCACCGGCGCGTCAACGACCTGGCCCAGGACCGAACGTCGATAGGCTTCCCAGGCGAAGAGGGTGTCACAATGGCGAGTGAGCGGGAGGCTGCCCCAATAGCGGCCGTTTACTTCCATGAGCCAATAGCGCTTCCGTGCCGCGTCATAGCGATACTCGACCATGGCGGGGCCCTCCCACTCCAATTCCTGAAGCAGGCGCTCCGACAATTTCATCTGGGCTTGATGCTGATGGAGTGGCTCGTTGTAGCAGAGCGTCGACACCCCGCCTTCTGGCGGCCATTCATGAAGGCGCACATGCTGAAAGCGCAGGGTCGCGCGATCACGCCTCATGTAGAGCATTTGGCCAAGCCCCACGCCATCGCAATAGGACTGGATCAGGGGCCAGCGGCCTATTGTTTGGAAGCGATCAAGCAAGCGGTCGAGTTGGCCGGCATTGCTGACGAACTCTGCCTTCTCCCATTTGAGGCCAGCCTCTTCGAGAAGGGGGAGGATGTCATTTGGGTTGTCCCACTTGGCGATAGCGGGGAAGGTCTGCTCAGCGATCCGCGCGGCGAAATCTTCGCCGGCTCGAGGTTGCCATGTCTGCGGCACGTCGAACCCGAGCTTTCTGGCTGCGCTCAGTGTGTCGCTCTTGCTGAGCGCCCGCTGCAATTGCTCCAAGCGGGGCGTCAGAACCTGGCACTTGCCGATGTACTTTGGTCCTGACGCCAGTTGCAGCAAATCGGTTTCGGACACAGCAAATAGTGCCATCGCGCCCGTGCGACGTACGATGTCGGGCATCCAGGACATGATTGGCCCGGCCGGACGGATGATGGCTTGCGAGCAATGTCGTGAGGCTGCAGCCATTGAGGTTGCGGCCGTACCGACGCCGATGACCGGCACGTCCTTTTGGCCGAGTTCACGGATGATGCTGAGATTGATCGCGCTATCGAGCCCGAGCACGATAGCAGGTGGGTGCGGACGCAAAGGACGCCCGCCAGAATGCGGTGTTACCACAGAAGATGCCTTTCGAACGTGCCGAAGGCAGCGGCGGACGTAAAGCATCACAGCCGCTGTCAGACTGGCAGGTCAGACCAATCGGAAGGTCGGGCGCCCTGCGAAAAGGGCGCTGCGGCATCAGGCGGAGGGCGGCTCTAGCAGCGGAGGGGAGGGGACGATCGTCAGCTGTTGGTCATCAGACCGACGGAACTGACGCTTGAGAATACGGCGGTGCCGGTCGCCTACACCAGCTATCCTGACGTCGTCTGCTGATCCGTGCGTGTGATGACCGGTGTGACGGTGAGAACCGTCAGGAAGTTCGTCCGTCTGCCCATCAACCAGATCCGCCGGCTCAGTGTGCGCCTTACCTACTGGATCGGTATGGGTATATTCGTAATGATGTCCCTGAAGCGGCGCGTGCGGCAGGGCGGCTCCAGCCGCTCCTTGAGCGAGGATCGCCAGAACTGTCAGCATTATGCAGCGGATCAGCTGTGTCATGTCGCCTTGGCTCACATGCTCAGTTCGGGTTGCGCTCGGAGGCCTATAACAGAAATGGCGTTACAGATATCGTGAGATTGCCCGGAATTCTTCAACGGCCTTGGAGACGCCGCCGCTGTCTTGGCTATGGCTGAGACAATGATCGATATGATCGTTGATCAGGGTCTTCTTGGCGTTGACGATCGCACTTTCGACCGCTTGCAACTGCTGGGCGATCTCGACGCAGGGACGTCCTTCTTCGATCATTGTTACGATGCTGCGCAGGTGGCCGCCAGCACGGTTCAATCGCTTTATGATCGCAGGATGCGTCTCGTGCTGATGATCGGCCATGCAGAATCGACTCCAAGAATGAGGCTTGCAGTATCCTCCCCGGGGGGATACTGCAAGCCTCATTCATATCCCCCCGGGGAGGATGATTCGTGATGAGGTCATGCAATGCTTTCGGTGTTGAGCAATCGGACATACCGTCACCTGTTCCTGGCGCAGGTGGTGGCTTTGGTCGGAACCGGGCTGGCTACGGTCGCGCTGGGGCTGCTCGCCTATGACATTGCCGGCGGATCGGCAGGCGCAGTGCTGGGGACCGCGCTGGCCATCAAGATGATCGCCTATATTGGTGTGGCTCCCGTCGTAGGCGCCTTTGCCGACAGGCTGCCGCGTCGCGCCTTTCTCGTCACGATGGATGTGCTGCGCGCCGCCGTCGCGATCTGCCTGCCGTTCGTCAGCGAGATCTGGCAGATCTACGTCCTGATCTTCGTGCTTCAGTCTGCATCGGCAGCGTTCACGCCCACTTTTCAGGCGACCATTCCCGATGTCCTGCCGGAAGAGCGCGACTATACCAAGGCGCTCGCCCTGTCGCGGCTGGCTTATGATATGGAAAGCCTGACGAGCCCGATGCTCGCGGCTGCCTTGCTGACTGTCATCAACTTCCACTGGTTATTCTCGGGCACGGCGGTCGGTTTCGTCGGTTCGGCCATTCTGGTCCTGTCGACCACCTTGCCTCGAGCGCTCAACCGTAAGGAGGTGCGCACTGGCATTTATGCCAAGACCACCAGGGGCATGCGGATTTACCTCAAGACGCCACGGCTGCGCGGCCTTCTCGCTTTGACCTTTGCTTCGGCGGCGGCGAGTTCGATGGTGATCGTCAACACTGTTGTCATTGTGCGGGACCAGCTTGGCCTTGGCCAGCGGGACGTTGCCTTCACGCTGGCAGCCTTTGGTGGAGGCTCTATCCTCGCTGCGCTGGGGTTGCCCCGTATTCTCGACCGCATATCCGACCGCTCGATCATGATCACTGCCGCAGCAGTGCTGGCTTGGGGGCTTGCGATCATGGGTGCCCTCACGCACTGGTTCGGCAGTTCTTCCAACTATTGGTCCATACTGCTCGCGGGTTGGTTTGTCCTGGGTATGGCCTATTCGATGAGTGTCACCCCGTCGGGGCGGCTACTGAAAAGGTCGGCCAATGCGGAAGATCGGCCTGCACTCTTTGCGGCGCAGTTCGCCCTGAGCCACGGAAGCTGGTTGATCTGCTATCCGCTTGCTGGCCAGCTTGGCGCGAGAGAAAATCAGGTAATGACGTTCATTGCCATGTCGATCATCGCGCATTTTGGTGTGATCGCTGCTTATTTGCTGTGGCCGAGCGCGGATCCTGACGAACTTCCGCATGATCACGTCGATCTTGATGCAGACCATCCCCACCTTCGGGACAAGCATGGCCAAAGCGCTGGCCACGCCTATGTGATCGACGATCTTCATCAGCATTGGCCAAGATCATGACTCGTTCTTTCGGTCGATCCGGCTTGCCGAGCGCATGTGACGAAGATAGCGTGCGCGCCATGCGAGCATTGCACTCATCCCGGCGTAACAGCACGGCGCTTATATGGCGTCGGCGCGTGTCGACGCTGTGCGGCCTGCTCGCTTTGTTGGGTGTGACCCTGCTGACCACTTGGCATGACACCCTACCTCAGGCGCATGCGGCCCAGCAGGTCGCGTCCAGCGTCGCCGATCACGATCATCACCATGACCGGCATGAGTCGAAGGACCAGCCTGACCTGGCAGACATGATGCACATTGCTGCACATGCCGCGCATCAGTCGACAGATCTCCCGTCGCAGCCCGTCATAGTTGCAGATGTTGCGCCGGTCGCTGGGCGTTGGGAGCTGTTCCACGCTGCCGCGTTGGGTTCCACGGGGCCAGCCTCTCTCTTGAGACCACCCGAGGTCTGATCCCTGGCGCGCATCTGCGCGCATCTTTTGATCAGACCTACGAGGGAATTACACAATGCAAGCCTTTCGAGGCCGGCTGCCGCGTATTGCGGTATCCGGCGCGGTCGTTGCGACCTGCCTTATGGCGGGTGGCACGGCTGCAAGCGCGCAAGTCGCGCCACCATTTGCCGAGCTTTTTCGGCAAACCAGCGAAGCGCCACGTCAATTGGAGCTCGAAGCCGAAGTAGATCGAGCCGAAGGATTGGCACGGCAGGCACGCGCATATCCCAATCCGACCGTGAGCGTCATGACGGAGAATGTGGGGGGGCAACGCCCTTACAACCGCTTCGGTCGTGCGGAAAACACGCTCCAGGTAAACCAGCCGCTTGAGCTTTTCGGAAAGCGCTCCGCTCGCATTGCGGCAGGCGAAGCAGGCGTGGTCGCTGCTCAGGCGCGTACGCGTGACGGCCGGCTGTCCTATGCATATGAACTGGCGCGTGCCTATGCTGGCGCTGAAGTCGCCGATCGCAGGATCGGGCTGGCTGAAGATGAACTGGAAGAAGCAGAAGCGGATCTTAAGGCCGCCCGCGCTCTGGTTGAAGCGGGCAAGGAAGCCCGGCTTCGCGGCCTTCAGGCTGAAACCGAAGTGAATTCGCTAAGGGCTGTCGTCGATACGGCCAAAGCAGAGCGGGTTGGCGCCTATTCCCGCCTGACTGCGCTCAGTGGTCAGTCGGTGTCTTATTCGACGCTTGCCGAACCCATGTTGGACCGGTTGGCGCCGATGAAGGGGCAGGGGCCCATCGACCCGACGCAGACGGCGCCGTATCTGGCAGCGAAAGCTGACGCAGAAGCCGCCGCGCGGCGGGTGACGTCCGCCAAGCGGCAGGCCATTCCTGATGTGACGGTGTCCGTCGGCGTTAGACGGCTTGAGGTCGATAACGCGAATGCTCTGCTGGCAGCTGTGAGCGTGCCATTCCCGCTCTTCGACAGGAACCGCGGCAACATCGACGCTGCGCAGGCCGAACTGCGCGGCGCGCAGGCACGGGAGGCGGCAACCCGGTTGGAGGCCGAGGCTGCAATCCAGGCTTCGCTTGCCCTAAACGAAGCGGCAGACGCCAGAGCAGCGGCTGCGGATAGAACGCTGTCCACGGCCGAAGAAAGTTACCGGCTTGCACGCATCGCCTATGAAGCGGGGAAGTCCCCGCTGATCGAATTGCTAGCTGCCCGCCATGGCCTGGGAGCTGCTCGCGGCGTGGTGCTCGATGCCCGCGCTGCCCAGTTCGATGCCCGCGCCAGCCTTGCACGGCTTGAGGGCCGCACCATCACCGGAGAACCCGTCCAATGAAGTCCGACAACACACTCTATGCCGGCGCTGCGGTCGGCCTCATTCTGGCGGCACTGGCCGGCTTCGGCGTTGCACGCATGACAGCGCCCAGCGCACCGGTGGCTGAGGAAAGCGCTGCGGAAGCAGAGGCCCAGCCTGCCGATACCTTGGAAATCACTGCGGACGGCATCAAGACCTCGGCAATCTCGGTTGAAGCTGTCTCCGGCTCCAGTCTCTCGGGGATCGTCATGGCGAGCGCCACGGTTGAAGCTACGCCTGATGCCGAGGCTGTTCTAACCGCGCGAGCGCCAGGCACGGTGACGCGCATCTTCAAGCGTATCGGTGATACGGTTCAGGCCGGTGAGGCGATCGCGCTGGTGGAAAGTCGTGATGCCTCGGCAATCGCGGCTGATCGGGGGACCGCGGCGGCGCGCGCGACACTCGCTGCGCGGCAATTAGCCCGCGAGAAGAGCCTGCTCGCGCAAGGTGTATCGGCGCGGGCGGACTATGAAACGGCCGAAGCCAATCTGGCGGTAGCTCGGGCCGAAGCGCGCCAGGCGGACGCGGCTGCGCGTGCAGCACGGGTTGCTGGCGATGGTCGGTCCGTATCTGTCGTGAGCTCGGTCTCTGGTCGGATCACATCGGCAACAGCAAGTCTGGGTTCGTTCGTCCAGGCGGAGACAGAACTGTTCCGGGTTGCAGATCCGCGCAGCATCCAGATCGAGGCCGCGGTTCCTGTGGCTGACGCTGGCCGGGTAAAGGCTGGCGATCGGGTGGAACTCACGACGTCCGACGGCCAGAAGGTGGAAGGGCGTGTGCGCTCGGCGACCGGTGTTGTCGACGCGCAGACCCGGCAAGCCACAGTCGTCATCACCCCGAGCGGTGGTGGCAGCGCGATCGCTCCGGGACAGCTTGTGCAGGCACGTATCTTCGCCAGCGGTGGCCAGGGTGCCAGCGGTGTTACGGTGCCGCAGGATGCAGTCCAGACAGTCGGCGAACGGACAGTGGTTTTTGTCCGCACACCCAAGGGCTTCAAGGCACAGACCGTTCAGGTCGCCAGTCGCAGTGGCGGCATGGTTGCGATTGCGGTTGGCCTGAAGGCGGGGCAGCAGATCGCGACGACCAACGCCTTCCTCCTCAAGGCTGAGCTTGAGAAGGAGTCGGCAGAATGATTGCGCGCATCCTCAGTCTATCCGTCAGGATGAGATGGGCGGTGTTGTTCCTGACACTCGCCATTGTCGGATTTGGCGGCTGGCAGATCACCAAGCTGCCGATCGACGCCGTGCCGGACATCACCAACCGTCAGGTGCAGGTCAACACCTTCAATCCCACGCTCGGCCCGGTCGACATGGAAAAGCAGGTGACTTATCCGGTCGAGACGGCCCTTGCCGGCATTCCAGGTCTCACCATGACCCGGTCGCTCACGCGTAACGGGTTCAGCCAGGTGACGGCGATCTTCACGGACAGCACGGACATCTTCTTTGCTCGTCAGCAGGTCACCGAACGTCTTGCGCAGGCAAAGGATAGTCTGCCTTCCGGCGTTCAGCCCAATCTGGCGCCGCTCAGCACCGGCCTTGGCGAAATCTTCTTCTACTCGGTGGCATTTCGTCATCCCGATGGGAAGAACGTCAAGATCGTCAATGGCCAGCCTGGCTGGCAGTCGGACGGCAGCTACCTCACGCCTGAAGGCGAGCGACTAACCACCGAACTGGCGAAGGCGGCCTATCTGCGCACCGTGCAGGACTGGATCATCCGTCCGCAAATGCGCAATGTCAAAGGCGTGGCCGGCGTCGATTCCAACGGCGGCTTCGTGAAGCAGTATCTGGTGCAGCCCAATCTCAACGCGCTGGCCACCTATGGCCTGTCGGTGACGGAACTGGCTGATGCTTTGCAGCGGGCGAACCTGTCGGCAGGCTCCAACTACATCAAGCGGGCCGGGGAGAGCTTCCTGGTTCGCGCCGATGCGCGCCTGAAGTCGATTGAGGAAATCGAGGAGGCGGTCGTTGCGACCCGTGCCGGCGTGCCGGTGCGCGTGCGTGATGTCGGTGAAGTGGTTATCGGTGGCGCGGTCCGCACCGGCTCCGGCAGCCGCATGGGATCCGAAGCTGTGATCTCGACCGTCCTGATGCTGGTGGGCGACAACAGCCGCATCGTGGCGATGAGCGCGGCGGAGAAGCTCACGCAGATCAACAAGGGTCTGCCGCCAGACGTCTTTGCCGAGCCGGTCTATAACCGCTCGAAGCTGGTGAATGCGACCATTTCGACGGTCGAGAAGAACCTGACCGAAGGCGCGCTTCTCGTCATCGTGGTGCTTTTCCTGCTGCTGGGCAACATCCGCGCGGCGCTGATCACGGCGGCGGTCATTCCGGTGACCATGTTGATGACGGCCAGCGGCATGAACGCCATTGGGGAATCCGGCAACCTCATGAGCCTTGGTGCGCTCGACTTCGGTCTGATCGTCGACGGCGCGGTTATCATCGTTGAGAATGCGCTGCGACGGCTCGCTGAACGGCAGGAGCATGAAGGGCGTCTGCTGACGTTGTCGGAGCGGCTGGGCGAGACGACGGAGGCTGCGGTCGAGATGGTTCGACCGACCGTCTACGGGCAGCTCATCATCTTCCTCGTGTTTGTGCCGTTACTGACCTTCCAGGGTGTCGAGGGCAAGACCTTCTCGCCGATGGCGGTCACGCTCATGATTGCTCTGGCCTCGGCCTTCATCCTCTCGATTACCTTTATCCCTGCGATGATCGCCATCGTGATCAAGGGGAAGGTGAGCGAGACGGAAGTGAAACCGATCCGTTGGTTCAAGGAAAAGTACGAGCCGCTCCTGAAGAAAGCCGTGGCGCGTCCCTTGCCGTTCATTGCGGCCGGCGGTGGCATGTTCCTGGCAGCCGTCCTGTGCTTCGGCCTGCTGGGCGAAGAATTCATGCCCCAGCTTGACGAGAAGGACATCACGGTCACGAACTTCCGTGTGCCGTCGGCCTCGATCGACCAGTCGACAGAGATGCAGCTGCGGATCGAGAATACGCTAAAGACGCTGCCGGAAGTGGCTCTCGTATTCTCCAAGAACGGTAACGCGGACCTGGGCACCGATCCCATGCCGCCAAATGCCTCGGACACCTATGTCATCCCCAAGCCCGAGAGTGAGTGGCCATCCGATGTGAAGAGCAAGGACGATATCCTCAAGCGGATCGAAGCGAGGATGAAGCCGCTGATCGGCAATCGGACGGAGATCCAGCAGCCGATCCAGATGCGCTTCAACGAGCTTATCGCGGGCGTTCGGGCTGACGTGGCCATCAAGCTCTATGGCGATGACCTCGATCAGATGAGCCAGCAGGCGCAGCGCATTGCTGCGGTGGTTCGGAAGATCCCCGGTGCCGGCGATGTCAGTGCCGAGCAGACATCCGGCGCGCCGACGTTTGACGTGCAGATCGACCGACTGGCGGTCGCGCGTTACGGCCTTTCGGTCGAAGAGGTTGCCAATACCGTGGCGGCTGCTCTTGGTGGCCGGGAAGCCGGGCTGCTGTTCGAAGGTGACCGTCGCTTCTCGGTCGTGGTCCGTCTACCCGATGCGCAGCGCGATGATCTGGAAACGCTGGGGTCCATCCCGGTGATGTTGCCTACCCCAGAAGGTCAGGTGGCAAGGTCCATCCCGCTCCGCGAGGTGGCACGGTTCAGCTTCACATCAGGGCTGAACCAGATCAGCCGCGAGAATGGCAAGCGTATGGTGATCGTGCAAATCAACGTGCGTGGCCGAGATCTGGGCGGCTTCGTCACAGAGGCGCAGCAGAAGGTTGGCGAACTCCAACTGCCTGCTGGCATGTACACCGATTGGGGCGGCACGTTCGAAAGCCTTCAGTCGGCGCGTCTGCGTCTGCTGATCGTGGTGCCGATCTGCTTCGCCGCGATCTTCGCACTTCTCTACATGGCATTGGGTGGCGCTATCCCAGCAGCGATCGTGTTTAGTGCGGTGCCCATGGCTCTCGCGGGCGGTGTTTTCGCTCTGCTGCTGCGCGGAATTCCGTTCTCCATCACGGCTGCGGTGGGCTTCATTGCTCTCTCCGGTGTCGCGGTGTTGAATGGCCTCGTCATGATGAGCGCCATCCGCAAATATCGAGAGGATGGGGCAGAGGAGGATCAGGCGATCATCGGCGGCGCGATGGAGCGCGTGCGGCCGGTGCTGATGACTGCGCTCGTGGCAAGTCTCGGCTTCGTGCCGATGGCCCTCGCTACGGGGACAGGGGCTGAAGTGCAGCGACCGCTTGCCACGGTGGTCATTGGTGGCCTTATCACGTCGACGGCGCTGACGTTGCTCGTGTTGCCGGCGATCACGGCATTCATGGGGCGCCTCAAGAAGAAACAGGCGCAAGAGTCGTCGGGTAATTCCGAACCGGCAACTGCTTAATCGAAAGGCAGGCGGCGGCGGAGCTGCCGCCTGCTTCATCTATGATTTGCTCAACGCCAGACCCTCGAGGATTGGAAAGTGCCATGTTCCTTGACGAACGTTCTCGATTTTCTGTCCGCTCAGGCCAGCTGGCTATCGTAATGATGGCGGCGCTGGCGGCCGGGGCTTGCTCATCTGGCGATGGCAATGGCCAACTCAGCGCCGACGACCAGGCGCTGCTCAGCGATCGCGAAGCTCATCATGAATTTCAGTGCAATGATGGCTCCCTTCTCCACGCGGCGTACCGCGATGAGGGACTGGTGATGATCCTGAGTGGACCCGCGCAACCGCAGCCGATCCGCCTGACTGCTCCGGCTCAAGGGCTGACCTATGTCGGGGAAGGCATCACAGCTACGATCACCAATCGCGTCCTGCGCATCAGCGAAACAGACCGGCCGGAGCGCACCTGCACCTCGGGCAAGCCGTTGGGCCTTAGCCCTGTAGAACTAGCCGACGACTTGGTTCGTGACGAGAATAGGTCATCTGACGCTCGCAATTTTGTTGAGAATCATTCGCGATAATCTATCGTGTGTGCGGTTTGCCGCCCGTTGAATGGCCGTTTGGATGAATGAGAGAAGGAAGGAGTGACGAATGCGAACTTATCCATTCCTCTCTGTCCTGCTTGTAATCGCTATGATGATCTCACACGGCTCGCTGCTGACCGTGTCACAGCATTTCCACAAAAGCGACCGACCATCCGTTGAGGCTACTACAGAGCATCAACATTTTTCAGAAAACCATGAGGAGCCGGGCAGCGCTACAGGAGGCGGTCACGTTCATCTAGTCGGTGATCGCGTGCCAGATGACCATGGGCTGAAACCTGTCCCGACTGGGAAGGCTATCCATAGCGGCGCGCATCGCCAGCCTTTCATGGCGCCGTTCATCATGGCTCCGTTACTCGAGCCGCCATCGATATCCTGAAGCATGGCAGTGCGAGGCGTTGGTCTCGCACTTGGTGCTGATCTGCCGGCGTCGAGGCGCTGGCGACCATACGGATATCTATATGAAACTCAGACTGGCTCGACCGTGGGCATGTTATGCTGCGGTCTTTACAGCCTTGGCGTTTTTCGTCGTCGATGTGGCCTTGGCTCACGGCGTCGCGGAAGGCGACAAAGGCTATATCGAAGAAACGACCGGCCCTCAGATAGGGGCGTTTCTCTATCTAGGCGCCAAGCACATGGTCACCGGATACGACCATTTGCTGTTCCTGTTCGGCGTCATCTTCTTCCTCTACCGGATGCGCGAAGTGGCATCCTATGTCACGCTGTTCGCTATCGGTCACAGCACGACCCTGATCGCAGGGGTGCTGCTGGGAACGAATGTTAGCGCCTATCTTGTCGATGCGATCATCGGCTTGTCGGTCGTTTACAAGGCGCTCGACAATCTCGGTGCGTTTCAGCGTTGGTTCGGGTTCCAGCCGAATACGAAGGCGGCCGTGCTGATCTTTGGCTTCTTTCATGGCTTCGGCCTGGCGACGAAGCTGCAGGACTTCGCGCTATCGTCTGATGGCCTGATCACCAATCTCATCGCTTTCAACGTCGGCGTCGAGATGGGCCAGATCCTGGCTCTGTCGGCCATCCTCATCATCATGGGATATTGGCGGCGCACGCGCAGCTTCGCCAAACATGCCTTCACCGCGAACGTCGTGCTGATGACCGCCGGCTTCGTTCTCACCGGCTATCAACTCGCCGGCCTGTACCTTGGAGATCCCTCATGACCCGACCCCACTCGCCCATGCCGGGCGAACTGCCCACCCTTGGCCAACTGAATCGGGCTACACTCATCGCCTTTGGCGCTGCTGCGGTGATCCTGGTGACGACCGTGCTGCCTGCGGAATATGGCGTCGATCCGACAGGCGTCGGCGGCGCTCTCGGTCTCACTCCGATGGGCGAGATGAAGCAGGCTGAGCATGATGCCGCGCCAGTGGCGTCGTCCGCACAGGCTACGCCAATGGCGTCCAAGCCGGCCGTGGCTGCCCCGGGTGAACCGGTCCAGGTCGTCATTACGCTCAAGCCCAACGAAGGGCGCGAGATTAAGGCAGTAATGACCGCCGGCAGCGCGATGCGCTACGCTTGGAAAACCGATGGCGCGAAGATCCGCTACGAATTGCATGGCGAGGAATTCAACGCGGCTGAAGGCGAATACACCAGCTACGAGAAGGGCACGTCGGCCGGTGAAAGCGGATCTTTCACAGCCCCCTTCGACGGTACGCATGGCTGGTACTGGAAGAACAAGACCAGCGAGCCTGTCACCATCACTGCATCTGCGACCGGTGGCTTTTCCGCCTTCGCAGCCAAGCCCTGACCCAACTCATAATGAGAGAAGGAAAATCTGATGCGTAAATTCATTATCGCAGCTGCCGTTGTTCTCGCTCCCGTGTCCCCGGTGATGGCGCATGGCAATCATGATGAAGAAGAGCAGGATCGTCCTGTTCAGCAGGTGGCGAAGGACAATGTCATCAAGCTCATCACCAAGGGCACATTGCCGGCGAGCTGGTCAAAGGCGAAGTTCGTAGAAACGAAGTCGCGTACCGTTCAGGGCGCCCGTCAGGATGTGGTGATCTTCCGCAACGACGCTGAACCGGAAGCTCGCAAGCTGTTGTACGTTGCGTTGAAGCCGGACGGCACCTTCGTTTCGGCGAACCATAAGCTGAAGTGAGAAGTGATGGGCGCGGTCGATTGGCCGCGCCCATATTTCTGTCGTCATGAAAATCCGACGGCAACGGTATCCAGCAGGAAGTCGGATCTTCTGATCAAGCCCGGAATTGAACCGTTGGAGCCCTGCGACCATCGGCGGCACCTTTTAGAGATCGATTTCAGCGGACGGCATGTCCATATCTCTCTTATTGCGCACGCTCATCGCTAGGGAAATTATGCCGAATGAGACAGACTAAGTCGTTTCAACGCGAATGGATTGTTTCAATCCTGGTTATGACATTCGCGCTAACGCTTGCCATCGGGATTGGTTTTCTGGCGGGTCATTATATCCCGTCGGCTTCTGACGATATGTCGGAGATCTGTCGAAATTTGCCAAAGAAAGGACCGATGGCGGATTGTATCGCTCTGCGTTCAGCAGTTGCTACTGAGCAGGCGACATTGACAGCGCAATGGAGTCTGCTGATCGCGGTTGGCTCGCTTTGCGCTAGCAGCGCGGCGCTGTTGGGATTGATCAGCGCCTTCAAACAAGGGCAGCGCACGATCGGGATAGCCACCGATGCGAACCGCATAGCTATGGAATATGGGCGGGCGCAGGCCCGCGCATATGTCGTGGTTCAGTCGGTGGAGGCAAAGCTTAGTGAGCTGGGCGATCTGACTGCCAAGGTAACTTTCCAGAATTCTGGCGCATCGCCTGCGCGCCGGTTACGCTGGCTATACAACGCACATATTGTCGCTGTTTATGGCGATAACACTCAGCGCGGCATGATGCTTGGCGATGAACCAGACCTGGAAAGATCTCACTGGCGGCAGGACATACCTTCGGCGGATTCCTGGACATCATCTCCGCTTGGATTGCGTTCTCAGGATGGCGTTGCGGCCCTGCTCGAGAAGGCTACCTTTATCGCGATCACGATAAAGGTTGTGGCAGATTTTCAGGACGTGTTCGGCGAAACACACCGGGAAATCGCCTGTTTTGAAGGACGGGTAAATCCCAGTGAGCGAGACGCGTCATACACAGCGCTACATAGTGCGCATGACAACGCATTGGACGACAAAACAGAATCCCCTGCAGCTTGATCTGCTGCCAGGCACTTGCGAATTTCGCCACTAATCGCGCAGGCGCCGAACCAGCCGTTTCCAGCTTGCTTCACTGTTCATCCAGTTAGGCCGGTCCGGTTGTCGAGGCGTTGGAGCAAATCGTTCAGGCTGTCCCCGACAGAGCGTGCAGCGCAGGTGCGATCCGACGGTTTCCATAGCGGTGTTCCAGCAATGCGCGAGGAACCAGCGGTTGAGTTTGTCAGCATCGATTACTCCTGAGTGGCCGCATCTGCAGATGATGAAAAGATTGACGTTTCGGTGGGCATAATCGCCGAGGTTCCGCAGGGGGACGTTCGCCCCCACGTCAGAGGGGAAGGGTCATCTGCCTGCGATCAAAGTGAGGCGGCTGACGTTCCATGGCCACGATAATTGTTTGGGCCAGTTCTACAGCGGCTTGCTCCCGCAACCGTTCGTTCGGCGCCGTCAGTGCCACTCGTGCCCACCCAGGGGCGTTCAGAAGGCTCTGCGCGAGCCAGAGAGAATCGGGCTGTGTCATGTCCGGCAATATGCGAACAAAAAGAGAACATAGCAAGAGCCTGTTCTTCGGCTAACGAAGTTGATGGATGGGCTTGGACTAGCCGAAAGGGGGGGCGGTCCCTCATCCCGGTGCGGCGACAGGTTACGCTGAGGACGTGCCTATTCCTGTCAGTCGTCGGAAAGGAGAGACGCGAAGCCGTGGATCGTGAATGGCATGGCGGCGTCAGGCACCTTCGCCTCACCTGGAACCTCATGCATGAGTAGCAGCATGCCCTCATGTGGAAGATAGGCGCAGCCAAATCCCTTCTCCCGTCGCTGTTGCGCGGCTTCGAGAACGGCTGCGCGGTAGGCGTCATGAGCCTTATTTCCGACATGCAGCTTGGTTAGATCGATGAAGCCCAGTGCATCGCCATTCGGGCCCTCTTCGCTGACGCCGAAGATCATGGTTTCATCGGGCATTTCGAATCCTCATTTCATTACGCGAACATTAGCGAAGTGTGTTTCCAAGCATGACGACGTCGGCGCGCGGGGCCTCAATGATCATCTGGTCGCGCGCCATTGCGCCTTTAATCGCGGCCTCGACCGCGAGGCATAGCAAAGCTGTGCTGTTCGCTTGCATCTGGATCTGTGCGGCCTTTCGGCTTGATGGCTAATTCGAACTTGATGTCGCTCGCCTGCGAAGCGATCCCGCGAGTAACTGCCTCAGATAGGTAGGTTCCCTCCGCATCGCCCCCGGTGATTTCAGATTCCCGATCGAGGCCATTGGGCACCGGCTCTGGCGCTTGAGAAGCAAGGCGTTCCAACCGCGCATCTAATGCTGCGGCGCCAGGGCCACCGGCTCGCGCTAAAGTAGCCCCTAAATCGATCCCGGCTCGATGGAATTCTGACACTCGCTCATAACGGCCGACGGCTGCCATCGTGATGTCCTTTTGACCCAGGCCGTCCTTTTCCAGTGTTCGGATGCCCATGCTGGATACGAGCTCCTGAGCGGGCTTGGCGATCGCCATGCCTCGGCTGACGCTTAGGACTCCGCCTCGGCCGATCAGTTCGAGGCCACGCGCCTCTTCCTGAGTGGCGACGTCGTAGAGGATCATCCGGGCTTTTTCATTTGGCGAGAGGGCCCCATTCGCCGCCTCGTAGATTTCCGCACGGACAAAGGCGCGTTCGGTCGCCGCAAACCGGTGCTCGTTGAGAGGCATCCCGGCATCGCCAAGGGTCAGGACCGCGCGTTCAAGGGCTGGATCAACAGCGATCGTATCGTCGCGGTAGCGAAGCTTGTCCTGAACGGTCCGAATTTCAGCGGCGGCGCGGACCAACTCAGCAAGCGTCAAAGTCCGGAAAGGGCGATACTCTTCCGCCTGAGGGCCGGTGGCCATCTCCAGCCGCGCCAAATCGAACGCTTCAACGCCGGAAGCCGCGGCTGTCTTCGCCGCAGCGCCTATGGCAGCCGTCGTGGCATTCTGTTGTTCCTTCGGCATCGCGTGCCGTTCAGGCGCATCAGACAGCCATTCCTCAATTACTCTGAAGTCCATTGTAATGCTTCCCTGCAAGACCGGGAGTAATTGTCTCAGACCGATTGGGCAAATTCCAGACCCCCTTCAGCACAGGTTGCATTGGATATGGAACAGGCTGCTTCGAATCCTCCGGAAAGCGGCTTATGCGCCGCAGTTATCGGCGGCGTTGGATTGAACCGATGGGATGACCAGGCTAGTCCAATGGGGGACTATTCTTGATGGACTTCAGCGCTTCCGAGGCAAGATAGAGTTCGTCTTGGGCTGCCTCCCATTCACAGCGGGCTTCATCCCAGCGCCGCTTAGCGATGAGCAGGCGATCTTGCGCTTCCTGTTGTTTATTCCGTGTACGGGTGCGTTCCCTCGTTCGGCTCAGCGGCAACCGATAGACGTCGTTGTCGGTCAGCTTTCGACCGCACGACTTTGGGCTATGTTGATTGCGTATGTGGGCCCATGATCCTTGCAGCTTGTGGACGGAATTGCCGCAGCGCTTGCAAAACCATTCGCGCTCAATGCGATCGGCCCTCACAGCAGCACTCCGATCATCAGGCCGACGAGCATCCATGCGAGGCCGGTCATGACTTGCACGGGATCGCGCCAGTATGCGCGTTCAATTATGGCGGAGCTGCCGCTGGCCACATCCCTGAGATCGTCGCGACACCCGGGATAGGGATATTCCTCATCCAGATGGTTTGCCAGACGTTCGAACGCGGCTTTCTTGTCGGGGGGAATATTCCCGGGCATGCTTTCCTCAATCGCTATCGACTATACGATAGTAATCGTCGGATTTCCCGGCGAGACCCTCGTTGAGCTTTTGCACTGGTTTGCAACAGGACCGCGGGTTCGGATTTGCGGCGGTCAGGCATCGCACCTGGGCGGTGGACGCAGCTGTCACATGCACCCTGCATGGGATATTATCGGCACCGACGCAGGAACGTCGCAGGCGGGCTGAACATTTCTAAAATGGACCGGGATCCACGGAAGGGATGGAGCGGCATGATTATCACCCTCTCTGACCTTTTAGCGGGAATCCGAGAGCGCAAGGCTGCCTTGGGTATCATCGATACCCCAGAGCGTACCGATGCCATGCGCAATAGCGGATCGCGCCGAACAGCGCGCAAGCGTGCTATGTTGGCCCGGATCGAGGAGCGCTCACGCGACGCGGGCGTCGTCTAGGCTGCGGCAGGGCAGCGCGGGGAGAGATCGTCTCGTGGTTCCACATGATCATATCGCCCCACTGCATCGGATGTCCGCCGCAGCTCTCAGGCCCGAAATGCTGAAGGCTTTGGAAATGATCCAAACGGAAGCTGCCGAAGTCGCGGGAGGGGCGTAAGGTGATCATCAGGGTTCCAGTGCGAATATGTATGGCTAAAGCGGGTTTGAAAAAAAACCAAACTGGCTTTGGACAGGCAGTTGCTATGCAAACGCGCTGCATTTCCGGGTGGACGCGCAGCTAGACGCTGGCGTTGGACAAAACCTTGCCCACCCTGCGACCCAAAGCGGCCGCATGCGCGGAGAGACCCCGCGCAAGGATGTTGATTGCGTTGTTGGTGCCTCGTGGGACATCGGCGCCGCAGGCACAGATGTGCCGGTCAGCATCGTTACTTTCAGAGGTTGGTGATCCGCATGCATTGCACGTTTGCGTAATGTGTCTCGGATCGACAACGACGACTTTGCCACCAGCCTTTTCAGCTTTGTAGCGGATCATCTCAAGAAGGCGCTTTGGTCTTGGCTCGGCCAACACCTGACCGTTTTCTCGTGTCGCGATTGCGCCAGCGCCGTCTGATGGGCGTCGTGTGCGTGTTGGTCGGGGAAATTGTTTGAGCGCGAGATCTTCGACCACGATCGTCTCAAATCGATTAGTGATCGCCGCCGAGATCTGATGCAGCCGCGTGGAACGGAGGTTTATCACGCGTTGACTGGCGCGGTCTTGGCGTTCGCGCAGCTTTTTACGTCGGCGGGAGTCTTTCTGGCATCTTGCCAGTGCCCGGTAGGCCCGACGCAACGCGGAACTCTGAGTGGTCTTACGGGGTGTGTCGTCGAAGAGAGAGCCATCTGACAGCGATGCTAGTTGCTCTATGCCGAGATCGAGGCCGCATGCGCTACCGGGTTTCTTATGCTCTTGATCGCCGACTTTGCAATCAACCAGGATGGCAACATGCCATTGGCGGGCTCTGCGGGTGAAGGTGAGTCTGGTGAGGCGAGCGTCAGCCGGCAAAGGGCGATGCATGCGCATGCGCAATTTCCCGACGATGCCATCGACCGTTAGGTAGCCGTCGGCAATAACACATCCTCGGACGCCATGGACGCCAAAACTGCGCCAGCGATCTTCGGAGCGAAAGCGTGGGAACCCGGCGTTGGGGTTAGCTCTCAGGCGGTCGCGATACTTCGCCATCGCGGTATCGACGCAGCGCAAGGTCCAGTTGTTAATACCCCAAGGCAGAGCAGTATGCTGGCGGTTGGCCATTCGATAGGCAGGGAGAGACTTCGTATCGTCTTCGTATGTGAGATGAACGCCGCGCTGGAAGGCTGTGCGCCGGTTCTGTAGTGCGTCGTTGTATAAATTTCGCTGCAGCTGCAGGATCGAGGCCAAGCGCGCATGTTGCGCCCTGCTTGGCTCGATCGGAAATTTATACTGCAAGAACATGTGCTTGCATGTGACGCGCAAAAGTTAACGCAAGGTGGATGTTCGAAGATCAATCAGGCGGAAGGGGGAATGATCGTTGGGATCCCATTCAGTCAGCGCGCTGCGACAATCTCACCTGCCGCTAAAGTGCTACCTGGTCGGGGACAGAGGTCGGGCATAGGCGAATTCAATTGGCGTTGATTTCACTGGCCCCTTGGTAATCGCTTGGATCGCTGCCGCGGCTGGTACGGCGGGCTCGGCCTCGCGATTGATCTGCAGGCCAGCGTGATAGCGCTCCAGAAGCAGAGCAACGGCTGGACGCACGACAGGCAGAGGCAGAGTTTCGCGAATCGCGAATGGGATGGAAGGATTGCGGCGGGGATTGAGAGGCACGCGGCCGAGCTTGGTGCCGAACATAGCAGTGAGGGCCAATCCTGGCCGACGAGAATCTACCTGAACGTCTGACTGGGCGATGCCGAGTGAGCGTAACTGGGCTTTCGTGCGTGGGTCATCGATGGGAGCGCTGCGATAGGTTACCAAAGATGCGCGTGCGGGTGATGCGGAACTCGTCTTCTCAGCTGCCTCGGTGACCAACTGGAGGATGTCGTCGGCAGTTGGCCGATCTGCAGTCACCACATGGGCAAGAGCGATACCACGGCTGACGTCGATGAACGCGGTGAGGACAGCGTGATAGGGGATGTTATCGGGGCCATCGACCGCCACATCGAGTGGCGACATATCGATGGCGTAGTCGGTATTCATGCCGGTGTAGGACGCGATATCGGTCACTTCCATGGGCAGATTGAGTCTCGTGCGGACTGCCCGTTTGCTTGGTGGACTTATTTTACGCTTCTCGCACAAGGCTTCGGCGGCAGACTGGATCGCCCCTGGCCGAGCGCCCGGGCCGGCGTGCGCGATGGCTTCTTCGAGAGCTGCTCTCGTTTCAGCAGGAAGCTGACGGGGGTAGTTGGACAGAACCTGATCGTTCAGTTGGAGCGAGTCCTTGTACGCCCGAATGATCTTGAAGAAGTTGCGCTCCTTATACCCCAGCCGAGTGGCGGCAGCGGTAACAGCTGCTGCCATTCGCCGACTGCCCTTCCTGGGGAGCTCTTCAACTTCCAGAGCACGCCGGTAAGCTTCCGGCCACTGCTGAGGCGTGAAGGTCACCATGTAGTGGGCAATGCGATCTTCCATTTTTCTTCACTCCTGAGTTTCGAGGAGCGAAGCAGAGCGTATTCAGAAAATTCAGGGCGTCACTGAGGCCAAGCCATTGAGGTATGTGCCGATGGACGACGCTGCGGCTGTATCAGCCTGATAGATCACCTGTTTTCCCGCACGGCGCGAGGAGACCAGGTGGGCACGCGATAGAATTCCTAGGTGGGAAGATAGCGTGTTTGCAGCGACATTGAGGTGGCGCGCGATTTCTCCCGCCGGCAGGCCTTCAGGCGCCCGGGCGAGGAGGCGGTAGATATCATGCCGAGTCGGTTGCCCCAGCGCAGCCAGGGCCTCGACCATTGCTGATGAGTCCATGGACCAGACTATCAGCGATCCATCCCAACCGGTCAAACGGTTAGTGACGGACAGATCCGTCAGCCAAACCAACAATGTACCGGCCGATGTCCGTTTCGACGTCCGTTGGAACAGCAAATCGGACACCGTTCAATTCTATAATTCCAGAATCATTGAAATGAATGTACAAGTCTGCAAGTGGAGCAAGCGACTCGCGCAGGCTTCTTTTGAAAAGGATGGTGACAGAAAGGGTTTCGCAATGCTGACGCATGAGATGTACGAACAGAGAATAGCTGCACGGACCCAGCGCTCAGCGCTGGATTACTTTACCACTTCAGCTCTGTTGGGACGCCCTGATCCGCTAGCCAGCGATAGCCCCGACGATGTGTCATTCGATTTGACCTACAAGATGGTCGATCGCCTTGTGATCGCGGCCGTTGAAACCGGCGCTCGGTTTGAGCGTGACAGCTTGCCGTCCGATCCATTGGCCTGGCTGTATAGCCCGCAGCCTCCGTTTGACGGGGCGCGACCGCTGGAAGCCTGTTTGACCGCGCCGGGGTTGATGAGGTGCATCATGTTCCACTCGCTCGATCTGGAACTGGGCATGCCAAGTGATCTGGTCGATCAAATCCTCTGTCGTGACGCGGGCATGACCGGAGAGACGGTGTCTGGGGGGCTATGGAATACCGATAGGGACCGGGACAGTGTCGGACATGGTCGAACGCTCTACACCGCGACGATCGTCGATGTGCAGGTGGGTCAAATCCATCATGTCTACCATGCGATGATGGCCTGCGATCTCGCCGAGGCGAGAGGATTGCTCAGACTTCGTTATGGAAGACAGTTGGCGGACCAGGCTGAGGTCCGCAGAGGGTACGACGCGAGCAACCCGCTGGCGGTCTCTATGGTGTCGGACGCGATGGGGGCGATTTTGGCGATGGTCGCCAGCAATCCTCAAAGTGCGTTGGCTGAAGGGCTCGACCTGCAACTCGAATCCAGGTTCGCGCCGTAGAGAGGCGCGCAGGCCATGATGGTCGTCACGATCACAATCTGGCCGGGTGGCGATGAGGCAGCGTCTTTCGATATCGCGCAGATGAAGATCGAGAACGAGAGCAGGCTGGCCGACGTCAGCGATTATACTGCTCGGATCGTCCAGTGCGAAAACCGCCGACTAGGGGTGCAGGGGATAGATACCCGGGTGCAAATATCGTCACATCCTCGCCGGGATGGGCCTTGGACGTTGCTCAAGAGAATACTCGATCGGGTCGATTTGCCGTCCTGAATGGGACGTTCCTAACTCCTCGCTGACGGCGAAAACCGCCTACTTCGCTACACCCTCTAAAACCGAAACGGCCGAAATTGGCCATTCTCGCCGCTCAGAGGATCACGAAAATGAAGTAAAGGAGCAGACTTGCTGACAACCGAAATTAGGGTGGCGACCCCGGCAGGATTCGAACCTGCGACCATCCGCTTAGAAGGCGGATGCTCTATCCAACTGAGCTACGGGGCCGTGGCTTGCGCGATAGCGGCAGGGAAGGGCGCTTGCAATCGCCTGTCCGCCCGATAAGCAGAAAGCCATGGATGACGGGGCGGTGCAAAGGATCGGGGCGGGGGCGCTCGGCGCACGGCCGCTGCGCTATTATGATTTTTTCATGGCGGCCTTTGTCGCCATCCTGCTGCTGTCGAACCTGATCGGCGCGGCAAAGCTGTCGACGCTGGGCGGCGTGACATTTGGCGCGGGCATCCTCTTCTTTCCGCTGGGCTATGTGCTGGGCGACGTGCTGACCGAAGTCTATGGCTATGCCCGCGCGCGCCGGTGCGTGTGGGCGGGCTTTGCCGCGATGCTGTTCATGGCGCTGATGAGCTGGGTCGTCGTTGCTTTGCCACCGGCGCAGGGCTGGCCCGACCAGGCGGCCTATGAGGCGGTGTTCGGCAGCACCTGGCGCATTGTCTTCGCCTCGCTCATCGCCTTCTGGGCGGGGGAACTGGCCAACAGCTTCGTGCTGGCGCGGATGAAGCTGCTCACCCAAGGGCGGCATTTGTGGATGCGCACCATTGGATCGACCATCGTGGGGCAGGGGGTGGACAGCCTGCTTTTCTACCCACTTGCTTTCTACGGCGACTGGACCAACGCACAGGTGGCGACCGTCATGGTGACGAACTGGGCGATGAAGGTCGGCTGGGAGGCGATATTGACGCCCGTCACCTATGCGGTGGTCGGCTTCGTCAAGCGGCGGGAAGGGCTGGACATTTATGACGAAGGCACGAATTTCACGCCCTTCCGCGCCAGCATCCCTCAAGGATAGGTCGCGCGCACGAAATAGAGGCCATCGGGCGGCGCGTTGAGGCCCAGCGCCGCGCGGTCCCTTGCCGCCAGTGCGTCGCGCAGATCGTTTGCGGTCCAGTGCCCCATGCCCACCATGGCGAGGCAACCCACCATCGACCGCACCTGATGATGCAGGAAGGAGCGCGCGGCGGCATGGATGGCGATGCGGTCGCCCTGCCGTTCCACATCCAGCCGGTCGAGCGTTTTTAACGGGCTGTGCGCCTGGCAATGGGCGGACCGGAATGTCGTGAAATCATGTCTCCCCACCAGATGCTGCGCCGCCGCCTGCATCGCATCGGCATCGAGCGGCTGGACGACGCGCCACACCAGCCCCGCATCGAAGGTCAGCGGCGCGCGGCGGTTGGCGATGCGATAGACATAGGACCGCCCGGTGCAGGAAAAGCGGGCGTGCCAGTCGTCCGCCACCGTTTCGCACGCCAGGATGGCGACCGGGGCGGGCCGCATTCGCGCATTGATTGCCTCCATCAGGCGAAAGGGGGCGATGTTTTTGGCGATATCGGCATGGGCGCGCATGGCGAGGCCATGCACCCCGGCATCCGTTCGCCCGGCGGCATGGATCACTGCCGCCTCGCCTGTAACGGCCGCGATCGCATCCTCGATCGTTTGCTGGACGCTGGGGCCATGCGCCTGCCGTTGCCAGCCCATGAAGGGCCGGCCGTCAAATTCGACGGTGAAGGCGAAGCGGGGCATGATGCTAGCCGCGTTCGTTTCGAGCGGAGTCGAGAAACGGCATGGGATGCGCTTTCCGCGTCTCGACGGGGAGGAGGCGAACGGGGCTGTTCTTACCCATCCACCCGGCTCCCCGCCGGCATGTCATAGCCGCGCAGCAATTCGCCCGGGCTCATCGCGCCCTTGCCCGCGCGCTGGATCAGCGTGGGGCGGATCGCGTCATGGCCGCACCCGATCAGCAAACTGTCATCCAGCAACTCGCCCGGCGCGCCGGCATGATGTTCGACATGGGCGGCCAGGATGCGGAATCGCTCCCCCTGATAGGCGAAGAACGCGCCGGGGAAGGGGTTGAAGGCGCGGACCTGCCGCTCGATCGCATGGGCGTCCTGCGTGAAGTCGATGCGCGATTCCGCCTTGTCGATCTTAGCGGCATAGGTGACGCCCTCGTCCGGTTGGGGCACGGGCGGATGCAGCGACAGGTCGTCCAGCACCTCCACCATCAGGTCCGCTCCGGCCTGCGCCAGCTCCTGCGTCAGCGCGCCCGCCGTCTTGTCTTCGATCGGGGTGACATGCTTGGCGCGCATCGGGCCGGTGTCCAGCCCCGCCTCCATGTCCATGATGGTGACGCCGGTGACATTGTCGCCCGCCAGGATCGCGCGCTGGATCGGCGCCGCCCCGCGCCAGCGCGGCAACAGCGAGGCGTGGATGTTCATGCAGCCTTGGCGCGGCGCAGCCAATATGGCCGGGGGCAGGATCAGCCCATAGGCCGCCACCACCGCGACGTCGGCCTCCAGCGCGGCGAAGGCTGCCTGCGTATCGCCGTCCTTGAGCGACAAGGGCGTGCGCACCTCCAGGCCCAGCGCTTCGGCGCGCTGGTGGACGGGCGAGGCGCGCAGCCCCTTGCCGCGGCCGGCCGGGCGGGGCGGCTGGCTGTACACGGCGGCGATCTCATGACCGGCCGCTACCAGCGCGTCGAGCGCCGGAACGGCGAATTCGGGGGTGCCCATATAGATGATACGCATGATCGGCTCCTCAAACCCCTTGTCGTTGGGACATGCAACCCCTTATCTCACCTTATGGCTTCACCAGAAATCGAGACGTTGACGCAGGCCCTGTCCCGCTTGCCCGGGCTTGGCCCCCGTTCGGCCCGGCGCGCGGTCCTGCACCTGCTCAAGCGCCGGGAAGGCGCGATGGAGCCGCTGCTGCGTGCGCTGGAGGCGGTGAATGAGCGGCTGGTGACCTGTCATCTATGCGGCAACGTCGATACCGTGGATCCGTGCGGCATTTGTGCCGATCCGCGTCGTGATCCGCGGGCGCTGTGCGTGGTGGAGGATGTGTCTGACCTGTGGGCGCTCGACAAGTCACGCCTGTTTCCCGGCCGCTTCCATGTGCTGGGCGGCCGGCTGTCCGCGCTGGACGGCGTCCGGCCGGAGGATCTGACCATCGATGCGCTGGTTGCGCGCGTGGAGGCGGGCGGCATTGATGAGGTGGTGCTGGCGATGAATGCGACGCTGGAGGGGCAGACCACCGCCCATTATCTCGCCGAACGGCTGGAGCGTTTTCCGATCCGTCTGACGCAACTGGCGCATGGCGTACCGGTGGGCGGGGAACTGGATTATCTGGACGAAGGCACGCTGGCGCAGGCGCTGCGGGCGCGACGGCCGGTAGGCTGAGGCGCGTGGATGCGTCGCGGGCGGCTTGATAATGCCGCACGTTCCGCCTATGTTCGGCGCATGGCAATCCGTCCCATTCTCGAAGCGCCCGATCCCCGGCTGCGCACCATTTCGACCCGTGTCGACGCGATCGACGACGATCTCCAGACGCTGATCGATGATATGTTCGACACCATGTATGATGCGCCCGGCATCGGCCTTGCCGCCATTCAAGTCGGCGTGCCCAAGCGGGTGCTCGTCATCGACTTGCAGGAACCCGAATCGGATGAGGAAGGTGCGCCGCCGGTCAAGAATCCGATGGTGTTCATCAACCCGGAAATCCTGAAGGGGTCGGACGATCTGTCCGTCTATAATGAGGGTTGCCTGTCGGTTCCCGACCAGTTTGCCGAGGTCGAACGGCCTTCCGTGATCCGCGCCAGCTGGATGGACCGCGAAGGCCGCATTCATGAGGAACAGCTGGAGGGTTTGCTCGCCACCTGCCTCCAGCATGAGATGGATCATCTGGAGGGCATACTCTTCATCGACCATCTCTCGCGCCTGAAGCGCGACATGCTGATGAAGAAACTCAACAAGGCGCGCCGCGCCGCCTGAAATCATCAGGCTAATGAAAAAAGCCTCTCCGGTCTGGCCGGAGAGGCTTTTTCATACTGATCCGGTCTTTGCGTGAGCGTCAGGCCACGCCATCGGTATCCAACGCATAACCGGCCGATCGCACGGTGCGGATGATGTCCTGATACTGCCCATCGGCATTGATCGCCTTGCGCAGGCGGCGGATATGGACGTCGACCGTGCGCAACTCGATGTCGCTATCCTGGCCCCACACGCTGTCGAGCAGCCGCTCGCGGGAAAAGACCCAGCCGGGATGCTCCAGGAAATGCTTGAGCAGACGGAATTCGGTGGGACCAAGCGGGATGACCTGGCCGGAACGGCGGACCTTGTGGCCGACCGTGTCCATTTCCACATCGGCAAAGGTCAGCGTCTCGCCCGCCAGCGCCGGGCGCACGCGGCGCAGCACCGCGCCGACGCGGGCGACGAGTTCGCGGGGAGAAAAGGGCTTGGTCACATAATCGTCCGCGCCGGTTTCCAGCCCGCGCACGCGATCTTCTTCCTCGCCGCGCGCGGTCAGCATGATGATCGGCACATTGGCCGTGCCCGTCATGCGGCGCAGGCGGCGACATACTTCGATCCCCGACAGGCTTTCCACCATCCAGTCGAGCAGGACGATGTCGGGCACCGTTTCCTGCGCCATCAGCAGCGCCTCTTCGCCATCGACGGTATGGGAAACGTCGAAATCCTCGCGTTTGAAATGCCAGATCAACAGTTCGGCGAGCGCCGCGTCATCTTCCACCAGCAGCATCTTGGCCCGCGGCATGCTCAATCCTCCATCTGGATGTCGGGGCCGCGTTCCCGTTCGGGCAATGTCTTGCCCGTTGCGGCATAATAGACCATTTCAGCGACATTGGTCGCATGGTCGCCGATGCGTTCGATATTCTTCGCGATGAACAGCAGATGCGCGCATTCGCTGATCGTTTTGGGATTTTCGACCATGTAGGTCACCAGCGTGCGAAACACGCTGTTATAGAAATCGTCCACCACCGTGTCGCGTTCGACCACCGCCAGCGCCAGATCAGCGTCGCGCGCGGCATAGGCGTTGAGCACATCATGCACCATCTCGCCCGCAACCTGCCCCATCGACGGCAGCAGTGAAATCGGCTCAACGGTGCGGCTGTTGGTCGCGACCAGCGGCACGCGCTTGGCGATATTCTTGGCATAGTCGCCGATCCGCTCGACCACGCTGACGATCTTCAACGCGGCGATCACGTCGCGCAGGTCGTTGGCCATCGGTGCGCGCAGGGCGATCACCTCCACCACCAGTTTCTCGACCTCCGCCTCGATCGCGTCGATGCGTCTGTCATCGGCGACGACCTCGGCGGCCAAGACCTTGTCGTGGCGTTGCAGCGCGAGCATCGCATTTTCGATCGCCGCTTCGGCCCGGCCACCCATTTCGGCGATCAAGCCCCGCAACCGGTCGATTTCGTCGTCAAACGCCTTGATTGTATGTTCTGCCATGATGCTTCTCTCCGCGCGGATCAGCCGTAGCGACCCGTGATATAATCCTTGGTCCGCTCCGCCTTGGGATTGGTGAAGATGTCGGACGTGACGCCATATTCGACCAGTTCGCCCAGATGGAAGAAGGCGGTGCGCTGCGACACGCGGGCGGCCTGTTGCATATTGTGGGTAACGATGACGATGGCGTAGCGGCCGCGCAATTCGTGGATCAACTCCTCGATCTTGGCGGTCGCGATGGGGTCGAGCGCCGAACAGGGCTCGTCCATCAGAATGACTTCCGGCTCGACCGCGATGGCGCGGCCGATGCACAGGCGCTGCTGCTGGCCACCGGACAGCGCGGTGCCGCTGTCCTGAAGGCGATCCTTCACTTCTTCCCACAAGCCCGCCCGGCGCAGCGATTTTTCGACGATCACGTCCATGTCCGCCTTGGACGCGGCCAGGCCGTGGATGCGTGGGCCATAGGCGATATTTTCGTAGATCGACTTGGGGAAGGGATTGGGTTTCTGGAACACCATGCCGACGCGCGCGCGCAGTTGGACGACGTCCATAGACGGGGCGTAGATATCCTCGCCATCCAGGGTGATCGTTCCGTCGACCCGCGCCGACGCCACGGTGTCGTTCATGCGGTTGAGCGTCCGCAGGAAGGTGGACTTGCCGCAGCCCGACGGGCCGATGAACGCAGTGACATTGTCCATGTCGACGTCGATGGAGACGCCCTTGATCGCCTGCTTGGGGCCGTAGAAGACCTTGACGTCGCGCGCGGTCATCTTGGGATTGGCCGGAGCCAGGCTCTTTTGTTCGTCAGTCATGGGGTTGATTACCACCGTTTTTCAAACTTGTTGCGCAGGTAGATGGCGAGGCCGTTCATCGCGAGCAGGAAGACCAGCAGAACGATGATCGCAGCGGATGTCTTTTCCACGAACCCCTTGGACACCTCGTCCGACCACAGGAATATCTGCACCGGCAGCACTGTCGCCGGATCGGTCACGCCGCCCGGCGGGGTCGCGATGAAGGCGCGCATGCCGATCATCAGCAGCGGCGCGGTTTCGCCGAGTGCGCGGGCCATGCCGATGATCGTGCCAGTGAGGATACCGGGCAGGGCGAGCGGCAGGACATGCTGGAACACCACCTGCACCGGCGACGCGCCGATGCCGAGTGCGGCGTCGCGGATGCTGGGCGGCACCGATTTGATCGCGTTGCGCCCGGCAATGACGATGACCGGCATCGTCATCAGTGCCAGCGTCATGCCGCCGACCACCGCGGCGGACCGGGGCAGGTGCAGGACATTGAGGAAGATCGAAAGGCCAAGCAGGCCGAAGATGATCGAAGGCACCGCCGCCAGATTGTTGATCGACACTTCGATGATGTCGGTCCACCAGGCCTTGGGCGCATATTCCTCCAGATAGAGGGCGGTTGCAACGCCGATCGGGAAGCTGAGCACCAGCGTCACCAGCATCGTGAGCAACGATCCCTTGAATGCGCCCCAGATACCGACCTGCGTCGGGTCTGTGCCATCGCTCGAGGACAGGAAGCTCCAGTTGAAGCCGGTCGACAGGATCCCCGCCTGTGTGAGGCGCTTGACAGCGGCTTCTGCGGCGGGCGTTCCATCGCTCTTGGCGGCGAGATCGATGTCCGTCGATGCGGGCACGCGGATGACGTCCGTGCGATTGAGGATCGTCGGATCAGCCTTGATCGCGTCGCGCAGGCTGGTCCAGGCGGTCGGGGCAAGCCATGCATCCGCTTCCTTGCCCAGCATCTTTTCCGCGACCGTGCTGGTCACCATGGGCAGATTTGCGTTGGCGAGTGCTTCGTCGGTGATCGCCTGCGGGTCGAGCAGCAGCGGCGACGCCGGAAAATCGACCTTGAGCGCGATTTCGGTTCGGGTGAAGCCACGAAGGCCATTGCCCATCATCGTCACCAGCAGGAAAGCGAGGAAGGCAGCGGACAGCAGCACCGCGCCCAGCCCCAGCAGGCGGAAGCGCCGTTCGGCTGCATAGCGCCGCGCGATCCGCTTGCGCATGGCGTCGGACTTCCAGTCGGTAGGAAGGCGTTCGGCAGGAGAAAGGGGAGAGCTCATTCGTAGGCCTCGCGATATTTTTTCACGACCCGCAGGGCCACGATGTTGAGCAGCAAGGTGACGACGAACAGGACAAGTCCAAGCGCAAAGGCGGCCAGCGTCTTGGCGCTGTCGAACTCCTGGTCGCCGGTCAGCAACTGGACGATCTGCGTGGTCACCGTCGTCACGCTGGCGAAGGGATTGAGGGTGAGGTTGGCGGCAAGACCGGCGGCCATGACCACGATCATCGTTTCGCCGATGGCGCGGCTGACGGCCAGCAGAACGCCGCCGACAACGCCGGGCAGGGCGGCGGGGACGAGCACGCGCTTTATTGTCTCACTCGTTGTCGCGCCCATCGCCAGGCTGCCGTCGCGCATCGACTGGGGGACGGCCGCGATGCTGTCGTCCGCCATCGAGGACACGAAGGGGATGATCATGACGCCCATGACGAGGCCGGCGGCGAGTGCGCTTTCGGACGATGCGCCCTGGATGCCGATCGACACGGCGAAATCGCGCAGGGCCGGTGCGACGGTCAGTGCCGCGAAATAGCCGTAGACCACCGTGGGGACGCCCGCGAGCACCTCCAGCAGCGGCTTCATCCATTTGCGCACCGTTGGGCTGGCATATTGGGTCAGGTAGACCGCGCTCAACAGCCCCAGTGGGATCGCGACGATCATGGCGATGATGGCGCCGATGAAGATCGTGCCCCAGAAAAGCGGGATCGCGCCGAACGCGTCGTCATTGCCATAGCCCAAGGCCGCCGATTGCGGCGACCATTTGAAGCCGAACAGGAAGTCGATGGGGTTGACCATCGAGAAGAAGCGAAAGCTTTCCCACAGGAGCGATGCGACAATCCCAAGCGTCGTGACGATCGCCAGCAAGGACGCCAGCAGCAGCGCCATCATTACCAGCCGCTCGACCCGGGTGCGGGCGCGAAAATCCGGCCGGATGCGGGTGAAGGCATAGGCACCGCCGGCAAAGGCGAGGATCAGCGCCAGCGCCGCGCCGGCGATGCCATATTCGCTGATCGCCGTGCGATAGGGTTCGACCAGCGCTTCGCTCGCAGGATTGAAGGCCCCGGCTTGAAGCCCGCTGGCGATGGCGCGCGCTTCGCCCAATATGGCGGACCGCGCGAAGCCGTCGGCGGGCAGGGCCTGGGCTGCCGGGTCCGCCAGCACGCTCTGCGTGACGAGGCCCGGCGCGACATTGGCCCAGACCGCCAGGAAAATGCCGGCAGGGATCAGCGTCCACAGCGCCACATACCAGCCATGATAGCCAGGGAGCGAGTGGACGGCGTCGCGACGCCCGGTCGCGCGCGCGGCGGTCTGCAACCGCATGGCGCGGGCGCGAGCGCTGACCCAGGCGATGGCGCCCAGGCCTGCAAGCAGCAGAATGATGGCAGGTCCGGTCATGGGGGTTCGCTTATTTAAGGTCGGCGCCGTCGAGCACGGTCAGCGATTTGACCGTCTCTGCATTCGCCTTGCGTACATCATCGGACGCCGGAACCATGCCGCGCTTGGCGAGCACGCCGCCCGGACCCCAGTTGGATGCGAAGATGTTGAGATAGGCCTGAAGGCCGGGCACCGCCTGCATATGCGCCTTCTTCACATAGATGTAGAGCGGGCGCGCGCCGGGATATTGGCCCGTCGATACGGTGTCATAGGTCGCCGGGATGCCGTTGATCGGGACATCCTTGAGCGTGTTCTTATTCTCTTCCAGGAAGCTGAAGCCGAAGACGCCGACCGCGTTGGGATTGGCGCCCAGCTTCTGCACGATCAGATTGTCGTTCTCGCCCGAATCGACATATTTGCCGTCTTCCCGGATACGGGTGCAGGTCGCCTTATATTCATCCTCATTCTTTTCCTTGAGCGCCGCCATGGCCGGATCAGACTGGCAGCCTTTTTCAAGGATCAGTTCCGCCAGCGAATCGCGCGTGCCGCTGGTCGATGGCGGACCAAAGACGGAGATAGGGATGGCGGGCAGGCTGGCGTCGACATCCTTCCATGTCTGCGCCTTGTTGGCATCCTTGCCATAGGGGTTGGCGGCCAGCGCTTCATAGACAATCTTGGGCGTCAGCGAGAGGCCGGGGCCTTCCTTCGATTCCGCGAAGGCCAGACCGTCGACGCCGATCTGCACTTCGATGATATCCTTGACCCCATTGGCCTGGCACTGGTCGAATTCGGACTTCTTCATGCGACGCGAGGCGTCTTCGATATCGGGATGCTGCGCGCCGACGCCGGCGCAGAACAGCTTCATGCCGCCCCCCGTGCCGGTCGATTCGATGATCGGCGATTTCACGCCGGGGTTGCTCTGGACGAACAATTCGGCGGCTGCGGTGGCGAAGGGGTAGACGGTGGAGGAGCCGACCGCGCGAATCTGGTCGCGGGTGCCGCCGGCGCCGCTCGACTGGTCTCCGCAGGCGGCGAGGCTAAGGACGCCCGTGGCAGCAGCAGCGAGCAAGGCGAATGTCTTCACGTCTATCTCCATCGTCGAAGCCGCGAATCCCGTGTCGCCGCCCCCCTTGAAGCCGGCCTTAGTCGCGGACAGTCGCGCCTTTGTGACATTGCCATTTCATTTTCATGACATCGTGCCCGATAGCGCCGATGGGCGCTTTTTTTCGTCCATCCTGCCTGGCGTCTCATCCGCTGGCGGGGGCAGCAACACGGTGATGCTGGTGCCTTTGCCGAGCGTGCTGGCAATGTCCAGACGCCCCCGATGGCGCTCCACGATATGCTTGACGATGGCCAGGCCCAGGCCCGTGCCGCCCATGGCGCGGCTGCGGCCCGAATCGACGCGGTAGAAGCGTTCGGTCAGGCGCGGCAGGTGATCGGGGCCGATGCCTTCACCTTCATCCGCGACGCAGAGCCTCGCCATGCCACTGGAGCCTTCGGAAAGAGTCACGCGGATCGGCGTTCCGGGCCGACCATATTTGACCGAATTGCCGATCAGATTGTGAATGAGTTGCGACAATTGCGCCCGATCGCCCAGCACCGGTGCCAGCGAAGGCGCGATCTCCATTTCGACGTCGCGGCCACGATCGCCATGACTTGACCGGAACACGCCGACGACTTCGGCCACCAGTTCGCTCAGATCCACCGCGCTGTCGGGCGTGCGATATTTCTCGGCCTCGATCCGGGACAGCGAAATCAGGTCGTCGATCAGCCGCTGCATCCGGCGGGCTTCGCCATCCATGATCTTGAGGAAGCGTTGCCGGGTTTCGACGTCCTTGCCCAGTTCGGGGTCGGCGAGCGTTTCGATAAAGCCCAATATGCCCGCCAGGGGCGTGCGCAGTTCGTGGCTGGCATTGGCGACGAAATCCACGCGCATCCGTTCGGCGGCATGGGTGCCGCTATGATCGACCAGATGGACCAGCCGCCGCATGGTGGCGACCGCGCCGACGGGCGCGACCCGCATCTGCCACCGTTGATCGCGCGTGCCCAGGCCCACCAGTTCGATCATGATCGGTTCAGCCAGTGGGGCTGTGCTCGCCAGCCGTTCGGCTGCGGCGGGGTGACGGATCGCGATGCGCGCATCCTCGCCTTCGATATGGACGCCAAGCAGCCGCATGGCAGCGCGGTTCGCGCGGGCGATGCGGCCTTTTTCCACCAGCATCAGCGGATCGGAAATGCCTTCGAGCATGCTGGGAAAGTCAGGATGCGCTGTGAAATCAATCTGTTCGGGCGGGGCTGCAAGCGGCGGGTCAGCCGGTCGCAGGCCAGCATCGCCCGATGTGATGATGAGGACCACGACGCCCGCCAATATCGGCAAGGCGATATGAAGGGGATGCGCGCCCATCATCAGGGCGCCGCCCGTGCCCAGCAGCAGCATGGCAAGCGAGGCGGTGATTTGCGAGATACTAAGCCGATTCATGGTTACCGCACTGGAATTGTCGCGCATTTGCTGCGAATGTCTTGTTCCAATAGCGTGCAATCTTTACGCTTTGGCAAGTGCCCGATGCGAAATGGAGCGATATGACTGATCCCAAGCCCGATCAGGACAGGGATGTCCAGCATCAGCCCTCCGCCGCCGATGGCCTGGCTGAGGGCGGGGTCGCGTCGCGTCGCCAGTTGCTGATGGGCGGGGCAGTTGCCGCGTCGACGATCGTGTCCATCCGGCCGGCCCTTGCCAATACAGCGGCGTCGGTCCTCAATTGCACGATCCCCGTGCCCGATCAGGGCCGGGCAGGCAAATATATCGCCCCCAACGGCCAGGTGGTGCCGCCAGGCACGCCGGGCGCATTTCCCGGCACGGGGCGCAGCTATACCGGCGAGCAGGTGAAGCAGGCGCTGCGCGGCCGGCCGCTGCCGGGCACCAGTTACGATCAGAACCAGGCCTATCTCAACTATATCCGCCGGCTCCAGTCGGGAACGAGCGGCTTCACCTGTTACGCATCACTACAGATGCCGCGATAAGCCGACCCGCTAGCGGGATGGAAACGCGGGGCGTGACGGCAGCAGGGGAGCCGATACGGAACAGGCGCGTTGATGCCGTCAAGCCAGCAATACTGGTTCAGGCGGTGGAGACACAATGTTTCATCATGGCGTTCGGTCACATACCGACCTGTCGGCAGCGATCTATTTATATCGGCCGGGCGACGGCGGGCTGGATCGGGTTGCCATATTGCTGGCCAATCATATGGCGCGCAGGGGCATGGCCGTCGAGCTGTGGATGGCGCACCTCGATGGTGTCAGCGCACATCTCATAGATCCCCGTGTACCCGTGCGGCGCGTTGCCGCATTGGGCGGCAATCGGCGCATGTCGATGATCGGACAGTTCCCTGCGCTTGCCGCGATGGTTCGGCGGCACCGGCCCGACATTCTCTATTCCGCGGGGAACCAGAGCAACATGCTGGTGGCGCTGGCTTGCGTGGGGACGGCGACCCGATCGGTCGCGCGCATCTCCAATCCGATCCTGCGCCCGGGCATGGGCGACTTGGCGAGTTGGACCAGGCTGAAGCGCTTTCGCGCAATCAACCGGATCAGCGACCTGACAATCGTCATGGGCGAATATGATCGCGCGCTGCTTTCCCCTAGCGGCGCGGTGCGTCTGCTGCCGCGGCCGACGGTGACCCCGGTCATGGACAGGGTGCGCAGGCAGCGCCGACCGCGAGACGCCGACGCGCCGGTTCAAATGCTGATGGTCGGGCGACTGGTCGAGCAAAAGGACCATGCGACGGCATTGGAGGCGCTGGCGCGGCTGTCGCATCTTGACTGGCGATTGACGATCGCGGGGGACGGGCCGTTGCGCGCGGCATTGGCAGCGCAAGCGGACGCGCTCGGCATCGCCGATCGCGTCATCCTCGCCGGGTATGTTGCCGATCCCGAAAGGCTCGCCGAATTGATGGGACAGGCGGACCTGCTGTTGCAGCCATCCCGCTGGGAAGGGTTGTGCGCAACCCTGATCGAGGCGTTGGCCTGCGGCGCGGGCGTCGTGGCAACCGACAGTACGCCCAATATCCGTCCGGTCCTGGCCGCCGCTGGCCAGCATCCCCCAGTGCCGATCGGCGACAGCGCGGCGCTGGCGCGCGCGATCGAGCGCACTCTGGCGTCTCCTGCGCCCGTCCCCTTGATGGAGGCGGCGATACGTGACCATGGCGCGGCGCGCGCGCTAGACGCCTATGTCACTGCTTTTGCTGAACTGATCCCTTCTCCGACGCCAGTCATGCTGCCCTCGCCTGCATTGCCCTGATGCGTTAGCGTCTTGGCTACTCTCGCCCGCTATGGGTGGGATCATGCCGCAGGAAGACCGATTTTTGAAACCGATCAAGCGTTACCGGATCGACCCGCGCGACGCGTGCCGTGCGTGCGCGCTCGACGATCTGACGCTGCTCTATCATGCTCGATCGGGGCAGACGCACATGGTGATCAGCCCGGTGCCCGAAATACTGGCTTCGATAGAGGACGGCGCATCTGTGACGGCGGATGACCTGTGGGATCGCCTGACGCAATCTTATGATCTGGGCGATCGCGACGAAGCGCTGGCGCAGATCGGCGCGCAGTTGGAAGCGCTGGAGGCGCTTGGTCTGGTGCGCGCGGCATGAGGCATAGCCTAACCCTGCAAATCGGCCCGGCGACGTTCCGGATCGGGTCGGCCTGGCGTCAGCCTGTTGAGGAACTGACGCGACTCTATGCCGGCTACCCCGATCGTCATGACGTGATCGCCGACTTTACGGTACGCCTGCAACCGACCGGTCCGTTGCGCCGATGGGTGCGGCCGTCGATCTTCATTACCGGCGACCATGGCTTGGCCGACGCTGCGCCCATGAGCCTGGCGCATGGGCTGCTGGCAGCGGAAATGGGCATGAATTTGCAGATGGCGCTGGGATGGCGCCGGCATTTGCTGCTGCATGCGTCGAGCGTCGAGAAGGACGGCCGGGCGCTGGTGATGACCGGGGAATCGGGGTCCGGCAAATCGACGCTGGCGGCATTGCTGGGGGAGCGGGGCTGGCGGTTGATGGGCGACGAGTTTGCGCTGCTGGACCTCGACAGTGGCGCGATTCTGCCCTTTCCCCGCCTCGTTTCACTCAAGAATCAGGCGATCGACGTAGTGGAGGACGTCGTGGGCGCGCAGCGTATGGGGCCGATGCTGCAAGCCACGGCCAAGGGCGACATTCGCCATCTGGTGCCGCGACCCGATGCCGTGGCGCGAATGGCCCAGGGGGCGATGCCCGCGATGCTGCTGTTCCCGCGCTTTGGCCATGATGCGGCGATCCGGCCCGTGGGTCAGGGGGAAGCCTTCATGCGGCTGACCCAGGCTTCGACCAATTATGTCGCATTGGGCGAACCGGGCTTCGCTGCGCTGACGCGCTTCGTAACGGATGTACCCGCCTGCGCGATGGATTTCCCGTCAGGGGAGGCAGCGTTCGATATGATCGACCGGCTGTGGGAGGACGGCGCATGAGCGCGGCCTTGCTGGTGCGAGCGCTGCGTCAACCCGCCACTGTCGAGCATCTGGATGCAGCGCAGTGGAACGGCCTGATCGCGGCGGCGAAGGCGGAGCGGCTGATCGCGACATTGGCGTGGCGGGTCGAGGGAATGCGGCTGCCGGAACCGGTCCAGCCCATCCTGCGCGACGCGCGCATGGACGCGGCGCGGGAGGCGCGCCAGGCCTTGTGGGAGGCGGATCGCGCGGCGGCGGCGCTGGCGCCGCTCGGCGTGCGGCTGGTGGTGCTCAAAGGCACGGCCTATGCAGCCGCTGGACTGGTGGCGGGGCAGGGCCGCTTCATCGGCGACCTGGATATTCTGGTGCCGCGTTCGACAATGTCGCAGGTCGAGCCGGCGCTGATGGCGGCGGGCTGGGAATGGGTGAAGGAAGACGCCTATGACGATGCCTATTATCGCCAGTGGATGCATGAACTGCCGCCGATGATCCATGTCGAGCGTGACCGGATGATTGACGTGCATCATACCATCCTGCCGTTGACGGCGCGGCCCAAGCCCGATGCCGACGCCCTGCTGGCCGACGCGGTGCCGGCGGGGGAGAATGTCTGGACGCTGTCGCCCGAAGACCGGGTGATCCACGCCGCCGCCCACATGCTGGCCGATGGCGATTTGCAGGGTGGGCTGCGCAACCTGTGGGATATTCATTGTCTGCTTAACGATGTCGATTCCGTCGCGCTCGATCAGCGGGCGGCGCGGCATGGGTTACGGCGACATGTGCGACAGGCGCAGCGTCTGGCTGGCGCGCTTTATGGCGGCGGCGCCGCGCTGACGCTATGGGATCGCATTGTGCATGCTCGCCTGCTCGCACGCGATGGCTGGGGGCGGGAGACGCGAAAGCTGCTCGTTTTCGCCTTTTATCTGCGGTCGCATTGGCTGCGGATGCCGCCCCTGATGCTGGCCCGGCATTTATGGACAAAGTGGCGCAAGGGGCACAGGCCGCGTTAGGCGGGCGTCGGCTCCAGCATTGCCCGGATCGCCAGGGCGGCCATGTCCGCGACAGCGGCCAGGCGCTCGGGCGGATGACCCGCGCGCGCATCGGCTGACATGCCGGACATGACCGCCGCGACATAGTCCGCGACGACGTCCGCCTTTTGCGGATGGGTGCAGGCGATGAAGTCGCGGATGCGGCCGCGTCCCAGGTCAAGCCAGGTCCGCGCGCGGCAGGCGGCATCGGGATCGGCACTGCGTGCGCCCTCCAGCACCAGGCATCCCGCCATCTGCGGATCGGCGGCATAGATATGCGCGGCCTCGCGCAGCAATTGGGGGAGGGCGACAGCAGGATCGGCGCCCGGCTGCATCAACGCGTGGAGCGGCGCCGCGGCGGCATCGTAACGCGCAGCAGGGTCCGCTGGATATCCTGATCGTCAATGCCGGCGTCGCGATGATCGGCGATCCGCTGACCTTCGATCCTGACGCCGTCGACCGGATGATCGATATCAATGTGCGTGCGCCCTATCACGCAGCGGTCGAGGCGGCGCGAACCATGACGGATGGCGGGCGCATCATCGTCATCGGATCGGTCAACGGCGACGCGGTCCCCTTTGCCGGGGCAGCGGCCTATGCGATGACCAAGTCCGCGTTGCAGGGCATGGCGCGCGGATTGGCGCGGGATCTGGGCGAACGCGGCATCACAGTCAACGTCGTCCAGCCCGGGCCGGTCGATACCGACATGAATCCCGCGGATGGAGAGATAGCGGGCATGGTCATGCCGTTCATGGCGATCAAGCGCTATGGCAAGGCGGACGAGATTGCAGGGCTGACCGCCTATCTGGCCGGTCCCGAAGCCGCCTATATGACCGGCGCTATGCACACGATCGACGGCGGCTTCGGCGCCTGACGCGCGCGGGGTGCCGGTGAAGGCGCCCCGTTTGTCAATCCTTCTTCAATATGTCGAGCGCCAGCACGGTCATCGCCTCGCTGGCGGTGGCGATGACCTTGTCGGCCTCGGGCGCCCAGAAGGGGCTGTGGAGCGATGGCAGGCTGATCTGCCCGGCCTTGGCCGCGGCCATCTTGTCGGCCGGCACGCCGCCGACCCAGAAGATGAAGCTCTTGATCGATTTGTCGGCGCGGTAGAAGCGGCCGAAATCCTCACCCCCCATGACCGCGCTCGTTTGGACGACGCGCCCTTCGGGGAAATTCGCCTTGAGCAGGCCCGCCATTTCCTCGGCAAATTCGGGCGGATTGTAGGTGGAGGGGGTAAATTCGTCCTTCACGCTCACCACCGGCATCTTGTCGTCGGGCATGCCGGCGGCGATCGCTTCGCCGCGCGCGACCCGCTTAATCCCGTCGATCAGCTTCTGCCGGGTTTCGTCGGAATAGCTGCGCACCGTCAGCAGCAGCTTGGCTTCATCGGGGATGATATTATGCTTGGCCCCGGCCTGGAAACTGCCGACCGTGACCACAGCGGGGTCCTGCGGGTCCTGTTCGCGGCTGACCAGTGTCTGGAGCGTGCCCACGATGCGCGATCCCAGCACGATCGGGTCTTTCGCGGTCTGCGGATAGGCGCCGTGGCCGCCCACGCCCTTCACGTCGATATCGACGCTGTCAACATTGGCCAGCGCATAGCCGGGCGTATAGCCGATGACGCCGGCCTCAAGATTGGCCGCGTCGTGAAAGGCGAGCGCGTGCGTCGGGCGCGGGAAGCGGGTGTAAAGCCCGTCTTCCAGCATGTCCCGCGCGCCCTTGCCCACTTCCTCGGCGGGCTGGAGGATCATGACCAGCGTGCCCTTCCAGTCATCCTTGCGCGCGGCGAGCAGCTTGGCGGTTTCGATGAACGCGGTCATGTGCGTGTCGTGGCCGCAGGCGTGCATGACGCCGGTTTCAACGCCCTCGGGCGTCTTGGTGCGAACCTTTGACGCGAAATCGAGGCCGGTCTGTTCGACCACGGGCAGGCCATCCATATCGGCGCGGATCAGCAGCGTTGGGCCGGTGCCATTCTTCATCACCGCGACGACGCCGGTGCCGCCCACTTTTTCGGTCACGTCATATTTGAGGGCCTTCAGCCGCTTGGCGAGCTTTGCGGCGGTGTTGACTTCCTTGAGCGACAATTCGGGATTGGCGTGCAGGTCGCGATAGAGCGTCATCATCGCGTCCATATCCTTGGCGACCGCCGCGCCGATCTCGCTTTGCGCGGGCGGGGTGGCCTGGGCGGGTACGGCGGTGCTGGCCGGCTCCGTCTGGGCAGCGGCGGCGGACGTGAAGCTGGCGACGGCCAACAGGGCCGCGAGCGTGTGACGCATGTTCAAAATCTCCCTTGCTGGCGCACAGCATAAGGGCAATTTGCCGCGGTTGAAGAGCCAAGTTTTCGCCATCCCGATCACCGCTCGGAAATGAAGGCGCGAATATCAGCGCTCAATTTGCGCAGGTCGTCGGGGCGGACATACATCATGTGGCCGGCGTCATAATAATGATAGCGGATGCGCGCAGGATCGAAACCGGTGCGGCTCATGGCATATTCGGCACCGAAGAAGGGCGTGGCGAAATCATACCAGCCCTGGCCGACAAACACCTTTAGCCCGCTATTTTCCCGCAGCGCTTTGCCAAGATACGGTGCGACGCTGGTGTAGACCTCGCTGGCCCGGCCATTTTTGCCCTCCAGTTTCCAGTCCCAGCCGCTGACCCCTCCTATCGTCACATAAGATCGGTCGGTGCGATATTTCAGCGTGTCGCGGGCATAGCTGTTCATCGCGGCGGTATAGGCGCCGTCGATTGCGTAAAAGCTGGGATCGTTATCCGGCTCCTCGCCCGCCGCGTCATAATCCTTGCCGGTATAGCGGGTGTCGAGGCGGCCGATGCTGACTCCCTGGTCGCGCAGCAATTCCTTGTAGAAGCGGCCGGGCGATACGCGCAGGTCGGCATGATCGACAAAGGTTTCGGAAAGCCCCGTCAGGCGGGAGAGTTCAGCGCGGACGCTCGCGCGCTCTTGCGGTGACAACTGATTGCCCTTGAGCAAGGCGGCCGCATAGGGGCCGATGGCAAAGGCGCGCGCCTGCTGCGCGGCCTGCGCTACGGTGGCCGGCGGATTTCCCATTTTCTTGTGATACCAGGCGGTGGTCGCCATTGAAGGCAGGTTGATGATGTAGGGCATTTCATTACCCTGGACCTCGGCCGTGGCCCCGAAGTCGAGGATGGTCGAGATCAGAATGATGCCGTTGACCGCGACATCATTATAGGTGCCTTCCAGTTCGTTGATGAGCGCCACCGATCGCGTCGTGCCGTAGCTTTCGCCGCCAATATATTTGGGCGAGGACCAGCGGCCATTGTCGTTCAGCCACAGGCGGATGAACTGGGCAATCGATTTGGCGTCAGCGGAGACGCCCCAATAATCCTTCGGGTCCTTGTCGCCAAGGGCGTGAGAAAAGCCGGTGCCGACAGGATCGATGAAGACAAGGTCGGTGACGTCGAGCAGGGATTCGGCATTGTCGACCAGTGGATAGGGGGGCGCGCCATCATCCTGCGCGTCGGGGAGGACGACCCGCTTGGGACCAAAAGCGCCCATGTGCAGCCACAGCGAGCCCGAGCCGGGGCCGCCATTATAGAGGAAGGTGATCGGGCGGCTCCCGTCGCCGCCATCTTTAACGTAGGAGGTAGCAAAGATCGCGGCGAGCGGCTTGCCATCCTTGTCCTTGAGGTAGGTTTCCCCGGTGGTCGCGGTATAGCTGATCGCCTTGCCGCCGAACACGCCCTTGTGCCGGGTCACCGAAACATTGGGGGCCGGAACAGGGGCTTCGGCTGCCTCGTCCTTTTTCTTCGGTTCGTCCTGGGCATGAGCGATGGTGGCGGAAAAGGCCAGCGCCAGGGCGGCGAGGCTGGACGTCAAACGCATGATAATCCCCTTGTCTTATGTGCGTCTGGCTAGCGGAGGGCAGAGCCGGAGGGAAGAGGCGACGCGCCGGCGACGCGACAGCAACGCTATCGGGCAAAGTTCACGCGCTTTTCCAATTTTCGCGCGGAAGCGACCTCAAGGCGACGCCGAAGCGACCACAACGCGACCGCGAAGCGACAGGGGGGCAGGACGGCGCGGGCGGCTATGAACAGGAACAGGGCGCGCGTGAATGACCGGGACCGTCATCCCGAAGGGTAGATCAGGTAAAATCCTATTTTGGAAGGATTTTTTGCGAACCGGGCGCTACCCTGCCGGCAAGCGGAGAGCGGAACCCCGGCGCTGTGCCGGGGACCCGCCTGACCTTATTGCGCGGTCCAGCCGCCGTCGATGGACAGGTTGGCGCCGGTGACTTGCGCCGCGGCGTCGCTGCACAGGTAGAGGGCGGTGGCGGCGACCTGTTCTGCCGTCACGAATTCCTTGGTCGGCTGGCCGGCCAGCAGCACGTCGTTCATGACCTGCTCGCGCGTCATGTTCCGCGCCTTCATCGTGTCGGGGATCTGGTTTTCAACCAGCGGCGTCCACACATAGCCGGGCGAAATGCAATTGGCTGTGACGCCGAAGGTCGCCACTTCCAGCGCCACCGTCTTGGTGAAGCCCGCAAGGCCGTGCTTGGCGGTCACATAGGCGCTTTTATAGGGGGAGGCGACCAGCGAATGGGCGGACGCCGTCTGGATGATGCGACCCCATTTCCTGTCCTTCATATAGGGCACGGCAAGGCGCGTCGTATGAAAGGCGGCGTTGAGGTTGAGCGCGATGATGAGGTCCCATTTGTCGAGCGGAAACTCCTCGACCGGGGCGACATGCTGCATGCCGGCATTGTTGATGAGGATATCCACCCCGCCAAAGGCGTCGGCGGCGTCCTTCATCATCGCCTCGATCTGGTCGACCTTGGTCAGGTCATGGCCCGAATAGAGCGCCTTGGCGCCGGAGAGGCTTTCAAGGCCCTGGCGTTCCTTTTCGATCGCATCCGCGTCGCCGAAACCGTTGATGACGATATTTGCGCCTTCCCCGGCCAGCGCCTTGGCATAGGCAAGGCCGATGCCGGAGGTCGATCCGGTGATCAGCGCCGTCTTGCCAGTGAGGAACTTGCTCATGCCGTTTTCTCCTTCAGATGATCGGGTGCGTCGAGATCGAAGGTCGCGCTTTTACCGTCGAGGATGTTGCGGGCGATGAGATCGCCCTTGTGCATGACTTCCTCCACCGCATCGCGGCCCTGGCTCCAATGGTCGAGCATGGTCGAGCGGGAAAATTCGAAATCCTTGGCGCCGCTTTCCCAGTTGCGCGACCGGTATATGAGGTGGACGATGTTGACCGACCCCTGGTCAAGGCACTGGCGCAGCGATTGGGCCTCGGACGAATTCTGAAGGTCGGGCGGCAACTTTTTGAGCAGCGCCTCGATCGCGCCATGTTCGCGGCGCAGGCGCAGATACTGGTCCGTTACCTGGCGGGTGCGGCTGCTATACTGAATGTCCTTCATGCGCGAATAGACATCGGTCATCTGGCGCGGCATCGGCCCTTCGGCGGGGAAGAGATCGACCTGGAAGACCAGCATGTCTTCGGTCTGATGCGTCAGGACATGGGCCAGCGGGGTGTTGGAGACGATGCCGCCGTCCCAGTACCAGCGCCCGTCAATCTCGATCGGCGGCAGGCCGGGCGGCAGCGCGCCAGACGCCATGATATGCCGCGCGTCGATCCGGGTGTTGCCGCCAGGGCCGCGTGTGTCCCAATAGGCGAAATTGCCGCTTTCGACATCCACCGCGCCGACCGACAGGCGCACCGGGCCGTCATTGAGCAGATCCCAGTCGACACAGCTGTCGAGCATGTCCTTGAGCGGCGCGCTGTCATAGAAGCTGATCGCGCCGGGCGATCCTTCGGGCATCAGCGTGGCCGGCCAGAGGCGCGGGCGGAACATGCCGGGCACGCCGAAGCTGGCGACGGTGGCGGCGGCGCCCAAATGCGCGACTTCGCGGATCTGGTCGATTTCAGGCAGGATCATATTGGGTATGCCGCCCGACACGGTGTACCAGAATTTCTTGAGGCGGCTGAGCCGGCGATGCGGCTCATTGCCCGCGATGATCGCGGCGTTGACCGCGCCGATCGAAATGCCCGCGACCCAGCTGATGTCGATGCCCAGTTCGTCGAGCCGTTCAAATACCCCGGACTGGAATGAGCCAAGCGCGCCGCCGCCTTGAAGCAACAGCGCGACCTCGCGGGGAAGCGAGAGCGAGGTGCGCGCGCGCCGGTGCGGACGGTGCTGTGAAGCCGTAGGTTCAATGTCTGCCATGTCGCAGTGCAATATAGGCATTGTCGCGCGCGTTCCAACTCAATGTCTCGCAAGAAGGCAGGCCGTTGGCGCAACCTTCCCGATTACCGGCGGTTTTCGCGCCACGATGAATCGCGTAGGAACGGCGCGGGCAACAGGGAGGACGCGATGAGGCTGGACGACGAACAGGAAAGCAGCCATTTCGAGGTGCAGGACGGGCGCGGCGGCGGTGGATTTGGCGGCGGCGGGCTGGGCATGCTGCTGCCGCTGATCGGCAGCCGGTTCGGATGCGGCGGCATCGTGGTGGTGCTGGTGATCATGGTCGTCATGGGGATGAATCCGCTCAGCCTGCTGGGTGGCGGTGGCGGTGGCGGTGGCCAGCCAGTCCAGACGGAGCGGCCTTCGAGCGCAGAGTTGACCGACGTGCAGCGCACCTCGCTCAAGGTGCTGGGGTCGACCGAGCGCCGCTGGGCCGAGATTTTCCGGGCGCAGGGGCAGAATTATCCGCCGCCCACGCTCGTCTTCTACAGCCAGAACGGGCAGTCGGGCTGCGGCGCAGCAATGTCGGCCATGGGACCATTCTACTGCCCGGCCGACCAACGCATCTACCTCGACACCGATTTCTTCCGCGAGATGGAAACGCGGTTCAACGCGCCCGGCGATTTTCCGATCGGCTACATCATCGCGCATGAAGTGGGCCACCATATCCAGACCATCACCGGCGAGGCCGACCGCATCCGCAAGGCGCAGCAGCGCGCATCGGAGGCGCAGGGCAACGCCTTGCAGGTGAAGATGGAATTGCAGGCCGACTGCTATGCTGGCGTATGGGCAGCGCGTGACGACAATCTGATGGAGCCCGGCGATCTGGAGGAAGGTTTGCGCGCGGCTGAGGCGATCGGCGACGACACGTTGCAGAAAGCTGCCGGGCGGCGGCCGGTGCCCGAAAGCTTCACGCATGGGTCGAGCGCGCAGCGAATGGAGTGGCTGCGCAAGGGGTTGGATACAGGCGACCCGGCGCAATGCGACACATTTGGCGGTTCGATCTGAGGGGAAGCGGCGGCTTGGCCCAACAGCTGCCAAGTGCCGGATCGTCGCGTCAAAATTCGGCGTTCGGCGATCCCGGTGGGGCCTGCTGCGGGGTAGAATAGGGGTTGGCTCCGCCATTGGTCGACGGGGGCGGTTGGGGCAATCCCTGGCCCGGCGAGAGCATGGGCTGCCCCGCGCCGGGAAGCGGCTCGCCCGCTGCGGGCATAGGAGGCGCGAAGTCTGCGGAAGGCGGGGAGGGTGCTGGAACCGCTGGCGCTGCATTGGGCGCGACGAGCGGCGCAGGGGCGGGCGTGGCGGGCTGGTCCTGCACGCCCGATGGCGGGGCAGGCAGGAAGTTCTGCACGGCCATGACGATCACGGGTGCAGCAACTAGGGTCGCGATGGCGAAACTGCGATACATCATGGCGACATCACTCCGGTCCTAATGCCCGAACGTCACGCCATCATACGCCCCTACCCGTGAACAAAAACTTAATCTTAATGTCGATCAAGTTTTCCAAGCAAATCCATCATATCGTCGGGCAAGCCATCGCGAGGCGGCGTGTATGTGGACCGCAGCGCTTTTCCTACTCCTTCATAGGGCGCGGGAAGGCCAACGGTGACAATACGGCCAAGTTCGCCGTCTCGCCCCAACGCTGGTTGGCCAGTCATTTTGCGCTGCATCTCCATGGGGGGGAAACGGGCGAGGCGCGCAAAAGTTTCTGGAATTCATCGCCTTTGCGCGCGATAGCCCGGCTCGATAAGGAGAAGATGGTGTCGAACTGGCCACAAATCGAGGCGCGTATCCGCGCGCATTCGCCATTTCTGGCGCGCGCGCTGGAGCGCTATCCCACCGTGGTGGCGCAGATGGCGCAGGGGGATATGGACGGGGCTCTGGCGGCTGCCCATGCCGCCGCCGATCCGCAGGACGGAGTCGCGCGATCCCTGCGGCGGCGGCGCGGGGCGATCGCGCTCGCGGTGGCGGGCGCGGACCTGTCTGGCGCGTGGGACCTGGATCGGGTGACGCGCACGCTGTCGGATTTTGCCGATCAAGCGCTGGAGGAAGCCATCGCGGCGGCGATGCAGGAACGCTATCCCGATGCCGACCATAAGGGCTTCGTCGTGCTTGCGCTGGGAAAGCATGGCAGCCGCGAACTCAATTATTCATCCGATATCGATCCAATCTTGCTCTACGATCCCGCTACCCTGCCGCATGGCGCGCGGGAGGATGTGGCGGACGCCGCGGTGCGGATCGGCCGACGGGTCAGCGAATTGCTCAATGCGCGGGACGGCGATGGCTATGTCTTTCGCGTCGATCTGCGCTTGCGCCCATCGCCCGAGGCGACGCCGATCGCGCTGCCGGTGGACGCGGCGATCGGCTATTATGAATCGACGGCGCTGGGGTGGGAGCAGGCGGCTTTCATCCGCGCGCGAGCGGCGGCCGGTGACAAGGCGCTGGGTGAGGATTTCCTGCGCCAGATCCGCCCCTTCGTCTGGCGGCGCAGCCTGGATTTCAGCGCGATCGACGCGATCGTCGACATTTCCCGCCGCATCCGCGACCATTATGCGCAGGGGCAGGCCTTCGGGCCGGGCTATGACTTAAAGCGCGGGCGCGGCGGCATACGCGAAGTCGAGTTTTTCGCGCAGGTGCATCAGCTGATCCATGGCGGGCGCGACCCGTCGCTGCGTTCGGGCAATAGCCGCGAGGCGCTGCGTGCGCTGGCCGAGGCCGGGGTGATCGAGCCGGAGGTCGCGACGCGGCTGGACGAAGCCTATGTCCTGCTGCGCACGATCGAGCACCGGTTGCAGATGGTGGAGGACCGCCAGACGCATGAATTGCCGCCGACGATGGCCGGGGTCGATAATGTCGCACGGCTGCACGGGCTGGAGGATGGCGCGGCGCTGCTGGAGTTGCTGCGGCCGCAGGTGGAATGGGTCGGGCGCAATTATGACCGGCTGAGCCCGGACAGCGACGACGCGTCCATGTCGCAGGACGGAGACAAGCTGAAGGCGCAGCTGACCGACATGGGTTTCGCCGATCCCGACACGCCGCTCGCGCGGATCGGTCGCTGGCGCGGCGGCGCGGTGCGGGCATTGCGCAGCGCGGCCTCTCGCGAGGCGCTGGAGCAGTTGCTGCCGGGGCTGATGCGCGCGCTGGCGCAGGCGCCCGACCCGACCCGCGCGCTCAACCGGCTGGACGACATGATCGGTCGCCTGCCGAGCGCGATCAATTTCTTCAAGCTGCTGGCGGCGCGCCCGGCGCTGGTGGAATTGCTGGCGGAGGTGTTGAGCCATGCGCCGACGCTGGCCGACGCGCTGGGACGACGAGCGGAGTTGCTGGACGGGCTGATCGACGCCAGCGCGTTCGATCCGCCGCCATCCGTGCCGCAGATGGCAGCGCAATTTTCCGCGCTGGAGCCGGGCGAGGATTATCAGATGCTGCTCGACCGGGTGCGGCAGCGCGTGGGCGATCGCCGTTTCGCACTGGGCGTGCAGATCATCCGGGGCGGCGACCCGATGGCGGTGGGCAGGGGCTATGGCCGCGTCGCGCTGGCGGCGATCGAGGCGTTGGGCGCGGCCACGGTCGCAGAGTTCGAGGCGGCCCATGGCAAGGTTCCGGGCGGAGAGATGCTGATTCTGGCGCTGGGCCGGCTGGGCGGAGGGGTACTGACCCATGCGTCGGACCTGGACCTGGTCTATCTGTTCACGGGGGATTTCCTGGCCGAATCCGATGGTCCCAAGCCTTTGGGCGCGACGCAATATTTCAACCGGTTGGGGCAGCGGATCACGAACGCGCTGTCGGTGCACACAGCGTCGGGGCCACTTTACGAAGTTGATACGCGGCTGCGGCCATCGGGCGCGCAGGGGTTGCTGGCGGTCAGCCTGGACAGTTTTGCCCGTTATCAGCGCGAGGAAGCCTGGACCTGGGAGCATCTGGCGCTGACGCGGGCGCGGCCGGTCTTTGGTTCGGCGCGCGCGCGTGCGGCGCTGGACGCGGTGCTCAAGGAGACGCTGGAGCGGCCGCGCGACACGGAGGAACTGACGCGGCAGGCGGTCAAGATGCGCGGTGACATCGCCCGCCACAAGCCGCCCGCCAGCGAGATGGACGTCAAGCTGGTACCCGGCGGCCTTGTCGACCTGGAATTTCTGATCCATGTCAGCCAGTTTCGCCACGGCATGGCGTTCGATCCCGACCTGTCGGTTGCGCTGTCGCAATTGGTGGAGGCGGGGCATCTGCCCGCTGCGCTGATCGAGGCGCATGACCTCATCACCCGTTATCTCGTCGTGTCGCGATTGGTGTCGCCTGGATCGACCGAGCCGCCCGAAGCGACGCGGTCGCTGGTGGCGCGCGCCTGCGGCCAGGCGGATTGGGATGCGCTGCTTGCAAGCTATGCCAAGGCGCGGCAATGCGTGGGCGACACATGGGCGGCGATCGCCGCGCCCTATCAGGAGGACGCATGATGCTGGAGCCGGGAGACGCCATTCCCGCAGTGACGCTGATGGATATGGAGGGCGTGGAGTTCGCGCTGGACCATTATAGCGGCAAGCCGCTGGTGGTGTATTTCTATCCCAAGGCCGATACGCCCGGATGCACCAATGAGGCAAAGGACTTCACCGCGCTTGCGGATGAATATGCCGCCGCCGGCGTGCCGGTGATCGGCATTTCCCGCGACAAGCCGGCCAAGCTTAAGAAATTTTCCGAAAAATATGGGCTGAGCGTCATATTGGCCTCTGACGAACCGGGCGACGCCTGCGCGGCGTTCGGCACCTGGGTCGAAAAATCCCTGTATGGCCGCACCTATATGGGGATCGAGCGAGCGACCTTTCTGTTCGGCGCCCAAGGAAAGGTGCAGCGGATCTGGCGCAAGGTGAAGGTGAAGGGCCACGCGGCCGAAGTGCTGGAGGCGGCAAGGGCGCTTTGACCCTGCCCGCGCATATCGAGACGGTCGGCGCGGCGTGCGCGCATGTGCTGACGACGCCTGATCCGCCCGCCAAGCTGATGGCGGCGCGGGCGGTGGCGCGCGCCTGGCGGCTGGGGCGGCTGGCGCATCGGTTCGAGACGGCGATGCCCGACGTGCCGGCACGCCCGGCCGCGCCGGCCCTGTTGCCGCCCAACCAGATGCCACGGCGTGGCAGGATTGGGTCGGAGCGATCGCGGATCGCGATGATCCATGCGCTGGCGCATATCGAATTCGTGGCGATCGACCTGGCGTTCGACCTGATCGGGCGGTTCGGCAGCGAATTTCCCGCGGCCTTTACCGGCGAATGGATGCAGGTGGGCGCTGAAGAGGCGATGCATTTCGCGTTGCTTGACCGGCGGCTACGGCAGATGGGCAGCCATTATGGCGCGCTCCCCGCGCATGACGGCCTCTGGGATGCGGCGCGCGAGACGGCGGGTGATGCGCTGGCGCGGTTGGCGATCGTGCCGATGGTGCTGGAGGCGCGCGCGCTCGACATCACGCCCGCGACCGTTACGCGGTTCGAAGGCGCGGGCGATGTTGTGACGAGCCGTATCCTGCGCCGGATTGTCGAGGACGAGATTCGGCATGTCGCGGCCGGGACGGGGTGGTTCAGCTGGGCGACGAACCGAAAAGGACTTAACGCGCCCTATCACTATCAAATGCTTGTGAAACGGCATTTTCGTGGGTGTCTGAAGCCGCCTTTCAACGACTCGGCGCGTCGACAGGCCGGTTTAACCGAAGATTTTTACGTGGCGCTTGCAAGCTGAGCGGTGATTTGCAGTCTGCATTTCCAGCGGGGGCGGCATCTGTCGCCAAACATACAACACGGGAAGCGCCGAGAGACATAGTCTCCGGCTGATAGTCGGGGTCTGCATGTCGGTTCTTCATATGGTCAATGCGCGCGGTTCGATGATGTTCCAGACCGCTTCGAAGTTTTTCACATTGCTAGGAGGGGTGGCTGTTGCAGGCGCATTGAGCGCTGCCGCCCCGGCGCAGGCCGCGACCGATGATGATGACCCCTATGGCGATGTGCCCGCCGCTGCGGCCAAGGCCGAGCAGAATGACGCGGGCTTCGCCAACCTCTTCGCCAGCCTTCAGCGCCTGGACGGCGTGACCAAGGCATCGGCCTATATCCCGTCGGGTCGCCCTGTTTCCAAATTGTCGCTGACCTCCAATTTCGGCGTACGCTCCGATCCGTTCAATGGCGGCGCGCGGATGCACAAGGGCATCGACATCCCCGGTCCGGTCGGCACGCCGATCTATGCGACCGCCGATGGCGTCGTCAGCCGCGCCGGATGGGCGAACGGCTATGGCAATCTGGTCCAGATCACGCACGGCAGCGGCATGGAAACGCGTTATGGCCATATGTCGAAGCTGCTGGTGTCGCCCAACAGCTATGTGAAGCGCGGCCAGATCATCGGTCTGATGGGTTCGACCGGCCGGTCCACCGGCAGCCACCTTCATTATGAAGTCCGCGTCGATGGCGCGGCGATCAACCCCATTCCTTTCGTGTCCGGCCCCGATTATCTGGTGGCGATGAACACCAAGCCGCCGGTCGCCATGGGCGGCCCGACCAAGGCAGAAGAACAAGCGGCCGATTGATCCCCCTTTTTCCGGCACTTTCGCAAAGGCCCGGCGCCCTATGGGTTGCCGGGCCTTTTGCCTGATCCTATCTAGGCGCCATGGCCGACATCGACCTCACACCCTCCGCCGCCGCCCGCGTCGCGGCGATCGCCACCAAGCAGGGCAAGCCCGCCATTCTTCGCCTGTCGGTCGAAGGCGGCGGTTGCTCTGGCTTTCAATATCGCTTCGGCCTGGCCGAGGCGGTCGAGCCTGAGGATATGGCGGTGGAGCGCGATGGCGTGACGCTGGTGGTGGACGATGTCAGTATCGATCTGGTGCGCGGATCGGCGGTGGATTTCGTGTCGGATCTGGGCGGGCAGGCGTTCAAGGTGACGAACCCCAATGCGACCGCCGGCTGCGGATGCGGGACCAGCTTCTCGGTCTGACGCTTCTTCCGTTTGAAAAGGCGGGCGCGGCTGCGTAGGCAGAGGCCTATTCCTTTCTGAACGGATGGCCTTCTTCATGCGCATCGCGACCTTCAATATCAACGGCATTAAAGCGCGTCTGCCGCGTCTGCTGGAATGGCTGGACGAAACGCGGCCCGATGTCGCCTGCCTTCAGGAGATCAAGACCAGCGACGAGACCTTCCCGATCAAGGATATCGAGGACGCCGGCTATGGCGCGATCTGGCACGGGCAGAAGGGCTTCAACGGCGTCGCCATCCTGGCGCGGGGGGACGCGCCGGTCGAAGTGCGGCGCGGGCTGGAAGGCGAACCCGAGGACGAACATAGCCGGTATCTGGAGGCCGATGTGAAGGGGGTGCGGGTTGCCTCCATCTATCTGCCCAACGGCAACCCGCAGCCGGGGCCGAAATTCGATTACAAGCTGCGCTGGATGGACAGGCTGCGCCGACGCGCGGCGGAAATCTGGACCGAAGAAGTGCCGGCTGTGCTGGCGGGCGACTATAATGTCATTCCGCGCGACGTGGACACATTTTCGGTCAAGGCGATGGCCGACGATGCGCTGATGCAGCCCGAAAGCCGGGCGGCCTATCGCCGAATGCTGAACGACGGATGGACCGACGCGATATTGAGCCGTCATCCCGCCGGCGGGGTGTGGACCTTCTGGGACTATCAGGCCAATAGCTGGCCGCGCGACGCGGGGTTTCGCATTGACCACTTGCTGCTGAGCCCGGCAGCAGCCGACCGCCTGATCGATGCGCGGGTCGATCGCGATTTCCGAGGGCGCGAAAAGGCGAGCGACCACGCCCCGACCTGGGTCGAACTGCGGCCAGCCTGAATATTACCCGGATCATATTGACGGAATAAAATCCGGGTAATAATGTCCCCGCCGAAGGAGATTCGGAATGGATGGGACACTAACGGCCTTCGCCGGCGAATTGTGGATCGCTACGGGCGACCAGGGCGAAATCCGCGCCGCGCTCCAGGCGATGGGCGATGACGCGCAGAATATCCTGTTGTTCGACGACCGGACCGGCCGGCAGGTCGATATAGACCTGGAGGATTCCGTCTCGCAGGCGCCGCGCGGGCGGGGACGGCCCAAGCTGGGCGTCCAGGCGCGCGAGGTCACGTTGCTGCCCCGCCAGTGGGACTGGCTGGCGCAGCAGCCAGGCGGCGTTTCGGCGGTGTTGCGACGGCTGGTGGACGACGCGCGCAAAGCGGAAGCCGGGCCGACGTCACCGCGCGCGGCGATGGACGCGGCCTATCATTTCACGACGGCGATGGCGGGCGACCGGCCCGGCTATGAGGAGGCGATCCGGGCGCTCTATGCCAAGGATGCCACACGATTCACGGCGTTTTCAAGAAATTGGCCGGCCGGCATTCGCGACCATGCGCTGGCGCTGGCGGCACCGGCCTTCGCCTGACGGGGCTCGTCAGGCCGCGAGGCGGAGGAAGGGGACCGGCTCGGTCGAGCGCAGGACGATCGGGCGGCCTTCGGAGGCTTCGAACAGTTCGCCGTCCAGGATGACGCTGCTATGATCGCCCTCGATACGGATCATGTCGCCCTGTTCCAGATGGATGCCGTGCATCTTGGCCTTGCCGACGCGGCCCCACAGGCTTGCCCATACCAGGCGGAGCAGGGCGGGAATATTCTGGTCCACCGCCATCAGTTTCATGTTGCCGCGGCTGCTGTCGCCGGGCTGGACGCCCAGGAGCAGTCGTTCAAGTGTCGTCACGATCAGCACGGCGAAGCGCCCGGCGATCTGGCCGTCGCGAATCAGGGAAATGCTGACCGGCTTGCCCGACGGCGGCAGGAACCGCGCGCGGATGCCGAACAGCAGCGACACGATGACCGCCAGCGCTGTGATGAAATGGCTGAGGCCATTGGAAAGGCCCAGCGGGTAAATCTGGTTGCGGCAATAGAGCATATAGTCGGCCAGGCCCGCCCCGCCCAGAAACATGCCGAGCACCGGGCGGCTGCCCGCCGCGCCATCAGAAAGGGCAATGAGTTCGCGCGCGACGACATGATCGTCGACGCCTGACTTGGCGATGGCGACGATGCGCTCCAGCGCCTTGATCGGATCGCCATGGATGCCAAGGTCGAGCGCGATGAGGTTGGTCTTGCCATTGGGCAGCACCGCGATCGGCGGCACCCGTCCGGTGAAATGTTCGCCCTGATAGAGTTCGGTCAGCGACGCCTGCACCGTGCCGTCGCCGCCATTGATGACGATGACGGCCGGATCGACGCGGGCGATCGTCTGGAACGCCCGGCCGATCTGGTCGACATGCTCCACTTCATAATGGAAGATATCGGGGTTGCTGGCGCAATAGCTGCGGACGCGCGGGAGTGTCTGACGGTTGCCCGTAGACTTGGGGTTGGACAGAAGCGCGACGCAGACCATGGCAATGGTTCACATATATTTGAGGTTGATCGTGATTTTGGTCACGCCGGGGCCAGCCTGAAACGCGGCCTTGCTGATGCTCGGCTTGCCCAGGTTGAAGATGTTGATCGACGGATTATTGGAAAAGCCGCCGCCATCACGCGAAATGTCGGTCTTGCCATTGCCGTCGCGATCATGCCGCACCGCAATGCCGTAGGTGCCCGAATGCGGCACCGGCATGCAGAAGCGCATGCTGCCATTGGTGGGCTTTACAGGGACGTCGATGCGATAGAGCCATTCGCCCTTTTCCAGCCAGGCCGCCTTCGTGCCCGGATAGGATTGCACGCGCACCTTGCCGGTGGGCGCGACGAAGCCGCGCACATCAACCAGAACCGCCGGCCCCTTCGCATCGGCCGCGCAGCGTTCGAGATTATTCGGGATTTCCTGCCCATGGGCCATGGCCGGCACGGCGATCACCATCGCCGCCACCGACATCAGACCCATTGCAACTTTTACCATGACCATCAGACTCCTGGAAGCTATAGCCATCCGCATGGATCGGATGGCGAGCCCCTGTTCGCCCCACAAACTTACCCGTCCGGATATGGGCGGGCTTTGCGGCCAAAACATGGTGATGGGACGACGACTTAGAGAATGCTGACCGCCACCGACCGATATCTCGCCCGCCTGATCGCCGTGCCGATGCTGGGCACGCTGGTGATCGCAGCGATGCTGCTGGTGCTCGACAAGATGCTGAGCCTGTTCGACTTCGTCGCGGCGGAGGGCGGGCCGGTCAGCGTGGTGTGGCGGATGCTGGCCAATATGCTGCCCGAATATCTGTCGCTGGGCATTCCGATCGGCCTGATGCTGGGCATATTGCTGGCGTTCCGCAAGCTCGCCATGTCATCGGAACTGGATGTCATGCGCGCGGTCGGCCTGTCATACGGGCGTTTGCTGCGCGTGCCCTATATGTATGCGATCGCGCTGGCGCTCATCAATTTCGGCATAGTGGGCTTCGTCCAGCCCCTGTCTCGCCACGCTTATGAAGCGCTGCGGTTCGAGCTGCGGTCGGGCGCGCTGGGCGCGTCGATCAAGGTCGGGGAGTTCACCAATCTGGGCAAGCGCATGACGCTGCGCATCGAGCGCAGCCGCGACCAGGGGCGCAATTTGCAGGGCATTTTCGTGCGCGCAACCAGTCGCGACGGGCAGTCGGTCGCGGTGACGGCGGCGCAGGGCACATTCCTGGCGACGGACGACCCCGATGTCATCATTTTCCGCCTGCGCGATGGCGTGCTGGTCAACGACGCGCCCAAATATAAGACGCCGCGCATCCTGTCCTTTTCCAGCCATGACCTGCCGATCGACCTGCCACAGATCGAAAGTTTCCGCGGGCGCGACAATGACCGGGAAAAGACGATTCCCGAACTGGTGGTGATCGGCAAGAATCAGGCGACGCCCCCTAAGCTGCGCAACGAGGTGCGCGCCAATTTCCATTTCCGCATGGTGGAGGTGGTGTTCATGCTGTTGCTGCCGCTGGCGGCGCTGGCCTTCGCCATTCCGCCCAAACGATCGACGTCCGCGCTGGGCGTGTTCCTGTCTATCGTGTTTATCGTGACCTATCACAAGGTCAATCAATATGGCGAAAGTGTGGGTGCCTTGGGCAAGATCGATCCGATCATCGCTTTGTGGGGGCCATTCCTGCTGGCGTCAGGACTGGTGCTCTGGATGTATCATGTGATCGCCCATCGTCCGGGCGGACAGCCAATCGCCGCGCTGGAATTCGCCTTTGCCAAGATCGGCAAGCAGGTGGGCCGGCTGATCCGGCTGGGCCGGCGACGTGCTTCGGCGGAAGGAGCCGCCTGAGCCATGCATGTGAACTTCTTCCCGTCGCGCCAGATCAGCCTGTATATGGCGCGGCTGTTCCTGACCCGCACCTTCGCGGTGCTGGCGATGCTGGTGGTCGTGCTCCAGACGCTCGACCTGCTGGGCAATTCGGGCGATATCCTGGCCTATCCCGGCAATAGCGACGCGCAGCTATGGCATTATGTCGGCCTGCGGGCGCCGCAGATCATCGCCACCTTCCTGCCCTTTTCGGTGCTGCTGGGCACGCTGGTGATGCTGGCGACGCTGAACCAGAATAGCGAGATCATCTCGATGAAAGCGGCGGGGCTGTCAGCGCACCAGATATTGGCGCCGCTGGTGCTGGCGGCGCTGGGCGTGTCGATCATCAGCTTTGTTTTCAACGAACGGATCGTCGTGCGATCGACCGCGGCCTTGAGCGCGTGGGAGGCGGTGGATTATGGTCCGGTGCCCCCCGACAGCGGGGTCAAGTCCAACCCCTGGGTGCGCGACGGCAATAATCTGGTCAACGCGGCCATTGTGGCAGGGCGTGGCACTGCGGTGCAGTTGCGGCAGGTGGAAATCTACAACCGCATCAACAATCGGCTGACGACGATCGTCCAGGCGCCAAAGGGCCATTATGATGTCGCGTCGAAAAGCTGGGTGCTGGAAGGCGCGCGGCAGTTCGACGTCGCGCGAGGAACGGTCAGCAATATCGGCACGGTCCGGTTCGGGCGCGATATCAGGCCTGATCAGTTCACGCTGGCGCGGGTCGATCCCGACGCGTTGACCTTCCATGAACTGGAAGCGGCGATCGGCGACCTGCGCGACGCAGGCCGGCCGACCAAGGAACTGGAGGGCAGTTTGTGGCACAAGCTGTCGGGGCCGCTGTCAGCGTTGCTGATGCCGATATTGGGATCGGTCGCGGCCTTCGGCCTGGCGCGGTCGGGGCAGTTGTTCATGCGCGCAGTGCTGGGCATGGCGCTGGGCTTTGCCTATTTCGTCGCGGACAATTTCTCGCTCGCGATGGGCAATCTGGGCGCCTATCCCCCGGTACTGGCGGCCTGGGCGCCCTTTTTCCTGTTCCTGCTGGTGGGTGAGACAGTGCTGTTCCGCACCGAGGAATAGACAAGAAAAAGGCCCCGGCGACCAAGGGGTGTCGCGCGGGGCCTCGCCTCTAGGGGGCGTCCCGGCCCTCATGAGGGGGAGGGGTAGGACCGGAACACCCGCGATATGGGCAGGCGATTGCCCGTTTCAAGCTGCAACCGAAAAATTTTGCAGTTTCGCGCTTTTCAGGCCCGACGCGTCATGGTGCTGCGCGCGATCTTGCCGACCAGCGGAATCATGCCGGTGTAATTGCCCCGATGATAGGGCGACTCCGCGTCGATCATGGCCATCAGGCGGGCATGGGCCTTGCCCAGCGCATGATAGGGCACGCTGGGCAGCAGATGATGCAGCGCATGATAGCGCAGGCCAACAGGCGCCCAGAGCGCGGGCAAAGTGGCGGGCGGCGGCACATTGACCGAATCGAGATATTGCGCGGTGACGGTCATCGCCTCGCCCCCATTTTCCCAAAGATGGGCAACCAGCGTGCGCAACTGGTTGATGACGGTCATCGCGGAATGGACGGCCATATAGACGAGCAATGGCTTCCATCCGAAGGCGAAGATGCTGCCCACCAGCGCCAGCGCAACGATGCAGGCCCCCGCTTCCTGCCATGCCCATTGCCGCGCAAAGGCGCCTTCGGGCGTGCGGCGGCGATAGGCGGGATTGATCGAGAGCGCGGAAAATTCCGCAACCACCTTGCGCCGGAGCGCGGGGATCAGCAGCGACAGCGGCGTCAGCACGCCAAAGCGCAGGATGAGCCCGACAGGGGCAAGCGCGGCAACCAATATGAACAGCGGCAGCGACCAGGGCTTCATCAGCGCCAGCGGCAGATATTCCGGGTCCTCCGCCGTGCCATAGCGCGTGCGGGCATGATGCTGCGTATGCACCCCCTCATACATGAAGGAGGGGATCATGAGCGGCAGGCCCACGACGAGGTTCCACCCCAGGCGGAACCCCGGCAGCGCGCCCTTGCGGATGTGGGTCAGTTCATGGATGAAGCTGGCCGCGCGATAGAGGGCGAGCATCGAGACAAGGCCGCAGGCCAGCGCGATCGCCAGATTGTCGATCAGGATCGCGCCCGCCAGCGCGCTCCAGCCGATCAGCGCGGAGGCCAGCAGGTCGGGCCAGTAGATACGCGGGTCGGCATGCGCATAGTCGCGCGCCAGTTCGGCCGCCGCGCGCAGCATCACCGTATCGTCGGGAATAGCCGCGCGCGCGCGCTGGGCGGCGGCAAGTATGGGATCATGCACTGTCATGCGGGCCGTCCTAATCTCCAAATACGCTCGATTCATGGCAGCACCATGTCATGTTTGTCTTCATAGCCGCAGCTATGATGCGCATGATTGACATTGCGCAAACAAGCGCCGAACTGCACCGCATCCCTGATATTTTCGAAGGCGGCATCCGTGGCGCATACTGATCTGGTTATCACTCCTGTTTCCGGCAAGGCCGATATGAAGGCTTTCATCGACCTGCCTTGGCGGCTTTATGCCAAGGACGCCAACTGGGTGCCGCCGCTGAAGGCCGAGGTCAAGGAACTGCTGACGCCGGGAAAGAACCCGTTTTTCGGCCATGCCAGGGCGCAATATTTCCTGGCTCGGCGCAACGGGCAAGTGGTGGGGCGGGTGTCGGCGCACATCGACGAGCTTGCCCTTCGCCAGCCGCCTGAACAGGGCATGGGGCCAGGCACCGGCAATTTCGGCCTGTTCGAGGCGGAGGATGCGCAGGTTGGCGAGGCGCTGATCGCAGCGGCCGAGCAGTGGCTGCGCACGCAGGGCATGACGCGGGTGCTGGGACCGATTTCCCTGTCCATCTGGGAAGAGCCGGGGCTGCTGATCGAGGGTCATGATCATCCGCCCACGGTGATGATGGGGCATAACAGCCCGGCCTATCAGGCAATGATCGAAGGTGCGGGCTATGTGCCGGTCAAGCAGCTCAAGACCTATGAGCTGGACATCACGCAGGATTTTCCGCCGCTGATCCAGCGCATCGTCCAGTCGGGCGAGAAAAATGGCCGCATCCACATCCGCAAGGTCGACAAGGCGAAGTTCGATCAGGAAGCCGCGATCATCCTTGCCATATTGAACGACGCGTGGGGTCAGAATTGGGGCTTCGTGCCGATCACCGACGCGGAAGTCGCGCATACCGGCAAGAAGCTCAAGCCGATCGTGTTCGAGGATCTGATCATGATCGCGGAGCTGGATGGCGAGCCGGTGGCGTTCATGATGACGCTGCCCGACCTTAACGAAGCGATCGGCCCGCTTAATGGATCACTGTTTCCGTTCGGTTGGATCAAGCTGCTGCGCTGGCTCAAGAAACCGCAGGTGCGCACGATGCGCGTGCCGCTGATGGGCGTGGTGCAGCGATTGCAAAGTTCGCGCATGGCGAGCCAGCTGGCCTTCATGATGATCGAATATATCCGCCGCGCCGCAATCACCGAATATGGCGCGACGCGTGGCGAGATTGGCTGGGTGCTGGACGATAATCAGGGCATGAACGCGATCGCCGACGCGATCGATAGCCAGGTGAACAAAATCTATCAGATCTACGAGAAGGCGCTGTAGGCCAGAGGGCCTTACAGCGCCGTCGCGCGATCCTGATCGAGGAAGGCGGCGACATCGGCCAGCGCGACATCCTTTGACAGGAATGTCCGGCCGATGCCGTGCGCAAGCAGGAAGGGCAGGGTGCCGGCCGCCATTTTCTTGTCATGCAGCATATGGCTGACCAGCGCGGCGCCATCGGCAGTGACGTGGGCGCTGGCCAGATCATGCGGCAGGCCGACCGCCTTCAAATGCGCGGTGATGCGCACGGCATCTTCGGCCGGGCACAGGCCAAGGCGGGCGGAATAGCGGAAGGCGAGCGCCATGCCCGCAGCGACGGCTTCGCCATGCAGCAGCGTGTCGGAAAAGCCGGTGTCGGCCTCCAGCGCGTGACCGAAGGTATGGCCAAGGTTGAGCAGCGCGCGGCGGCCGGAAGTTTCGCGTTCGTCGTCAGCGACGATCGCGGCTTTGGCCGCCACGCTTTTTTCGATGGCATGGGTGCGCGCCGTAGCATCGCCCGCGAGCAGGCGGTGGCCATCGCTTTCGCACCAGGCGAAGAAATCCGGGTCGTCGATCAGGCCATATTTGACGACTTCGGCATAGCCGGCGCGGGTTTCGCGGGGCGGCAGGCTGTCGAGCGTGGCGGGGTCGATCAGGACCAGCGCGGGCTGGTAGAAGCTGCCGACCAGATTCTTGCCCGCGCGGGTGTTGATCGCGGTCTTGCCGCCAACCGACGAATCGACCTGCGCCAGCAAGGTGGTGGGCAGTTGCACGAAATGGCAGCCGCGCTTGAGGATGGAGGCGGCAAAGCCGACAAGATCGCCAATGACCCCACCGCCCAGTGCGACGATATGGTCGCCGCGTTCGATCTCCAGCGCGAGCAGGGCGTCGAGCAATTGCTCCAGATGCCGCCAGCTCTTGGTCTGTTCGCCCGGCGGCAGGATGATGGGTTCGATCCCGACATTGGCGGCGCGCAGGCTGGCGTCGAGCCGGGGCAGCTGCGCGGCGGCGACGTTGGCGTCCGTGACGACAACGAGCCGGCCGCCCCGGGCGAAGCGGGCAAGCTGGTCCCCGGCGCGATCGAGCGCGCCCTGTTCGATCAGGATGTCGTAGCTGCGCGCGTCCAGCGCGACCCGGACTAAGGCCATTGCGTCAATTGCTCCATGATGCGGTCGACCGCGACTTCGTGCGGGGCCGCGATGCTCTTCACATGAATGGGGGCGAGCGCGTAGACAGGGTTGCGTATTGCCGCCAGTTCGGTAAGCACGGTGCGCGGATCGCGATCCTTGAGCAGCGGGCGGCTGTCGCGGCGGGACACGCGATCGACCAATATGTCGATGTCGGCGTCGAGCCAGATGGCGATGGCGGCGTCCAGGATCAGCCGGCGGGTTTCATCCTGCATGAAGGCGCCGCCGCCGGTTGCGATCACCTTGGGCGCGCCATCGAGCAGGCGGGCGATCACACGCCGTTCGCCGTCGCGAAAATAGGCTTCGCCATAGCGTTCGAAAATCTCGCTGACGCTCATGTCAGCCGCTTTCTCAATCTCTTCATCCGCGTCGACGAAGGCGAGGCCCAGGCGCGCGGCGAGGCGGCGGCCGACGGTCGATTTGCCAACGCCCATCATGCCCACCAGGACGATGGGACCGCGCCTGCCGGGGCTGTGCGGGATTTTGCTGTTTCGTTGCATGGCAGGCGGGGCTATACAGCCAGCCGTCACTGAGGCAAATCGCATCTTTCCAAGTCACCCGGCCTTGCAGGCCCGGACAGCCAAGCCAAGGACCCATGAAGAATAATCGCACCTTCAGCAGTTTCGAGGGCAGTGCGCGTCGCCGTGGCGGCCGCTTGCCGATCATCCCCATCGTCATCGTCATCCTGGTCGTTGCGCTGCTCGCCTTCTTCTGGTCGCGCGGTGGCGAAAAGCCGCAGCAGCGCGTCGAAAAGGTCATCCCCGCCGAGAAGCTGGGTCAGTAAGGCCGATGCGCTGGCCGCGGGGGAACGCCAAATGGGCGCTGGGCAGCTTCGCGCTCGCCCTGACCTTGCCCGTGGTCGCGCAGCAGGCGCCCGAATCGCTGCTGCCGCCGGGATTTGGCGATGCGCCCGAGACGCCCGCGCCACGTCCGTCGCGGCCTGCTCCGCCAGCGCCGAGCGGCACGCCTGCGCCAACGCCGACGACGCCAGTGGCTCCTCCGCCCGTGCCGATGGTGCAGCCGCTCGATCCCGCCTTGAGCGCGGCGCTGGGCGACAATGCCGGTGATGCGGCCGAAGACGAGCTGACGCCCGAGGAAATCGCGGCGGAAAAGGCCAAATATGACCTGCCCGACAGCGCGCGCCGGTCGCTGGACCGCATTGGCCCGCTGACGCCGCAGACGCGTGGGTTCGAGCCGGACGCCTTTGGCAATGAATCGGGCCAATATCTCGCCGCGCTGATGCGCAGCACCCATGCGCCGATCGTGTCGCGCTGGGCCTCCATCCTGCTGCGGCGCGCGCTGCTGAGCGCGACCGATACGCCGCGCGGGATCAATGGCGCAGACTGGGCGGCGGAGCGCGCCTGGCTGCTGTTGCGGATGGGCGAGGCCGACAGCGCGCGGCTGATGGTGCAGAGCGTCGACGCCGACCAGTTCACGCCGCGCCTTTATGCCGTGGCGATGGAAACCTATCTGGCGGCCGCTGATCCCGCTGGCCTGTGCCCCCTGTCGGCCGGGGCGTTGCGCACCAGCAAGGCGCCGGGATGGGACATGACGCGGGCGATCTGCCCGGCGCTGTCGGGCGACCAGGGCAGCGCGAGCGGCGCGCTCAATCAGGCGCAGCGGCGCGGCGTGGTGCGTGGCATCGATTATCGGCTGGCGGAAAAAGTCGTCGGCACCGGCTTCAACGCGCGGCGGTCGGTCAATATCGAATGGGACGGAGTCGACAAGCTGACCGCCTGGCGCTTTGGCCTGGCGACCGCGCTCAATGTCGAGATACCGGACGATCTTTACGCGACGGTCGGGCCGCATGTGCGAGCGTGGGAAGCGCGAGCGCCCGCGCTCAGTCCGATGCGCCGCCGGCCGGGCGCAGATATTGCAGCGCGGCTTGGCGTGTTTTCGAGCGCGGCGCTGGTGGGCTTCTATAGCCAACTGGACAGCGAAGGCGACAGCTCCGGCGAGGTTGCGGATCGGATCGATGCGCTGCGCACTGCCTTTGCGGGCAACACGGTGCGCGACCGTATCGGCGCGATGCGGACATGGTGGGGCGATGGGGCGCGGCCCGATTATGTCGGGATGATCGCGACGGCGCGGGCGGCGGCCGCATTGCCTGTGGCGCAGGCGGACGGGCAGGATGCCGCCAATCTGGTCGGGTCGATGCTGACCGCCGGCTATGATCGCAATGCCGCGCGCTGGGCGCGTGCGATCGGCCAGCTGGATGGCGATGGCGCCAGCCAGGTCTGGGCCTTACTGGCGGCGGGCGCACCAAGCCCGGTGGTGGACATCAGCAGCAGCCGGGTGTCGTCCTATATCGACGTCATGGGCGCGGACAAAGGCCGGGCGCTAATTGCGGCGCTGGCCGGGCTGTCGCGCTTGTCGCCGCAGGAGGCGGGATCGCTGGCGCAAGATAATGGCCTGTCGCTGGCGGCGGGCAGCCGCTGGGCGCGTGCGATCGGCGCGGCGGCGCAGCGTGGCGAAAAGGCGACGGTGGCGTTGCTGGCGGCCGTGGGCATGCAAGGCCAGGACTGGAGCGGATTGCCCGCGACGCATCTTTATCATGTGGTGGCGGCGCTGCATCAGGTGGGGCTGGACCCCGAAGCGCGGATGATCGCGGCAGAGGCGCTGACCCGTAGCTGATATGGGGCAGGAGGATGCCGCCCTGATCGACCGCTTTCTGGAGATGATGGCGGCGGAACGCGGGGCGTCGCGTAACACGTTGCTGGCCTATCGCACCGACCTGACCGGCGCGGGCGGCCTGCTGGGCGGACTGGCGGGCGCGAGCAAGGAGGGGCTAGGGACGCTGGCGACCCATTGGGCGAGCCTGGCGGGGTCCTCGGTAGCGCGCAAGGCATCGGCGCTTCGGGCTTTCTACGGTTTTCTGGAGGAAGAAGGGCTGCGCGCCGACAATCCATCGGTCGCGCTGCCGCGCCCGGTGACGCGGCGGCCGCTGCCCAAGATATTGTCCACTACCGAGGTCGATCGGCTGTTCGCGCTGATTGCCGAGCGGCTGGAGGTGGCGCATCCCGCACCGCTGGACCTGCGGCTGTCCGCGCTGATCGAGCTGCTATATGGATCGGGCTTGCGCGCGACCGAACTGGTGTCGCTGCCGCGCCGCGCGCTGGCGGCGGATCGCCCGTTCCTGATCCTGAAAGGCAAGGGCGCGCGCGAGCGGCTGGTGCCGATTTCGGACCGGGCGCGGGCGGCGGTATCCGCCTGGCTGGTCCATGTGCCGGGGGACAGCGCCTGGCTGTTTCCATCGGGTAAAAGCCATTTGAGCCGCATTCGGCTGTATCAGCTAGTGAAGGCGCTGGCCGGGGCGGCGGGGATCGCGCCGGAGAGGGTCAGCCCACATGTTCTGCGTCATGCTTTTGCGACGCATTTGCTAGAAGGCGGCGCGGACCTGCGCGCGCTACAGGCGATGCTGGGCCATGCCGATATTGGGACAACGCAAATCTATACCCATGTCGACAGCCGACGGCTGGTCGAATTGGTGAACCAGCGCCACCCGCTGGCGACCATGGCGGTGCGCCAGCCGCAACGCCGCGTTGACGACGCGCCGCCATCGCCTTAACGCCATCGCCCATGGTAAGCTTTCTGGAATTCGAAAAGCCGATCGCGGAGCTGGAAGCGCGCATCGTGGATCTGCGCGCCACCGCGAGCGTGGGCGACATCAATATCGACGGCGAGATCGCGACGCTGGAGCAGCGCGCGGCCAAGCTGCTGGCCGACACCTATGCCAAGCTGACGCCGTGGCAGAAGACGCAGGTGGCGCGTCACCCCGACCGCCCGCACTTCAAGGATTATGTCGCCGGCCTGTTCGACAATTTCATGCCGCTGGCCGGCGACCGCGCCTTTGCCGACGATCAGGCGATATTGGGCGGGTTCGCGACGCTGGGCGAGCGCAAGGTCATGGTTATCGGCCATGAAAAGGGCGATGATACGGCAAGCCGCGTGCGCCATAATTTCGGCATGGCCAAGCCCGAAGGATACCGCAAGGCGATCCGCCTGATGGAACTGGCCGACCGGTTCGGCCTGCCGGTGGTGACGCTGGTCGACACGTCGGGCGCCTTTCCGGGCGTGCAGGCGGAGGAGCGCGGCCAGGCTGAAGCGATCGCGCGGTCGACCGAGGCGTGCCTGAAGCTGGGCGTGCCGATGGTGGCCGCAGTGGTGGGCGAAGGCGGGTCGGGCGGCGCGATTGCGCTCGCTGCCGCGAACCGTGTGCTGATGTTCGAGCATGCCGTCTATTCGGTGATTTCGCCCGAAGGCTGCGCGTCGATCCTTTGGCGCACGGCGGACAAGGCGAGCGATGCGGCGACCGCGATGCAGGTGACGGCGCAGCATCTCAAAGGGTTGGGCGTGATTGACCGGATCGTTGCCGAGCCAGTAGGCGGCGCACATCGCGAACCGGTGGAAGCGATCGCCAATCTGGGCGCGGCGATCGAGGCCGAACTGGAGTCATTGGGTTCGATGGACGCCGATGCGTTGCGCACCGACCGGGCCGACAAGTTTCTAGCCATCGGCGCCTGAGCGCCGGGAGGATTTTTAACGGAACGTCCGGCCTGTTTTGCTTGTTACGTCAGGGTAACGGCAAAGGGTGAGGTTTATGAACTGGAAGATGGCGCTGGGCGGCACCGGCGCTGCGCTGGTGATTGCGATGAGCGCACCGGCGGTGATCGGGCAGCAGCGGGCGATCCGCACCGTGTCTTCGATCAGCCAGCAGGACAAGGCATCGGGTGCCAAGCAACATCCTGAATTGTTGAAGGAATTTGGCGGCCCCTATGCCGGGCCGCAGGCGCGCTATGTCGAGACGGTGGGGCGGCGGATTGCGGTCCAATCGGGTCTGTCCAATGCGCAGGGCGACTTTACCGTCACCTTGCTCAATTCCCCGGTCAATAACGCCTTCGCGATTCCCGGCGGCTATGTTTATGTGACGCGCCAGTTGATGGCGCTGATGAACGACGAGGCCGAACTGGCAGGCGTCCTGGGCCATGAAGTGGGCCACGTCGCCGCGCAGCATGGCCAGCGGCGGCAGAAGACGGCGCAGCGCAACGCGATTGGCGGAGCATTGTTGCAGGTGCTGACCGGCGCGTTGCTGGGCGATTCGGGCTTTGCCGGACTGATCCAGCGCGGCATCGGCACGGGCAGCCAGCTGCTGACGCTCAAATTTTCGCGCAGCCAGGAATATGAGGCAGATGACCTGGGCATCCGCTATCTGGCGTCGGGCGGATATGATCCGCGCGCGCTGTCCGACATGCTGGCGTCGCTGGCGGCGCAGAGCAATCTCGACGCGCAGGTTGCCGGCAGCGCGCGGTCGATGCCCGAATGGGCGAGTACGCACCCCGATCCCGCATCGCGCGTCGACAGGGCCGCACGCGAGGCGCAGGCAACGCGATCGACCAGCACGACGCGCAATCGCGACGTGTTTCTGGCGGCGCTGGATGGCGTGCTCTATGGCGACGACCCCAAGCAGGGCGTGATCGACGGCAGCCGGTTCCGACACCCCGACTTGCGGCTGAGCTTTGCCGCGCCCAGCGGGTTCGGAATGGAAAATGGCAGCGATGCGGTGTCGATCATCGGATCGGGCGGGCAGGCGCAGTTCGGGACGGCCGCCTATCGCGGCGATCTGAACGCCTATATCGACAGCGTGTTTTCGGCCCTAGGTGACGGCAAGGGGGTGCCGGGCGGGGCGGTGAGCCGCACGACGATCAACGGTATTACGGCCGCATGGCGCACGGTGCGGGCAACCAGCCAGTCGAACCAGGTCGATGCGACGGTGTTCGCCTATGACTTTGGCGGCGGCAAAGCCTATCATTTCCTGCTGCTGACACCGGCAGGGCGGGGCATCGGCCCCTTCACCTCTATGGTGCAGTCAGTGCAGCGGCTGTCGGCCAAGGACGCGGCGGCGATCAAGCCGCGCCGGATCGACGTGGTGACGGTGAAGGCGGGCGACACGGTTCAGTCCTTGAGCCGGCGCATGGCCTATAGCGACTTGCAGCTGGAGCGGTTCCTGACGATCAATGCGCTGGACGCCAATGCGACGCTGCGGCCGGGGCAGAAGGTCAAGATCGTCATCTAAAGCCGGGCGATGGTACGAAAAAA
>NZ_CH959306.1:825161-939944 GCF_000153545.1 Sphingomonas sp. SKA58
CCCTTTTTTCAATCGGTCAGTGTCGCGACTTACTGGTCCAGATTGTCGCTAACGCTGTTGAAGGTGTTCTTCAGATTGCCACCCAGGCTGGTCATGGCGCCGATGGCGGCGACAGCGATGAGCGCGGCGATCAGGCCGTATTCGATCGCGGTGGCACCCTTTTCATTCTTCAGCATCTTACGGACGAACTGCATTTCATGTCTCCTTGATGGACATACGCACTAAAACTACCCCGCCGCCCCCGTTTGACTTGTTCGTGGTCAGCGAAAATGGATTTACCGTCGTTCGGTTGAAATTTGCTTAATGGTCGAACCGACTGTAAAAAACTTATGGTTAAGCATTGGTAACCTTATTATCGACATCGTCCCACATATGGATGGTGCGTTCAGCCACGTTCGATAAGGCGACCAGCATGGCGAGCACGATCATCGCGAGGATGAGGCCATATTCGACCGCCGTTGCCCCGCGTTCGCATTTGATAAGCCCCTGTCGGGCGATGATGTCGATAAGCCCGCGCATGCGCTTCCCCAGTTCGCTACAGACAGTCCCGGGCAGATGTGTAAAGCGGGGAGGGTTAACAAATAGCCCTCGGTGCCTTCTGAAATGACGTCTTTTTCTCCCCTGCTGGTGGTCGCGGTCGCTCTGGTGGACGCCGAGGGGCGGGTGTTGTTGCAGCAGCGCCCGCCGGGAAAGCCGATGGCGGGACTGTGGGAATTTCCCGGTGGCAAGGTTGAGGCGGGGGAAACGCCCGAAGCGGCGCTGGTGCGCGAGCTGGAAGAGGAACTGGGCATTGCCACGCAGGAAAGCTGCCTGGCACCGGCGAGTTTCGCCAGCGAAGCGCTGGGCGATAGGCATTTGCTGCTGCTGCTTTATGTCTGCCGCAAATGGCGCGGGGTGCCGGAAGCGCGCCATGCAACCGCGCTGGCTTGGAAGCGGCCCGCGCAAATGTATGCGCTTGACATGCCGCCCGCTGATTTGCCGCTGATCGGACTGCTCGACGCGCTGCTATGACGAACAAGGGGGCGCTCCTTCATCAGGAACGCCCCCTTGTCCATGCGCCACTGCGTGTCGTCAGTCCTGCGCGGGCTGGCTTTGCAGCTGGATATAATTCTGGATGCCCATCCGCTCGATCATTTCGAACTGGGTTTCCAGCGTGTCGACATGCTCTTCCTCGCTCTTGAGGATATAGTCGAACAGGTCGCGGCTGACGAAGTCGCGGATCGATTCGCAATAGGCGATCGCGTCACGCAGGACCGGTAGCGCTTCATATTCGAGTTCAAGGTCGGACTTGAGGATTTCCTCTACCGTTTCGCCGATCTTGAGGCGGCCGAGCAGCTGGAAATTGGGCAGGCCGTCGAGGAACAGGATGCGTTCCGCCAGCTTGTCGGCATGCTTCATCTCGTCGATGGATTCTTCATATTCGAACTTGGCGAGCTTCTTGACGCCCCAATGGTCGAGCATGCGATAATGGAGGAAATATTGGTTGATCGCGGTCAACTCGTTCTTGAGGACCTCGTTCAGATAATCGATGACCTTTGGGTCGCCCTTCATGGCGTTATACTCCGGATTGCGGGAACGGGCGGAGTATAGCGACGAGGGCGGCGGCTGTTAAGCGCGAAAACCCTTGAAATCAGCCATTTATAGCTCTGCTATTGCTTCGGGGTCGCGCGCAGGGGCTGCGCATGATTTGCAATCTTGTCAGGCGGAGGCGCGTTCGGCCGCGATAATCGTGCGCGCGAAGGACACGCACTGGCCGCATTTGGGGCGGCGACCATAATGGGCATAGGCGCTGCAGGGCGTATCCGCACCGTTGCGCGCGGCTTCCCGCACGTCCTTTTCCCGAATGGCATTACAAACGCAGACGACCATATGCGACGCTCTCCTGTCCCTTGCAGAGATAGTCGATATGATAATAGGTCGCAATAGTAATCAGCTGCTCTTGCGAATCTTTTGCGGCTTTGCCCGGACGAGGCTGCGCCAGACCCATTCGGCCGGGCCAGTCGCGAATCGATCGGCATAGGGCTGTGACCAGAGCAGCATGGCCGCCCAGCCCACAGCGACGAACAGCGGCAGTGCGCCGAGCGGGACATGCGCGAAATTGCCAAGACCCCAGCCGTAGAAGATGGCGGTCATGACAAGGCTGGTGCCCAGATAGTTGCTGAGCGCGAGGCGGCCCGCAGCGCCAAGGCGCGACGCCAGCGGGTGGCCCGGATTGCGGTTGAAGAGCCAGAGGATGAGCGCGGCCCAGCCCACGCTTAGTGGCACGCGGAAGGGGAAGGACCAGGCAAGTGCGGTGCCCAGCGCGGGGAGAGCCGCAAAGCCGCTGGCCCAGACCCAGATCGCCAGCGCGCCCATCGGCGGCACACCAATCAGGAAGCAATGGCGGGCGGTGCGGCGATATTGCTCCGCATCCCACCGCCCGGTCAGAAAGCCGCTTTTGAGCATCGCCATGCCGAGCAGCATGAAGCCGAGCGATTCGAGCGCGCTGAGCGTGAAGCCCAGAAACCAGTTGCGCGGCAGATCGACGATCTTGTGCAGCAGGATGGAGAGGAAGTCGCTGCGATAGAGGGCGATTTCACGCTGGATGGCGGGACTGGCGGGATCGGACAGGCTGGCCGCGAAGGATGCGAAACCCTGTGCCCCGCCACTGGCGTGGCTCCAGGCGTAGAAGGACGCGACATAGCCGGCGACCAGCAGGAAATGCAGCAGGAAGAACAGGAAGGCCGCCTTGACCAGCTGCATCGGATCGCGATGGGCAAAGCGCAGCGCGGCCAGTCCGACCAGCGCATAGAGCGTCAATATGTCGCCCCACCAGAGCAGCAGATAATGCGCCGCGCCGATGGCGAACAGCCAGCCGGCGCGGACCATCTGGGTGCGGGTGCCATCGCGCCCCGCCATTTCCTCCCGGTCGATCAGCAGCAGCATCGACGCGCCGAACAGCATCGCGAACAGCCCGCGCATCTTGCCATCGACCAGGATGAGGCTGATCGCCCAGAAAGCGATGTCGCCTGTCGCGAGCGGCCCAGCGGCGGCCGGATTGATATAGGCGCTTTGCGGCTGGGCGAAGGCGGTGATGTTCATCCACAATATGCCCATGACCGCGCAGCCGCGCAGAACGTCCATGGCGGGAATGCGGGAGGAGGGGGGCATGGGAAAATCCTTGAAGATGCTGGCCAGCGGCGAACGGCTCTGCCAAGGGGCCTAGCCATGAACGAGGGCCGCAAGCAACGGATAAGCGACGCATTCGGCGCGGCGGCGGCGCATTATGACGATCATGCCGGGCCGCAGCGCTTCGCCGCGCGGCTGGTCGCGGACCTGGCGCAGCGGCAGGGGCCGGGCGATGCTGCGCGCATATTGGAGATTGGCTGCGGCACCGGGTTGCTGACGCGCGACATTCAGGTGCGCTGGCCGGGCGCGCAACTGGTCGTGACCGACTTGTCGCCTGCAATGCTGGACCGGGCGGCGGCGCAGGGGCTGGTCGGCGGCACATTCCTGGCGATGGACGGGGAGTCGCCGCCGTTCGAAGGCGCATGGTTCGACCTTATCCTGTCGAGTCTCGCTTTTCAGTGGTTCGATGATTTGCCCGGTGCGATCCGAAAGCTGGTGAATCTGCTGACGCCGGGCGGCAGCCTCATTTTCTCGACCATGGGGGAGGGGAGTTTTGGCCAATGGCGCGCGGCGCATGCTGCGTGCGGGCTGGAGGTCGGCGTGCCGGATTATCCCTCGCTGGCGGCGGTTCGGGCGATGCTGGCGGCGTATGACGACAGTTTCGCCTTTGACGAGACGGTGGCGCTGGACAGTGGCGGTGCGCGTGGGTTGACCACGCATTTGAAGGGCATTGGCGCCGTGGTTCCGGGGGCGGGGCGCAGGCCGCTGACGCCTGCGCAATTGCGCAGCGTGATGGCGGTGTTCGAGGCGACCGGCGGCGCGGATGCCTATCAGATCCTGTTCGGGCGGATCACGCGCGCGGGTGATAAGCGCTGAGGTTGCGCGGCGACGCGGGGGATGCCATCCACGGGCCATGGTGCATGATAATCTGACGATCAGGCGCGCTGGGCCGGCCGATGCCGCCGCCCTGTCCGCGCTCAAGCTCGCCGCGTTTCGCGAGACGTTTCTCGATGGGTTCGCCATTCCCTATCCGCCCGCCGACCTGGCGCGGTTCGAGGTCGAAAGCTATGGCGAAGCGACGGTGGCGGCGGAACTGGCCGCGCCCGATCATGCGAGCTGGGTGGCGGTAGAGGGGGACGGGCGGCTGGTCGCCTATGCCCATGCTGGACCGTGCAAATTGCCGCATCCGCAGGCGTCGGCGGCGCAGGGGGAGTTATATCAGCTTTATGCGCTGAAGGCTGCGCAAGGGCAGGGCGTTGGCCGGGCGCTGATGGATGCGGCGCTCGATTGGCTGGCGCAGACCTTTCCCGGCCCGCAATGGCTGGGCGTGTGGTCCGGCAATAGCCAAGCGCAGGCAGTCTATGCCAAGCGCGGCTTTGAGAAGGTCGGCGACTATGGCTTCAAGGTCGGCGACTGGACAGATGCGGAGTTCATCTATCGGCGGGGGTAGTTGGCGGCGGTCGCGTCGCGCGATTTCGCGGGAAAGGCGCCTGGCGCGGGCTTGGGTCCCCGCCTGCGCGGGGACGACGGATCGGGTCAGGGTGCGTTATTCGTCACGGCAGTGACGATGGTTAAAGTTCGTTGTTCATGAGGGCGGGGAAGAAGCCTTCATGGGCTTTGCGGAGCATGTCGAGGGCGACGTTTGCGACAGTGTCACCGCCGACCGTGCCGATCCGCGTCGCGCCGGGGATGTCGGTCCCGGCAGGCGCGGTGACGACGTAGCGGGCCTGGTCCTCGCCGAAGGCCGAGGCGGTGGTGAGGGTGATGTCGAGCGCCGCGCCCGTGTTGCCGGCGAGCGCCATTTCGGCGAGCGTGACGAGCAGGCCACCATCGGAAATGTCGTGGACGGCGTTGATCGTGCCGGCAGCGACGAGGCCGCGCACGGCGTCGGCATTGGCGCGTTCGGCGGCGAGATCGACGACAGGCGCGTCCCCGGCTTCCCGGCCAGCGACTTCACGCAGCCAGATGGACTGGCCCAGATGCGTGCCTTCGCCGCCGATCAGCCAGATCGCGTCGCCTTCATTTTTGAACGCAACGGTCGCCATGACGTCCACATCAGCGAGCAGGCCGATGCCGCCGATGGCAGGCGTAGGCAGGATGGCGGAGCCGCCACCCGTCGCCTTCGATTCATTATAGAGGCTGACATTGCCTGAGACGATCGGGAAGTCGAGCGCGCGGCAGGCGTCGCCCATCCCCTCCAGACAGCCGGTCAGCTGTGCCATGATTTCGGGGCGTTGCGGATTGGCGAAATTGAGGCAGTTGGTGACGGCGAGCGGGGTGGCGCCGACGGCGGAGAGGTTGCGATAGCATTCTGCTATCGCCTGCTTGCCGCCTTCATAGGGGTCGGCATAGCAATAGCGCGGCGTGCAGTCGGTGCTGATCGCGATGCCCTTTTGCGTGCCATGGACGCGCACGACGGCCGCGTCGCCGCCGGGGCGCTGCACCGTGTCGGCGCCGACCATATGGTCATATTGTTCCCAGATCCAGCGGCGGCTGGCGATGTCGGGGCTGCCCATCAGCGTGACGAGGTCCGCGCCGAGGTCGGCGCTTGTCGGCAGGTCGCCGAGCGGTTCGACCTTCGCCCATGCCTTATAGTCGTCCTTCGGCATGGACGGGCGATCATAGAGCGGCGCGTCATCGGCCAGCGGGGCGAGCGGGATGTCGCAAACGACCTCCCCCTTATGCTCCAGCACCATGCGGCCAGTGTCGGTGACATGGCCGATGACGGCGAAGTCGAGTTCCCACTTTTTGAAGATCGCTTCGGCAAAGGCTTCGCGCCCGGGCTTCAATACCATGAGCATGCGCTCCTGGCTTTCCGACAGCATCATTTCATAGGTGGTCATGCCGGTTTCGCGCTGCGGCACATCGTCCATCTTGAGGTGGAGGCCGACGCCGCCCTTGGACGCCATTTCGACCGAGGAGGAGGTGAGACCGGCCGCGCCCATGTCCTGAATGGCGACGATGGCGTCCGACGCCATCAGCTCAAGGCAAGCCTCGATCAGCAGCTTTTCGGTGAAGGGGTCGCCGACCTGGACGGTGGGGCGCTTTTCCTCGCTGTCCTCGCCGAAATCGGCCGAGGCCATGGTCGCGCCATGGATGCCGTCGCGGCCAGTCTTGGACCCGACATAGACGATCGGATTGCCGACGCCCGAAGCCGCGCTGTAGAAAATCTTGTCGGTATCGGCGACGCCCACGGTCATCGCGTTGACCAGGATATTGCCGTCATAGGCGGCGTGAAAATTCACCTCGCCGCCCACGGTGGGCACGCCCACGCAATTGCCATAACCGCCAATGCCATGAACGACGCCGGCGATGAGATGCTTCATCTTCGGGTGGTCGGGCCGGCCGAAGCGCAGCGCGTTCATGTTCGCGACCGGACGCGCGCCCATGGTGAAGACGTCGCGCAAGATGCCGCCCACGCCCGTCGCCGCGCCCTGATAGGGTTCGATGTAGCTGGGGTGATTATGGCTTTCCATCTTGAAGATGGCGGCCTGACCATCGCCGATATCGACGACGCCCGCATTTTCGCCGGGGCCACAGATGACCTGCGGGCCTTTGGTCGGCAGCTTCATCAGGTGGATCTTGGAGCTTTTATAGCTGCAATGTTCCGACCACATCACCGAGAAGATGCCGAGTTCGGTCAGGTTCGGCTCGCGGCCGATCGCCTTTAACACGCGGTCATATTCTTCCGGGCTGAGGCCATGTTCGGCGACGACTTCCGGGGTGATCTGGGTGGCGGTGCTGGACATGCCCGCGCCTTTAGCGAGGGCGTCGCGGATTCACAATGGGAAGGCTGCGCCGGTTGCATTTCATGCTAGGGTCGCGGCGGAGGCCGCAAAGAGGAGCGCCCATGACCATATTGGACTGGATGATATTACCGCTGCGTCGCTATGCGCGGTTCAACGGGCGGGCGCGGCCACGCGAATATTGGATGTTCGTGCTGTTGGTGGTGTTGGCACTTGTCGCGCTGTCGATCCTGGAGACGGCATTGGGTCTTGCTGTGACGGAACAATGGGTGCGCACCGGGCCATGGGGCGCAAGTGCGATCTATCGCACCCATGGCGGGCCGCTGACCGGCCTGTTTGCGCTGGGCATCCTCATTCCCCATCTGGCGGTGATGGTGCGGCGGCTGCATGACACCGATCGCAGCGGTTGGTGGCTGCTGCTGGGATTGCTGCCGCTGCTGGGCGGCCTGGTGCTGCTGATCTTCTTCATCATCGGCGGCACGCGCGGGCCGAACCGCTTTGGTCTCGACCCGGTCGAAGTGGGCGAAGGCACCACATAGGGCTAGGCGAAGCCAGACAAGGAAAAGGCCGGCCTCTTGCGAGGACCGGCCCTGAATTTTTCGAAACTGGATCGTCAGGCGATCAGACGTGGCAGCTCTGCGCCTTCTTGCCGGGAACGGCAATCTGCACTTCGTCGCCCTGACCCGACACTTCATAGCCGCCCTCGGCAGTGAAAGCCTGGCCCGCTTCGGCCACCTTCAGCTGGGTCGGTTCGCCGCCCTTCTTCGTGCGGAAATTGGCGGTCTTGTCGTCGGTCATGAAGTCGACGAAATAGAGGCTGTTGTCCTTGCACCGATACTGCTTGGTCGCCTTGACCGAAGGCGGCAGTTCGACCGGCGCGGCGTTGGCGAGCTGGTCAGCCATCGGGTCGGCGGGGCCGCCCACGACTTCGGGTTCGTCATTCTTGTTGCAGGCCGACAGCAGGGCGACGCCGGCCAGGGCGATCATGGGGAGATGAAGTTTCATAGCGATCCTTTTATGTGCATGTGCAACATGTCCCGTCAACGCAAAAGCGCGGGATAACCGCCATGTGCCCTGAAATGACGTCATGACGCGGTGATGACAAGGATGTCGAAAGCGGTGCTGTGCAGCCCGCAGGCCCTTGCGCACTTGACCGGGGCGTTAGGCGCGGCCAATGCAGGGCCATGGCTGAGGAAATGTCCCCCGATCCGTCGTCTTTGTCCTTCGAGGATGCCCTGCGCGCGCTGGAGCAGATTGTGCGCCGGCTGGAAAGCGGGGACGTTCCGCTGGACGAATCGATCGCGCTCTATGCCAAGGGCGAGGAATTGCGCAAGCGCTGCGCCGACCGATTGCAGGCGGCCGAAGCGCGCATCGCCAAGCTGACGGTTGACGCCAATGGCGCCGTCACCGGCGCCCAGCCGTTCGGCGCGGACTGAGATTGATGACCGGAAGCGGGGGCGCGGTCACGGACATGCTGGCGCGGGCGCGCGATGTTGCGGCGCATATAGATATGGGCTTCGACCGGTTGCTGGCCGTGCCCGACGATGCGCGCGCGCGGCTGTATGACGCGATGCGTCATGCGGCGATCGGCGGGGGCAAGCGATTGCGCCCGTTGCTGGTGCAGGCGGCATGCGATCTGTTCCACATTTCGCGCGAATCGGCGCTGCGCGTCGGGCTCGCCATCGAATGCATCCATGTCTATTCGCTGATTCACGACGATCTGCCGGCGATGGACGACGATGATATGCGCCGGGGCAAGCCCACGGTGCACAAGGCGTTCGACGAGGCAACGGCGATCCTGGCGGGCGATTGCCTGCATGACCTGGCGTTCGAGGTGCTGGCGGACGCGGAAACGCATCCCGATCCGTTCGTGCGCATCGAACTGGTGAAGGCGCTGGCAACATGCAGCGGGCCGGCGGGCATGGCCGGCGGACAGATGATGGACCTGGAAGCCGAACGCACAAGGTTCGACCTGGCGACGGTCACGCGATTGCAGAATCTCAAGACCGGGGCGCTAATCTGTTTCTGCGTCGAGGCCGCGGCGATCATGGCGCGGCTGCCGCAGGAGGCGCGCACGGGTCTGCACGGCTATGCCCGCGACATCGGCCTGGCCTTCCAGATTGCCGACGATCTGCTGGACGTAGAGGGCGACGTGGCGCTGGCGGGCAAGGCGCTGGGCAAGGATGCGGCGGCGGGCAAGGAAACGTTCGTGTCTTTGCTGGGCGTCGAGGCCGCGCGCGAACGGGCGCATATGCTGGTCGATCAGGCGAAGGACCATTTGCGCAGCCATGGGGCGGAGGCCGACCTGTTGCGCGCGATCGCCGACTATATCGTGGAGAGGGACCGCTAATATCATGAGCAAGCAGCGCATCGGCGTCTATCCCGGCACGTTCGATCCCATCACGCTGGGGCATATGGACATCATCCGGCGCGGCGCGACGCTGGTGGATACGCTGGTCATCGGCGTCACCACCAATATCGCCAAGTCGCCGATGTTTTCCGACGAGGAACGGTTGGAGATGGTGCGCCGCGAATGCGCCGACATCGACAGCGACATCCGCGTGGTGGGGTTCAATTCGTTGTTGATGGATTTCGCCGAATCGCAGGGCGCCAGCGTCATCATCCGCGGGCTGCGCGCGGTCGCGGACTTCGAATATGAATATCAGATGGCGGGGATGAACCAGCAGATCAACAGCAGGGTCGAAACCGTCTTCCTGATGGCAGACGTGTCCCTGCAGCCGATCGCATCGCGGCTGGTCAAGGAAATCGCGCTTTATGGCGGGCCGATCCATAAATTCGTCAGCCCTTGCGTCCGCGACGAAGTGGAGGCGCGCGTGGCGCGCAATGGCCGCAAGGGCGCGGGCTGACGCGGCCATCCCGGCGTCGTTTCAGCCTGGGTTCAGTTGCCAATCGCGATCAGCGCGCTATCAGGGCGGGAAATGACAGCCCCGTTTCGGCTCACACGATCAAGGAAGTTCTGCCTCATGCGTTTCACTTGCGCGCTCAAGACCGTGGCGATCACTGTCGCACTGACCGCGTCCGGCGTGGCCTTTGCCCAAGGCGGCGGCGGGGGCCAGGGCGAGGATTTCAAGAAGGCCGAAACCGCTGCGCGCGCGCAGGAAAATGCCAAGTCGTTGGAAGGGTCGGACACGCCGCAATTGCCGCCCGCGACCGTGCCGGTGGACCCGCAGAATGTGTGGGACCTGGACCTGTCGAGCGGCGGGCGGGTGCGCATTCAGCTGCGCCCCGATATCGCGCCCAACCATGTCGAACGGATCAAGACGCTGACGCGGGAGGGCTTTTACAATGGCCTGAAATTCCATCGTGTCATCCCCGGCTTCATGGCGCAGGGCGGCGACCCCAAGGGCGATGGCACCGGCGGATCGCAATTGCCCGACCTGAAGGCCGAGTTCAATCCGATGCCGCATCTGCGTGGCACCGTGTCGATGGCGCGCGCGCAGAGTGAGGACAGCGCCAACAGCCAGTTCTTCATCGTGCTGTTGCCGCGCATGCAGCTGGACAAGAAATATACCGTCTTCGGCCGGGTGATCGAAGGCATGCAATATGTCGATGCGATCGCGCAGGGCGAACCGCCCGCCAATCCAACAGTGATCCTGCAGGCGTCGATTGAGAGCGACGGCAAGCCGCCGGTGACGGCGCCGGTTGCGCCAGCCGCGCCAGCAGCACCCGACGCGCTGCCGTCCGGCGCGCTGACGCCGCCGGCGCAATAAGCGACGCCTTCGCCTGAGGCGTTCCCATGCGCGTAGACCTGTTCGATTTCGATTTGCCGCCGGACAATATCGCTCTGCGGCCCGCGTCGCCGCGCGATTCGGCGCGATTGCTGGCGGCGGCGGGACCGAGCGGCATTGAGGATCGCACCGTGCGCGACCTGCCGTCGCTGTTGCGGGCTGGCGACATGCTGGTGTTCAACGACACGCGCGTGATCCCGGCGCAGCTGGAAGGGCGCCGGGGCGAGGCGCGGATCGGCGCGACGTTGCACAAGCGAATCGGGCTGCGGCAATGGCAGGCCTTTTTGCGCAACGCCAAGCGGGTGCGGGAAGGCGACCGGATCGAATTTGGCGCTGGCGTCACGGCGATCGCCGGCGCGCGCGACGAGGATGGCGGCGTGACGCTGGAATTCGAAGGCGATGAGCCCGTCGAAATCCTGCTCGAACGCGCAGGGACCATGCCGTTGCCGCCTTATATCGCCAGCAAGCGACCGACCGACGAGCAGGATCGCAGCGATTATCAGACGATGTTCGCGCGCGAGGATGGGGCGGTGGCGGCGCCGACCGCGGCTTTGCACTTCACGCCAGAGCTGATGGACGCGATCGCGGCGGCCGGCGTGCTGACTCAGACGCTGACGCTGCATGTCGGGGCGGGCACATTCCTGCCGGTCAAGGCGCAGGATACCGACGATCATCGCATGCACGCCGAATGGGGAAGGATCGACGCGGCGGCGGCCGATCGGCTGAACGCCGCGCGCGCGGCGGGTGGGCGGCTGATCGCGGTGGGCACCACGTCGCTGCGGCTGCTGGAAAGCGCGGCGGGGGAGGATGGGGTGATCCGCCCCTTTGCCGACGAAACCCGTATCTTCATCACGCCGGGCTATCGGTTCCGGGCCGTCGATGGGCTGATGACCAATTTCCACCTGCCCAAGTCGACCCTGTTCATGCTGGTCAGCGCGCTGATGGGCCGCGAGCGGATGCAGGCGATCTACGCCCATGCGATCGCGCAGGGCTATCGTTTCTACAGCTATGGCGATTCGAGCCTGCTGCTGCCCGAGAAATAGGGAAAGCCGTTTCCGTTTTTTGCCATCCCTGCTGCTGACAGGGATCCGACACCGCCTGCTGGGATCACGCACCGGCGCGGCGTCCTGATAGATGCAGGTGCGGCCGGCAATATGGCCGTGGCCGCAAACGGATGAGCGACAATGGTTCCCGATCAGTAAAATCGTGCTGTCGAAAGGAACAATTGACGATTCGTCTTGGCGATGTAGAAGATTTCGACAGTAGAGGGGCCGGTGGGGTCGGTTCTCGTCAAGACTTTCCGCTGTGGGCGCAGGTGGCAGACAAGTCTTGATCCGGATATAGGGGAGAAGTGGGCGTGCCTGACATGTCGAGGGTCGGGCGCCTTTTGGCGGACGCGTCTGCGCGCGCGGCGTCTGCGAACAAGGCGCATTTTGGTATTGGCGATCTGACAGATTTGCTGGAGCATCAATTTTCGGCTCGGCGTGGGAACACCGCCGCCGACAGGCCTTCGGTCGACAGCAAATATGTAAGCGAACCGCGCGGCATCAACCGGCTTTTCTTCGGTCGCGTGCCACCCGATCCGATGGCCTTGCCCCTGGCGATGCCGATCGAGGATGGCGGGGCTGAGGACACTGGGGGGCGCATGGCACCGGGTCATGAAGACTGGGCACCGGTCCTGGAGGGCCTTGAGGCGATCTGCCAAGGCCATGAGGCATTGCTGGGCATACTCGACATGACGTGCGTGGGCATGTTCATATTTGATATCGACGCCCATCTGGTCTTCGCCAATCGCTATGGGGAGGACATGCTGGCGGAAGGCGGCGACTTGCAGATCGGAGGCGGCAAATTGTCGGCCAGTCGGCCCGATAATGTCGCGCGCATCAGCCATCTCTTCGCGCGTATGGCGTCGGCGGATGTGCAATCCGTCGGCATGACGCGCATCGAGCGGCAGGGTGGGTCGGCCTATGTGATGGTGCTGACGCGATGTCTGCTGGGACGCAACGAGGCGCTGGTTGCGCTGGTGAGCGATCCTGACCAGCGCGTGACGGTCGCCGGCGACATGCTGCGCGAATTATATGGCTTGGGCCGGGCGGAGGCGGAGATTGCTGTCGCGCTGGCGAAGGGCCTGGATCTGGAAGCCATTGCCGAGCTTCGCGTCACCAGCATCGGGACGGTCCGTAATCAGGTGAAGTCGATCGCCGCCAAGATGGATTGCACGCGGCAGATCGACATCGTCCGGCGCATTCTGTCCATCCCGATCATCTGCCCGCCCCGCAAAACCGAGAAAAGTTAAATATCTGGGAACAAACTGCCCCAAGCTGAAACAGCCAGCCACATTTCGAGGGGGATATACCAAATGGGAGATGCGACTCGCGCCGCAGAGGCTTAACGAAGCCTTAATAACAGGGTCGAGTTACTTCATAGCCTTTCGTGGGAGTGGGGCGTGTATAAGGTAGTAGTCTCGACACTGGCACTATTGTGCCTGGGGTATCCTTGTGTGTCTTTCGCACAGGATCTGGTTCATTCGCCCATCAGCCCAACCTTCGGGGGTAATCCGTTCAATTCGGCTCATATATTGGGCACGGCCAACGCGCAGAATGACTATCGCGATCCAAAGGCGACATCATCCTCGTCACAGGCGGATATTTTCGCGCGCCAGTTGCAGTCCCGGCTGTTGTCGGCCCTGTCTTCGCAACTGGTCGATGCGATCTTTGGCGAAAACCCGCAGGAAAGCGGGACGATCAGCTTTGGCGGGCAGACGATCGATTTCGTGCGCGGGCTGGAAGAGGTGACGATCAACATCTTCACCGAGGCGACAGGCGAAACCACGACGATCGTGGTGCCGACCTTCGTCGATGTGAATTGAAGAAGGGGCGGGGGCTCTTTGCATGATACGGCAGATTTTCCTGGCTTCGGGCGCGGCGCTGCTGCTGGGCGGATGCAATTCGCTGGCGACGACGGGGCGGGACGATATCCCCTCGATGAACCCGATGGCGGTCTATCCCCGCTATACGCAGGCCCAGCGGCAGTTGATGGACTTGCCGCCGCCGCAGCGGCCGGTGGCGATCGCCGTCTATAATTTCTCCGACCAGACCGGCCAGTATCGCGTTGGCGAAGGGGGAACGCAGACGCTGTCGCGCGCGGTGACGCAGGGCGCGGCGTCGATCCTGGTGCGGGCGTTGCAGGATGCGGGCAACCGCAAATGGTTCACGATCGTCGAGCGCGAGCAGCTGCGCAACCTGCTGAACGAACGGCAGATCATCCGCGAAATGCGCGAACGCTATCTGGGCGAAAATAACGTCAACCCGCAGGCTTTGCCGGCGATGCTGTTTGCCGGCGTTCTGCTGGAAGGCGGGATCATCAGTTTCGACACCAATACGGTGACGGGCGGTGCGGGTGCATCCTTCCTGGGGATCGGCGCCAGCACGCAATATCGGCAGGATACGGTGACGGTCTATTTGCGCGCCATTTCGGTGCGCACCGGCGAGGTGCTGACCACCGTCACTGCGTCCAAGACGATCGCGTCCCAGTCGCTGGGCGCGTCGGCCTTCCGCTTTGTCGGCTTCAAGGAGCTGCTGGAGGCGGAAGTCGGCATGACGACGAACGAGCCGGATCATATCGCCCTGCAACAGGCGATTGAGAAGGCGGTCTATGGCCTCGTGATGGAGGGCATTGACCTGAACCTGTGGAATTTCGCGGACACCCAGGCGGGCTGGCCGATGCTGTGGCGCTACCGTCAGGAGCGCGATGGCGTCTTCACGCCCAAGCAGGTGGAAGCGGCAATGGATACCGCGCGCAAGGCTGCGCCCATGAAGATGAAGCCACGCGCGGTGCCAATGACGGAAATGCCCAAATCCTCCAGCAAAGCCAAGCAGGGAGGGCCGGGCGTGGGTCGTTAAACGAAACGATTGACCGCCATCAGGCAGTCAGCGTTTCAAAAGGTTCGGAGGACCGCCTGGTGTTCCCCGGACCCGTGATAAGAACCAGGCGAACAGTCGCCCGCCGGAGGTGGAAGCTCCGACGGGCGAGCATGAGTGAATGAATGTGCCACCAATCATGCGGCCCTGAAGTAAGCTTACTTCGGGACAGCATGGTTATCGCCCTTTTCAAAAGGAATGACAACCATGAAACGGACCATCTATACTTCGGTTTCGGCCCTGGCGCTGCTGGCAGCAGCCCCGGCTTTCGCGCAAAGCAACGATTCGACCGTGACCCAGTCGGGTGACAGCCAGACCGCATCGGTGACGCAGAGCGGCGCCAACGACGTGTCGTTCGTGACGCAGGAAAACGCGGATAACGACGCCACCGTGTCGCAGGCCGGGGCGACCGGCAGCTATTCAAACGTCCTACAGACCGGCGCGGGCAACACCGCTTCGGTGACGCAGGATGACGATGGCACTGGCGTAGCGCCGACGCAGACGTCAGAAGTCCAGCAGACCGGCAGCGACAATGATGCGACCGTCACGCAGACGCAGACCTCGTCCTTCCTGGGCACGACCAACGATTCGACGGTCGTCCAGTCGGGCAGCAGCAACGTCGCGGCGGTGTCGCAGGCGGATGATGGCCAGTTTTCCAGCCTCTACCAGACGTCGGACAACAATATCGCCAATGTGAGCCAGGGCGTCGACGGCGCGCCTGAAGGCGGTTCGGCCGGCACCACTTATGAAAATACCTCCTATGTCACGCAGGGCGGCACCGGCGGCAATGACGCCACCGTTACTCAGAGCGGCTATGTCAACTATTCGTCGGTAAATCAGCAAGGCGCCGACAGCATTGCCGATGTGACGCAGAGCGGCAATCTCAACACGTCGGATGTGTCTCAGCTTGACGACGCTGGTGGCACGGCAACCGTCACGCAGAGCGGCGACAGCAATGATTCGACCGTCAATCAGACGTCGAACGGTTCGATCGCGACCGTCGACCAGAGCGGTTCGGACAATCTGTCGGTGCTGAACCAGGGCCGGAATGACGGCAATCCGTTCCAGACCAATGGCCAGCAGGCGCTGATCACGCAGGGCGGTGACAATAACCAGTCCTATGCGACCCAAAGCGGCTCGTCGGGCGACCTGAATGTCAATCAGTCAGGCGACAACAACCTGTCGGATGTGGTCCAGTCGGGCTTTGACAATTCGGCCGGTGACAATACCGGCATGGTCGGCGTCAATCAGGAGGGCAACAGCAACGAAGCCTATGTGACCCAGGCGGGCCAGCTGTCCGATGCCATGATCGACCAGATCGGCGACGACAACTATGCGTCGATCGATCAGAGCGTCGGCAATGCGCCCAACCCTCCGGGCGGTCCCGATCCGCGCGTTGCCACCGCTTCCATCTCGCAGGATGGTAGCAACAACAGCAGCACAATCGACCAATTCGGCGGCAGCGCCACCATCAGCGCGCGTCTGATGGAAGCGAGCAGCAGCCAGGGCGGCGACAACAACCAGAGCACGATTTCGCAGACCAATACGCTGGTTACGGGTGCAAGCTCGGGTAACTTCGCCAGCGTCGACCAGGGTGGTAACGACAACATCTCGACGGTGATGCAGGACGGCGCGCTGAACGAGGCCATGGTCGACCAGAGCGGTAACGGCAACGAGTCCTGGGTCTCGCAGGCCGGTTCGGGTCACTCCGCCACCGTCACGCAGAGCAGCGACATGAACAATTCGGTCGTCAACCAGACCGGCATGAACAACACGGCTACTGTCACGCAGGGCATGTGATTGGAAAGGGGATCAGCGCTGCTTCACGGCGGCGCTGGTCCCCCTTTCGCACACAATAAAGGGATAAGATCATGCAGCGCATCCTTCTTGCGAGCGCGTCGGCGCTTGCCTTCCTGGCCGCGGTTCCGGCCCTGGCTCAGGACAATGACTCCACCGTCACGCAGACCGGCACGGACGCCGTCGCGACCGTGACCCAATCCGGTTCCGCCGCGGCCTCCACCGTGACCCAGGGCGGCGACAATAATGCCGCGACCGTGACCCAGTCGGGCAATGGCGCTGAATCCATTGTCCTGCAGGACAATGGCACCGGCGGCGGCAGCAATGCCAGCGACGACAATAACAGCGCCACCGTCGACCAGACCGGCGACTCCTGGTCGCGCGTCCGCCAGTATAATGACAATGCCGACGCTCAGGTGACGCAGAATGGCGATGGCAACAGCTCCGACATCTTGCAGACCGGCGACAATGACGACGCATTCGTGGACCAGCAGGGCAGCGACCTGACGTCCACCATCGCGCAGTCGGGCAACAGCAATGACGCCAATGTCAGCCAGAGCGGCGATACCAACCAGTCGGGCATCATCCAGAGTTCCGGCGCCAACGTCGCGATCGTGACGCAGGAAGGATCGCTTAACGAATCGTCGATTTTGCAGAACGGCCTTGGCCTCAACACCGCCAATGTCGAGCAGACCGGTGAGGATAACGATTCGCAGATCACGCAGGGCGGGATCGCGAATGACGCGGGCGATGATGCGACCGTGCGCGGCGTGTTCCAGAGCGGCGACCGCAACAGTTCGCAGATCAGCCAGTCGGGCGGCTTGCAGGATGCGGCGGTGCGCCAGACCGGCGACGACAATGATTCGCAGATCACCCAGGGCGGATCGCTGGGCGCGGCGCATTATGCCGATGTCGACCAGAGCGGCAATGGCAACGGATCGGTCATCAGCCAGGCGGGCGCGCTGTCCGACGCGCTGGTCGATCAGAGCGGCAATGACAATGGTTCGACGGTCACGCAGGGCGTGCTGGGATCGCATCTGGCCGATGTCGATCAGAGCGGGAACGACAACAGCTCGACCGTGACGCAATATGGCTGGAGCCAGGCCGCCTATGTCGACCAGGTGGGCGATGGCAACACGTCCTCGATCGACCAGGGCACCGCGCTCAATGGATCGGACCAATATGCGTCGGTGGCGCAGAATGGCGACGATGGCATGTCGACCATCACCCAGCGCGGCCAGGATCAGCGGGCCGAGCTGACGCAGGGCGGTCTGTCCAACGAGTCGTTCATCGACCAGTCGGGATCGGATCATCTGGCTGAAGTGACGCAGGATGGCGCCGACAATTATTCGTCGGTGATCCAGTCGGGCAGCGGCAGCAGCGCGACCGTCACCCAGACGAGCGACCTCAACAACAGCTTCGTCAACCAGAGCGGCAATGGCCACAGCGCCACGGTCGTCCAGGGTTCGACCGGCGCGATGTAAGCGCACGGCCCGCCGGCCCGCCCCAGACGGGCGGGCCGGCGGGTATCTTTTTGTGTGAAGGAGGCGATGATGGGCAAATTCGGCATGGCGGCGCTGCTGGCGCTGGCTTTAGCAGGCGCGATGGCCGCGCAGGCCAGCGAAGCGCAACCCGGCATCCCTGCCCCCAGCCTGCCCTATATGCTGGAGGTGCCGGCAACGAGTGGCCGCAACGTCTATATCGAGCAGGTTGGCTCCTATAATCGCGTCACGGCCGTGCAGAGCGCGCCGCGCGCGGCGGCCCGGATCGCGCAGGATGGCGCACGTAATATCGCCCATGTCGAGCAGCGCGGCGAAGCGGCCGCCGCAGCCGTGACGCAGCGGGGCGACGACAATGCTACGCGGGTGACGCAGCAGGGCGCAGGACAGAATATGCTGGCGCTGGCGCAGATCGGCCATGGCAACAGCGCTGTGGTGCAGCAGCGTGCGGTGGCGGCGAGCAGCAATCAGGCGACGATCGCGCAGACGGGCAATGGCAATCAGGTGGCGCTGACGCAGGATGGCGGCGACAATCAGGCTACGCTGGCGCAGACCGGCGACAATAATGCGATGACCGCCAGCCAGAACGGCGCGGGCAATCAATTGACCTGGACGCAGGAGGGCAATTACAATGCGGACCTGGGCGTTCAGCAACAAGGCGGCAGCGCCATCGCCATCCATCAAAGCGGTGGCGTCGGCGGCAAATAACGCCATGGAGAGGCGGCGATGACGGGCTGTCGAATAAGAACCGGGATGCTGATCGCGCCGCTGATGCTGCTTGGGTCTGGCGTGGCCGCGCAGGTGAGCGTGATCGATGGCGAACCCGCGCGGGCGGCCGGAGACGTCGAGCAGATCGGGGACAAGGATGCGCGGGCGGGGCCGCTGCTGCCGCCCGACGATATCGTGACATGGCGTGATGAGGGGGCGGGCGTGCTGGCGGACCCGGTGCGGACGGAGGACCGCCGGGATTCGGTGCAATCCGTACGCCAGCTCGCCCCAGTGCAGGATGATGAGCCGGTGGTGCAATTGTATCGCGGCGGGCGGACAGCCCAGCCCAGCGCGCCTTTGTCTTCGCCGGCGCAAGGTCGAACCGGGGCGGTCGAGGCGGTTGATGGGCAGGACCGTTGCGATCCTGGCGCGGCCGATAGGGAGACGCCGGGGCGCTGCGCGCAGGTGATCGAGACGCGATCGGCCGAATTTGCCAAGCCGTCCCCCACCGCCTTGTCGCCCGAGCAGAAATTGCTGGTCGACGGGCGCATTCGTGGCGAGCCGGTCGCTGCGGATCGCCGGATCGCGACGCGATCCGACGCAGACGATCCCGACTATCAGCGGATTGCCGCCGCCGCTGCCTTGCAGAACGCGCCCGCCAGTGCTGCGCAAAAGCCGGTGGATGAGGAAAAGGACGCGCAGGCCGAGGCATTGCAGAATGCGGCGATCGGCGCGGTCGTCGACATCCTGACGCCGCGATGACGGGGGTGGTGATGCCAGGAAGCCTGATGATGATGCTGGCTGCGATGGGAGGGACGCCGATGCAGGCGCAGGACATGGCCGATCACCCGGTCGAAGCGGTGCTGACGGCGGCGGATGGTGCGGACGTGCTGACGGTGCGCGGCCTGTCGGCGGTCGCGGTTTCGGGCTCGTATGAACTGGACGTGGTGTCAGGCGCCCGGTCGGGCAATCATGCCGTGCAGAAGGGGCGTATTTACCTGGCCGCGAACAGGCCCGCGACATTCGTGACGTTGCGGGTCAACCAGTTTCGAACGGCGCGCCTGAGGATCAGCATCGATGGCCAGCCGCCCTATGAGCAGGCGATCACGCCCGAGCGTTGACTAACCGGAAAAGACCGTTTCAAGCGCCGTTCGTCGCGGATGCGGGCCGGGTCATGGCATCTTAAGGCGGCTTTAACCTCACTTGCTTCACAAGGGCGGTGCGGGCGCATATGCGGTTGGCGGGCGTCGCGGCGGACAGATGCCCTTGGGGGTCGCGGGTTTGTTTCAGGATAACCAGGTCGGGTTTCAGCAGGGCGGCGCGCCCATGTCGCTGTGGATGGCGGAATCGCTGCGGCGCGGCGTGCCCATCCCGACGCGCGACTGGCGCATGCGCCTGCGCGACTGGGCCGAGGATGTGGAACTGGTCCCCGACCTTGGCCAGCGGATCGGGAGCCGCACCTGGTTTCGCGGCCTTGCGACCTGTTTCGGGCTTTGCGCCAGCGCGCTATACCTCTCGCCCGGTTTCCAGCCCGTGCCCGGCGCACCCGGCCCGACGCTGAGCGATGCGCAATATGATGAGGTGCGCAGCCAGATGATCACGCCGCTGGCGCTGGGCGGCGACAGCGGCCATCGCATGGGATCGACGGACGCGGTGCAGCCGCTGCGCGAGACGCCCGAACGACCCCAGATTGAGCTGAGCGCCCAGGTCGGCAGCAGCGATACGCTGGCGCGCGCCTTGTCGCGCGCGGGCGTCAGCAGCGCCGATGTCGCCGCCGTCGTCGGGATGGCGGGCGCGGATATTGCGGGCGGGGTAAAGCCGGGGACGCGGCTCAATATCGTGCTGGGCCGCCGCGCGAGCCGGGATCGGCCGCGACCGCTGGACAAACTGGCGTTTCGCGCGCGGCTGGACCTGGACATGACGTTCGAGCGGCTGGGCGGCGTGCTGTCGGTGCAGCGCGTGCCGATTCGCGTCGACAATACGCCGCTGCGCATTCAGGGCGTGGTGGGGGACAGCATCTATCGTTCTGCCCGCGCGGCCGGCGCGCCGCCCAAGGCGGTGCAGGCGTTCCTGCGCGTGATCGCCAAGCAGGTCGATCTCGGCTCCATCGCGGCGGGCGACCGCTATGATATCGTCACCGAATATCGGCAGGCCGAAACCGGCGACGTGGAAGTGGGCGAATTGCTCTATGCGGGTCTGAAGCGCGCGCGGGGCAAGGATGTCGATATGGTGAGATGGACGACCAACGGCCGCACCGAATGGTATGAGGCGTCGGGCGTTGGCGAGCGGCGCGGCGTGTTGTCGGCGCCGGTCGCCGGGCGCATGTCGTCGGGCTATGGCCAGCGGCGGCATCCGATATTGGGCTATACAAGGATGCATGCCGGCGTTGATTTCGCTGCGCGCTACGGATCGCCTATCTATGCCGTGACCGATGGCGTCGTATCCTTTGCCGGGCGGCATGGCGGGCATGGCAATTATGTGCGCATCCAGCATGGCGGCGGCCTGGCGACCGGCTATGCGCATATGAGCCGGATCGCGGCGGCATCCGGGCAGCGGGTGCGGCGAGGGCAGGTGATCGGCTATGTCGGATCGACCGGCCTGTCGACCGGGCCGCATCTGCATTATGAGCTGTATCGCAATGGCCAGACGGTCAATCCACTGTCGGTGAAGTTCACGACGACGGCGCAGCTGGCGGGCCGCGAGCTGACGGCGTTCCGGGCGCAGCTGGCGGCCTATAAGGAGCTGGCGGTCGGTGCGCATCAACGCTTCGCGCAAGGTGCGTCGCAGGCCGCAACGGAGGCTGCCGCGCCAGTGGGCAGGGGCCGGTAATCTGATCTTTTCGCCGATGCGTCCTTCCGCTAACGGGCGGGGATGACAGGCACCGTTAGCGCCATCCTGCTTGCAGGCGCGCGTCCCATTCCCGATCCGCTGGCCAAGGCCGCGGGTGTTGCGGTGAAGCCGCTGGTCCCGGTGGCGGGCGAACCGATGATCAATCGCCCAGCGCGGGCTTTGCTGGACCATCCTACGATCGGCGAGGTCATCATCCTGACGCAGCGGCCCGATGCCTATGCCGCAGAGCCGGCGACCGCGTGGCTGGCGGATCATCCGCGCGTGCGGTTCGAGACGGGCGGTCAGGGGATCGCATCGTCGTTGCTGGCGATGATGGATGCAGGGGCGCTGGCCTTTCCCGCGTTGTTGACGACGGCGGACCATGTGCTGCTGGACCGGGCGATGCTGGACCAGTTTGTCGGGGAGGCGCAGGGGGCGGACATCGCCGTCGCCATGGTCGAGCGGGCGACATTGGTGGCGCGCTATCCGCAGTCGCGGCGAACCTGGCTCAAATTCCGGGATGGCGGATGGTCGGGCGCGAACCTCTTCTGGATCGGCAGCGATCGGGCGCGCCGCGCGATCGCGCTGTGGCAGGAGGTGGAGCAGGACCGCAAGAAGGGGTGGAAGATCCTGGCGGCGTTCGGACCGCTGGCGCTGATCGGCGCATTGCTGCGGATATCGACGCTGCGCGGCGGCATGGCGCGGGCGGGCCGCCGGCTGGGGCTGGAGGCGCGGCTGGTGGCGATGACGAGCCCGGAGGCGTGCATCGACGCGGACAAGGCCGAGGATGTGACGCTGATCGAGGCGATCCTGGCCGCGCGCTAATCTTTGGTAGCGACTGCGCGGCGGCTGGCGAGGCTCATCATCGTGAAGGCGGCGAGCGAGGAGAGGATGTTCGCCATCGCCGCACCCTGCGTGCCGTAGAGGGGCAGGAGCGCCGATTGCAGGCCAAGGAGAAGCAATGTCGCGACGACGCTGATCCGCAGCGATAGGCCGGTGCGGTCGGTGGCCATGAGCAGCGGGCGGTAGCTGACCCCGGCAAGATCGATACAGGCCGCAACGCCCAGCATCAGCAGCAGCGGATAGGCGGGCAGGAATTCTTCGCCCGCGATGAGGCCGAGCAACGGGCGGCCGATGGTGAGGATGATGGCGATGATCACCGCGCCTGCGATCAGCGCCAGCCGGTTGGTGCGGCGGAACAGCGCGCCCAGCGCTTCGGTCCCCTGCGCCGTGGTGCGCGAGAGTTCGACGAAGATGCTGCGCGAGAGAAGGCTGGAAATCTTCGTCAGGGAATTGGCGAGCTGGTTGGCGAGTCGATAAAGGCCCGCGCCCGCCGGGCCGACAAAGGCACCGACGATCAGCACCGCCACCTGCTGCCCGACCGAGGACAGGCTCGTCTGGAGATTGGTGGCGGTGAGAAAGCCGACGATGCCGGGATTTTCCGCGCGCGCGTCCAGCGCCCGGCCGGCGCGCCAGCTTCCGATTTGGGCTCCCCCCACGCGCAGGGCAAGGAACCAGTAGCTTGCCGCGCAAAGCAGTTCGGCAAAAGCCCAGGCCAGCAGGAAGGCGGTGATGCCGGGTGCGACCGCCCAGGCGACCAATGCGCCGACCATGCGACCGACCGGGATCATGGTTTCGGCAAAGGCGGCGGAATCGAAGCGGTCGAACAGGCGCAGCACGCCCGTCGGGCTGGAGCGGATGGTGATCATCATCAAAAGTGCGAACAGCCAGACCTGAAGCCCCATGTCCGGCTCCAGCCCCAGCAGCGGGCCGGCAAAGAGGATGACGCCCGCCGCGATGGCCGCGCCCGCCGCCGCCGAGGCCAGGTCGATGAGGATGCAGAAGCGCAGCACGCGGTTGAGTGCGTCGCCATCGCCCGCGGCCAGATGCGGCTGGCCATAGCGCACGACGATCTGCCAGCTGTCGAAGCTGACCAGCGTCTTGATGACGTTGGCAGCGCTCAAGACCAGGGCGAAACGGCCGAAATCGGCGACGCCCAGCGTGCGGGTGACGATGGCGAGATAGGCGAGGCTCAAGACCGCGCCCACGCCCTTGCCGCCCAGCAGCCAGCCGGTATTGGCCAGGATGCGGGCGAAGGCGTCGGCCGCCGCGCCTGATCCGCGCTTGAATATCACTTGAGTGCCGGCCCTTCCTGTCCCCAGCCGGTCGTCCGGCGGAGCCTATCTAGGGGCTGAGGCGGCCGGTTTGAAGCCGCCTTTTTTTCGGCCCAATTGCGGGCTAAAGCCGCGCGCCATGACGATCAGCAAAGCCATCATCCTTTCCGCCGGCCAGGGATCGCGCCTGTTGCCGCTGACGCGCGACGTGCCCAAATGCATGATCGATTTCAATGGCCGCAGCCTCATCAGCTGGCAGGTCGCCGCGCTGGTCGCCAATGGCGTCACCGATATCGTGGTGGTGACAGGGTTCCGCACCGAGCGTGTCGAGGACCATGCGTTGCAGCTGTATCGCGACACAGGCGCGCGCATTCGCACCGTGTTCAACCCCTTTTTCCAGGTGGCCGATAATCTGGGCACCTGCTGGATCGTGCGGGAGGAGATGGACCGGGACTTCATCATCCTGAATGGCGACACCATCGTGTCGGACGAGATCGTCGCAAAGCTGGTCACCGGCGCGAAGGACGCGATCACCGTCACCGTCGATGTGAAGCCGCAGGGCGACTATGACGACGATGACATGAAGGTCAGCCGCGACGCGGATGGGCGGCTGCACGCCATCGGCAAGCGGTTGCTGCCACCCGACACCAATGCGGAATCGATCGGCATGCTGGCCTTCACCGGCGAAGGCCCGGCGATATTCCGCAACCAGATCGACCAGATGATGCGCACGCCCGAGGGCGTCGAACGCTGGTATCTGCGCGCGATCGACATCATCGCCAAGGGCAATCGCGTGGGCACCGTGTCGATCGAGGGGTTGGAGTGGCAGGAGGTCGATTTTCCCCAGGATGTGGAAGCGGCGCAGGCGCTGACGGCCAAGTGGATCGAGGAAGGGCGTTACGCGCGATAAGGCGGGCTTGCCTGCGGCGGGGCGCTGGGTTAAGGGGCGCGCATTCGCATGGACCCGGTGCAATTCCGGGTGGCTATTCCGGCCGCCGATCCGCCGGACAACATCACACATGATTTTTCAGACTGCGCGGGCGATCCGCGTCATGTGCCTTGTTGTGGACATTCAGACAAAATGACAGATAATCTCATCCGCTACCGGCAGGAGTGGTTCAGCAGCGGCGCGGGCGCGCGCCGCGACATATTGGCGGGCATTGTCGTCGCGCTGGCGCTGATCCCCGAAGCCATCGGGTTTTCCATCATCGCGGGCGTCGATCCGCGCGTCGGCCTCTATGCCTCGGTCGCGATCGCGATGACGATCGCGCTGATCGGCGGGCGGCCGGGCATGATTTCGGCCGCGACCGCCGCCGTCGCCGTGCTGGTGACGCCGTTGGTGCGCGAGCATGGCGTCCAATATCTGTTTGCCGCGACGATCCTGATGGGCATCGTGCAGGCGGTTGCCGGGTTGTTGCGGCTGGACCTGCTGATGCAGTTTGTTTCGCGATCCGTCATCACCGGCTTCGTCAATGCGCTGGCGATCCTGATATTCCTGGCGCAGCTGCCGCAGCTGACCAATGTCGGCTGGGAAACCTACGCCATGGTCGCGGGCGGGCTGGCGATCATCTATGGGTTTCCGCGGATCACGACGGCGGTGCCGTCGCCGCTGGTCGCGATTCTGGTGCTGACCGCGATCAGCATTGCCCTGGGCCTGCCGGTCAACATGGTCGGCGACATGGGCAAGCTGCCCGAAGGGCTGCCGAGCCTGGCGCTGCCGCAAGTCCCGCTGACCTGGGAAACGCTGCGCATCATCGCGCCCTATTCGGTGACGATGGCGGCGGTGGGGCTGCTGGAATCGCTGCTGACCGCGCAGATCGTCGATGACATGACCGACAGCGACAGCGACAAGAAGCGCGAATGTTTCGGCCAGGGGGGCGCGAACATCGTGTCGGCCATGCTGGGGGGCATGGGCGGGTGCGCGATGATCGGCCAGTCGGTCATCAATGTGACGTCTGGCGGGCGCGGGCGGCTGTCCACATTCGTCGCGGGCGCGTTTTTGCTGTTCCTGCTGGCCGTGCTGGGGCCGTGGGTCGGGCGGGTGCCGATGCCCGCGCTGGTCGCGGTGATGATCATGGTGTCGATCGGCACGTTCAGCTGGAATTCGATTCCCAATTTGCGGCGGCATCCGCCGACATCGTCAGTGGTGATGCTGGTGACGGTGGTGGTCGTGGTGGCGACGCGCGACCTGTCGCTGGGCGTGCTGGCGGGCGTGCTGCTGTCGGGCATTTTCTTTGCCGGCAAGGTGCAGCGGATGTTCGGCGTGGAGCGGAGCGAGGATGCAGGCCGGGCGACCTATCGGGTGACGGGGCAGATATTCTTCGCGTCGGTCGATCGCTTCACCCGCGCCTTTCAGGACGAGAGCGGGACGCAAGCAGTGTTGATCGACGTGTCAGCCGCGCATTTCTGGGACATTTCGGGCGTGGGCGCGCTGGACAAGGTGGTGGCGAAGCTGCGCGCGCAAGGCATGGCGGTGGAGGTGGTCGGCTATAACCGGGCGAGCGCGGACCTCATCGACCGGTTCGCGCTGCACGACAAGACCGGGGTGGAGATGGGCGTCGTGCCGCATTGAACAGGGTTGCATTCTGCTACTGATGTGACATGGTCCAGCTCCAGGCAAGAGAGGAGTCGGACCGATGATCATTCATGGCGCCAGAGTATCGCCCTTCGTGCGAAAAGTGCTTGTTTTCGCTAGCGAAAAGGGGATCGAGACGGAGGTCCGGATGGCCGGTTTCGGGCGCGGCGATCCGGGCTATCTGGAAGGATCGCCCTTTGGCAAGATTCCGGCGCTGGAGGATGGCGACTTTCTGCTGTGCGATTCGACTGCGATCATAACCTATATGGATGCGTTGCATCCTGAGCCCAATCTGATCCCGACCGAAGCCAGAGCGCGGGCGCGCACCATCTGGTTCGAGGAATTCGGCGACACGATCGCGCAGCAGGCGGGGCAGAAGATATTCTTCAACCGGGCGGTGGCGAAGCGATTGAAGCGCGAGCCGGACCTGGCGGCGGCGGACTTGGCAGAGGCCGAGGAAATGCCGAAAATCTATGATTATCTGGAGAAGGTGCTGCCGGAGAGCGGCTGGCTGGTGGAAGATCGCTTCACCCTGGCGGACCTGGCGGCGGCGTGCCCGATCATCAATGTGGGCTATTGTTCGGACGGGCTGGACGCGGCGCGCTGGCCCAGGGTCGCGGCGTGGCTGGCGGCGGTGAAGGCGCGGCCGAGCATGGCGGCGGCGTTGGAGGAAGAAGCGCCGGCGGTTCAAGCCATGACAGGAAATTAACCCATATGGCACTTTCTGCTTGACATCGTCACGCTGATCTGTCAGATAAGTCGATATTGGGAAAATGTGAGTCGCCAAGGCGGCGCGAGGGCAGGTCGGTTCCGAAAGCGGGGCCGGCCTTTTTCGTGTCTGGCGAACCGGGCGGGGGAAACGGGCGATGACGGGGACGGCGACGGAAGCGGGGCAGGAAAGGCGGCTGGTGCCGCAGCGGCAGGCGAGGGCGGACGGCGCGCGCGTGCAGCAGCGACAGGCGCGCAAGGACAGCTGGACGCTGGAAGAGGAGCGCGACTTCCTGTTGGCTTTGGCGGAATATTGCAATGTCAGCGAGGCGGCGCGGTCGATCGGCAAATGCCGGCAGGGCGCCTATGCGCGGCGCAAGCGCCGGATCGGCTTTGCCCGCGCCTAGGACGCGGCGCTGGAGGAAGGCTATTGCGAGCTGGAGATGATGCTGATGCGTGCGTCGCTGTTCGGCAGCGAGAGCGAGGAAATCGTCATGGATGGCGATGGCGTGGTGAAAAGCCGCAAGGTCAAGCGCGCACCGAACCTGGCCGTCGGGCTGCGGCTGTTGCAGCATCATCGTGCCCGCGTGACGCAGATCCGCGCGGCCAAGGGGCGCAAGCGAAGCGGGCCGGACAGTGCCGATGCCAAGGCGCGGGTGCGCGCGATGCTGGAGGAGATCCGGCGGCGGCGCGCGGCGGCGGGCGAATGACGCGGGCGCGCCATGGGTTTGTGACGGGGCCGACGAAGCGGGCCGCGCGCGGGATGGGCGGTGCGTTAACCCTTTTTTCACCGGAACGGACCCAGCCGTTGCGGCATTCGACCGCCATGACATTGGAAAGCCGGATTTTACAACAGCTTGGCGCAGGGCCGATACGGCAGTTGATGCTGGAGGGCGTGGACGCGGACGAACTGGCGACGACGCTGGGGCATATGGCTGCGCGGCGTCAGATCTGCATCCGGCCCGACCAGATTTCGCTCTACTGGCACCGCCACATGATCCTGTCGCCGATGACGGCATTGGTGCGCAAGGTGACGGCGCGGCCGGTCGCGGCGTGAGGGGGCGGTAGCGGAAGACGGGGGATGCTCTGGTTGGCCTGTGGCCGCCCTTCGGGGCGCGAGGAGGACGGGATGGGGTGGTTTGCGCGCCATGTGTTTCCTATCGTCATCTTCGCGAAGGCGGGGATCCGTCTGCCAGCACGGCACATGGGCTATGGTCGAGAAATGGGTTCCCGCATTCGCGGGAATGACGAAGAGGGGTGGTTAGGCGACAGTCCGCTTCGGGTGAAACTTCGATCTTGACGACATTAAGCCGTCGTGCCTTCTCTGCAGCATGTCGAAAATCTGGACCTATAGCTTGGCACTTGTATTGACGATGACAGCTATATCGACAGCGAGTGCCGAAACCGTCGAAGCCGATAAGTCATGTTTCGACGTCGCTTTGATTGCGACAAGCCCTCGCTATCGGTGGCAGCCGGTGGAGAGCGAGCCTGACGAAATTATTATCAGATCGTCCGTTTCAATTCGGTTCGCAGTCAAACAGGTGATTGTAGGAGCAATCAAGTCCTCTGATATCGAAGTTCGAACATCGCTGCATACTCGGTTCAACCCTGCCATTAAGCAATTTCTACTTTTTCTAAAGTTGGAAAATGGCGGGAAATATTCTTTGCAGGAGATGAATTATCAGCTCGTATATGACCGTAGAGGGAAGCTTGTATGGCCGATAGCATCGCCCCTCGATACATCATATTTAGAAGATGGTTTTACGCCTTCAAACTATGAAACCTTAATGCGGCCAATCCATTACAGGGCGAAGGATGCATGGTGGTTGGTGACACCCCCAGATGGCGATCCTCCATCTGCTGATGAATACAGCTGGGGACAGCTTGATAACAACGGAGTCATTATGGCATCACGAGGCATTAGCGCTGTTGATTTGGTGGCAGCGGCAGCCGGTAAGCGGTGCGGCGCGAACGTCGCACGTTGAGATAGTTGTTAAGCTGGTGCTGGGGAACAGCTGCTATTAGAGTGGGGTAAATCATCAGCGAACGGCTGAAAATGGTCGCTCCCAGACAATCCTGCCCCTTTTAGGGGAGGATGATTTTGGGAGTATTCAAGCAGGCGGTCCGCCCAAAAAGAACCCCCGGCTTGGCGCCGGGGGTCGAGGTTCAGGGAGGATCAGCGGCGCAGAGGGGGACTGCGTGGTGCCGCTGACAGGGGCATGACGAGGGCGGCAATGCTGCGGGGGAATGTTTGGTTTGTAGCCAGCGTGAAACAAGCACGGACATGGGTCGGTATCCCGGACATGCGCCGGGGTGGCTTTACAGTCGTCAAATAGCCGATAAGGTTTGGCCCCATGAAAACATTGATCCTGCTTGCCGCCGCTTCCGCCCTCTCGACGTCCGCCAGCGCGCAGACGCGCGCGCCCGATCCGGCGCGGTTGAAGGCGACGGTCGAGAAGCTGGTGCGTTTCGGCACGCGCCATACGCTGTCTTCGGCGAGCGATCCCAAGCGCGGGATCGGCGCGGCGCGGCGCTGGGGCGCGGCGGAGTTCGAGAAGATTGCCAAGGGCTGTGGCGGGTGCCTGACCGTCGAGACGATCGCGGATCGCTTCACCGGGCCGCGCGCGCCGAACGAGGTCGAGGTGGTGGACGTGCTGGCGATCCAGAAGGGGACGGGGGACCCCAACCAGGTGGTGATCGTCGCCGGGCATATCGACAGCCGGGTGAGCGACGTGATGGACGCCACCAGCGATGCGCCGGGCGCGAATGACAATGCGTCGGGCACGGCTTTGGTGATCGAGGCGGCGCGGGTGCTGGCGGGCGAAAAATTTGACGGGACGATCGTCTATGCGCTGCTGTCGGGCGAGGAGCAGGGGCTGTGGGGCGGCAAGCTGCTGGCGGCCACGGCCAAGGCGCGCGGCTGGCAGGTGCGCGCGATGCTGAACAACGATATCGTCGGCAACACGCTGGGCCAGAATGGCCAGATCGTCGCCGACCGGGTGCGCGTGTTTTCCGAAGGCATCCGCTTTGCCGAGGATGAGAAGGCGGCGCGGACCCGCCGGGCGATTGGCGGGGAGGATGACGGGCCTTCGCGCGCGCTCGCCAAGAAGATCGACGGTATTGCCGAGGCCAATCCGCAGGTCGGGCTGGACGTGTTCGCGGTGCGGCGGCTGGACCGGTTCGGGCGCGGCGGCGACCATTCGCCCTTCCTGGAACTGGGCTTTCCCGCGGTGCGCTTTTCGGTGGGGATCGAAAATTACGATCGGCAGCATCAGGATTTGCGGACCGAAAATGGCCGCGTCTATGGCGATACGGTGAACGCGATGGACTTTCCCTATCTGGCGAAGGTGACGGCGCTCAATGTCGCGGCTTTGCGCGAACTGGCCGATGCGCCGGCCGCGCCCGCCAGCGTATCGCTGGACGGGGCGCTTTCCATGGATACGCGGGTGTTCTGGGACGCGGTGCCGGGCGCTGCGGCCTATAAGGTTTATTGGCGGCGCGCGGACGCGCAGGATTGGACCGACAGCCGCGTCGTGACGGGCGCGACCGAAACGCTGCTCAAGGATGTCGTCGTCGACGATCATTTCATCGGCGTGGCGGCGGTGGCCAGCGACGGGGCGGAAAGCATCGTCACCTTTGGCGGGATGGCGCCGCGGAAATAAGAACAGGGCATGGCCGCCCCATGTGGGGCGGCCGGGACGCGATCAGTCCCTGACGGGTTTCGCGCCCGCCAGCGCCATGGCGTTCGCCGTACCGGTGGCGGGCTTGACCGTGGCCGGGCGGTGAGTGAGTGCGCTGGCAGCGATCATGCCGCCGCCGACGATGGCGGCGATGCCAAGGATCGCGAACAGTGTCGGTCGCTGGGTCGATCGCTGGCCGGAGCTTTCACGGGAAGGGGATTCCATATCTGTCCTTTCTGCTGCGGATGCGTAGGTCAGAATGGCGATTCTGCCTGAGCGTTCCCGCTCGTTTCTGTAAGATTTTGTTGCAGCGCGGTGGCGTGCAGGATGGAGGGGCGCGATGCAGCTTTCGGACCGGGAGTGGCTGGCGCGCGCCGACGCGGCGCAGCAGGGGGCGATGCTCAAGCTGCTGACGCAGGGCGCAGCGGAGCGGATCGCGGCGGACTGGGATTTTCTGGCGCGGCCGGGGCAGCGCGCGCCGGCGGGCGACTGGCGCATCTGGCTGATGATGGCGGGGCGCGGATTCGGCAAGACGCGGGCCGGGGCGGAATGGGTGCGTGGTATTGCGGAGGCAGACCCGGCGGCGCGGATCGCGCTGGTTGGCGCGAGCCTGGGCGAGGCGCGATCCGTGATGGTGGAGGGAGAGAGCGGGCTGCTGGCCATCGCGCCGCACTGGGCGCGGCCGGCCTACGCCCCGGCGCTGCGGCGGCTGACCTGGCCCAATGGCGCGGTGGCGATGCTGTTCGGCGCGGCCGACCCCGAAGGGCTGCGCGGCCCGCAGTTCAGCCATGGCTGGGCCGACGAGATCGCCAAATGGGCGAGCGGGGAAGCGGCCTGGCATAACCTGATGATGGGAATGCGGCTGGGGCGTGACCCGCGCGTGCTGGTCACGACGACGCCAAGGCCGGTGCCGCTGGTGCGCAGCCTCGTGGCGCGGGACGGCGATGATGTGGTGGTGACGCGGGGGCGCACGGCGGACAATGAAGCCAATCTGGCGCCCGGCTTCGTCGCAGCGATGACGGCGGGCTATGGCGGCACGCGGCTGGGGCGGCAGGAGCTGGACGGCGAACTGATCGAGGAGGTGGAGGGCGCGCTGTGGACGCGGGCGCTGATCGAGCAATGCCGGGTGGTGCATGTGCCGGGCGTGCTGACCCGCGTGGTGGTGGCGGTCGATCCGCCCGCGAGCGTTGGCGGCGACGCGTGCGGCATCGTGGTGGCGGGCATGGGCGGAGACGGGCGCGCCTATGTGATCGCCGACGCAAGCGTTTCGGGCGCGCGGCCCGAAGGCTGGGCGCGCGCGGTCGCGGCCGCCGCGATGGTCCATGGCGCCGACCGGGTGGTGGCCGAGGCGAATAATGGCGGCGCGATGGTGGAAAGCGTGCTGCGCGCGGCGGAAAAGACGCTGCCGGTGAAACTGGTCCATGCGAGCCGGGGGAAGGCGGCGCGGGCGGAGCCGGTGGCGGCGCTGTATGAAGCGGGCCGGGTGGCGCATCGCGGGGCTTTCCCGGAGCTGGAGGACGAGATGTGCGGATTGCTGGCGGGCGGCGGCTATGTCGGGCCGGGACGATCGCCCGATCGCGCCGACGCGCTGGTGTGGGCGATGAGTGAGCTTATGCTGGGGAAGATGCGGGAGGCGCGGGTTCGGGGGATGTGAGGGGGTGAGTTGAATGGCGGCTTTGAATCACACTGGATTGGAGGGAAAGGCATTGTCGGGGTAAAGGCGAGCAGGCAGATAGCTGCGCAATATTGCGATCACCATTTCCAAAGGCCGGAGTTGAGCCGCATAGCAGGTCCCGCTCCGACTGTTCGCTGAGGGATGATTCCTTCCTCTACTAGCTTGGCAGTATCCCAAAGGCACACGAAGGCGAGGCGATCGGTTTGCTCATTTGATGTGATCGCCCGTTGAATTTCAGCGCGGCTTAGCCAGCTTTTTCTCTTTACGTCGTACGCGGCAGGCTTCCCGTCGGGAGATTGTCCCCATCCTGCGTGAACAATTTTGTGCCGATCGTCTTGAGAGATCCCGCGAAGCCTTTCAAGTCGCAAGGCTTTGCTGTGAAGGTCCGCGTCTACCTTCTCGGCAGCGGCGATCAGTTTGATCGTTATCTGCTTGAACTGCTGGTTATGGTAATCTTCCCACTCATCGGACGACAGGCGAGCAAGGCCTTTTAGCGCGGCCAATGTCGAAGCCTTGGCACGGGCTTCCAACATCGCGATTTGGCCGATTGCCGCAAGGTCGTCATGTGATAAGCTGATTTGCGGAGGCCCAAACGGGCATTTCTCCCTATCCATATTGTTCTCCTTCGAAACGATGACCATCTGATAACGCGCGAAGTGCAGCGAATCGGTGCATCGTATCTGACCGCCCTTGCGTCCAGTTTTGCGCCTAGCTCATTGAGGCAGGGATGGCGACGATCAGTCGATCTCAGTACCCCCTTCATCATGCTGGGCCTGACCAGGCATCCGGCTTGTTTCTGATTGCCTGGAAAAGCGGAATCTCGGCTCGGGGGCTGGCGCGACGGGAAATACGGGAGCAGCTGCGGTGGTGCGCTGTCCCCCTCATCCAAGTTCGCCTAGCCGCCTTGCGGCAAGGCTTCGTATCCTTCTCCCCCGTGGGGAGAAGGTGCGGAACTGGTGTCTGGGCCTGTCGTTCTTGATCCATGTCTGTTTCAATGGAGCTAGTGCGATGAAGAAGGTTTCGATGCTGGCGGCGATCGTCGGCGTTTGCGTGGTGGCGAGTCCGGTGATGGCGGCGAGCCTTAATAGCAAGGATCGGGCGCGGGTCGCGCGGGCGGCTCCGCGCGATCGGGACGATGTGCGCTATTGCCTGCTCAAGGGCAAGGAAGGGCGCGACAAGGGCACGGTGATCGGCGCGGCCGGTGGTGCCGGCGTCGGCGCTCTGGCGGGCGGCAGCCTGGGCGAAAGCCTGCTGGCGGGCGCGGCGGGTGCCGTGGCTGGCCGAGTGATCGGCAAGAGCGAGGGCACCAATTCGGAATGTGACCGGGTGCTGGCACGTAATCCCTGAATATCGGGTCGGGTGCGCAGGACCCCTCTCCCAGTTTCGGTAAGCGGCGGGGCCGCTAATCTTCACTAGCCCTCTCCCCCCTTGTGGGGAGAGGGTTTTGCTTTTGGAGAGCAATCCATGAAATGGTTCGGGACGAAGGCCGCGCAGGGGGATGCGCGGCCGGTGTTGGCGCGTGCCTGGGGGACGGGCGCGGTGGCGCTGGGGGAGTGGCCCGCCAGTTATGAGGCGCAATTGCGCGCGGGCGTCATGGGCAATCCGGTGGCGCAGCGGGCGATGCGGCTGGTGTCCGAAGGCGCGGGGGCCTGTGCGATCAAGGTGCGGGGGATCGCGGAGGATGCGCGGGTGCGGGCGCTGGTCGGCCGGGCGTCGGCGGGTCAGGGCCTGATCGAGACGCTGGCCTGCCATTTGCTGCTGCACGGCAATGGCTATGTGCAGGTGATGGCGGGCGCGGACGGCATGCCGGCCGAGCTGTTTGCGCTGCGGCCCGAGCGGGTCAGCGTGGAGGCGGATGCGCGCGGATGGCCGGCGGCCTATCTGTATCGCGTGGGCGAAAGCGTGACACGGCTAAGCCCCGAAGACGCGGCCGGGCGGACGAGCGTGCTGCATATGAAGGCGCTGCACCCGCTGGACGATCATTATGGGCTGGGCTGCGTCGGCGCGGCGGCGGGCGCGGTGGCGGTCCACAATGCGGCGAGCGTGTGGAACAAGGCGCTGCTCGACAATGCGGCGCGGCCGAGCGGGGCGATGGTCTATGAGCCGGGCGACGGGTCGGTGCTGAGCCCCGAACAGTTTGAGCGGGTGAAGCGCGAGATGGAGGCGGCCTTTGCCGGCGCGGCCAATGCCGGGCGGCCCATGCTGCTGGAAGGGGGGCTGAGCTGGAAGGCGATGAGCCTGACGCCGGCCGAGATGGACTTCGTGGGATTGAAGGCGGCGGCGGCGCGCGAGATCGCGCTGGCGTTCGGGGTGCCGCCGATGCTGATGGGCCTGCCGGGCGACAATAGCTACGCCAATTATCGCGAGGCCAACAAGGCGTTGTGGCGGCAGGCTATCTTGCCGCTGGTGACGAAGATCGGCGCGGCACTGGCCCAGGGGCTGGCGGGCTGGTGGCCGGGGCTGGAACTGGAGCCGGATCTGGACGCGGTGCCGGCGCTGTCGGACGAGCGTGCGGCGCTGTGGGAGCGGGTGGCGAGCGCGGATTTTCTGAGTGCGGAGGAAAAGAAGGCGATGCTGGGGATGTGATGGCCGATATTTGGCCCAAGCCGGTCTGCAAATGACACCTTTCTGCGCTTCCGGTGCTCACGTGCATTAAGCACGCTGCGTCGAAGCGAGACACGTGGCTCGCTTCGAGGTTCTCGAAATGCATCATTTTCGCCTCGGCCTGAGCCAAATCTCGACCATCTCATGGTCTGGATGCAAAGTTTAGCCAGCGTGGGCGAGGCTGTCGAGGCGGCAGAAGCCGCCGTCCCAGTTCCAGCGGCCGCCCTGAAGCAGGCAGTCGCCCGCGCGGTCGAGGCCGAAATGCCAGCCGGCAAGGCCGAGCGCGGCGATGACGAGAACGATCAGGATTTTGCGGGTGGGGCGCTTCATGGCGCGGGAGATAGGCGCGTTGGGCGCCGATGAAAAGGAGGGGGCGATGAAGGAGGAGATGCTGGCGCGGCTGGTCGCGCAGGCGCAGGGGCAGGTCGCGGACATGGTGACGATCCGCGCGCTGATCGAGGAGGCGAGCGATCTGGGCGCGGGGCGGGCGCTGGAGCGGCTGGGGCTGAGCGATCGGGGCGCGGAGACGGATGTGCGCGAACTGCGCGAATTGCTGTCCGCCTGGCGCGACGCGAAGAAGGCGGCGCGCGGGGCGGTGATCGGCTGGATCGTGCGGATCGGCATGGCGCTGGTGCTGCCGGGGGTGGCGGTGAAGGTTGGGCTGGTCGGGTTGGTGAAGGCATGAGTGGCGAGGCGGTGCTGGCGACTTCTCGACTTCGCTCGAAGCGAACGGAAGGGGGGGCGACAGGCGACCTGCGCTTTGCGGGCTATGCAGCGATCTTCGACCGTGTGGACCGGGGCGGCGATGTCGTGCGGGCGGGGGCGTTTGGCGATGTGGCGGCGGCGGGCGTGCCCCTGCTGTGGCAGCATGGGCCGGCAAGCGTCATCGGCATGGTGGAAAGCGCGCGGGAGGATGCGCGCGGGCTGCGCGTGATCGGCCGCGTGTCGCGCGCGAGCGCGGCCGGGCGCGAGGCGGCGGCGGCGATCGCGCAGGGCGCGGTCGATGGGCTGAGTTTCGGATATCGGGTGAAGACGGCTCGGGGGGCAAGGCCGCGCGAATTGCTGGCGCTGGAACTGGTGGAGGTGAGCGTGGTGACGCACCCGATGCAGGATCTGGCGCGGGTGGTGGCGGTGGAGGGGTGATTTAGGTTGGGCGACCCATATTGACCCAGTCGCGCATGGCATCGACCATCTCGATCGTCGGGTAGGCCTTGATATCGTCTTCTGACGCGCCTTGCGATAATTCTCGTTCCCAATACCATTCCTGAAAGGCTGCATAATTCCCCATGATGCGGGAAGGTCCGACGCGGGCGATGCCGGATTGCCGAATGAGCCATGCGCTTACGATACGAACGGCCGCGATATGATCGCCATTATGTGCGGATATGTCCCAGCCGGAAATATCGGATAGACTTTTCTGATAATCATAACGGCTGTGTTCAAGCACGAGGATTGACTTGGACTGATGATCGGGATCTGCACCAAAGCGGGTGGCATAATCCATGCCCAGTTCGAATGGCATATTCATGCGAGCATATTCGTCAGCCGCAGCCGATTTGCAGCGGCTGAGATCGTGAATGCCATATCTGGACGAATGGATAAGGTGAACAATCCGGTCCAGACGGTGCGTGGCATTGTCGGAATTTTCGGGCGCAAGTCGGGGAATAAAGCCGAGATCGGTAATGCAGAATGCTATTGCCTGAAGGATCGGGGCAAAGTCGTCATCGAAAGGACAATTGACGAAAACCGAGCGATCAAAGGGAATCGCCAAGCTCAGCCCTTTGGCGGATGTGGATCTGAACCGTAGGAGTTGCGTTCGCGAATGCGGCCGTCCCTGCCGTGAATATATAATTCAGTCTTTTGGTTACGTGCAATGAGTGTTGCAGCGGCGATCGCTTCGGCCTGCGTGGCATGGACGCTGGTGGATTTGGCTGATCCAGCCTTTTTGACGCTCCAGCCTCTTTCCGTCGGGACGACGTGCTGACCTTTTCGAGACATGTGAACAACCTCCAGTCCCGAATATAAGCGAAGCGCATTATCAATGCCAGCGGCAAAGACGGTTGCTTTCAGGCGGTCCAATCCGGGCCGCCTTTTTTGTTTTTCAAGCGGGAGAATGTGCATGACGGATCAGTTGGAAGCGAGCCTGGACATGGTGGCGCAGGGGGAGCGGATTGCAGGGTTGGCGCAGGAGGTGGCGGCGCTGAAAGGGGCGTTGCTGAGCGCGCAGCGGCCGGCGCTGGATGGCGTCAAAGGTGGGATGGAGGACCCGGCGCGGGCGGCCTTTGTCGAGCGATATCTGCGCCATGGGCAGGAAGCGGGCGTGGAACTGAAGAGCTTTTCAGGCGCGTCGGGCGCGGCGGGCGGCTATGCGGTGCCGCGCGAGATCGACCAGCTGATCGGATCGACGCTCAAGGGCATGTCGCCGATCCGCGCCATCGCCAATGTGGTCCGCACGGGGAGCGCGGGATACCGCAAGCTGGTGAGTGCCGGCGGCATCGTGTCGGGATGGGCGAGCGAGACGGGCGCGCGGGGCGAGACGGGGACGCCGAGCTTCAACGAGATCGTGCCGCCGGGCGGGGAACTGTTCGCCAACCCGGCGGCATCCCAGGCGATGCTGGACGACGCGCAGTTCGATGTCGAAGGCTGGCTGGCAAGCGAGATTGCCCGCGAGTTCGCGGTGGCCGAGGGCGCGGCCTTTGTGAGCGGCAATGGTACGAACAAGCCCAAGGGCTTCCTGACCTATACGACCACCAACGAGGGCGATGGCGTGCGCGCGTTCGGATCGCTGCAATATGTGGCGTCGGGCGCGGCGGGCGGCTTTGCGGCGAGCAACCCGCAGGACCGGCTGATCGACCTGATCCAGAGCCTGCGCGCGCCATACCGCCAGGGGGCGTGTTTTGTCATGAATTCGGCGACGCTGTCGGTCATCCGCAAGATGAAGACGAGCGATGGCGCGTTTCTGTGGCAGCCGGGCCTGAGCGCCGGGCAGCCGGCGACCCTGCTGGGCTATCCGGTGGTCGAGGCCGAGGATATGCCCGACATTGCCGCGGGCAGCCTGTCCATCGCCTTCGGCAATTTCGCCATGGGTTATGTCATCGCGGAGCGCAGCGAGACAAGCATCCTGCGCGATCCGTTCAGCAACAAGCCGTTCGTCCATTTCTACGCGGTCAAGCGGATCGGCGGCGGCGTGGCCAATAGCGAGGCGATCAAGCTGATGAAGTTCGCCGCGTCGTAAACGGCGAGACGGCAAGCGGATGACTTGGTGGGGGGAGGCATGTGCCTTCCCCCCTTTTTTGTGTCGAGACTGGCAGGGGAGCGGGGCGTGGCGATCACGGGGCTGGAAATGGCAGAGCTGGTGCGCGAGCTGTGCCATGACGAGGGGACAGGACCGCTGGCGCTGAGCGGGGCGGCGGCGGGATATAGGCGCTTTGCCGACGCAGTGGGGGCGGGCGCGGCCTTTCCCTATGTCATTGTGGGCGCAGGCGACGCGCCGCAATGGGAGGCGGGCCGCGGTTTGCTGGACGAGGGCGGGCGGCTGGTGCGGACGCCGTTGGCCTCTTCGGCGGGCGGCGCGGCGGTGGATTTCGGACCGGGTGAAAAGCGCGTGACGCTGACCCCACATGCCGGCTGGATCGCGGCGGTCGAAGATCATGGTCATGCCATGGCCGAAATTGCCGGGCTGGCCGAAGCGCTGGCGAACATGGAGCAGCTGGGCGCTACGGTGGATGCGGCCGCCCGGGCGATCGATGGATTGAGCGGGGCGCTGGCGGGCAAGCAGGCGGCGAGCGGGCAGCTGGATGCCATCGCGGCGCTATCGACCACGGCGTTCGGGCGGTCGCTACTGGAACAGGGCGATGCGGGGAGCGTGCGCGCACGCATCGGCGCGCTGGGCGCGAGCGGCGTGCAGCGCATGGGTGACGCCGAGTTGCACATCAATACGATGACGGGCGAGGCCTATCCCACCGAAGGCTGGATGGGGCGGGTCAGCGTGCTGGGGCCGGCGGTGTCCGTGGTGATGGATGGCGGCCAGGGCAGTTTTCGCGTGGTCGGCACCGGCGCGCTGGCGAACAACCGGCTTTATCGCGCCAATGGCACGCTGGCGGCGCGGGCCGATATTGTAAGCGGCGACGTCATTGGCGACTATAATGTGTGGGGGCAGATTGGCGGCGATTTCGTCGAACTGTCGCGGGTGCGCACCACCTATGTCGGCGCGGCGCCCGCCACCAATAATCTGGCGTCGCGGATGAATTTCTATATCGGGCGGACCGGATCATCGGCGATGCAGGAAACGCTGCGGCTGGAGCATCAGGCGATCACCGCATTCGGCGCGGTCGCGCCATCGGCTGACAATGGCTTTGCGCTGGGAAGCGGGGCGGCGCGATGGTCAGCCATTTACGCTGCGAGCGGGACGATCAGCACATCGGACGCGCGGGTGAAGCAGGACCTGGCGGATATTGACGAGGCGTTGATCGACGCTTGGGAGGCGGTGGACTGGCAGCAATATCGCTTTGGCGACGCGGTGGCGGCCAAGGGCGACGCTGCGCGCACGCATATAGGGCTGGTGGCGCAGGAAGTGCGCGATGCGATCGACGCGCGGCTGGGCACAGGCGCGGCGGTGCGGCTGGGGCTGTTGTGCCACGACCGCTGGGACGCGCGGGACGCGGAAACAGACGATGATGGCGAGGTGACGCCGGCGCGCGCGGCGGGCGACCGCTGGGGGCTGCGCTATGAGGAGTGTCTGGCGCTGGAGGCGGCCTCGCAGCGACGGCGTATCGCGCGGCTGGAGGCGCGGATCGCGGCGCTGGAGACGAGCGCATGATGCAGGGCGAGGCGCTGGGGGCGCAGCCGATCGGGGATGGCGGCGCGGATCGGCCCGGATGGAGCGGGCCATGGGGCATGGGCGTGCGGCCGGGGCTGGGCGTGCGGGTCGACGCGCGCGCGCCGGCGATCCGGGTCGCGGCGAGGATGGGGAGCAAGATCAGATGAGCCTGTTGTTGAAGGACCCGCAGGCGCGGGTCGACCATGCGATCGACTGGTCCGCCTATCTGGCCGGGCAGAGTTTGATCGCCAGTGACTGGACGGTCGAGCCGGAGGAAGCCGGCGGGATGGTCGTCGAGGAAAGCGCGTTCGAGGCGCAGCGCAGCAGCGCGCGGGTGGCCGGCGGGCGGGCGGGCCAGGTCTATCGGCTGACCAATCGCGTGACCCTGTCCGATGGGCAGGCGGATGAGCGGTCGGTGACGATGCGGGTGGAGGAACGCTGATGCTGGCGCAGCAGGAGAGCGGGGCACTGGCGGCGCCACTGGCGGAATTAAAGGCCTATCTGCGGATCGCGCATGACGACGAGGACGCCGTGCTGGCCGGGCTGCTGCGCGGGGCGAGCGCGCTGTGCGAGCAATTTGTCGGCCAATGGCTGATCGCACGCGATGCGCGCGAGACGGTGGGGGGCGGCGGCGGGTGGCAGCGGCTGTCGGCGCGGCCGGTGCTGGCGGTGAGCCAGGTGCGGGCGGTCGAGGCGGACGGGACCAGCGCGGCGCTGCCGGTCGAGGCCTATGCCATCGACATCGACGCGGCGGGCGACGGATGGGTGCGATCGACGCGGCCGGGCGACGGGCGCGTGCTGGCGATCGACTATCGCGCGGGCATGGCGGCGGAGATGAACGGCCTGCCCGAAGCGCTGCGGCAGGGGATCATCCGGCTGGCGGCGGACCATTATCTTGCGCGCGGCAGCGAGGATGCGGCGCCGCCCGCGGTGGTGAGCGCGCTGTGGCGGCCCTATCGGCGGATGCGGCTGGCATGAGGGGGCTGGCATGAGGGCGGGGCTGGAACGGCGCGTGGCGGCGCGGGCGGCGACGGTGCGGGCGCGGATCGCGGCGCGGATCAGGGCGGAAGGCGTGGCGGCGCGGGTGGAGGGCGAGACGGTCGAACTGTCCGCGCCGGGGCTGCGCGCGCGCTGGTGGCGCGACCTGGCGCTGCGGGAGGCGGGGCGAGGGAGGAACGGGCAATGAGCGCGGAAGTAGCGATACGGGTGGCGGTGATCGCGGCGCTGCGGGAGGATGCGGCGATGATGGCGGTGGCGCAGGGCGTGCATGATGGCGAGCCGGGGCGGGCGGCGGCCCCTTATGCGCATGTGGGCGAATGCCTGGGTTCAGACTGGGGCGGCAAGGATGTCGAGGGGCGCGAATTGCGGCTGACCATCGGGCTGACCGTGGCGGAGGAGGTGCCGGGGCGGCTGGCGGGGATGATGGCGCGGGTCGAACCGGCGCTGGGCGCGGCGGCCGGGCGCGATGGCTGGCGGATCGTGAGCGCGCGGCTGCTGCGGTCGCGCGTCGCGCGGACGGGAGGCGGCGCGGGCGCGGGGTGGCGGGCGGTGATGGATTATCGGCTGCGCGTGGTGCGAGCGGGGTGAGTAGGAGGCGGGCGATAGGTGACACCCATCCCACAGCACCGCGTGCTGCCACCTCCCCTTAAGAGGGCAGGATGACGGGGCATAGGGGGTGGATGGGCGCTCCCCAACTCAGCCGGGTTGGCTGTTTTCCTCATATTCGCTGGTGATCTTGTCGACATATTCGGCGATCTGGTCGTCGGCGTCGGCGCTGGCTTCCGCGTCGGACATGCCGTCCGCCTTGTCCTGCGCGATGATGGCGGCGCGGAAGGCGGATTGCTGGGTGGCGCAGGTCTGTTTGATCATCGACACAAAGTCGCCGAGCGGCATTTTCTTGTCGAGCGCGGGCTGCATCTGGGCGCTGAGGCATTTTGAAAAGTCGCGGCGTCCCGTGCCGACAGGATCGGCGGATGGGGCGGCGGCGAGCATCATCATGAACGAAGCGGCAACAATCATCGGGACCTCTCCTTGAAACCCTGAGCCATTGTTGTGACGGGTCGGCCAGACACCGCCCAATCTATCTGTTTTTCCGCGATTTTCCGGGCCGAAGCAGCGGGCTTCGATCCTGGGCGTCGCTTGTCGGGAGAATGCGCCATGGGCGTCGAAAAGGGAAGTGCGTTTCTGCTGAAGGTGGGCGACGGCAATGTGCCGGCAACATATGCGACGGTGGCGGGCATGCGCACCACGCAATTGTCCGTGAATGGCGAGGCGGTGAACATCACCAGCAAGGATTCGGGCGGCTGGCGCGAATTGCTGTCGGGCGCGGGCGTGCGGTCGGTCAGCGTGTCGGCGGCCGGGCTGTTCACCGGGTCGGACGCGGAGGTGCGCGTGCGCAATCATGCGCTGGGCGGCACGATCGAGGATTATGAGCTGAGTTTCGAGAGCGGCGAGCGGATGCGCGGGCGGTTCCTGGTCACGCGGCTGGACTATGCCGGCGACTATAATGGCGAGCGCAACTATGCGCTGAGCCTGGAAAGCTCCGGCGCGGTGGTAAGCCTGTGAGTGGTGGCGCCAACCCGGAGCGTGGGGAAACGGCGCTGGTCGTGGGCGGCGAACATCTGGCGCTGCGGCCGAGCTTTGCCGCGCTGGTGGAAGCCGAGCAGGAATTGGGGCCGCTGTTCGATCTGGTCGAGCGGGCGGCCGACGGGAAATTGTCGCTGGGCGATTTGGTGGCGTTGCTGTGGCACTGCCTGGTCGATCGCGATGCATTGAGCCGCGAGGCGCTGGGCGAGGCGGTGCTGGCGCTGGGCCTGGCCAGGGTGACGCCAGTGCTGCGCGCGGTGCTGCAACAGATATTGGCGGGGAAATGACGCGCTTTGCCGACGGGGCCGGGCGGCTGGCGGGATTGGCCGGCTGGCTGCTGGGATGGCGGCCGGACGAGTTCTGGCGCGCGACCCCGGCCGAACTGGTGAGCGTGCTGAAGGCGGCGAAGGGCGAGGAGGCGGATGGCGCGGCCGGCGTGGATGGCGCGGAACTGGCGCGGCTGATGGGCGCGATGCCGGATCAGGCGCGGACTGTGCGCTGAGCGGTTGCCCTTCGGGTCGCGGGAATGACGGAGACAGTTAGTCAGGAGTGGCCGACATGGACGAGGATGTCGAGACGTTGGTGGTGCGGGTGCGGGCCGATACGCAAGGGCTGGGCCGCGATGTCGAGGCGATGCGAGCGAGCCTGGAAGGGCCGCTGGCGAGCGGGGCGGAGCGGGCGGGACTGCGCATCGAGCAGGGGCTGCTGCGCGCGGTGCGGACGGGGAAATTCGGCTTTGAGGATCTGAAGCGGCTGGCGCTGAGCACGCTGGACCAGATTGCCGCGAGCAGCCTGCGATCGGCGCTGGGGAGCGGAGGGTCAAGCGGTGGCGGGCTGGTGGGCCTGGGCGCGAACCTGCTGACGTCGGTGTTGGGGTTGCCGGGGCGGGCGACGGGCGGACCGGTGGCGCCGGGGCGGGCCTATATGGTCGGCGAGCGCGGGCCGGAAATGTTCGTGCCCACGACGAGCGGTCAGGTGATCGCCCATGGCGGCGGCGGGCGCGACGTGCGGGTGAGCATCGCGGTCAATGGGCGTGGCCGGGAGAGCGAGCCGCGATTGCTGGCGCGCAGCGCGCGGCAGGTGGCGCGCGCGGTCAGGGGGGCGCTGGAGCAATGAGCATGGGATATTGGCTGGCGGACGCGCGGGAAGGGCAGGAGGCGGGGTTCCTCAAGCGCTTCGCGGCGACCCATTGGACGGTGAACTTTCCCCGGCCGATGATGGCAAGCGTGGTTACGATTGCCCCAGACGCCGCTGCGACAGGCTCGGGACCGGGCCTGCGGGTGGATACGGTTTTCTATGGGTCGGGGGATCTGGCGGGCCTCATCTGGGAGGCGGAGGACAGATGGAGCCATCCGCTGCTGGCGTATGAGACGGATCGGGACTTTCGGCACTGCACCCTGTCCTTTCGCTGGCGCAGTGGCGGGCTCCGGCGGCTGGATGAAACGCATGGGCCGACGCTGACGATCGAGGGGCGCGATGCGGCGGGCAAACCGCGCGCCTGGTATGTGCGCTTGTGGAATTATGCGAGCGGCGGGCCGGAAGATGCTGTCATCCGGCTGGATTTTGCAGCGTTGGTGGCGGGATATGACATGCCGGAGGAGGCGGACCCGGTATGGGCGGGCGATGTCGACCGGATGTTCATTTCGCTGGTGCCGCCCGGCTATGACGAAGGGGATACGCCTTTCCCGCAGGCGCAGGAAGGCTGGGCCGAGCTGAGCGCCATCGCGTGCGAGGGCGCGGGATCGGTGCTGGCGGTGGGTGACGTCATGCTGCCCGAACATGGGCTGAGCATGGCGACGGGCTATGACGATTGTTTCAACCAGACGCCCGAGCGGGTGGTCGCGGCGATCCATGCGCTGGGCTATCGCGGGGCGATCAACCATTATGTCGGCATGAGCCATTATTTCCGGCTCGAACGGTTGGGCAGCGACCTGTATGTGAGCCTGGCGGGTGGGGCGCTGAATGCGCCCTGCGCGGCATGGCACCGGGATTTTGCGATGCGGGCCAAGGCGCTGGGGTTCGGCGTCATCTGGTCGCTATCCTATGAATTGTTCAACGCCCATTGCTGGAACGACTGGAAGCAGCGGGCGGACAATGGCGACCCGGCGCTGACCGGATGGGAGCCGCCATCGACATTATTGTCGCCCGCCCATGGCGGGGCGATGGCCTATTTGCAGGCGATAGCGACGGCCTTTGTTTCCATCGGCTTGGATGCGGACTTGCCGATCCTGTTTCAGGTGGGCGAGCCATGGTGGTGGGTGATGCCGGGCGACGGGCGCATCTGCCTGTATGATGATGCCGCGCGGGCGGCGTTGGGCGGCGCGCCGGTGTCGATACCGAGTGTGTGGGGCGAACTGGACGCAGCGCAATGCGCGCTGCTGGATGCAGCGGGCGCTTTGCTGGCGGCGTCGACGGCGGCACTGTGCGAGGCGGTGAAGGCGGCTGCGCCGGGCGCGGTGACGCATCTGCTGGCCTATCTGCCCACCATATTGGACCCGCGCGCGCCGGAAGCGAAGCGCGCGAACATGCCGGTCGGATGGGCCGCCCCGGCGTTCGATGTGCTGCAACTGGAAGATTATGACTGGGTGACGGAGGGGCGGCCCAACCTGACCGCGCGCGGGATCGCTTTGGCGACCGCGCGGCTGGGCTATCCGGTCGAAGAGCAGCATTATCTGGCCGGCTTCGTCCTGTTGCCCGAACAATCCGGGCAATGGCGGGCGATCATGGCGGCGGCGCACGCGTCGCTCGCGCGCGGGACGGCGGCGACCTTTATCTGGGCGCTGCCGCAGGTGTGCCGCGACGGCTTTACCTGTTTCAGCATAGAAGGGGAGGATGCGGTGCAAGCCTTTGACGATATACGCTTTCCGCTGGCGATCGGGCGCGAGGCGAGCCTGAGCCCCGCCTTTTCCACGCAGATTGTCGAAAGCCCGTCGGGGCATGAGCGGCGGTCGAGCGATTGGGCCGATGCGCGGCTGTCCTATGATGCCGGGCCGGGCGTGCGATCGGATGCGGACATAATGGTGCTGATCGACTTTTTCCGGGCGCGGCGGGGGGCGGCGCGGGGCTTTCGCTTTACCGACCCCTATGATGACCGCAGCGGTCCGGCGGGCGCGGCGCCGTCGCCGATCGATCAGCGGCTGGGCGTGGGCGATGGCGTGCGGTCGCAATTCCCACTGATGCGCCATTATGGCGCGGGCGAGGAGGCGCAGGTGCGGCGGATCACCCGGCCTGTTGCGGGCAGCATCCGCGTCGCGGCAGACGGGGTCGAGATGATCGACGGCTGGAGCCATGAAGGGCTGGGCGTGATTGCGTTCGACGAGGCGCCGGGGGCGGGGGTGGTGCTGACTGCCGGTTACCGGTTCGATGTGCCAGTGCGTTTTGCCGAGGATCGGCTGGAGATCAGCCGCGCGACCTTTGCCGCGGGCGAAGCGGTGTCGGTGCCGCTGGTGGAGATACGCGAATGAGCGGCGGGCTGGATCAGACGCTGTGCACGCTGGCCTTTTGCTGGCGGATCGCGCGGCGCGACGGGGTGACGATCGGGCTGACCAGCCATGACCGCGACCTGGAGATTGGAGGGCTGTTCTATCGCGCAGCGCCCGGCATGACGCCGGCGGCGGTGCGCAGCGGCATCACGCTGGATGGCGAAGACAGCGATGTGGCGGGCGCCTTGTCGAGCGAGGCGATCAGCGAGGCGGACCTGATGGCGGGGCGCTGGGACGGTGCGGCGCTGGAGCTGCGGGTGACGCAATGGGAAGCGCCGGGCGCGCTGTGGCTGCTGCTGGCGCGGGGCGAGATGGGTGCGGTGTCGCGCAAGGGGCAGGAATTTTCCGCCGAACTGGTGGGCGCTGCGGCGCTATTGAGCGCGCCGGTGGCCCCGAGCACATCGCCCGACTGCCGGGCGCGGCTGGGCGACCGGGCATGCCGGGTCGATATGGCAGGGCGGCGGCGGATCGTGGCGGTGGACGGCGTGGAGGGAGCGGAGGTCGCCGTCGCCGGGCTGGTGGCGGGGGCCTATGCCTTTGGCGCGCTGCGATGGATGACGGGGCGTAACGCGGGGCTGACGCAGGCCGTGCTGGATAATGATGCGTCCGGCTTGACGCTGGCGGACGCGCCCGCCTTTGCGGTGGAGGTGGGGACGCTGGCGCAGCTGACCGAAGGCTGTGACCGGCAGGCCGCGACCTGTGGCGGGCGCTTTGGCAATATCGCCAATTTCCGGGGGGAGCCGTTCCTGCCGGGCATGGACCTTCTGACCCGCTATCCCGGCGCATGAGCGGGGAGGAGCGCGCGGCGGAGGTCGTCGCGGCGGCGCGGGCGCTGGTGGGCGTGCCGTTCCGGCTGCATGGGCGCGATCGGGACGGGCTGGATTGCGTCGGCGTGGCGGCGCTGGCGCTGGGGCGGGCCGCGCCGCGCGGCTACGGATTGCGCAGCGGAGACACGGCCAAGGCGGCGGATTGGCTGAAGGCGGCGGGTCTGAGGCCGGTGGTGGAGGGCGGAGCGGGCGACCTGACGCTGGTGCGGCCGGGGCCGTTGCAGCTGCATCTGATGGTCGGGACCGGCGCGGGCTTCGTCCACGCCCACGCCGGATTGCGGCGCGTGGTGGAAATGCCGGGGGAATCGCCCTGGCCGATCATCGGCTGGTGGCGGGGATGAAGGAGGGGCGAGCATGGCGACGATAGTGCTGAGCGCGGTGGGCACTGTGCTGGGCGGGCCGATCGGCGGGGCGATTGGCGGCCTGATCGGTAACGCTTTCGACAATGAAGTGCTGTTCAAGCCCAAGGGGCGGCAGGGTGCGCGCCTGACCGACCTGCAAGTGCAGACGTCCAGCTATGGCACGCAGGTGCCCGCGCTGTTCGGGACCATGCGGGTTGCGGGCACGGTCATCTGGGCGACGGACTTGCAGGAGACGTCGAGCCGCAGCGGCGGCGGCAAGGGACGGCCTAGCGTTACCAGCTACAGCTATTCGGCCAGCATCGCGGTGGCGCTTTCGTCGCGGCCGGTCCGGGCGATCCGGCGGATATGGGCGGACGGCAACCTGTTGCGCGGCGTGGCGGGCGATTTCAAGACCGAGGTTGGCGCGTTCCGGGTGCATCCTGGCGATGAGGGGCAATCGCCCGATCCGCTGATCGCGTCGGCGCAGGGCATCGGCGCGACGCCGGCGCATCGCGGCACGGCCTATGTCGTGTTCGAGGATCTGGCGCTGGCTGATTATGGCAATCGCATCCCGTCGCTGACGTTCGAGGTGGAGGCGGATGAGGGGGCGGTGTCGCTGGACCGGATTGCGTCTGACCTGAGCGCGGGGCGGCTGGCGGGGCCGGCACAGATCAGCGTTGGAGGCTTTGCCGCGAGCGGAGCCGACATGCGCGAGGCGGTGATGCCGCTGGTCAGCGCCTACGGATTAGGCTTGCGATCCGGCGCGGGGGGACTGGCGCTGGTGGATACCGGGGTGGCGGCCGGGACCATTTTGCACGACATGCTGGCGCAGCGGATCAATGGTCGCGCTATCGACGCGATTGAGCATAGTGGCGGGTCCGCCGATGGCGTGCCGGTGGCGCTGAGCCTGCGCTATCATGATGCGGCGCGCGATTATCAGGCCGGGGTGCAGCGGGTGACGCGGCCGGGAGCGGGGCGGGCCGAAAGCGGGATCGACCTGCCCGCCGTGCTGGACCCCGATGCGGCGCGGGCGTTGGCGAGCGAGCGCCTGCGCACGGCATGGGCCGGGCGGGCGCGGATGACGGTGCGCTGCGACTGGCGCGCGCTCGGGCTAGCGGCGGGCGACGTCGTTGCGGTGGACCAGGCGTCGGGGCTGTGGCGGATTGAGGAGTGCGAATGGGAAGCGATGGCGGTGCGGCTGGCGCTGCGGCGATTGCCCGGCGGCGGCGGCGCACCACCAGCGGGGGCAGGGTCAGGCGCGATCGTGCGGCCGGTGGATGCGCCGCACGGGCCGACGACGCTGATGCTGGCGGACCTGCCGCGCATCACCGACGGGGTGGCGAACGCGCCTTTGGTCGTGGCGGCGGCGAGTGGTGGGGCCGGCTGGCGCAGCGCGGCGCTGTTCGTCACGGGCGCGAGCGGTGAGGCGTCGCCGATCGGCCGGAGTGCCGGGCGCGCGGTGATGGGCGTGGCTGACACGGCGCTGAGCGCTGGAAGCGCGCAGCTGGTGGATCGCCGGCAATCCGTGTCTGTGACGCTGCTGGCGGAGGATATGATGCTGCCGAGCGCGGACGAGGCTGCGCTGGACCAGGGGCGGAACCTGGCGTTGCTTGGTCGCGAGCTGATCCAGTTCGAGACGGCGGAGCGGACCGGCGCCGCGACCTATCGGCTGACAGGCCTGCGGCGGGGGCTGCGGGGCACGGACTGGGCGATGGCGGATCATGGCGCGGGCGAGCGGTTCCTGCTGATCGAGGAAGGACGGCTGGTCGAGCCGTTGTCGATGCAGGGCGCGGACGCAGAGGCCGGGAGCGTGCTGCGGCTTTCGGCGGTCGGCATTGGCGATGTGGCACCGGCTGAAGCGACCCTGACGATCAGCGGCGAGGCGCTGTTGCCGCTGGCGCCGGTGCATATGCGCGCGCGTCGCGATGGCGCGGGGGGCTGGGCGATCGCATGGACCCGGCGCAGCCGCGACGGATGGCGCTGGCTGAGCGGAACGGATGTGCCGATGGCGGAGGAAAGCGAGAGCTACGCGGTGCAGGTCATGGACGGGACCGTTCTGGTGCGGGCGCAGGACAGGACCAGTCCCGGCTGGACCTATACCGCCGACATGATCGCGGCGGACGGCATGGCGGGACGCAGCGTGACGATCTGCGTGCGGCAGCGGGGCACCTATGCGTTGGGGCGGGCGGCGAGCCTGCCCCTGATCCTGTGACAAAGGACGGCGATCACGCCGGAACGAGGAAGGACATAAATCATGGATGCTACGCCCAGATGGGGCTTGCCGCTGCTGTTCGCGGGACAGGCGCACAAGGAACTTGCCCATAATGAAGCCCTGGTCCTGATCGATGCGCTGTTGCACGGCCGGGTCGAAAGCGCGGCCATCAACGCGCCGCCGGAAGACCCGGCGCCCGGGCAATGCTGGATCGTCGCGAACGCAGGGCAAGGCGCGTGGGAAGGCCGCAGCGGATCCGTCGCTTGCTGGACCGATGGCGGCTGGCGGTTCCTGACGCCCCATGCGGGTTTCGCCGTTGCCGTGGCCGACGAGGGGCTGACGCGTATGCATGACGGGAGTCAGTGGCGCGCCGGACCGATCCGCCCCGATGGCATTTATCTGGGCGAGGAAAGAGTGGTCGCGCAACGCCAGCCGCCTATTGCCGCCCCGGCCGGCGGGAGCGTGATTGACGCCGAGGCGCGATCAACCATCGCCGCCATTCTCGACCGACTGGGTTCCCACGGCCTGATTGTTGCATAATATTACTGAACTGCTCATTTCTTGTTGCAAGGGTGCGTCAATAGTCTAGGATTTCTGCACATTAGCCTGATCCCTTCGCGTTAAAGAGGCTAGTGCGTTATTTTTGCAACGGTTTCACTAATTGTGGACTTGCCATGAAACCTTCCCGTAGCTACAGGGTTTCAGCAGTCCTTCGTGACACTTTTGAAAGGGGAATCCATATGCGGAAGCTTGCCCTCGCGGCTGCGCTTGCGACCAGTGCCCTGGCCACTCCGGCCTTGGCGCGTGATAATAGCTGGTATGTTGGCGTGGACGCCGGCGTGCTGCTCGTTGAAGATCAGGACCTGACCTTCGACGCCGTCCCTCCCGGTGGTGCGGCGGTCCCGTCGATCGACTACCACAAGGGCTACGACTTCGACGCTAACATCGGTTACGACTTCGGTGGCTTCCGCCTCGAAGCCGAAGCTGCCTACAAGCGTGCGAAGATCGATTTCGACAAGACCGGCGGCGGCTTCGGCGGCGCTGCTTCGGCCCTGTCGTTCATGCTGAACGGTTTGCTGGACTTCGGTCCCGATGACGGCCTGCAGGGCTTCGTCGGCGGCGGTGTCGGCGTTTCGCGCGGCAAGCTCGCTTCGGACATCGTGAACGACAGCGACACCGGTTTCGCCTGGCAGGCGATCGCGGGTGTTCGTTACCCGGTCACCAACAATGTCGACGTTTCGCTGAAGTATCGCTTCTTCAACCAGGACGATATTAAGCTGATCCCGGCTTATCAGAGCATCTACGGCCAGGCCGGGTCGAACGCCGAAACCAAGCTGCGCACGCACAGCCTGCTGCTCGGCCTGACCTACAACTTCGGTGCGCCGGAAGAAGCGGCTCCGCCGCCTCCGCCTCCGCCGCCCCCGCCGCCCCCGCCGCCGCCTCCGCCGCCCCCGCCGGTTGCAGAGTGCCAGCCGGGACCGTACATCGTGTTCTTCGAATGGGACAAGTCGGACATCACGCCTGATGCCGCCACCATTCTGGACAACGCGGTTTCGGCCTATAGCAGCTGTGGCAGCGCCCAGGTCATGCTCGCCGGTCACGCGGATAAGTCGGGTTCGGCGTCGTACAACGTCGGTCTGTCGCAGCGTCGCGCTGACTCGGTCAAGGCCTACCTCGCGTCGAAGGGTATCCCTGACGGCGTGATGACGACCGAAGCCTTCGGTGAATCGCGTCCTCGCGTTGAAACCGCTGACGGCGTCCGTGAAGTCCAGAACCGTCGCGTGGAAATCACCTACGGTCCGGGCGCAGGCATGTAATCGGATCGTCCTTCCTTCGGGATGGACGGCAAAAAGAGGGGCCGGTCGAAAGACCGGCCCTTTTTTGTTATCGCAACGATTTTAGCGTGCTGGCCGAAACGGGGCGAGGCGCGCGGCGTCACGACTGGTGGCGCGCGAATGGGCCTTGAGTGCTGCCCGATTTGACTGCCCTGCGGTCCATTTCTAGCCGACGTCAATTTCTAGCCGGCAGGGCCAAGCAAGGACCTGGGTTGGGTGCGGCAGCGGAGGGAAAACGCCCTGCCTGGTTCAGGCTATGTCGTTCAGCCGACATGTGAAGCGGGTTCCGCTCGTGCGAAACGCTCGTCGGCCCAGGCAAGGCAAGCTGGAGAGCGGCATGCTCATCCGGTCAGCATGGCTGCGTTAATGGAGGTGGTCCGCGTGGCTGCTGCGACTGCCCCGCACGGGACAAATCCCGTCAACGGCGATGAAGACGCCGAGCGTAAGCATCAGGGTGAAAAGGCCCATTTTGCGGCCGGCGTTTGATAGTCGGTCGCCCACCGTATCGACGCGCGGAAGCAGCGAGAAAGCGGGCGTGCCAAACGCGGCAGAGGCGACGCGAACTTAACGCTTTCTGGCGGCAGGGCGCGGCTATCATCTTCATCGCTCATCAATTCCGTCCGGCAAACGGCTCGTTCCGGTACTTATGAAATTGAATGAACAAATGCGGCCGTCGAATGCCTCAAGCCGTAACGGGAGTGGCTTTCCCGTCATAGGCGGCTTCGTCCAATATGCCTTCGCGCTTGGCGACGAGGGTCGCGACGAGCACCTGGCCTGCGACATTGACGGCGGTGCGGCCCATGTCGAGGATCGGATCGATGGCGAGCAACAGGCCGGCGCCTTCGAGCGGAAGGCCAAGCGTCGAGAGCGTAAGGGTGAGCATCACGATCGCGCCGGTCAGGCCCGCCGTGGCAGCCGATCCCAGGACAGAGACGAAGACGATCAGCACATAGTCGATGAAGTGCAGCGGGATGCCGTAGAAGCCCGCCACGAAGATCGCGGCGAGCGCCGGATAGATGGAGGCACAGCCATCCATCTTGGTGGTGGATGCGAGGGGAATCGCGAAGGCGGCATAGCCCTTGTCCACGCCCATCCGTTCGGTGACGGTTTCAGTGACGGGCAGGGTGCCGACCGAAGAGCGGGAGACGAAGCCGAGCTGGATGGCTGGCCACGCCTTGGCGAAGAAGGGGCCGGGGCGCAGGCCGTTGGCGAGCAGCAACGCCGGGTAGACGACCAGCAGTACCAGGGCGAGGCCAAGATAGATGGCGGCGGTAAACACGCCGAGCTGCGCCAGCGCGCTCCAGCCATAGGTCGCGATCGCAGTGCCGATCAGCGCGGCCGAACCGATCGGCGTCAGGCGGATGATCCAGCCCAGGATCGCGCGCACGACAGCGAGCAGCGAGCGCACGAAGGCAAGGAAGGGATCAGCCTTGTCCCCGACCTTCAGCGTGGCGAGCCCCACGACGATGGAGATGACCAGCAGTTGGAGGATGTTGAAGGACAGGCTGGTGGTCGCCGCGCCGTCGGTGATGCTGGTGCTGCCGGTCAGGGCCAGGCTGTTGCCGGGCACCAGGGCTTTGAGAAAATCCAGCCAGCCGCCATAGCTGTCGGGCTTGCCAACCGCGAGCGCGGTGCCGCGCAGACCCGCGCCCGGTTCCAGCAGCAGCCCGATGGCGAGGCCGATGCTGACGGCGATCAGGCTGGTGATGGCGAACCAGAGCAACGTCTGTCCCGCCAGGCGGGCGGCATTGTCCAGCGCGCGCAGATTGGCGATTGATGCCACGATGGCGGCAAAGACGAGTGGCGGCACCACCGCTTTCAGCAGCGAGACAAAGATGGACCCGGTCGTCTTTAACGCGGTTGCCAGCCAGTTGAGATCGCCGCCGGGGCCGACCCCCATCTGACGCGCGACGAGGCCCAGCAGCAGGCCGACAACCATGCCGACCAGAACCTGAAACCCGAAACTGCGAAAATTGAGGGCCATGACGCATGCATTCCTTGGGACGAACGGGCGCTTATATCGGTCGGGGACGGGGGGATTGCGCGCAAGCAATTCTTTCAGGGGGGTGAAGCTGGGTGATTGGCTGGACCCGATGGCTGTGCCAGACAGGCCTGATCATTTCGGGGAGCAGATATATGGGATTGGGTAAGGCGTGTCTGGGGCTGGCGCTGGCGATCGCGCCGCAGATGGCGCAGGCGGCGGCGGATGCCGGCGCGGCCAAGGACATATTGATGCGGTCCGTCGCTTATCGCACGGTCCAGGGGGCGGGGCAGGTGCCCAAGCTGGCGGCCTATTATGCCGACATATTGAAGAAGGCGGGCTTTGCCGACGCCGATGTGGTCATCACGCCGATGGGCGAGACGGCGACATTCGCCGCGACCATCAAGGGGCGGGATGCGGCACTCAAGCCCTTGCTGATGATCGGGCATATGGATGTGGTGGAGGCCGATCCCAAGGACTGGACGCGTGATCCGTTCGTCCCGGTCGAGGAAAATGGCTATATCTTCGGCCGCGGCGCGGAGGACAATAAATATGATGTTGCGATGATGGTCGCGACTCTGGCGCAGCTGAAGAAGGAAGGCTGGCGGCCCCGCCGAACGGTGACGCTGCTTTTGTCGGGTGACGAGGAGACCGACATGGCAACGACGCGAGCGCTGGCGTCCCAATATCAGGACGCTGAAATGCTGTTGAACGGGGACGGCGGCGGCGGGCTGCTGAGCGAGGAGGGGAAGCCCGTCCTCTATCAGTTGCAGGCCGGCGAGAAGACCTATGCCGATTTCGAGATCGGCTTTACCGATGCGGGCGGTCATTCCAGCGCGCCGACACCGGGCAATCCCATCTATCGGCTGGCGAAGGCGATCGACCGGATCGCGGCCTTCACGTTTCCCCCGATGCGCAACGAATTGACCAAGGCGTCGCTGACCCTATCGGCGGACCGCATGGGGGGCGATGTGGGCGAAGCCATGCGCCGTTTTGCAGAGACCGGCGATCCGACGGCGGCGGAGATATTGTCGGGCCACCCGGAATTTGTCGGGCAGGTGCGCACGACCTGCGTCGCGACCATGGCGCAGGCGGGGCATGCGCTCAACGCCTTGCCGCAAAGCGCGAAAGTCAGCGTCAATTGTCGGATTTTCCCCGGCGTGGCGATTGATGACGTGAAGGCGCAGCTGACCAAGGTTGTCGACGACCCGAGCGCCACGATCACGACATTGGGGGATCCGACCGGCAGCGATGCGTCGCCGCTGCGCGAGGACGTCATGCAGGCGGTGCGCGATGCCGTACTGGCGCGCGCGCCGGGCATTGCGATCATGCCAGGCATGTCGGCCGGAGCGACAGACAGCGTTCATTTCCGCGCGCTGGGCGTGCCGAGCTATGGCGTGTCCAGCCTCTTCATGCGCGCAGAGGACGGCTTTGCCCATGGGCTGAACGAGCGCGTGCCGGTCGCGGGCATCCGGGAATCGCTGGAGCAATGGGACCGGGTAGTCCGGGCGTTGGCAAAGTAGGCGCTTATCCTCTTACCCCCGTTCGGTTCTAGCTTGTCGAGAACAGTTCTCGACAAGCTCGAACCGAACGGATGTGGAAAGGCTTTGCTTTACCCCCGGACCGCGATTCCGTTGGCGGCTGACAGGATCGCCTTGACCGAAGCGGTCGCCACGTCGCTGTCGGTGCCGATACCGAAGACGGTGCGACCGTCGGGCGTGCGGCATTCGACATAGGCGGCGGCATTGACATCGCTGCCCGCGCCGATGGCATGTTCGCTATAATCCGCGATTTCCAGTTGGACGCCAAATTCGTCACGCAGTGCGGCGAGGATGGACGAGAGCAGGCCGTTGCCGCGGCCGGAAATGGAACGCTCGCCGCCCTTGTGGCTGATCTTGCCGGTAAAGATGCGGTCGCCTGCCTGGCCGCCTTCCTGATAGTCGATCAGGGCATAGGGCTGATCGCCGGTCAGGCAATAATGGGCGTCGAAGGCTTCGCTGATGTCGGCGGCGTTGAGTTCGCGGCTGGAGCTGTCGGCAAGGGCCTGAACCACGCGCGAAAAGTCCGCCTGCATTCGCTTGGGCAGCTTGTAGCCCTTGTCCTGTTGCAGCACCCAGGCGACGCCGCCCTTGCCCGACTGGCTGTTTACGCGAATGACCGCTTCATAGTCACGGCCCAGATCCTTGGGGTCGATTGGCAGATAGGGCACGTTCCAAATCTGGTCATTACGGGCGTCCTGGGCGGCAAAGCCCTTCTTGATCGCGTCCTGATGACTGCCGGAAAAGGCGGTGAAGACCAGTTCGCCGGCATAAGGATGGCGGGGGTGGACCGGCAGCTGGTTGCAATATTCAACCGTCTGGATGACGTCGTCAATGTCGCTAAAATCAAGGCCGGGGTTGATCCCCTGCGTATACATGTTGAGCGCGACGGTCACGAGGTCGCAGTTTCCGGTGCGCTCGCCATTGCCGAACAAGCAGCCTTCGACGCGATCCGCGCCGGCCATGATGCCCAGCTCCGCCGCCGCGACGCCGGTGCCGCGATCATTATGGGTATGAAGCGAGATGACGACACTGTCGCGGCGCGAGATGTTGCGGCAGATCCATTCAATCTGGTCGGCATAGATATTGGGCGTGGCGCATTCGACCGTGGCGGGCAGGTTCAGGATCAGCGGCCGCTGCGGCGTGAGCTGGAGTATCTCCATCACCGCCTCGCAGCATTCCAGGCTGAAATCCAGTTCGGCGGTGGAGAAGGTTTCGGGCGAATACTCGAAATGCCAGTCAGTGTCGGGCTGGGCGGCGGCATGGTCGCGCAGCAGCTTGGCGGCGTTGACGGCGATTTCGCGCACCTGACTGCGCTCCATCTGGAACACAATGTCGCGCCAGGCGGGCGAAATGGCATTGTAGACATGGACGATCGCCTGCTTGGCGCCCCGCAGGGATTCAAAGGTCGTGGCGATGAGGTCGGCGCGGGCCTGGGTCAGCACCTGCGGCATCACGTCGTCGGGAATGGCGCCATTTTGCACCAGGCCGGAGATGAAATCGAATTCGGTGGCGCCGGCGGAGGGGAAGCCTACCTCGATTTCCTTGACCCCAACCTTGACCAGCAGGTCGAAGAAGCGGCGCTTCTTTTCCGCATTCATCGGGTCGATCAGTGACTGGTTGCCGTCGCGCATGTCAGTCGAGAGCCAGCGGGGCGGCGCGGTGATGACGCGGCTGGGCCATTGGCGGTCAGGCAGATCGACCTGCGGGAAGGGGCGATATTTCAGCGAGGGATCGGTCAGCATCATGGGATGATATATTTCCTGCGACAGACGCGAATCCGCGCCCGTGGAACGACTTGACTGTGATGGATGCCCTTAGGCGGATCGACGCTGCCCTTAGCCGGAAGGCAGCACAAAAGCCACGCCTAAGGGCGTGTAAGTCGTAGCAGGGGAAGGCGCGCGACGCTCTGCATGATGCGCGGTGCATACGCAAAACAGGGCCAGCATGCAAGCCGGCCCTGTCTATTGGACATTTTATGTCGTGCGCTTACTGTTTTTCGAAACCAGCGATGACCTTGAGTTCGATCGCATCGCTGACGATCGGGACCGCATAGCCCATGCCGAAATCGCTGCGCTTGATCGTCGTCGTGGCGACGAAGCCGACATTTTCCTTCTTGCTCATCGGCTGGATGCCGGCGCCATAGAATTCGGCGTCGAGCGTCACAGGCTTGGTCACGCCGCGCAAGGTGAGGTTGCCGGTGATTTCGGCACCGGTCGCGCCGTCAGGCTTGACGCTGGTCGACACGAAGGAAGCGGTCGGGAATTTCGCCGCATCGAAGAAGTCGGGCTTCATCAGATGCTCGTCGAGCTTGGTGACGCCGGTGCGCAGGTTGGCCACCTGAAATTCCACCGACACCTTGCTGTTGGCGGGGTTCGCCTTGTCGAGGGTCAGAGTGCCGGTCGGCTCGGCGATGGTGCCCATATTGTTGGTGAAGCCCATATGGTCCCAGGCGAACACGACCTGGGTATGGCCGCCGTCGACCTTGTAGCTGCCGCCGGTGACTTTTGCGGCGTCCTTGGTGCCGGGCGCGGCGGTGGGCATTTGCGCAACGAGGGCCGTGCCGCCGGCAAGCGCGATCAGGGCGGCAGCGGGGATCAGGATTTTTTTCATGGGAACAGATTCTCCGAAATGCTCAAGGGGCGCGACAATGATATGCCGCGCCCCCCGATTATTCCAGAGCCGTAACCGCGAACGGATTGTTTCCGTTCCGGGCCGGCCTGACTTGCCGATCCGTCCCTTAAGACAGCAAGGTGGCCCTCAGTTCTTGTCCTTGTCCACCAGCTTGTTGGCGCCGATCCAGGGCATCATCGCGCGCAGCTTCGCGCCGGTTTCCTCGATCGGGTGGCGCTGGGCGGCGATGCGGCTGGCCTTGAGTTCGGGCTGGCCGGCGCGGTTGTCGAGCACGAAGTCCTTGACGAAGCGGCCAGACTGGATGTCGGCGAGAACGCGCTTCATTTCCTTCTTGGTTTCTTCGGTGATGATGCGCGGGCCGGTTTTGATATCGCCATATTCCGCGGTGTTGCTGATCGAATAGCGCATGGTGGCGATGCCGCCTTCATACATGAGGTCAACGATCAGCTTCAATTCGTGCAAGCACTCGAAATAGGCCATTTCGGGCGAGTAGCCGGCCTCAACCAGCGTTTCGAAGCCGGCTTGGACCAGCGCGGTGGTGCCGCCGCACAGCACGGCCTGTTCGCCGAACAGGTCGGTTTCGCATTCCTCGCGGAAATTGGTTTCGATGATGCCGCTGCGGCCGCCGCCCACGCCCGAGGCATAGGACAGGGCGATGTCATGCGCATTGCCGGTCGCGTCCTGGTGGATGGCGATGAGGCAGGGGACGCCGCCGCCGCGCTGATATTCGCCGCGCACGGTGTGGCCCGGGCCCTTGGGCGCGATCATGATGACATCGACGTCCTCGCGCGGTTCAATGAGGCCGAAATGGACGTTGAGGCCATGGGCGAAGGCGAGCGCCGCGCCGGGACGCAGATTGTCGTGGACATCGGCGGCATAGATGGCGGCCTGATGCTCGTCGGGGGCGAGGATCATGAAGACGTCGGCCCAGGCGGCGGCTTCGGCGTTGGGCAGCACCTTGAAGCCCGCGCCTTCCGCCTTCTTGGCGCTGGGCGAGCCGGCGCGGAGCGCAATGCAGACTTCGGCGACGCCGCTGTCGCGCAGGTTCTGCGCATGGGCGTGACCCTGGCTGCCATAGCCCAATATGGCGACCTTCTTGCCCTTGATCAGGCCGATGTCCGCGTCACGATCATAATAAACCTTCATGTCTCGTCTCTTCCCTCGAACAAATGCCCTCGCCCCGCAGGCGAGAGGATATGAAATCTTGGTTCGGCGAGGCCGGACCTAGATGATGGTGGAGGAGGAGGGGGCGGGCTACCGTGGCGTCGCTGCCCCCTCTTCCAGCTACGACCAGGCGGGCAAGCCGTCAGGTCTTCGCAACCCTCTCCCCCGATGGGGAGAGGGAAATTAATTCGCCTCTTTCCCGCGCATGAGGCCGACGACGCCGGTGCGACCGACTTCGACCAGCCCGATCTGGCGCATGAGCGCCACGAAATTGTCCACCTTCTCGGTCGTGCCGGTGAGTTCGAAGATGAAGCTTTCGATTGTCGTGTCGACCACCTTGGCGCGGAACACATCAGCCAGGCGCAGCGCCTCGATCCGGTCCTCGCCCGTGCCGGCGACCTTGACCAGCGCCAGTTCACGTTCGACGAAGGGGCCGGCGTCGGTCAGGTCCGTCACCTTGTGCACCGGCACCAGCCGGTCGAGCTGGGCAATGATCTGGTCGATCACCTTGGGCGGCCCGCCGGTGACGATGGTGATACGGCTGATCGCATGATCGTCGGTGATGTCGGCCACGGTCAGACTGTCGATATTATAGCCGCGCGCGGTAAACAGGCCGGCGATGCGCGCCAATATGCCCGCTTCGTTCGAAACGGTCAGCGACAGGACGTGCCGCTGGCTGAGTTCTTCCTGGATATGCATCAGATGGTTCCGTGATCCTGATGGTCGTCGGCCTGCCCGTCGGGGGCGGGCTTGTCGTGCCGCTGCGAAATCATGGCGACGAAGGCGAAATGCCACTCGCCGTCCTGGCGATGGGCGAGACGTACGGGAAAGCCCGATACCGCATCGAACATCCGTTCCAGCCGTTCCCCGACATAGCGAGGTCCGACCAGCAGCGTGCCGATATGCCGCTTGTTGAAATCGAAGCCATGGTCGAGATGCACTTCCCATTCCTCATTGTCGGGATCGGCATGATTGGTGGTCCAGCCGGTCAGTTCGGCCGTGCCGGCCTGGCGCTCGAAATCCCAGGGCTCCGTCACATGGATGCGGAGCTTTAGATGTTGCGTCACATGCCCGTCCCTACACCAGCGCCTTGGCTTCGTCGGACATGATGCCCGCGATCTGGTTGGGATCGAGCAGCATGTCCGTATGCGCCGCGCCCGACGGGATCATCGGGAAACAGTTGGACAGCTTGGCCACGCGGCAATCAACGATCACCGGGCCGGCGGTGTCGAGCATCTGGCGAATGCCGCTTTCCAGATCCTCCGGCCCTTCGATACGGATGCCGGTCCAGCCATAGGCTTCGCCCAGCTTCACGAAATCGGGCAGACTGTCGGAATAGCTGTTGGAATAGCGGCTTTCATAGGTCAGTTCCTGCCACTGGCGGACCATCCCCATATATTCATTGTTGAGGATGAATATCTTGACCGGCAGGCGATATTGGGTCGCGGTGCCCAGTTCCTGTATATTCATTTGAATAGAGGCGTCGCCCGCGATACAGATGGTGATGCTGTCCGGATTGCCCATCTGCGCGCCGATCGCGGCCGGAAAGCCGTAGCCCATGGTACCAAGGCCACCGGAGGTCAGCCATTTATTGGGGGCTTCGAACCCGAAATGCTGGGCCGCCCACATCTGATGCTGGCCAACCTCGGTCGTGATGATGACATCCCTGCCAGTCGACATACAGGCCTGATACAGGTCGGCGATCGCGCGCTGCGGCATGATTTCCGGCCCGGTTTCCGGGTAGGAGAGGCTGCGTTTGGTGCGCCATTGCGCAATGCGGGACCACCAGTCGGACAGATCCTGCTGCTGATGCCCGCGCTGTTTCCAGAGCGCGATCATGTCGTCGAGCGCGCTGCCGACGTCGGCGACCACGGGCAGGTCGACATCGACCGTCTTGTTGATGGAACTGCGGTCAATGTCGATATGGATCTTGCGGCTGTTCGGGGCGAAGGCGTCGAGCCGCCCTGTCACCCGATCGTCGAAACGCGCGCCGATGCACAGGATAAGGTCTGCCTGGTTCATCGCCCAATTGGCTTCATAGGTGCCGTGCATGCCAAGCATGCCGAGCCACTGGTCCGACGAAGCCGGGAATGCGCCCAGGCCCATCAGCGTCGACGTGACCGGCGCGCCGGTCAAGGCAGCAAGTTCGCGCAGCAGCGCGCTCGCCTGCGGGCCTGAATTGATGACCCCGCCGCCGGTATAGAGGACGGGGCGTTCGGCCGCGGCCAGCATTTCGACAGCCGCGTCGATCGCCGCGGCGTCCGCCTTGGTCTGCGGACGATAGCTGGCGTGGACCTTGAGCTCCGGGCGTGCATAGGGCGCGGTCGCGATCTGCACATTCTTGGGAATGTCAACGACCACCGGGCCGGGGCGGCCAGTGGTGGCGATGTGGAAGGCTTCATGCACGACGCCAGCCAGCTTCGCCGGGTCCTTCACCAGATAATTATGCTTGCTGCAATGGCGCGTGATGCCGACCGTATCCGCCTCCTGAAAGGCATCAGTGCCGATCAGTTGCGTGGGAACCTGGCCGGTGATGACGACCATCGGGATGGAATCGAGCAGCGCATCGGTTATGCCGGTGACGGCATTGGTGGCGCCGGGGCCGGAGGTGACGAGCACGACGCCGGGCTTGCCGGTCGAACGCGCATAGCCCTCCGCCATATGCGTCGCGCCTTGTTCGTGGCGGACGAGGACGTGGCGGATCGTGGGGTGATTGTAGAGCGCGTCATAGATGGGCAGCACCGCGCCGCCCGGATAGCCGAACACGACTTCGACGCCCAGATCAACCAGGCATTCGACCAAAATGTCCGCGCCGCTCTTTTCGGCCACGATGAAACTCCTCTTGTTGCTGCAAGCCGCCTGTTTGCGCCGGGGTACGGGCGATGGCAAGGCGCCTGCCTCTAGTGGACATAAAATGGCCGGTCAAGCGTTATTTGCGTAATAAAGTTGCCAATTTATCGATTATATTGTCATCTAAATATCGTTCTTCACGTTGCCAGCCCCCCGGTGGCTGGTGCGCGAACCAGGTATATTGCCGTTTGGCATATTGGCGCGTGGCGCGTTGGCCGCGCTCGATCATGGTGCCGCGGTCCATGTCGCCGTTCAGCCATGCTGCGATGTCCGGCACGCCGATCGCGCGCATCACCGGCAAAGCAGGATCAAGGTTGCGCGCGAGCAACGCCTCCACTTCCGCCACGGCACCCTGATCGAGCATCTGAACGAACCGCCGATCACATCGGTCGATCAGCCACGGGCGAGGTGGCAGGAGAATGAGAGGGGCGAGGGCGATACGATCGCCGATGCCGCCGATTTTGTGCGCCTGCCATGCCTTGAGCGTGCGCCCGGTCGAGCGGATCACTTCAAGCGCACGGGCGACGCGCGTTGTGTCTGCCGGCGCCAGACGGGCTGCTGCCTGCGGGTCTTCCTGGCGCAGCGCTTCATGCGCCTGCGCCACGGGCAGGGCGCGGACGGTAGCGCGAATGTCGGGATCAATGTCCGGCACGGGCGCGATCCCGTCGAGCAGGGTGCGCAGATAGAGGCCGGTGCCGCCGACGAGGATCGGGAGTTTGCCCTGATCATGGGCCGCGTCGATTTCCGCGCGCGCGTCGGCTGCCCAGCGCGCCGCCGAGCAGGCCTCCCCGCCGTCGATATGGCCGAACAGGCGGTGAGGCACATCGGCCATTTCCTCTGGCGATGGGCGGGCGGACAGGATGGAGAGGTCGGCATAGACCTGGCTGGCGTCGGCATTGATGACCACGCCATCGGCGCTATGGGCGAGGCGAATGGCGAGCGCGCTCTTGCCGCTGGCGGTCGGCCCGGCAATAAGCGCCACCCGTGGGCGGGATTCGCCGCTGCCTGTTTTTGGTTCGGGAGTAAGCATGTTCGTCGCGACCTTAGTGGCTAGTGGCTCGATGGGGCAGGGGGATATTGCCGAAGCTGCCGATCGGCTGCGCGATGCAGGCTGCGCGCCCAGCGATTGCTGCTGGCTAGACACGGACAAGGCGGCCGACCTGTTCTTCGCAGCTGATCCAGCCGCTGCGCGCGCTGCGCTGGCCGGCATGGGCGCCCATATCGACCTTATCGTCCAGGCGAGCGAAACGCGGGCCAAGGCCTTGCTGATCGCTGACATGGATTCGACCATGATCACGGTCGAGTGTATCGACGAATTGGCCGACTATGCGGGGATCAAGCCGCAGATTGCCGACATTACCGAGCGGGCGATGCGCGGCGAACTGGACTTTGCCGGCGCGCTGCATGAGCGGGTGGCGTTGCTGAAAGGTCTGCCCGACAGCGCCATCGATCAATGCCGTGCGGAGCGCGTGCGGGTCATGCCCGGTGCGAAGGCGCTGGTGCGCACGATGAAAGCGCGGGGGGCGCGGACATTGCTGGTGTCGGGCGGCTTCACGCGCTTTACCGGCCCGGTCGCGGCTGAGATCGGGTTCGATGCGCATGTCGCCAATGTGCTGGAAATCGCCGACGGGGCTTTGCTGGGGACGGTTGAGACGCCAATCGTCGATGCGGCGCGCAAGCGGGCGGAACTGGATGCTGCCATTGCGCAGGGCGTCGAGCGGGCGCTGACTCTGGCGGTGGGCGATGGCGCCAATGATATCCCGATGATACAGGGCGCGGGATTGGGCGTGGCCTATCATGCCAAGCCCAAGACGCGGGAGGCCGCTGCGGCCGAAATCGTCCATGGGGATTTGTCGGTGCTGCTCTATGCGCAAGGCATCGCGTCGGAGCATTGGGTGGTCGCATAAGCGGCTCAGCCTTTGGGGAATGGCGAAGAGGGCCGGTCATTGGCCCAAGCCGGACAGCATCCACACCGCCATTGCAATCATCATCAGATTTTCGGTTAGGGATACAAAGCCCAGCGGCACAGGGCTGCTGCCCCCGACGCAGGCGCATTTGAGTTCCCGCTTGTCGATATAGACAGCCTTGAAAACCGATAGCGCGCCGACCCCGCCGATGAAAAGCGCGACCGGAATGGACAGCCAGTCCAGCAGGCGCGTGAGCATCAGCAGCCCCGCGCCCAGTTCAAGAAACGGATAGAGCAGCCCATAGGGCGGCAGGCGGCGTGCCAGCAGGTCATAGTTCAGGAACATGGTGGCGAACCGGTCCACATCCTGAAGTTTCAGCATGGCGAGCAGGACCATGGCGATGGCGATGAACCGTTCGGCCGTCACCGAGGACAGCAGGGGCAGGATGGTCAGCCAATTGACCGCCAGCGTCAGCAGTCCCGCTATCGCAAAAGTGGCGAGCACGGGCACATAGCTTGAGGCATTGGGACTACGCACTTTGAGGCCCAGGTAACGCCGCAGGTCGTCATGGCCGCCGATCCGCTGGCCGTCGATGAAGGTCTGGGGCGTGGTCTTGACGCCGTGCTTCGCCTTGAAGGCATCGGTTTGTTCGCGGGTTTGGAGCCAATGATCCTCGACCCGATAGCCATGACGTTTCAGCAACCAGCGGGATTTGATGCCATAGGGGCAAATGTGGCTGGGCATCACCATGCGATAAAGGCTCGCGGTTTTGTCTTGGTGCTGGGCCATGGCGCATCCTTGCATTGAGAGGGGATGGATGCTCCCCATATAGGGTCCGTACCATGGTACGGAGTCAAGGCATGAGTGAAACGATTTCCGGGCTTGCACGATCGGCCGGCGTCACTGTGGAGACGGTCCGCTATTATCAGCGCCGCGGCCTGATCGCGACGCCGCCGCGCGGCGAGGGCGTGCGGCGCTATGGCGCGGAGGATGTACGGCGACTGGGCTTCATCCGGTCCGCGCAGGCGGCTGGTTTCACGCTCGATGAAATAGCGGAATTGCTGGAACTGGACGCCGGGCAGGATCGGGCGCGCGCGCGCGAATTGGCCGCCGAGCGGATCGCTGCGCTGGACGCCAGGATCACGGCGTTGCAGCAAGCGCGGTCCGCGCTGGAGCGGCTTGCCAGGCAGTGCCGCGAAACGAACGAGGGGCCGTGCCCGATCCTCACGGCGTTCGAAGCATGAGGGAATGGGAGCGGCCCGTAAGGCGGCTATTCCAGTCCTGCGACCAGCCCGTCGATCGCGCCCTGAAGGATGTAGCTGGCGGCAAGTTTATCCACCAATTCGTCGCGCCGCGCGCGGCTGGCGTCGGCTTCCAGCAGGGTGCGGGTGACAGCCTGTGTTGACCAGCGTTCGTCCCAAAGCAGGATAGGCAACCCAAGATCGGCGATATTGTGCGCGAAGGCGCGGCTGGCCTGCGCGCGCGGGGAAAAGCTGCCATCGAGGTTGAGCGGCAGGCCGATGACGACACCCTTCACCTGCTGCTGGTCGATGAAGGCGGCAAGGCCGATCTTGTCCTTGCCGAATTTGCCGCGGGTAACGGTGTAGGCCGGGCTGGCAATCGTCCATGCCGCGTCGCAGAGCGCAAGGCCGATGGTCTTGGTCCCTACATCCATCCCGATCAGCCGACCGCCATGGGGCAGCGCCTGCCGGAAAGCCACGCGATCAATCGTCACCAAGGTCATGGTGATGCCTGTGTCACCGATCGCGGCGAATGTCACTCTCCCCGAAAGGCGGACAGCCTTTTCCGGGCGTCCTCCCGCACATTGCTCCAGAACAGGCTGTAGTCATAGACATGGTAATTATTCCCCGGCAGGGTGAATGGCCCCATGTCCACAGGTTCGCCGATCATGAGCACGCCGCTGGTGTCGCATCGTGCCGGCACGATGCCGGGTATCAATCTGGGCAGCTGTCCTTCCTTGCGCGCGTCGAGCGTTCCCTTGTTGGCGCTGGCCAGGGCTTGTCCGTTGAAGGCGCCGGTAATGGGGTTGGTGCAGAGCATGTGCGTGCCCTTGCGCGGGCGGCCGGTGTAGCCGTCCTTGCGCTCGAAACTTTCGACCACGGCGGACGGATCAGCCGGTTCGGCATAGCTTTGCCAACTGACGATGCAATGCGCCTGGTCGCGGCGGGCGCAGGCGGGCAGGCCGAGAGCGGGCAGGTCCGCCTCCACCGAAACCGGCCAGCCCACCACATAGGCGGCGACGATCCGGTCTGCGGTCGGTCTGCCGGCGATTTCATTCCGCAGCAATTCCAGCAGGTGACGTGAGCCCTGGCTGTGCGCGGCGAGGATCAGCGGACCTTGGGGATTGGCCTTGAGAAAGGCGGCGAAGGCCTGGCGCACGTCACCATAGGCCGCCGCCAGCGCCTTTTCGCCTTCCGGCCCCTGGGTCAGGAAGGCGCCATAATTGGCCTGGCGATAGCGCGGCGCCCAGATTTCGCCCGCACCGTTGAAGGCGCTGGCCTGGCTGGCGACGAAGCGGCGGGCGGTGGCGTTGGCCTCCGCATTGTCCAGCGCAGCGTTCCAGTGCGCGCTGCCGAAGGTGGTGATGTAGCTGGTAGGATGGATGAAAAAGACTGCCGCCTGGCCCATGTCTTTCACGGCGGGGGTGCCTGCAGGCGTCCAGAGCGCCGGATTGTCCTTCACGATGTCCGGGCGCGCGATCCACATCGTCGCGTTGGCATAGGCATCGGCGGGCAGCGGCTTGAGCGGTTCGAACGGTTCGCGCGGCACCATGACGGCGCGGATCAGCGCATTTCCCCAGAGCGCATAGACCGCGCTCGCGCCGATCGCCAGCACGACCAACGCCGCGACGACATAGAGGAATTTACGCGCCACCCTTTTTCTCTCCGCCCTTTGGGAACGTGCCGTTCCCATGCCGCCTCATGTCTGGCGCAATGGCGGCACCCGCGCAAGAGGCGCGAAAGCCGCTTGATGGCGGGCGGTGCCGATGGTAGCGGCGGACCATGTCGATAGACCTTCAGACCGTGAAAAAGATCGCCAGCCTGTCGCGCATTTCGGTGACCGATACCGAAGCGGAGGCGATGGTGCCTGAACTCAACAACATTCTTGGCTGGGTGGAGCAGCTGGGTGAGGTGGACGTGTCCGGCGTCGAGCCGATGACGGCCGTCATCCCCAATCACCAGCGCCTGCGCGACGACGTCGTCACCGACGGAAATGTGCGCGACAAGGTGCTGGCTAATGCTCCGCAGGCCGAACATGGCTTCTTCGCGGTGCCCAAGGTGATCGAATAGCACAATCCTGAATTGCCCTCCGCCCTGAGCTTGTCGAAGGGCTGCACGTTTCTACAAGAAGGACTGGGCTTCGACAGGCTCAGCCCGAACGGGGTTAGAATTTTGACTGATCTGACTGATCTCACCGTAGCTGAAATCCGAAACGGCTTTCGTGGCGGCGATTTTTCGGCGCGCGAAGTGGCGGAGGCGTTCAATGCCAATGTCACCGCGGCCAAGGCGTTGAACGCATTCATCGTCGAGACGCCTGAAAAGGCGCTGGAGGCGGCCGATGCTGCCGACAAGGCGAAGGCCGCGGGCGACTCCCTGGGCGCGTTGGCCGGCGTGCCCATCGGCATGAAGGACCTGTTCTGCACGCAGGGCGTCCAGACCACGGCGGCGAGCCATATGTTGGAAGGCTTCGTGCCGACCTACGAGTCGACGGTGTCTGGCAAGCTGTGGGCGGCGGGCGCGGGGATGCTGGGCAAGCTGAACCTCGACCAGTTCGCCATGGGATCGTCCAACGAGACGAGCTATTATGGCAATGTCATCTCGCCCTGGCGGCGGGCCAAAACAGATGGGGGCAGGGGCGACAATGCGGCGCTGGCTCCCGGTGGCTCTTCGGGCGGTTCATCGTCGGCGATCGCGGCGCGGCTTTGCCCGGCGGCAACCGGCACCGACACGGGCGGTTCGATCCGCCAGCCGGCGGCCTTCACCGGTATTTCGGGTATCAAGCCGACCTATGGTCGCTGCTCGCGCTGGGGCATCGTGGCGTTCGCGTCATCGCTGGATCAAGCTGGGCCGATGGCGCGGACGGTGCGCGACAATGCGATTTTGCTGGAGGTGATGTCGGGCTTCGATCCCAAGGACTCGACGTCGCTCGACCTGCCCGTGCCGCAGTGGGAAGCCAATCTGTCGAGCGACCTGAAAGGCAAGACCGTCGGCATCCCGAAGGAATATCGTCCCGATGGCCTGAACGCCGAAATCTCCGCCATGTGGGATCGCGGCATCGAGTGGCTGAAGGATGCAGGCGCGCAAGTGGTCGAAGTGTCGCTGCCGCATACCAAATATGCGCTGCCGACCTATTATATCATTGCGCCTGCCGAAGCGTCGTCCAATCTCGCCCGCTATGACGGGGTGCGCTATGGCCAGCGCGATTTGCCCGACGGGGCGGGCTTGCAGGACATGTATGCCGCGACCCGCGCCGCCGGTTTCGGACCGGAGGTGAAGCGCCGCATCATGATCGGCACCTATGTGCTGTCGGCCGGCTTCTACGACGCCTATTACACTCAGGCGCAGAAGGTCCGGGCGCTGATCGCGCGCGATTTCGAGCTGGCGTTCGAAAAGTGCGACCTGCTGCTGACGCCGACCGCGCCGAGTGCCTCCTTCGCGCTGGGCGAGAAGCAGGCCGACCCGCTGGCCATGTATCTGAACGACGTCTTCACCGTGCCGGCCTCGCTGGCCGGTCTGCCGGCGATGGCGATTCCGGGCGGGCTGGATTCGGCGGGCCTGCCGATCGGCCTGCAGGTGATCGGCAAGGCGCTGGACGAACAGACCGTGCTGAACGCCAGCCTCGCCATCGAGGAACGGGCCGGCTTCACCGCGCGGCCGGACAAGTGGTGGTAAGATGACCTTCCTAGAACTGGTGGGGGAACTTGTCGATTTGCTTAGTTCCTTCACTGTTTCTGGGAAACAGCGATATCAGCGTAAGGATGATCGACCAGCCAGGCGGCGGAAGATCGTCATTGCTACCGCGGAAGCGACAACGGATCGCCCCAGGACCAGTCTGTGGGGCAAGGGTCGCCGAAGCAGAGGTCGGATCGCTCCGACAGAAATTGATGGGCAAGAAGCGAAATGACTGAATCAACCTATCGTATCCAGGGCGCAACCGGCGAGTGGGAGGTCGTGATCGGCCTGGAGGTCCATGCGCAGGTGACGTCGAACGCGAAGCTGTTTTCCGGCGCGGCAACCGCGTTCGGGGCAGAGCCGAATACACAGGTTAGCCTGGTCGATGCGGCGATGCCCGGCATGTTGCCTGTCCCCAACCGCGAGTGCATCCGTCAGGCAGTCCGCACCGGCATGGCGATCGACGCGCAGATCAACAAATGGTCGCGCTTCGACCGCAAGAATTATTTCTACGCGGATCTGCCGCAGGGCTATCAGATCAGCCAGCTCTATCACCCGATCGTGGGCGAGGGGCAGATCGAGATCGTCCTGGACGAGAAGAACCCCGAGGCGAGCACCAAGGTGATCGGCGTCGAGCGCATCCATGTCGAGCAGGATGCCGGCAAGCTGATGCACGACCAGCATCCCACCAGCTCCTATGTCGACCTCAACCGGTCGGGCGTGGCGCTGATGGAAATCGTGTCGAAGCCGGATATGCGTTCGCCTGCCGAAGCAGGGGCTTATCTCTCGAAGCTGCGAACCATTCTTCGCTATGTCGGTTCGTGCGACGGCAATATGGACCAGGGGTCGATGCGCGCCGACGTCAACGTCTCCGTGCGTCGTCCGGGCGAGGCATTCGGCACCCGTACCGAGACCAAGAATGTGAACTCGGTCCGTTTCGTGATGGCCGTGGTCGAGCATGAGGCGAACCGCCAGGTCGACGTCCTGGAAGCCGGCGGCAAGATCGTGCAGGAAACGCGCCTCTATGATCCGGATCGCAACGAGACCCGTTCGATGCGGTCGAAGGAAGATGCGCACGACTATCGCTACTTCCCCGATCCCGACCTGCTGCCGCTGGAACTGGACGATGCCTTCCTGGAGGAATGCCGCCAGTCGCTGCCGGAACTGCCCGATGCCAAGCGCGCGCGTTATGTGAACGATCTAGGCTTGTCCGCCTATAATGCGACGACCCTGACCGCCGACGCCGACACTGCGCGCTGGTTCGAGGCGCTGCTGGCGCAAGGCGCGCGCATCCAGAAGAAGAGCGAGGGCGAGGTCGCTAAGGCTTCGGCCAACTGGCTTTTGTCGGAACTTTATGGTGCGCTCAATCGCCTGGGCAAGTCGCTGGACGAAAGCCCGGTTGGGCCGGAGGAAGGCGCGGAACTGCTGGCGCTGGTGGCGGATGGCACGATCAGCGGCACCATCGCCAAGCAGGTGTTCGAGATCATGCTGGAAACGGGCGCGCGCGCGCCGGCGATCGTCGAGGAAAAGGGCCTCAAGCAGACGTCCGACACGGGTGCGATCGAGGCCGCGGTTGCCAAGGTGCTGGCCGACAATGCGGACAAGGTCGCCCAGTATAAGGGTGGCAAGGAAGCATTGTTCGGCTTCTTCGTCGGCCAGACGATGAAAGCGATGCAGGGCAAGGCTAATCCCCAGGTCGTCAACGAACTGGTGAAGAAGGGGCTGGCTGGCTAGCCCGCGCGCTCGAAAAAATGACGGCAGAGGGGCGTTCGGACGAACGCCCCTTTTTTGTTCATAGGGATGGCCAAAAAAAGAAGGGGCGCCACCGGGGGGACCGGCGACGCCCCTCTTTATGTTCGGCGCCCTTGGGGAGGGTTTGCTGCCGAAGCGGAAGCGGCGGACCGGGAGGGTCTGTGGGGTGTGGCCCACCGCTTCAATGGTCAGACGTCACAGGACGAAATTAACCGTCGCTCGAAATGAGATGGCGACGTGATTTTGTTGTTCCTCCGCGCCAAATTCTCCGCCGACGCGGAACGTGTCCGTGCCGCCATAGAGACGCGCGCGGCCGGTCCAGCCATTGGTGCGATCTTCCGCCACCAGCGTGAACTGGTCGCCATCCTTGAAATAGGCCGTGGTATCGCCGAGGGATCCGCCAATAATCTGACGCCGGCCGCCTTCCAGCTCCAGCCTGACCCAGCCGTCGGCAGGGTTCAGGCTGCCGAAATCATAGCCGGCCGTGATCGTGCCATTGGCGGTGGTTTCGTCGCTCGTGCGATCGAGCACCGTCAAGTTGAAGGCATCGCCGCCGCCGGTTTCGGCATAGCCATCTTCCTTGAGGCGATAATAGTCGATCCCTACCGCCGGACGCAGGCTGAACCGGTTGAACTGTAACTGGTAGGACAGGCCGGCAGTCGCCGAGTAGAGGTCGCCATCCCATTCACCGTCAGCGGTGCGCGTCACGTCACCATTTTCGAAATGGCGGGTGCCCGAAAAATTGATCTTCGCAGCGGACAGGCGGGCAAAGGCCAGCAACGGGCCCCATTGGCCCCGCCAGTGCGCCGCCAACTCATATTGATCGGAGTCCACGGCATTGTTCGAACTGCCGCTGGAATCGCTGCCGTGAATATAGGCGAAGGATCCCCCGAAGGCGCCCAGACCCGTCAGATATTCGACGCCGCCGCCAGCGCCCCAGCCATTGATGTCATAGGATGCCGTGCTGCCAACGCTCTTTGCGCTGCCGAAGGCGACCTGTTGCAGCCAGAAGCCTAGCCGCCCGTCCTTCGTGCGGTAGATGCCGTTTGGATCGGAGAGAATGCGGGCGGTCGCACGCGATCCCGACGTGACGGCTTCAAACGTGCCGCCGGCATGATCGGGTAGCATCTGGCGCAAATTGGCGTTCAGCGTACTGCCGTCCGATATGCCGAGATAGGCGTCGGCAATGTCGCTGTCATTATCGAGCGCGTTGAAGATGGCGTCATAGGCGCGGGCGGTTGAGCCGCTCAGCCCCAGTTCCGACACGCTTTTGGCCGCGATCGACAGGGTGACGGTGCCGGCAGAATTATCGCCAGTCACACTGCCCTTGAAAATATAGGGCAGCAGGGTTTCAGTATCGAATGCCGGAGCGCCGTTTAGCGATCCTGCCCGGACGATGACATAGTCGCCCTCCGACCCGCCGACCTGCGCCAGGTTGACCTTGACCTGCGATCCGCTGGCGAAGCTGGCGGCCCCTGATACGTCGTAGAGCGTGCTGGTGCCCTTGTCCGCATCAATGGTAACACCGATGGTCGATGTGCCATTGGCAGCGAGCGAGTTCAGCGCGATCGTCCCGCCGTTGGTGGCGTTCAGCGTGCCGCCGTTCAGCACCACGTCGATGCCGCCGGCATTGTTGATCGCACCGGACAGGCTGGATGTGCCTTCCATCGTCAGCGTGCCGCTGCCTCCACCGAAATCGATTGCGCCGACAATAGCGGCGGTGTCAGACAGGGTAAGGCTGGCTGAACCTGTGCCGAAGCTGGTGTCGCCGGTCAGCTTGGACGCCCCGGAGAGGGAAAGACCGTCGTTTCCGCCGCCTAGTGCCAGGTCGCCAGTAATAGTGCCAGCCGAGACCGTGACGTTATCGTTACCGGAGCCGAGGCGAATGTCCCCGGTGATTTGAGGCGCTTTGGCAGTTTCGCTGGCAAGCGACTGGGACAATGTGACGCCACTGCTATTGGCGCTCATGTCGATTGCGATGTTGGTCGCGCCGCCGCTGGCGGTAATCGCACCAGTATTCTTGAGGCTGGACACCGTGCCCGAGGAATCCAGGATTGCGATAGCCGTCCCCTTTTCATCGTCGAGCGCAGCCGCCGCTACCGTCCCACCGACCACAAGATTGCTGACGGTTGCGCCGGAATCGATGACAAGACCGCGAGCAGCCGTGCCTTCCTTTGACGATCCGCTGGCGCCGACGACCCCACCGATCTGAATCGTATCGGAGCGCGCGCCGGAACCCAGGCGTATGGCGGTGGCGTTGCTGTCATAGGAAACCGCGCCGATGCTGCCATTGACCAAAACGCCCTTCGCAATGTCGACATTGCCTCCCAGTCCGCCGATGACGAGGCCATTGGCGTCGACGCCGTCATAGATGCCATAGCCGGCGATGGTTCCGTTAACGATCAATCCGTAGCCCGATCCGCCCGCAGCTACAGCCCCGATCATCGTGTCCGTATCAGCCGCGCCGACCTGCACGGCGGCGGATGATCCGTACGTCACGATCGACGCCGACCCTTCGGTGCTATCGGTCAGGCCGTCATCGTCGATGTCGGTGTCATCTTCGTCATCATCATCACCTGCGACCGGCGGCACGTCGAAGATAACGCCACCGCTGACATTGCCGGCGATCACGACAGCCGACCCGCCCTGAAGCAGGTCGTCCTCGTCCAGATCTTCCGTATCCGAGGGCCGGGTGGTGTAGCGATAGCCGTTGCTGACGATCGATCCCTGAATCTTCACAGCGCCATCCACATCGCCCAGCAAGGCCGCGCCGATGCTGTTTTCGCCCGTCGCGCTGATGGCACCGCGCAAGGTCACGTCGCCGGTCACGTCGTTGGCGACAACGCCGTAGCTATTGTCGCCGACAACCGTGATCGAGCCGCTGGTCGCCCAGTCGCCTGTCAATGCGCCATCCAAGCGGATGCCGGCCGAATTATTCCCTTCAATGGAGATGGTGCCGCTATGGGAGATATCGCCGCTATGGCCCGCGCCGGATTGTACCCAGATGCCCTTTTTGTTGCTGCCTTTTGCAAAGGGGCCATCTGTGTCCCCGTCGTCATCATCGTCCTTGGCGGTATAGTCCTCCGTTAGCGTGATCGTGCCGCTATTGGTGATATCGCCGGTCGTGCCGGGCGCGACCAGGATACCGGTGACGTTATCCGCGTCGTTGATCGTGATCGTTCCCCCGTTCGAAACGTCATTATTGCTGTCCACCGTCACCGCGGTCCCGCTGGTCAGCGTAATCGACCCGGCGGATGTGATGGTGATGTCGTCGGCCGATCCGCTAGCCACGGTCGATGTCCGGGCAGGCGCGGTGGTTGCGGACGTAATCTGGGTTTCTGCCGCCGCGTCCGTGCCGGCTAGTGCCGCCAGAACCGGGGCGATGGCCGTACAGGCCAAAAGATGTCGCATGATGTCTCCTCTGCGTGCCGCGCTGCAATTATTTTGAAAGGCGCGCGTGCGCATGGGACGTCGCCGGGCCGTGCTTCCCGTCCGGCGCTGCGACGAATGGATATTCAGGCGATCGTCAGAAGGCGAAATCGATCCCTAAACGCACGGTGCGCGGCCGCAGCGGCGTGTAATAGTCTGACCGCAAATCGAACGGCGTGCCGAGCGAAAAGCGATTGCCATCGCTGTCGAGCAGGTTGGTGAGCGATAGCGAATATTGCAGGGGCCCACGCCGGAGACTGGCGGTCAGGCTGGTGTCGATATAATCGCCCTGCGTCTGCCCCAATATCGGTCCGACGCCCAGTCTGGATTTTCCGACATAGCGCGCAGCGCTATTGACATGAAGGTCCGTGTCGCCGGCCAAGGCTATCCGATAATCGGCCGCCAGACGCCCCCCCAGATTGGCAACATTGGGCAGGGAAAGGGATTCGCCGTCAAAGGACAAGGCGCGTAGAAACTGCGCGGGCCGGCTGAGTTTGCTGTCATTGTAGATGAAGCTGCCGTCAAGGGTCAGCGCGGGCAGTGGTCGCAGCACGATCCTGCCTTCTATCGTATAAATCCGACCGTCCCCGATATTTGCAGTCGTCGGCAATCCGATCCGGTCGGTGACGTCGGCCTGGATATCGCGCCAGTCGGTATAGGCCACGTTGGCGCTGAGCGCGAACGGGTCGCGGCCCGGCGCGCCCTTGCGAAACCCGAGTTCGAAGGTGGAAACGCGGTCATTCTGGTATCGACGCACCCTCTGGTCATCGACAGCAAGGCCACCCGGTCGAAAACCCCGCTGAAACCTGGCGTAAAGGGTAATGTCAGGAATGGCGTCGGTCAGCAGGGAGGCGGAAGGCAGGAAGATTGTCTCGTTTCGATCCGCCTGTGCTTCGGCGCGGGCGAGGTCCGCCGACGACAGGGCGGCAATCGGGTCCAGAGCCGCGCCTGAAAGGCGGCTATTGGTCAGCCGCCCGCCGATGGTGGCGATCAGGCCCTGAACGGGCTCGAACGAGGCTTCCCCGAAAAGGGTCGCCTCTTTCACTTTGTTGCGTACCCCCGTCGCCGGCGCAGGCACGCCGCGTCCGAATACCGGCACGTTGGGGATGATTTCCGGCAGGACCGTGGCCGTGCCGAAGGAGGTCAGCGATCGTTGGATGTCCGACGTGCTTTGAAGATAGGACGCGCCCAAAATCCAGCCCAGTCCATTGTCGAGGTCACGCACCAGCCGGTTCTCGGTCGAGAAAATATCGACCTTGTTGTTCTGGCGGAACAGGGCCGGCGCGCCTTCGGGTTGGGTGGCGTCGTAGCTTTCTGTCAGTTCATGCCGGACAAAGCCGGTCGAAGAGACAAAGCGCAAACTGTCCCACTGGTGTTCGATCCGCAGATTGCCGAGCACGTAATCGGAGGAATAGGGCTGGGTGACGGCCGACGCACGGTCCAGGCGGCCCACAGATCGGTCGGCATATTGTGCATCGTCGCCCGCAATATGCTGGTAGACGCCATTGAGGTCGATGGTCCAGTTCTCATCCGGCGCGAAGCGCAGCGCCGCGCGGCCGCCCCAGGTTCGCACCCGGTTGACGTCATCCATGTCGCGAGTGACATCGTCGATATAGCCGCCTTCCTGAACGCCATAGCCCACCAGCCTCAATGCCAATTTCTCTGCAACGATCGGCATGTTGAGTGCCGCTGAAAGATCGCCCCCCAGATCGCCATGCTGGGTAACCGATACGCCGGCAGACATCTGGCCGCCATAGTCGCCCAGATTGGGCGCGTTGGGCATGATGCGGATGACCCCGCCCAAAGACCCGGCACCGTATAATGTGCCTTGCGGGCCCTCCAGCACCTCTACCCGGCCGACATCATAGAGTTTGAGGTCGGGGTCAGGAGCCGCATAGTTTAATCGCATATCGCCCAGATATTGGCCCGTTGTCGCCTGGGTGGGGCCGGCAACGCCTGAATCAGCGATGGCCCGGATGAATAGCTTGTTGCGGCCATTGCCGGCGTGTGTGGAGCTGAGGCTTGCGATCCGCGCGAGCAGCGTTGCGCTGCCATTGGCGGCTTCCGCGCTGGTGAAAACACTGTTGTCGAGGGCTTCGACCATCCCTGCATAGCGGGGGAGGGGCGTGTCGCGCTTGGACGCGGTGACGATGATCTCGACCGGATCGGCCTGGGTTGCAGCTTTGGCGGCGATGGAGGACGAAGCGCGTGGACGGTAGGGTGATTGGGATCTCCCGCGCTCCAGACGCCATGTGTTCGCCGCAATGCGGCGTGCCTTGACCCCCGTTCCGTCCAGCAGTCGTTTGAGTGCCCCGTCGAGCGACATCTTCCCACTCAGGCCTTTGGTTGGCAGTCCTGCCAAGGACTGATCCGACATGCCGATGCTGACGCCGGTCTGACGGCCAAGCGCGATCGCGGCCTCGCCCAGCCGACCGGGGGCGATGCTGATCCTGTGTCTGTCCGCCGCATGTGCGGGCGCCGTAGTCGCCAAAATGGCGGCGGTGACGAAAAGAAGGTCAGTCCTGCGGCGCATTCCCTTCCCTGGACGATGCCGGCTTCAAAACCCAAACGCCGTCCCTGGAAACGGCCGAAAGCCCCATCAATGGCGCGGCGCCCGAAAAGAAGCGTGCCGGATTCCTGTCCAGCCGGATCGTTCCTGTAAAGCGCATCGCTCCGGCAGAGGCAGTTGCCGTCACGGGAATGCCGAGCGATCGGCTGATGTCCTGGCTGATGTCGTCGATCGCGGCGTTGCTGTAGACCAGCCGTCCTTCGCGCCAACTGGCGACCGCGGCGGGCGCGACGTCCATGACGCGCAATCCTTGTGCATCGTCGGCAAGCGCCCGGCCAGCCGGTAGTGCGATCGCCTCCGCCTCCGGATTATAGATTACCTTGCCTTCGGACACGCCGATCCGGGTCGCCTTCGCCGTATGAACAATGTTGAACACCGTCCCTGCATCTTCGAACACGGCATCGCCGACGTTCACGCGGAAGGGATCACTGGCGTCGTGCCGGACGGTAAAGGCGGCCTCGCCGCGGTCCAGCGCGGCAAAGCGCATATCGTTTCGATCGAGGCGCAGCCGCGTGTCGCCGTTCAGGTCGATCATCGTGCCGTCGTCGAGCGCAATGCGGCGGGTTTCGCCGGGGCGCGTGGTGACGCTGTAAATGTCAGCGCGATTCATCATACCGATCGACACGGTTGCGACCAGGGCAGCGGCGACCGCCCCGCCTGCCGCCCAGCGCCATGCCACACGGCGCGGCGGCGCAGCATCATTGGCGGCCAAGGGCATCGTTACCGGGTCTGCCGGAATGATGGCGTCCAAATCCGCGTCCTGCGCCATCAGCGCGTCATAGGCCAGCGCGCGCGCAGGATCGCTCTCCAGCCAGATGGTGAAGGCCTCCCAGTCGTCAAATCCAGGATCGCGCGTGCGGATCACCCACGCGAGCGCCTCCTCGTTCACCATGGCTTTAGCCCTGTTCCTATTATGCCCCTTGCTAGGCCAGACGCCGCCGACCCGCTCATTCCGTATCCATTTTCTGCTTGAGCGCGATCATTGCGCGATAGGCCTTTTGCAGGTCCTTCTCCACAGTGGTGAGGCTGACCCCCAGTTCATCGGCAATGACTTTCTGCCCGACTCCTTCGATCCGGAAGCGGCGGAAGACCAACTCGACCCTAGGCCCCAGTGCACGCAGCACGCTGCGCGCTTCGTCCAGTTGCTGGGTCAGGATCAACCGGTCGTCTACCGGGACGTCATCGGTGGGGTCAGCCATGACGCCGCCCGCGCCCCCGGCCCAATCCTGCTCGCGCCGCTCGCGGCGTGTCGATGATCGATATCGGTCGAGCATCAGATTGTTGGCCATGCGATAAAGATAGGGCAGTGGATCGGCCACCGGGCCGAGGTCCTTGGCCTCCAGCTTCATCCACATATCCTGCAACAGGTCTTCAGCGTCGTCGCCCGCGCCGCGCGCGCGCAAAAAGCGCAGCAGCGCGGCGCGGTGCGTCATGAATATCGCGGAAAGGCCGGTGGCCATGCCTGTTCTGGGTCCAATGCGTGCGATCAGGCCGGATGCCATAGAGGGGGCGACGGGGTGTTGGCAATCGCCAAGCTGTTTACGTTGCCGCGAGCGTGCTTTAGCGCGGCAGGCTAAGGCCAGGCGATGAGGGATGCGGATGCTTGACGGGTTGGACAGGGCGGCAGCGATAGCGGCGGGCATGGATGCGGACCGACTGGATGCGCTCGTGACGTTTCTCGACCACCACTATATCCAGAGCGGCAAGCTGCCCCACATGCAGTTTTTCCTGTCGCGCGATGAGGTGCCGCTGCTATCGGTGACGCGCGGTGCGGCGCGGGTCGACGGGACCCCGCTGCACCCCGATGCCCTCTATCGCATCGCATCAATGACGAAGCCGGTCACGTCGGTCGCCTTCATGATGCTGGTGGAGCAGGGACTGGTGGCACTGGACACGCCTGTCACGCACGCCATCCCCGAATTTGCCGACCTGCGCGTTGGCAGCGCAGGCGAAAGCCGGCCAGCGCGGTCAATGCGGATGATTGATCTTCTGCGCCATACGTCGGGCCTGACCTATGGTTTGCAGCGGCAGACCGCGATAGACGCGCGCTATCGGGAGATGGGGCTGGACGAGTTTCAGCAAAAGCGTACCTCCGACCAGTTCATTGCCGATCTTGCGACCTTGCCGCTGGAATTTTCTCCAGGAGAGCGGTGGAATTATTCGGTGTCTACGGACGCGCTGGGCGTCGTGATCGAGCGATTGACGGGAACGGACCTGCAAAGCCATTTCGAGCGCGCCATCTTCACGCCGCTGGGCATGGAAGACACCGGCTTTGTGCTGCCCGACAGCAAGACGGCGCGCATGACGGACGCCTGGCGGCTGGAGGAAAGCGGGGTGCGGGTTCCTGCCGACCTGGGGGCGCGCAGCGGTTGGCGGCGGGCCGGATGTTTCTTTTCGGGCGGCGGCGGGCTGGTGTCGAGCGTCGCCGACTATCATCGGTTCGCCCGGATGTTGCTGCGCGGTGGCGAACTCGATGGCACGCGTCTGCTGTCGGAGGAGACGGTCGCGGCGATGCGGACCAACCAGTTGCCCGGCGGCAGCGATCTGGCGGGCATGTCGAGCGCGATGTTCAGCGAGGCGGATTATCAGGATGTGGGTTTTGGCCTGGGCTTCGCCATGGGGTTGGAGAGGGGCGAATATTATTGGGGTGGTGTGTTTTCGACCTATTTCTGGATCGACCCGGTGGAACGGCTGATCGGGATATTCATGACCCAGCTTCTGCCATCCAGCGCCTATCCTGTGCGGGCGCAAATGCGCGCGGCCGTGTCTGAGGCGATTGTCCGATCGCGACGCGGCTGACGGATCAAAAGGCCGCGCGACAAGTTCTTGCTGCACCGCCGAAATGCTGATGGCGCTGGTCTTGCGCCTATGCCATCATCATGGGTGATTCAGCAGGGGGACGTCACGCCATGAACCTTGAGGGCCAGACCAAACTGCCCAGGCCCGCACCGCGGCAGGTGGATCCCGAATTACTGGCCCGCGAAATCGTGGAGCGGCTGACCTATCGCATCGGCAAGGATGCCGCTGCGGCCAAGCCCCATGACTGGCTGCATGCCGTCATCCTGGCGATCCGCGACCGGGTGATCGACGCCTGGATCGAATCCACACACAAAACCTACGAGGCGCAGGGGCGGCGGGTTTATTATCTCAGCCTGGAATTCCTGATTGGCCGGTTGATGCGCGACGCTGCATCCAACATGGAAATGCTGGACGATCTTCAGGCTGCGCTGGCGTCGTTGGGTGTCGATATTGACATCATCGCCGCGCTGGAGCCCGACGCCGCGCTGGGCAATGGCGGCCTGGGTCGGCTGGCGGCTTGTTTCATGGAAAGCATGGCGACGGTGGACGTGCCTGCTTATGGCTATGGCATCCGCTATGTGAACGGCATGTTCCGGCAGGAAATCAGCGATGGCTGGCAGGTGGAACTGCCCGAAAACTGGCTGGCGCATGGCAATCCCTGGGAGTTCGAGCGGCGCGAGGCGAGCTACGAGGTCGGCTTTGGCGGACGCGTCGATCCGGCGGAGGGGGAGGAGGCTGGACCGCATCAGATGCACTGGCGGCCGGGCGAACGCGTCATCGCCACCCCCTATGACACGCCGATCGCGGGCTGGCGGGGCAAGCGGGTCAATACGCTGCGACTGTGGGAAGCCCAGCCCATCGACCCCATTTTGCTCGACAAGTTCAACGCCGGCGACCATCTTGGCGCCCTATCAGAAAGCAATCGGGCGGAAGCGCTGACCCGCGTGCTCTACCCGGCCGACTCCTCACCCGCCGGGCAGGAATTGCGGTTGCGGCAGGAATATTTCTTCTCCTCCGCTTCGCTACAGGACATTGTCCGTCGGCATATTCAATATTTCGGCGACATCCGGACGCTGCCTGACAAGGCGGCGATCCAGCTTAATGACACCCATCCGGCGGTGTCAGTCGCTGAACTGATGCGCATCTTGCTCGACGATCACGGGCTGGATTTTGACGAAGGGTGGGACATTACCCGCCGCACCTTCAGCTATACCAACCACACCCTGTTGCCCGAGGCGCTGGAGAGCTGGCCAGTGCCGCTGTTCGAGCGGCTGCTGCCGCGCCACATGCAGATCGTCTATGCGGTGAACAGCCGGCTGCTGGCGGAAGCGCGCCGGTCCGGGCATTTTGATGACGGCGCGATCGGCGCGATTTCCCTGATCGACGAGCATGGCGGCCGCCGGGTGCGAATGGGCAATCTCGCCTTTGCCGGATCGCACAGCGTCAACGGCGTGTCGGCGCTGCACACCGATTTGATGAAGGAAACGGTCTTCGCCGACCTGCACCGCCTTTACCCCGCGCGCATCAACAACAAGACCAATGGCGTCACCTTCCGCCGCTGGCTGATGCAGTGCAATCCGGGTCTGACCACGTTGATCCGCGACGCCATCGGAGATCGTTTCCTGGACGATCCCGAAGCATTGCGCGAGCTGGATCGCTTCGCCGACGATGCTGCCTTTCAGGAGCGTTTCCTGACGGTCAAGCGCGCCAACAAGGTGGCGCTCTCTGACCTGCTGCGCAAGCGTGTCAATGCCCGGATCGACCCGGCCGCCTTGTTCGACATTCAGATCAAGCGCATCCATGAATATAAGCGCCAGCTGCTCAACATCATTGAGGCGGTGTCGCTTTACGACCAGATTCGCTCTCACCCCGAACGCGACTGGGCGCCGCGCGTCAAGCTGTTCGGCGGCAAGGCCGCGCCCAGCTATCATAACGCCAAGCTGATCATCAAACTGGCCAATGACGTGGCGCGCGCCGTCAATCACGATCCGGCAGTGCAGGGGCTTCTCAAGCTGCAATTCGTTCCAAATTACAATGTCTCCATGGCGGAAATGATGATCCCGGCGGCGGACCTGAGCGAACAGATTTCGACCGCGGGCATGGAGGCGTCGGGCACCGGCAACATGAAATTTGCGGTCAATGGGGCGCTCACCATCGGCACGCTGGACGGCGCCAATGTCGAAATGCGCGATCATGTGGGCGAGGATAACATCATCATCTTCGGCCTCACCGCGCAGGAGGTGAATGAGAGGCGTGCCAATGGCTATAACCCTGGCGAGGTGATCGGCCAGAGCCGCGAACTGGGACAGGCGCTCGATGCCATTGCCAGCGGCGTCTTTTCGCCGGACGATCCGGATCGCTACAAGGCGCTGATCCAGGGTATCCATGATCATGACTGGTTCATGGTCGCGGCCGACTTCGACAGCTATTCCGCGGCACAGCGGTCCGTCGACGCCCTGTGGAAGGATGAGGCGCTCTGGGCAAAGAAGGCTATCCACAATGTGGCGCGCATGGGCTGGTTCTCGTCCGATCGTACGATCCGCGAATATGCAACCGACATCTGGAAGCTGCCCGCATGATGAGAGGGGGCAGATAGGCGATGCTGACGCCGGATCAGATCGACCGGGTGGTTACGGGACGCGAGGATGATCCCTTTGCCACTTTGGGCGTCCATCCGGCGAACAAGGGCTTCACCGCTTGTGTCATGCTGCCGGACGCGACAGGCGTCACGGCCGTCACTCTGGAAGGCAAGGCCGTAGGGCAATTGGCCTGCATCCATCCCGACGGGCTGTTTTTTGGCAAGGTGTCGGTGAAAAAGCGCCAGCCGCTGCGCTATATTGCGCACTATTCCGACAGTAGCGATTATGCGCTGGTCGATCCCTATGGCTATGGCCCCGTGTTGGGGCCGATGGACGATCATTATTTCGCGGAAGGATCGCACGGGCGGCTGTTCGACAAGATGGGCGCCCATGTCATCCATCACGAAGGCATGGACGGAACCCATTTCGCGGTCTGGGCACCCAATGCGTTGCGCGTCTCAGTGGTGGGCGACTTTAATCGGTGGGACGGGCGGCGGGGCCTGATGCGCCGCCGCACCGATGCGGGTATATGGGAAATCTTCCTGCCCGAAGTCGGCGCGGGCGGCGCCTACAAGTTCGAAATCATCGGGGCGAACGGCGACCTTCTGCCGCTCAAGTCAGACCCTTTCGCCTTCCAGGCCGAATTGCGTCCTTCGACCGCATCTATCGTTGCGCAGCCGCCCGGCCACATATGGGGCGACGATCGACACCGGGCACATTGGCGCGATGCCGATCCGCGCCGCGAAGCGATTGCGATTTATGAAGTCCATGCCGGGTCATGGCAGCGCGATGCCGATGGCAATTTCCTGACCTGGGATGAATTGGCCAATCGGTTGATCCCCTATGTCGTGGGCATGGGCTTTACCCATATCGAATTTCTGCCGATCAGCGAGCATCCCTATGATCCCAGTTGGGGCTATCAAACGCTCGGCCTCTATGCGCCTAGCGCGCGCTTTGGGGATGCGGAGGGATTTGCGCGGTTCGTCGATGGCGCCCATCGCGCTGGCATAGGCGTCATCCTTGACTGGGTGCCGGCGCATTTCCCGACCGACGAACATGGGTTGGCGCATTTTGACGGCACCGCGCTTTATGAACATGCCGACCCGCGCAAGGGCTTCCACCCTGATTGGAACACCGCCATCTACAATTATGGCCGGCGTGAAGTGGCACAGTTCCTCTCCAATAACGCGCTATTCTGGGCAGAGCGTTATCATGTCGATGGACTGCGCGTGGATGCTGTCGCCTCCATGCTGTACCTCGATTATTCCCGGCAGCCGGGCGAATGGATTCCCAATGATCATGGCGGTCGCGAGAATGTGGAGGCCGTGGACTTCCTCCAGCAGATGAACAAGGCGCTCTATGGCGCGCATCCCGGTGTCATGACGATCGCGGAAGAATCGACCAGCTGGCCCGGCGTTTCGCGGCCGGTCGATGCGGGCGGCCTGGGCTTCGGGTTCAAATGGAATATGGGCTTCATGCACGACACGTTGCGCTACTTGCAGCGCGACCCGGTATATCGCGCCCATCATCATGACGACATCACCTTCGGGCTGCTCTACGCCTTTGACGAAAATTTCGTCCTGCCGCTCAGCCATGACGAAGTGGTGCATGGCAAATCGTCACTGCTGCACAAGATGGCGGGCGATGACTGGCAGAAGTTCGCGACGCTGCGCGCCTATTACGGCTTGATGTGGGGGTATCCAGGCAAGAAGCTGTTGTTCATGGGGCAGGAGTTTGCCCAGCGCGATGAATGGAGCGAGGCGCGGGCGCTCGACTGGCACCTGCTGGACCATGGGCCGCATCTGGGCGTGCAGCGGCTGGTCGCGGACCTCAACCATCTTTATAGCAGCCGGCCGGCGCTTCACGGCCGCGATTGCGAGGCGGAAGGCTTCGAATGGGTGCTGGTCGATGCGCGCGCGGATTCACTCTTCGCCTGGGTGCGGCGCGCGCCCAGCGCATTGCCCATTGTCGTCATCAGTCATTTTACGCCTGTGCTGCGCCACGGTTATCGCATGCGCTTGCCCTCTGGCGGGCGTTGGCGGGAAGTGATGAACAGCGACGCGCAGGATTATGGCGGCAGCGGCGCGGGCAATATGGGCGCGGTGACAGCGGATGAAGAAGGATGGGTGAACATCACAATCCCGCCCTTCGCCACGCTGATGCTGGAACTGGAATTTTAACGAACTGCGGGCGGCAGACCGGCGACTTGTGGGCGGGTGGATGGAGAGGCGGATGCAGACGAAATATCAGCCCATAGCGCGTGATGCGATGGCCTATGTATTGGCCGGGGGGCGCGGTAGCCGCCTGGCTGAACTGACCGACCGGCGCGCAAAGCCGGCGGTGCATTTCGGCGGCAAGGCCAGGATCATCGACTTTGCGCTGTCCAACGCGCTTAACAGCGGTATTCGCCGCATTGGCGTCGCGACCCAGTATAAGGCGCATTCGCTGATCCGGCACCTTCAGCGCGGCTGGAATTTCCTGCGTCCCGAACGCAATGAAAGTTTCGACATATTGCCAGCCAGTCAGCGCATTTCCGAAAGCCAATGGTATGAAGGCACCGCCGACGCCGTCTTCCAGAATATCGACATCATCGAAGCCTATGCACCGGAATATATGGTCATTCTGGCTGGCGACCATGTTTATAAGATGGACTATGAACTGATGCTCCAGCAGCATGTGGACAGCGGCGCTGACGTCACTGTCGGCTGTCTGGAAGTGCCGCGCATGGAAGCTGTCGGCTTCGGCGTCATGCACGTCGACGAGGCCGACGTCATCACCGCCTTTGTTGAAAAGCCGAAGGATCCGCCTGCCATTCCGGGGCAGCCTGATACGGCGCTGGCGTCCATGGGGATCTATGTTTTCCGCACCCGTTTTCTGATAGAGCAGTTGTGGCGCGACGCGGATGATCCGACGAGCAAGCGGGATTTCGGCGGGGATCTCATTCCCTATATCGTAAAGCACGGAAAGGCGGTGGCGCATCGCTTTTCCAGCAGTTGCGTGCGCGCCGAGAGCGAACTGGAGCCTTACTGGCGCGATGTTGGCACGATCGACGCCTATTGGCAGGCGAATATCGACCTGACCGACGTTGTCCCTTCGCTCGATCTTTATGACCATAGCTGGCCGCTCTGGACCTATTCGGAAGTCACGCCACCCGCCAAATTCGTTCATAATGAAGATGGCAGGCGCGGGTCGGCGACATCGTCGCTGGTGGCGGGCGGCTGCATTGTTTCGGGATCTTCGCTGCACCGCAGCCTGCTCTTTTCGGGGGTGCGTACACATAGTTTTTCATCGGTGACGGACAGCATCATCATGCCGGGCTGCGAGATCGGACGCGGCGCGCGCCTGCATAAATGCGTGGTCGATTCGGGCATTCTTATTCCGCCAGGCCTCATCATCGGGGAAGACTCGGTGCTTGACGCCCAGCGCTTTCGCAGGACCGACAGCGGCATCTGCCTGGTGACCCAGCCGATGATCGACCGGTTGGAGGTTTGACCGGTCGATGACGATGCAGCTTTTGTCCGTCGCCTCGGAAGTCTATCCGCTCGTCAAGACCGGTGGGCTGGCCGACGTGGTCGGAGCATTGCCGGCCGCGCTGGCGGCACATGGTGTCGCCACCCGTACACTGGTCCCTGGATATCCGTCAGTCCTAAAGAAACTGGGTAAGGCGAAGACAGTACGCCGCTATGAGGCGCTGTTTGGCGAACGCGGGGCCGTGCTGGCGGCGAAAGTTGATGGACTGAATCTTCTGGTGCTGGACGCGCCCGCATTTTTCACGCGTGACGGCGGTCCCTATGGCGGCCCGGATGGCACGGACTGGAGCGACAATTGGCGGCGTTTTGCTGCGCTGGCTCGTGTCGGCGCGGATATTGCCGAAGGCGCGCTCAGGGGCTGGCGACCGGACATCGTCCATGTTCACGACTGGCAGGCGGCCTTGACAGCCGCCTATATGCGCTTTGGTTCAGCCGCTGCCGTGCCAAAGCTGGTGACGATCCACAATCTCGCCTTTCAGGGGCGTTTTGCCGCGGACATTTTTCCGGCGCTTGGCCTGCCACCCGAAGCCTGGGGCGTTGATGGCGTCGAATATTATGGCGGAGTCGGTTATTTGAAGGCCGGACTCATATCCGCCGACGCGATTACCACGGTCAGTCCCACCTATGCGCAGGAAATCCGATCGCCCGATCATGGCATGGGGCTGGACGGGCTGATCAACGGGCGCATCGCGCGACTGCATGGCATATTGAACGGTGTCGATACCGACATCTGGAACCCGGCCGACGATCCGTTGATCCCCCGCAGGTTCAGCGGCCGATCGTTGGGCGCACGGGCGGGCAATCGCCGGGCGCTCGAAAGGGCGTTCGGCCTCGACCAGGACGACGCGCCGTTCTTCATCATCGTCAGCCGCCTGACCTGGCAAAAGGGCATGGACCTGATGATCGACGCCATCGACCATCTGGTCGGGCTGGGCGGCAAGTTAGCGTTGCTAGGATCGGGAGATCAGGCGCTGGAGGGCGCATTCCTGGCCGCGGCCGACCGGCATCACGGACGGATCGCGGCACGGATCGGCTATGATGAGCCCCTGTCGCATCTGATGCAGGCGGGCGGCGACGCCATCTTGATCCCGTCCCGCTTTGAACCCTGTGGTCTCACCCAGCTTTACGGGCTGCGCTATGGCTGCCTGCCGGTCGTGGCGCGGGTCGGCGGGCTGGCCGATACGGTCATCGACGCCAATGAAGCGGCGGTAAGCGCTGGCGCGGCGACCGGCATCGCCTTCGCACCGTCCGACCCGCTGGCGCTGCATGGCGCGATCGCCCGTGCCGTTCAACTGCATGGCAACCGGCCCATTTGGCAGGCGATGCAGCGGGCCGCCATGCGCGCCAACGTGTCATGGGACAGCAGCGCAGCACGCTATGCCGCGCTCTATCGCGATTTGCTGGCGGAGGCAGCGTGACCACGGGCGCAGGTGCGCCCCAGTTAACGGAACGCGGCGCATTGTTTCGAGTCCATGCGCCCGACGCCCACGCACTATGGCTCTGCCTGTTCGACCCCTTGGCTGGCGAAACCCGCCTGCCGATGCAGCGAGGGGCCGATGGGGTGTGGCAGCTTGCGGCGCCGGGTATTGGCGCTGGGGCGCGTTATGGGCTGCGCGCCGATGGTCCCTATGATCCGCCCGCGGGCCTGTGGTTCGATCCCGACAAGCTGTTGCTTGATCCTTATGCGACTGCGATCGACCGCCCTTTTACCTATGATCCTGCGCTGGCCGCACCACGCGGGGAGGCGGGGGACACGGCCCCGCTCCTGCCCAAGGGCGTCGTCGAAGCGCCCCGGCCGCACGTGGCCGCGCGGTCGCCGCTCTTTACGCCCGGCGGCCTCCTCTACGAACTGCATGTGCGCGGCTTCACCATGTGTCATCCCGAAGTGGCCCCGGCGCAGCGCGGGACCATCGCCGCGCTCGGTCATCCGGCCGTGATCGCGCATCTGAAAGCCCTGCAGGTCTCCGCCGTTGAACTCATGCCGATAAACGCGTGGATTGATGAACGGCATTTGGGGCCGCTCGGCCTCACAAATTATTGGGGCTATAACCCGGTCAGCTGGTTCGCCATCGACCCCCGTCTGGCACCCGGTGGCATGGCGGAATTGAGGGATGCGGTGTCAGCCCTGCATGACGCTGGGATCGGCGTCATCCTGGACATGGTCTATAATCATGACGGGGAAGGCGACTGCCATGGCCCGACCCTATCGCTGCGCGGTCTCGACCCGCGTGGCGCATTCCGCCATGCGGCTGACGGAAGCCTGATCAACGATACCGGCACCGGCAACAGCATTGCCTGCAACGCTCCAACGATGCGTGCGCTTATTCTGGCGTCATTGCGGCATTTCGTGCAGCAGGCCGGCATCGATGGCTTCCGCTTCGACCTTGGTCCGGCGCTCGGGCGGATGGACCATGGCTTTGATCCGCGCGCGCCACTGCTGGAAGAGATGCGCGCCGATCCGGTCCTTGCCAACCGGATCATGATCGCCGAGCCGTGGGACATTGGTCCGGGCGGCTATCAGCTTGGACAATTCCCAGGCGGATGCCTGGAATGGAATGATCGCTATCGTGACGACATGCGGCGTTTCTGGCGCGGCGATGCGGGGATGATCGGGGCCGTAGCGACGCGCCTTGCCGGATCAAGCGACATATTCCCGAACGGCCGAAGCCGGACGGTCAATTTCCTCGCCGCGCATGATGGTTTCACTCTGGCTGACCTGACGGCCTATGAAGAGCGGCATAATCAAGCGAATGGCGAGCAGAATCGCGACGGCCATGGCGAAAATTACAGCTGGAACAATGGCATCGAGGGAGCGAGCGACGACCCCGCTATCCGCGCCGCCCGCTGTCGCGACGCCAAGGCGTTGCTTGCCACGCTCTTCTGCTCACGCGGGACGATCATGCTCAGCGCCGGCGACGAATTCGGCCGGTCCCAGCGGGGCAACAACAACGCCTATGCGCAGGATAATGCCATCAGCTGGATCGACTGGGATGGCCGCAGCAAAGAACTGGAGCGGTACGTCTTTGCCCTGGCGGCGCTGCGGGCAGATGAAACCGACCTCCATGGCACGGACATACTGACGGACGACGATGTCGAATGGCTTGATGAAGCGGGCAACCTGCTGACCGTGGCGCAGTGGGAAGATCCCGGCCGCCGTCGGCTTGTCCTGCGTTATCGCGCGAGCGGACTTGCGATCTGCCTCAACGGCGCATCCGATCCCTGTCGCTTTCGCCTGCCCCATGGCGCTGCTGACGTGGCCGCACGCACGATTGTCGTCAGTCGACCGGAACGCTGAACAAGGCCGGTTGCCGCAGCCGCAGCGCCATCAGCAGGATCGCCAGCTTGCCATCGGCAATTTCCTTGCGCGCCATCATCGTCCAGAGTGTGTCCAGCGGCAGTTCATGCACGCTGATATTTTCCTGCTCCTCGACCAGGCCGCCGCCAGCCGCAACGCGATCCTGTGCGCTGTAGGGCGCCAGATAATAGTCGATCTTTTCCGTAACGACGCTGGGGATGCTCCAAATCTGGCCCAGATGGACCAGCTCGCCCAGCCGAACACCCGCTTCCTCCATTGCTTCGCGTCGCGTGCAATCGGCAGGGTTGTCTTCCAATATGCCGGCGATTGCCTCCATCATGTCGGGCAGGCCTGCCAGCATGACGGGTGTGCGCGGCATCGACACTGTGATGGCTACGCGACGATCAGGATCATAGGGCAGGACGGCGACCGCCCGGCGCATTTCCACCACATGCCGATCGACCTCCACGCCATCGTCGGCGCGCAACCGCACCATCCGCAGGTTGAGCCAGCCTTCATAGAGGGTCGAAGTGGAGATTATCTGCATCGCGCTCCACAAGAAGTGGTGAGTCCAGCTGGGTTCGAACCAGCGACCTACTGATTAAAAGTCAGTTGCTCTACCGACTGAGCTATGGACCCCCGAAGCGGTGGACGACGCCCTAAAGGGGGCGGCGCGGATGGTCAACCACTTGTCGGCCGCTTTGGTTTCGCTTTTTTGAGCCGCGCGCTCAGATGGCGGATGGCAAGGCCGCTGCGGGGATCACGCCAGCCGGGTGCAATCAGGGACAGGGGCGTCAGTACGAAGGGGCGGGTGCAAAAGGCGGCGTGGGGCACCGTCAGCCGGCGCTCACGCCAAGTGCCGCCCGACCAGAGGATGATGTCGATATCCATGCTGCGCGCGCCCCAGCGACGGTGGCGTCGTCGGCCCAACTGCGTCTCGATCGCCTGAAGCATGCGCAGCAGGGCAGGGGGCGGCAGCGGGGTTTCCACCAGCATCGCGGCATTGGCGAAGCGGCGCAGCGATGGACCCAGCGGCGGGGTATCGAAAATTGGCGATATGGCGATCACCGGCATCCGCGCGCCGATCAGCGCGGCAGCCTCCTCAACCAGTTTCGGCGGCGTGCGGCGGGCCGAGAGCTGCCGGTTCGATCCCAGCGCCAGCGCATAGACATGGGTGCGGCTTTCGGGCCTTGTATCCGCCATGGCCCAGCGCCTATCTGCTCTGCGTGACCGTGGAAAGCCCCCTTGCTTCGACCGAGCCGCCGAAGGACTGCCAGCGCTGTCCCCGCCTTGTCGCCTTGCGGGAAGAATGCCGGGCCGAGCATCCTGACTGGTGGAATGCACCGGTCCCCGCCTTCGGCGACCCGAAGGCGCGGATTGCGATCATCGGACTGGCGCCGGGCCGGCAGGGGGCGAACCGCACGGGCAGGCCGTTCACTGGCGATTATGCCGGCGACCTGCTGTTTGCGACGCTGGCGCGCCATGGGCTGGCCGAAGGAAGCTATGAGGCGCGGCCGGACGATGGCTTGGTCCTGCGGGACGTGATCATCATCAATTCTGTCAAATGCCTGCCGCCGCAAAACAAGCCGGAGCCAGCGGAAATCCACAACTGCCGCCCGTTTCTGGCCGATGGCGTGGCGGCGCTGCCCAATGCGCGCACCTTCATCGCGCTGGGCCAGATTGCGCATCAGTCGGCGGTTAAGGTTCTGGGCGGCAAACTGCCCAAAGCGCGTTTCGCGCATCTGGCCGAACATCGCATGCCCGATGGCCGCATCCTGATCGATAGCTACCATTGTTCGCGCTACAACCAGAATACCGGGCGGCTGACGGCCGAAATGTTCGACGCGGTGTTTGCGCGCGCAGTCGAGGTAGCGGCGGCGGCGAACACGGGCTGATCCCTGATTATCACGATCTGGCCTATCCCTGCCATGGCCTTGTCGATAGACCATGGGTACGGCGGCCCGGCAGGTCGGGCGCAGGGCAGGAAGGTCGTTCATGGACTTCATGAAGATCATCGAGTCGCTGGACGAAGCGCTCTACACGGTGATGGGCTGGCTGGTCTTTTACCCCATGACATTGTGGCGCGCGCTGGTGCATCCGTTGGCAATGATGGCCTATGCCGACCGCGAGGTGTCGGATGCGCCTGACGAGCAGTATGACGACGCCATCCGCCCGCCGCTTTTCCTGTTTCTGACCCTGCTGATCTCCCACGGGCTGGAGGCCTTGGTTGCTGGAAGCAATCCCCTGCTGACGGGCACCAGGGGGCTGGCGGCGCTGGTCGATTCGGATCTTGCGCTGCTGGCGCTGCGATTGGTGCTGTTCAGCCTGTTCGCGCTGATGATGTCGTTGTTCATGCTGCGTCGGCAGGGGCTGAAGCTGACCCATTCCAATTTGCGCCGCCCCTTTTACGGGCAATGTTTCACGACGGCTCCGCTGGCGCTGATGGTGGGGGTCGCAACGCTGCTGCCGACTTTCCATCCATCGCACGGGCGAATGGCAGGGGCCGTGGTGATGCTGGGTGCGGCGCTGTGGTATCTGGGCGTGCAGACAGTCTGGTTTTCGTCCAGATTGCGCATCGGGCGCTTCGCCGGGTTCGGGCAAGCGGTCGCCGCGGTCATGGTGGCCACGATCCTGTTCATGGCCATCGCGGTGATGCTGGGGCTGAGCGCCCAGTAGAGCATATCGTGCCACGAAAAAGGGCGGCCCCGTGAGGAGCCGCCCCTTTTGTATCTCGCAGGTCCGAAGACTTAGCGCGAATAGAATTCGACGACCAGGTTCGGTTCCATCTTCACGGGATAGGGTACTTCGTCCAGCGTGGGAACGCGGACATAGGTGACCTTGGCGGCGCCATCGGGCGACACATAGTCAGGAATGTCGCGCTCGGGCAGGTTCTGCGCTTCCAACACCAGCGCCATTTCCTGCGCCTTCTTGCCCAGGGTGATCTCGTCGCCCGGCTTCACCAGACGCGAGGCGATGTTGCACTTGACGCCATTCACATAGATGTGGCCGTGGCTCACGAGCTGACGGGCCGACCAGATGGTGGGCGCGAACTTGGCGCGGTAGACCAGCGCGTCGAGGCGGCGTTCCAGCAGACCGATGAGGTTCTGGCCGGTGTCACCCTTCATCCGGGCGGCTTCGACATAGTTCTTCTTGAACTGCTTTTCGGTGATGTCGCCATAATAGCCCTTCAGCTTCTGCTTGGCGCGCAGCTGAATGCCATAGTCGGACATCTTGCCCTTGCGGCGCTGACCATGCTGGCCAGGGCCATATTCCCGCTTGTTGACCGGGCTCTTGGGACGACCCCAGATATTCTCGCCCATCCGGCGGTCGAGCTTGTACTTGGCGCTGGAGCGCTTCGACATATGTCTTTCCTTACGATATGCTAACAACGTTGGTCCCGGTATCGCCTGTTTTCCGTATTTCAGGGACAGGGCCGCCGCTTCACCGGGATGCGGGGCCAATCGCGAAGCGGCGCCTATGACGCCAAGGGGCTGGCCTGTCAAGCCCTCGACAGGTAGGGGCGGGCGGCCTAAGTGCTCGCACCATGAACCCCGACAGCTATACCAGCATGAGTGAAGTGCGCGCCGGCGTGGACGAAATCGACCGGCAAATCGTTGCGCTGCTCGACCTGCGTTTTGCCCATATGCGCGCTGCTGCCCGGATCAAGCCCGATCGCGGCGCGGTGCGCGACGAAGCGCGCAAGGCGCAGGTAATTGCCAATGCCCGGGCGGAGGCGGAACGGCTGGGCGCGCCCGGTGATGTCATCGCCGACCTATGGGACCGGCTGGTCGAAGCTTCCATTGCTTATGAAATGAATGAGTTCGACCGGACACGGGGGTAAAGGCGGCCGCGTTGCGCGTGTTTTGCAACGGTGGGAAAGGGTGCGAAGTTCACACCGTCGTGCGCCGACGCATTTGCGTCGATTGAGACCCGAAGCGTCGATTTCGCAATAGGAGATTTTTTGCGAAATCGACCGCGACGGACAAGGGGCCGCGCGGGGCGAGGGCTAGACTGCGAGAAAGAGCCGATCGCTTGGCCTAGCACGGGGCCGGCCCTGTAGGACAGGCTCGGGACCTACTGCGCTGCCTGCGTCTGGAACCAGGGGGCCATCCGCGCGATCGCATCCTCGACACGGTCGGTGGACACGGCAAAGCTGAAGCGGATGAAGCGGTGGCCGTCGACGGGATCGAAGTCGATCCCCGGCGCGGTCGCCACGCCGGTTTCGCGCAGCAGTTTCTGGCAAAAACCCAGGCTGTCGTTGGTCAGATGGCTGATATCCGCATAGATATAGAAAGCCCCATCGGGCGGGGCAATGTGGGCAAGGCCCATGGCGGGCAGCGCATCGAGCAGCAATTGCCGGTTGCGGCGGTAGCTTGCGACGTGACCGTCCAGTTCCTCGACGCAGTCGAAGGCGGCAAGGCCGGCGCGCTGCGCCAGCACGGGGGGCGTCAGGAACAGATTGCCCATCCGTGCGCGCGCTGTGTCGATAAGGTCCGGCGGCACGACCACCCAGCCCAGGCGCCATCCCGCCATGCTGTAATATTTGGAAAAGCTGTTCACGATCACGGCGTCGGGCGCATATTGCAGCATCGAATGGGCCGGCTCACCGAAGCTGAGGCCGTGGTAGATTTCATCGGAGATGGTGCGGATACCCCGGTCGGCGCAGACTGCAGCGATGCGCGCCAGTTCAGCGGGCGGGATGATCGTGCCGGTCGGGTTGGCGGGACTGGCGAGGATCAGGCCATCGGGCGCGGGGTCGAGTGCGGCGAGCGCGTCGGCGCTGATCTGGTAGCGTTCGGCCGGGCCGCAGGCGACCTCGACCGGGTTCAGGTAGAGCGCCTTCAACGTATTGCGATAGGCGACATAACCCGGCCGCGCCGTCGCCACGCGCGCGCCCGGCGCAAACAGGCTGGTGAGCGCCAGCACCAGCGCGGGCGAGGCGCCGCAGGTCAGGATTATCTGTTCGGGATCGACGGTGACGGCGTAGCGATGCTGATAATCGCGGGCCATTCTTTCTTTCAAGGCGGTGCTTTCCCAGTAGCCCATGGGTTCGGTGTCGAGCACATGATGCGCGACCGCGATGGCCCGCGTCGGCGCGCCGGTCGATGGCTGGCCAAACTCCATGTGCAGGATCGAGCGGCCCTGTTCCTCCAGCGCGTGCGCCTCCCGGCTGATGGCAATGGCGTGGAAAGGGTCGATACCGGCGACGTTATGCATGAATCACCTGCGTTAATTTTGGCAACATGGCCCTGACTGCTGCGTTGGGCAGGGCATGAGCCAGACCTTCTTGACCGTCCTGCAATATTATGGCGCGGGGGCGGCCACGCTCGCCGCGCTGATCGTCTCGCTCAACCTTGGCCGCCGCATCACCGGATGGGCCTTCGTGCTGTTCGTGACAAGCTCCATCGCGCTGATTGCCTGGGGATTCCTGGACACAAATAGCGAAGGCATTGGCTGGCAGAATGTCGCCCTGCTCTTCATCAACGCGACCGGGGTATGGCGCTATCTGATTTCCGGCCACGATCCGGCGGACTGAAAAATCGTCAGTTTTCGGCGATCCAGACCTCGACCGGCACATCGTCCTGCAAAAGCGCGAGGCGGATCGGCAATTCCTCGACCGGTCCGCCCGCCAGTGCGCGATCATAGACTGCCTTCTTGGAAGCGCCGCTGATCTGGAGGAAAATATGGCGGCTTTTGAGGATCGCGCTGGCGGTCAGCGACAGGCGTTGATGCGGCGCGGCCGGCGGGGTGGCGGCGATGGTCAGCGCATCGGTGGCAAGACCTTCAGCCAGTTCCCTGCCCTCCGGGAAAAGTGAGGCGGTATGGCCGTCATCGCCCATGCCCAGCAGGATGATGTCGAGCGGCCAGGGCAGGGCGGCGAAAGCGCGTTCCACGTCCGGCTGGCCTGCATAGGCGTCCGCCGCATCCGTCTTCATCGGCACGAAGCGCGCCTGCGCGGCGGGCCCTCGCAACAGCGTGTCGCGCACCAGTCGTTCGTTGCTGTCCGCGCTGGCCGCATCGACCCAGCGTTCGTCCACCAGCGTGACGATCAGCTTGCTCCAGTCGAGTGTGGCCAGGCTCAGCGCTTCCAGCACCGGCCGGGGCGAGCGCCCACCCGACAGGGCGATGGTCGCAATCCCGCGCACGGCAATAGCGTCCGACAGGATGGTGGCGATCCGATCGGCGATGTCGGCGGCGGCCTGCGCCCCGGTGGCGAATAGATGTTCGGTCGGCATGGTCACTCCGCGTCATCAGGAAGGGTGCAGATGTCCACCCAGCTTGCCCCGGTCAAGGCCGCGAGTCGATCGGGTGTCAATTCGACGGACGCGGTGCGTGATCCTGCGGCCGGAAAGACGGTGGCGAACGCCTTGAGCGACAGGTCGCAATAGACGGGCAGAGGCGTCGTCAAGCCGAAGGGGCAGACCCCGCCCACCGGGTGCCCGGTCAATTCCTCCACCTCATGCGCGCCCAGCATGCGCGGTTTTCCGCCCAGCGCAGCCTTGGCCTTGCCGTTCGACAGGCGGGCGTCACCGCGCGCGCAGACGAGTATGACCTGATCCCCCACGCGCAGCGATAGGGTCTTGGCGATGCGCGCTGGCTCGACGCCAAGCGCTGCGGCGGCTTCCATGACGGTTGCTGTGCTGACGCCCTGATCGATGATCGACACATCGGGCGCATGCGCGGCGAAGTAGGCGCGGACGCTCGCTTCGCTCATGGGCGGTCCCCAAGCTGGCGTTCCCACGCCAGGGCATGGGCAACGATCTGGTCGAGATCGGCGTGGCGTGGCGTCCAGGGAAAGGTGCGCAGGATGGCGCTGTTGTCCGAAATCAGCTTGCCCGGATCGCCCGCGCGCCGGCCCGTCATGATGCGCTTGATCGGATTGTTGGTCGCCCGATCGACCGCGTCCAGCACTTCCAACACGGAAAAACCCCGGCCATAGCCGCAATTGAGCAGATGGTTGCGATCCGGCTGCGCCATCAATGCTTCTAGCGCCAGCAGATGGGCAGCGGCGAGGTCACTGACATGGATATAGTCGCGCACGCCCGTGCCGTCCGGCGTGTCGAAATCATCGCCAAAGATGCTGACGCTTTCGCGCTTGCCCAGCGCCGCTTCGACTGCAACCTTGATGAGGTGGGTGGCACCCGCCGTTGACTGGCCGGTGCGTCCCTGCGGATCAGCGCCCGCGACGTTGAAGTAGCGTAGCGCGCAGAAGTTCATCGGATGCGCCGCCGCCACGTCGCGCAGCATATGCTCGGTCATCAGCTTCGACATGCCATAGGGATTGATCGGGCGCTGCGGCGTATCTTCCCGCACAGCTTCCACGTCCGGCGTGCCATAGGTGGCGGCGGTGGAGGAGAAGATGAAATGCGGTACGCCCACGCGCACCGCGCTTTCGATCAGGTCGCGCGTCTTGGCACTATTATTATGGTAATATTTGAGCGGGTTATCAACCGACTCCGGCACCACAACCGAACCGGCGAAATGCATGATCGCGCGGACATCATGGTCGCGCAGCGTCGCTTCCACCAGCGGCTGGTCGGCAATGTCGCCGCGCACCAGCGGTACGTCTCCGGGCACCGCCCAGTCGAAGCCGGTGACGAGATTGTCGATCACGACGACGCCATAGCCGGCATCCTTTAGCGCCAGCACGGCATGACTGCCGATATAACCCGCGCCCCCCGTGACCATGACTGTGGGCTTGTCGCTCATAAAGAAAAGGTCTCCCCAGCTGATGCCGGGGAGACCTAGCGAAACCGCGTTAAGATTTATAGGCCGTTCAGGCGGCGGCCTTCATCGACGCGGCCTTGTAGAAGGTCGAACCGCTCGCCGCCATGTCGCGCAGCTGTTGCGTGGGGGCAAAGCGCGGGCCGTGCGCCGCCGCCAGCCGATCAAGTGTCGCGACGACATTGGCGATGCCGACCGTGTCCATATGGCTGAACGGCCCGCCGGTATAGGGCGCAAAGCCCCAGCCGAAGATCGCGCCGATGTCGCCATCCTCTGGCGTTTCCAGCACGCCTTCCTCGAAGCAGCGGGCGCATTCGATGAGCTGGCGATAGAGGAGGCGTTCCTTGACCGCCTCCACGTCGGGCTGCTCGGCCGCGCGCGGGAACATCTCGCCAAGCGCGGGCGAAAGGTGCTTTTTCGCGCCTTCGGGATAATCATACCAGCCCTTGCCATTCTTGCGGCCCAGCCGTCCGGCATCGGTCATCTTGACCATGATGTCGTCGGATCCCTGGCGGACATAGGCATCGCCCAGTTCCTTCTTCGCCGCGGTCATGATCTTGACGCCCAGTTCGATAGACACTTCGTCGCTAACCGCCAGAGGCCCGGTCGGCATGCCGAGCTGCTTGCCGGCATTTTCGATGAGCGCAGGATTGACGCCTTCGCCGACCAGTTCCGCGCCTTCCTGCACATAGGTGCCAAAGCTGCGCGAGGTATAGAAACCGCGGCTGTCATGCACGACGATCGGGGTCTTCTTGATCTGCGCCACGAAATCCAACGCCTTGGCGATGGCGGCCGGGCCAGTCTTTTCGCCCAGGATGATTTCGACCAGCGGCATTTTTTCAACCGGTGAGAAGAAATGGACGCCGATGAAATTTTCCGGCTTGGACCAGGCGTTTGCCAGCCTGGTGATCGGCAGGGTGGAGGTATTGGAGCCGAAGATGGTGTCGGCGCCCAGCACTTCCTCGACCTTCTTCGTTACCTCCGCCTTGATGCCGACATCCTCGAACACGGCTTCGATCACGAAGTCCGCGCCGGCGAGGTCGGCATAATCTGTGGTAGGGGTGACGCGGGCCAGCGTCTCGGCCATCTTCTCGGGCGTCATGCCGCGGCCCAAGCGCTTCTTGAGCACCGCCTCGACATGCGCCTTGCCCTTTTCCGCATAGGCCTGGTCGCGATCGAACAGCACGACATCCATGCCCGCCTGCGCGGCCACGGTGGCGATGCCAGCGCCCATCATGCCCGCGCCTAGCATGGCAAGCTTCTTCGTCGGCGCCTTGGCCTCATCCTTGGGACGACGCGCACCGCGTTCGGCCGCCTGCTTGTTCACGAAGAGAGTGCGGATCATGTTGCTCGCCTGCGGGTCGGCGGCGACCTTGGCGAAATATTTGCTCTCGATCGCGATCGCCCGGTCCATAGGCAGGGTGATGCCTTCATAGACGGCCGACAGCAGCGCGATCGGCGCGTTCATGTTGCGCTGCGTCTGCTTCAATGTCATCGGCACTGCGCCGGCCATGGTCTGGACGAAGGCGGGGTTGAAACCACCCGCACCGCCCGGCACCTTGAAGCCCTTGACGTCCCAGGGCTGGGTATGGGCGTTGGGGTTCGCCTTCACCCATTCGCGCGCCGCGTCGAGCGCGGTGCCCTGCGGCACGACCTGATCGACGACCTTCATCATCGCCGCGTCGGCCGGGCGGAACATCTTGCCCTGAAGCATATACATCAGCGACGCCTGTACGCCCATGATGCGCGGCAGACGCTGCGACCCGCCGCCGCCGGGGAAGAGGCCGATCAGAATTTCGGGCAGGCCCAGCTGCGTCTTGGGGCTGTCGCCCACGAAGCGACGATGACAGGCGAGCGCCAGTTCGAACCCGCCGCCAACGCAGGTGCCCTCAATCGCGCAGGCAACCGGCTTGCCGCTGGTCTCCAGGCGACGGAACAGCTGGTTGAGCACGAACACCTTGTCGAAGATGTCGGCCGGGGCAGGGCGCTTGCTCTCGCCACTCACCAGCATCGACCCGAAATATTTAAGGTCCATGCCGGCCATGAAGCCGCTGTCCTTGCCCGACGCGATGACCGCGCCCTTGATCGCGTCTTCCGACGCGATGCGCGTGATGGCGGCGTCCAGGTCAGCCAGGAAATCCGGCCCGATGACGTTCATCGACTGGTTCGGAACGTCGATCATCAAGGTGGCGATGCCGTCGGCGTCGGTGGTGAAATTGATGGTCTGCATAGTGGTGCTACCTCTCAAATCCGTTCGCCCTGAGCTTGTCGAAGGGCTGCACTGTCTGTTGATGAAGGACAGGGCTTCGACAGGCTCAGCGCGAACGGTATTTTGGTCTTAAATACGCTCGATGATGATGCCGGTGCCCATTCCTGCGCCCACGCACAGGTTGACGAGCGCGGTGCCCTTGCCCGAGCGTTCCAGTTCGTCGAGCGCGGTGCCCAGCACCATTGCGCCCGTTGCGCCCAGCGGATGGCCCATGGCGATCGCGCCGCCATTCACATTGATCTTGGAATGATCGAGGTCCATCGCCTGCATGTAGCGCAGCACAACCGATGCGAAGGCTTCATTGAGTTCCCACAGGTCGATGTCGTCCTTGGTCATCCCGGCGCGCGCAAGCAGCTTGCCAGCGACAAATTCCGGCCCGGTCAGCATGATCAGCGGTTCCGACCCGATCGAGGCCATGGCCTTGATCCGGGCGCGAGGCGTCAGCCCGTATTTGTCGCCCATTTCCTTGCTGCCGACCAGAACGGCCGCCGCGCCATCGACAATGCCGCTGCTGTTGCCAGCATGATGGACATGATTGACCTTTTCCAGTTCAGGATAGCGCAGCAGCGCGACCGTATCGAAGCCGGGCATCTCCTCGCCCAACGCGGCGAAACTGGGCTTCAGGCTGCCCAGCGACTGCATCGTGGCATCGGGACGCATATGTTCGTCATGGTCAAGCACGACCTGGCCGATCACGTCCTTCACAGGAAGGATCGATTTCTTGAAGCGGCCTTCGTCCCAAGCCTGCTTGGCGCGCTTCTGGCTTTCCACCGCGTAGGCGTCCGCATCGTCCCGGCTGATCCCGAACTTGGTGGCGATCACGTCTGCGCCGATGCCTTGCGGCGCGAAATAGGTTTTGTAAGCGACCGCCGGGTCCATCGCCCAAGCGCCGCCGTCCGACGCCATCGGCACGCGGCTCATCGATTCGACGCCGCCGCCGATCGCGAACATCGCTTCACCCGAATAGACCTTGGCTGCGGCCATGTTGACGGCTTCAAGCCCCGACGCGCAGAAGCGATTGATCTGAACGCCCGGTACGGTCTGGGCATAATCGGCGTTGAGCGCTGCAACGCGCGCGATGTCTGCGCCCTGTTCGCCCACGGGGCTGACGCAGCCCAATATGACGTCATCGACATCGGCCGTGTCGATCTGGTTGCGATCGCGCACAGCCTCCAGCACCTGCGTCGCCAGCTGAATGGGTGTGATTTCATGCAGCGAGCCGTCAGCCTTCCCCCGGCCCCGGGGCGTGCGGACGGCATCGTAAATATAGGCTTCCATTGTCATTCCCTCTCCATGGGGGTCCTCTCGGCGTCGCACTGGACGAACGAAATCTGGACCTGAATGTATTTACGTTTACGTAAAGTGCAAGTGTCTATTGCCAGTGGCTTCGTCCCTCCGCCATGCCGTAACGGCAGGATGCGCAACGGGGATAGGCGACGAAAATGACTCCTTTGGGGGCGCGTTTGAACCCCTTAGGCCAAAGAATCGTCAGCGTGGGCGCGCGGAAACCGGATGTGTGCCGGCTCGTTATCCGACCCGTGGACGAGGAGGCCAAGGAATGCCGGGTTTGACGCCGCCAACGGATTACGCTTCATGACGTCTGTGCCCGATCAAGCCTCCGCCAGCCCCGCATCGCCCTTTTCCATCCCGGTATTTCGGGCGATCTGGTTTGCCAGTCTTGCGTCCAATTTCGGCGGGCTGATCCAGTCTGTCGGCGCGGCATGGATGATGACATCCCTTTCTGCGTCGCCCTTGCTGATCGCGCTGGTGCCCGCCGCGACGACCCTGCCGATCATGCTTTTGTCGCTGTGGGCGGGGGCTGTCGCCGACAATCTGGAGCGGCGCAAGGTGATGATCGCCTGCCAGGCGTTCATGCTGTTGGTGTCGGCGCTGCTTGCCGCGACTGCATGGGCAGGCTGGATGACGCCCTGGCTGCTGCTGGGGTTCACCTTCCTTCTGGGCTGCGCCACCGCGATCAACGGGCCTGCCTGGCAGGCGTCTGTCGGAGACATGGTGCCACGCTCCATCCTGCCCAGCGCGGTTGCGATGAACAGCATGGGCTTCAACCTGGCGCGCAGCGTCGGCCCCGCGCTGGGCGGCGTGATCGTCGCAGCGGCGGGGGCTGCGGCCGCTTTTGTCACCAATGCGGTCAGCTATCTGGGTCTGCTGGTGGTGTTGGCACGCTGGCGGCCCGAACTGCCGCCGAAACTGCTGCCGCGCGAAAGGCTGGGCGTCGCGATGCTGGCCGGGCTCGGCTATGTCGCCATGTCGCCCAAGATCAAGCTGGTGCTGCTGCGTGCGGGCATATTCGGCCTTGGCGCCGCGGCGGTTTCCGCATTGATGCCGCTGGTCGCGCGCGACCTGCTGGGCGGTGGCGCCCTGACCTTCGGCGTGACCAGCGGTGCATTCGGATTTGGCGCTGTGCTGGGTGCGTTGTCCAGCCGCCGTTTGCGCACCCGCTATTCGGTCGAGGCCATCGTCCGGTCGGCCGCGCTCGCGCTCGCGATCGGGACGGCGCTGACCGGCGCCAGCACGTGGCTGTGGGTGGCCCTTCCCGGCTACATGCTGGCAGGCGCGGGCTGGGTACTGGCGCTATCGACATTCAACGTGTCGGTACAGATGTCCGCGCCGCGCTGGGTCGTCGCGCGCGCGGTCGCCCTGTATCAGATGGTCGCGTTCGGCGGCATGGCGGGCGGGGCCTGGCTCTTTGGATGGGTGGCCGAACAGGATGGCGTGGTCACGGCCCTTTATACCGCAGCAGCGGTCCAGTTCGTCGCGGCCCTGCTGGGTCTGTGGCGACCGCTGCCGCAGATTGGCGACGACAATCTCGATCCGCGCGGCGACTGGCAGGAGCCGGACACGGCCGTACCGGTCGAACCACGCAGCGGACCCATCGTCGTCACGATCGAATATCGCATTCCGGCAGGGTCGATCGTGCCCTTCCTGGCCGCGATGAGCGAGCGGCGGCGGATTCGCAGGCGCGATGGCGCGCATGGCTGGCAATTGTTGCGCGACCTGGGCGAGAGCGATTTGTGGGTCGAACGCTATCATGTGTCGACATGGCTGGATTATGTCCGTCACAATCAGCGGCGCACCGTGGCGGATATTGCCAATAGCGATGCCATTCATGCCCTGCACGACCGGCCGGAACCCCCGGTCGTGCATCGCCGGCTGGAGCGGCAGACGGGATCTTTGCCGCTCAGCCGATCGCCCGACGCGCGGGAAATGGGGGAAGGCTGGATCGATCCGACGCGATCGAGCTGATCAGCCTGCCGTGGCCAGATCATCCGGCGTGTCGATGTCGCGCAGAATGCCGGCGGGCGCTTCGATCTGCAATCCATGGCTCAGCAGCGCGCGTGCGCCCTGATCACCGCGCAGAGCCAGCAATTCGGGGAAATGCTTGCGCCCGATGAAGGCCGGGGGTGAGGAGGAAAAGCCGTCCGTCGATGCCACGACGGACCGTATGTCCTCGGCCGCAAGGCAGATATGGTTATAGTGGGTCTGCGGCACGTCGGGCATGTCGGCCAGGCAAATGAGAATGCCGCGCACGTCGCGGTTGGGCAGGACATGCCGCACCGCGCGCACGATGCTGCCCGACATGCCGTCCTGTGGCCGGTCGTTGACGATGATGCTGTAGCCGCGCCGGTCGAGCTTGCGATGGAGGACCGGGGCGTCATCAATCGGCCGCGTCACCGCGACCAGTTCGGCAAAGGCCATAGAGGCGACGGTTTCCAGCACATGGGCCGCCATGGGCTTGCCGCGCAGGGTGGCCATCAGCTTGTCCTCCTCGCCAAAGCGGGAGGATGTACCGGCGGCAAGCAGGACGGCGGCGATATGTTCAGTGCGCATAGGAAGAAGCGAATGTCATGTTTATGAGGCGATCCCGATTGCTTCGCGATGTGCCACCGGGGCGATGCTGTGTCCAGCATGGCGGAAAGGACTGGTCAGGGTCCCCCCCAATCGCCATATGCGGGGCCGATCAGGAAAGGAGCGGCGAGGGCCCATGGCGTGTGACATTGATGCGGAAACCATTGGCGACGGCAAGGAACCGGTGCCCGCGGACGTCAGCGAGGCCATCCGCACGTTGATCCGCTGGACCGGCGATACGCCCGAACGGGAAGGCTTGCTGGAGACGCCCGAGCGGGTGGCGCGGGCCTGGCGGGAATATTGCCGCGGCTATGACGACGATCCGGCCTATCATCTTTCACGCATCTTCCATGAAGTGGGCGGCTATGACGACATCGTCCTGCTGAAGGATATTCCGTTCCAGTCGCATTGCGAACATCATATGGCGCCGATCGTGGGCAAGGCGCATATCGCCTATCTGCCTGGCGATTATGTCGTGGGTATCTCGAAACTGGCGCGGGTGCTCCATGCCTATGCCAACCGGTTGCAGGTCCAGGAAAGGCTGACGTCCGAAGTCGCCAACTGCATCCAGGAGCATCTGAAACCCCAGGGCGTCGCCGTCGTTATCGAGGCGACCCATGGGTGCATGACCGGCCGGGGCGTGCGCACGCCCAACGTCATCATGAAGACTAGCCGCATGCTCGGCGTGTTCCGCGATGATGAAAAGTCGCGCGAGGAAGTGCTGAAGCTCATCAGCGCATGATCGAGCCGCAAGAGACGGGATATCGTCCGCTGGGGCGTGCGCGGGCTGATGCAGAGCCGGTGGGCAAGCCCCTGGCCGCCAAGCGGCTCGCGCTGGTGACGGGCGGGCACCGGCGGCTGGGCGGCATTATTTCCGCCGCTTTGGCGCGCGCCGGCCATTCGCTGGCCATCCATGGCAGTCATGACACGCGGCTTGATTCCCACCTGGCGCTGGCGCTGGAGGAGGGAGGGACGGAATGGGATGGTTTCGTCGTCGATTTCGCTGACCCCGAGGGCGCTGAGGAACTGGTGGCGAAGGTCGCCGAGCGCTTCGGACGACCGCCCGACATTTTGGTGAACAGCGCGGCGATGTTTGGGCAGGATCGGCTGGACACAGTGACGGCCGATGATCTGATGCGCCATTATGCGGTGAATTGCGCGGCGCCCGTCATGCTGACCAAGGCGTTCGCGACCGTGCCGGCAGGCGCGGTCGACCGGTGCATCATCAATATCCTCGACCAGCGGATCGACCATCCCCATGGAGATCAACTGGCCTACACGCTTTCAAAACTGGCGCTTGCCGGTCTCACCCGGACGAGTGCCGCCAGCCTGGCGCCCAAAGTGCGCGTCAACGCGGTCGCGCCGGGCCTTACCATCGCGACGCCCGATTATGACGCAGCGCAAATGGAGCGACTGGGCGAGATGATGCCGCTCGCGCGCCTGCCGCAGGCGGAAGAGATTGCTCAGGCCGTCCTTTATCTGACGGACGCGAGCGCCGTCACCGGTCAGACGCTCTACGTCGATGGCGGTGCGCACCTCAAAAGCTATGAGCGCGATTTCATGCATCTGTGCCGATGACATTGGCACAATTGCAAGGGCAGGAGGGCTGGCGATCCACCGAGCATCGCCATAAAGCGGTCCTCAATGGATATAAGGGAGATGGCGATGACCTATGAAACGATCCTGGTCGAACAGCGCGACGCGGTAACGTTGATCACGCTTAACCGGCCGCAGGCGCTCAACGCGCTCAACAGCCGGGTGCTCGCTGATCTGAGCGCGGCGTTCGGCGCCTATGATGCCGATCCGACGCAGCGCTGCGCGGTGCTGACGGGCAGCGGGGAAAAGGCTTTCGCCGCCGGCGCCGACATCAAGGAAATGGTGGACAAGGACGCCGCCGACTTCTTCCTGGAGGATTTCTTTTCCGGCTGGCAGACCGGCGTGGTTGCCACGCGCAAACCCTGGATCGCGGCGGTCAATGGCTTTGCGCTCGGCGGGGGCTGCGAACTGGCGATGATGGCGGACTATATCATCGCTGCTGACAGCGCGAAGTTCGGCCAGCCCGAAATCAAGCTGGGCGTGGCGCCCGGCATGGGCGGATCGCAGCGGTTGACCCGCGCGGTCGGCAAGGCAAAGGCGATGGACATGTGCCTCACCGGCCGCATGATGGGCGCGGAAGAGGCCGAGCGTGTTGGCCTCGTCAGCCGGATCGTGCCGGCCGCGACGTTGCTGGACGAAGCGCTCAAGGACGCTGCGCTCATCGCCTCCATGCCGCCCATGGCCGCGATGGTGAACAAGGAAATGGTCAATATCGCGTTCGAAACCGGGCTGGCGCAGGGCCTGCTTACCGAACGCCGCCTGTTTCAGATCCTGACCGCGACCGAGGACAAGAAGGAAGGCATGACCGCCTTTGTCGAAAAGCGCGCGGGCGTCTGGAAGGGGCGTTGACGCGCTTTTGTTGCCATATTGCAACAACAGGGAGATTGTTGACGGACAGATAGCGGCTTGGCGCACCAACCTCGTTTCAACAGACAACTGAAACGACTGGTGGGTGCGTCCAGACCTGGCCAGCGACCAATGGAGAGGGGGTGCGGATCGCCGCGCCACCTGATCGGCTCGCATTAGCCAGGGGAGCCTTTTCATGTCCGTCCGTTTGCCCATTCGTCTTTCCGCGCGCGCCGCCCTGCTGCTGGCGAGCGCCGCCGGTGCACTGAGCACGGCCCAGGCGCAGGAGCCGGCCGCTGGCGACGAAGATCTGATCACCGTGACGGGCCGCCGCGTCTCGCAGGCGTCGGAGGCGATCGGCGAGGACAAGATCAGCAACGTCGTCGCGGTCACACGCGAGGCGCTGCTGTCCGCGCCGTCGGGCATTTCGGGCCTCAAGATGCTGGAGCAACTGCCCGGCTTCAATGTGCAGACTGACGGCGCGCTGGGGCTGTATGAGTTTGGCAACAGCGTCCAGACCCGCGCCTTCAACCTCGACCAGATCGGGTTCGTGGTTGATGGCATCCCGACCGGTCGCAGCGACGCCTTTGGCGGCAGCCCGGTGTTCCGCTATGTCGACAATGAAAATCTGGGTGTGGTGGAAGCGGCCGTGGGCGCAGGCGATGTGTCCTTGCCCAGCTATTCGACGCTGGGGCCAGTGGTGCAATATAACAGCATCGCGCCGCAGGAGGAGATGGGCCTGTTCGTGTCGCAGAGCTTTGGCGATTTTGACATGAAGCGCACCTTCATCCGCGCCAGCACGGGACGCGTCGGCCCGTTCAAGGCCTATGTCAGCCGCACCAAGCTGGACACCGACCTGTGGCGCGGGCCAGGATCGGTCGATCGCGAACATTGGGAAGGGCAGATCCACGCCGACCTGGGCGGCGACAGCTGGGCGCGGTTCAAATTCGTGTCGAACGACTTTTTCGATTATGATTCGCCAACGCTCACCCGCGCGCAATATAATTGCACGGTCAAAAGCCTGACGGGCGCATGCGGGCGCGATTATGCCTATATTGAAAATGTCCCCAACACGACGCCGGGCTTCGAACCGACCGTTCCGGGCGTCTATTATTCAAACAGCAATTATGCGCAGGTCTACAACCTTGCCATCAACGTGCGGAAGGACAAGCTGTACGGCGCGACATTCCATGCCGGGATCGCGGATGGCGTCTGGGCCGAATCCACCCTCTATTGGGAGGACAAGAGCGGTTATGGTGTTTCGCCCGATACCTATGCCAATTCCCTGACGCGTTATACCGGGCAGGTCGCGGTCGGCCTGCCCGTCACGGCGCCCAAAGGCGTGGAGTTCGGTCGATCTGGCGTGGGCGGCGACCGCTATGGCATCACCACCAAACTGCACTGGGAAATGGGCGTCAACACGGTCGAAACCGGCATGTGGGCCGAAGTCGATAAATATCACCGCACGCAGGCGCGCTATAACACCGTCGATGGCGCCCCCGATGGCGCACCGTTGCTGGATGAACTCGTCTATCTGCGCCGCGATTATCGCTCGAAGCGCGACACGCTCCAGATTTTCCTGAAGGACACAATCAAGCTCGCCGATGAGCAACTGGTGCTCGATCTCGGCTTCAAGGGCCTGATGATGGATTACCGCTATACCGGCTATCGCGATTTCGACGATTATTATCGGACGGTCGGCGGCGTTCCGGTGCCGGGCTATGGCCCCAGCGTCAATCGCGCCCAATATCGCGACATGTTCCTGCCGATGGCGGGCCTGCTCTACAAGATTGATGGCCGCACCCAGGTCTTTGCGTCCTATGCCGAAAATATGGCGCTGCCCAAGGGGATGGACGATATTTATTCCGCCATCCGCGCCGGCGGCGCGCTGGTGCCACAGCCCGCGCCCGAACGGTCGACCAATATGGAAGTTGGCATCCGCACTAACCAGGGCCAGCTCTACGCAAGTCTTGCGGGCTATTACACCAAGTTCAAGAACCGCATTCAGTCGATCACCTCCATCCTTCCGGGCAGCGGCGGGGCGGCGACGGAAACATTCTTCCAGAATGTCGGCCGGGTGCGCGCCTATGGCGTCGAGTTCAGCGGAACCTACAAGCCCGCCTTCCTCAATGGACTGGCCTATGGCAACCTCAACGTCACCTACAACAACGCCAAATTCAAGGATGACATCCCTGCGGCCACGCCAATCGAGATTGCGGGCAAATATATTCCCGACAGCGCGAAATGGATCGTCGGCGGCGGCATTACCATCGAACCGGCAAGCTGGCTGGTGGCCAATATTTCGGGCAAATATACGTCGAAACGCTGGTCGACCTTCACCAATGCCGCAGGGTCCAGCGTGCCGGGCTTCACCGTGTTCAGCGCCTATGTCGATATTGGCGATGGCTGGACCTTCGGCCCGATCAAGAGCGTGAAGGCGCGGTTCAACATCGACAATCTGTTCGACAAGGATACGCTGTCCTATATTTCCTCGTCCGTGACGGGCGACGGTTTCTTCCGCCCGCTGAGCCCGCGCACCTTCCAGTTCACGCTGACGGGGGAAATCTGATGCGCGCGATGATGATGGTGGGGGCGGCGCTCGTTGCGCTGCTCCCGGCCGCCGCGATGGCGCAAGAGCCGGCGGTGTCGAAGCAGACCTACCAACTGCATCAAAAGCTGCTGACGCTCGATAGCCATCTCGACACGCCTGCCTCGCTCGACCTGCCCGGCTGGTCGATCGAGGAAGAGCATGACGTGCTGCATGATTTCACGCAGGTCGATCTGCCCCGCATGAAGAAGGGCGGGCTGGATGGCGGCTTCTGGGCGATTTACACGAGCCAGGGACCGCTGACGTTCGAAGGGTTCCGCAAGGCGCGCGACTTTGCGATCCTGCGCGGCCTGTCGATCCGCAATATGGTCGCCGCCGATCCCGACAATTTCGCGCTGGCGCTTGAAGCCAAGGACGCCGCGCCGATCGCCGCAAAGGGCAAGCGCGTCGTCTATATGTCGATCGAAAACGCCTATCCGCTGGGCGAGGACGTGTCGTTGCTCGACACATTTTACGCGATGGGGGTCCGCGTGGTGGGGTTTGCCCATTTCGCGCATAACCAGTTCGCCGACAGTTCGACCGACCCGTCCGGCAAGCCGCGCTTTGGCGGGCTGTCGCCGCTGGGCAAGGAATTGCTCAAGGAGATGAACCGCATCGGCGTGGTGCCCGACGCCTCACACAGCAGCGATCAGGTGCTGGACGACCTGCTGGCCCTGTCGACGACGCCGGTGCTGCTCACCCATTCGGGCTGCAAGGCGGTCTATGACCATCCGCGCAATGTTGACGACGCGCATTTGAAGGCGCTCGCGGCAAAGGGCGGGGTCATCCAGATGAACGCCTATGGAAGCTATCTGAAAGCGTCCAAACCCAACCCGGAGCGGCAGAAGGCGATGAGCGCGCTGTTCGCGTCATTGCGCGAGGGCGGGAAGATAACGGCAGAGAAGCGCGCAGATCTGCTGGCCAAGCGGCGGGAGATCGACCGGCTCTACCCGGAGACCGACCGGGCGACCTTTGACGATTTCATGACGCATATGCTTCATGCATTAGAGGTGGTGGGGCCAGACCATGTCGGGATCGGCGCGGACTGGGATGGCGGTGGCGGCGTCGTCGGCATGGAGGATGTGGTCGACCTGCCCAAGATCACCGCCGCCCTGCTCAAGGCCGGCTATAGCGAAGCGGACGTTCAGAAAATCTGGTCGGGCAATGTCCTGCGCGTGCTGGCGGCGGCGGAGGCCGGGAAAGCCCAATAGGCGCGTGTTCGCGCCTATTTTCCCTCCAGCATCTCGATCATCAGGGAGAAGTCGCGCGCGGCCTCTCCTTGGTTGGCGAGCATCTGATAGAGCGCCTCGGCCGCATTGCCCATCGGCACCGATGCGCCGACCGACGCAGCTGCCGCGCTCGCCAGCTTGAGGTCTTTCAGCATCAGGCCCACGGCAAAGCCACCTTGATAGCCATTGTCGGCGGGTGTTTGCGGGCCGACGCCTGGCACTGGGCAATAGCTGGTCATCGACCAGCTCTGACCCGACGACACGCTGCTGATGTCGTAGAAGGTCTGCGGGTCGAGCCCCAGCTTCCGCGCCATGGCAAAGGTTTCGCAGGTCGCCACCATGGTCGCGCCCAGCAGCATGTTGTTGCAGATTTTGGCTGCCTGGCCATTGCCCGCGCCGCCGGCGTGGATCACCGCCTTGCCCATGGCGGACAGGATCGGCCTGGCGCTGTCGAAGGCCGCATCCGTGCCGCCCACCATGAAGGTTAGCGTGCCGCCATTGGCCGCGGCAATGCCGCCCGAAACCGGCGCGTCCACCATGGCGAACCCGGCGGCGACGGCCGCTTCGCTGACGCGCCGCGCGGTGGCGACGTCGATGGTGGAGCAGTCGAGGAACAGCGCGCCGGGCGTGGCTGCGCCGAATATCTCGCCGGTATAGACCGCCTCGACATGGGTTCCGGCCGGCAGCATGGTGACGACGGCGTCGGCCCCCGTTGCGGCGTCGGCAGCGCTGGCCGCGCGCACCGCGCCATGGCCCTCGGCCCTCGCCAGCGCCTCGTCCGACAGGTCGAAGGCGCGGACGGCATAGCCGTTTTTCAGCAGGTTGGCGGCCATGCCACCGCCCATATTGCCAAGGCCGATGAAGGCGATCGTCTGGGTCATGTCGGCATCCTCTTTGCGGTTATGGCTCTCTATGGTCTTGGGGTTAGGCGTCGGCGTAGTCGGGCAGGGGCGTCCAGCCCTTGTCGGCCGGCAGCGGTTCGAAGATCGCGTCGATCATCGCTTCGCTCACCTCTTCCAACGTGGCCGGGTTCCAGCGCGGCGCATTGTCCTTGTCGACGATCACCGCGCGCACGCCCTCGACGAAATCGGGGCGGCGGATGACGGCGCAGGCGATGCCATATTCCATTGCCATATTGTCGGCGAAGCTGGACTTGGCCGCGCCTTCGACCAATTGGCGCAGCGCGACCTTGATCGTCTGGGGTGATTTGGTGCGCAGGGTCGACAGCTGCTTTTGCGCCCATTCGCCCCCGTCGGCTTCCAGCGCCGCGACGATCTCCTCGGCGGTGTCGGACGCGAACATCCGGTCGATGTCGGTGCGCGACGCGGCGAGCTTTGACGCGGGCGGCTGGGCGCTGGCGGCGTCGAGCACGAGCGTCAGGTCCCATGGGTTGGTCAGGATGCGCGCCTTGACCGCGTCCAATGCTTCGGACGGCATATAATGGGTGGCGATGCCGATAGCGGCGCAATCGGCGCCATCGATCCGCGCCCCGGTCGCGGCGAGCCAGGCGCCGACGCGCCCCGGAAGCCGCGGCAGATACCAGCCGCCACCCACATCAGGGAACAGGCCGATGCCGGTTTCGGGCATGGCAAAGGTCGTGCGTTCGGTCGCGACACGGTAGCGCGCCGGCAGGGACAGGCCGACGCCGCCGCCCATGACGATGCCGTCCATGAAGGCGACGATCGGCTTGTCATAGACGAACAACAGATGGTTCATCCGATATTCGATGCTGAAGAAGCGTTCGGCCTCCACGCAATCCGTCTTTGCGCTGTTGGCGATGAGGGCGATGTCGCCCCCGGCGCAGAAGCCGCGCGACAATTTTGGGTCGCCATCGGGCGCGGGCAGATGGTCGATCATGACCGCGACTACGCTGTCGTCCTTCGCCCAGCCGAGCAGCGCGTCGATGATGGCGACGCACATTTCGGGCGTGAGCGCATGGATCGCCTTGGGCCGGTTTAGCCGGATGCGGCCGACGCCATTTTCGATGAAGGTCAGCACCGGGTCCGTCATGTCCATCTCCCGCTGGTGGGTGGGCGCAGCCATCATCCCTGCCGCAGCATGTCGCGGGCGACTATCATGCGCATGACCTGGTTGGTGCCCTCCAGGATCGAATGGACGCGCAGGTCGCGCCAGAAGCGTTCGACCGGATAGTCCATCAGATAGCCATAGCCGCCATGCAGCTGGAGCGCGCGGTCGACCACCGACGATCCGGTGTCGGTCGCCAGCCGCTTGGCCATGGCGGCAAAACGCGTCTTGTCTGGCGCATTTTCCGTCACTTTGACGGCGGCCGCGTAGAGCAGGGTCCGCGCGGCCTCCAACTCGGTCAGCATGTCGGCCAGCATGAATTGCGTATTCTGGAAGTCGGCGATCGCCTGCCCGAATTGCTTGCGGTCCTTGGTATAGCGCACCGCTTCGTCGATGCAGCGCTGCGCCCCGCCCAGCGAGCAGGCGCCGATATTGAGCCGCCCGCCGTCCAGCCCCATCATGGCGATGCGAAAGCCTTCGCCTTCCGCCCCGACCAGATTGTCCACAGGCACGCGCACGCCGTCGAAATTCACTTGCGCTGTGGGTTGGGAATGCCAGCCAAGCTTGCGCTCGGGCGCGCCGAAGCTGACGCCTTCCATATCCTTTTCGATCACGAGGCAGCTGATACCCTTGGGGCCATCCTCACCCGTCCGCACCATGACGACATAGAGTTCGTTCTCGCCGCCGCCCGAAATGAACTGCTTGGACCCAGTGACGACATAATGATCGCCGTCACGCACGGCCTGCGTCTTGAGCGCGGCGGCGTCAGAACCCGATCCCGCTTCGGTCAGGCAATAGCTGCCGATGCGGTCCATCGGGATCATGGAGGGCAGATATTTGTCCTTGACCGCCTGGCTGCCGAAGCGGTCGATCATCCATGCAGCCATGTTGTGGATCGAGATGAAGGCGCTGGTCGACGGGCAGCCATAGGCCATCGCTTCCATGATGAGCGCGGCCTCCAATCGGCCAAGGCCGATGCCGCCCGACGCTTCCGACACATAGATGCCGCCAAAGCCGAGCTCTGCGGCGGATTTGATCGTATCGCGCGGGAAGATATGTTTTTCGTCCCATTCGCCGGCGAATGGTGTGATGGCGTCAGCCGTAAAGCGCTGCGCCATGTCCTGGATCGCGCGCTGGTCGTCTGTCAGATCGAATTGGGTCATGCTCTCCTAGCTCCGCGCCTGTTCCGTCATGTCGGTCTGCGCGCCATGATCTTCGTCTTCCTCGCTTCTAGCAATGCCGCATCCTTGCCAGCAATGGGGAAGTTGTGCATCAATATGCTGCAAATTTGCAGGGGCGAAAATGTTCGACTGGGATGATCTGCGGGTGTTTCTGGCGGTTGCGCGCGCACGAAAAATCGCCCCTGCCGCACGAGCGCTTGGTATCGACGCGACGACTATCGCGCGCCGTCTGTCGCGACTGGAAAAGGCGCTGGGGGCCGACCTGTTCGAAATGGGCGGGGGCGAGCGCGCCCTGACCGCCAGTGGGTTGACGCTGCTGCGCCATGCCGAAGGGGCCGAAAGTGCCGCGCTGGCAGCCATGGAGGAGGTGAAGGGGCAGGAGCATCGCTTGAGCGGGCAGGTGCGCCTGTCGGTCGCGGAAGGATTCGGGACCTGGATGCTGGCGCCGGGCATGGGGGCGTTCAACCGGCGTCACCCCGGCATAAGGCTGGACCTGGTGACGGCATCGGGTTTCCTCAATCCGTCCAATCGCGAGGCCGACATGGCGGTCATGTTGGCGCGCCCGCAGCGTGGGCGGCTGACGGTGCGGCGGCTGGGCGACTATCGTCTGCACCTTTATGCCGCGCCCGCCTATCTGGACAGGGCCGGACATCCCACCACATCTGCCGACCTTCGCCATCATGTGCTGATCGGCTACGTGCCCGAATTCATCTTTTCGCCCGAACTGGATTATCTGGACGAGGTGGAAGCGGGGCTGGAGGCGCAGTTGCGCGCGACCAGCATCAACATGCAGCAGCGGATGATCGCGGAAGGGGCGGGCATCGGGGTGCTGCCTGATTTCATCGGCCGGCGCGATCCAGCTTTAACCGCGATCATGACGGATGCGGTGGAAATCACCCGCAGCTTCTGGCTCGTCATGCATGGCGACCTGCGCCACCTGGCGCGGATCGGTGCGGTCGCCGAGTGGTTGCAGGAGCGGGTTGACCTGCTTAGCGGGCAGCGCCCGGGCCAATGATCCGCCATCAAAGCCGCGAAAGCTGATCGACGCGGGCGCACGACGCCGCTAAGGGAGTCGCGATGGATAGAGAGCGGTCGCATTTCGCCTATGCAGCATAGGTCCAAGCGCAGCCGGGCAATCGCCTTGCCCAATAGCGAGTTGCGCACGCGCGCCACCGAATATCTGGATTTTCTGGCCGCGTGGGTAAAGAAGCCCCGCCAGACGGCCTCTGTCGTGCCGTCCAGCCGCTTCCTCGCGCGCCTGATGGTCGAACAGATCGACCCTGCCGGCGGTCGCGTGCTGGAATTGGGCGGCGGTACGGGCGTGTTCACGCGCGCCATCCTGGAAACCGGACTGCCGGCGAACCATCTCGAGGTGGTGGAAATCAACCCGGCGTTCGCGCGCGGGCTGCGGCGTCATTTCCCCTCGGTTTCGGTACTGGAAACGCCGGCGCAGATCGTATCGACGGCGACGGCCGGCGAACCTGGCGACTATCAGCTGGTGGTGAGCGGCCTGCCGCTGCTGGCGATGGACCGCCATGTCCATGCCGACATTCTGTCCGAAGCCTTCCATATGCTGCGGCCAGGTGGCAGCTTCATACAATTCACCTATTCGATGCGCCCGCCGGTCAACCGCGACATACTTGATTCCCTGGGACTGGACGTGGTGCGCGACGGGCATACCGTGCGCAACTTCCCGCCCGCGACCGTTTTCCGGTTCTTCCGGCGCGGGCAATAGGTTGCATAAGGCCATCGGCCCCCTATCTTCGCCGCAACGCGAAAAGGGGGACCGCCGTTCATGGCATCCATTATCAACATACGCGGCCTGACCAAACGCTATGCGTCGGGCTTTGAGGCGCTAAAGGGCGTCGATCTTTCGATCGAAGAGGGTGAGATTTTCGCGCTGCTGGGCCCCAATGGCGCGGGCAAGACGACGATGATCTCCATTATCTGCGGCATTGCGCGGCCGACCGGCGGCGAGGTGCAGGTGGCAGGGCACGATATCGCGCGCGATTATCGGGGCGCGCGCAGCGCGATCGGACTGGTGCCCCAGGAATTGAGCACCGATCAGTTCGAACGAGTGATCGACACCGTGACGTTCAGCCGCGGCCTGTTCGGCAAGCCGCGCAACGACGCCTATGTCGAAAAAATCCTGCGCGACCTGTCGCTGTGGGACAAGCGGCACAGCAAGATATTGGAATTGTCGGGCGGCATGAAGCGCCGGGTGATGATCGCCAAGGCGCTGAGCCATGAGCCGCGCGTCCTGTTCCTGGACGAGCCGACCGCGGGCGTCGATGTCGAGCTGCGGCGCGACATGTGGAAGCTGATCGGCGAACTGCGCCAGACCGGCGTCACCATCATCCTGACCACCCATTATATCGAGGAGGCCGAGGAAATGGCCGACCGCGTGGGCGTCATCAACCGGGGCGAACTGATGCTGGTCGAGGAAAAGACCGCGCTCATGAAGAAGCTGGGCAAGAAGACGCTGACGATCGTCCTGATCGACCCTATCGCGACGCTGCCGCCGGAACTGGCGGACTGGGACCTCACGCTCCATGCCGAAGGGCAGGAAATCGAATATATTTTCGATGCGCAGGCGGAGCGGACGGGCGTGTCGTCGCTGTTGCGACGGCTGGGCGACCTGGGCCTGGGCTACAAGGACCTCAACACGCGCCAGAGCAGCCTGGAGGATATCTTCGTCAGCCTGGTTCATCAGGAGAAGGCCGCATGAGCATTCAGAATCTGCGCGCCATCGCCGCCATCTACAAGTTTGAGCTGCACCGGTTCCGGCGCACGCTGCTCACGGGCCTGCTGGTCCCGGTCATCACCACGTCGCTCTATTTCGTGGTGTTCGGCGGGGCGATCGGCTCGCGCATGAATGAAATTGACGGCATTCCCTATGCCGCCTTCATCGTGCCCGGTCTCATCATGATGTCGATGTTCACCGAAAGCATCTTCAACGCCAGTTTCGGCATTTACATGCCCAAATTCACCGGCACCATCTATGAACTCCTGTCCGCGCCGGTATCCGCCGCCGAAACGATCATCGCCTATGTAGGCGCTGCGGCGACCAAGTCGCTGATTGTGGGCGCGATCATATTCCTGACGGCGCATCTGTTCGTGGATATTCAGGTCATGCATCCGCTGGCGATGGTCGCCTTCATGGTGCTGATCGCGGTCAGTTTCTGCCTGTTCGGCTTCATCCTGGGCATATGGGCGCAGAGTTTCGAGCAGTTGCAGGTCATCCCGCTGCTGCTGATCATGCCGATGACGTTCCTGGGCGGCGCTTTCTATTCGGTCCACATGCTGGCAGAGCCATGGCGCACGATCACGCTGTTCAACCCGATCGTCTATCTGATCTCGGGCTTTCGCTGGACCTTCTTCGGCAAGGGTGATGTGGGCATCGAATTCAGCCTGATCTTCGTCGCAGGGATGCTGGCGCTGTGCCTTGGCATCATCGGCTGGATGTTCCGGTCGGGCTATCGGCTGAAGAAATAGCGGCGCGCAAGACGGGCAGGGGGGAGCGAAAAGGCGCTCCCTCCCCCCGTCAAAAGGGGCTGGATCAGGCGGCGGCGCTTTCGGGGGCGACGGCGAACAGGGTCACGCCCTTATATTTGTCATCGCCATCATTATAGAGGCCATACATCGCCTCAAACGTCTCATCGAGCACCTGAATGTCGGACAGGCCCGCCAGCTTGAACGTGCCA
>NZ_CH959306.1:940044-1041273 GCF_000153545.1 Sphingomonas sp. SKA58
TGCCAGCTTCAGCTCGCGCGGCGGGCGGCCGTCGCGATCGGTCGTCACGGCGTCGATATACATCTCGTCATGACGGGTATAAAGGATGTGCGGGGCGAGGGTGACGACCATCTTGTTATAGGTCACCTTCAGGCACTTCTGGAGCGCGATCGCTTCAAAAATCTCGGTCGGGGCTTGCATGATGAGCATTCCCTGACGGATTTTGGCGATTCTTTCAATTGCTTTGTGCGCCGCACCATTTCCTTCCGTGCAATCGTTGCGGCGAATGGTTTACTGGTGGGGCAACAGGTGGAGCCGCTCGCGCAGCGTCCAGCGCGCGACCAGCAACACCGCTGCGGCGCCGAGCCCGCTTGCCAGGCCAAGCCAGATGCCGACGCCCTGCAGCCCGAACGGGAAAGCAAGCAGCGTCCCGACGCCGATCCCCACCACCCAGTACCCGATCAGCGCAAAGACCATTGGCACGCGCGTGTCCTGGACGCCACGCAAGACGCCCGCGCCCACCGCCTGCGCGGCGTCGGCCAGCTGAAACAGGGCGGCGACGGCCAGGAAGCTGACGGCCAGACTGACCGTGCGCGCATTGGCCGGATCCGCCAGATCGAGAAAGGCGGAGACCAGGGTGCGCGGTATCAGGATAAGCAGAGCCGCCGCGCAAAAGGCAAAGCCGGTGCCGATGCCCAGCGCCAGCCAGCCCGAGCGCCCGACGCCGGCGCGGTCGCCGCGTCCATAGGCAATGCCCACCCGCACGGTCGCGGCCTGACCAATGCCCATCGGCACCATGAAGACGAGCGCCGCGATCTGGATCGCGACCGCATGGGCGGCGAGCGAATCCCGGCCGATCAGTCCCATCAGGAAGGCCGAGGCATTGAAGACGCTCGTTTCAAAGCCCAGCGTGATGGCGATGGGCAGGCCCAGCGCCCACACCTGACGATGCCGATCCCGATCGGCGGACCAGAAACGGCCGATCAGCCGATAGCGCCGGAAACGCCGGTCGATCAGGATCACGGCCAGCAGCCCGAAGAACAGGAAGCTGGACGACAGGGTACTGGCCAGCCCGGCTCCAAACAGGCCAAGCGCGGGCAACCCCAGATGGCCGAAGATCAGCGCCCAGCCTGCCGCGACGTTGAGCGGGATCGCCGCCAGCATGATGACGAGGCCCCAGACCGGCCGTTCCAGCGCGGCGATGAAGTTGCGCAGCGTCGTGAAGCCCAGGAAGGGGAGCAGCGCCCATTGCAGCCCGCGCATCAATTCGCCTGCGCCGCGCGCGAGATCGGGCTGTTGCCCCAGCGCCAGCAATATGGCTTCGCAATACCAGAGGATGACCCAGGACGGGATCACAAAGAACAGGGCGGCGCGCAGCGTCTGGTGCACGGTGCGGCGCACGTCGCGCACGCTATGGCGGCGGCGGCCACGTTCGCTGGCGATCAGGGGCGAGGCGGCCGTGACAAGGCCCATGCCGAAGATCAGCAGGGCATGGAACAGATTGATGGCGAGCGCGCCCGCCGCCACGCTTTCCGCGCCCCGGCGACCAAGCAACAGCAGGTCACTGGCGGCAATGGCGGACCAGGCGATGTTGCCCGCGATCATCGGCAATGCCAGCAGGATGAGCGCACGCGCTTCGGTGCGCCAAGGATGGGTGGATGTCATGACAAATTTTGGCGAAGAGGCGCGCATCTTCGCTCACGCTCCGAAAATTGCGGCTTTAATGCTTTTTGAACAGGTGCAGCACAGCGACGATAAGGCCGCCCACCACCAGCCCGACGATAGCACCGCCAATGGCGTTGACGATCCAGTCGGCCGCTGCGCCGATCGCGGGCAGGGCCTGCGCCGCGGAGGCCGCCAGATGATGGATGGCACCGGGCACCAGATCCAGGTGGAATTCGTGCAGGCCATGGACGATGAGGCCGCCGCCGACCCACAGCATCGCGGCGGTGCCAACGACGCTCAGCACCGACATCAGTACGGGCATCGCCTTGACGAGGCCCCGACCCAGCGCCTGCGTGGCGGCTGATGACCGCTGCGCCAGGTGGAGGCCGATATCGTCCATCTTCACGATAAGCCCGACCACGCCATAAACGCCAGCCGTGATCAGCAAGGCGACGATGACAAGGACAACAGCCTGTTCCCAGATCGGCTCGCTCGCCACCGTGCCGAGTGAGATGGCCATGATCTCACCTGACAGGATGAAATCGGTGCGGATGGCGCTGGACACCTTTTGCTGTTCCAGTTCGGCGGAACTGTGCGTCTGAATCGCCTCTTGCGCGACGTCATGGCCTTTGCCCATCGCCGCGATCAGCTTTTCGACGGCTTCGAAGCAGAGGAAAGCGCCGCCCGCCATCAGCAGCGGCGGCAGCAGCCAGGGCGCAAAGGCCGACAGCAGCAGCGCAGCCGGCAGCAGGAAGAGCAATTTGTTGCGGAGCGACCCCTTGGCGATCTGCCAGATGATCGGCAGTTCGCGCTCGGGGCTGAGGCCCATGACGTAATTGGGGGTGACGGCCGTGTCGTCAATGACGACGCCCGCCGCCTTGGAACCTGCCCGGCCTGCCGCGCCGGCGACGTCGTCGAGCGAGGTGGCGGCCAGCTTGGCGATGCCCGCCACATCATCGAGCAGCGCAATCAAACCCGAAGGCATGATGGAAAATCCCCTGTTGCAGGCGGCAAAGGCGCCGCCTGTCCGGTCGCTCCCTTACCGGGCGCTGATCAGGGGGGCAATGGGCCTCATGCGTCGAAACACCGAGTCAGAAATTGCCCGGCGGATCGCTGGCGGGAAAGCTTTCGTCCGCCTGTTCATCGACCTTGTCCCAGCTTGGCTCGCCGCCTTGCGGTCCAGCGTCGCGCACGACGCCGGATGATCCGACCGGGCCGCGATCATCGGCCTCTCCGCCGCCCATCCAGTCGCGCCATCCCTTGACCGCGAAATAGCCCAGGCCCGTGACGATCCCCAGCTTCAAAAGCCCCTTCATGATGGTGTCTCCTGCTTTTTATGAAGATGAACCCAGTCCGCGCGGTCATGGCTGACCGCATCGGGCGTCAGTTGCATGTCCCCTTCTTCGTCGGTCCCCAATGGCGGCTCGGTTTCCGGCGCCGTCTGTGCCAGCGACCAGCGGTCGCGCAGCGCGGCCTCGATCATCGCGCCCCAGGCGGATGCATCGCCCGCTTCGCGCATGGCGGCGTCGGGTTCCTTGAGGATAGCCAGGATGCTCGCGGCGTCCTCCACGCGAGCGGGCCAATGGTCGGGCTGTTCCGCCGCCAGGTGACGCGCCAGTCTTTCGATAAGGGAACGATTTTCCATGGCTGTCGAACGCCCGGCCGCATGGGCCGTTCCGGATTTCGTTTCGCCTGCGCGACTTAATGTCGGCGGAAAGGCATGGCGTTTAACCTGTCTTGCTTTTTGCGGATCGCGTCAGGACCGGACGACAAAAAAGCCGCCCGTCGCCGGGCGGCTCTTTCGTTTGGATCCTGCAAGGAAACTCAGGCTTCGTCTTCGGCCGGGGTTTCTTCCTCGGTGTCCGCGGCGATTTCACCGGGCTCCGCATTGGGATCATAGTCTTCGGTGAAGCCGGCCTCGTCCTTTTCGAACATTTCGGCCATCACGTCGACACCCTGCGCCTGCAATTCGGCCTCTTCAGGCGAACGCGCGACGTTGACGGTGACCGTCACGGCGACTTCGGGGTGCAGCGCGACCTTGACGTCGAACACGCCCAGCGTCTTGATCGGGCGTTCCAGCACGACCATTGCCTTGGTCACATTGGTGACGCCGTCGGCGTGCAGCGCGTCCACCACGTCGCGGACCGCGACCGACCCATAAAGCTGGCCGGAGTTGGACGACTGGCGGATGAGCACGATCTGCTTGCCGTTGACACCTTCGGCCGCCTTTTCAGCGTCGCCACGACGGGCGGCGTTTTCGGCTTCGATGCGGGCGCGGTTGGCTTCGAACACCGCCTTGTTGGCGTTGTTGGAGCGCAGGGCCTTCTTGTTGGGCAGCAGGAAGTTACGCGCATAACCGTCCTTGACGGTTACGACGTCGCCGATCGCGCCCAGCTTCTCGATGCGTTCGAGGAGAATGATTTCCATGGGTCTTTCTCCCTTACTTCACGATGTAGGGCAGCAGGCCCAGATGACGGGCGCGCTTGATGGCCGAAGCCAGCTCGCGCTGCTTCTTGGCCGAAACGGCGGTGATGCGGCTGGGGACGATCTTGCCGCGCTCGGACACAAAGCCCTGAAGCAGACGGACGTCCTTATAATCGATCTTCGGCGCATCCTTGGCGGCGAAGGGGCAGCTCTTGCGGCGGCGGAAAAACGGGCGTGCCATGATCTAGATCTCCTTATTCGCCAGCGTTCGCGTCTTCGCGTTCGCGGCGCGGGCCACGATCGCCATCACGGCCGCCACGGTCGCCGCGCGACCCGCGGTCGCCACGATCCGAGCGTTCCTGCTTGCGCATCATCACCGACGGGCCGGTTTCCAGCTCGTCCACCTTGACGGTCATGTAGCGGATGATGTCTTCGTTGATCTGGGTCTGGCGCTCCAGTTCCGCGACGACGCCGGCAGGGGCGTCGATGTTCAGCATCACATAATGCGCCTTGCGATTTTTGGCGATCTTGTAGGCCAGGCTGCGCAGGCCCCAGGTTTCAACCTTGGTAACCTTGCCGTCCATGTCCTCGACGATCTTGGTGGCGGTTTCCGCCAAAGCGTCGACCTGCGCCTGTGCCAGATCCTGGCGCGCAAGGAAGACGTGCTCATAAAGAGCCATGTCATTGCCTCATCTGTTGGCCGATCGCTGACGCCCACCCCATGTGGAACGCCCCTCCGGCTGTCGTCTCAACTGCATTCACTCCCGCAGGGCCGAGTCACCCCGGTCCTGTTGGAAGCGGCGCCTATGACGCAAAGGCCGGGGAAAGGCAAGGCGCGTTTGTGCAGCATGATCCTGCCAGAAGCCGTTCGTTCCGAATAGCGAGCGCGCTTGTGGAAATGGCGTATCGAGGGATAGATTGGCGTGCGACCCGGCGATACGGGTCTTCGATACGCTCGGCCCCTATTCAGGGCGAACGGGAGGGGAGCAGAAAATTCCATGCCAATCGCGATCGCCGCCCTGTCCCTTATCCTGCTGATGATTGCGGCCTATCGCGGCATGAGCGTCATCGTCATGGCGCCGTTGCTCGCCATGCTGGCGGTGCTGCTGACGGACCCGGCCGCTGTGCCGGCGGCCTTTTCGGGCCTGTTCATGGAAAAGGCGGCGAGTTTCCTGAAGCTCTATTTTCCCGTCTTCCTGCTCGGCGCGCTGTTCGGCAAGCTGGTGGAAATTTCCGGCTTTTCCCGCGCGATCGTGACGGCGGTGATCGGATTCATCGGGGCAGGGCGCGCCATCCCGGCGATCATGATCGTCACTGCCCTGCTGACCTATGGCGGCGTGTCGGTCTTCGTTGCGGTGTTCGCCGTTTATCCATTCGCTGCCGAAATGTTTCGGCGGGCCGATATTCCCAAGCGCCTGATCCCCGCCACCATCGGCCTTGGCGCGCTGACCTTCACCATGGATGCGTTGCCGGGCACGCCGCAGATCCAGAACATCATTCCCGCCAGCTTTTTCGGCACGACGGCTTGGGCCGCGCCGATCCTGGGGCTGATCGGATCAGCCTGCATCATCACGGCGGGCCTTGCCTATCTGGGCTGGCGGCGGCGCAGCCTGATGGCGGCGGGGGAGGGCTATGGCGCGCCCAGCCATCTCGTCAATGAACCCGACCAGCAGGACGCGGGCGCGACCATTCACCCGCTGATCGCGCTGCTGCCGCTGCTGGTCGTGGGTGTCGGCAATTTGCTGCTCACCATGGCGATCCCGCGCTGGGCAGGGGGCAAGGCGGTGACGTTGGCGCTTCCCGGCATGGCCGATCCGGTGTCGGTTCAGGTCGCGCAGATGGCGGCGCTATGGGCTGTCGAAGGGGCGCTCTTGCTGGGGATCGGCACGATCCTGCTTTTCGCCTTTCGCCCCGTCGCGCAACGCTTTGCCGACGGATCCAAGGCTGCCGTCGGCGGCGCGCTGCTGGCGGGCATGAACACGGCGGTGGAATATGGGTTCGGCGCTGTTATCGCCGCGTTGCCGGGCTTCCTGATGGTCAAGGAAGCCCTGCGTGCAATCCCCAACCCGTTGGTCAATGAAGCCATCACCGTGACGTCGCTTGCCGGCATCACCGGGTCGGCGTCCGGCGGCCTGTCGATCGCGCTGGCGGCGATGGCCGACCAGTTCGCGGCAGCGGGCGACGCGGCCGGCATCCCGCGCGAAGTGCTGCATCGTGTCGCCTCCATGGCGTCGGGCGGGATGGACAGTTTGCCGCACAATGGCGCGGTCATCACGTTGCTGGCCGTCACCGGCCTGACCCATCGTCAGGCCTATAAGGATATTTTCGCGCTGACGGTCATCAAGACGATGACGGTCTTTGTCGTCATCGCCGTCTATTATCTGACCGGGCTGGTCTAGCCCCGGTGCATTTCGGCCGATCCGATGAAATGCGCCCGGGTCGACGGCCCGGCATGGTCCAGCAGCTTTGCTACCTTGTCCTTTAGGGCCGAGGCGGGCTGAAAAGGATCATCATAGGCCATGCCCCATTCGCCAAATTCGCGCGCGTCGATCGACGCGTCGCGCAATTTGACGATCGCATTGTGCCGGCCATCGCGCGTGATGCGCTGGTAGATGCGCTCGACGGCATCCCTGGGACCTTCCAGGACCTGGAGGAAGCGTTTGCTGTTGAACAAGAGCAGCCCGGTGACGCCATCGACGCGATTGCGATCCTCCGCATCCTTGGCGATGGCGGCGCATTGCGTGGCCGAAACCGGCCCGGTCGCGCTGCTGATATACATGATCTGATGCAAGGACATGACCCAATCTCTTGAAAATGGCCCCCCGACCGGCCCGCAATTAAGCGGAAAACCCTTAAAGATCAGTATTTGACTTCGATCAGCAAAAAGCCCGGAGGCTGGGGCCTCCGGGCTTTCAAAAGGATGAGGATAATGTAGGGGTTAACGAATAACGCTGCCCACCACCGCGCCGATGATGCCGCTGGTGATGGCGATCAGGACGGCGTCATTGCCCGAGCGCACCCACTGATATCCGCGCGGCGGAGCGCTCAGCCGATAATCGCGATAGTTGTTCACGACGCGATAATGGGTGGCATAGCGGCGGTCGAAACGCTGACCCTTCGCCCAGCGGCGGGCGGGCGTTGCCTTGCGGACTGTGGTCTTCTGCTTCACGACCGTGCGGCCGTGCGGCCTGTGCTTGACGACGGTGCGGGTCACTTCCTGCCGGTGCGGCGCCGCCTGCGCCTGAGCGGTGACGATGGGGCTGGCGACCAGCGTGGTGGTGGCCAGGGTCATGATGATCTTCTTGAACATAGTCTGCTCCTTTGCCTGTGATCGGGCGCCGCGTTCCGGCGTCGAAAATAGATTTAGGAGGCGGTTGTCGCGCGGATGTGTCGTCGGGTGCGCAACTTTGTCTGAAAATGTAACAAGCTGAATTTCAAACTGAATATCGGTTCATCGGCGGTGATTGACGGCGCAGCGCCTATTCGTGGCGCAGCGCGTCGATGGGATTGAGAGCGGCGGCGCGGCGTGCTGGGAAATAGCCGAACACAACCCCGATCGCGGCCGAAAAGAGGAAGGCGATAAGATTCACCTTCACGTCGAAGAGGAATGGCACCTGCATCAGTGGCGCGATGGCGAGCGACGCGATCAGCGCCAGCAAAAGCCCGATCAGGCCGCCGAGGCACGACAGCACGATGGCTTCGACCAGAAACTGCATCAGCACTTCGCGCGCGACCGCGCCGATGGCGAGGCGGATGCCTATTTCCCGCGTGCGTTCCGTCACCGACACAAGCATGATGTTCATGATGCCGATGCCGCCGACCAGCAGGGAGATGGCCGCCACCGCACCGACGATCTGGGTCAGGATGGTGGTGGTGCCGGTTAGCGTGTCGCTGATCTGCTTGGTGTCGAAGACGTTGAAATTATCTTCGGCACCCGGTTTGATCTTGCGCCGTTCGCGCATCAATTCCTCCAGGCTGGTCTGGACGGTCGATGTGTCATAGGCATCATCGACCGCCACCATGATCTGGCTGACGTCGCGGTCGCCGGTGAAGCGCCGCTGCACAAAGCGGATCGGCATGACGACGACATCGTCCTGATCACCAAAGCCGCCCTGGCCGCGTGTCGACAGAACGCCGATCACCTGGCAGGACACGCCCTTGATGCGCATGCGCTTGCCCAGCGGGTCATTATTCTGGAACAGGTTGGTGCGCACGGTATTGCCGATGACGCAGACCGGCTTTCCGGCCTCTTCCTCTTCGGGCATGAACAGCCGTCCGTCGGCGACTTTCCATTGCTGGACTTCGGAATAGGCCGATGTGGTGCCATAGACGGTGGTCGACCAGTTATTGCCTTCATAGATGGCGGTGCCGCTCGACTGGACCAGCGGGGCGACCGCGCGCACGCCGGTCAGCTGGTTCTCAATCGCGGTCAGGTCTGCTTCCTTGAAGTCGGGCGGACGCGGCCCGCCGCCGCCACGACCAAAGCCTTGGCCGGGGCGCAATTGCAGCACATTGGCGCCCAGCGAGCTGATCTGTTCGCGCACCGCCGCCGTCGCGCCATTGCCCAATGTGACCATGGTCACGACGGCCGCCACGCCGATGATGATGCCAAGCGTGGTCAGGAAGCTGCGCAGCTTGTGCCGGTTGATCGCGCGGAAGGCGAGGATGATGGTGGTGCCCAGCATTATGCGCCTGCTCCTGCGTCCACCCGTTCGACCAGCCCGTCCTTGAAATGGACGATGGTGCGGGCAAAGGCCGCCATGTCCGGCTCATGCGTGACCATCAGCACGGTGATGCCGCTATTGCGGTTGAGGTCGGTCAGTAATTCCATGATCTCGATCGACCGTTCGGAATCGAGGTTTCCGGTGGGCTCGTCCGCCAGCAGCACATCAGGCTGCGTCACAATGGCGCGGGCGATGGCAACGCGCTGCTGTTGACCGCCAGACAGTTCCGCGGGCGTATGGTCCCACCAGGGTTTGAGGCCCACCTTATCGAGCGCCGCCATGCCCATGTCGTAGCGCGTCTTCTTGTCCTCGCCGCGATAGAGGAGGGGCAGTTCCACATTTTCGAGCGCGGTCGTGCGCGACAGCAGGTTGAAGCCCTGAAACACGAAGCCGAGATAGCGGCGGCGCAGCAGCGCACGCTGGTCGCGGTCGAGTGTTTCGACATGGCGCCCCTTGAACAGGAATGCGCCCCCCGATGGCACGTCGAGGCACCCCAATATGTTCATCGTGGTGGACTTGCCGGAGCCCGAAGGCCCCATGACGGCGACGAAATCCCCCTGCGCGATGTCGAGGTCGATGCCCTTGAGCGCCTGAAAGGCGGTCGGCCCCTCGCCATAAATCTTGGTGACGCCGCGCAGCGAGATGATGGGTTTGTCGGTCATCAGCGGTCAGGTTCCGCTCTGCCGTCCGGTGCCGCGCGTCTCCGTTGGTTCGCTCTGGCCCTGCGTGGGCGCGACCGGCGCGGTTTCGGGCGCGGCGTCGCCTGAATTGCCCAGCTTGCCCATGCTCGCCGGGCTGCCATCGGTCGATGGATTACGCGGCCTTTGACCTGTCCCCTTGTCCTGGGTGTTGCCCGCGTCGGCCTTCTGGTCCTCGGCCGGCGCTTCCTGGCCCGCCGCGAGTTGCCCTGTGATGACCTTCATGCCGGATTTGAGGTCGCCCCCGGTGATGACGGTGCGCGATCCGTCACTGGCGCCGACGACCACTTGAACCGGCTTGGGATTGCCGTCTTCACCCAGCACATAAACGGTCTGGCTGCTGCCCGCGCCGAAATTGACCTGGCGATTGCCGCCGCGGCGGAAACGGCGCGGGCCGGGCAGCACGCTGGTGATGCCGCCGCCATCCGATGCGCCGCTGCTGGGCTTGAAGCGCAAGGCGCTGTTGGGGACCAGCAGCACGTCATGCAATTCCTGCGTCACGATGTCCGCCGTCGCCGTCATGCCGGGGCGCAGAATTTCGTCCTGATTGTTTACAGACAGCACGGCCGTGTAGGCGACCACGGTGCCGGTGGTGCTGCTGGAACTGCTGGAAGTGGAGGAGGAACTGGCGCTGCTCGATGCGTTCGACCCGACATTCACCCGCGTGACCTTGGCCGGGAAGCTGCGGCCGGGGAAGGCGTCGACGGCGAAGGTCGCAGACTGGCCTTCCTTCACCTGACCGACATCGGCCTCGTCCACCGCGACCTCGACCTCCATCTGCGTCAGATCCTCTGCGATGGTGAAGAGCACCGGCGCATTCAGGGACGCGGCGACCGTCTGCCCCGGCTCGATATCGCGCGACAGCACGACGCCGGTAACGGGCGACACGATCTGCGCGATCGACAGGTTGGTCTGGGCGCTCGACAACTGGGCCTGCGACGCCGTTACCTGCGCCTGGGCCGATCGCAGATTGGCGATCGCGCTCTGATAATCGGCGCGCGCGGCGTCGAGCTCCGTTTTCGCGGGAACCCGGCCGCCCGACAGCTTGAACACATTTTCCTGCCGGTCGAGCGTCGCCTTGGCCAGTGCGACCTGCGCCTGCGCCTGCGCGACGCTGGCCTGCGAGGAGGCGACCTGGGCGCGGTTCTGGTTCACCGTGTCGACCAGCCGCCGCGTGTCGAGTTCGGCCAGCTTCTGCCCGCGCGTCACCCGGTCATTCACGTCAACATAGACTTGCGTGATCTTGCCCGATTGTTCGGAGCCGACATCCACCTGATTGATGGGTTTCAAATTGCCGGTCGCTGACACCGTGACCGTCAGGTCTCCCTGCCGCACAGCGCGGGTCGCATAATTGGGTTTGTCGTCGCCACCAAAACAGCGGGCGATCAGCAGGATGGCGATCAGCAACGCGATGCCGATGCCGCCGCGGATCACCCATTTGCGCCACGGTTTTTCCGGCTTGGCGCCAAGGAAGTCATTGAGGTCCTGATCGGTGGTCATGTCATTGCTCATCGGGGCGGTCGTCCATGCTCTGCCAGCCGCCGCCCAGCGCATTATAGAGCTGGGCGATGGCAAGGGCTTCGTCGGCTTGCGCGGAAGCTAGGCTGTTGCGGGCGTTCAAAAGCGTATTTTCGCTGTTCGACAATGTCTGGAAGTCGATCAGACCAGCCTGATACTGGCTGCGCGCCAGGATCGCGGCGTTGTTCGACGCATCATAGGCGATTGCGAATTCCGCCTTGCGCGCGCGAGCGCTGGTGAGAGAGGCCATCGCGTTTTCGACATCCTCCAGCGCGCTCAGCACATTTTGCTTATAGGCGGCGAAGGCGGCTTCGGTCGCGGCCTTTTGCGCACGCACCTGCGATGCCAGCCGCCCGCCATCGAAAATGGTCTGCGCGACATTGGCGAACACGCCGCCGGTGATGAGCTCGAACAGCTGGCTGAACGCGTTCGACGTAGTGCCGATATTGCCACTGATGCCGAGCGAGGGATAAAGCTGCGCCTGTGCTACGCCGATCCGGGCGGTTGCAGCGGCAAGCGCGCGTTCGGCGCTACGCACGTCCGGGCGCTGGCGCAGCGTATCGGCCGGAATCCCGGTCGCAATATCGGTTGACGGCTGCGGGATGGGGGCGGGCGTTTCCAGCGTCCGCGTCGCGTCGCCCGGCGCCTGGCCCGTCAGCACCGCGATGCGGTTGAGGCTGCCTTTGAGGCTCGCCTCCAGCTGCGGGATGGTGGCGTTGGTCTGCGCCAGCTGCGCGCGGGCCTGCTGCTCGTCGAGTGAGGAGACGAGGCCCGCCTGCAACCGCCAGCTGGCGATCTGATAATTGTCGCGCTGCACCGCCTGGGTTTCGCGCGCTACCTTGAGCTGCGCCTGCGCCAGCCGCGCCTGAACATAATTGTTCACCAGTTCGGATATGACCGTCATGCGCACCGTGGCGAGGTCGAAGCCCGACGCTTCCAGATCAGCGCGCGCCGCTTCGCGCCCGCGCCGCAATTCGCCGAACAGGTCGAGTTGCCAGCTGGCGTTGATGCGGGCCGAATAGCTGCTCGACCAGTTGCCGCCGCCGCCGCCAATCGGATTGCCATTGGCGTCCAGACGGCCGCCGGCATCCTGGCTGCTGTAGTTACGCCCGCCCGTCGCGGAACCGCTCAGTTGCGGCAGCAGGCTGGCATTGGACTGGATCAGGCTTTCGCGCGCCTGCCGCAGCCGCGCCTGCGCTTGCACGACGTCCAGATTATTGGCCACCGCCTGGTCGATGAGCGCGCTCAAGGCCGGGTCGTTGAGGCGCGTCCACCATTGGCCAAGCTGCGCTTCGCTGAGCGCCGCGCCATCGCCCGCGCTATAGGCGGCCGGCACGCCCAGCGCGCCGATTTGCGGCGCGCGATAATCCGGGCCGGCGGCGCAGGCGGACAGCGTCAGGGCCGTCCCGCTGATCCATGCTAGGCGATATCGCACCTTTTCCTTGCACTCCGTCGTCGTTAAAGGGGCCGCTTCATGCCGATCCTTTGAGGGATCGGCGACCATATATGTCCTGACTGCCGCAGGGGTGTGTATGGCTCAACGACATTTATGTCTCAAAGTGTAACGGCAGTGAAAATCAGCGCTTTTCGCGAGCGCTTCGGGCTTCGAGGTGAATGATGCGGGCATTTCTATTTCCGGGACAGGGCAGCCAGTCGGTGGGCATGGGCAAGGCGTTGGCGGATGCCAGCGGCGCGGCGAAGGAGCTGTTTCAGGAGGTGGACGAGGCCCTGTCGCAGCATCTGTTCCGCATCATGGTGGAGGGACCGGACAGCGATTTGACCCTCACGGAAAATGCCCAGCCCGCGATCATGGCCAACGCCATCGCCACGCTGCGTGTCATGCAGAAGGAAGGCGGCTTTTCGCTGGCCGACAAGGGCGATTATGTCGCCGGGCACAGCCTGGGCGAATATAGCGCGCTGTGCGCGGCCGAGGCGTTCGATATCGGCACCACGGCGCGCTTGCTCAAATTGCGGGGCCAGGCGATGCAGGCCGCCGTGCCGGTGGGGGAGGGCGCGATGGCCGCGTTGCTGGGCGCAGATATCGACAAGGCGCAGGCGCTGGCGGACGCGGCCGCGCAAGGCGAGGTGTGCACCGTCGCGAATGACAATGATCCCACGCAGGTGGTGATTTCTGGCCATCGCGGCGCGATCGAGCGCGCGGTGGCGATGGTGAAGGACCATGGCATCAAGCGCGGGGTGCTGCTGCCTGTGTCCGCGCCCTTCCACTGCCCGCTGATGCAGCCGGCCGCCGAAGCGATGGAGGCGGCGCTGGCAAACGCGGCGATCAACGCGCCGCTGCTGCCGGTCTACGCCAATGTGCTGGCCGCGCCGATCGCCGACGGCGAAGAGATCAAGGCCCGCCTGGTCGAGCAGGTGACGGGCCGCGTGCGCTGGCGTGAATCCGTGGCGGCGATGTGGGACGCGGGCGTCACGGACTTCGTGGAGGTCGGCGGCAAGGTGCTCGGCCCGATGGTCAAGCGCATCGCCCCCGACGCGACCGTGCGCAGCATCGTGACGATGGACGACATCGAAGGCGCGCTGGCGGCGTTCTGATCTTTGTTCGCGCGCAGGCGCGAATGCGCGGAGGGCTTGGTGACGCCGATCGACGCCATCACCAAGGATGCGACCGGTGGCGCGGGCATGGAGGAACAGCTTCGCGGCCCTGTGAATAATCATAATGACTTGGCGATTACTGCGCCTCTAAGCGAACGAAATATAATGGAGTAGACTGACATGTTCGACCTGACAGGCATGACCGCGCTGGTGACGGGCGCATCGGGCGGGATCGGTTCGTCGATCGCCAAGGGGCTGGCGGCGCAGGGCGCGACGTTGGCGCTGTCCGGCAGCAATGAGGACAAGCTCAAAGCCTTCGCCGCGGAATTGGGCGGCGACCACCAGACGGTGGTCTGCAACCTCTCCGACCCGGCTTCGGTCGACGCGCTCGTGCCCCAGGCGGTCGAGGCGCTGGGCGGCAAGATCGACATTCTGGTCAACAATGCCGGCATCACGCGCGACAATCTGATCCTGCGGATGAAGGATGAGGAATGGAGCCAAGTGATCCAGGTCAATCTGGAGGCTGCCTTCCGCCTGTGCCGCGCGGCCGCCAAGCCGATGATGAAGGCGCGCTTTGGCCGCATCATCTCCATCACATCGGTCGTGGGCGTCACCGGCAATCCGGGGCAGGCCAATTATTGCGCGTCCAAGGCGGGCATCATCGGCATGTCCAAGTCGCTGGGCCAGGAACTGGCGAGCCGTGGCGTGACCGTCAATTGCGTCGCGCCCGGCTTCATCCGGTCAGCCATGACCGATGCGCTTAATGACACGCAAAAGAGCGCGATCCTGGCCAAGATTCCGGCGGGCGACCTGGGCGGTGGGGATGATATCGGCGCGGCCGTCGTCTACCTCGCCAGCAGGGAAGCGGGCTATGTCACGGGGCAGACGCTGCACGTGAATGGCGGCATGGCGATGATCTGACCAAGGCGGGGGAGGGGCATCTTATTGGATGCCCCTTCTGCCGATCATTGGAAAAGGATCATGCCTCTATCCCCTCCAGTGCGGTAAAGCGCTGCGACCATAAAGCGCCATAGACCGCCATCCACTGCACCACAGGGGCAAGGCCCTTGGCACGCGCGGCATAGAAGGTTTCCCGACCCGCCCGGCGGACGGTCACGAGTTCGGCGCGCTTGAGCTTGGCCATGTGGCGCGACACCATGGGTTGCGATACGCCCGATATGGCGGTCAGCGCGTGGACGCTCTGTTCGCCCTCGCGCACCAGATGTTCCAGCAACGCGCGGCGGGTGCCATCGGACAGGGCCTTGAACTGCGCGTCGATGGTAGCGCTGCGATCATCCTGCAATATCTTCGTCATGGAAATGCCATAACCATAGGGTTATGAATGATGCAAGGTCGGTCGCGATCAGGCGCCCTTTGGCGGCGTTAACCAAAAAAAGTCGCGTCCATTCTGTGGGTGAGTCTTTTGAGTCACACCGCCCGATATGGAGTCTGGCGGGCCGCGAACGACTCAATATCTTGTGGGTCCCCGCTTCGTTCTCCCCATCATTAACCAATATGTGAAGTCGGTGGCTTAAGCTGCTGATCTTGACGCCGGACTCCGCAGGACTCATCGCATGGTCCTCAAGGAACATATGGGGGCAAGCAGCATGGGTGTCATGGAACGGGTCGCGGCGCCGCGACGAAAAAAGGCGGTTGCGCCGGTTGCGATCGAGGCGGCGCCGGTCCCGGTTGACACCTTGCTGCGTGGCGACTGCATCGCGCAGATGGCGGCGCTGCCCGACAAGTGCATCGACATGATCTTTGCCGACCCGCCTTATAATCTTCAACTGGGCGGCGACCTGTTCCGGCCGGAAGGCAGCCGGGTCGATGCGGTCGATAATGACTGGGACAAGTTCGACACGCTGGGGTCCTATGACCGCTTCACCAAGGCGTGGCTGCGCGAGGCGCGTCGCATCCTGAAGCCCAATGGCACCATCTGGGTGATCGGCAGCTATCACAATATCTTTCGCGTGGGCTCCGCGCTTCAGGATGAAGGCTTCTGGATCCTCAACGACATCATCTGGCGCAAGGCCAACCCCATGCCCAATTTCAAGGGCACGCGCTTCACCAACGCGCATGAAACGCTGATCTGGGCGAGCCAGGGCGAGGATGCGAAATATACGTTCAACTACAAGGCGATGAAGACGCTGAACGACGAATTGCAGATGCGGTCGGACTGGGTGCTGCCGATCTGCGGCGGGCAGGAGCGTTTGAAGCGCAACGGGACGAAGGCGCATCCGACGCAAAAGCCCGAATCGCTGCTCTATCGCGTGCTGCTGTCCTGCACCAAGCCGGGCGACGTGGTGCTCGATCCCTTTTTTGGCACCGGCACCACCGGCGCGGTCGCCAAGCGCCTTGGCCGGCGCTGGATCGGCATTGAGCGCGAAGAGGATTATATCGAAGTCGCACTGGAGCGCATCGCCGATGCGCTGCCGCTCGATGAATCGGCGCTCACCATCATGCAGAGCGCTCGCAGCCAGCCCAAGGTCGCGTTCGGCACCCTGGTCGAAACCGGCTATCTCAAGCCCGGCGCGATCCTCACGGACACAAAGCGCCGCTGGCAGGCGCAGGTGCGCGCCGATGGCTCGCTGGCGGTGGGAGCCGATAGCGGCTCCATCCACAAGATGGGCGCCACGCTTCAAGGAGCGCCGAGCTGCAATGGCTGGACCTTCTGGCATTATGAGGCGGAGGGCGGCTTGAAGCCCATCGACGCGCTGCGCCAGACCTATTTGCTCGCCAACGAGCCGTAATCGGCGCGGAGACCATATGGTTGCCATGCATCCCATCCCCGCCGACGCGCGCCTCATCCTCAAGCCCATATGGTTCGTGCCGACGCCGATCGGACTGGCCGATGGTGCGGCCGTCCGCATGGGTAATGGGCTGATCTGGTTTCAGGGCTATGAGCTGAGCGCGTTCAGCGGCGCGCAGCGGATCGCGCGGAAGACCATCCCCGTCGCGGATTTCGATATAGCGGTGGCGTCGCTGCCTGAACCCCTGGCGGCGCGGGCGCGGTGCCTCGCCGCGAACATCTCCGCGCCGCGTCCGCCGCTTGCCCTGGGCGATCGCACGATCCGGTTCGATGCGCCGCAGGTGATGGCGATCCTCAACATCACGCCGGACAGTTTTTCCGATGGCGGCGCGCATATGGACGATCCGCAGGCGGCGGCCGACGCTGGCTTTGGCATGGCGGCGGCGGGGGCGGCGCTGATCGACGTGGGCGGGGAATCCACCCGGCCAAAGGCCGCGAAGATCTGGGAAGGTGACGAAATCAAGCGGGTCGTGCCGGTCATCGAAAGGCTGGCCGCGTCGGGCGTTCCGGTGTCGATCGACACGCGCAAGGCGGCGGTGATGGAAGCCGCGCTCGCCGCCGGGGCCGGCATCGTCAACGATGTGAGCGCGCTGGCGCATGATCCGCGCAGCCTGGAAGTGGTCGCACGCGCGGGTTGCCCGGTCATATTGATGCATGCGCCATCGGCCGGCGATGACCCGCATCATAATCCCGCCGGCTATGGCGATGTGGTCGCCGATGTGTTCTATCATCTGGAGGCGCGCATCAAGGCGTGCCTCGATGCTGGGATCGCGCGCGAGCGCATCATGGTCGATCCGGGGCTGGGCTTCGGCAAGACCCTGTCGGACAATCTGGCGCTGGTGAACGGCCTTGCGACATTCCAGGGGCTGGGCCTGCCGCTGCTGTTCGCGGGCAGCCGCAAGCGGCTGATCGGCGCGCTGTCCAACGAGGCGCCCGCCGCCGATCGCCTTGGCGGATCGGTCGCGCTGGCGTTCCGCGCCGCGCAACTGGGCGCGCAGATGGTGCGGGTCCATGATGTGAAGGAAAGCGTCCAGGCGCTGCATCTGTGGCGCGGCCTGGCCGACGCGGGCCTGAGCGCTATTTAGTAGCGGGTATTATTTTACCCGTCAGCAAAGCCGCGCATTTGCTTGACTTGGGCGCCAAGACTCGTCATTAGCGCCCCACTTCCGGATGTCGGCTTCGATGTCCGGTTTCATTTTTCTTGTTTGGAGATTGGCACCATGAAGGCGCTGATGAAGACCACCAAGCCGGCGACCCCGGCAACGGTCGAAAAGAAGTGGATCCTGATCGACGCGGAAGGTCTCGTCGTCGGCCGCCTCGCTTCGACCGTGGCGAATATCCTGCGCGGCAAGCACAAGCCGTCCTTTACCCCGCATGTCGATTGCGGTGACAATGTCATCATCATCAACGCGGGCAAGGTGAAATTCACCGGCCGCAAGATGACCGACAAGGTCTATTACAAGCACACCGGCTATGCCGGCGGCATCAAGGAAACCACGCCCGCCAAGATCCTGGAAGGCCGTTTCCCCGAGCGCGTGCTGGAAAAGGCCGTCGAGCGCATGATCCCCCGTGGCCCGCTGGGCCGCCAGCAGATGCGCAACCTGCGCATCTTCGCCGGCGCAGAGCACAACCACGAAGCCCAGAACCCCGAAGTGCTCGATTTCGCATCGCGCAACCGCAAGAACAAGGTGGGTGCATAATGTCCGATAACCGTCAGTCCCTGTCCGACCTCGCGTCGCTGGCCGCCAACGCGCCTGCCACGGCCGCGCCGGCCGCCGCTGAAGGCGAAGCGCCTGCCGCTGCGCCGGCCGCGCCCTCGGCTCCGCTGCGCCAGCAGGAAATCGACGCCCAGGGCCGCGCTTATGCGACCGGCCGCCGCAAGGATGCCGTCGCTCGCGTGTGGGTGAAGCCGGGCACCGGCAAGATCACGGTCAACGGCCGCGATCAGGAAATCTACTTCGCCCGTCCGACCCTGCGCCTGGTGATCAACCAGCCCTTCGGCGTGACCGATCGTGTTGGCCAGTATGACGTCGTCTGCACCGTCAAGGGCGGTGGCCTGTCGGGCCAGGCCGGCGCGGTCAAGCATGGCATCGCCCAGGCGCTCAGCAAATATGAACCGGCGCTGCGCAGCGCGGTCAAGGCCGAAGGCTTCCTGACCCGCGATAGCCGCGTCGTCGAGCGTAAGAAGTACGGCCGCGCCAAGGCACGCCGCAGCTTCCAGTTCTCGAAGCGCTAAGCGTCCAGAACAAATGGATTGGGGAAGGGGCTGGTTTTCCAGCCCCTTTTTCTGTGCCTGCGCCGCTTTCGCTTGAGTGGCCGATTGTGATGCCATAGCGATGGTGCAACGGGGTTGGGCAAGACGGGATAACGGGGGATATGAGACATTTCGGGTGGCTGGCGGCGTCTGCGGCCATGGGGATCGCTGCGCCTGCATGGGCGGGAGAAACGCCGCTATATCAACCCGCGCCGGCATGGATCACGCCGGCCGTCATGCCCAAGATAGCGGTTGGCGCCGATGCCCCCACGACGCTGATCCTGGACAATCAGTACAGGATCGAAAAGGGCCAGCTGTGGAGCTATGCCGATATCGCAACCCGCGCAGGCTCCGCAGAGGAACTCACCCGCCTGTCGTCGCTCACCCTGCCATGGGCGCCCGACAAGGGCGACCTCATCATCCATCAATTGTCCATCCTGCGCGGCGACGAGGTGATCGACGCCTTGGCGGGCGACAGGAAATTCACCGTGCTGCGCCGTGAAGAACGGCTGGAGGCGTTACAGATCAGCGGCATCCTGACCGCCACCATGGCGGTCGAGGGGGTTCGCGTCGGCGACATCGTTCGCCTGCGCTATTCTGTGGTGTCGAAGGACGAAGCGCTCGCCGGCCATGTCCAGAATGTTACCGGCCTGCCAGCCGCGCCGTTTCGGCTGGGCTATGGCCGCGTGCGGGCCTTATGGGCCGATGGCAGCGCCCCGCACTGGAAATTGCTGGCCAAGGATGTCGAGGCCGAACCGGTCAAGAAAGGGGGTGTGACGGAACTGACCTTCGCGCTGCCGCTCTCCAAGCAGCCGGAGATGCCCGCCGACGCGCCGAGCCGCTTCACCCATCCGCCCCTGTTTGAAATGTCGAGCTTTGGCAGTTGGGCCGATGTGTCGAAGACCATGGCGCCGCTCTATGCGACCGGCGGCCTGATCGCCGACGGATCACCGCTGGCGGTTGAACTGACCAGGCTGAAGGGCATGGCTGGCTCGGCCATGGACAAGGCCGCCGCGGCGTTGCAACTGGTTCAGGACAATGTCCGCTATCTGATGGTGGGCATGAACGGCGGCAATTACGTGCCGCAAAAGCCGGCCGACACCTGGGCGCTGCGCTATGGCGATTGCAAGGCCAAGACATTGCTGTTGCTGGCGATGTTGCGCGGGCTGGATATCGAGGCGGAACCGGTGCTCGCCAGTTCGGCGATGGGCGATTTCGTGCCCGAACGCCTGCCGAGCGTTGCCGCTTTCGATCATGTCTTGGTTCGTGCGGTAATAGACGGGAAGAGCTATTGGCTCGACGGGACGGGCCTGGGCACACGGCTGGAGGATATTGGCGACACCCCCCAATTTGGCTGGGTGCTGCCCGTGCGGGGTACAGGCGCCGATCTGATGGCGATCGCCACCCATGCCAATGCCCGTCCCGCCATCGACATAGAGGTCAACGCGGACGAAAGCGGGCATGAACGCCTGCCGAGCGTGTTCGATGCCAAGGCCGTGTTGCGGGGGCAGATCGCGACGATGATCAACGCCGGCCTGGGGCAGATGGACGCCAAGCGCCGCGATGAACTTATCCGCGGCTTTTTCAACGAACAGATCGGCACCGCCCAATATGCAGACGTGGGTATCGCCACCGATCCGGCTTCAGCGACGGTCAGCTTCACCGCGCGCGGCGTCACCACGTCGCCGTGGGAACTGACCGACCGCCGCTATCGCCGAAGCACAAGCAAGTTGATCGACGCGATCAGCTTCGCACCGGACCGCGCGCGACCGGCGTGGCTGGACATTCCCGCGGCAACCAGCGCGCCGATCGGCGTCCGCTATCATCTTCGCCTGCGCCTGCCCCATGGCGGGAAAGACTACAGGATCGAGGGCGAGCAAGATCTGAGCAGAAGCGTCGCGGGCTATGACCTGCGCCGGACCGTACGACTGGACGGCGGTGTGCTGGAGGTCGATGAACGCACCGACGCGACCGGCGTCGAGATCGCGGCGGATCGCCTGCCCGACGAGCGCGACGCTCTGGCGACGGTGCAAGCCGGCTCGCCGCGCGTGATTGGCACGGAAAAGCCGACCTATCTGTGGGATTACGACGCGGCGACCATCGCGTCCTGGCCACAGTCGAAAGCGGTCGAGGCGATTTTCGCCAAAGCGATCGCCGCCGATGCGGAAAATTCTGACGGCTATTCCAGTCGCGGTAATTTTCGCTGGGGCATTGGCGATTACAAAAATGGCCTGGCCGATCTCGACAAGGCCATCGCCATCGAACCAAGCGTCGCCCTCTATCTGCAAAGGGCCTATCGCCGGTTTCAGACCGGTGATGTCGCGGGCGCTCTGGCAGACGGGCGCTTGGCCCGCCAGCTTGACCCCGCTTCCGGTGGTGCGGTCGCTACTGTCGCGAGCTATCTTGCCGAAAGCGGGAAGCTGGATGACGCCCTGGCAATCGTCGACGCCAAGATCGCCATCGGCGGGGAGCAGCGCGACGGCTATCGCAATTACAAGGCCAATCTGCTCGGCACCTATGGCGATGCGACCAAGGCCTTGGAGATCATCAACGCGCAACTCGCTGAAAAGCCGGGTACGACCAGCCTCTACAACGACCTGTGCTGGATCAAGGGCACCCGCAACATCGATCTTGAAAGCGCGAAGCAGGATTGCACCCAGGCGGTGGAGCTGAGTTCGGGCAGCATGGCGGCGATCGACAGCCGGGCCATGCTCTGGTTCCGCATGGGGCGGTTCGAAGACGCTCTGCGCGATCTGGACGTGGTCGTCGCGCAGGAGCCGGAAAAGGCGCCCAGCCGCTTCATGCGTGGGATCGTGCTCAAACGGCTCGGCCGGAACAGTGATGGCGACGCCGAACTGGTCATCGCGCGGCGCATCGACCCGCACATCCCTGCGACTTATGCACGTTTCGGAATCACGCCCTGATTAAATCGTAACGGCTCCGTTCCAATGGAAACTTTGCAGCCCTGCCAACAGTTGAAAGACTGTTATTGCAATGAAGTTCTTTTGAAGGAGAAGTCACATGGGCGAACTGACCGACAAGGCGAAGGCCGTGGCTAACAAGGCTGCCGGCGCGACGAAGGAAGCGATCGGCAAGGCTACCGATAACGAACGACTGGAAGCCGAGGGCAAGGTGCAGAAGACCAAGGGTACGGCGCAGGATGTGTCCGGTTCGGTCAAGGGCGCGCTGGGCGACAAGGTCTGAACCACCGGCCTGAATGAATAAAGACCCCGCTTCGAAAGAGGCGGGGTTTTTTGTGATCTAGCTCTTCGACTTAACAAGATAATCTTTGACATCGCGCCGCAATTCACCTGCGCACAGGTAGAGCGCGATGACATTGGGGATCGCCATCAGGAAGAAACTGCTGTCGACGATACCGACGACACGGCCAAGGTCGATCGCGGCGGCGGGCGGCAGGGCGACGATGTAAAGGATCTTGTAGGTCCACTGCGCTCTTGGCCCGTTGCCGAACAGATAGCCCCAGGCCTGAAGGCCATAAAATCCCCAGGCGACGAGCGTGGAATAGGCGAAGAGGAACACCACCACCGCCAGCAGCCACGGGAACCAGGGCGACACCTGCGCGAAGGCGGCGGACGTGATGGCGATGCCTTCCAGTCCGCCATTCCAGGTGCCCGCAACCACCAGAGCCAGGCCGCCCAGCGCACATACGATCATTGTCCCCAGCAGTGGTTCCAGCAACGCGACCAGTCCTTCGGATACGGGATGCTGGGTCCGGGCCAGGCTGTGCGCCATGACTGCGGAGCCCACGCCAGCCTCGCTGGCAAAGACGGCGCGCCGCATGCCCGCCACGAATGCACCCACCGCGCCGCCGGTCGCTGCGTCACCTGACCATGCGCCGTTCCAGATCAGCGCCAGCGCTGCGGGAATATCGGCCACATGCAGGATCAATATGGCAAAGACGCCGCCAAGATAGACGGCGACCTTGAGCGGGGTCAGACGCTTGGACACTTCACCCAGCCAGGCCGCGCCGCCCAGCGTCACCAGGGCGACCGCTCCGGCGATGAAAACGCCATAGGCCCAGCCATTGGTCATCCCGGTGACGACCTGAACCTGCGCGAAGCTTTGGTTCACCTGCACCATCGGAATCGCGCCGAACAGCGCGAAAAAGGCGTAGGCGCCGCCCAGCGCCAGCCCAAGCCGGGGCCATCCGCGCGCCGCGCCGACGGCCTTGAGCACATACATCGGCCCGCCATGCACATGGCCGCGATCGTCAAAGACGCGATATTTGAGGCCCAGCGTCACTTCGGCCATCTTCACCGTCATGGCGAACCACCCGATGATGAACATCCACAGGATCGCTCCGGGGCCGCCCATGGTCAGCGCGACCGCCACGCCGGCAATATTGCCCAGGCCGATCGTGCCCGACAGGGCAGTGGAAAGCGCGCCCCATTGGCTGACATCGCCTTTCGCCTCGCCCTCATGCGGCTGGGTCCGCAGGATATGGATGGCGCGGCCAACCTGCGTGACGTTGGGAAAGCCGAGCCACAGGGTGAAGAACAGCATCGGCAGGGCCAGATAGAGCACGATCAGTTCGATCTGCGTGCCCAGCAAAGGCAGCTTGAAAAAGACGGCGCCCGACAAACCGTCGACGAAGGCATTGAAATCTTCCATCGCGTCCGGATGCCGCCGGGCGGGTGGATTGTCGATCAAAGATTGCTATGGGCGGGTAAGGATGGACTCCTCACACGGAGACTCTTGCGGCCCCAAGCGACGAGGGACAAGTGAGCAGGCAATATTTCGGCACCGACGGCATACGCGGACGCACCAACCAATGGCCAATGACCCCGGATCTGGCGATGAAGGTCGGCATGGCAGCCGGCACCCATTTCCAGCGCGGCAGCCATCGCCACCGCGTGGTGATCGGCAAGGATACGCGCCTGTCGGGCTATATGGTGGAAAATGCGCTGGTTGCGGGTTTCACGGCGGTCGGCATGGATGTGGTGCAGTTCGGCCCGATCCCCACGCCCGCCGTCGCCCTGCTCGCCCATTCGATGCGCGCGGACCTGGGCGTGATGATCTCGGCCAGCCACAATCCCTTTTACGACAATGGCATCAAGCTGTTCGGGCCGGACGGCTACAAGCTGTCGGACGAAGATGAACTGAAGATCGAGGCGCTGCTGGACCAGACAATCGAGCTGGCAGCGTCGAAGGATATCGGTCGCGCCCGCCGCGTGGAGGATGCGCGGGGCCGCTATATCCATGCGGTCAAGTCCAGCTTCCCCGCTGACCTGCGGCTCGACGGGCTCAAGATCGTGGTCGATTGCGCCAATGGCGCCGCCTATCAGGTCGCGCCGTCGGCCTTGTGGGAATTGGGCGCGACTGTTGTCGCGATCGGTGTCTCACCCAATGGCACCAACATCAACGACAGCTGCGGTTCGACGTCGCCCATGCTGCTGCAGGAAACCGTGGTGTCATCAGGCGCGGACATCGGCATCGCACTGGACGGCGACGCCGACCGGTTGATCGTCGTGGATGAAAAAGGCCGGCTGGTCGATGGCGATCAGATCATGGCACTGATCGCCGCCAATTTTGCCGCTGCGGGCACATTGCGCGGCGGCGGGCTGGTCGCGACGGTCATGTCGAACCTGGGCCTGGAGCGGTTTTTGGCGGACAAGGGTATCACGCTGGAGCGCACCAAGGTCGGCGACCGCTATGTGCTGGAACGGATGCGCGAGGGCGGCTTTAACGTCGGGGGCGAACAGTCGGGGCACATGATCCTGTCCGACTATGCGACCACGGGCGACGGGACGGTCGCGGCGCTTCAGGTGCTGGCGGCGCTGGTCCGATCGGGCAAGCCCGCAAGCGAGACGCTCCACAAATTCGATCCCGTGCCGCAACTGCTGAAAAATGTCCGCTTCGCCGGCGGCAAGCCGCTGGAGCATGAAGAGGTGCAGCGCGTCATCGCCCAAGCGGAAACCGAACTGGCCGGCGTGGGGCGTCTTGTCATCCGCCCGTCGGGAACCGAACCCGTCATCCGGGTGATGGCGGAGGGGGACAGCGAGGATCAGGTGCGCGATGTCGTCGACCGCATCTGCGCCGCGGTCGAGAGGGCGGCCGCCTGATGCTCGCCATGCGGCCTGACTGCGAGCGATGCGGCGTGGATTTGCCGGCTGACGCGCCGGGCGCCTTCATCTGTTCGTTCGAATGCACATATTGCGCGTCCTGTGCCGAGGCGCTGGATGACCGATGCCCCAATTGCGGCGGCGAATTGATGGATCGCCCAACTCGCACCGGCAAGGCGCTGGCCGATCATCCCGCCGCGCAGGAGCGGCGCCACAGGCCATGAAGCCCGCCCGCATTCTCATCATCGCCGGGTCGGACAGTGGCGGCGGCGCCGGCATTCAGGCCGACCTCAAGACCGTGACGCTGCTGGGCGGCTTTGGCATGACGGCCATCACCGCGATCACCGCGCAGAACACGCTGGGCGTGCAGGCCGTGCATCCAGTGCCGACCGACATGGTGCTGGCGCAGATGGAAAGCTGCATCAGCGACATTGGCGTCGATGCGGTGAAGATCGGCATGATCGGATCGGCCGAGACGGCCGCTGCGGTCGCGGATCGGCTGGCGCAATTGAGGGACGTTCCGATTATATTCGATCCAGTGATGGTGGCGACCAGCGGCTCGTTGCTGGCAGATGATGCAACCATCGTGGCATTTGAAAAGCTGATGCGCGTCGCCACCGTCATTACTCCCAATCTGCCGGAACTGGAGACGCTGACCGGTCGAAACATCGTGGACCTTGACGGGCTGGAGGATGCCGCACAGGCGCTGCGCCAGCGCACCGGCGCGGCGATTCTCGCCAAGGGCGGTCACTTGCCTCAACAGCCGGAAGACCAACAGCCGCTGATCCACGACATGTTGGTCGATGAGGATATAGTCGCCGAGTTTTCGATCAGGCGGATAGAGACGCGCCATAGCCACGGCACCGGCTGCACATTGGCCAGCGCCGTCGCAACCGGGTTGGGCGGCGGGCTGTCGCTGGGGAATGCGGTCGATCGGGCGGAAGCGTTCGTGGCGAACGCGCTTGTCGCCGCGCCAGGCCTCGGGCAAGGCAATGGTCCCATGGGGCATGCGCTGGGACTGACGCCTTTCTATCATCTGCTCGCTGCGAAGGATGGCGATGGCTGGGACGCGGCGGCTTTCGCTGCGAGCTTTTCCGATGCCTGACTTCTCCCACGAACGCATCCATCATCCCGGCCTCGTTGCCGGGGTGGACGAGGCGGGGCGGGGGCCGCTCGCCGGGCCGGTCGTAGCCGCCGCCGTCATCCTGCGCGCCGATGACTGTCCTGACGGCCTCAACGATAGTAAGCAACTCAGCGCGAAAAAGCGCGCCGCCTTGGAAGCCCAGGTCAAGGCGCGGGCGCTGTGCTGGGGCATCGGTGTGGCGAGCGTGGCCGAGATAGACGACCTCAACATTTTGTGGGCGACGATGCTTGCGATGACGCGCGCGGTCGAGGCGCTGAGCGCGGATTGCGCCCATGTGTTGGTCGATGGCAATCGCTGCCCCCAATGGCGCTGGGCATCGACGGCGGTGGTGGATGGGGACGCCAAATGCCTGTCGATCGCTGCGGCCTCCATTCTCGCGAAGGAGGAGCGGGACCGCATGATGATCGCGGCGGCCGCCGACCACCCGCATTATGGGTGGGAGAGCAACAAGGGCTATGGAAGTGCGCATCATCTTGCCGCGTTGCGTGAACATGGCCCGACGCCGCTGCATCGCCGCAGCTTTTCGCCAGTGGCGCAATTGCTTCTGCTTTAGATTTCTGTGTCTTGTCGGGACGGATGAAATTGCCGGCCCCAGCGGGGTGGCATTGGGGCGGCATATGGTTAATAAAAGCTTATGCGCGCGCATCGGCTGCTCCCCCTTCTGTTTCTGTTGCTTACCGGCGTGCCTGCCACTGCGCCCGCGCAGGATCTGGCCCAGAATCTGGCCCAGAATCTGGCGCTGTCACCGGGCGGCTATCGCTGGCTGGAGGACGGCGGAGACGGACCGCTCTACATGGTCATCAGCATCGAAAAGCAGCGCGTCCATGTCTATCGAGGGGATCGGCTGATCGGCGCTGCCAGCGTGTCGACGGGCATGAAGGGGCATCGGACGCCGACCGGAGACTATCCCATCCTGCAAAAGCGGCAATGGCATCGTTCCAACCTGTACAGTAACGCGCCCATGCCCTTCATGCAGCGGCTGACCTGGGACGGCATCGCGCTGCACGCCGGGCATAATCCGGGCTATCCCGCAAGCCATGGCTGCATCCGCCTGCCCTATGCTTTCGCTCGTCAGCTGTTCGCCCTGACGCGGATTGGAACGCCGGTGGAGGTGACGCAGGCACGGTTGAACCCCGCGCTCCAGCTTGATCCGCTCGTCGTCGCCGATCCGGGCAGCACGGTGGTGAGCTTTGATACCGACATTGCGGTCGGCGCGCGGGCCTTTGCGCCGGCTTCCGCGACCGTCCCGCAACTGGAGGTCGACCCCGCCATATTCCTGCCGCGCCTGCGGAACTGACGCCGTTATTTGCCTTGGCGGGACTTTGTCCGCACAAGCGGGCGAACCCGAAGAGGAAGAAGTGCTGATGCAGGCCAGTCGCATGTCCACCCGATCTCTGGCCGTGGCGATCCTGTCGACCATTGTCGAATGGTATGATTTCACCCTGTATCTCTACATCGCCACGCTTCTGTCCCGCATTTTCTATGGTGGCGGGGCGAGCGGGCTGGGGGAGGCGCTGGCTGGCTTTGCCCTTGCCTATGCGATGCGGCCGCTGGGCGCGATCGTTTTCGGCCATGTCGGGGATCGCTATGGCCGGCGACTGACGATGCTACTGTCCATGAGCATGATGACTGCAGCAATGCTGGCGACGGCGCTGCTGCCCACTTATGCGCAGATCGGTCCGGTGGCAGGATGGATGCTGCTGGCGTTGCGCTGCCTCATGGCCTTCTCGGTCGGGGGCGAATATACCGGCGTCGTCGCCTATCTGCTGGAAGGAGCGCGGGCCGAGCGGCGCGGTTTTGTGACCTCGCTGGCTTCGGCCGCAAGTGAAATCGGCGCGCTGCTGGCGGCCGGGATCGCAGCAGCGACCGTCGCGCTGCTGGACGACGCCGCCCTGATGGCGTGGGGCTGGCGCATTCCCTTCTTTGCCGGAGCGGCGATGGCCGGGGTGATCGTGCTCGCGCGCTCAACGATCGAGGAATCGCCCGACTTTCTGCGCCAGCAGCGCGAACGGAAAGTGCCGGGCAATCCCCTGCTGGATAGCCTGACCCATCAGCGGATGGCGATCATGCGCGGCTTTGCCATATCGGCGCTTGGGTCGATCACTTATTATGTCGGGATCACCTATGTGCCGAGCTTCCTGACCGGAACGGGCGTGATGCAGGAGGGGGCGGCGCTTTGGCTTTCGACGGCAGCGGCCCTGGTGGTGATCCTTGTGACGCCCTTTGTCGGGGCTTTGGCCGATCGGGTCGGGCGGCGGCCAGTGCTGTTGGCCCTAGGGATTGGAGGCGCTGTGCTGCCCATCCCGATGTTTTTCCTGATGGCGCAGGCGGGCGGCGGCGCGCTACTGGGAGCCGTGCCGCTCGCCGCGCTGGGCGGCGGGGTGAGCGCCGTCGGCGCGGTGACGACGGCCGAGCAATTTCCCGGCGAAGGGCGCCTGACCGGACTGGCGCTGGGTGCGACGAGCGCAACGGCGATCTTCGGAGGACTGGCGCCGTGGCTCGCGCACCTGCTGATCGAACGGACGGGCTGGATGCTGGCGCCGGGCGCGATGATCGCGCTCGTCGCGCTATGCGTACTGCCAGTGCTCATTCGGCTTCCTGAAACGGCGCCGGCGCGTTTGCAATGATTCGAGAAGCCCTGGCAAAACACGCGTCGGCCATCTTGCGCATCCGGCATCTTCGCCGCCTGAATGGTCCGTCGGGGTGGCCAGCCGGTTTACGCACCGTCTTGCGCCGCCCCTCGGCTCAGGCGCATATTTTTTGCGGGGCGTCGAGGGTTTGCGCGCGCGAACGCGTAAGCAAGGCACGGATGGAGACAGGATGATGGCCGATCTGGATCATTGGCTGAACGCGATACGGTCGGAGCCCCCGGACGGGCGCCTTGCGCGGATGGACGCGGCGGTCATCCAGGGGCTTGTGCGTCATCGCGATCGCACGACCGCGCGGCGCAGCCTGATGCTGGCCGGGCTGCTGGCGATCGGGGTCGGTTGGGCCGGCAGTCTGGTCCCCGGCGCGCCTGCGCAGGCGGCTTTGCTTCCCATCGGCATGTCGGATTACGCGCCTTCAAGTCTGCTCGGCCAATGACGCCGGGCCGCTATGCTCTCGTGGCGGTGGTGGCTTTTGCCGCAGCCCTGGCGGCTGTGCTGTTGGCGCGCACCTGGCTTGCCCCGCCGCCCCGCGTCGAAAGCCAGGTGCATGCGCTGCTACACGAAAAGCTGGATCTCGATCCGGCGCAGCAGGCTCGCATCCAACAGCTTGAGGACAGCTTTGCCACGCGGCGCGAGGCGCTGGAGGCGGAAATGCGCGCCGACAATCAGCGTATGGCGCGGGCGATCCAAACCGAACATGGCTATGGGCCGCAGGTCGCGGCCGCCGTTGACCGGACGCATCATGTGATGGGGCAGCTGCAGAAAGAGACGCTCCAGCATATTTTCGCGATGCGAGATGTCCTGCGGTCTAATCAGGCGGCGCAGTTCGATGCCGCCATCGTCAAGGCGCTGACACAGCCCGCCCGGTGACGCTGGCCGACGCCGATGACCGGGTGCTTGCGGCGCGTGCACAGGCGGGGGAGCAGGCGGCATACGCGATGCTGATGCAGCGGCATCGCGATGCCATGTGGCGTCTTGCCAGAGGGCATGTGGGCGATGCGGACCAAGCGCTCGACATCACGCAGGATGCGTTCATCGCCGCCTTCGCCGCGATCGGCCGGTACGACGCATCCCGCCCGTTTCGGGCGTGGATGGCGCGCATCACGATCAACAAATGCCGGGACTGGGCAAGGCGCCGGGCCGTTCGGCGCTTCTTCACGCTGGCCAAGCCGCTCGACGAAGCGACGCATGTTGCCGACCTGTCGGCGTCGCCCGAAGAGGCGCTGGCGTCCGCCGATGCCGTTGCCCGCATCAATGCCGCCATCGCGGCGCTGCCGGCTAGTCTCAAGGAAGTGCTGTTGCTCCGCACGATCGAGATCATGAGCCAGGCGGATACCGCGCATCTGCTGGGGATCAGTGAAAAGGCGGTCGAAACACGGCTGTATCGCGCGCGGTCGAAATTGAGTGAAATGTTGAGGGATGGCAGCGGCGAGCGCGTATAGGGCGGCATGACCAGCCTTGCCCTAGACCGACGCACCCTCATCCGCAGCGCAGCCGCGCTTCCGCTGGCCCGCGCCTTTCCAGCCTGGGCGCAGAGTGGCACTGCCGGCCTTCGTCCCACTCCCGGCGTCCTGTCGGGGGACAGGATCGAGCTGGCCGTAAGCGAAAGTCATTTCACGACCGGGGGACGTTCCGCCCACGCCGTCACCATCAACGGCACCTTGCCAGCGCCGCTCATCCGGTTGAAGGAAGGACAGAATGTCCAGTTGGTCGTGCACAACCTGCTGAAGGAGGACACGTCGATCCACTGGCACGGGTTGATCGTGCCGTTCCACATGGACGGCGTGCCGGGCATCAGCTTTCCCGGCATCCGCCCCGGCGAGACGTTCACTTATGAATTTCCGATCCGCCAGTCCGGCACCTACTGGTATCACAGCCATTCGGGGATGCAGGAGGCGATGGGCCATTATGGCCCGATCGTGATCGACCCGGCCGGCGCGGACCCGGTGCGGGCGGATCGCGAGCATGTGATCGTCCTGTCCGACTGGTCCCCGGTTCACCCGCACAAGCTGATGCAGCGGCTTAAGCAGATGGGCGGCTATTATAATATGCAGAAGCAGACGCTGGCCGGGCTGCTAAAGGGCCGGGACCAGAGCCTCAAGGACCGGATGGACTGGGGCAGGATGCGGATGGACCCCACCGACATTTCGGACGTCACCGGATCGACCTACAGCTATCTGGTGAACGGCCATGGCACAGCGGAAAACTGGACCGGCTTGTTCGCTCCCGGCGAGCGGGTGCGGCTGCGCATCGTCAACGCATCGGCCATGACCAATTTCAACCTGCGGCTGCCCGGCCTCGCCATGACAGTGGTCCAGTGCGACGGCCAGCATGTCCAGCCGGTCGAGACCGACGAGTTCCAGATTGCGATCGCCGAGACATATGACGTGATCGTCGAGCCAGCCGAGGCGAAGCCCTATGGCCTGATCGCCGAGGCGATCGACCGGTCCGGGCTGGTCCGCGCGACGCTGGCGCCGCGGGTCGGGATGATCGCGCCGGTCCCGCCCCTGCGCCAGCGGCCGTTGCTGACCATGAAGGACATGGGCATGGACATGAGCGGCATGGATATGGGGCACAATGGCGTGATCGACCTCAGTCAACCCGCCAATGACAGCATGGCGGGCCATTCGATGAAGATGCTCGATCCATCGGTTGCGCCCCAAGTTCCGATGGGACCGGGCGTGGCTACCCTGTCGCCCATGCCTGCCGACCGGACCGCCGACCGCCCCACGGGCCTGGAGGATGTCGATCACCGCGTCCTCACCTATGCCGATCTGAAAGCGCTGAAGCCAAACGGCGACACGCGCGCGCCGACCCGATCGCTGGACATCCACCTTACCGCCAACATGGAACGCTATATGTGGTCGTTCGACGGGGTGAAGCTGTCCGACGGGGCGGAACCGATCGCCTTTCGCCATATGGAGCGGGTGCGCGTGACGCTCATCAACGATACGATGATGCCGCACCCCATTCACATCCACGGCCATTTCTTCCAGCTCGTGACGGGGGAGGATGCGGCAGCCAATCCGCGCAAGCACACCGTCAACGTCCTGCCGGGAGGCAAGGTGAGCTTCGACCTCACCGCCGACGCGATCGGCGACTGGGCGTTCCATTGCCATATGCTGATGCACATGCACGCAGGCATGATGCGGGTCGTGACCGTCCGTCACGATGGCGGTGCGGCATGATCCGGATGCCTGTATGGGCGCTGATCGGCGCGGCGCTGGCGCTGCCTGCGCAGGCGCAAATGATGGACCATGGAGCGCATTCCATGCCCGCGAAGGACGCCGCGACCGCCCCGGCGATGGATAGCGTGGCCCCGCCGGCGCCAACGGATCACGCCGCCGACGCGGTCTACGATCCTGTGGTCATGGCCCGTATCCGCGCTGAGATGATTCGGGAAAATGGCGGCATGACCTATTCCCAGTTGATGATCGACCGGCTGGAGTATCGCGCGCTGAGCGGCGGCGACGGCTATCATTGGGAGGGCGAAGGCTGGATCGGGGGCGACGTCAACCGCATGGCGATCAAGTCGGAGGGCGAGGGGGAGACCGGCGGTCGGCTGGAAAGCGCCGAATTGCAGCTCCTCTACAGCCGCGCGATCGACCCGTGGTGGAACATCGTTGGTGGCATGCGCCAGGATTTTCGCCCCCGGCCCGAGCGGACTTACGCGACCATCGGGATCGAGGGGCTGGCCCCATATTGGTTCGAGGTGGAGGGGCAATTGTTCGTGTCGACCAGGGGTGACGCCCATGCCCGGCTGGAGGCAAGCTATGACCAGCGGATCACCCAGCGGCTGATCCTGCAACCGGCAATGGAAGTGAATGTCGCGGCGCAGGACGTTCCCGAGCTGGGCATCGGGTCGGGGCTTTCCGACATCGAACTGGGCCTGCGGTTGCGCTATGAATTCGCGCGCGAATTCGCCCCCTATGTCGGCGTGAACTGGGAGCGCAAGCTGGGGGACACGGCCCGCTACGCTCAGCGGGTGGGGGACGATCCGGCGGCGACAAGTCTGGTCATGGGGCTGCGGTTCTGGTTCTAGGGCAGCGCGCGGCATAAGTGCGGACTGGCAGCCCGCCGTCCGCCACCGCCAACACCCGATCGCGCAAATCCATTGAGTAACCTGCCTTGGTCGCCAACTTCTCGCCGCCTGCGGCGTGATGGCTCACCTATGGATCACATGACCAGCGGAAAACGGAATTCCTCATGATTCCACCCATCGTGAAACCGATCCAAACCGTCAAAGAGTATAAAGTGGAAAAGCCCGAGAGTTGATCTCAGCCTCAAGGGGTAAATCCTTGAGATCTGGTGACCCCTACGGGAATCGAACCCGTGTTTCAGCCGTGAGAGGGCCGCGTCCTAACCGCTAGACGAAGGGGCCTTGGGGCCGCTTGGGCGGCCGGCAGGGGGAGCGCTTTACCAGTCCTGGGCGATGCGTCAAGCGAAAGCCGTGTCGCGGCGATCAGCGGTCGATAAAAAACCACCCCATGCAAGCATGGGGTGGCCTAGGTTCAGGGAGGAGACGCCTCCAAAGGGGGAGGCGCCCATACGGCACACCCGAAAGGGGGGCAGGTGCGCCGCATGTTTGAGAGATAGGATAGTGACGGTCGCCTTTCAAGAGGGAAGCGCCGTCCCACCTACCAAAGTCGTATGCCCCGGTGATTTCCGTCCGGTTCTCAGCTCTCGGCGGACACCGGCGCGACGGGCGCGTTGATCGGGCCCTTGCCCAGATTGATCTGCGCTTCGAAGATTTCGCGCATCAGCTGGAGCGAAAAGAGATGCGCGTAGATCAGCGGCAGCATGCCGCTCTGATTGATCTTGCGCAGCTGATCACCGCGCAGGTCGCGCAGCTTTTCCTCATTCACCATGCGGAAACCGCGATAGACGAAGGGCTGGTCGGCGATCGGGGTCTGGATCGACACTTCGCCGTCCATCAGCAGGTCCATATCCTGCAATTCCTTGACGAACTGCCCGGTACGAGCCGCAGCCTGCTCGAAATCCTCGCAGAATTTCAGCACGCCTTGCGTCAGTTCGCTGGGCTTGCCATCCTCGAACAGCGGCGTGCCTTCATCGAACGCGCCCAGCGCGGGACTGGTGGGGTCGAAACAAAGCGACAGTTCCTCGCTGTCCGGGCGCAGCTTGGCCAGCATCCAGGGGTAACGGCGAACATAGGCTGGGACATAGGCGGGGCCGCGCAACTTGCCTTCGTCATCCAGGAAGATGTTGACGCCTTCGTTCAGGCCCATCAGCAGCAACGGAACGGAATCCGCTCCGGCCGAAAAGATGATGGGGGCAAAACGCTGTGCCGTCACGAATTCGTCGATCGTCAGCGGCACCGCGTGCTGGCTGGTCAGGAACGGCGCGGAATCGACGCTGCGGCTCTTGTAATCGGCATGGTCCATCGTGCTGAGCGGCAGCAGGTCGTTGTAGAAGATCGGCAGGTTGTTCGCGGGCGCTGTGGCCATGATCAGGTCCATTCTCTCAAATTGCGGCGTTCGGCGCCGCGGTCGGAAATATTGGGGCAGGGCGATAATGGGCTTGCCGCCCCGGTGCAATCGCTTTGTCGGCGCTAAGCCGGGCCGGTCGCGTGGTCATCTTCTTCCGGCAGGGGAATAAGCTTGCCGGGATTGAACAGCCCCTGGGGGTCGAAGGCGGTCTTGATCGCGCGTAGGGCGGCAATCCGCGCCGGGCTGGAAAGCCGAGCCAGTTCTGCGCGCTTCATCTGGCCGATGCCATGTTCGGCCGAGATGGAGCCGCCCGCAGCCACGACCGCGTCATGAACGAAGGCGTTGATCGCCTGACCCTGCGCCGCGATCCAGGCCGGACCATCGCTGGTCCCCTTTGGCGCGCGCACGTGGAAATGCACATTGCCATCGCCCAGATGCCCGAAGGAAGAGGCTGTGGTGCCGGGGAAGGCGGCCTCGGCCGCCGCGGCCGCTTCAATCATGAAGGCCGGCATCTTCGCAACGGGCACGCTGATGTCATATTGCAGCGCCGGCCCCTGCGCGCGCTCGGATTCCGAAAGCGATTCGCGGATCCGCCAGAAGGCTTCGGCCTGGGTTTCGTTGGTGGCGATGGCTGCATCGATGACGATTCCCTGCTCCATGGCCTGCGCCAAGGCGCCTTCCAGCCTTTCGCCAGGGCCCGGATCGGAAAGATCGGCATGATCGATTTCGATCAGAACGTGCCAGGGCGTGCGTGTCTCGATCGGCGATCGGGTACCGGGGATATGCCCCAACACAAATCCCAGGCTGTCGTCGGCAATGACCTCGAACCCTTCGATGCTGTCGCCCAGTGTCGCTTCGGCCAGGCGAAGCAAGCGCAGCGCCTGTTCGGGGCTGTCGACGCCCGCCCAGCCCACCGCGCGCGTGGCGATGGCGGGCACGAGGCGCAGCGACGCGGCGGTGACGATGCCAAGGGTCCCCTCCGCACCGATCAGCAATTGCTTGATGTCATAGCCGCGATTGTCCTTCTTGAGCGCGTCCAGCCCATCGAAGATACTGCCGTCGGGCAGCACCGCCTCCAGCCCATCGACCAGCGCGCGCATCGTGCCATGACGCAGCACCTGCGTCCCGCCAGCATTGGTGGACACAAGCCCCCCGATCGTTGCGGAGCCTTTTGCGCCCAGGCTTAAGGGAAAACGTCGTCCTTCCGCCCGTGCCGCATCATGCAGGACACTCAATATCACCCCGGCTTCGCAGACCGCGACATTGTCCTGCGCGGACAGGCTGCGGATGCGGTTCATCCGCCGGAGGGACAGGATGAGGGCGGAGCCGTCGGCCGGTGGGGTTGCGCCGCCCACCATCGATGTGTTGCCCCCTTGTGGCACCAGCGGCACGCCCAGTTCGGCCGCCAGCTTCACTGTCTCAGCGACAAGGTGCGTGGAATCGGGGGAAAGGATCGCGGAGGCGGCGCCATGATACCGGCCGCGCCAGTCGCTGACCCACGGCGCGATGTCGTCCATATTGGTCGTGACGCCCTTGGGGCCGAGCAGCGCGGTGAAGCGATCTATGATGTCTTGTCCAATCATGGGATAGGCTATGCCCCGGAATTCATCGACTGTTCAACCATCGTGCGTTAGCGTCCCCATCCCATAAAGGGGTCCGACTTGCTTCATTCCGTGCTGCTGCTACTCGCTGCGCCCGCCGCAGAGCCCGTGCAATGGGCGCAGATGACAATCGAGCGCCGCGTCATTATCCGGGTGCCGATGGCGCGCAAAGGCAAGGCGCCGCCCCGTGCCGATCCGCACGCGCGTGACGATTGGGACGAAAAAAAGGGTCCGCGCTGCATCGCCCTTCGTTCCATCCGCAGCGCAAGCATCATCGTGCGTGAGGGCGTGGACCTGCTGCTGGCGGATCAGCATCGTTACCGCGCTCGTTTGGAGCGAGGATGCGATTCGGCGGGCTTTTATTCTGGTTTTTACGTCGAGCCGCATGACGACGGGTCCATCTGTTCAGGGCGGGATGAATTGCAGGCGCGTAACGGCATGACCTGCCAGATAGATAATTTTCGACGGCTGGTACCCGCTGACGGTGACGATTAACGCATCATCTGGCCTCAATCTCTCTGTATTTCTTGACATGGGCGCGATATTTCCGCAATGCGCGGCCGATTTCCGTGCTGCGGACGCGTAGCGCGCATTTTCCTCCTGTCCCGGACCTTTGAATGACTTTTGCCGATCTCGGCCTTTCCGATGAATTATTGAGGGCCGTTACCGAATCCGGTTACGACACGCCTACACCCATTCAGGCGCAGGCGATTCCGTCAGTGTTGATGATGAAGGACATTATCGGCATCGCTCAGACTGGTACGGGCAAGACCGCCAGTTTCGTGCTGCCGATGATCGACATCTTGGCGCATGGCCGCGCCCGCGCACTAATGCCGCGCAGCCTGATATTGGAGCCGACGCGCGAGCTTGCCGCGCAGGTGGCCGAGAATTTCGAGAAATACGGAAAATATCACAAGCTTTCGATGGCGTTGCTGATCGGCGGCGTGCAGATGGGCGATCAGGTCAAGGCGCTGGAAAAGGGCGTCGACGTGCTGATCGCCACACCGGGCCGGCTGATGGATTTGTTCGAGCGGGGTAAGATCCTGCTCAACGGCTGCAACATGCTGGTGATCGACGAAGCGGACCGGATGCTCGACATGGGGTTCATTCCCGACATCGAGCATATCTGCACCAAATTGCCGGCACAGCGGCAAACGCTGCTCTTCTCCGCGACCATGCCGCCGGTGATCAAGAAACTGGCCGACCGCTTCCTCAGCAATCCCAAGTCGATCGAGGTCGCCCGCCCGGCGACCGCGTCGACCAATATCGCGCAGCATTTGGTCAAGGTGGATGCGCGCAAGAAGCGCGAAGCGCTGCGGGCGTTGCTGGACGGACAGCAGGTGCAGAGCGCCGTCATCTTCTGCAACCGCAAGACGACCGTGCGCGAACTCAACAAGAGCCTGCAACGCGACGGATACAAGTCTGGCGAAATCCATGGCGACATCGATCAGGCGTCGCGTATCGCCGAGTTGGAGCGGTTCCGCGATGGCACCGTCAATATTCTGGTCGCATCGGACGTCGCAGCACGGGGCCTTGACATCAAGGGCGTCAGCCATGTGTTCAATTTCGATGCGCCCTGGCATCCGGACGATTATGTCCACCGCATCGGTCGCACCGGCCGCGCGGGCGCCAAGGGGGTTGCCTATACTTTCGTCACCAAGGACGACGCCGAAGCGATCGACAATATCCAAAAGCTGATCGGCACGAAGATCGACTATGCCGATTTTGCCGGCGAGACGACGGACGCGGAACCCAAGGCTGAGGGCAAGCCGGCCCCAACCAGGACGCGTCGGGCCGAACGTCTGGACGAACAGCGGAAGGATCAACGACGCGAAGAGCGCAAAGCGCCCGCGAGCGGCCCGCGCCAGTCCAAGATGCCCGAAGATGGCCCGGACGAGGGTTGGAACGGCCCGGTTCCCGAATTCCTTTCAATCGGGTTTGACCATTGATCGTTGCGTAAAGCCGGCCGAACAGTAGTATTTCCGTCATATTCGGTGCGGACTTGTAATAATATGGCGCTATGGATTCGCTCCCAAGGACAGAGTTTCCGGGGACCGTATCATGAACGCCATCACGCGCTTGCCCTTCCTTGGCGATCTGGAACAGGGGGCCGACGATCCATTCCACATCCCTGAACGGGAAGGGGAACGCCGCCGCTATCGCACCATCTGGATTTCCGATATCCACTTGGGCACGCGAGGCTGTAATGCGACGATGCTGATCGACTTCCTCGACAGCGTCGACAGCGAAACCATCTACCTGGTCGGCGATATCATCGACGGCTGGCGCCTCAAGAAGCGCTTTTATTGGCCGCAGGCGCATAATGACGTGGTCTGGCGCATTATGAAGCGCGCCAAGCGCGGTACGCGCGTCGTCTATATTCCCGGCAATCACGATGAAATGTTCCGTCAGTTTACGGGGATGAATTTCGGCGGCGTGGAAATCCGGCGCAAGGCGATCCACGTCACCGCTGATGGCCGCAAGCTGCTGGTGCTGCACGGCGATGAATTCGACACGATCATGCTGGCGCATCGCTGGCTCGCCTTCGTCGGGGACGCGGCCTACACCTTGATGATGCGGCTGAATGTCGTGGTGAACGCAGTGCGGCAGCGCATGGGGCTTCCCTACTGGTCGCTCAGCAAGATGGCCAAGCACAAGGTCAAGAATGCCGTCGAATTCATTTCCAAGTTCGAGGACGTCGTCGCGCACGAAGCAGCGACCCGCGGGGTGGATGGTGTGGTGTGCGGACATATCCACAACGCCGAAATGCGCGAGATTGCTGGCGTGGAATATTATAACGACGGCGATTGGGTCGAAGGCTGCACCGCGCTGGTCGAGCATTTTGACGGTCGAATGGAAGTGTTGCACTGGGCGGACGAGATTGCCGCCCGAACCGCCAAGGAGGTGGGGCGCCATTCCTCCCGGCTTGCCGCTTGACGGAGGAGCCGGTGCGGATCGCGATCGTCACGGATGCCTGGTCACCGCAAGTCAACGGCGTCGTGCGGACGCTTCAGACGATTGAGGGCGAACTGACGCGGATGGGGCATCCGGTCAAGGTGATCTCGCCTGACCTCTACGGCTCGATCCCGTGCCCGACCTATCCGGAGATTCGTCTGGCTCTGGTGCGCTCGGGCGTCGTCGGCCAGGATATCGCTGCGTTCCGCCCCGATGCGGTACATCTGGCGACCGAAGGCCCGTTGTGCGTGGCTGCGCGCCGTTGGTGCCTGCGCAGCGGCGTGCCCTTCACGACCGCCTATCATACGCATTTTCCCGATTATGTGTCGCAGCGCACGGGGCTGCCGGCAGCCTGGTTCTGGCGTTACATTCGCTGGTTTCACGGCCCCGCGCAGGCGGTCCTGGTATCGACGCGATCGGTCCGCGAGCAATTGCGTGCTCATGGCATCGCCAATGTGCGGCCATGGGGCAGGGGCGTCGACCTGACCGCCTTCACGCCGGACGCTGCGCCACTGGCGCAATTCGCTGATTTGCCACGGCCGATCATGCTCTATGTCGGTCGGGTCGCGGTGGAAAAGAATCTCGAGGCTTTCCTCGCCGCCGACCATCCGGGCACCAAGGTCGTGGTCGGCGACGGTCCCGCGCGCGCCGCCTTGGAACGAGCCTGGCCTCAAGCGCGCTTTCTGGGGTCCCTGTTCGGCGCGGATCTGGCGAGTGCTTATGGCGGCGCGGACGTGTTCGTCTTCCCCAGCCGTACCGACACATTCGGCCTGGTAATGATAGAAGCGCTGGCTTGCGGAACGCCCGTGGCGGCTTTTCCCGTGACAGGGCCTGTCGACATCGTAACGCCGGAAACCGGCGCCCTGTCAGACGATCTGAGCGAGGCCATCGCTGGTGCCTTGCAGCGGGATCGGGCGGCGTGTGCGGCCTATGGGCGCAGTTTCAGCTGGGATCGCAGTGCCCGCGAGTTTCTCTCAGGGCTCCACGCGATCGACCCGGACGTCATCGAAAGCGCCGCCTGACGCATCGCATGCCGGATTATCTTGCCGGAACCGGCGGGATGGACTATCCCTGCTCTGTCGTGGCCGCCCTGCTTGGGCGGCCCTTATCGTTTTTACGTGCCGGAGAAGTCCCGTGTCCCAGCCTCTCATGCCCCATGCGACCGCCAGCTGGCTGGTCGACAATACCGCGCTGAGCTTTGACCAGATCGCGGAATTTTGCGGGCTGCATATCCTTGAAGTGCAGGCGATCGCCGATGACACCGCCAGCATCAAATATACCGGGCGCGATCCCGTCCGCGCGCACGAAATCACCATGGACGAAATCCATAAGGGTGAAGCGAACCCGGACTATAAGCTCAAGATGCTGAAAGGGCCCGAACCCGTGCGCCGGACCAAGGGGCCGCGCTATACGCCGGTCAGCAAGCGGCAGGACAAGCCCGACGGCATCGCATGGATTTTGCGCAACCATCCTGAAATCTCGGACGGCGCGATCGGCAAGCTGATCGGCACGACCCGCACCACCATTGCCGCCATCCGCGACCGGACCCATTGGAACATCAGCAACATCACACCGAAGGATCCAGTGACGCTGGGTCTGTGTTCGCAGCGCGAACTGGATGCGCTGGTGGTGCGGGCGGCGAAGAAGGCTGGTATCGAGGCGCCGACCGATTCGCGCCTGGACGGCGACCGCGAGGCGCTGATCGAGGAACTGCGGCGCGAGCGAGAAGATGCCGTGCGTCGTGCCGAAGATGCCCTCAAGAGCGAGTCCGGCTTCATTTCCGGCGCCGCGACGATCATCGATCCTTTCAGCAGCAACAAGGGCGAGGTCTGATGCCGTAGCGTCAGCGGCTCTTATGAGGCCGGCGCTGGAAATCAGACGTTTCTCAAGGGCTGTGTCCGCACGGGACGCAGCCCTTTTTCCTTGGTTGACGCTTGCGTAAAGCGCGGGCGCGCCATACACTCCAGGGCATGGAGAGCATCGAAAAGATCCTGAAGGACAAGTATCGCCATCCCGCGCAGTGGGATCAGACCTTTCCGCCGATGTCGATGGGGCAGATGGTGACGGACAGCGCGCTGGCGCATCCAACCGCCCATATGGTCGATTTCATGGGGCGCAAATTCAGCTATGGCGAAATGTACGACCAGATTCGCCGCATGGCCTGTGGGCTACAGGCCATGGGCGTGCAGAAGGGCGATCGGGTCGGCCTTTATCTGCCCAACACCCCCCATTATGTCGCGGCCTATTATGGCGCGCTGATGGCGGGCGCCATCGTCGTCAATTTCTCCCCCCTCTATACCGCCGCCGAACTGGAGCATCAGGTCGAAGACAGCGGCACGAAAATCCTCTTTACCCTGTCTGCCAAGGCGTTGCTGCCAACCGCAATGGAGGTGCTGGAACATAGCACACTCGAAACGCTGATCGTGGGATCGGTCGCCGAGATGCTGCCGCCGGTCAAATCCTTGCTGTTTCGCTGGTTCAAGGCCAGCGAAAGCGTGGCGATCCCCGATGATCCGCGGATCATCCGCTATGACCGGTTCATGACCAACAAGGGCGATTGCGCGGTCGCCCAGATCGATCCCGTCAACGACGTCGCCCTGCTGCAATATACCGGCGGTACGACCGGCACGCCCAAGGGCGCGATGCTGACGCACCAGAATCTGACAGCCAATGCGCGTCAGGCACAGGCGATCGACCCGCACCAGCATGAACCCGATCGCATCATCGCGGTCCTGCCGTTTTTCCATGTGTTTGCTAACACCTGTACGCTCAACCGCACGGTGGTGAATGGCGGCGAAATGGTGATGTTGCCCCGCTTCGACGCGGCGCAGGTGCTGGCCGCCGTTCAGCGCGTTAAGGCAACGTCCCTGCCGGGCGTGCCGACGATGTTTCAGGCGCTGCTGGATCATCCCGCGATCCGCAATATCGATTTCTCGTCACTGCGCGCCTGTATTTCGGGCGGTGCGCCGCTGCCCCTGGAGCTCAAGCAGAAATTCGAGGCGGCGACTGGCGCGCATCTGATCGAAGGCTATGGGCTGACCGAAACTAGCCCGATCGTCTGCACCAACCCTTATGAGGGGCTCAACAAGAGCGGCACGGTGGGGCAGCCTGTTCCCGCAACCCGCGTGAAGCTGGTGGATCGCGAAGATCCCACGCGGCCGCCGCCCGAAGGCGAGCCGGGCGAACTTCTGTTCGCGGGGCCGCAGATCATGAAGGGCTATTGGAATCGGCCGGACGCTGACGCGAAGGTCTTTGTCGGGGAATATATCCGCACGGGCGATGTCGGCATCATTGACGAAGATGGCTATGTGAAGATCGTCGACCGGTTGAAGGACATGATCGCTGTCGGCGGGTTCAAGGTGTTCCCCAGCCAGGTCGAATCCGTGCTCTACCATCATCCTGCGGTGAAGGAGGCGCTGGTGATCGGCGTTCCTGACCATTATCGCGGCGAGCAGCCCAAGGCGTTCGTGACCCTGAACGATGGGCATGAGATTGACGGCCCTGCGCTCAAGGATTGGGTGAACCCACAACTGGGCAAGCATGAGCGTGTCTGCGATGTTGAAGTCCGCTTGAACCTTCCCAAGACCCTGGTCGGCAAGCTGTCGCGCAAGGAACTGGTGGCCGAGGAGCGGGCAAAGGCGCAGGCCGCCGCGCTGGAGGCTGGAACCACGGCCTGATCCTTCCTATCTGATTGCCTCATAGAGATGTGAGGAATGACGAAATGGCGGAAGAAGTCGCAACGCTGGCCGGCGGATGCTTTTGGTGCACCGAAGCCGTGTACCAGAATTTGAAAGGCGTGAAGACGGTCGAAAGCGGCTATATCGGCGGCACGGTGCCCGATCCGACCTATGAACAGGTCTGTTCGGGCAATACGGGCCATGCCGAAGCGATCCGCATCACCTTCGATCCCGACGTCATTTCCTATGGCGATTTGCTCGACATCTTTTTCGCCACCCATGATCCCACGACGCTCAACCGTCAGGGTAATGACATCGGCACGCAATATCGGTCGGCGATCTTTCCGCATTCCGCCGAACAGGAGCAGGAAGCACGCGCCGGTATCGAGCGGGCGCAGGCCGATCAGTCCGCACCGGTCGTGACGGCCATAGAGCCGCAGGCGCCTTGGTATCCAGCCGAGGACTATCATCAGAACTATTGGGATAGGGTCGGGGACCAGAATCCCTATTGCATGGCGGTCATCCCGCCCAAGCTGGCCAAGTTGCGCAAAGGATTTGGGGAGCGTCTGGACGGCTGATCGTTCGCTTATTTGCTGTGTGTATATGCGGTCGTGACGACGGCGCCGCCCTTCCGGTGGCGTCTGTCGGGCATATCCTCTATGGACGACAGGCGCGCATCAGCAACTGGCGGGGACGGAACGATGAACAAGGCAATGATATTGGCGGGGCCATTGCTGCTACTGGGACTGACCGGATGCGTCCGCACGGTGGCCAGCGTCGTTACCGCGCCAGTCAGGGCGGGCTCGCAGGTTGCCGACTGGGCAACCACTAGCCAGGATGAGGCGGACCGCAATTATGGCCGCAAGATGCGCGAGAAGGAAGCGCGCGAAGGCCGGGAGGCGAAAAAGGCCGAAAAGGCGCGTCGCAAACAATGTCGCAAGGCGGGCTATGAACGCTGCGACTGACGCGGCGCGCTGATCGCAGGTCGATTATGCCGCCGCGCGTTTCAGCCGATCATTGATCGCCACGCCAATGCCTTCCGGGGGGATCGGTGCCACGGCGATCCGTGCAGCGGTGCTCGCGTCGGCGATATGTAATGCCGCAAACAAGTTCGCGCCCGCTTCGCGCAGATTGGCTTCGGGGCTGAGGTTGATGTGGCACGGCATCAGGCCAAATCCGATCAGATATTCGTCCGCCTCCGCCCGAAGGGCTTCCAGGCGGACGGCCTTGGCGGGCGCATAATGGCTTTCCAACTGGCCAGGCGCTTCGATCGCAGCATCCGCCAGTCCGACGACGACGGGAAGTCCGGTGGCCTTGCCCAGCATCGCGGCCGTGACGGGGCCGGGTCGCAATAATCGTATCCGGTCCGCTTCCGGGGCGGCGATGGTCGATTCCAGCCCCTCGCTGGTCGGCCCTTCGTCCAGCACCATGCGCACCTTGCCATTCAGGCTGGCCAGCACATGCTCGGCGCGCGTCGGGCTGATCGATCCGCTGCGATTGGCCGAAGGTGCGGCCAGGGGGCGGCCGCTTTCGCGGATCAGCGCACGCATCGCGGGATGGGCCGGCAGGCGCAACGCGACGGTCGGCAATCCGGCCGTCACCAAATGCGACAGCCCGCTATCTGCCCGTACCGGCAGCACCATGGTCAGCGGCCCAGGCCAGAATTGCGCGGCCAGCGTTTCCGCCGTGGTCGACAAGTGAGCCAGTGAGCGCGCCATGTCCATATGCGCGACATGCACGATCAGCGGATTGAAACTCGGCCGGCCTTTGGCGCTGTAGATTGCGGCCACGGCGTTATTGTCGGTCGCGTCAGCCGCCAAGCCATATACTGTCTCGGTCGGCACCGCGACCGGCTCGCCCGCGCGGATCAACAGCGCCGCTTCCCTGAGCGATTCAGCGCCATAGCGGCAGGATCGTGTGGAATAGACTGGATTTGCGATGGTCACGGCCCCCACGCTATAGACCCCTGAATGACCGAGTAAAAGGCCATTGCGTCAGCACAATGACATGGGGCACCACATCGCTTTCCCTTCACTATGGAAATGATCTAAGGCCGCCCGATGAACGACGCTCTTTTAACCCGCATTGCTGAAGCACTGGAGCGACTGGCGCCGCCGACGGCCTCTTGCGCCGATCTGGCCGCCGCGCCGGCCTATATCTGGGATGGGCATGCCGTCGATCCGGTTCAGGATTTCGCACCTGTCGATTATGATCTGCTGACAGGGATCGATGCGCAGAAGGAAGCGCTCCTGGCCAACAGCGCTCGCCTGGCGGACGGCTATGCCGCGCATGACGTGCTGCTGTGGGGCGCGCGCGGCACGGGCAAGTCTGCGGCGGTGGCCGCTGTCGTCGGGAAGTTGCAGCAGGGCGGTCGCGATATCGCGCTGATACAATGCGCCATTGACCAGCTGGCCAGCCTGCCGTCGCTGTTCGCACTGCTGCGGGGCAGCGACCGTCCCTTCGTGCTGTTCCTTGATGACCTGGGTTTTGACGAGCAGGGCGCTGGCGACGCCCGCGCCCTGCGGTCGCTGTTGCAGGGCGGCACAGCGGCGCGTCCGGCCAATGTGCGACTTTACGTTACGTCTAATCGCCGTCACATCGTGCCGCGCCACCTGACCGAGCAGGATGATCCGATCAATCCGCGCGATGTGATCGATGACAAGATGGCGCTGTCGGATCGCTTCGGCCTCAGTCTCGGCTTTCACGCAATCGATCAGGACGCTTATGTCGCGATCGTCAACGGCTATGCGCAAACGCTGGGGCTGACCGTCGACCGGCTGGAGGCCATTCAATGGGCGACCCAGCGCGGCAGTCGGTCGGGCCGCGTCGCCTGGCAATATGTGGTGGAACTGGCCGGGCGGAACGGACTGACGATCTGATCGCCAGCCCTATCACTCACATGGCCTTCGCAACGCGCCAGACGATCCCGCCGACATCATCGCTGACCAATAGGGCGCCCTGCGCATCCGCCGCCACATCGACAGGGCGGCCATGGGCGTCGCCATCCTCGTCCAGGAACCCGGTCAGCACATCGACCGGCTTCGTCCTGCCGGCCTCTCCGTCATTGAAGCCGACGAACACCACCTTGTAGCCAGCGGCCGGCTTGCGGTTCCAGCTGCCATGCAGGCCGACGAACGCGCCGTCGGTAAAGGGCGCGCCCAGTTGCACCTTGTCGGCAAAAGCCAGACCGAGCGGCGCGACATGGTTGCCCAGCGCATAATCGGGGCGCTTGGTATATTCGCGAATTTCCGGGCGCTGCGGCTGGACACGGCGATCCTCATACCCGCCCCAATAATTCCAGGGCCAGCCGTAGAAGGCGCCAAATTCGATCCGCGTCAGATAATCGGGGACAAGGTCCGCGCCCAGCATGTCGCGCTCATTGACAACGCCCCATAGCGCCCCGCTCTTGGGTTCGAAGGCAAGGCCGACAGGGTTGCGCAGACCGGACGCAAAGACGCGCTTATACCCGTTCCTGGGGTTCACTTCGAACACCACCGCGCGGTTGCGCTCGCGCTCCAGCCCATTTTCGCCGATATTGCTGTTCGACCCAACGCCGATGTACAGTAGGCCCTCTGGCGATGCGACCATGCTCTTGGTCCAATGCTGGTTGGGCGATTGGGCGGGCAGGTCGATGATCTTGCGCCCGGCGGCGCTGATCTTCGTGTCGCCTTCCTTGTACGGGAAGGCCATCAGCGCATCAGTATTGGCAACGTAAAGCGTGTCGCCGATCAAGGCCATTCCGTAGGGCGAGTTCAGGCCCGTCAGAAATGCCGTCTTGGTATCGGCCCTGCCGTCATTGTCGGTGTCGCGCAGCAGGGTAATACGGTTGGCCGAAGGAACGCCAGCACCCGCCTTGTCCATCAGGTAGTTCATGACCCGCTGGACGATGCCGTCCTTGGGGCGCGGCGGGCTGTTGGTTTCGGCGACCAAGATGTCGCCATTGGGCAGCCGCAGCAGGGATCGCGGATGCGCCAGGCCCTCGGCAAACCGGTCGACCGCCAATCCCTTGGCGGCAACGGGTTTCTCGCCGGCCTTCCACGGCTTGACCTCGGCAATATTCACCGTCGGGATCATCTCGCTGCGAGGGCTGGTGAAAACCGGTTCCCGGCCCGTATCGGCGCCTGCCGGCAATCGTGCTGTGTCGCCCTGGGCCAGATAGAGAAATCCACCGCCAACGAGCGCGAGGGCGACGAGGGGGAGGGCAATGAGATGCTTGTTCATGCGCCACATCTATGCGCCGATCGGGTGTCGGGCAAGGTTATTGCCCCGTTGCAACGGCGCTTATTTGCCGCGTTCGCCCAGATAGATCAGCAAGGCGATAATGATACCCAGCGCCAAACCGCTTAACAACCCGATCGTCGGCTGACCCAACAGGCCGCCGCCGATCGTGCCGGCGAGAATCAGCAGCGCGATGATCGCGCCGGAACCGGTCGGATTGGAACGACGATCCTTCATGGCGCTGTCCTTGCCATGCTAATCTGATTGAAGCCAGCGCCTTTGCGACCCTGTCCAAAATGGGTCGAACGATCCCGAAGCGGGATATTCGTCCCGAAACGGGATATGCCTAAACGCGTCTTCATCATAGTCTCCCAGCGTTTTCGTTGATCCGCCTGGATGGCATGTTTCTTGGGTCGGCCGATGGATATCAAAAGGGGGAGCGGGGGCGCACCATGCAATTGCCATATCTGTCCGGCCGCAAAAGCGTTGACGACGCGGCCGATCTGATCAGCCGATTTGGCACCAATGCCGGCTATGAAGCGGCCGCCCGTGCCGGTCGAAGCCTGGACCAGGGCAACCATATCCATTTCTGTCACTGGCGGCAGATAGAACGGCTCATCCTGTTGCTGGCAATTGATCAGCCGGCCGGTACCGTCCACTGACGATGGCTTAAAGGCGCAGCCCAGCGGTCTCGGGCAATCCGGCAAGGATATTGAGATTCTGCACGGCCGCGCCGGCCGCGCCTTTGCCCAGATTGTCAAGCGCGGCCACCAGCCGGGCCTGGCCGGTGTCCGGGTTGCCGAACAGGAACAATGCCAGTCGATCGGTCGCGCCCACATATTCCAGCGGCACGCCGGACATGGCCGCGCTGTCCTCCAGCGCGGCGACGGTGACGATCGACGACTGCGCATAGGCTGACGCCAGCGCGTCGTGAATGTCGGCCAGCGATGGCGTGCCCGGCATGGCGCGCAGTTGCAATGGCACTTCCACGATCATGCCGCGATAGGCATTGGCCACCGCAGGCGCGAAGAGCGGCGGGTGCGTCAATCCGGAATAGCGGGTCATTTCCGGCACATGCTTGTGCCCGAGGCTGAGGCCATAGGGGCGGAAGGCGCTGGGCTGCGCGGCGGCGCCCTCATAGTCCGCAATCATCGCCTTGCCGCCGCCCGAATAGCCCGATGCGCCGGACACTGTGACCGGCCAGTCAGCTGGAATGAGCCCGGCGAGCACCAGCGGGCGCACCAGCGCAAGGAAACCCGTGGGCCAGCAACCCGGGTTGGCGACGCGGCGGCTTGCGGCCAGGCGGTTCCGATGTCCCGGCTCCAGTTCCGGAAATCCATAGGTCCATCCGTCGGCCACGCGATACGCGGTCGATGCGTCGATCACGCGCGTATGATCATTGTCGATCAGCGCCACCGCCTCGCGCGCGGCGTCGTCGGGCAGGCACAGGATCACGATGTCCGCAGCATTCAGCGCGTCGCGCCGGGCGGCCGCATTCCTGCGATCCTCCAGATCGAGCGTGATGAGCGAGAGTTCCTGCCGGCCCGCGAGCCTTTCGGCGATTTCGATCCCGGTCGTCCCATGCCCGCCATCGATGAAGACATTCGTGATCATAAGCTTACCCTGCGCCGCGCGATGATCGGACTGGGATGGTCTTCCGCCAGCCGGGCGACGACGTCGGCCAAAGGTTCCTTCACCACGGCCATCCAGTGCGCGTTCGCATGCAATAGGGTGGCGCCGTCCGTCATGATGCCGACATGGCCGGGAAAGAAGATGAGGTCGCCACGTTTCAGCCCTGCGTCGCTTTCGATGGGCGTGCCGATCCCTTCGCTTTGCAGGTCGGTATCGCGCGGCACGCTGAGTCCTGCTCGGCCGAGCGCCACCTGGACCAGGCCGGAGCAGTCGATGCCGCGATGCCCGCGTCCGCCCCAGACATAGGGCTTGCCCAGGTGCCGTTCGGCCAACGAAACCCAATCGGCGGTCGACTCGGTTAAAGGCGCGGCATGGCGCAGATGCACAAACCCATCCCCGCAGGCGATGAAGTCACCACAATGCTCGCCCGTAAACCTGGCCCCAAGCGGCCAATAGTCCGCGATCGGCGACTTGATGTCGGGCGCGCTGAACAGGGGCGCGGTCAATGCCGTTACCCGATGGGTGGGCTGTTCCTCAACATCCAGCGCGTCGCGCCGGATATAGCCGACATAGCCGTCATGCCCGCAAAAACCCCAAGCCCAGTCCGTGGTTACGTCCAGTGCGTGGAAGATTTCGCCGCGCAGCAGTTCGCTGATCGCTTCGGCCGTTGGCGATGCCGCCGCCAATATGGGGGTGCCGGGCGCAACGCATGTCAATGCAACCGCCCGCGCATAGTGAGCGGAAAAGAGCGTTCCTGCTAGCGAAAGATCGGCCAAGTCGCCACGCGCCGCATGAACGCGCCGGTCCAGCGCGGCCGAACGGCCTTGCAGTTTGAACCGGGTTCTTTCAGGCGGAGCGTTCCGCAGCGGGGTTGTCCATCCGTTCATCGCGCGCGGTTCCTGCGATGAAAAGGTGAAAGGCGTCAAGAAATTCCGCGCCTTTGGGCGTTCGGGTGATGAAAATATTGCGACGGTCTGCAACATCGCGCTCACGCCGCAGATAGCCGAGCGCCGATAATTTGTTGAGCGCGCGCGTGATCACCGGCTTTGAGACATGCAGCGTTTCGGCAAGGCCCCGGACGGTATGCGGCCCCGAGCTGATATACACCGTCATCATCAGGGCCATTTGGCGATTGGTAAGGTCGGGTTTGCCCGAGCGTACATAATCGACCAGTGTCGACATCCACTGACGCAGCAACGGGATGCCCGGGCGGTTGGTCTCGGCGGAGGACTGACTGGCTGAAAGGGCGTTCATGCCCGCTTAACGCGCGATGGCCAATCCGGTTGCGTAACGGATAGGCCTTTGTAAATGCGTCATCGTTCTGGGCGATAGCGATCCTGAAGCAATCTGAATATGGCGCGCATACCCAACGCTTCGCCACCCTTGGGGCGGCCGGGTTTGGCGGACGGACGCCAGGCGAATGTATCGAGATGGAGCCAGGGTGTGTTGTCCGGAACGAAGCGTTTCAGGAACAAGGCTGCGGTGATCGCGCCGGCAAAGCCGCCATCACCGGCATTGTTGATGTCGGCCACGTCGGATTTGAGCATATCGGCATAGGGATCCCACAGCGGCAACCGCCACAGCGGGTCGTCGACGTCGGTGCCATGGGCGATTGCTTGCCCCGCAAGATCATCGTTGTTGCAGAATAAGGCGGGCAGATCGGGGCCGACCGCGACACGCGCAGCGCCCGTCAGCGTGGCGAAATCGATCACCAGGTCCGGCCTGTCTTCGCCGGCGCGAGTCAGCGCGTCCCCCAGCACAAGGCGGCCTTCGGCATCGGTATTGCCGATTTCGACGGTCAGCCCCTTGCGGCTGCGTAGGATGTCGCCCGGGCGAAAGGCGTTCGCGCCAATGGCGTTTTCGGCTGCGGCGATCAGAAGATGCAGCCGGACCGGCAGACGGTTCGCCATGATCAATTGTGCAAGCGCAAGCGCGTGGGCCGCCCCGCCCATGTCCTTCTTCATCAGGCGCATGCCCGATGATGGCTTGATGTCGAGGCCGCCGCTGTCGAAACAGATGCCCTTGCCCACCAGGGCGAGGCGGGGGTCGGACGGCTCACCCCATTCCAATTCTATCAACCGCGGCGCAAAGCTGCGGTCGGCGGCCTTGCCCACGGCATGGATCATGGGAAAGCCCTGCTCCAGTGCATCCCCGCGGGTGGTGGTGACGCGGGCGCCGAATGGTTGCGCGACGCGTTCCACCGTCTGCTCCAGATCAGGCGGCCCCATGTCGGCAGCCGGAACATTGACCATGTCCCGCACCAGCGCGGTTGCACGGGCCAGATGCAGGGTCGGTTCAATACGGGCGACGTCCTGGGTCAGAAGGACTTTGGGACCCGTTGAATTGTCGTCCTGCCGATAGCGGTCGAACCGATATTGCGCCATCAGCCAGCCAAGCGCCGCGTCACCCGCCCGACCATCGGCGAGCCGATACTGCCCCTCCGGCAAGGCCTCCGCCAATTTGGCGAGGTACCAGGGGCCCATTTTTCCCCGATCCGGCACGACCGTGACGACCGACCAGTCATGCTGATCCCCGCCCCACAACAGCGCATGATCGCCAATCTTGCCGCGAAACTTTTGCGCTGAGAGCATGTGCCGAGTCGAGGCGGATTGCCCGCTGTTCCACGCGTCGTAGCTGTCGGGATCCAGCAATTGGATCATGTGCGCGGGCTGTTGGTTGTCTGTTTTGAGCAGGTCGGAAAAGTCGATCATGCCGCCGATGTAAGGGAAAGTTCAGGAGGAGGGGAAGAGGCAATTTCCCATCGCGCGCGTGGCACGGCCGACCCATTCCGTCTTTGCCTCCCTCGGCCAATCGGCCTAGAAGGAATGAAAGAAGAAACAAGGAGATGGACAATGACACACGGAGATGACCGCAGTTTGCAGGCGGCGCGCGCCAGGGCCTATGCGCTCGCTGAAACCGGCCGTTTTGACAATGGCAATGCGGTTCAGCAGGCGCTGATCGCCGAAGGCTGGTCGAATGCTGGTCGCGCGCTGGAAAGCGACTATGCACGCCAGGCAGTCGGCGAGCGCTGCCGGGCGGCCCAGGCGCAGGCGCACTGATGCGCGGCGGCGGGGTGATGGCGGTTGCGGTGTTCTTGGCAGCTTGCTCGCCAACAGCAGATGAAACCGCCGGCAATTCGGTTTCAAACGTAGGCGCCACGCAATTTGCCAATCATATGGCGGGTGTGAGCCGGCCGCCCTCATCCCCTGCCGCCCCCTTTTCGCAAAGCGACAAGACCGAATTTCTGGAATTCGCCTATGCCTATCCCGCTGAGGCAGCGGCGATTCCGGCGCTGGTCGACAAGTTTCGCAAAGCGATGGAGGCAGGCAAGGCCGACGCCCTCAAGATGGCGCGGGAAGATAGTGAATCGGCGAAAAAGGCGGGTTATCCGTTTCGGCCCCACAGTCTTGAAACAGAATGGACGGTCGCGGGCGATACGCCGCGATTCCTGTCGCTCCGCTCGCAGACCTATGTCTATACTGGTGGCGCCCATGGCATGACGGGATATGACACCGTTCTATGGGATAAAGAGCGCCAGCGGGAAACCAGCGTCAAGGCGCTGATGACGTCGCCCACTGCTTTTGCCGCCGCCATTCGCGATCGCTTTTGTGCCGAACTGGACAAGCAGCGCGCGGAGAAACGGGGCGAACCGGTCGTTGCTGGCGACGATGATTTCACCAAATGCATCGATCCGCTGGATCAGGTTCTGGTGCCAGCCTCCAAGGACAGTAAGCTGATCGACAGCATGACCGTGATCATCGGTCCCTATAGTGCCGGTCCTTATGCCGAGGGGACGTATGAAGTGACGATTCCGGTGGATGCCGCGATGCGCAAGGCGATCAAGACCGAGTATCAGGACGCCTTTCTGACGCCCTGATCATCGGGGCCAAGGCTTCGGCGGAACCGTCTGTGTTTCAGGCGGGAACGCCGTAGAGATCATGGTCGTCGGCATCCTCCACCACGATATCGACAATGTCCCCGGCGCGATGTCCCTCGCCGACATCGCGTAGGAATACATTACCGTCGATTTCCGGCGCATCCGCCTGGCTGCGTGCCGTCGCGCCGATGCTGCCATCCTCGTCGGGTTCGCCGACTTCATCGATGATGACGGGCAGAATGCGGCCGACCTTAGCCTGCAATTTGGCGGCGCTGATGGCCGCTGTCCTTTCCATGATCCGCTGGTAGCGTTCTTCCTTGACCTCTTCGGTCACGGCATCGGGCAGAGCGTTGGCCGCCGCGCCCTCCACCGGTTCGAACCGGAACGCGCCGACACGGTCGAGTTGCGCTTCATCCAGCCAGTCGAGCAGATATTGGAAATCCGCCTCCGTCTCGCCGGGGAAACCGACCACGAACGAAGAGCGGATCGCGATGTCCGGGCAGATGGCGCGCCACTTGCGGATGCGATCAAGCACCTTGGCTTCGTTGGCCGGCCGCTTCATCGCCTTGAGCACATTGGGGGCGGCATGCTGGAAGGGGATGTCCAGATAGGGCGTCAGTAGGCCGTCCGCCATCAGGGGGATGACCTGATCGACATGCGGATAGGGGTAGACATAGTGGAGCCGCACCCATGGTGCGCGCCCCTCCGCCGTGCGCAACTGGCCCAGTTCTCGAGCAAGGTCGGTCATGTGCGCCCGGACATCGCGGCCCTTCCATTGCCGCACATCATGGCGGGTATCGACGCCATAGGCCGATGTGTCCTGGCTGATGACCAGCAATTCCTTCGTGCCCGCCGCCACCAGCTTTTCCGCTTCGCGCAGCACCGCATCGATACGGCGGCTTACCAGGTCGCCGCGAATTGAGGGAATGATGCAGAAGGAACAGCGGTGATTGCATCCTTCGCTGATCTTCAAATAGCTGTAGTGACGCGGTGTGAGCTTGAGGCCCCCTTCGGGCACCAGATCGACAAAGGCATTGGGGATGGGCGGGGAGGCGTCATGCACGGCATTGACGACCTGCTCATATTGATGCGCGCCCGTGACGGCCAGCACCTGCGGGAATTTCGCGCGGATGACCTCTGCTTCGTCACCCATGCAGCCGGTCACGATGACGCGGCCATTTTCCGCAATCGCTTCGCCGATGGCTTCGAGCGACTCTTCCTTGGCCGAGTCGAGAAAACCGCATGTATTGACGAGCACGACGTCCGCGCCCGCATAGTCAGCGGACATCTGATAGCCGTCGGATCGCAATTTGGTCAGGATACGCTCGGAATCGACCAGATTTTTGGGACAGCCGAGCGACACCATGCCGATCTTCGGCGCGTCTGGAATTTTGGTTGCCATGATCGGCGCGCACATAGGGATTTTTGCGGCCAATGTCACGGAAAACGACTCAGATAGGCGGCAGGGCGTTCCCATGTCCGTCGCCCTCGGCGATTTCGATGATGACATCGCCGGTCTGCAACCGCCGGGAATCCTCCTCCCAGAAACCGATGGGGCGCTTGCCCCGATAGACCCGCAGGCCAAGGCCGGTGCGGATGGCGGACAGCGGCTGGCCGATTTCCTCCGGCAGCACCGCCCGTTCGATCAATTTTACCCGGCCCCCGGACGCGGCCAGATCCGCCATATAATCGGCAATATGCTCGCCGGTTGTGCTGCCGGCCAGCAGCAGCCCGGCAAAGCTTACAGGGTTGATGACCGTCGTCGCGCCGGCCTGCCGCGCGGGCACTTCATTATCCTCGTTCCGCACGACGATGCTGATTGGCAGGCGAGGGGCCAGATGGCGGGCCGTCAGGGTGATCAGGATCGACGTATCATCGCGCCCCGCAGACACGATCATGCTACGCGCCCGATGGATGGCGACATCCTTCAGCGTCTTGTCGCGGGTCGAATCGCCGCACAGCACGTTGCACCCATGGGCTTCGGCCAGTTCCAGCGCCTTTTCGCTGCCATCGATGACGACGATTTCGCGAGGATCGGTGCCGCGCGCCAGCAGTTCATGCACCGCCTCCTGCCCGCTGGTGCCAAAGCCTGTGACGATGATGTGATTGTGCAGATCGGCCTGGATGCGTGCCATGCGCCACCTGTAAAAAATGTTGCGGAGAAAGAGATTATAGGCCGTGCCAAGGAAAATCAGCCAGACAAAGAGCCGGATTGGCGTAACAAACAGGGCTTCGAACAGGCGGGCTTCGGGTGTGATCGGGACAATGTCGCCATAGCCAACGGTCGTGACCGTGACCGTCGTGAAATACAGGACATCAATGAAGCTGATCTGATTGTCGAGATTATCCTTCAGCCCGTCTCGCCCGATCCAGTGGAGGAGCAAAACCAGCGAGATCAGCCCGAACAGCAACAGGACTCGCCAAGTCAGGTCCATCCACATCGGCATGGACGATCGGCGCCGCAGAAAGCCCGCCATGGCCGAGGGTGCGTTTGCCTTGTCGATCCTCATGCTGGGGGCAACTTGCCGAGGGGATCGACTGGCGCGCGGTCCTTGCGCAGTTCGAAATGCAATTTGGGCTTGCTGGCATAGCCGGTGTCGCCGGTCAGGCCGATCACCTGTCCCTTGGACACTTTCTGCCCGCGGACCACATCGACCCGGCTGGCATGGCCATAAGCGCTGACCCAGCCGCTGCCGTGATTGATCAGGACGAGGCCGCCAAACACCGCGACCTTGTCGCCGGCATAGGCGACGACACCGTCGGCCGATGCGCGGATGGGCGTGCCAACAGGGGCAGAGATGTCGATACCATTATTCTTCGATCCGCTCTGGCCCGGCCCGAACCGGGAAAGGATGGTTCCGTGCAGGGGCCATGCAAAGCTGCCGGCAAAACCGGATGGCTGGGCAATCGGCGCATTGGACGGCAGCGGCCGGGGCTTGGTGGAAGCTGCCACCACTGGCGCGTTGTCCCGCGCGGCCGGCTGACCGCCGGTCAATACATCGTCAATGTCGATGCGGAACGCGGCTGCCCGCTGCTCCAGCGATCGGGCATCGCCCGTTGGAGCATCAGGCAGCAACAGACGTTGGCCGCGCCGCAGGACATAGGGCTCCTCCAGGCCGTTCGCTTCCACGATGCGGCGCCAGGGAACGGCGTAGGCGGCGGCGATCGCGATGCCTGTTTCGCCTTCAGCGACGAGGTGATAGCGGCCGCCGGGTATGCGGAGTGTCTGCCCGACCCGCAGGGCATAGGGCGGCGACAGCCCATTGGCCTTGGCGATGATTTCCGATCCAGCCCCGGTGCGATTGCCGACGCCACGCAACGTGTCCCCCGCGCGCACCACATAGTTGGAAGCGGGGACAGTCCGGGCATTGGCGACGACTTGCTGCGCGGTCCAGACCGGCTCTGGTTCAGCCAATCGCACCGTGGTCGCGTCGGCGCCAAGATCGGGCGGCGGCGTCGGCACAGCAATGGCCGCGGCATCCCGCTCGGCCCGCTGCGGGATGCAGCCTGTGAGCAACAGCGGGCCGATGGCGCAAAGGAGCGGACGGGGGGAAACAGGCATCTATGTCTGTGTATCGCATCAGAGCGCGCTTGCCAGCCCTCAAGCAGCGCAGATATTCACGCGGGAGGACAGGGAGGGCTGCTCTTACCGCGGCTCCAGCTTCGTGACCCCGCCCATATAGGGTGCCAGCGCGTCAGGGATGACGACGCTGCCGTCGGCTTGTTGACAATTTTCCAGTACCGCGACCAGTGTGCGCCCAACGGCAAGGCCCGAGCCGTTCAATGTATGCAGGAACACCGTCTGCTTGCCGCCGTCCGGCCGCATACGCGCGTTCATGCGCCGCGCCTGGAAGTCACCGCAATTGGAGACCGAACTGATTTCCCGATAAGTGTCCTGGCTGGGCAGCCAAACCTCAAGATCATAGGTCTTGCGTGCGCCAAACCCCATGTCCCCCGTGCACAACAGCATCTTGCGATAGGGCAGGGCGAGCGCCTGGAGAATGCCCTCCGCGGCGGCGACCATGCGTTCATGTTCGGCCTCCGACTCTTCGGGCCGGCAAATCGTCACCAGTTCCACCTTTTCGAACTGGTGCTGGCGAATGAAGCCGCGCGTATCCCGGCCGGCCGATCCGGCTTCGGACCGGAAGCAGGGCGTCAAAGCCGTCAGGCGCAGCGGCAGGCGCTCTTCCGGCACGATCTGGTCCGCAACCAGATTGGTGAGCGACACCTCGGCGGTGGGAATAAGCCACCGACCATCCGTGGTCTTGAACAGGTCTTCGGCAAATTTGGGCAACTGGCCCGTTCCGAACAGCGCCGCATCCTTGACGAGCAGCGGGACGATCGTTTCCTCATAGCCATTCGCCACGGTCTGCTGATCCAGCATGAACTGGGCGAGCGCGCGATGAAGCCGCGCCATCTGTCCGCGAAGCGCCGTGAAGCGCGCGCCCGACAAGGCGGCGCCTCCTTCGAAATCAAGGCCGAGTGCGGGACCGAAATCGGCATGATCCTGCGGCGGAAAGGCAAAGGCGCGCGGCGTGCCCCAACGGGCCACCTCGACATTATCGACCTCGTCTGTGCCATCGGGCACATCCTGCGCCGGCAAATTGGGGATGGCGGAGAGTAGCGCCGTCAGTTGCTCGCCAGCCGCGCGCTCCTCACCCTCCAGCGCAGGCATGCGATCCTTCAACTCTGCGACTTCGGCCTTTAGCGCATCGGCCGTAGCACTGTCCTTTGCGGCCATGGCTTGCCCGATCGCCTTGCTCGCTTCGTTGCGACGCGCCTGCGCCTGCTGCCATTCCGTCTTGAGCGCGCGGCTTTTCTCGTCGAGCGTGATGATCTCGGCGGACATGGGGGACAGGCCCCTGCGGCCAAGCGCGGCGTCGAAAGCGGCGGGGTTTTCGCGGATGAAGCGGATGTCGTGCATGGCGCAAGCCTATGCCGCTGCCCAGCCCGTGGCGCAACCCCACGGCCCGTCATCCGTTAGCTTAGCGTCAGCCAAGAACAAAGGAGACAGGCGATGCAGATCGAACATGATACGATGGTGCTGGTGGCCGATGGTCGCAAGATGTTGTTCTTCCGGAACAAGGGCGATGCGGCCTATCCCAATCTGGAGGCGGAGACCGTTAAGGAGCAGGACAATCCCGCCGACCGTGATCAGGCAACCGATGCGCCGGGTCGATCGCACAATTCGGTCGGCAGCCATCGCAGCGCCATGGACGAAGTGAACTTCCATGATCTGGAGGAGGCGCGCTTCGCGGCCGATGCCGCCGATATGCTGAAGCGTCGCGCTCTTGCGCAGGAATTTGAAAAGCTGATCATCGTCGCCCCGCCAACGGCATTGGGCGAAATGCGCAAGCATTTGCATAAGGAGGTGCAGGACCGGATCGTCGGCGAAATTGCCAAGGATCTGACGAATCACCCCGTGCCGGAAATCGAAAAGGTCATCTCGGCAAGCTGAAGCCGCAAAAAAAGGGGTGGCCCCCCGGAGCCACCCCTTACATGCCCCTGAGGGAAACGGATCAGGCTGCCGCCTGCGCCTTGCGTTCGGCGAAACGTCGGCGCGCCACCAGCGCCACGGCTGCTGCGCCGAAGAGCAGAACCATAGGCGGTGCGGGTACGTCCGTGCCGCCCGTGCTTGTGCTCGATCCGCCCGTCGAACTGCTCGTTGAAGAACTTGTCGATGACGAACTGCTGGTCGATGATGAAGTCGATGAACTGCCGGTGCTGCCGAAGCTGGACGAACTGCTCGACGACGAACCGGATGAGCCCGACGAGGACGAAGAACTGCTGCCAGACGATCCTCCGGTCGAACCAGGGTGATCGGGCTTGTCGGGTTTACCCGGCTTGCCGCCGCTTGAACTGCTGGACGAAGAGCTTGAGGACGAAGACGACGAGGACGAACTGGAACTGGACGAGGAAGAACTGCTGGTGGCGCCCGATGACGTCGATGTGCTGATTCCGCCCGTTGAGCTGCTGGTCGAGGAAATGACGACGGAACCGCCGCCGCTGCCGCCACCGCCGAAGAACCCGCCAATAAAGCCGCCGCCGCCAAAACCGCCGCCGCCACCCATGACGATCGGCACGGCGCCACCGCCGCCCGACATCATCGGCATCTCAGCCGGCGGCAAGGGGGCGGGCAGGGGGACAGGCGCCGGTTGGCTGGTGACTGTCACCGTCTGTGGCGCGCAGGCTACGGCCGTCTTGACGACCTTCCTCTTCACGGTCCGAACGGCATAGCGCTTCTTGGGCGCGGCCTTCGTGCTCTTGCTGCTATGGACCACAGCAGGACGTGCGCTTTCAGCGACATGCACCGCGCCGCCGCCAATGATCGCGCCTCCGCAAGTGCAAGCGCATAATTTAGCCAAGGCCATCCGAACCGACATAGGAATCCACTCTTGTCTTATCGCCCACCGATCCAGGTCGGAACGGGTCAGGCTGCCTTTTCATAAAAGCGCAGAAGAAAAGGTTAACCGCAAGGTCGTTAACTCTGAATCCTGTCGACAAGTCCACTGAATTCAGGGGGCAGCGTCAGCAATCATGGTTAACGTCCCACTATGATACGGCCACTGGCCCGCATATGAAGGGGGCCGCCGTCGGCATCAGCCTTCCGCCGGATGATGAGTCGCTCCCTTTCATCCCTGCGGGCGCATAGGGTTTTGAAGGAAAAGCCGTTTGGGCCAGTCGAATGTGCGCTTGTGTCGTCCCGCGCCGATGGCTATGAGGCGCCCTCAATGAAAAGTCATGGGTGCCCCGGAACTTCAAGCGCCGGGCCAACGAGTCGGAGAGCCAGATGGCGTCGGTGCTGAATTCCGATAAAGACGGCGTAAAGCCGCCCAAATCGTCCGTAACCCTCCCTGCAGAGTATCGCCCCTCGGCCGACGAGGAATTCATGAATCCGCTGCAACAGGAATATTTCCGTCAGCGGCTGTGGGACTGGAAGAAGCAGATTCTCGCCGAAGCGGAGGGGACGCTGGCCGTTCTTCAGAATGAGCCTCTACGCGAACCCGATCTCAACGACCGCGCGTCGAGCGAGACCGACTGGTCGATCGAGTTGCGCACGCGCGACCGCCAGCGCAAGCTCATCTCGAAAATCGATGCGGCCCTGCGGCGGATCGACGATGGCGAATATGGATATTGCGAAGTCACGGGCGAGCCCATTTCGCTTGGTCGCCTGGAAGCGCGTCCCATCGCCACCATGACGGTCGAGGCGCAGGAACGCCACGAACGGCAGGAAAAAATCTCACGCGACGATTAACGGTTTTTCCACTGCCTGTGCCTAGTGATCGTTACCGGAACACATTAGATTTTGCGGGTACGGAATGAACGAAGAGCAGGGCATTTCTGATCGGGGACCGGCGCGATCGTCGCCGCGCGACAGCCTGTTCCTGATGACAAGTTTTTTTGCCCCGGACGGTCGATCCTTGGGTCGTGCCCGCATTCGGAACCTTTCGGCGACTGGCTTGATGGCGGATTGCGAGATGCCGCTCGCGGCTGGGCAGAAGGTCGTCCTGGATCTCCGCGGTGTGGGGCGCATCACTGGCAATATCGCCTGGTCGCGCGACAATAAGGTTGGCTTGGCATTTGACGATGTCATCGATCCGCAGTTGGCAAGAAAGCCGGTGTCGTCAGGGCCTGCGCAACAATTGCCGGATTATCTGAGAAGCCAGCCAGCCGGTCGCCTGCGTTGACAGCGTAACCCTTGCGCCGAGGCATGACATCATAAAAAGAGGATCGCTACAGGACGGGCGGGACCGACTGTCTGCCGGTCCCGCCCTGTATGGACTAGTCTGCGCTTAATGCTGCGCAGCCATTTCTTCCTTCAGCCGCAATTTCTGCTTTTTAAGCGAGGCAACGAGGGTGGTGTCCGGCATGGGACGACTCGATTCCGCCTTGATCCGGGCGTCGAGTCCTGCGTGCTTGGCTGAAAGAGCTGAGATGTGGCTGTTTTCCATGACATTCTCCTTACGAGGGCGATGGATTTCCGATTAAATCACGAAACCTTCTGATTGTCTCGCGGCGTTTGCGCCTTTGCGATGGGCCGCCCATAAATTTGCGGTGGCCCGCACCGGGATCGCACGCTACCACGGGTCGCACCATGCACTGGGGATGCGAGCAACGACGGTGAGCCGGGAAGATATCATGCGCCGTCTGGAGTTGCTTCGCGTCGAACATCGCGATCTCGATAGCGCGATCGCGGCTCTGGTCGATGCAGGCAGCAGCGATCAGATGCAGATCGCCCGGCTGAAGAAGCGTAAACTGCGCCTGAAGGACGAGATTTGCGCGCTGGAAGATGAACTGGTGCCTGACATTATCGCCTGAGCCTAAGGCTGTCGCCCCAGCCTGACGTTACCAGATCGACCCCTAATGGGACAGGGAAGGCGCGTTGCTCTCGCCTTGGCCCGCTGACAAAGGCGTCCATCTGTGTCACTTAGCCGTGATGCGGAACGTTGCGTCTTTGGATCCTGGCCTCCATCGCCGATTGGTTGACGGCCTTTATCTCGAAGCCATGATGATGGCGGATGAGGCGCGCGCCTATTTCGATGGGGACCCTCTTGGAAGAGGTGAAACGGTCGACCCGCTGCGGCGTGTGTCCTTCGCATGCGAATCGCTGAAGGTGACGACGCGGCTGATGCATGTCATTGCCTGGCTCTTGAGCCAGCGCGCCTGGCAACGCGGAGAAATCAGCGATGCAGACCTCGTCGATGAAAAATATCGGCTTGGCCGCGCCAGTTTGACCGACCCGACACTGACGGAAGGCTTCCCCTTCGAAGCGCGCGCCCTGATCGAGGGCAGTCAGGACCTCTACGATCGGGTGGCGCGACTGGAGGATCGGATCGGTCATATGAACGACGATCCGAAAGCCCAGGACGCTGGTCCCGCCCGCGCCCTGCTGGATCGCTTGAACACCGCTTTCTGACGCTTGGGCGGATCGCAGCTGTTTGAGATGATGTTCGGCGCTGGTGTTTTCCGTCATTCTTGGTCTAGACCGGCGCCATGACCCATGGTTTGCGGATCCGACGCCGCGCTTCTGGCCGACCGCATTCCCGGCTCGCATTTGCGCCGTTGCTGCTGCTCGCTCCCTATCCGGCGCTAGCACAGGATACCGCCGCGCCTACGCTGCCTGATACCGACGCTTCGTTGGACGCTATGCCTGATATCGGTCTGGACTGGCCCGACATGGATCAACCTGACAGCGTCGCGCCCTTGGCCCCTGATCCGGCCGATCAGGTTGGCGCGCCGATCGAAGCGTTCGACGTCACGACGACCGAACCGGCCGAAGCCGCCGCGACGTTCGCCGACGCGGGCGAAGAGCGGCGCTATACCGTGGCATTAACGGGACTCGATGGCGTTGCCGACACGACATTTCGTCAGCGTTTCGATGAGCTGTCGGTGCTGCATCAGGGCGAGGACAAGGCCGCGAACCTTGCCCAGATCAACCGCCGTATCGCAGAGGATAGAGACCTGCTTGACCGGCTTTTGCGTGCAAAAGGCTATTATGCGGCGCGCGTACGGGGCAATGTCGCGGCCCCTGTGCCGGGCAGCGACCGGCTGCTGGTGAGCTTCACGATTACGCCTGGCACGCGCTATCTTCTGTCATCCGTGGACGTGACGGGTCTTGCCGAAACGGGCGAGCGAGAGGCGACGCTGCGCGCGGCCTTTCCGCCCAAGGTTGGCGATCCGGTGGATGCCGACGCGATCATCGCGGGTCAGGCCCAGTTGGAAACGGCATTGTCGGAAAATGGCTTTCCCTTCGCCAGGGTCGACGAGCCTGAAGTGCGAATCGACCATGAAGAGCGCAAGGGCGACCTGGACATCATTATCGCGCCGGGGGGATATCGGCGCTTTGGGGCCATCCGCATGGACGATGACCGTCTGTTCGATGCCCATCATGTGCAGGAAATCGCACGTTTCGATCCCGACGACACCTATATGGCGTCGGATGTCGAGGATCTCCGCCGGGCGATCGTGGCAACCGGTCTGGCGTCGTCCGTGTCGCTGACGCCGCGCGATGCGGGCGATGGCGAGCATGTCGACCTGGATGTCGATGTGCGCCCGGCGCCGCTGCGGACGATCGCCGGCGAACTGGGTTATGGCACCGGCGAAGGCTATCGCGCGGAAGTCAGCTGGCAACACCGCAATCTTTTTCCGCCCGAAGGTGCCGTTACCGTGCGCGGAGTGGTCGGCACGCAGGAGCAGACCGCGTCCTTCACCTATCGCCGCAACAATTTTCACCGGCGTGACAATGTGCTGACCGGGCTGGTGTCCGTCAGCAATATTCGCCGCGATGCCTATGACGCCCGCACCATCACCCTGGCCGGTGCGCTCGAGCGGCAGACCAACATCCTGTTTCAGAAAAACTGGGTCTGGCGCATTGGCGCGGAGCTGATCGCGTCGGATGAAGCGGACGCCTTTTCCGGGGGCGCGCGGCGCACCTTCCTGATTGGCGCCGTTCCGCTCAGCCTGACCTATGACGGGAGCGATGATCTGCTCAATCCGACCAAAGGCTTTCGCCTCGGCGGGCGGATCAGCCCGGAATTGTCATTCCAGAACAAGACATTCGGATACACCAAAGTGCAACTGGACGGCAGTGCCTACCAACCGGTGGGCGAGCGCGTCGTCGTGGCGGCGCGCGCGCGCTTTGGCACCATCCTTGGCTCCACGGTCGATCAGATCGCGCCGTCCCGCCGCTTCTATGCCGGTGGCGGCGCGTCGGTGCGCGGCTATGGCTATCAGGCGATCGGCCCGCGCTATGGTGAGGATGACGATCCCGTCGGCGGCAAGAGCCTGGCTGAATTTTCGCTGGAGGGTCGCATCCGCTTTGGCAATTTTGGCGTCGTGCCTTTTGTGGACGCGGGCAATATCTCCACCAGTTTCCTGCCCCGGTTCCGGGACTTGCGGGTCGGTGCGGGCTTGGGCGTGCGTTATTACAGCAATTTCGGGCCGATCCGCGTGGATGTCGGCACGCCGATCAACCCGCAATCTGGTGACCCCAAGATCGCGGTCTATGTCTCGCTGGGTCAGGCCTTCTGATGCCCGAGGAAAGTCCGTCGCCACCTGTCATTCCGCCGCCTGCCGCGACCACGCCGCGCCGCGCCTGGGATGGGAGATGGCAACGGTGGGTGGCGGGCCTGCTCGCCGCGCTGTTCCTGATCATGGCGGGCGCACTGACGTGGCTTGATACCGATGGGGGGCACCGTTTCCTCGCCAGCCGGATCGCCGCGATACAAACCTCTTCGGGGCTGCGCATCCAGGTCGGCGCCATCGAAGGCAGCATCTATCGCAAGGCGGTGTTGCGCGACCTGACCTTGTCGGATCCGGCTGGGCCCTTCTTCAAGGCACCCAGGGTGGAACTGGACTGGTGGCCCTTCGCCTGGCTGTCCAATCGTCTGGACATTGACCGTCTGTCCATTCCGCAAGCGTCCCTCAGCAAGCTGCCCAAGCTCAACCCCACGCAGCGGCGCGGCCCGATCCTTCCGGGGTTCGACATCCGCCTGATGCAATTTTCGGTTGGCCGCCTGTCAATCGCGCCGGCCATAACCGGGCGGGCGCAGATTGCGACGATGGCGGGGGACGCCGACATTCGCGGCGGACGCGCGATCATCGACCTGTCCGCCCGTACGCTTGATGGCAGCGATGTCCTGACCATCGCGCTGGACAGTCGACCAGACGATGATCGCTTCAAGCTCGACGTGACGGTCAACGCCCCGAACAAAGGACTTTTGGCGACGATGGCCGGATTGCGACAAGACGCCAATCTGCGCATCACCGGCAAGGGCAGCTGGAGCCAGTGGGATGGCCAGTTGGACGCGACGCTGGACGGCGCACCCGCCGCCGATCTTGTTCTGGCGGCGCGCAGTGGCGCTTATTCGGCTCGCGGTTCGATCGAGGGTCGGGCGATCGCTGGCGGCGGTCTCATCCGGCGCATGGCCGACCCGCGCCTGTCCGTGCGCGCCGATGGGCGGTTCGAGAACCGTATCATCGATGGCAAGTTGATGCTGCGCTCGGCGGCATTTGACCTTACAGCGGATGGCGCGATCGACCTGCGCAACAACGCGCTCGACAACATGCTTTTGCAAGTGACGCTGGCCCGTCCTCAGGCTTTGCTGCGCACCATGGGCGGGCACGATATCCGGGCCAAGGTGCGGCTTGATGGGCCGCTCGACCGGTTGGGCTTCGATTATTTGCTGACAGCGCGCCAGCTCACATTCGACAAGACGGTGATCGCCGATGTCCGGGCGGAAGGCAGCGGACGGGGCGTGGGCGACGGTCCCTTGCTGATCCCGGTCAAATTGCGGGCAAAAAGGCTCGATGGTCATGGCGACCTTGTCGGTAATATCGTCCGCAATTTTGCGCTGGATGGCGTTCTCCAATTCAGGGGCCAGCAGCTCGTCAGCAATCCCATGGAGGTCAGGTCGGACAAACTTCAGGGCAAGCTGGTGATGCGGCTCGACCTGAAAAGCGGCCGCTATGATTTCGGCCTGGACGGCCAGATTCGCAGTCTGTTCATTCGGGGTCTGGGTATCGTTGACCTGACGTCCAAGCTCCGCGCGACGCCGCGTCCCGATGGGGGGTTCGGCCTTAGCGGCAATGCCTTGGCGCAGATGCGGCGGCTGGATAATGCTTTCCTCAACGGTTTGGGAGGCGGACTGCCCATCGCGCGCAGCGCCCTGGCATTGCGGCCAGACGGACAATTGGCGTTCAACGGCCTCACGCTCCAATCGCCCTTGCTCTCGCTCAGGGCGGACGGAATCAGGCGGCGTGACGGCAGTTTTCATTTCGAGGGCAGCGGCGATCATGACCGCTACGGCCCGTTGCAACTCGTCCTCGATGGCCGCATAGAACGGCCGACGATCGACCTGATATTGCAACGGCCCCTCGATGCCCTGGGCCTGCGCGACGTCAAGGCGCATCTGGTTCCCGACAGCGAAGGCTACAGCTATACCGCGCAGGGTGGGTCGATATTGGGGCCGTTCGACGGGCGCGGTGTGATCCTCCTGCCGCAGGGCGGGCAAGCGGTGGTCCGCGTGGCGCAGCTGTCGGTTTCCGGCGTCAATGCAAGCGGAGACATCCGCCCCTTGCCCGGCGGCCTGGAGGGGCAGTTGAGCGTCACTGGGCCAGTCACCGGATATGTCGGCTTCAGGCCCGTCAACGCTATCCAGCAAGTGCAGGTCAAGCTGACCGCCAGTGGCGCAAGCTTTGCCGGGCCGACCGTGATCGAGGTCCGGCGGGGATCGCTGGACGCCACCGTCCTGCTTGATCCGGACGGCACCAATGTTACGGCCACGGCGCAGGCACGGGGCTTGCGGCTGGGCGGCATTCTGGTGGGGCGCATGGCGCTTACCGCCAATCTGGTGGATGGCCGGGGCAAGGTCAGCGGCAGCCTGTCCGGCCAGCGGGGACGCTTGTTCGACCTGCAAGGCGAAGCGCAGGTCGAACCCGACAGCATTCGTTTGTCCGCCAAGGGGACGATCGACAAACGTCCCATTCGGCTGACCCGCGCGGCGCTTGTGACGCGAACGGCCGAAGGCTGGCGGTTGTCGCCCGCAACGATCAGCTATGCCGGCGGTTCGTTGCAACTGGCGGGCGAACTGGGCGGGGAATCCACGCATGTAGAAGCGCGGATGCAGACCCTTCCCCTGTCGCTGCTGGACATCGCCTACGATAATCTGGGACTGGGCGGCATGGCGACGGGATCGCTCAGCTACGCGCAGCCGCAGGGCGGTCCGCCCACCGGCAAGGCGGAGTTGCGCATTCGCGGCCTGTCGCGATCGGGCCTGTCGCTTAGCTCGCGACCTGTCGATGTCGGTGTCAATGTTGCATTGACGCCCGACCGCCTGGCGACCCGAATGCTGTTTGTCGCCGACGGACGTACGATTGGTCGCGGGCAGGCCTTGCTGACGCCGTTGGGCAGGGAGGGTGGCCTTGTTTCACGCCTCAACGCGGCGCCGCTCTTTGCACAGTTGCGCTATGCAGGGACAGCCGACACGCTCTGGCGGCTGACGGGCGTGGAAATCGTGGATATTGGCGGGCCGGTCAGCGTGTCGGCGGATATGCGCGGCACGCTCGCCAATCCGCAGATCAGCGGACAGCTGGCGACTGACAACGCAACGATCAACAGCGCCGTGACCGGTATGCGTCTGCGCAACGTCAAAGCGCAGGGGCGCTTTTCGGGTGCGCAACTGGTCATCAACAATTTTGCCGCCAGCGCGCAGAATGGCGGGTCTGTCACGGGCAGCGGGCGCTTTACCTTCAACGGTATCGCCGGCGTGGGCATGAATCTGGCGCTTCAGGCGGACAATGCCGCATTGCTGGAGCGGGATGACATCGCTGCCACGGTGACGGGGCCCCTGACGCTCAAATCCAACGGCGCGGGCGGCACGATCGGCGGCGACCTGATCCTGAACCGCAGCCGCTTCACCATGGGCCGCGCCGCGGCGGTGGCGCAAATCCCCGAACTGCGCGTGGTGGAAATCAACCGGCGCGGGGACGAGATCGAGCGGCCGCGCACCAGCGTGCCCTGGGCCCTGGCGGTGCATGCCCGCGCGCGCAATCGGCTGATGGTGACGGGCCTGGGGCTCGACAGTGAATGGCGCGCGGACCTCGATATCGGCGGGACCGTGACCAACCCGACCATTGCCGGGCGGGCGGAACTGGTGCGCGGCGGCTATGAATTTGCCGGCCGCCGGTTCGACCTGCGCGAAGGCCGGATCCAATTCGACGGCAAGACTCCCGTCAATCCCACGCTGGATATCGACGCCGAGGCGGATGTCAGCGACCTCGGCGCGACGATCCATGTCGGAGGAACCGGCTTGAAGCCCGACATCAGTTTCAACAGTGTGCCGGCATTGCCGCAGGATGAACTGCTTTCCCGAATCCTGTTCGGCACGTCGATCACCAACTTGTCCGCGCCCGAAGCATTGCAACTGGCGTCGGCCGTCGGATCCCTGCAGGGCGAAGGAGGGCTTGATCCCATCAACGCCGTGCGCAAGGCGGCAGGGCTGGACCGGTTGCGGATCATCGCGGCTGATCCGACGCAGGGGCAAGGCACGTCCATCGCCGCAGGCAAATATCTGACGCGCAAAACCTATGTCGAACTGATCACCGATGGTCAGGGCTATTCCGCCACCCGCATCGAATATCAGGTGACGCGCTGGCTGTCCCTGCTTGGCGCCATCTCCACGCTTGGCCGGCAGAGCGCCAACGTCCGTGTTTCCAGGGATTATTGATCGTGACCAACAGCCGTATCGATGCTGGCACCGCCATCAGCGTCACTGACCTGTTCACCATCGGCATTGGGCCGTCGAGTTCGCATACGGTGGGGCCGATGCGCGCGGCGTTGCAGTTCATGGATTGCCTGCCCACCGCGCCGCAGCGCGTCCGGTGCGAATTGTTCGGATCGCTGGCGCTTACTGGACGGGGGCATGCGACGGATACGGCCGTGCTTTTGGGCTTGTCGGGCCATAGCCCGGAAAGCGTCGATCCAGACGCGATACCCGACATTTTGGCTGCCATTCGCCGGGACGGCCGGATTCAGTCCGGCAGCGCGAAGGGCCAATGGCTGGATTTCGATGCCGAACGCGACCTCCTTTTCCACATGGGGGAGTTTCTGGAAGCGCACAGCAATGGTATGCGCTTTTCTGCCTGGTTTGCTGGCGATGATGCGCCGTTCGTGCGCGAATATTATTCGATCGGGGGCGGGGCCGTGTTGCCGGGCACCGTGCCGGTCAGCGATGATGTGGCGTTGGGCCATAATGTCGTGCAGCCCTATCCCTTCTCATCCGGCGTCGAGTTGCTGGAGCAGGGGGAGACGCACGGTTTTCCCATCGCGACACTGGTCCTGCGCAATGAAGGCGCATGGCGATCGCAGGCTGAGACGGAAGCGTTTCTGGACCGGGTCATCGACGCCATGTCGCAGTCCATCGAGCGCGGCCTTGCGCAGGAAGGGCTGCTGCCTGGCGGCCTTAAAGTGCGGCGCCGGGCGCGCGCCATTCATCAACGGCTACGGCTTCAGCAGGACGCGCTAGGTCCGGCGCAGATTTTCGAATGGGTCAGCCTGTTCGCTTTGGCGGTGAACGAGGAAAATGCTGCGGGCGGCCGCGTCGTCACCGCACCGACCAATGGCGCAGCGGGCGTCATCCCGGCGGTGCTGCATTATTATCGCCGCTTCGTTCCCGGCGCGGATCGGGAAGGGGAGCGCCGCTTTCTCCTGACCGCAGCTGCGATCGGATTTCTTTACAAGAAGCGCGCGTCCATATCCGCAGCGGAAATGGGCTGCCAAGGGGAAGTTGGGGTTGCCTGTTCCATGGCGGCCGCCGGGTTGGCCGCGGTATTGGGCGGCACCAACAGCCAGATCGAAAATGCTGCCGAAATCGGCATGGAGCATAATCTGGGCCTGACCTGCGATCCCATTGGCGGCCTTGTCCAGATCCCCTGTATCGAACGCAATACGATGGGTGCGGTCAAGGCGATCAATGCGGCCTACCTCGCCTTGCAAGGCGATGGCCGGCATATCGTGAGCCTGGACGCGGTGATCGAAACTATGCGCCAGACCGGCGAGGATATGGCGAGCCGCTACAAGGAAACGTCGCTGGGCGGGCTGGCGGTCAACGTCGTGGAATGCTGAACGAATTGACAGCCTGTCGCCTGTAGCGCTCATCTTAGCGCTCAATTGAGCCAGTTTCGTGTCAATAATGCAACAGAATCAGCTGTTTATCTGCCGTTCATGAAACTCTTGCCAGCCGCGATACTTGTGCGTCTCGTCCCCATCAGGGGAGAAGAATGACGAATGGAGTATCTGTTATGCGCAAGTTGATGGTCGCAACTCTTCTGGCAGGCGTTGGCGTCGCCACCCCCGCATTGGCGCAGGATGTAGGATCGACGTTCACCGGACCGCGCGTTGAGGCGATCCTGGGTTATGACCATGTCGGCGCCGGTAGCGACGTGGACAACAATAATGGCCGCGACGATCAGTCGATCGACGGTCTGCTCTATGGCATTGGTGCAGGCTATGACGTCAATCTGGGCAGCGCGGTCGTCGGTGTCGAAGGCGAATGGACGGATTCGACTGCCAAGAGTGATCGGTATGACCTGACCGACCAGTTCGGGTTCGGACGCGTCAGCCAGGGCCGCGACCTCTATATCGGCGCGCGTGCCGGTATTCTGGCTAACCCCGCCACGTTGGTTTACGTGAAGGGCGGCTACACCAATAGCAAACTGAACATCCTCGCCGGCAACACCGATGAGACGACCGATCGGTCGTTCAAGCTTGATGGCTGGCGCATCGGCGCAGGCGTCGAGCGCGCCATCAACACCAACACGTTCGCGAAGCTGGAATATCGCTATTCCAACTATACCGATGCTCACATCGATTACATGGACGGGGCGACCAGCGCCGACTTTGATGTCGATACGGATCGGCATCAGGTGGTCGCAAGCGTCGGCTGGCGGTTCTGACCATAAAGGGGGAAGGCTGGCTTGCGGCCAGCCTTCCTCCCGGCATTGGCAAACATGATTCGCGGACGCGGTCTTCCGTTGGGTAGCCTTCCGCCCCTACGGTTCAGCGGTCCAGTTGCTGCACCGCAACCAGAAGCCGGTTGTAAATCGTAAGCACTTGTTCTTCGATAGGTTTGGACGGATCAGGCTTTTTCACGCCGGATCGAATTGCCCATGCTTGCGTCAATTGAGCGGCCACTTGAGCCGCTATTTCCTTGCTCATAGCCATGACAATCTCCGGCTTCGTTACGGATGCGGCACAGCATGACGGATGTCCGGCCAGAGTCAATCGCGTTCGAGCCAAATTGCTGCATTGCGGCATGTTCGGCCGGGCATGGCAGCCATCCTGTGTCAGGTGAAAGCCAGGCTCAATCCAGATCTGCAATTTTCCACCAGCCCCCTATCTGTCGTCATGCGAAGATGGTATTTACAGCCTTGTGAGTAACGCGATTCCCCATAGCTATCCCGTAGGCATCGACCCGGACGACATTGATTTCATGGGCCATGTCAATAATGCCAGCTACCTTAAATGGGTGCAGAACGCCGTGCTCGACCATTGGCGCGCGCTGGCCCCTGCGGAGGCCGTGACGGAGCATCTGTGGGTCGCGCTCAAGCACGAAATCACCTATCGCAAGCCGACTTTTCTGGATGATGAGGTGATTGCGACCGTCCTGCTGGAAAAGGTTCAGGGCGCGCGCGCCTTTTACGAAACCGTTATTCGCCGTGGCGAAGAGGTTTTGGCTGAAGTCAGATCGAGCTGGTGCTGTGTCGATGCATCGACATTGCGACCGGTGCGGTTGGCGCGCGATGTCATCCAGCATTTCTTCGCAGCTGATGATGAAGGTGAAGACCAGCGCTGAACCATGGGAGAGGCGAACCTGTTTGTGGTTGGGCCTTGCCATTCGATCGGCAAACCGTCATATGCGCGATCGGGAGTCGGGCGGACGAGGCCGTCGCGAACCTGGTCAGGTCCTGACGGAAGCAGCCACAGTGATTCCGCCGCGGGTCGTCCCGGCTCCCACCCTCCAGCATCCGGCTTCGACAATCCCTGCCTGAACGGGTAGGACCCTATCATGTCCGATTCACCCCAGCCCTATCGCGTTCTGGCGCGCAAATATCGACCGCGCAGCTTCAGCGAATTGATTGGCCAGGACGCCATGGTCCAGACGCTGGGCAATGCGATCCGGCGCGGGCGGCTGGCCCATGCCTTCCTGATGACCGGCGTGCGCGGCGTGGGCAAAACGTCGACCGCGCGCCTGATCGCCAAGGCGCTTAATTGCGTCGGGCCCGATGGCCAGGGCGGTCCCACGATCGATCCATGCGGTCAATGTGAACCGTGCAAGGCGATCGCGGAGGGCCGTCACATCGATGTGGTGGAAATGGACGCTGCCAGCCATACCGGCGTCGATGATGTGCGCGAAATCATCGAGGCAGTGCGCTATGCGGCCGTTTCGGCCCGTTATAAAATCTACATCATCGACGAAGTGCACATGCTGTCGAAAAACGCCTTCAACGCCCTGTTGAAAACGTTGGAAGAGCCGCCGGCGCATGTGAAATTCCTGTTCGCGACGACGGAAGTCAACAAGGTTCCCGTCACCGTCCTGTCCCGGTGCCAGCGCTTCGACCTGCGGCGCATTCCTGCCGAATTGTTGGCGACCCATTTCACCCATGTCGTTGAAGCCGAAAGCGTCGCCGCCGAGCCGGAGGCCTTGGCGCTGATCGCCCAGGCGGCGGAAGGATCGGCTCGCGACGGGTTGTCCATTCTCGATCAGGCCATCGCGCATGCAGAAATGGACGACGGACCGTCCCTGGTGACGGCGGCGCAGGTGCGCGAGATGCTTGGGCTGTCCGATCGCGGGTCGGTGCGCCGGTTGCTGGCGCTGTTGCTCGAAGGGGAAACGGCCAGCCTCATTGCCGCCGTGCGGGAACAATATGCGCTGGGCGTCGAGCCGTTGGCGCTGATGCGTGGACTGATGGAACTGGTGCATGCCGTCACGCTGATGAAGGCCGGGCGTGACATTGCCAGTCCCGGTCAACCCGCGGAGGAGCGAGAGATGCTGGCCGACTGGGCCGCGCAACTCGGTTTCGCGCCGCTGCATCGCCTCTGGCAGCTGTTGCTCAAGGGGCATGATGAAGTCGCCAATGCGGTCCTGCCGATCGAAAGCTGCGAGATGGCGCTGTTGCGTGTCATGCATGCGGCAACCATGCCCGACCCCGCCGAGGTCGCGCGCCTGTTGCGCGAAGGTGGCGCGTCGTCATCAGCCAGTACGGAGGGCTCCAGCGCTGGTGCCGCGTCTTCAGCGCCGGCGTCTGCGCGTTTGCCCGCGACCTACGCGGACCTGATCGAGGCTTTTTGGCAGGGTGGTAAGGGGCAACTGGCGCAGGAACTGCACGATTGCGTGGGCGTGATCCGTTATGCACCGCCGCAATTCGACTATCGCCCAACGCCACAATTGCCAGCGGACTTTCTTGCTCGCCTGCTTCCCGCATTGCGGGAGGTGACGGGGACGGCGTGGCAGGTTGCGGCGGGCGAGGGGCCGGCTGAACCAACCCTGCTGGAACAGGAACAACGACAGGCGGCGGATACGCGCGCCCGGATTTTGGAAACCCCGGTGGTCAAGGCGGCGATGGCCGCTTTCCCCGATGCCGAGCTGGACGACAGGCTCGAACGATGGAGTGCAGAAGCATGAAGGACCTGAATGAAATTCTGGGCATGGCGAGCCGCGTCCAGGAAGAATTGCAGCGCGCCCAGGACAATCTGGACAAGTTGGAAGTCGAGGGCGCGGCAGGTGGCGGGCTGGTCAAGGTGCGCGCCTCGGCAAAAGGGCGCATATTGGGTGTCTCGATCGACGACAGCCTGCTAGCGCCGTCGGAAAAGCAGATGCTCGAAGACCTGATCACGGCTGCGTTCAACGACGCGCGTAGTAAGGCCGATGAGGTCAGCAATACCGAAATGGGCAAGATGACTGCCGGCCTGCCGCTGCCCCCGGGGTTCAAGCTGCCCTTCTGACCGGGGGACCTGGCCGGAATGATCACTTCTGGTTCATGACGGCCCTGTTATCACAGGGCCGATTGATTGACGTGCCGGGCATCCCCATAAAGGCGATGGACCGTTTGGATGGGTCGCGTTTCGGCCCCGGAGATTGAATGACTACGCATTATCCCCTGCTGCCGCTGCGTGACATCGTCGTGTTTCCGCAAATGATCGTTCCGCTCTTCGTCGGGCGCGACAAGAGCGTCGCTGCGCTCGAGGCTGCGATGGAAGGCGACAAGGAGATTTTCCTCGTGTCGCAACTGGACCCGGCGGAGGATGAGCCGGGCCGCGAGTCGCTTTATGATACGGGCGTCGTCGCAGTCGTATTGCAGCTGTTGAAACTGCCCGATGGCACCGTGCGCGTTCTGGTGGAGGGCAAACACCGCGCGCAACTGTCGGCCATGGAAACCAAGGATAATTATCTGGTTGCGGAAATCGCGCCGGTCGAGGAGCTGGCTGCCGAAGGCCCCGAAGCTGCCGCGCTGATGCGGTCCGTGGCCGAGCAGTTCGAGAACTACGCCAAGCTTAACAAGAAGCTGCCGGCCGAAACGCCCGTTCAACTGCGCGAGATTGAGGATGCGGGCCGGCTGGCCGATGCCGTCGCCGCCAACATCAATGTCAAAGTGTCGGATAAGCAGTCGCTGCTGGTCGAGGCAGATCCGGTCAAGCGCCTTGAAATGGTCTTCGCCTTCATGGAGGGCGAACTTGGCGTGCTGCAGGTCGAAAAGAAAATTCGTGGTCGCGTGAAGCGGCAGATGGAAAAGACCCAGCGCGAATATTATCTGAACGAGCAGTTGAAGGCGATCCAGCGCGAGTTGGGCAATGGCGAGGGCGAGGAGGGCGACGAGCTCGCCGAACTCACCGAGAAGATCGCCAAGACCAAACTGAGCAAGGAAGCTCGATCCAAGGCGACGGCGGAACTCAAGAAGCTCAAGGCGATGCAGCCCATGTCCGCCGAGGCGACCGTGGTCCGCAACTATCTAGACGTTCTGCTGGGCTTGCCCTGGGGCAAGAAGGGCAAGGTCAAGACCGACCTTAAAAAGGCGCAGGATATCCTGGACGAGGATCATTTCGCGCTCGAAAAGGTCAAGGACCGGATCATCGAATATCTCGCCGTCCAGGCGCGCACAAACAAGCTTAAGGGACCTATCTTGTGCCTTGTCGGGCCGCCCGGTGTCGGCAAGACATCGCTTGGGCGCTCGATCGCCAAGGCGACCGGCCGTGAATTCGTACGCCAGTCGCTGGGCGGGGTGCGCGACGAAGCCGAGATACGCGGCCATCGGCGCACCTATATCGGGTCGCTGCCCGGTAAGATCGTGTCGAACCTCAAAAAGGCGGGCACGATGAACCCGTTGTTCCTGCTGGATGAAATCGACAAGCTGGGCCAGGACTTCCGCGGCGACCCGGCGTCCGCTTTGCTCGAGGTGCTTGATCCGGAACAGAACAGCAAATTCCAGGACCATTATCTGGAAATCGACGTTGATCTGTCGGACGTGATGTTCGTCACGACCGCCAACTCGTTGAACCTGCCCCAGCCGTTGCTCGATCGCATGGAGATCATCCGGCTCGAAGGCTATACCGAGGACGAGAAGGTCGAGATTGCGGAGCGGCACCTGCTGCCCAAGCAGATTGACGCGCATGGATTGAAGGACGGCGAAGTCGTCGTCACCGAACCGGCGGTACGCGATCTGATCCGCTATTATACCCGTGAGGCGGGGGTTCGCACGCTGGAGCGCGAAATGGCGCGTCTGGCGCGCAAGGCGCTGCGCAAGATATTGGAAGGCGAATATGACAAGATCGTTATCACGCCGGACAATCTGGCCGATTTTGCTGGCGTGCGGAAATTCCGCCACGGCGTAGGCGAAGAAGAAAACCAGATTGGAGCTGTGACGGGGCTTGCCTGGACAGAGGTTGGCGGCGAACTGCTCACGATCGAGGCCGTCACCGTGCCTGGAAAGGGACAGATCAAGACCACCGGCAAGCTGGGCGAGGTCATGAACGAATCGGTCCAGGCGGCCTTTTCCTATGTGAAGGCACGCTCACCGGGCTATGGCATCAAGCCGAGCGTGTTCAATCGCAAGGATATCCACATCCACCTGCCCGAAGGCGCTGTGCCCAAGGATGGACCTTCGGCGGGCATCGGCATGGTCACGACGATCGTGTCGACGCTGACCGGCATCCCGGTTCTGAAAGATGTCGCGATGACGGGCGAGGTGACTTTGCGCGGACGCGTTCTGCCGATTGGCGGCCTCAAGGAAAAGCTGCTGGCGGCGCTGCGCGGCGGCATCAAGACCGTGCTGATTCCCCAGGAAAACGAGAAAGACCTAGCGGAAATTCCGGCCAATATTCGTGAAGGTCTGGAGATTATTCCGGTTTCCCACGTCGATGAGGTTCTGGCGCGTGCACTGGTTTCCATGCCCGATGCGATCACCTGGACCGAGGCAGATGATCTGGCCGCGCAGCCATCCGGTCTGACTGGCCGCGATGGCGATCCCAGCCTTCGGCACTGAAAAGTCACTAAAGTGAAACAATGGGCAGAACTCCTAGATTTTACTCCATATTGCGGAACAGGATGCAATTTTGGAGCAAAGCCGGGGTCTTCGTCGCTTTCCCTTTGACAGAGGCTGGAATCCGCGCCTTATTGCCCCGCCTACGCCGCGATTCCTAACTAACCAACAGCACAAGGGGGTTCCCAAGGCATGAACAAGCAGGATCTGATCAGCACGGTTGCTGAAAGCAGCGGCCTCAGCAAGAATGACGCGACCAAGGCTGTCGAAGGCGTATTCGACGCCATCACTGGCGCGTTGAAGAAGGGCGATGAAGTCCGTCTCGTCGGTTTCGGCACCTTTTCGGTTTCGCAGCGCAAGGCGTCGACCGGTCGCAATCCGCGCACTGGCGAAACAATGACCATCAAGGCCTCGGCCCAGCCGAAGTTCAAGGCCGGCAAGGGCCTGAAGGATTCGGTCAACTAAGGGCAAGGGCGTCCGTTTTGGCGGACGCCCGCTCTGGCTGACTTTGCCGGCGTCGCGGTCGGAAAGCCATTAGGAGAGAGAGGCGGATTGGCAGGGCATACCTGTCCTTCGCCCAGAGCCGAAAGCGCAAGGGGTAAAGGCGGAAACGCCTTTACCCCTTTTCCTTGTCGTGTGTCTCGACGCGGGCTGATGCGGACGTTAGGGATGCCGTCATGACGGTATGGACTAGGATGGTGTGGACCGCTCCTGCCTTGGCATTGGCAGCGTGCGGTGGAGGCAATTTCCGACCGGTCAGCGACCATCCGGTGCGGATCGGCCCGCCCTATAAGGTGCGAGGCGTTACTTATGTCCCCGCTGCCGATCCGCAGTATGACATGCTGGGCTATGCAAGCTGGTATGGGTCGGAATCGGGCAATCGCACTGCCAATGGCGAACGCTTCCGCGCCAAGTGGATCACGGCCGCGCATGTCACCCTGCCGCTGCCCAGCTATGTTGAAGTCACGTCCCTCGATACCGGGCGCACCATCGTCGTGCGGGTCAACGATCGCGGGCCGTTCGCCGGTCGCGGCCGGATCATCGACCTGTCACGCCGCGCGGCCGATGAACTGGGTATTCGTGCCCGAGGACACGCGGCTGTGCGCGTGCGACTGGTGAACCCGTCCGAAAAGGACCGCGCGAAATTGCGCAAGGGAAAGCCGGCGCGTGAGCGGCCCCGTGTATCTGAAACCACGCTCGCAAATTTGCGGGCGCAGCTAGCAGCGGGAATGGGCCAATGAATTCTTCTGGCGGTGATTTGTCGGCTTGACGGGCAGGGGCGGGCCGCATATGTGCCCTGTCTCTCGGGGCCGCTGGCCCCTGTGGCGATCGTAGCTCAGTTGGTTAGAGCGCCGGTTTGTGGTACCGGAGGTCGCGGGTTCGGATCCCGTCGATCGCCCCATTTGGCTTCATTTCTACAGCCTTTGGGCTTCGCTTTCGCGCTGTTCCCGCCTATAGGGCGGCGATGACTGATGCGCGCGACACGGGCCTGACCCTTGATCCCAAATATGACCGCGATGGACTGATCACCGCCGTCGTGACGGATGCAAGGAGCGGCGAGGTGCTGATGGTCGCGCACATGAATGGGCAGGCTTTGGCGCTGACCGTGGAGACGCGCCTCGCCCATTTCTGGTCGCGCAGCCGGCAGTCGCTCTGGAAGAAGGGCGAGACATCCGGTCACATGCTGGAGGTATGCGATATCCGAATCGATTGCGATCAGGACGCTGTCTGGGTGAAGGCCATTCCAGCCGGGCCGACATGCCACACAGGCGCACGCTCCTGTTTTTTCCGTCGCGTCGGGTCCGAAGGCCTAAGCCCGGTCGATGCGGCGGATTAGCCTGACGCTCTTTCTCCTGTTGCTCGGTTGCCAGCGCAGTCCTGCCAATCAGGATACTCCGCCCGTCGTGTCGGGCGGAGCGGCATCCCGGCTGGAACAGGCGGCGATAGCCAGCGGGACGATTGCCGACCCCGCCAAGATATCGCCTGTCGGCCTCTTCCAGCGCACTCACGAGGCTGGCCGAGACGCATTGTGCGTCATACCTGCACGCAATGGCGAGCTGCATTTTGGCCTGGAAGCGATTTTCGGTGAGGAACCTGCCTGTCGAGGGCAGGGGACGGCGCGGCGGGCTGGCGACAAGCTGATCCTCAGTTTCAAGGGTGGCGATCGCTGTATCATCGTCGCGCAATATGATGGCGACCAGGTGGCGCTCCCCGGCGTTGTCGATCTGGCTTGTGCTGATTTGTGCGAAGGGCGCGGTTCGCTGGAAGGGGTGAGCTTTCCGCGCATCGCCAGCGATGCGGCCAGCGCGCTCCGTGCGCGCGAGCGGTCTGGCGATCCGCTCTGTACCGCCTAGTGGCCGATATAGCGTCCAGGGCGATGATTGACGACCAGCACGGCGTTGATCGCTCCGGCGGATAATATGGACAGGGCGAACCGGTCGGCGCTCAGGATCGGCAGGGATGCGAGCAGGATCAGCACATCGCACCCCATTTGCGTGCGGCCGGCGTTCCAGCCGCGCGACTTTTGCAGGATCAGCGCCACCACTCCGATACCGCCGACGCCGGCGCCGTGCCGGGCGATCGCCAATATGCCAAAACCGATGATTGATCCGCCGAACAGGGCTGCAAAGACCGGGCTGATCTTCGCCACCTGCAACGCGGCGGGCATCGTCAGGCCCAGCGCCATGATAGCGATGTTGGCGAACAACGTCTTGAGCCCGAACGCAAGCCCCATCGCTCTGCCGCCAAACAGGAAGAAAGGAATATTGACCAGGATGAACAATGTCGCGGGCGACCAGGGGATCAGATAGGAAATGAGCAATGCGACGCCTGCCATGCCCCCCGTCACCAGACCTGCTTGCTTCAGCAGCATGAGCCCCATGGCGATGAAAGCGCAGCCAATCGCTATGGCATAGCCATCTTCCGCAAGATTATGGGGACGGGCCGGCGGGTGAAGAGCAGGCAGGGCGGGCGGCATGCAAGGGGTCCATTCATTGGAAAAAAGCCCTCGTCATCCTCTCCCGCGATAGGATCCATGCTCTGGCCACCCAAGGGCGGCCGGAGCACGATCATTCCGCTGCTTATTGTGTGCGCCGCTGTGCCACGAAGCCGCCAGAGTGCGCAAGATGCCGCAGCTATTTGCAGCGGCATGCACGCCGACTGCGGCGAACGCTTTTGCGCGGCGCTACCGTTTCGGTCACATAGGTGGTGGTCGTCGTGGTTGTCGTTGCCGGCTGGACCGTGACGGTCGTCACGATGGGAGCAGGATAATAATAGCCGCCCGACACATAGCCACCCGCCATCGGTGCGCCACCCCAATGCGGCGCGCCTTCATAAGGCGGCGGCGGATAATCGACACCTGCGCCCCGTACATCGCCTTCGAACCGGCCATCATAGGTTCCTGAAACCGTCCGTCCGTCGTCAGTTGTCCAGGTACCGGTCCAGCGGCCTTCATATTCGTTGGAACTGGTCACGGCATCATCGGCATAGCCATAGCCGTCGTCATAGCTGACGCCGGGCCGAGGCGAGGGCGCATCCCGCCGATCGTCTTCGGCCTTGTCGATCGCCATACCAGCCACCGCCCCGACGCCAGCGCCGATCACCGTGCCGGCCGTGCGATTGCCGCGTCCCGCGATGCGGTTGCCCGCGACGCCGCCCACGACCGCGCCGATCGCAGCGCCGCCCAGGCCATTGTCGCGACGATCATCGGCATAGTCGCCATAACCGCCCTCGTAACGGTCCCAGTCAATATCTGACCGATAGTCATGGACCCGCCCGTACCGGTCGGTCATGACCGCATCATCATAATAGCGCGACCAACCATAGCCGGGCGCGGGGGCAGGCAGCCCATAGGCGGGGTAATTGGCGATATAATAGTTGGGGCTGACCCAGTAGCGCGGCAGGATGTAGCCGCGCACGGGGCGCCGATAGCCGTTCCAGCCGCCCGGTGCGCCCCATCCAGCGTACCACCGGCCTTGCTGGCGCGGACCCCAGCGGTGCATGTTACTATGCGCAACGCCGGGACGCACGCCATGCGCCCCGCCACGACCGTTCGCCGATGCAGGCGCCGCTACCCCGGTCATCGCCAGGGCCGTGCCGATCAGGGCAAGGTTCAACATCCGCATGGATCAGTCTCCCGATGGTCTTGAGCGGGCACGAGGCGCGCCGCGAAAATGCTAACGCGCTGTTTAGCATGATGATCCGCCGCAATCCACGGATCATGGCGTTATACGCTGTCCTGAAACGGGGCAGATGTAGAGGGTCAGGCGATGCGCGCGGCAATCATCGTCGCCAATCCTTCAAGTCCTGCGGCGTCCTCGGCGTCGAAGCGGGCAGCGCGCGGGCTATCGAGATCAATCACCCCCACGAGCGCGCCATCATGGATGACCGGCACGACGACCTCCGACTCGCTGGCCGCATCGCAGGCGATATGTCCGGGAAAGGCGTGAACATCCTCGACCAGCTGGGTTTCGCGCGTGGCTGCCGCCGCGCCGCACACCCCGCGACCAACCAGGATGCGGATGCAGGCCGGCTTGCCCTGAAAAGGACCAAGCACCAGCTCATCCCCGATCAGCCGATAGAAGCCCGCCCAGTTGAGGTCGGGCAGGAACTGCCATAAGAGCGCGGATATATTGGCCATATTGGCCATAGCGTCCGGCTCGTCGCGCGTGAGCGCGTCCGCGGCGGAGACGAGATCGGCGTAGAGCGTGGCTTTGTCAGCCTGGGCGGTTGGGGCAAAATCAAACATGCCGCTTCTATAGGGACGCCTGGCTGCCGGTTCCAGAGGGGAGGGCCCGTCTGGCGCAGCCGGTCAAATCAAGATATGCCCTTATTCGCGCGATATGGCGCGCGTCCGGCCTGCTATCGTCGGCCAATATGCCCGCAGCGCGATAATCGGTTCGATCGATAATGCCGATCCGATATTTCCGACAAAGGGTATCCACGCGCTGTTTGTCCAGCTTGGACAGATCCATGAATATGGGGCGGTGCACCATGTTGGGGGGGACGCGAACAATGTCCTGCGCAAAGACGCCGCCCCGCGGGTCCAGCAACAGGATGTCCACAGGCAGTGCAGCAGCATGGGCATGGAGGCGCGCGTAGGGGGTGACGAAGCGCGCGACCATCACGCCTTGCGCCGCGACTGTGGCCATCGACACCATGACCGCCAACCAGATCGGGCGCAGGCTGGCTGGCGACGGGTAAAGTTTGTTCCAACCCAATCCGGCGAGCAGGCAAAAGGGGCCGATATAGCCATGCAGATAGCGATAGCCCCAGCCCAGTCCCTGATGCACGGTCAGCAGCATCCCAATGGCGCACCCGCCAGTCAGTCCGATAAATAGCAGCGCCCGTCGGCCTTTTGCGTCCTGACGGAGGCTTCGCCACGCACCTTTCATTCCGATGAGCGCGAGCGGGACGAGCAGCGCATTATTCCAGGCGAAAAACCGCGTGAGATAGAGGAGCGGCTGAAGGCTGGCCAATCGTGGGGACAAGGAGACGCCTTTGGCGGCGCCAGCGGTGATGGAAAGGTCTAGCCGATCGACCAGCAGCAGGGGGTATAGCTTCATCCAGACAATCAGGAAAATGGCGTAGCTCACCGCATAGAGGGCAGAAAGCGCCCACCGTCTGCGCCAAAGCAGTGTCGCCAATATGGGGCCAGCGAACAGGACGTGAAACTGCACCTTATGGAGGGACAGGGCAAAGAACCCAACCAAAAGCGCAGCGCCATGCGTGCAGGTCCTTTCACGAATGAACAGCGCGAGCCAGACCATGTTCAGCGCAAAATGCGCGGTCATTGCGTACGCGGTCATCGCCGTGAACAACAACTGGCAGGACGAGAAAGCGAGCAGCATGACGACAGTGCGAATGTCAGGCCGATCGGGAAAAAGATTGCGCGACACGTCCCACAGCATCAGCAGCCCAAGCCCCAACAATAGCGGCTGGGTCACGGCGGGGTCCGCAAATTGTGATACCAGCGCCTCAATCGCTGCTGAACCGGGTAGATATAGGGAAATCCAGTATCGGTCGCCGCCCATGGGGTTGAGGAAGTCGGGTGACATGGCGTCAGCATAAGCGCGCCATTCCGGCGGGATCGGCATGGCAAGCTGACCATGGGCCAGGGCTGCTGCGCTCATGCGCGCCAAGGCTTCGTCACGCGACAGGGAATAGCCGGACATCAGCCAGTGATGGCCCGCCCAGGCGATGGCCATGACGGCGACGATGGCGACGCCGATTTGCCAGTTCCTTATCTCGGGCGGCGATCCGGGATTGCCAGCCTGCCCCTTCAGTAAGGATAGGAAGCCGATCAGAAACGCCGCGACCGGAGCATCCTGAGTCAGGAAGACATACTGCTCAAACCGCAGACCATTGGCGAAGATCATCGTCGCCATGCCGGCAAGGAGCCAGACCGACGCACCGATGGCGAACCACCGTAGCATTGCTTGCGCAGCATATTGCTCGCCCGATTGGTGGCCTTTCACGATGCCGGCCCGCACGGTCATTGCGATCCCCCTTTCGCAGATGATGGCCTAATATGGATAACAGCGCGTCAGTCCATTTGTATCTTACCGCGCCCTTGCTTGACGGAACTACGCGCTTTCTTTGCGTCAACGCGGCGGGCCTTGGCGGCCTTGCCGGGTTTGGTGGCGATGCGGCGGGCGTCGCGTTGATGGGCTTTGGCGATCAGGTCGGCGAGCCGGTCGCGGGCGTCCTGCCGGTTGGCTTCCTGGGTGCGGAAGCGGTTGGCCTGGATCAGGATTTCGTTGGCAGCGGTGAGGCGCGATCCAGCCAGTTCCTTGATTTTGCGATAGGCATGGGGGGGAAGGCCAAGGCGGAAGAGGTTGACGCGCAGTTGCACCGCCGTCGCGACCTTGTTCACATTCTGGCCGCCCGGTCCCCCGCCGGTGACGAAGCGCTCCTCCAGCGCCTCTTCGGGCACGTCAAAGTCCGGCATCGTCCAGATGTTCCGGGCCAAAGCCAGCGGCGGCAAAGGTTTGCGGCAGTGGCGCGGTCGCCTCGGCAGCAGGCTTGTCGCCGCGCGGGACGCTGAGGAATCGGCTGTGGAGCAGCATAGGCCCTTCGCCATTGCCATAGACCGGATCGCCCATGATGCCAAAGCCAAGCCCGTGCTGGGCATGGACGCGTATTTGGTGGGTGCGGCCGGTTTCCGGGGTGAAGGCAACCAGCGCGCGTCCGTCGCGCTCGGCAAGCTTGCGCCAATGGGTGACGGCGGCCTTGCCCGCCTTGGCCGCGATCATGCGCCAGCCCTGCGTCGGCGTGCTGACCTTCTTCAGCGAAAGGGCGATCGTCCCTTCGGTCTCCGCCGGGACGCCATCGAGCACGGCGATATAGCGTTTCGTCACGGTGCCTGCTTCGAACGCGGCGGCGAAGCGCTTGTGCGCCTTGGGATTGCGGGCGAGCAGCAGGCAGCCGCTGGTATCCCGGTCCAGCCGGTGGACGGCCAGCGGCCAGCGCTGGAAACCGAAGGTCAGGGACGCCAGATGATTTTCCAGGCTCATCGACCCGTCGCGCGGCGCATCGACCGGCAGGCCGGCCGGCTTGTCGAGGATCAGCGCCTCGCCATCTAGAAACAGGACATGGTCGGTCAACAGGGGCAAGGGGTATCATCCTAACGGGAACAGGGGGCGATTGACGCGCGCGCACCATCCTATAGGGCGGGGCGGCGATGGAAAACAGGGGGCATGACGCGGCGACCGCGCAATTTCGGCTGGACTGGGTCGATGTGGCGCGCGGCATCGGCATCATCGCGGTGGTGGCGGGGCATATATGGACGCGCGGCCCGGTGCGCGATGCGCTCTACAGCTTCCACATGCCGCTTTTCTTCCTGCTGTCGGGCCTGTTGTCGCGGCCACGCCCCATCGGTGCCTTCACCCGGCGGCAGATCGTCAGCCAGATGCGGCCCTATGCCGCCTTCCTGACAGTGCTGCTGTTCGCCGACCAGATCATCGAGCCGATGAAGGGCAATGTGCCCATCTATCGCGACTGGCCGCAGGATATGGGTCCCATATTGCTGGGCGGAACATGGCTGGGCGGGCCGTTCATCATCTTCTGGTTCGTGCCCTGCCTGATGACGGCGCGGATCGCATTCAACGTCGCCTTCAACCGCTGGCCCGATCCGCTCGACCGACGATGGGGGTTGTTGCTCGTGCCGCTGGCGCTGCTGGCCTATGGGCTGGGCTGGCTGTTCGATGTGTCTCCGTTGGGCCTGCTGACCGTGCCAATGGCCATATTGTTGCTCTGGGCCGGCGCGGCATGGCCGCATGTCCGCTGGCGCAATGGCCTGATCCTGCCCCTGGGGCTGCTGGCGACGGCGGGGCTGTCGGGCCTGTTCCCGACGCTCAACATGAAGGTCGCCGATTATGGTTGGCCGCTGCTGTCGATCGGCGCGGCGGTGGCGACATCCCTGCTGCTGTTCCGCCTGTCGGCGCGGATCGCGCGCCTTGCCTGGCCGCTGAGGCAGTTCGGCCGCGCCTCGCTGGTAATCATGTATCTGCATGGCGCGCTGATCCATTATTGCGGTCCTTCCCTGTCCAAGGCCTGGCTTTTCCTTCTCGCTCTCGTCCTGCCCCTTCTTGCCTGGCACCTGGTGCGGCTGACGCCGCTGCGGCGCGTTTTCCTCTAGCGCTTCAGTGAAGATGGCGCAGCTTGTCGGGGTTGCGCATCACATAGATGGCGCTGATCCGCCCATCCTCGATCGCGAGCGCGGTGGTCTGGATTTCGCCATCGGCCTCTCGCGTGACGAAGCCGGGCAGGCCGTTGATCCGGCAGGTGCGCAAAAGCGTCGACCCATATTTGCCGAACAGTACGCCCAGCGCCTTGTGTACCTGCATGACCTGCGCGAAGCCCAGCGCGGGGCGGACGGTCGCCGGGCGCTTGCCGCCGCCGTCGCTGTGCAGGCTGACGTCCTGCGCCAGCATTGCGCCGAGCGCTCCCATGTCGCCGCTGCGCGAAGCAGTAAAGAAGGCGTTGGCGATCTCCAGCCCACGCGCCGCATCCATGCGATAGCGGGAGCGGGCGGCGCGGACATGGCCTCGCGCCCGCGCAGCGAGTTGCCGGCAGGCGGCGGTATCCCGGCCAATCGTGGCGGCGACCTCCTCAAAGCCCTGGCCGAAAACGTCGTGCAGCAGGAAGGCGGCGCGCTCCAGCGGAGACAGTCGCTCGAGCGCCAGCATCAGCGGCAGGGTGATGTCATCGGGGTCCTCATCCCCGTCCTCCACCAGCGGTTCGGGGAGCCAGGGGCCGACATAGGTTTCGCGCCGCACCCGCGCGGATTTGAGATGATCGAGGCACAGGCGGGTGACGATGCGGCGGAGAAAGGCTTCGGGTTCGCGCACCGCGTCATGGTCCGCGCCCATCCAACGCAGGAAGGCGTCCTGCACCACATCCTCGGCGTCCGCCACGGAACCGAGCATGCGATAGGCGATGCGGGTGAGGCGGGGACGCAGCGGGGCGAAGCGCGCCGCCGCGTCCGTCTGCGTCCCCTGCGCCATCAGGCCGCCGCCTTGACGTGCGCCGCTTCGCGTGCCTTGGTCGCGGGGGTTTCGATCCACATGCCAAAGCCGACCGCGAGCCGGTTCCAGCCGTTGATGACGTTGATCGCCAGTGTCAATTGCACCTGTTCCTCCTCGCTGAACTCCCATTTTAGCGCTTCATGGGCGGCCTGCACCTCGGGTGCTTCGGACAGGCGCGTCATCGCTTCAGTCCAGCCCAGCGCGGCGCGTTCCCGATCGGTATAGCAAGGGGCGTCGCGCCAGGCGGAGAGGAGAAAGAGCCGCTGTTCGCTTTCCCCCTGCGCGCGGGCGTCGGCGCTATGCATGTTGAGGCAGTTGGCGCACTGGTTAATCTGCGACGCGCGGATCTTGACCAGTTCGACAAGCGCGGGTTCCAGCGCTTCGGCAATAGCGGTGCTGGCGGCGTACCAGGCCTTCATTTGCTGGGGCGCGGCGGTGAAGGGATCGAGCTTGGCAGTCATGATGCAGTCCTTTCGCTTGGGGTGTGCAATCATGACGAGACGGCGGCGAGGGATGTGACATGCTGCTGTGTTTTTTGCACCCGATGGGCCATGTGGACAGCAAGGCGAAGTTCACACGGTTTCGCCTGTTTTGGGCCGGAAGCGACCACGAAGCGACCGCGAAGCGACCACAAGGCGACACCTGAGCGACGGGGGGCTTTGCCCGCCCCGGGCCGCGCAGGCAGGCATGTGCGGGTGGTGAAGAGCGGCGTCATCAACCAGTGTAGATCAGACGAAATCCTATTTTGGAAGAGATATGTGAGCGGGCAAAGCTGGCCCGCTTTGCGCACCAAAAAACGGGCTGGCGCATGTCCGGTGCGCCAGCCCCTGTGGTTTTTCCTTCGCGAGATCCGAAGGCGATGCGGTCGCGACAAACCGCGCCGGGCGATCAGCCGTGCAGCTTCATCGCGGTTTCGGCGATGCGGCGGCCCTGATAGCGCGCGCCGTCCAGTTCTTCTTCGCTGGGCTGGCGGCTGCCGTCGCTGTCGGCCAGCGTGGTCGCGCCATAGGGCGATCCGCCGCGCACCTTGTCGACGCCCATCTGGCCCTGGAAACCATAGTCGAGGCCGACGATGGTCATGCCGAAATGCATGAGGTTGGTGATGATCGAGAAGAGTGTGACTTCCTGTCCGCCATGCTGGCTGGCCGTCGAAGTGAACGCGCCGCCGACCTTGCCATTGAGCGCGCCGCGCGCCCACAGGCCGCCGGCCTGGTCGAGGAAGGCCGCCATCTGGCTCGACATGCGGCCAAAGCGTGTACCGGTGCCCACGATGATCGCGTCATAGTCAGCCAGTTCGTTGACGGTAGCGACCGGCGCGTCCTGATCCAGTTTGAAATGGGCGTTCTTCGCGACGTCGAGCGGCGCGGTTTCGGGCACGCGCTTGATATCGACGTGCGCGCCGGCGGATGCTGCGCCTTCGGCCACGGCCTTCGCCATGGTTTCGATATGGCCGTAGGATGAATAATAAAGGACCAGAACCTTTGCCATCGTCATGTCTCCTTAGCTGAAATGGTTTGCGTGAAGGGTGGCCGCCTGCGCGGGAGGGAGGAAGGCGCAGGCGGCCCGGCCCGTTCATGAGGGAGAGGGGAAAGAACGGGCCAAAGGGTTTCTAGATGCTGTCGACCAGCACGATTTCGGCATCTTCCAGTGCGGTGATGGTGATCGGACCGCCACTGGTGATTGCCGCGCCGTCGCGCGCCTCGAAAGGTTCGCCATCTATTTCGATCCGCCCGGTGGCGGGCACGAGATAGAGGTGACGACCGGGCGCGCTGTCATAGGTGATGCTGGTCCCCGCCTTGATCGTGCCGCCCAGCAGGCGGGCGTCGGCGCGGATGCGCAATGCTTCTGTGTCAGCATCATCGCCGCTCGCCAGCACGACCAGCTTGCCGGCACGGTCGCCCTTGGGGAAGGGCTTGGCGCCCCAGCTGGGCTGGCCGCCGCGGCTGCGCGGCATGATCCAGATCTGGAACAGGGTAGTGGTTTCATCCTCCAGATTATATTCGGCGTGACGGATGCCGGTGCCGGCCGACATCACCTGAACATCGCCGGCCGCCGTGCGGCCCTTGTTGCCCAGGCTGTCCTGGTGCGTGATCGCGCCGGTGCGGACATAGGTGATGATTTCCATGTCGTTGTGCGGATGAGGCGGAAAGCCGGAGCGCGGTCCGATCTCGTCATCATTCCAGACGCGGATCGCACCCCAGTGCATCCGTTCGTCGTCATAATAATCGGCGAAGGAAAAATGATGGCGCGCATTGAGCCAGCCATGGTCGGCATGGCCCAGCGACGCGAAGGGGCGGCGTTCGATACGGCTCGCAGTGGTCGTGGTCATGGCAGATGCCTTTCATTTCAAAAGCCGGGGCTTCCGGCTTGCTTTCCGCCAATATAGCCATCAGGATCGTTTCCTGAACGAACAGCTTTGAAACGGATTGTTTCCAATGCGCCTTCCCGATTTTGAAGCCTGGGCGATGTTCGCCGCCGTGGTCGAGCATCGCAGCTTCACCGACGCGGCCAAGGCGCTGAGCGTGTCCAAGGCGACGGTGTCCAAGGCTGTGACGCGGCTGGAGGAGCATCTCGACACCAGCCTGTTCAACCGCACCAGCCGCCGCCTGGCGTTGACCGAAAGCGGCAAGCGGCTGGCCGATCATGCCCAGCGCATCCTGGCGGAGGGGCGGGCGGCCGAAGAGGCGGCGCGGGACGAGACGGCGGAATTGTCGGGCGTTGTGCGGCTGGGCGCGCCGATGACGTTCGGCCTGCTGCGCATCGCTCCGCTGGTGGCGCAGTTCACGAAAATGCATCCCCTGGTCGATATAGACCTACATCTGTCGGACGCGAAGATCGACATCGTGGAGATGGGGTTGGATGCGACGATCCGCATTGCCGACATGCCCGACAGTTCGTTGCGGGCGCGGCGGCTGGCGGACGTCAACCTGCATGTGATCGCGTCGCCCGCCTATCTTGATGCGCGGGGGCGACCGGCGCATCCAAGCGACCTGGGCGTGCATGATTGCATCTGCTATTCCAATGTGATGCCGTCTGACGTCTGGCGATTTTCGGGGCCGGGCCAGCAGGTCGTGGCGGTGCAGGTGCGCGGGCGGCTGACGATCAACAGCGGGGAGGCGATGTTGCCGGCGCTGCGCGACGGGATCGGCATTGCGCGGTTGCCCGACTTCATCGTGGGCGAGGCGCTGGCGAAGGGCGAATTGGAGGAGATATTGATCGACTGGCGTTCGCCGCCAGTCGGGCTGCATCTGGTGACGCCGCCTTCAAGGCTTCGTCCGGCCAGGGTGGACGCGCTCATCGACTTCATTGCCAGCAACCATGGCTGTTAAGGATCACCGTCAACCTTCGTAAATTTTTTCTGCTGCAAATGGCATGTCTTAGCCTCGCAGCGGCCCGATGCTGTCGTTTCGCATGTGAATCTACCTTGACTTTGCGTGGGTGGAGCGGCGCTCAACCCTTTGTAAATAGATTCGTTTCCATGCGACTCGCCGGATTCCGCCGGTTAGTCAAAAATTAACCTTTGTCCTTCAGAAGTTTTTTGGTTAATGATTTGAAGCGGAAGCCGTTCTGGTGGGGTGAACGGGACTGCGACGCAAAGGGGCATTCATATGCGCGTGCTGCTGATTGAGGACGAACCGACCACCGCCAAGGCGATCGAGCTGATGCTCACGACCGAAGGCTTCAACGTCTATACCACGGATCTGGGCGAAGAGGGTTTGGACCTCGGCAAGCTCTATGATTACGACATCATCTGCCTGGACCTGAACCTGCCGGATATGCATGGCTATGACGTGCTCAAGAAATTGCGCGCGGCGAAAGTGCAGACTCCGGTGCTGATCCTGTCGGGCATCAGCGAGATGGACAGCAAGGTGCGGTCGTTCGGCTTTGGCGCGGACGATTATGTGACCAAGCCCTTCCACCGCGAGGAACTGATCGCGCGCATCCATGCGGTCGTCCGTCGGTCCAAGGGGCATAGCCAGTCGGTCATCCGCACCGGCAAGCTGTCGGTCAATCTGGACGCCAAGACGGTGGAAGTGGACGGCAATCGCGTTCACCTGACCGGCAAGGAATATGCGATGCTGGAGCTGCTGTCGCTGCGCAAGGGCACGACGCTGACCAAGGAAATGTTCCTCAATCACCTCTATGGCGGGATGGACGAGCCGGAACTCAAGATCATCGACGTCTTCATCTGCAAGCTGCGCAAGAAGCTGGCGCTGGCCTGCGGCGGCGACAATTATATCGAGACCGTCTGGGGTCGCGGCTATGTGCTGCGCGATCCGGACGAGGTCGAGGAAACGCAGGCCAAGGTCGCCTGACGTTCAAACATTAAATACGGGTTGGAAAGGCCGGGCTCCAGCAGGAGGCCGGCCTTTTCCGTGTCTGGGGCGCGGGGGCCAGCAATCTTAACGGCTTGGTCACCTTATGCCGTGTAGCGCGGCGGTGAAGGAGTTTCCGTTTGATGGGTCAGGCAACGCATAGTCCCGAAGCAGCATGGGATGCCATTTGCCGGTCCCAAGCGGTGATCGAGTTCGACCCGTCCGGCATCGTGCTATGGGCCAATGACCGATTCCTGGCGACCATGGGCTATGCGCTAGCGGAGATACAGGGCCAGCATCATCGCATCTTCTGCGAGCCCGGCCATGGCGATACGCCGGCCTATGCCGAATTCTGGCGCAAGCTGGGGCGGGGAGAATATGACGCGGGCGAATATCGGCGCGTGGGCAAGGGGGGGCGCCTCGTCTGGTTGCAGGCGACCTATAATCCGGTATTCCACGCTGACGGATCGATCGACCGCATCCTCAAGATCGCAACCGACAATTCGGCGGCGCACCAGTTGCGGACGGAATTGCGCAATACCGTCGATGGCCTGTCCGATATCGTCAACAGCATCGGGTTGATCGCCAACCAGACCAACATGCTGGCGCTCAACGCCAGCATCGAGGCTGCGCGGGCGGGTGAGGCGGGCAAGGGCTTTGCCGTCGTTGCGGCTGAGGTCAAGAAATTGGCCGGCGACACGCGCAGCGCTACCGATCGGGCGCGGGCGATGGTTACGGCCGCGCGATAGAAGCGTCAGAAGGCCAGCGAGAGCTTGCCATAATAAAAGCCGCCGCTGATGCCATAAGGGGCATAGCTGTTGTACAGCGCAAAGCCTGACGCGCCCTGGTTCACGGCGCTGAGCTTTGTCGGATAGATGTTGAAGAGGTTGTTGGCGCCGGCCGCGAGGCGGACGCCAGCGGCCAGCTGTTGGCTATATTCCAGGTCGAATAATATCTTGGGCGCGATATGCTCATCGGGATAGAAGGTCGCGCCGTCCACGGTAACGGTCCGCGTGGCGACCTGCGTCACATCGCCATAGCGGGTCGCGCGCAGGTTGAGCGTCGCGTTTCCCTGCGTCCAGTTCAGGTTGGCGATGATCTTGCTGCGCGGCGTGCCCCTGGTGACATCGCCCTGACGCGCGCGGTCGATCAGATTTACCCCCAAGTCGGCCAGCACCTGCGGCACGTCCAGACGGGTGAAGATCGTCCTGTTGATATTGCCAGACAGGGTCACGAGCGCGCTGCCCAGTGCGCCCAGGTCCGCGCGCCAGTTGGCGACGACATCGATTCCGCGCGTGCGTGTGCTGGCTGCGTTCGAAAAGTAGAATCCGCTCTGCACCGGATCGAGGCCCCGGGTGAGCAACAACTCGCCAAGGACATTATAGCCGCTGGCGCGCGTCGCATCGGGAAGGCCCGACAGGATGCCGCCCAGCAGGATACGATCCCGAATGCGGATCTGATAGGCGTCGATCGTCATGCTGAGCCGGGGCAGGGGCGCAAGCACCAGCCCGGCGGAGAGGTTGGTCGATCGCTCGGGCCGCAGCGGTTGCGCGCCCCAGGCGATGGCGACCGGATCATCGACCTGAAGCGCACGGACCGGGGCGAGGCGGGTGGTGGTTTCCCCGGGGAACAGCACGCCGATCGTACTGGACGAGGCGTAATAGCGTTGCTGGAGCGTTGGCGCGCGGAAGCCTGTGCTGACCGTGCCGCGCAGGGCGATGCCGCGCAGGGGTTCGATCCGGGTCGAGATTTTCCATGTGTTGGTGGTGCCGAAGTCGGAATAATCCTCATGCCGGGCGGCCAGCGCGACCTCCACACCCTGCGCGACCTTCTGTTCCAGGTTGAGATAGGCCGACCAGTTGTGGCGGCGATACCGGCCGGCGCTGTCGGGGGTGAAGCCGGTGACGCCCTGCGCGCCCGGCGTGCGCGTCGCGCCGGCGAAGGGCGCGCCGGGGGACGAACGATAGCCGCCATCGGCATGGGAAGCTGGGTCGCCAGCCGCGATGCGATAGCGATTTTCGCGATATTCCGCACCGATCGCGAGCAGCAGCGGTTCGGCAAGGCCCAGCGGCACGTCGCGTTGCACGTCGATATTGCTGGTCCATTCGGTGGCTGTCACGGCCCCAAGGAAGAAGCGGGTCGGGCTGGTCGGCCCGAATGAAACGTTGAGCGACTGTTCGGAATAGCGTCCTTCATTGCGGGCATAGCTGGTGCTGAGATCATAGCGGAAGCCGGCGGGGCCATCACCGCGCAGGCCGCCGGTCACCTGGCTGTCGCGATCCTGGATGGAAAGATGGGGGATATAGCCTTCTGGATAGATGTCCGGGATGGTGAGGATGGAGTTGGGTGGACGGTAGGTCAGATAGGCGTCGGCACGGCGGCGCGACCAGGTGCCGTGGCTGTACAGTTCCGATGCGCCCAGCGGCATGACGGCATGATAGGCCAGATTGACGCCGGACACCTGTGGCTGGCCCGGCTTGTTGCGCATCCGGTCGGCGGTGGCTTCACGGGGGTCGCCGGGGAAATAGAGGCTGGAGGTAATCGGGCCGCCCCGGACGGTGCGGCCCTGAAGAACCCCGTCGGCGGCGAGGTGGATCGTGCCGCGGCCGATCGCAAAGCCCTTGTCGACCTGAAAGCGGCCCTGTTCGCCGCCGCCGTTCCAAGTTCCGCCGCCCACGATCGACGCGCCGCCCCGCCTGTCGTCCTTGAGCAGGATATTGACGACGCCGGCGATTGCGTCCGATCCATAATGCGCCGACGCGCCGTCGCGCAGCACCTCTATCCGTTCGATCATGTTGGACGGGATGAGGTCGAGGTCGGGGGGCGACTGGCCATTCTGGGTCGTGCCGTTGATGAACAGGGTCGCGCTGTTGTGCCGCCGCTTGCCGTTGACCAGCACGAGCAACTGGTCACCGGCAAGCCCGCGCAGCGACAATGTCTTGATCGCGAAACTCGCGCCCGCGCCGCTGTTGGATACGGATATGGCGGGGACCAGCGCGCCGAGCAGGTCGCGGACCGACTGCCGGCCATTCGCCTCCATGGCGCGCGCCGAAAGGATGTCGATGGGCACCATGCTGTCGGCGACGGTTCGGGTGACAAGGCGCGTGCCGGTGACGATGATCGGTGTGACGTCCGTGACCGGACCGGACGCTGGCGCAGAAGCGGCCTGGGCGAGCTGAAAGGATAGCGGGCTTTGCCGCGCGGTGGCGCGAGACGGCGCGGCAAGCGCGATCACCCCTGCGCTCGTCTGCATCATGCGCAACTGCGTGCCGGCGAGCAGTTTTTGCAGCGCCTGCCCCGTCGTCATCCATCCTTCTATCCGGCGGCTGCGGATGGCCGATACTTCCTCATAAGGGAAGAGGATGCGCACGCCGGTTTGCGAGGATAGTTGACGCAGCGCGCCGCTGAGCGGCTGGACATGAATGTCGAAGCGGTGCCGCTGATCCAATATTCTGTCCGGCGGCGGATTGGCCCGTGTCGGCAGCGTCGAACAGCATAGCAGCATAAGCCCGGCCAGGGCTTGAACGAGGCGCATGGCCAATCCCCCTTGTCGCCCGCCCCGTCGCGCGGTCATCAAGGAGAAACGGACTGCGCCGACCGACCCGCCATGACGGCGGAGCAGACCACCGTGCGATATTTACAGGCGGGGCAGGGTGACGCCCTGTTGTCCCATATATTTGCCCGCGCGGTCGGCATAGCTGACTTCGCACGGTTCGTTTCCCTGGAGGAACAGGAACTGGCACGCGCCTTCATTGGCGTAGATTTTGGCCGGCAGCGGCGTCGTATTGGAAAATTCCAGCGTCACATGCCCTTCCCAGCCGGGTTCCAGCGGGGTCACGTTCACAATGATGCCGCACCGCGCATAAGTGGATTTGCCAAGGCAGATCACCAGCACGTCGCGCGGCACGCGGAAATATTCGACCGTGCGGGCGAGCGCGAAGCTGTTGGGCGGGATGATGCAGCAGTCGGTCTTGCGATCGACGAAATTCTTGGGGTCGAAATCCTTGGGATCGACGATCGTGCTGTCGACATTGGTGAAAATCTTGAATTCGTCGGCCACACGCGCGTCATAGCCGTAGGAGGACAGGCCGTAGCTGATGCTGCCCTCGCGCTTCTGGCTTTCGACGAACGGTTCGATCATGCCGGTCGAAAGCGCCCGTTCGCGTATCCATTTGTCGGAAAGAATGGCCATGTCTGTCAGCTCTTTTTGGCAGGGGCGATGCCCAGGTCCATGGGACCAAAGGCATGGGGAAGGAGGTCGGGCAGGGAGAGCGCGAGCACGCGGTCGCCACTGGGCGTCGCGCAATGGATGACGAGCGGGCGGCCGGCCATTTGTTCGGCTTCGTTCATCACCTGCCGGCAGCGGCCGCAGGGGGTGACCAGCGCTTCCTGTTCACTGTCCATCGCGCCGCCCACCACCGCGATGGCGGCGACATCGGCAAAGCGTCCCTGCGCGTTGACGGTTGCGAGCGCGACCGTTTCGGCGCAGAGCGACAGGCCGTAGCTCGCATTTTCGAAATTGCAGCCGGTGACGATGCTGCCATCGGTCAGGCGCACTGCCGCTCCGACGGCAAAGCGGCTATAGGGCGCATGGGCATGGGCCATCGCTCCGCGTGCGGCGGCGATCAAAGCCTGCGTTTCGGAATCATCACCCATTATCGCGCCACCACATTCCATCGCACCGGACCATCGACGCCGTCGATATGCCGCAAGTCGGTGGCTGTCCACATCACCCAAGGCCGGCTGGCATAATCGGGCGGGAAGAAATTGCCGTCCAGCCACAAGGTGCGATTGATGCCCGAACCAATATCATAGGCGTCGTCGAAATCTTCGGTCACGTTGAGCAGCGCCGGCTTGCCCGCCTGCCCCTCCACCAGGTTGATGAGCGTGTTGAGGTTGGAGAGCAGCAGGTCGCGACCCGGCCGCTCGGCGCATCCCGGCGCAAAGGCAAGGCGGATGACCGGGGGCAGGGCGGCATTGTCGCGCGGCACTGTAGTCATGAAGCCGGTCGCCTGGTCGATCGGGCTGCGGCAGGCGCTATATTCGATCACCGCGCCATAGCGCATGCCCGCCGCGCGCGCGCCGCGCCAGTTGGTGGCGAAGGCCGGATCACGCCCGTCCTGTGCCCGCACCGCGCGGATATAGGCGAAGTCCGCCCCTTGCGCGGCGAGCGTGCCCCAATCGACCGGGCCATCGGTCGACCCGATCGTCACCCCCTGCACCGGATATTCGTCCCGACCCGGCGCCCAGGCGCGGGCATAGAGCCACAATGCCAGCGCCAGCATCGCGATCAGCGCCAGTCCCGCCCCGATGCGGACCAGCATGCCCCCGAACGTCAAACCCCTGATCCCACTACCCCTTGATATGCAGCACGCAAATCAGCGTAAACAGCCGCCGCGCTGTGTCGAAATCGACCTTGATCTTGCCCTCCAGCCGCTCGATCAGCATGTCGGCGGCATCATTGTGGATGGCGCGGCGCGCCATGTCGACCGTTTCGATCTGCTGGGGCGATGCGTTGCTGATCGCCTGATAATAGCTGTCGCAAATGGCGAAATAATCGCGGATCGGGCGGCGAAACCGACCGAGGCTCAGGATGATGGCCTCAAGCGGGCTGTCGTCCTGCCGGTTGATTTCGATGACCAGCCGCCCCTCCTCGACCCGCAGCACGACCTTGTAGGGACCGGCATAGCCGTCAGGATGGGCACGCTGGGGCGCGAAATGATTATCCTCCAGCAGGTCGAAGATCGCGATGCGCCGTTCCTGCTCCACATCGGCATTGCGCCACAGGATCGTGCGCTCGTCGAGCTTGATGTCTATGATGCGCGGATCGGCCATATGCGAGCGCATAGTCAGTGCGGCGGCGCGCGCTCAAATGCAAGCGGGACTTATCCACAACTGCGTCCCCATGGCCCCTTGCGCCCGTCGCGCGGTGGGAGGAAAGAGGGGCTATGGTCGAACTGCTGAAAATCAATCCCGCCGACAATGGCGGCGCCGAACTGCCGCGCAATGTGGAGGCTGAGGCTGCCTTGCTGGGCGCCATCATGATCGACAATCGCATTGCCGAGGATGTGCAGCTCAAGCTCAAGGCCGAGCATTTTTTCGAGCCGCTGCACGGGCGCATTTATGACGCGATCATGCGCCTGCTGGACAAGGATATGGTCGCCAATCCGGTAACGCTCAAACCCATGCTGGAACAGGATCCGGCATTGAAGGAACTGGGCGGCGCGGCCTATCTGGCGCAGCTGACCGGCAATGGCGCGGCGCTGATCGGCGCGCGCGACTTCGCCAGCCAGATTTACGACCTGGCGCTGTTGCGGGAATTGGTGAGCGTCGGGCGCGAACTGGTTGAAAACGCGCTGGATACCAGCGAGGACGTCAACCCGCGCGAGCAGATCGAAGCGGCCGAGGTCGCTTTGTACAAGGTTTCGGAAGGCGAGGGCGAGACCGGATCGGTCAAGAGCTTCCTGATGGCGTCGACCATGGCAGTTCAGGTGGCAGAGCGCGCGCTCAACAGCGGCGGCCATGTGTCGGGGATCACGACCGGGATCAACAGCCTCAACGCCAAGATCGGTGGTCTGCACAATTCCGACCTCATGATCCTGGCCGGGCGACCGGGCATGGGCAAGACGTCGCTGGCAACCAACATCGCCTATAATGCCGCGTCGCGATGGGTGCGCGACAATGCCGACGGCATTCCGCCCGAGAAGAATATGGGGGCCAAGACCGCGTTCTTCAGCCTTGAAATGTCCGCCGACCAGCTGGCGACGCGCGTTCTGGCCGAACAGTCGGGCATTTCGGGCGAAGCGCTGCGCATGGGCAAGATCAGCCGCGCGGATTTCCAGAACCTGTCCCGCGCGGCGCGCGAGTTGCAGGAATTGCCGTTGTTCATCGACGATACGCCGGGCCTGACCATCGCGGCGCTGCGCACGCGCGCGCGGCGGTTGAAGCGGCGGCACGACATCGGGTTTATCGTGGTCGATTATCTTCAGCTGCTACAGGGCACGGGCCGGGGCGACGGCAACCGCGTCAACGAGATTTCGGAAATCTCGCGCGGATTGAAGACATTGGCGAAGGAATTGCATGTGCCGGTGCTGGCGCTTTCCCAGCTCAGCCGCGCGGTCGAACAGCGCGAGGACAAGCGGCCGCAGCTGTCCGACCTGCGCGAATCCGGATCGATCGAGCAGGATGCGGACATGGTGTGGTTCGTGTTCCGCGAGGATTATTACGAGGCCGCCAAGGAGCCCAAGCCCGACGACGAGGCCGCCTATGCCGCGTGGAAAGAGAATATGGAGCGCATCTATGGCCTTGCCGAGGTGATCGTCGCCAAGCAGCGCCACGGTTCCACCGGCCGTATCCGCATGAAGTTCGACGCGAAGATCACCCGCTTTTCCGATGTCGCCGACGATGGCTATCAGGATATGAGCTATGAGTGACGCCGGCTTGCCGTAGATCCGTTCGTTTCGAGCGAAGTCGAGAAACCTGAAGCACACGCATGGCCGCTTCTCGACTTCGCTCCAAGCAAATGGAGCGGGCTTATGCCCCCTTCGCCGCCTTTGCCCGTGCCGCCACGCGCTGTTCCAGCATCGACAATGGCATCGCGCCTTCCTCAAGAATGGCGTGGAACTGCTTGATATCGAAGGCATCGCCCAGTTCGGCCTGCGCGGCCGCGCGCGCCTTGGTCCACACGCCATGGCCGACCTTGTAACTGGTCGCCTGGCCCGGCTGGGTGCAATAACGTTCGACTTCGCGCTGGCAGCGGGGGCGGGCAAAGCCGGTCTTTTCCACCATATAGTCCGTCGCCTTTTCCCGGCTCCACCGTTTGGCGTGGATGCCGGTGTCGACCACCAGCCGCGCCGCGCGGAACAGGAAGGACTGAAGATAGCCGGCGCGATCGAGCGGCGTAGCATAGCCGCCTAGTTCATCGGCCAGCTGTTCGGCATAGAGCGCCCAGCCTTCGGTATAGGCGCTCATGAAGGCGGTCTTGCGCAGCATCGGAATGTCGCCGGCGGTTTGCGCGGTGGAAATCTGAAGATGATGCCCCGGCACCCCTTCATGATAGGTGAGCGCGGGCAGGCCATATTTGGGCCAGTCGCCCAGATCCTTGAGGTTGATGAAATAGATGGCCGGGCGCGACCCGTCGAGCGCCGCGCGGTTATAATAGCCGTTGGAGGCGCCATCCTGAATTTCCACCGGCACCGCGCGGATTTCCAGCTTCGTGTCGGGAATGGTCGTGAAGGCTTGCGGCAGTTTCGCCTTCATCGCGTCGAGGTCGCGGTTGAGCTGCGCCAGCAGGGCGGCGCGCCCATCCGTGCTGTCGGCATAAAGCTGTGACGGTTCGACGTTGAGCTTCGCCAGCCGCTCGCCCACGGTGCCGCTGCTATAGCCAGCGTCTTTCAGAATGCCGTCCAGTTGCGCGCTGATATCGGCGACCTGCTCCAGACCCATGGCGTGAATCTGGTCGGCGCTAAGATCGGTCGTCGTGGCCTGCTTGAGCGCGGCGGCATAGATTTCATCGCCGCGCGGCGTGCGCCAGACGCCATCGCCCGCCGCGGTCTTGCCCTTGAGCGCCTCGATCGCGGCGATCTGCTCATCGAGCGCGGGATAGATCGCTTTTTCCACGACTCCGGTGGCCTGCGCCTGCCAGTCGCCGCTGATGCCCTTGGCGGACGCGCGCTTGACCAGCGACTGCACCATCGAGCTTTGCGCAGCGGGCTGGCCGCGCAGTTTCTTCAACTGGCCGAGCGTCAGGTCCAGCGACCATGCCGGAGCGAGATAGCCGCGCGCGGCTTCGTCCCGCTGAAGCGCGGTGTCGGTCCGCAGGTTGCGCGCGAAGGCGTCCAGCCGGGCGGCATAGGCATCGCAATCGGCGCTGTCGTTGATGGTATGCGCGGTGTTGAGGAAATCGGGCACCCGGAAATAGCTGCCGCCCTGCTGAAAGATGCGATACGGCCGCTGCACACTGTTGAGGCTGAACGTGCCCGGCGCGACCGTCTGCTGCCCCAGCGAATAGAGAATGACGTCGAGGTTGAGGCGCTGCGCGTCGGACAGGTTTGCGCCCTTGAACCCCTCCAGTTCCTTGATCGCCGCCTGTGTCGCGGCAAGGTCCTTCATCATGCCCGACTTGCTGTTGTCATCGAGCTGGCTCTTGGCGTCGGCGCGCGCGCCTTTGTCGAGGCCGAGGCTGGTGACGAACATGGGCGAGCGATCGAGCACGCCTTCGAAAATCGCGGCGAAGGCGGCGGACAGGCGGGCATCGTCGCCATTGCCCGGCATGGCCGCCTGCGCAAAGGCGCGCGGCGCGGTAGCGGCGAGGGCGGTGGCTCCGGCGGTGGAAAGGAAAAGACGGCGGTCCATGATGGGGCGACTCCCTAATGTCGATAGGGCTGTGTTATCGCCATGGCACGGCCCGCCGTCCAGTCCGTTATATTTCAATGGGATCAGGCCGCGCCCTGAACCTTATCCTGCGTTTTCGTGTCGAAATCGCTGGCGTCATGGCGTTCGTGCAATTGCTCTTCCAGCGGGCCGTTGGCTTTATTCACCATGCGGCCGCGCTTGACGGCGGGGCGGGCGTCAATCTGCTTGGCCCAGCGCACCACATTCTTGTAGCTCGCGACATCCAGAAACTCCCCGGCGTCATAGGCGCGGCCCAGCACCAGTCCGCCATACCACGGCCAGATGGCGATATCGGCAATGCTGTAATCGTCGCCCGCCATATAGTCATTGTCCGCCAGATGCCGGTCAAGCACGTCCAGCTGGCGCTTCACCTCCATCGTGTAGCGATTGATCGGATATTCGTATTTTTCCGGCGCATAGGCGTAAAAATGGCCAAAGCCGCCGCCCAGCAGCGGACCGGCGCCCATCTGCCAGAACAGCCAGCTGAGCGCGGCAGTGCGCGCGGCGGGGTCTGTCGGCAGGAACTTGCCGAACTTTTCAGCGAGATAGAGCAGGATCGCGCCGGATTCGAACACCCGCCGTGGCGGAGAGACACTATGGTCCATGAGCGCCGGGATCTTGCTGTTGGGATTGACGGCGACGAAGCCGCTGGAAAACTGGTCGCCATCGCCGATCTTGATAAGCCAGGCGTCATAGTCCGCCGCGCTGACGCCGGCCTCCAGCAACTCCTCCAGCATGATCGCGGCCTTCTGGCCATTGGGCGTTGCGAGCGAATAGAGTTGCAGCTTGTGCTTACCTACCGGCAGGTCCTTGTCATGAGTGGGACCGGCGATCGGGCGGTTGATACTAGCAAATTGACCGCCGCTGGCCTTGTCCCAGGTCCAGACCTTGGGCGGGGTATAGGGGGTATCGCTCATCGAAAATTCCTTCTGACGCCGAAAGATGGGCGACAGGTAAGAGGCGGCGGGGGAGGCGGCAAGGCGTCCATCCGCCGCCATGGTCGCCTTGGCGCAGGACGGTCGATAAATTTTGTTCCGCGCGCCATAAAAAAGCTGTGCAATGCCCCTTGACGCTCGGCCCGCGCAGGCCATATTCGCGTCGCTAGCACTCGACATCGAAGAGTGCTAACACAGGAAAGTTCATCGGGAGAAGGACCGGCGCGACGGATCAGCGGGCCTCTTGGCTTTGCCACCGCCGCTATCCCCTCCCATCGCCAAGGGAAAGGCACTTAACATGGCATTTCGTCCGTTGCACGACCGTGTTCTCGTTCGCCGCGTAGAAGCGGAAGAGAAGACTGCTGGTGGCATCATCATCCCCGACACCGCCAAGGAAAAGCCGCAGGAAGGCGAAATCGTGTCCGTCGGCACCGGTTCCAAGGCCGAAGACGGCAAGGTCACGCCGCTGGACGTCAAGACCGGCGACCGCATCTTGTTCGGCAAATGGTCGGGCACCGAAGTCAAGGTCGATGGCGAAGACCTGCTCATCATGAAGGAAAGCGACATTCTGGGCGTCATCGCCTGATCGCATCCCGCTTTTCCTAATATTCCCACTCATTCGAAAGGTAGAAGATCATGGCAGCGAAGGACGTAAAGTTTTCGCGTGACGCGCGTGAGCGCATCCTGCGTGGCGTCGACATCCTGGCCGACGCGGTCAAGGTGACCCTGGGCCCCAAGGGCCGCAACGTCGTCATCGACAAGAGCTTCGGCGCACCCCGCATCACCAAGGACGGTGTTTCGGTCGCCAAGGAAATCGAACTGAAGGACAAGTTCGAGAATATGGGCGCCCAGATGGTCCGCGAAGTCGCTTCGAAGACCAACGACATCGCCGGTGACGGCACAACCACCGCTACGGTTCTGGCCCAGGCCATCGTCCGCGAAGGCATGAAGTCGGTTGCCGCCGGCATGAACCCGATGGACCTCAAGCGCGGCATCGACCTCGCCGTCGGCAAGGTCGTGGAGGACATCAGCGCCCGTTCCAAGCCCGTTTCGGGTTCGTCGGAAGTGGCGCAGGTCGGCATCATCTCGGCCAATGGCGACGTCGAAGTCGGCCAGAAGATCGCCGAAGCGATGGAAAAGGTCGGCAAGGAAGGCGTCATCACCGTCGAGGAAGCCAAGGGCCTGGAATTCGAGCTGGACGTCGTCGAAGGCATGCAGTTCGACCGCGGCTACCTGTCGCCCTATTTCATCACCAACCCGGAAAAGATGCAGGTCGAACTGGCTGACCCCTACATCCTGATCCACGAAAAGAAGCTCAGCAACCTTCAGTCGATCCTGCCGATCCTGGAATCGGTCGTGCAGTCGGGTCGTCCGCTCCTCATCATCGCGGAAGACATTGAAGGCGAAGCGCTGGCGACCCTGGTCGTCAACAAGCTGCGCGGTGGCCTGAAGGTCGCGGCCGTCAAGGCGCCGGGCTTCGGCGATCGCCGCAAGGCCATGCTGGAAGACATCGCCGTTCTCACCAAGGGCGAAGTCGTCAGCGAGGACCTCGGCATCAAGCTCGAAAACGTCACGCTGGGCATGCTGGGCACCGCCAAGCGCGTCACCATCGACAAGGACAACACCACCATCGTCGACGGTGCTGGCGATGCCGAATCGATCAAGGGCCGCACCGAGCAAATCCGTTCGCAGATCGAGAACACCACCTCGGACTATGACCGTGAAAAGCTGCAGGAGCGTCTTGCCAAGCTGGCCGGCGGCGTGGCCGTCATCAAGGTTGGCGGCGCGACCGAAGTGGAAGTCAAGGAGCGCAAGGACCGCGTCGACGACGCGCTGCACGCCACCCGTGCGGCCGTTGAAGAAGGCATCGTCCCCGGTGGCGGCACCGCGCTGCTCTACGCGACCAAGGCGATTGAAGGCCTGACCGGTGTCAATGATGACCAGACCCGCGGCATCGACATCGTTCGCAAGTCGCTGACCGCCCTGGTTCGCCAGATCGCGGCAAACGCCGGCCATGACGGCGCGGTCGTTTCGGGCAAGCTGCTCGACCAGACCGACACGTCGTTCGGCTTCAACGCGTCGACCGACACCTATGAAAATCTGGTCGCCGCCGGCGTC
>NZ_CH959306.1:1041387-1079434 GCF_000153545.1 Sphingomonas sp. SKA58
GGTCGCCGCAGGCGTCATCGACCCGACCAAGGTCGTGCGCACGCGCTCCAGAACGCTGCCTCGGTCGCTGGTCTGCTGATCACCACCCGAAGCCACCATCGCCGAGCTGCCGGAAGACAAGTCCGCTGCTCCCGCGATGCCGGGCGGCATGGGCGGCATGGGCGGCATGGACTTCTAAGTCCGTCGATCCACGAAAATTGGGAAGAGGCCGGCGGAGCGATCCGCCGGCCTTTTTTCATAGCGCGTCAGGCTTTGGTGAGCACTATCATCGGCAATTGCGCACGCACCGCAAAACCCAAGGTGCGATAGAGCGCGATCGTCCGGTCGTGGCTGGCATAGGCGTGAAGGAACGGCGTTTCGCCGCATGTCTGCATCCGCTGCATGATCCGGCGCATCAACTGGCCCGCCAGGCCGCGACCGCGATGGTCGGGATGGGTGCACACGCCGCTGATTTCGGCAAAGCCGGGCATCCGCATCCGCTCGCCCGCCATCGCGATCAGGCGGCCCCCTTCACGCACGCCGATGAATCGGCCCAGGCGATGCGTGCGGGCGCGGAAGGGACCGGGTCGGGTAAGCAGCGCCAGCGCCAGCATGTCGGGCGCGTCCGCTTCGTCCAGTTCCTGCCAGTCCGGTTCCTCTTCGCCGACCTCCACGGGCCGTTCCGCGATCATCTGCGCCAGCATGGCGGTGCGAACAACCTGCGTGCCGGCCGGCGGTGGGGCCAGCGCGTCGCGGCCCAGCAGCCACGTCTCCCCTTCTTGCGGCATCAGGATAGCCAGCGCATCCATATCCTGCGCCGACGCCGTGGCGGTGGCGGCGAAGGGACCATAGTCGGGGTCCAGCCTTACCGCCTGCGCGTCGCCCTGCGCCAGCGCGGCCCATCCGCCATGGAGGCTGTTCCAGATCGGCGTGTCCAGGGGGTGAATGGCATTGCTCCTGTCTGTCGGGTGTCGGGGTGAATTCGCCCAGTGGCGGCTGACCGTCAACAGGATCGACCATGGCTGACATAGGTTAGTCGCTTTTGTCGGAACGCGGAGCCTGTCTTCGGGATTGGATTGGCAACACATAGGAAAGGTCTGAACGTGGCGACCCAACTCAAGGACGAGGAATCCCAATTTCTCCAGGATTCGTTCCAGCAGCAGCTGAGCCGTTGGAACCGACGACGGCTTTCTCCCGCCTTTCCCGATGACTGGTCGGCTGACCGGTTCAATGAAGATCAGCGGATGGCGCGGCTCGAACACGCCTTTATCGAGGAATTGCGCGCGGAAGTGCGCGTTGAAGCAGTCCAAGCGCCGACTGATGTTGACGGGTTCATCGCCTGGTTCGAAGCGCTCAAGGCGACGGGGCCTGGCCAGGAAGATCGCCTCTTTCCCTGGCTGGCAGATGAAGCGCGGATGGATCATCTCCGCTGGTTCCTGTCGCAGGAAGCGGCCGGCGAGGCGGGCTTTGACGATCTGGTGGCCATGACGCAGGTCAAGATCCCGGACCGCGCCAAGATGGAATTGGCGCGCAACTACTGGGATGAAATGGGCCGGGGCAACATCAAGGGCATGCACGGTCCGATGCTGGGGCAACTCGTTGATCTGCTCGACCTCGACACCTGCATCGAGCACACCGTCTGGGAAAGCCTGGCGCTGGCCAATGCGATGACGGCGATGGCGACGCAGCGTTGCTATACATGGCACAGCGTCGGCGCGCTGGGTGTCATCGAATTGACGGCGCCCGGCCGGTCCGCGCATACGGCGCGCGCATTGCGGCGTCTGGGCCTGTCAAACAGCCAGCGTCGCTATTTCGACCTGCACGCCGTGCTGGACATCAAGCATAGCGCTGACTGGAACGAGGAAGCGATCAAGCCGTTGGTGGCGGCAGATCCGCGTCGCGCCACCGCCATGGCCGAAGGGGCGCTCATACGCCTGCGCTGCGGTGCGCGGTGTTTTGATCGTTACCGCGCGCATTTCGGGCTGGAGTGACCGCCATGGCCGAGACGCGCCGCATATTGCTGGTGGAGGATGACCCTCGTGTCGCCGCGATGATCGCGGACATGTTGGAGGAGGCCGATTATGCCGTGGATGGGCCCTATGGCACGCTGGCCGATGGCATGGCGGCCCTTGCCAAGCATTTTCCTGCTGGCGCTGTCCTGGACCTAACATTGCAGGATAGCGATGCGGGCCTGTTGGCCGATGATCTCGACAATTATGGCATTCCCTATATTTTCTGCTCGGGGGCGGCACATCATGCGGTGATCGGCGCGCACCCGGATGCTCCCGTCATCGCCAAGCCGACCGATATGCGGCACCTGGTTACGACGCTCGACCGGTTGGTCCATTAGAAGCGCCGGTCGCCGCCGTCGCGTCCAAACCGTCATCGCTTGCGGGTCAGTTCCCGCATCGCCGCGTCGATACCGCCCAGCGTCAGCGGAAACATCCGACCCTGAAACAGGTCGCGGATGATCTGCGTCGATTGGCTGTAGATCCAATGCGCCTGCGCTGCGGGGTTAAGCCAGACGGTCGCGGGATAGGTGTGCGTCACCCGCTGCAGCCAGACGGCGCCCGCTTCTTCGTTCATATGCTCTACAGAGCCGCCCGGGTGGCTGATTTCATAGGGGCTCATCGCCGCATCGCCGACGAAGATCACCTTATAATCATGGCCATATTTGTGGAGGATGTCCCAGGTGGGTGTCCGCTCCGAAAAGCGACGGCGATTATCCTTCCATACGCCTTCGTACAGGCAATTGTGGAAATAGAAGAATTCCATATTCTTGAACTCGCCGGTCGCGGCGGAAAACAGCTCCTCGCACAGCGTGACGAAAGGGTCCATCGACCCGCCTACGTCGAGGAACAGCAGCAGCTTGACCGCATTGTGCCGCTCGGGCCGCATGCGGATGTCTAGCCAGCCTTGGCGCGCGGTGCCGCGGATGGTCGCGTCGAGGTCCAGTTCCTCAGCCGCGCCCTCGCGCGCGAAGCGGCGCAGGCGGCGCAGCGCGACCTTGATGTTGCGCGTGCCCAATTCCTTTTGATTATCGAGATTGGCGAATTCGCGCTTCTCCCACACCTTGATCGCGCGCTTGTGCCGGCTTTCCCCGCCGATCCGGACGCCTTCGGGATTATAGCCGCCATGACCGAAGGGGGACGTACCGCCCGTGCCGATCCATTTGTTGCCGCCCTGATGCCGGTCCTTCTGTTCTTCCAGCCGTTCCTTGAACGTTTTCATGATCTCGTCCCAGTCGCCCAGAGACTTGATCTTTTCCATCTCCTCGGGGCTGAGGAATTTCTCGGCGACCAGGCGCAGCCACTCTTCAGGGATGTCCGCATCGACCCCTTCCTCACTGACTATACCCTTGAATATCCGCGCGAAGACCTGATCGAAGCGATCGAGCAGCGCCTCATCCTTCACATAAGTGGCGCGGGCCAGATAATAGAAATCCTCCGGCCGGTGGGCAATGACGTCCCGATCCAGGGCTTCGAGCAGCAACAGATGTTCCTTGATGCTGGCAGGAATGCCGGCGGCGCGCAGCGCGTCGAGAAAGTTGAGCAACATGATCCATTTGTCCGCCAGCGTGGACGGCGATGCAAGCATAACGCGCACCGACGCGGGCAGAATATTAAGTGTTGCAGTGCATGGTTAATCCGGCACTATCCATGTTGTAGGGCAGAATGGCGGGGAAATATTGAAAGACAGGGGCTTACTGGCCGACTTGGGGGAGAGGTCGGGCGATATCGCATTGCAGTGCAGTGAGACTGCCGGCTTCTTGGGGGACGTGGACCGTCGCATCCAGAAGGACGCGGCGCATCTCGACGACCTTCAGGTCAATATGAGGCGATTGTCGGCCAGCCAGGGGGAAAGCATGGCAGCGGCGCGCGAGTTGAGCCACACCGCTCACCGCGCCGAGCAGATCATTGCGGACGGTCATGATGTCATCGGTCTGTCGCTTGGCGAAGTCGTGGCGCTGGTCGATCATGTCACTGGGCTGGAAGGGCATCTTCGCCAATTCCTGGCGGTCATCGAAGCAGTGGGCGACGTATCGGGGCAATTGGGCGCGATTGCCCGGCAGACGCGGCTGCTGGGCGTCAACGCCGCGATCGAGGCCGCGCGCGGGGGTGCGGCGACACAGGGGTTTGCGGTGGTCGCCACTGAAATCCGCCGGCTTGCCGAGCAGGCGGGCGATTCCTCGGCTTCCGTCGCGATCAAGCTGGGGCAGCTGGATCAGGATGCGCGCGCGTTGATCCAAGGGGTGGAAGATAATATTGCGCGCGGACGGGGCGCGGGGATGCATATCGATCAGCTCCGCCTGCGCCTGGCGGAGATCGCATCGCTGGTGACGCAATTTGGTGAGCGATCGGGCGCCATCGTCCATTGCACGGACATCGCCAGCCAGGAAGTCGACGTGCTGACACAGGGCCTGGCTGATTTCGGTCGGTCAGCACGGGAAAGCACCGCGCGGGTCGGTGCCGCGCGCGCGCAATTGGATGGGCTGGAAAGGATGGCCAACGCCATGCTCAATACGGCCGCGCATGGGGGGCAGGTGACGCGTAACAGCCCCTATATCGCACTCGCCGAGCAGGGGGCTGAGGAGATTCGGGGGAGCATCGCTCATGCCCTGGACAGCGGCACGCTGAGCATGGAGGCGCTGTTCGATACCGGATATCAGCGGATCGAGGGATCCGATCCCCCGCAATATCTGACCGGATTCACGGCTTTTGCCGACTTGGCGCTGCGTCCGCTGCTCGACCGCCACAGTGCGCAGGACGATGCGGTGGTGGGCTGTTGCCTGATCGACATGCACGGCTATCTGCCGACGCATATCAGCGCGCGCAGCCAGCCGCAGCGGCCCGGCGAACGGCTGTGGAACATGGAGCATGCGCGCAATCGACAGATATTCATGGATGCGCAAACCCGCCGTGCGCTTGATGGCGCGAGCGACTTTTTCGTCTTCACCTATCGGCAGGACCTGGGGGAGGGACGCTATCGGGCGTTGCGCAGCGTATTCGTGCCGCTGGTCTTCGGCGGCCGGCGCTGGGGACTGTATGAAGTGGGCTATCTGATCTGATTGTCTTCGCCACGGATGCCATGGATCAATGAGACCAGCACGAAGCTGATGATCATGAGCAGATACCAGCTGCCGAGCTTGGCAAAGCCGACCATTTGCCATCCCGCCCGCTGATCGGGGTAGGTCCAGGCATTGGCGAAAGTGCCGATATTTTCGGCGAGCCAGATAAACAGGGCGACGAGGAAAAAGCCGAGCAGCAGAGGCATGGACCGAGGTGCCCGCCAAGGCGTGAAGACGATCCAGCTCCGCCCGAAAAGGCCGATTGCCACCGCAAAGAGGATTAGGCGGATGTCGGGCGCCCAATGATGCGCGAAGAAGTTGATGTAGATCGCGCCCGCAAGAACCACCGTCGTCCAGACCGGCGGATAGCGGGTGAAGCAGAAATCGAAGATGCGCCAGACGCGCGCGATATAGCTGCCCACGGCAGCATACATGAAGCCGGAAAAGAGCGGCACTGCGCCGATATGGAGCAGGCTGGCTTCGGGATAGATCCACGATCCCGCCTGCGTCTTGAACAATTCCATCACTGTGCCGATGAGGTGGAAGGCGAAGATGACCTTGGCCTCTGCCCAGCTTTCCAGGCGGAATGCCAACATGGCCGCCTGGATCGCGAGCGCGGCCAGGGTCAGGAAATCATAGCGGTGGAGGGGAGCGCCGACGGGGTACAGGAAATGCGTCGCCAATAGCAGCGCCAGCATCAGCCCGCCGAACAGGCAGGCCCAGCCTTGCTTGAAACCGAAGAGCAAAAATTCGAACGCCCATGCCCGCGGGCCGGGTGCAAGCCGGATTGCCTCCAGCCGGGCGCGGATGCGCGCGAAGCGGGTCGCGCCAGAGATGGGCTTCATGCGAGGGTCTTAAAGGATGGAATGCGGTGGAGGAAAGCGAATGTCAGCGCCGACCTGCGCGGCCCGGCTGCATCGTCGCCTCACCGGTCGCGGCATAGGCGACGATCGCCTGCGCCTGTGCGGTCTGCGGATCCTTCCCGTCCAGGATGGCGGCGATCTGACGCGGGCTGGGCACCTTGTCATAGGTGCCGTAAAGGTCGGTCTGGCCCACCATATGGATGGACAATTGATAGCCCTTGCCCGGCGTGGCGGGATCAAAGGCGAGCAGGGTGCCGCTGTCATCGACCGGCACGATGATCGCGCCATCGCTGCGCCCGGTCTGCTGAAGAATGTCATAGCGGCCATCAGCGGTCTCGACCGCGCCCCGCAGGCAAAGCCTGTCCTTGCCATCGCGAGGAATACGCACGCTGTGCGGCAGGGCAGGCGCCCCGTCCTGCGCAGGCGTCAGCCTGGCTTCGCCGGCGTCCGATGCCGGGCAGGCGGCGAAGTGCGCCGGAGCGGTCATATGCAGCGACGCCTTATCCTCGACCTGCAAGCTGGCCAGCATCGCGTCCAGGCTGGCCAGCACATCCTTGCGACGGTCGGTCGGGCCGGTGACGCGGATCTTGACGATCCAGCGCCCGGCATGGACGAAGCCTGCCGCGGTCGTCAGAGCGCCATCGGCGGCATCGTCATAAACCGCGCGAATGGCGCGCTGGGGAAGGCCATCGACCGGCGCGCTTTGATAGGCGGTCCGGCGGGTCTTGTCGCCAAAGCGCTCCATGATCGCCTTGTCGGTCATATAGGCGGCGAGCGACGCGTCGGCGTAGGTCGGCATATAGACATAGAAGGTGGCCTGGACGGCGCCGTCCTGCGACAGATATTGGGCATAGTTATCGACCGCGCGCCCCCCGTTCGATGCTTCCCCGCTTTTGGTGAGAGAGAGGCCGCCGACTGTCTGGGGCAGGCTGATCCCCGCCGCATTGGCGCGCAAGGCCGTCGCGGTCGGGGTCCATGCTTCCATGTCCTGCGCCGTCTGCGCAAGCGTGGGCGTTGCCAGACCAAGGGCGATGGGCAGAAGCAACAAGGCGCGTGCGGGCATGGGCATCCCTCTCCAGAACCAGACCGTCTTGGCGCGGCCTTGAACTATGGAAGGGAGGCTACAGGCTTGCCCGGCGCGCGCAAGCCCCAATCGCGGCTATTGCGGGTTCTGCGCGGGATGATGGGGGATGTCGGGATCAAGGCAGGCCCAATCGGGCGCCGTGCTGGTCCAGATTTCCATCTGCGGTGCCAGCAGCGATGGATTGTCGAGCGCGCCGGCCCGGACGATCACGACCGCAGGGCGCGCCTCCGCCCGGCTGAGCAGGGGCGTTCCGCACTGGGGGCAAAAACCGCGCTGCATCGCATTGCCGCTGTCGGCGACGCTGTCATGCCAGCGTATGTCGCCATCGACCTGCACAGCGTTGCTGGGGAAAGCCAGGTTCACTGTGCCGGCGCCAGCGCTCAGATATTGGCATAGCCGACACCAGCAATGACGCGCGCCGGTCGGTTCGGCGTCGATCGTGATGCGCACCTGACCGCACAGGCATCCGGCATGATGTGCCATGGCTCAGCGTCCCTGACGGCGCGCCATGAAGGCAAGGCGCTCGAACATCATGATATCCTGCTCATTCTTCAGCAGCGCCCCGTGCAGCGGCGGGATCGCTTTGGTCGAATCGCTGTTTTGCAGCACGTCGAGCGGCATGTCCTCGGCCAGCAGCAGTTTCAGCCAATCCAGCAGTTCGCTGGTGCTGGGCTTTTTCTTCAGCCCCGGCACGTCGCGAATCTCGTAGAATATTTCCATCGCCCGGCTGACCAGAATTTTCTGGATGCCGGGGAAATGCACCTCGACGATCTTCTCCATCGTCTCCCGGTCGGGGAATTTGATATAGTGGAAGAAACAGCGGCGCAGAAAAGCGTCGGGCAATTCCTTTTCGTTATTGGAGGTGATGACCACGACCGGGCGTTCCGCCGCCGCGATCGTCTCGCCCGTTTCGTAGACATGGAAGGCCATGCGATCGAGTTCCTGCAACAGATCGTTGGGAAACTCGATGTCGGCCTTGTCGATCTCGTCGATCAGCAGCACCGGCAGGCGCGGGGATGTGAACGCCTCCCACAGCTTGCCCTTGCGGATATAGTTGGAAATGTCGTGGACGCGCGGATCGCCCAATTGCCCGTCGCGCAAACGGGCGACGGCGTCATATTCGTACAGTCCCTGGTGCGCCTTGGTCGTCGACTTGACGTTCCATTCGATCAGCGGCGCATCCAGCGCCTGCGCAATCTCCTGTGCGAGCACGGTCTTGCCGGTGCCCGGCTCTCCCTTCACCAGCAGAGGGCGGCGCAGCAGCACCGCGGCGTTGACCGCGACCTTCAGGTCGTCGGTGGCGACATAATCCTGGGTGCCTTCAAAGCGCATGAAATCCGTCCGCTCCCGTTGCTGCGTGCAACCGGACTAGGGAAAGCGGCGCGGGCGCGCAATCGGGAAAGCGGCTATCGGCCGGCGCGGCCGCGCAGATTGGCGCGGGCGGCGAGCAGGTCCCACAGGCCGCGATGCTGGGTGAGCAATTGTCGCGCGCCAAACTGAATTGCGCGGTCGATGATGTCGTCGCCGCCGATCGCGCGCGCGACGTCCAGCGTCGTCAGGCGATCGGGCAGGGCGCAGGGGTGCGGCTCGATGCCCGCGCGAATGGCCGCCATGTCGAGCATCTGCCGCATGCCGCGCCAATCGAGCACCAAGGCGATCGCCGCCCCCATGGCGCAGCCGCGCCGGTCGGATTGGGCCAGCGTGTCGAGCGCGTGCCGCTGCTGACTGACCGCCGCTTCGCAATCGGCCTGACCGGCCGTGCTGGGAGCTGGGCCGGCGGCGACCGTAACCTGGGTCAGATAGGTGCGTTCGGCGGCGAAGGCGTCGGCCGCCTCGATCAACCACTGACGTGCGGCATTTTCCGCCGAACGGGTGGCGGCATGGTCGATGACGCCGGGATGGCGGCCGTGCAGCAGGCACATATAGGATGCCGCATCGGCCAGGTCGGGCAGCGACAGCAATCCTTCGCTGGCAAGGCCCGTGCGTGCGCGGATCACATAGGCGTGGGCAGCCGTTCCGTCCGCCGCGACCAGCGCATCGAGCACGCGCGCAATGTCGCCAGACTGCAGTCGCGGTGCCGCTTCGCTCATGTCCCAATCCCTGTCAGGCCCCGGCCTGTGCGGGGGTCATCACCGGCATACGCATCCGGAGTAAACGCCCGGTTTACAGAATCAGAAAGGGCGACCGTGAAAGCCGCCCTTTTCCGTCGAACATGGTTAAGATTGCTTTACTGATCGAGAAAGCTGCGCATTTTACGCGACCGGCTCGGATGCTTGAGCTTGCGCAGCGCCTTCGCCTCGATCTGACGGATGCGCTCGCGGGTCACGCTGAACTGCTGGCCCACTTCCTCCAGCGTATGATCGGTGTTCATGCCGATGCCAAAGCGCATGCGCAGCACGCGCTCCTCACGCGGGGTGAGGCTGGCGAGGACGCGGGTGACGGTTTCCTTCAGGTTCGCCTGAATTGCGGCATCTACCGGGATGATCGCGTTCTTGTCCTCGATGAAATCGCCCAGATGCGAATCCTCCTCGTCGCCGATCGGCGTTTCGAGGGAGATGGGCTCCTTGGCGATCTTCATCACCTTGCGCACCTTTTCGAGCGGCATCGATAGGCGCTCGGCCATTTCCTCGGGCGTCGGCTCGCGGCCCTGCTCGTGCAGGAACTGGCGGCTGGTGCGGACCAGCTTGTTGATCGTCTCGATCATATGGACCGGGATACGGATGGTGCGCGCCTGATCGGCGATCGAGCGAGTGATCGCCTGGCGGATCCACCAGGTGGCGTAGGTGCTGAACTTGTAACCGCGACGATATTCGAATTTATCGACCGCTTTCATCAGGCCGATATTGCCTTCCTGAATGAGGTCGAGAAATTGCAGGCCGCGGTTCGTATATTTCTTCGCAATGGAGATGACGAGGCGCAGATTGGCCTCGACCATTTCCTTCTTGGCGATGCGCGCTTCCCGCTCGCCCTTTTGCACCATGTTGACGATGCGGCGGAATTCGCCCAGCGACATGCCGGTCGCCTGTGCGATTTCGGCGATCTCGTTGCGGATGCGGTCGACCGAACGGCCCTCCGCGGCGGCAAAGGCCGTCCACTTCTTGTCAAGTCCGCTCACCTTGTCGAGCCAGCCATCGTCCAGCTCATGATTGACGTAGCGATCGAGGAAATCCTTGCGGCTGACCTTATGCCGTTCGGCCAGACGCAGCATCTGCCCGCCCAGCGCGGTCAGGCGCCGGTTATAGGCGTAGAGCTGATCGACCAGATATTCGATCTTCTGCTGATGGAACTGGACGCTTTCGACCTCGGCGGTCAGGCTTTCGCGCAGCGCCTGATAATCGTCCTCGGCCTTCTGGCTCAATGCGTCGCCGTTCGCCATCGCCTGCATGCGCGCTTCCTGCGCCTGCGAGAAATTGCGGAAGATGTCCGTGATGGTCGCGAACTTCTCCAACGCCATCGGTTTGAGCGTCTCTTCCATCTGGGCGAGGGAAAGGGTGTTGTCCTCTTCCTCTTCTTCCTCGTTACGGCGGGCGCGGCGCTCTGTCAGGCCGTCCTCATCCTCGTCCCCGTCGGCGGATTCCTCCTCGGGCTCTTCCTCTTCCTTGAAGCTCGGACCGGCGGTCTTTTCGCTGATCTCGCCATCCTCATCCTCGGCGCCTTCTTCCAGGCTTTCGGGCGCGGGATCTTTCGACAGCATGGCGTCGAGATCCAGAATCTCGCGCAGCTGCATTTCTCCGTTGTTGAGCGCCGTCGACCATTCGATGATCGCGTTGAAGGTGGTCGGGCTCTCACACAGCCCGAAAATCATCGTATCGCGACCGGCCTCGATCCGCTTGGCGATGGCGATCTCGCCCTCACGGCTGAGCAGTTCCACCGCGCCCATTTCGCGCAGGTACATGCGCACCGGATCGTCGGTCCGGTCGACGGTTTCCTTCTTCTTCTCGGTAACGAGCTTGGGGCCGTCATCGTCGCTCGATTCGTCCTCGGCGTCTTCGGCATCCTCACGCTCGCGCTGCTCGTCGCCGTCCTCGCTGGCTTCCTCATTCTCGACGATATTGACGCCCATCTCATTGAGCGCGGCCATGATGTCCTCGATCTGCTCGGACGACATCTGGTCCTGCGGCAGGGCATCGTTCAATTCGTCATAGGTGATGTAGCCGCGCTTCTTGGCGCGCGCGATCAGCTTCTTGACGGACGCTTCGTTCAGGTCGAGCAGCGGCGCATCGCCGCCATCTTCGCCCTCTGCCACACCGGTCTTGCTGTTCGCCTTGGTCGCCATGTAATCGCCTTGCTTCGCTGCCCTTCGTCAAAAGGGCGAACCTTGTTCAAATACTATCTTCGGACTGCGCCAGTTCCGCGAGACGACGATCATGATCGGCTTTCAGTGCGCGGATGCGCTGCTGTTCAGCGAAATTGGCCTCGCTGAAATCGCTTTCGAATCGTCTCGTAGCCTCCACCAGCGCCGCTTCCAGCTCCGGCCCTTGCGCAATCACCCGAACGGCCTCCTCCAGATCGCGCGCAACGCGATCGGGGTCGGTGGTCATCCTGCTTGGGGTGAGTGTGAATGTGTCGGCCCGGAGCATCCCCTTGGCCATATTATACACATCACCTTGCCCCAATATGGTAAGGAGGCCCTCTGTTTCAACTGTTTCTTTGTGGAAGGAGCAACGAATCATCGCACCCATCAACTGACCCAGCATCGGGTCGGCGATGTGGAGGCCGGAAAGCATCTCGCGATGCGGCGCGATCTGCTCGGGATGGCGCAGCAGTGCGGCCAGAACGGCGCGCAGCAGCCGTTGTTCCATGCCGCCCGCGCCGATCGCGCGTGCCTCCTGCCCCGCCGGCGGGATGGGCGGTTTCCAGTTGCCGCGCCGGTCACGCTGCCAGCGTTGCGCACCGCCGCCGCCCGGAGCCCGCGGCTGGAACGGCGCCGCCTCGCGCCGGGCGAAGAACAGCGCGCCATACCTCTCGCGAAATGCATGGGCATAATGGGCGCGCACATCGGGATCGGCAATCGCGTCCGATATCGCGCGCAATCGCTGTTTGAGCGCGGCCTTCTGCTCGGGCGTATCGAGCGGCGCGGCCGATAGCTCATGCGCCCAAAGCCGTTCGATCAACGGTTGCGCATCGTCCAAAACGGCCTGCATTGCCGCCGGCCCCTTCGCGCGGATCAGGTCATCGGGGTCCTGCCCCTTGGGCAGCGTTGCAAAGCACAGGCTGTGACCGGGGCGCAGCAGGGGCAGGGCGCGCATTGCGGCGCGGATCGCCGCCTTCTGGCCCGCACCGTCGCCGTCGAAACAGAGGACCGGCACCTCCACCATCTTCCACAGCCGTTCGATCTGATGCTCGGTGAGCGCCGTGCCGAGCGGTGCCACCGCATCGGCAAAGCCCGCCTGCGCCAGCGCGATCACGTCCATATAGCCTTCGACCACGATGACGCGGCCGGTCTGGCGGCTGACGGGCGACGCCTTGTCGATATTGTAGAGGGTGCGTCCCTTGTCGAACAGGGGCGTGTCAGGCGAGTTCAGATATTTGGGTTCGCCATCGCCCAGGATGCGGCCGCCAAAGGCGATCACACGGCCGCGAATGTCGCGGATGGGGAGCATCAGCCGGCCCCGGAACCGGTCATAGCTGTCGCGTTCACCCTCGGGGTCGATCAGCAGGCCGGCCTCGACCAGCATCGGCTCGCCAAAGTCCCGAAGCGCGGTCTTCAGCCTGCCGCGCGCGTCGGGCGCATAGCCAAAGCCGAAAGCGCGGCGCGTGGCGTCGCTAATGCCGCGTCGTCCCAAATAAGCGCGCGCTTCCCCGCCATCCAGACCGCCCAGTTGATCCTCGAAGAAGCTCTGCGCCGCCGCCATTGCCTCATGCAGGCCCTTGGCCTGTTCGGCGCGCTTGGCCGCGCGCGGATCGGCGGCGGGCACTTCCATCCCGGCGGTGGCGGCCAGTTCCTTCACCGCTTCCATGAAGGGCAGGCCGCGCTGGTCGGTCATCCACCGGATCGCGTCGCCATGCGCGCCGCAGCCGAAGCAATGATAAAAGCCCTTTTCATCGTTGATCGTGAAACTGGGCGTCTTTTCATTATGGAACGGACAACAGGCCTTATATTCGCGCCCGGCCTTTTGCACCTTGATCGACTTGCCGATCAGCGTCGACAGCGACGTGCGCGCGCGCAGTTCGTCCAGCCACTGCGGAGTGAGGGTCATGCGGGTGGCTCGGTATCTGGCATACCCAATCCGTTCGTTTCGAGCGAAGTCGAGAAACGGCTAGCGCACTCTTCTCGCCTCTCCACTTCGCTTGAACCGACCGGAACGATTGCTGTGTCGCGCTCTTTGGGCGGTTTCGCGAGATATGAGACCAGTGACCAGTTATTCGCTATCATCGCTTCCTTCTTGGCGCGCGACCATCCGCCTATGACGCGTTCGGCCTCGAGCGCCTCGATCCGACTACTGAAATCCTCGCTCCAGACCAGCGTGACAGGGAGGCGCGCACGAGTGAAACGGCTACCCTGACCGCATTGATGTTGACCTATGCGATGCTCCAGATTGTCGGTGTGTCCGGTGTAATAGCGACCATCCGCGCATTTGAGCATATAGGTCCAGAAAGCCATTATCCGATTATGCCCGAACCCCTAAGCGTGTCGAGCGCCGTGTAAGACGTTTCTCGACTTCGCTCGAAACGAACGGGGGTGGTAGGGCGATCCGGCTCCTTCCTGCCAGAGGGAGGGGAATTTGTCCGCGACGTTCAAGCGAGCGCCGCCTTCACCAGCCCGCTCGCCTTGCTCATGTCGATCACGCTGCCATGACGTTCCTTCAGCACTGCCATGACCTTGCCCATATCCTTGACGCTGGTTGCCCCGACCTCGGCCTTGATGGTTTCGATCGCGGCCCTGGTGTCGTCCTCGCTCATCTGCGCGGGCAGGAAGCCTTCGATCACCGCCAGTTCGGCCTCTTCCTTGGCGGCAAGTTCGTCGCGGCCGCCGCTCTTGAACATCTCGATCGATTCGCGGCGCTGCTTCACCATCTTTTGCAGCACGTCCACGACCACGGCGTCGTCATCGGGCACGCTGGTCGCGGTGCGCAATTCGATGTCGCGGTCCTTCAGCTTCGCCAGGATCAGGCGGACGGCGGCCAGCTTTTCCTTGTCGCCCGCCTTCATCGCTTCAACCTGGGCGCTCTTAATCTGCTCGCGAATCATGGGCGATAGAATCCTGTCTCTTTCGGAAAGGACCAGATATAGCGGCAAAAGAGATTTTTAACAGACGTTGACCTTGGGGGGACGCCCGCCTACCTGACCGGCCGTTTAACCCGCACCAGACGGGCCTCCGCAAAAGCATAAAGGAAACGCATAGCCATGGCAGACGCCAAGACCCTCATTGTGCCCAAAGGAGCGACAGGGGTCGTGGTTTTTGCGGACGGCTCCGCTGTCTTTGGTCGCGGTTTCGGCGCGGTCGGCGAGGCGGTGGGCGAACTCTGCTTCAACACCTCGATCACCGGCTATCAGGAGATCATGACCGATCCCAGCTATGCCGGGCAGATCATCAATTTCACCTTCCCCCATATCGGCAATGTCGGCACCAATGATGAGGATGTCGAGGCCGACAATCCCTATGCGCTGGGCTGCGTCGTGCGGCAGGATGTGACCGAGCCGAGCAATTTCCGCAACGTCGCGCCGTTCGACGAATGGATGGCGGCGCATGGCCGGGTGGGCCTGTCGGGCGTCGATACCCGGGCGCTCACCCGCATGATCCGGGAAAAGGGCGCGCCCAATGTCGTCATCGCCCATGATCCCGACGGCGCGTTCGACATTGCCGCACTGGCCGCGAAGGCCGCAAGCTGGCCGGGGCTGGAGGGCATGGACCTCGCCATCGAAGTCACGGGCAAAGAAAGCCGCCTGTGGAAGGACGGCGTGTGGCGGCTGGGCTTTGGCTATGGCCTGAATGAGGCGGGGGAGGAGCGCCCCCATGTCGTCGCGATCGACTATGGCGCGAAGAACAATATCTTCCGCAATCTGGTGAAGGCCGGCGCGCGCGTCACCGTGCTGCCCGCCACTGCCACCTATGAGCAGGTGATGGAGCAGAAGCCTGACGGCGTGTTCCTCTCCAACGGTCCGGGCGATCCCGCCGCGACTGGCGAATATGCCGTGCCGGTGATCGCGGCGCTGATGGAGGCGGACATGCCGATCTTCGGCATCTGCCTTGGCCACCAGTTGCTCGGCCTCGCCGTCGGCGCGAAGACGATCAAGATGCATCAGGGGCACAGAGGCGCGAACCATCCGGTCAAGCGCCTGTCGGACGGGCTGGTCGAAATCACCAGCATGAACCATGGCTTCGCGGTCGACGTCGACACGCTGCCCGCCAATGTGCGCGCCACGCATGTCTCGCTGTTCGACGGCAGCAATTGCGGCATCGAACTGACGAACAAAAATGCCTTTTCGGTGCAATATCACCCCGAAGCCTCGCCGGGGCCGCAGGACAGCTTCTATCTGTTCAAGCGGTTCGTGGAGGGTCTCAAAGGGCCTGTCGCGGCGTGAGTCAGAACCTCCCCCCCGTCGATGAAGCGCGCCTCGCCGCCGAGTGGGAGGCGGATCGTGAAGTCCTCGCCAATCTCGCCGCCAATGGCGATGTGGCGCGCATCGCGCGGCCAGTGGACGTCAGCTTCCGGGGCAGCGAACAGGATTTCGAACGCGTCCTGACCATCGCCAGCCAGTTCGGCATGGTCGAACTGGACCGGGAAGAAGATGAGGAGGGCGACCTGTTCCTGTTCCTGGAATGCGTGCAACCCGTCGACGAAGCCTCGATCCGCGCGCTGACGAAGAAATGCCTCCAGATCGAAATCCTCTGCGGCGTCGAATATGACGGCTGGGGGTGCGAGGCGCAGGCGGGGGGCGTGCATTGATGGAGTATGATGATTTTGCCGAGCGATTTTTGATTGCTCTTCACTTTGAAACCGAAACCTCAACCAAACAATATCTCGGCGCGGGAGAATTGATAAAGAAATATAATCTGACGCCGCGAGCCAATTGGGTTAGCCGTATTGCTGATGATTGGGAGGGCTCCTATTTTCGGGATGTTTCCAAAGTTTTGAATGGGTACGACGCTTGGAGTTTTCGGATTTCAGCCAGCGGATCGCGAAAGGTTGAAGCAGAATTTCGAGACCTAAATGAAATCCGAGAGTTTCTTGGCGCGATGCAACCCGGATTGACAGAACAAGTAGATAGCTCAGCTTGGACGGGTATTCCTTCGCAGTTTGTTCTCAACGAGGTGCGCAAGGCGGAATTATCAACGCTTCTAATTAAGGCTGAGCGCGATCTTGATAATTTGGGTGCAGGCAATAGCGAAAAAGCTATGGCTCGCGCTTACATTGTTGCGGCCAAAGCTCTGGCAGACGCCCCCGATCCTCCGGTAGATATTATTTGGGATCTGATTGGACGAGCCAACAATCTCGCGGGAATTGCCTCCCTCTTCGTTTCGATAATTGCACTCTTTCAGACGGCTACTTAAACGATGCCCAAACGCACCGACATCTCCTCCATCCTCATCATCGGCGCGGGGCCGATCATCATCGGCCAGGCGTGCGAGTTCGATTATTCGGGCACGCAGGCGGTGAAGGCGCTCAAGGAAGAGGGCTATCGCATCATCCTGGTCAATTCCAATCCGGCCACCATCATGACCGACCCGGAATTTGCCGACGCGACCTATGTCGAGCCGATCACGCCCGAAATCGTGACGAAGATCATCGAGAAGGAACGGCCCGACGCGGTGCTGCCGACCATGGGTGGGCAGACCGCGCTCAACACCGCGCTGGCGCTGTTCAACGACGGTACGCTCGAGAAGTTCGGCGTCCAGATGATCGGCGCGGACGCGGAAGCCATCGACAAGGCGGAGGACCGGATCAAGTTCCGCGACGCGATGGACAAGATCGGCCTTGAATCCGCCCGCTCGCGCATCGCGCATACGATGGAGGAGGCGCTCGACGCGCTGGAGTTCACCGGCCTTCCCGCGATCATCCGGCCCAGCTTCACCATGGGCGGCACCGGCGGCGGCATCGCCTATAATCGCGACGAGTTCGTGAGCATCGTGCGCGGCGGCCTCGACGCCTCGCCGACCACCGAAGTCCTGATCGAGGAATCGCTGCTCGGATGGAAAGAATATGAGATGGAGGTCGTGCGGGACCGCAACGACAATTGCATCATCATCTGCTCGATCGAGAATGTCGATCCGATGGGCGTCCATACCGGCGACAGCATCACCGTGGCGCCGGCGCTGACGCTGACCGACAAAGAATATCAGATCATGCGCAACGCATCCATTGCGGTGCTGCGCGAAATCGGCGTCGAAACAGGCGGTTCCAACGTGCAGTTCGCGGTCAATCCCAAGGACGGCCGCCTGATCGTGATCGAGATGAACCCGCGCGTGTCGCGCTCCTCGGCGCTGGCGTCGAAGGCGACCGGCTTTCCCATCGCCAAGGTCGCGGCGAAGCTGGCGGTCGGCTACACGCTCGACGAGATCGAGAATGACATCACCGGGGCGACCCCGGCCTCGTTCGAACCGACCATCGATTATGTCGTGACCAAGATCCCGCGTTTCGCGTTCGAAAAGTTCAAGGGGTCCGAACCCTTGCTCGGCACCGCGATGAAGTCGGTAGGCGAAGTCATGGCGATCGGCCGCAACATCCATGAATCGATGCAAAAGGCGCTGCGCGGTCTGGAAACCGGCCTGTCGGGCTTCAATACTGTCGACCATCTGGAAGGCGCGTCGCGCGACGACATCGTCGCCGCGCTGGCCAAGCCCACACCCGACAGGCTGCTGATCGCGGCGCAGGCGCTGCGCGAAGGCCTGACCATCGCCGAAATTCACAGCATCGCCAAGTTCGATCCCTGGTTTCTGGAACGCCTCAAGGAAATCGTCGAGGCCGAGAGCGAAGTGCTGGAAAACGGCCTGCCGCAGGATGCCGAGGGTATGCGGCGTTTGAAGTCGATGGGCTTTTCCGACAAGCGGCTCGCCTTTCTGGCGCTCAAATCCGCCAACCTGCGCGGCATGGAGCGCGGCATCGCGCGCGGCAGCGGCCTGATCCATGATGCGGTCAAGGCCATGACCGGCGGCGTCACCGAAGAGGAGGTGCGCAAGCTGCGCCACAAGCTGGGCGTGCGCCCCGTCTTCAAGCGCATCGACACCTGCGCCGCCGAATTCGAGGCGAAGACGCCCTATATGTACTCCACCTATGAAGCGCCTTTGTTCGGCGAGGCGGAGAATGAGGCGCAGCCCAGCGACCGGCAGAAGGTTGTGATCCTGGGCGGCGGCCCCAACCGGATCGGGCAGGGGATCGAGTTCGACTATTGCTGCGTCCATGCCTGCTTCGCGCTGGCCGAGGCGGGCTATGAAACAATCATGGTCAACTGCAACCCGGAAACGGTGTCGACCGACTATGACACATCCGACCGCCTCTATTTCGAGCCGCTGACCGCCGAGGATGTGCTGGAGATATTGAGCGTCGAAATGTCGGCGGGCACGCTGGCGGGCGTCATTGTGCAGTTTGGCGGGCAAACCCCACTCAAACTGGCGCAGGCGTTGGAGGACGCAGGCGTGCCGATCCTTGGCACCAGCCCCGATGCCATCGACCTGGCCGAAGACCGGGAACGCTTCGCCGCGCTGATCGACAAGCTCAAATTGAAGCAGCCCGCCAACGGCATCGCCCGCAGCCGGGAGGAGGCGATCGCCGTCGCTAACCGCATCGGCTACCCGGTGCTGATGCGCCCATCCTATGTGCTGGGCGGTCGCGCGATGGAGATTGTCGACGGGCAGGCGCAGCTGGAGGAATATATCGCCACCGCGGTGCAGGTGTCGGGCGACTCGCCGGTCCTCATCGACCAGTATCTGCGCGACGCGGTCGAGGTCGATGTCGACGCACTGTGCGATGGTGATGACGTCGTAGTGGCGGGCGTGCTCCAGCATATCGAGGAAGCGGGCGTGCATTCGGGCGACAGCGCCTGTTCGCTGCCGCCCTACAGCCTGTCGGCCGACATCATCGCGGAGATCGAACGGCAGGCCGATGTGCTGGCCCGCGCACTGTCCGTGCGGGGCCTTATGAACATCCAGTTCGCGGTCAAGGACGGCGTCGTCTACCTGATCGAGGTCAACCCGCGCGCCAGCCGCACCGTGCCCTTCGTCGCCAAGGCGATCGGCACGCCCATCGCCAAGATCGCCAGCCGCGTCATGGCGGGCGAGAAGCTCAAGGACCTGCCGATGATCGACCGTAATGCGATCGACCATATCGCAGTCAAGGAAGCCGTCTTCCCCTTCGCGCGCTTCCCCGGCGTCGATCCGGTGCTCTCACCGGAAATGAAGAGCACCGGCGAAGTCATGGGAATCGATAAGGATTTCGCAACAGCCTTCGCCAAGGCACAGCTGGGTGCTGGCACGGTGTTGCCGACCGGTGGCACCGTATTCGTGTCGGTCAAGGACAGCGACAAGCCGGTGATCCTGCCCGCTGTACAGAAGATGGCGGCCATGGGCTTCACCATCATCGCCACCGGCGGCACCGCCAGCTATCTGGAAGGGCAGGGCATCGCCGTCGAACGGGTGAACAAGGTGGCCGAAGGGCGGCCGCATATCGTCGACCGGATTACCGATGGCGACGTGCAGCTGATCTTCAACACGACCGAAGGCTGGCAGTCGTTGAAGGACAGCAAGGCTATCCGCACATCGGCGCTGCGCGCCAAGATCGCCAGCTTTACCACGGCGGCCGCGAGCGTCGCCGCCGCGGACGCGATCGAAGCCTTGCGCAGTCGCGCCCTTGAAGTGCGCTCGCTCCAATCCTATTATCCCGGGTCGCACGCCTGATCCCCTGCACAGGAATGACGATGCGGGGCGGCCCTATGCCGGGGCCGCCAAAGGGAAGTTTTGACGAAGGATTTACAGGAATGGCGACCGTCGAGAAGATGCCGATGCTGCAAATGGGCTATGACAAGCTCAACGCGCAGCTCCGCGAATTGAAAGCCGAACGGCCGCTGATCGTGGACGCCATCGAGGAAGCCCGTGCCCATGGCGACCTTTCGGAAAATGCGGAATATCATGCCGCCAAGGAGCGTCAGGGCCAGGTCGAAGCGACGATCAACGATCTGGAAGACAAGCTGTCGCGTGCGCAGGTCATCGATCCCAAGACGCTGTCGGGCAACAAGATCATTTTCGGCGCGACCGTCACCTTGATGGACGAAGACGACAAGCCGGTGAAATATCAGATCGTTGGTCAGGCCGAAGCCGATGCCAAGGCCGGCATGATCAGCTATTCCAGCCCGCTTGGCCGCGCGTTGATCGGCCGTGAAGTCGGCGATGAGGTGGAAGTGTCTGTCCCATCGGGTGACAAATTCTACCTGGTCGACAAGATCGAGTTCCTCTGACCCCGTGCGCCTGCCGTCGGGCCGCGCCACCAATGGACTGGCGGCGATCAGCGTCGCCGTCTTCCTGGCGCTGATCGCCGCCAATCGGGTCGAGGACGCCGCGATCCTTGGCGGCTTCATCCCCGCACGGTTCGGCGACCCGGGCCTGCTCGCGGGCATGGCCGCCGTGCCTGCCTGGCTGACGCCGCTCAGCTGCACCCTGGTCCATGCCGGGTGGCTACATATCGGCTTCAACATGCTGATGCTGGTTTTCTGCGGCCGGCAGGTGGAGCATGTGCTGGGGTGGAGCGGGACGCTCATGCTGTATGGCGTCGGTGCCTATGCGGCCTGTCTGGCGCAATATCTGGTCGATCCGGCCTCCACCAATCCGATGGTCGGCGCCAGCGGCGCCATTTCCGCGATCATCGCCACCTATTCGCTGCTCTATAGCCAGCAGCAGGTGCGCAAGGTTGGTCCGCTGTCGGCAAATCTGGTACGCATCTTATGGCTGGCCGCCGGATGGATCGCGATCCAGTTGATGATCGGCGTCGCTACGTCCGGGGGCGCCGGCGGGCTGGGCCAGATCGCGATCGCGGCGCATATCGGCGGGTTTTTGGGTGGGCTTGCCCTCACTCGTCCATTGCTGCGCTGGCGTTTTCGCAAGAAACCGCGCGCCGTTCACTGAACAAGAAAAACCCGTCCGACCTTGGCGATCGAACGGGCGAAAATTCTTTGAGCTGCCGGCTCAGGCGGTAGGAAGTTCGGGTTCCAGCAAGCGGTGCAGATGCACGATGACATAGCGCATTTCAGCATCGTCAACCGTCCGCTGCGCCGCGCCTCGCCACGCCTTTTCAGCCGACGCATAATCAGGATAGACACCGACCAGATCCACCTGGTTCAGATCCTGAAATTCCAACGTCTGCGGATCCTTGACGCGACCGCCCATCACCAGATGCATTTTGCTCATGGCGTTATCTATTCTCCCTTGGATGATCGCGGAGCCTTAGCATCGTCTCCGCGATCCGCCAAGAAGAGGTACGGGATGCCCTGTTGCGTTCAGCGCAATCGCGATTAGCTTTTGGGCAACCGCGCCTTGACCGCGTCGCTGATCGCATCGACCTTGGCAACCACCAGCGCGGTGACATCATCAGCCAGCCTGGACGCCTTGGCGCTGAGGTCGGCAGCGGCGAGATTTTCGCGCGCTGACGATGCGACATCACTCGCCGCGCTGTACGCGTCGTCAGCGCGATGACGCAAGCTGTCGGCGCCCTGAGCCGCGAAGGCCTTGGCTTTCGTCAAAACCCCGCCGGCCTTGTGCGTTACGATATCTGCTTCGTCGCCCGCGGCGGAACGGGCAGCGGCTGCCGCTTCGACTGCGCGAGCGCCCAATGTTGTGGCCAGTCCGGGAAGCGCCTTCATCGCGCGGCGGCTTTTCGGGAACATCCATGCGACCAGTGCGCCAGCGGCAACCGCGCCTGCAACCGCCATGACGGGATGATCCTGAACAATCTGATTGGCGCGCGTCGCGACGCGCTGCGTCCTGTCACGGGCGTCGGCATAGGCGTCGCCAGCCTTTTCCCGGCTGCTGTTGATCAACTCGCCCGCGCTGTCGCGCGCCTTTCCGCTGGTTTCGCGGATGCGGTCAGACGCATTGGTCGCCGCGTCATTAGCGGCCTCGCGGGCGCGGGAAATCTGTGCGCGAATATCGGCCATCACTCAATCTCCGAATTGTCTATGTCTGTCGTGGAAGCGAACGTATAAGCGGCGCAAAAGTGCCGTGATCGGGCGACGGGCCATGAATAGGCCGAGCGCGCCGACGGCCGCGGTGACCGCTATGGGGCGCTGCTGGACCTTCGCACCGACATAGGCGACGCCGTCCAGCGCGGTGGCGGTGACCTTGTCCTTTGCATCCTGCTTCAAGCGCGCGGGAGAAATACGGGCTTTAGCGGCCTGCGCGCTGTCCACAAGGCGCGTACGTTGCGCATCGGCATTGGCGACGGCCGCGCGATAGGCGATCTCGGCCGGCGTCATGGCGCAATCGCCTTCTTCATCCGGCTGATACAGCCCTTCGCGAGCAGCAGCAAAACTATGGCGACGATGATCCCGGCCGCAAATACGGCCAGAGCCGCCCCGAGCGGACCAATCATCGGCTCAAACACGTGGATCAAGCCGACAAGAAGCGCTACCAGGCTGGCGAAAATCATCAGGAAGGCAGCGATGCCGAATATCGCTGCATTTCGAACGCCGGCCATGATGAGGCCGAGGCGCAGCTTCTGCTTCTCCGCCTCGGCAGCGGCATAGGCGCGCGCGTCTTCATAGACTCGCTTAAACGCCTCCCCTACGGATTCCTGCCGCGCAGCCTCTTCGGGCCCCTCGGTATGCGGCGTGACCGCCGTTTCCGCTGGCTCTTCAATCAATATACCCTCCGCTGCGCGGGAATGAGCAGGCCCGCCATACGCGGGCCCAATGCCTTAGGCCTTGTCGTCGGAACCCTTGGCCAAACGCATCAGGACGTAACCGACGACGGCGGCGGCGCCGATCGCCACGGCCGGGCTCTTGCGCACGAAATCGCGCGCTTCGTCCATCAACTGATCGACGTCCTTGCCTTCCAGCGCGGTCCCGGCGCCAGCAACCTGTTCGGCGGCCTGGCGCGCATAGTCGCCATATTGCGGGCCAAGTTTGGCGTCCACGGTGCCGGCGGTGTCGGAAATCAGCTTGGCCAGGCTTTGCATCGCGGTGCCCGTCTTGTCCTTGGCGACGATCGCCGCCGACTTGGCGGTCTTGCCCGCCTGGTCTTTCAACGGATCGACATGGGCTTTCCAATCCACCGAATTGATCTTTTCCTTGGCGGTCTTGGCGGCCTTTTCGGCCTGCGCCTTGATGGGGGCGATCTGCGCGCTCCATTTGCTCTCCGCGCCGTTGCTGCCTTCGTCAGCGGTTGCCCGCGTCGCTGCCGGCTTCATCGGCGCCGCCTCGACCGGTTCGGGAGTGATGACGGTCTTGGCGGGCTTGGCCTTTGCGGGCTTGTCGGCAGCGGGCTTGCGGCCGCGCTTGGCGGGCGGCGTTTCGGGGGTGTCGACCATCGTCCTGTTTCTCCCTTTCGATACAGTGTGTCGGCAGGTGTTCGAGCCCCTAATGCTTCGCGGGCGACTACAGTTCCGTTGCCGTTACATTTTGACCATCGGCATTTTTTGCGCGGGTGCAAGCCCCGCATTGCCATTGGCGCGGTCGCTGGCTAAGCGGAGCGCGAAATCGGCGACCGGCCGCGATGCAGGCCCTTCATTTCAGGAGCGATCATGACCGCCATTCTCGACATTCACGCCCGCCAGATTCTCGACAGCCGCGGCAATCCCACCGTCGAAGTCGACGTCATGCTCGAAGATGGCAGCTTTGGCCGCGCGGCCGTGCCGTCAGGGGCATCGACCGGCGCCTATGAAGCAGTGGAAAAGCGCGATGGCGACAAGACGAAATATCTGGGCAAGGGCGTGCTCCAGGCGGTTGCGGCGGTCAATGACGAAATTGCCGAGCAACTGATCGGACTGGATGCCGAGGATCAGGGCGAAGTCGACGCCGCGATGATCGATCTCGACGGCACCGACAATAAATCGCGTCTGGGTGCCAATGCAATTCTGGGCGTCAGCCTGGCGGTCGCGAAAGCCGCTGCCGATGCACGCGGCCTGCCGCTCTATCGCTATGTCGGCGGCGTCAGCGCGCATGTCCTGCCGGTTCCGATGATGAACATCATCAATGGCGGCGAACATGCCGATAACCCCATCGATTTTCAGGAATTCATGATCATGCCGGTCGGTGCGGACAGCATCGCCGACGCCGTGCGCATCGGATCGGAAATCTTCCATACGCTCAAGAAGGGCCTGCACGACAAGGGGCTTGCGACCTCGGTCGGCGACGAAGGCGGCTTCGCACCCAATATCGCCTCGACCCGCGATGCGCTCGATTTCATCATGCTGTCGGTGGAAAAGGCCGGGTACAAGCCGGGCGACGACGTTGTGCTGGCTCTGGACTGTGCCGCGACCGAATTTTTCAAGAACGGCAAATATGAGATTTCGGGCGAAGGCCTGTCACTTTCGCCGGTGGAAATGGCCGATTATCTCGCTGCCTTGTGCGCCGACTACCCGATCCGGTCGATCGAGGACGGCATGGGCGAGGATGATTTCGAAGGCTGGAAGGCGCTGACCGACAAGATTGGCGACAAGGTTCAGTTAGTCGGCGACGACCTGTTCGTAACCAACCCCGCGCGCCTTGCCATGGGCATCGGCAAGGGGCTGGCCAATTCGCTGCTGGTCAAGGTCAACCAGATCGGCACGCTGACCGAAACGCTTGCCGCCGTCGATCTCGCCCACCGGTCGCGCTACAGCGCGGTCATGTCGCATCGCTCTGGGGAAACCGAGGATGCGACCATCGCGGATCTGGCCGTCGCAACCAATTGCGGGCAGATCAAGACCGGCTCGCTCGCCCGGTCCGACCGGCTTGCCAAATATAACCAGCTTATCCGCATCGAGGAGGAACTGGGGGATATGGCGGTCTATGCGGGGCGTTCGATCTTCCGCTGAACCGGGGCTTTCATGCCTGAAATGATCGGCTGGCCGCAAGTTGGATATTTTTCGCTTGCGGCCGGGCTTTCGCTGTGATTCCACTAGGCTATGGCGCATATCGCGAAACTCAGACTGTTGCTGGTGTCGGCCTTTGGGCCTGCGATCGCCTTGCTGCTGCTTTTGACCTTTGCCGGCTATGTGGTGCTGGGGTCGAATGGCGTGCTCGCCTGGGGTGACTATAGTCGCCAGCTGCATGGCGCGAAGCTGGAGCTTAAGAAGACGCAGCAGGCGCGCGCGGAATTGCGCAACCGGGTGGACGCGCTCAATCCGCGCCGGGTCGATCCCGATCTCGCTGACGAGCTGGTTCGCCGCCAGCTGGGCGTCATTCATCATGATGAAGTGATCGTGCCGCTCAACTGATGCAGCGATTCCATGCGGAGCCGGTACCCGGCGCAACGAATTTGCGTGCCAAGCCGGCAATCCGTAATTTTGCTGCCACGATGTGCGGAAGCGACGCGACCGGCGTTGGATCGGGCCATAAATTCACCGTGTCAGCTATGGATTTTGCCCGGATTCCGTAGTGTGTGCAGTTGCAAACTATGCAACCCTGTCGCTATATCGGGCTTCCTTCCATCCTACCCACGCAAAAGGATAACAGCCTTGGCGAAATCAACGACGCCGCGTGCTTCGAGTGCAAAGGCACAGGCGGCTGCACCCGCCGGAGCGGACCATAATCGGCCGCGTCCCGAAACGCCCTCGGATTACGAAGCCAGCAAGGACGAATTGCTGGACTTCTACAAGCAGATGGTTCTGATCCGCCGTTTCGAGGAAAAGGCCGGCCAGCTTTACGGCCTGGGGCTGATCGGCGGTTTCTGTCACCTCTATATCGGCCAGGAAGCGGTCGCGGTCGGCATCCAGTCGGCGCTCAAGCCTGGCAAGGACAGTGTCATCACCGGCTATCGCGACCATGGGCACATGCTCGCCTATGGCATCGATCCCAAGATCATCATGGCCGAACTCACCGGCCGCGAAGCCGGCATTTCGCGCGGCAAGGGCGGTTCGATGCACATGTTCAGCGTCGAGCATAAATTCTACGGCGGCCACGGCATCGTCGGCGCGCAGGTGTCGCTGGGCGCGGGCCTGGGCTTCGCGCACAAATATAATGACGATGGCGGCGTGTGCGTCGCCTATTTCGGCGATGGCGCGGCCAACCAGGGCCAGGTCTACGAAGCCTTCAACATGGCTGAACTGTGGAAGCTGCCGATCATCTTCGTCATTGAAAACAACCAGTACGCCATGGGCACCAGCGTCAATCGCGCCTCGTCAGAGGATCAGCTCTATCGTCGCGGCGAAAGCTTCCGCATTCCCGGCATTCAGGTCAATGGCATGGACGTACTCGCCGTGCGCGGCGCGACCGAGGAAGCGCTCAAATGGGTGCAGGGCGGCAACGGTCCCATTCTGCTGGAAATGAAGACCTATCGCTATCGTGGCCATTCCATGTCCGACCCGGCCAAATATCGCTCGCGTGAGGAAGTGCAGTCCATGCGCGACACCAGCGATCCGATCGAAGGCGTGAAGAAATATCTGATCGAGGCTGGCGTTGGCGAGGACGAGATCAAGAGCATCGACCAGAACATCCGCAAGACCGTGAGCGAGGCGGCAGATTTCGCTGAAACCTCGCCCGAACCCGACATGGCTGAACTCTATACCGACGTGCTGGTGGAGCAATATTAATGGGTATCGCAATCAAGATGCCGGCGCTCTCGCCGACGATGGAAGAGGGCACGCTGGCCAAGTGGCTGGTGAAGGAAGGCGATGAGGTCAAGTCCGGCGACATTCTCGCCGAGATCGAAACCGACAAGGCGACGATGGAATTCGAAGCCGTCGATGAAGGCAAGATCGGCAAGATCATGGTGGCCGAGGGATCGGAAGGCGTGAAGGTCGGCACCGTCATCGCCGAAATGGCGGGCGAGGGCGGTGAGGATGCCGCGCCGGCACCCAAGGCCGAGGAAAGCGCGCCGCCGGCCAAGCCCGAGGCGTCGCCCGACGCGCCCAAAAAGCCCGAAAGCGGCACCGCCAACCTGGCCGCCGAGGTCAAGCCCGCCGTGCAGGATCCGGCCATTCCCGAAGGCACCGAATTCGTCAAGACGACGGTGCGCGAAGCGTTGCGCGATGCCATGGCCGAAGAGATGCGCAAAGATGAGCGCGTCTTCGTGATGGGTGAGGAAGTCGCCGAATATCAGGGCGCCTACAAGGTCACGCAGGGTCTGCTGGACGAATTTGGCGCGAAGCGGGTTATCGACACGCCGATCACCGAATATGGCTTTGCCGGCGTCGGCACCGGCGCCGCCATGGGTGGTCTGCGTCCGATCATCGAATTCATGACGTTCAATTTCGCCATGCAGGCGATCGACCACATCATCAATTCGGCGGCCAAGACCAACTATATGTCCGGCGGCCAGATGCGCTGCCCGATCGTGTTTCGCGGTCCCAACGGCGCGGCCAGCCGCGTCGGCGCGCAGCACAGCCAGAATTACGGTCCATGGTATGCATCCGTTCCCGGCCTCATCGTCATCGCGCCCTATGACGCAGCCGACGCGAAGGGGCTGCTGAAGGCTGCGATCCGCTCGGAAGACCCGGTCGTGTTCCTGGAGAACGAACTGGTTTATGGCCGCAGCTTCGACGTCCCCAAGCTCGATGATTATGTCCTGCCGATCGGCAAGGCGCGGATCATGAAGCCGGGCAAGGATGTGACGCTGGTCAGCTATTCGATCGGCGTCGGGGTCGCGCTGGAAGCGGCCGAAACGCTGGCGGGTGAGGGGATCGACGCCGAAGTCATCGACCTGCGCACGCTGCGTCCGCTCGATACCGCCACCGTGCTGGAAAGCCTCAAGAAGACCAACCGCATCGTGGTGGTCGAAGAAGGCTGGCCGACCTGTTCTATCGCCTCGGAAATCGCTGCGGTCGTGATGGAAAAGGGCTTTGACGACCTCGACGCCCCGGTGCTGCGCGTCACCAATGAGGATGTGCCGCTGCCTTATGCCGCCAACCTGGAAAAGGCCGCGCTGATCGACGCGGCCCGCGTGGTCGAGGCGGCCAAGAAGGTCTGCTACAAGTAAGACGGGAAGGGCGGCCCCGCCGGGGTCGCCCTTTTTCGATCCGTCACAACCCGGTGACGGATGCGCACTTATTCTTGGGTGGAAAGCGCGAATCCGCCGCCGGCGTCTGGAACTGGGTCGATCGCGCGCGGAACATGGCGTGGCGCGAAAAATCGACCGGCAGGGAGAACATCCGGAACGGCGCGCTGCTGAACACCGGCTGATACCGATAGGTGACCTGCACGTGAAACAGCAGCTCATCCAGCGCCAATGTCCGGTTCCCCGGCAATGTGGCGAGACTGGTCGACTGGATGCAGCCGACCTCCGGGCTCACGACATATTTGCCGTCGAACCTCTGCCACAGGATGCGGCTTTCGACCACATTGTCCGCATTCGTGTCGGTGCCCTTGACCGCGGTGATCACGATGCGGCCATGATTGCGCAGGTCGAACGGCTGCGCCGTCAGATCGAGGGCCGAAAACAGATCATAAATCTGCGCTTCGCTGGTGCCGATCGCGCCCGCGCCACTTTGCGCCACAAGGTCGGCCGCCATGGTCGTCAGCCTTTGGGTCCGGTTATTCGCCATGACGTAATTCGCCATTTCGATGCCCGACAGCACAAATCCCAGGAACAGGGGCAGGGCCAGGCCGAACTCGACTAGGGCCAGGCCGCTGCGGTCCCGCGCCAGCTTTTGGACAAAGTGAGGCACCCGCATCAGGAGGTCCTTCGCACAACGGATTCGTTGCGGACAACAGTTGATCCGGTCAGCATGATGCTGTCGCCCAGCAGCCATTGCGCGCCCAGAAAACCGAACAGGATGCGCTTGGGAAAGCGCACGGTGTAACTGACGACATCGCCAGGGCCGCCCAGCGTTCCGGTTTTGGGCGTCGCGGCATCCCATTTGCCGTTGGCGTTGCGATCAACATAGGATTCGCCCAGGTCGTAATGGCCGTTTGCGTTCGCGTCCTCATAGGTTTCGGGATGCGCGCTACTGAAATTTCCATAGACGATCGTTTGCACGCTGACATGCGCGCCGTCGGCCAGGGGGAAATTGCCCATGGCCTGTTCGATGCTTTCTTCCATGAGGGTCGTGCGCTGCGCTTCGGCTGTTTCGAGCGAAGCGGTCGAGATGCGCGCGGCTTCGGTCATTGCGCCTTCCAGCACGACGCGCGCCAACAGCATGTGTCCCAGTTCGATTGCGCCGCACATCAGCGTCAGCAACGCGGGCAGGATGATGGCGAATTCGACCGTGGAGACACCCGTCCGGTCTTTGGCGAGGGGGGCGAAATGTCTCATTGGATCAGGTGGAGGTCGACGAGTTCCGCCGCCACGTCCTGGAATGCGCGCCGCAACTCGTCCGTGCTGCTGGTGCGGTATACACGGCCGGGCGCGCAGTTGTTGAATGCCGTATCGATGGCGGAACTGTTGGCGACCAGCGCGATGATGTAGATTTCAGGCGGGTTTGCTTCCCGCTGGATATTGGCGCACGTCTTTTCGAAGCGGCGCAGCATCTGCGTTTCCGAATTTGACTGGTTTGCCGCGATGCGGGAGTCGCTCCACCGACCGTACCAGGTGAAGGTGCGGTCCAGATAGCCGTTTTGGGATTCGCCGATTTCGTTCACGCCATCGGTCATGAATACCAGCGCGCGGCGCGGACGTTCGGTGGTCGGGTTGGCGCGTGTGAACACATCGTCCCGCACCAACAGGCGATAGCCCCATAGCAGCCCAGCATGGTGGATCGTGCCATTGGCCGGATAGATCGCGCCATGCTGATTTGCGATATGGCTGAGATATTCGCTCTTCATCCGTCCATATCGCGGCGGCATGGCCTCTTCGGGACATTGCCAGTTGGGCGAGGGCATCGGCGTCGTATTCTTGCTGCCGGAATCCACCGAACCGCCCAGAGGATTGACCGTCGCGCTCGCCGGGTCCTTCCACACCGCGCCGTCATAATATTTGGGTATCCGCTTCCAATCGATATACCAGTCATTGCCGGCGCGATTTGCCGCCGACGGAGTATAATAGCTGCCATCCAGGCGCCGGACCACATCGTCGGCCTTGGTGGCATCGCCATTGTTCAAGCCGACATAATAATCATAGAAATATTGCCGATACAGCTCGGTGCGCGCCAGATAGTCCGCGCCCATTTCACCGAAAGCCGACTTGTCGATCCGGTAGAGATTATTCCCTGGTTCAGTGTTGTAGATACCATAATAGGTGCTGCTAGGGTTGTCGGCGCCCGAGTTGCTTTTCGCGTTTGGCACATACATGGGCGGCACGAAAAAAGGCTCTACGGGCGGATGGCTGCCTTCGCCGGGCAGCGAACGCACCAGATCCCAGGCACCGGTTTCCGACGTCAGGCGATTCTTGTCCACGTCCTTCACCGTCGTATCGGCCATCACGCAGCCTTTCCAAGCCAGATAATTGCCGCTGGCATGGCTGGGGACAGACAGGCCGTAGGCGCTCGCACCGGCAAAGCTGTTAAAGCCTTCGACCTTCTTGACCGCGTTGCCAGGCAGCAAATGGCCAACATTGACGGTCACGTCATAGCCGATGAAGCCCATGGCGAGATCGCGCCGGCTCGACGCACCCTGGTGAAGGATGTCGACGAAGTCATTCGCCGCCTCCTTGAGCGCGACCATCCGCGTCCGGCCGCCCGACAGGTTGGCTTTCATCGAGCCGGTGTCGTCGAGGACGACCATCACCTCCAGGGGGCGCGGCTGCAATTCGGCCTTGGCGACGGCCTGCATGGTGCGCGGCTGAAACCCGAATATCCGCATGAATGTCATGGGCACGATCGCGCGGGCGGTGATGGTGGTCACGTTGATTCCGCCGACGGTCTTGAAATCTGGCGTCAGTTGCAAATTGCTGACGCCCATATAATCCGACGCGAAATTACCGTAGAAATAGGCGCTCGCCTGCTTGTCGCGCGCTGCTGGCGAGCCATCGGTCACGGCAAAGGCGCGCGCGCCGGCCAGAGCGGCCGCATCCACCCCGGCCTGAAGCTGGGATTTCACCAGGTATAGCCGTCCCGCGTCTATACCCGCGCCCAGAGCGGCAATTACGGGAATGAGCCCTGCGGCCATCAGTGCCAGCGTGGAGCCGCGGCGGTCCCCAGCGAGCGGCGCGAGCCTTTCATTGACCTTGCGCCAGCCATTGCGCGGCCCAGTTGTAATCTTCTGACGCGGCAGGTTCATAATCATCCAATCCGGAGTAATATCCTGCGATATGGACGTAATTTCCTAATTTTTGATGTGCGGCCGCCGCAATGAATTGTACGGGAGCGGTGACTCATAGGCGCGCCAGACGCAATGGCCTGTTCTCGTACGCGCGTAGGGGGCTCGCGCGCTGGCGCGAAGATCAGGATGATGGAGCGAAGCGCCGATATTGGCGGAAGCGAAAAATGCCGGGCGGCAGGCCGCCCAGTCGCGCGTCAGGTGCAGCGGGCGGTGTTCGCCGCCGCCAGATTGCCCGCATTCTTGATCGCCTGATCGGTGCGTTCACGCACGTTGAAAGCGCTGGAGTATCGGATCACCTTGGGTCCGAAGATGGCGTTGCTGACGATCGGCTGATAGCGGTAGGCGACCTCGACGAACATGACCGCAGTGCCGCTCATCGCTTTCACCTTGGTCGCGGCCGTCGTGCCCGGCCCCATGCCGTCCTTCATGCTGGCGTTGGTCTGGCCATTCCCGGCAACGCCATAGCTGGACGTGAAGGCGCCATTGCCCCAGCAGCGCTGCCAGCGAATATATTGCCCCTCGTTCGGCCCGGTGAGCCCGTTAGGTTCCAGGTCCGACAGGAAGATACGGCCATTCGCCTGAAGCCTGAGCGACTGCGTGGATTGATTGGCGCCGATCATGATTTCATTCACATCGGCTTCGTCGATGGATGTGCGCACGCGTGAGGCATTGTCGGCCACCAGCATCGCGATCTGGCTGATCCGCAGATGGGCCAGGGCCAGATTGGCCGCTTCAAGCCCGCACATGCACAGGATCAGCAGCACCGGCAACGAGAAGGCGAATTCGATCAGCGCCAGGCCGCGATCGTCGCGACGCAACCGGCGCAGGGTCAAGAGCAGGGGCAGGCGCATCCTCGTCATGAGCAGCGGATCGTCGGCGTGGTCTGGTTGGCCCAGGGCTGGTTGCGGACCATGGTCGACACCGTCACCGACTGGGTCGCGCTCCATCCCAGCAGCCTGGCCATCGGGAACAGGCGCGGCTGCGACAAGGTCACTTCATAATAGACGATGTCGTCGGCGTTCCCCAGTCCGGTGCTGCCGCCCGATGTGTCGAATACGCCATTGCCATTGGCGTCCTCATAGCAGTCACCGCTATTATAGACGCCCAGCGGCGCTGTATCGGACGTGATCTTCTCCGGTTTGCCGACGCGCGAGAAATTATAATAGCTTTTCTTGACGATATGAGGCGGGCTGGCGTTCCTGGCGGTGATGGCCGACATCTGCTGGGTGATATAGGCATCAAATTGCGCGCCATTGAGCGTGCCGACGGACGCGGCGCGCGCGGCCTTTTCAAGGACGCCGCGGGCGACCGCGTGCCAATAGGCTTGATAGCCCAAGTCGCCGATCGCCATGATGGTGAGCATGAGCGGCGGCGCGACAAAGCCGAATTCCAGCAGCGTGACGCCACGCGCATCGCGGCGCAGGCGCATCAGCTTCGATGCGATCCGCCCGATCATTGCGACACCCGCAGACCGCCGATATTCTTGGCGATGTCCTTGAACTTCTGGCTCAGCGACGTGGCGTCATAGGCCATGGTCCAGTGGTTCGAACTGGTGGCGCAATTTTGCAGGGGGGTCTGGATATTTCCTTCGGACTGGTTGCGGAACCCGATGACCCAGATGGTGATGCCCTTGGCCTTGATAGCATTGCATAGCATCTGAAGACGCGTGTTATGGATCGCGGTCAGGTCGGTATCGCTGGTGTTTCCCGGCGCCACCCGCGCATCGAGTTGCTGATATCCATAGGCGCCATAGACCTGCTGATAGGCGCTCATGTCGCCGTCGGTCATGAAAACGATATGGCGCGAAATGTTGAAGCCGTTGGGCGCGCTGTTGTTGTCGCTGGCAAAAATGCCTTTGGGCGACAGGAAGCGCGCGCCCCACAACATGCCGATGTCATGATAAGTGCCGCCGACCGCGATCAGGTTGTCGATATAGCTGTTGAAGCTGCTCGACTGGCCCGTGGGCGTGCTTGTCCGATTGGTGTAGCTGGTCAGCCTGCGCGACTGGCTGGGGCAGGCATTCCACCCGCCGTCCTTGCGCGACTGCGTGTTGAGCCAGGTGCCCGACGAACTGCCGCTGCGGATGAATTCGACATCGGGCCAGTGCGGACGCCATTTGGTGCCCTTTTGCGTCGGATCGGGCAGAGCATCGATGTTGAGATCCTGCGCGTTTGATGGCGTGCTGCTCGTCGACGTGCTGGCCGTGATATTGCTGTCGGTATCCCGTTCCTCGATGCAACCCGCCCAGGTCGACGTGGACGCCACGACATTGCCGCTGGAATCGGTCGGCACGCTGGCGTCATAGGTGGGGTTGGCGACGGCGTTGCCGGTAATGAAGGACGATACCGTCAGCGGGAATTTGCCATATTCCCAACTCTTCTGCGGCGTCTGCACACTCCGGTCCGTCTTTGTCTCGACATAGTTGCTATACTGGGTGCGCGTGATGACGCACTGGCTTGGCTTCGGTGAGACATAGACCAGCTGCCAGCCCTGCCACTGCCACCCCCCCGTGACCGCTGCCGTGTAGGATGCATTATAGGTATAGCCATTGGTCATCCGCGTCGTGACCGTGGTGGTGGTGCGGATCCCCGTGACTGGATCCGTGGCCGTCGTCGTGGTCGGCGTATTGACAACTGGCGTCGCGCTGGCGGGCGCAACGCATTGCGAAGCCGATCCTCCGCTGGTGCTGCTATAGGTGGTCGGTGCCGAAACCGATCCTGAGGTATAAATCCAGGAACCCGTCTCATTGGTTGCCGTGCCATAGGTCGTCAACAGCCGCCGCGTCTGATAATCCCATGTCTCGCCGCTGATGCCGCCCACCAGATAATTTGTCGGCAGCTGGTAGCCGACATTCACCGTCGAACTATAGGGCATGAAGCCATAACGGATGCGACCGGTCGCGTTCGATCCCGCGCCCAGCGTGTCGTAGAAATCCTTGACCGCCTGCTTGAGCGCGGCGAGCCGCGTCGTCGAGCCGCCCTTGCCGTCGGAAATGGCATAGGCCATCGACCCGGTGGTATCGAGCACCAGCATCACGTCGGTATTGCCGATGTCGAACCGCGCCTCGCACGTCACCGACAAAGGCAATGTTTCATAGCGGAAAATCTTCATCACCGTGGTCGGCATCGTGGTGGATGCCGTCACCTGCACGGTGGTCGTTTCGCCCGGCTTGCTGCGGATGACGGGGGTGAAAGTCGCGGCCTGAAACGTGCCTTGCGGAAAATTGAAGTCGAAGAATTTCTTGGCTTCGTCCTTGTTGGCCTGGGTCATCGATGATGTCGTCATCGCCCGGCGTCCGGCGAGGGCGGCGGCGTCGCAGGCCTGCTGCATGCGCGCGCGCGCCATATAGGCGCGGCCCATGTCCAGCCCGCCGCCGATCAGCGCCGCCAGCGGGATGATGGCCGCGGCCACCATCGCCATGACATTGCCCTTCTGGTTTCGCGCCAGACGGCTCATAAAGCCCTGGGGATGTGTGTTCATCTTGCCCATCAGTCCGCAATCACCCATGTGACGCCCGACATTCCCCGCAATTGGGCTGGGCGATTTGCGCGCTCCTGCGTGCGCACGCGGGACTTGTTTAGGAAGACAATGCTTAAAATATCGCAAACCGGCCTCGAACAGCCCCGCCGTGCAGGCCGGTCATGAGTGCCGAATCACTGCTGACGCCGCTGCCGCTATTGCTGTCGGCCCATGCCGGTGCGGACGCGTCGCGCCATCGGGCAATCTGGGCCTTCGACGCCCAATTGGCCAAGGTCGCGCGCACGACGCGTGAGCGGGCGATTGGTCAGATGCGCCTGGCATGGTGGAATGACGTCATCGACGACCCGGCCGGCATCAAAGGGCAGGGGGAGCCGGTCGTGGACGCGCTTCGTGCGACCGGCGGCATGGCCGCGCCGGGCCTTGTTGCGATGATAGACGGCTGGGAAGTGCTGGTGGTGGAGCCGGAGATCGACGCGCAGGGGCTGCGCGACTATGCGGCCGGGCGCGGCGGCGGGCTGTTTCGTGCTCTGGCCGGGCACGGCGACACGCCCGACTGGCTGGTCGCGGCCGGACAGGTCTGGGCGTTGTGGGACCTTGCCGGCCATGTTGAGGAGGCGGCGCTTGCCGACGCAGCGCTCCGCCTCGCGAGCGAATTGTCGCCGCGTGTCGATCGCGCGCGCTGGCCGACCGCCTGGCGACCGCAGCGCATCGCCTTCACCCTGGCGCGACAGGATGTAATGAAGGGACGCGGCGCGCCGCGTGGAATGCCGCGTGGCCTGGCGTTCAGGCTGTTGCGGATCGCGCTTGTCGGGCGCTGACGCATCGGGTTAGGCTGCGGACGCGCGCGGATGAAGGAGGGCGACGATGGGGCGAGTGCTGGCGGGCGGCATGGCGGCATTGCTGCTGATGGCGGGCGGCCTTTTCTGGTGGTCGAGCCGCGCGAGCCAGGCTCCCTTGCCGCAACTGGCCACCGCGCCGCCGCCGCCGCCCGTGATCGAACCGCTGCCCAAAGGGGACCCCAATGTCACGGGAAAACCGCCGCCGATGCCGGCCGAGGCCAGCCCGCAGACCCGTGAGCAGAAGCGCTTTGCCCGCTATGACAGAGACCGCGACGGCGTCATCACCCGGCTGGAAATGATGGGCAGCCGGACCAAGGCGTTCAAGGCGCTGGACAAGGATGGCGACAACCTGCTGTCCTTTGAGGAATGGGCGGTCGCGACGTCCGATCGCTTCGCCAGCGCTGACGCGAACAAGGATGGCAAGCTTACCCCCGCCGAATTCGCCACCACCGCGCCCAAGCGGACGCCGAAGCCCAAGTGCACATGCTAGGCTCTCCGTTCAGTTCGAGCTTGTTAAGAACCGGTGTGCGAGGGTTCTCGACAAGCTCGAATTGAACGGTGCTTATATGTTTAAGCCAATTCCAGTTCGCCCATCCATGCGCCCAGCGACGAGCGCGCGCGCGCGGTATAGGCTTCCTTGCGCTGTTTCTTCTTCACGTCATCCAGCGGCGGAAACAGGCCGAAATTGACGTTCATCGGTTGATAGTCGGCGGTCGCGACATTGCCCGTCACATGGCCAAGCAGCGCGCCCAGCGCCGTGTCGGCCGGCGGCGGCGTCATCTCCCGGCCCAGCAGTTCGGCCGCGGCGAACCGTCCGGCAAGCAGGCCGATGGCCGCGCTTTCGACATAGCCTTCGCATCCCGTCATCTGTCCGGCAAAGCGGATATGCGGCGCGCTTTTGAGGCGCAGCGTCGCGTCCAGCAACTTGGGGCTCTGGATGAAGGTGTTGCGATGCAGACCGCCGAGCCGGGCAAACTCCGCCTTTTCCAGGCCAGGAATGGTGCGGAACAGCTCGACCTGCGCGCCATGTTTCAGCTTGGTCTGAAAGCCCACCATGTTCCAGAGCGTGCCCGATGCATTGTCCTGCCGCAACTGCACCACCGCATAAGGCCAGCGGCCCGTGCGCGGATTGTCGAGGCCCATCGGCTTCATCGGCCCGTGGCGCAGCGTTTCCGGCCCGCGCGACGCCATCACCTCGATCGGCATGCATCCTTCGAAATAGGGGGTGTTGGCCTCCCATTCCTTGAACTCGGTCTTCTCGCCGTCAAGCAGCCCCTGGACGAAGGCCTGATACTGGTCCTTGTCCATCGGGCAATTGATATAATCCTTGCCCTCGCCGCCGCCGGGACCAATCTTGTCCCAGCGATTGGCCATCCAGCATTGGTCCATGTCGATGCTGTCGCGGTGAATAACCGGCGCGATTGCGTCGAAAAAGGCCAGATGCTCCATCCCCGCCGCCTGGCCGATGCTTGTCGCCAGCACCGGCGCGGTCAGCGGCCCGGTGGCGACGATCGTCATGCCTTCGTCCGGCAACGCGTCGATCCGTTCGCGCACTATTTCGATATATGGATGCTCGGCCAGCGCGCGCGTGACAGCCTGCGAAAATACATGGCGGTCGACCGCGAGCGCCGATCCGGCCGGTACCTTGGCTGGCTCCGCGCTTGCCATGATGAGCGACCCCAGCCGCCGCATCTCCTGATGCAGCAGGCCAACGGCATTCTTGTCGGCATCGTCGGACCGGAAACTGTTGGAACAGACCAGTTCCGCCAGCCCGTCCGTCTGGTGCGCCGGGGTCATGTCCCCCGCGCCGCGCATTTCCGACAGGCGCACGCGGACGCCCGCCTGCGCCAACTGCCAGGCCGCCTCCGACCCGGCCAGTCCGCCGCCAATGATATGCACCTGATGATAGGACATGGTTCGCCTGATTTCGATTATAGCTGCTAAAAAGGGGAGGAGGGGCGCCAGTGGGGCATAAACCCGCCCTGTGCAAGCGCTATAGCCCGTCCCCGCGCCTCAGGCCAAGGGTTCAGGCGCTAAGGGCTCAGGCGGCGGTGCGGCTATGGGACAGCCAGGCGCAAACCCCGCTGGTGGCGATCAGGGCGAAGCTCACTGTGCCGGATGAGGTAAACAGGCCTATTGCCCAAACGAAAGCTGCCCCGGTCAGCAGGCCCGCCGCCGCCCAGGCCGGCCGGGCGGACAGGATGTCGAAGCGATCGGCCAAATGATGCATGAGGAAGGTGCCGGCAGCGATCGGCAAGCAGGCCACGAAGGGGCCGAAGATCAAGGCGAAGAGCAAGACTACCGGAATGCCCAGCAATGCCGCCGGCTCCAGGTCGATCGCGTCTGGCAACTCCATATACGCCATGGCCGCCAGGCTGAGCGCGACGCACAAGGGGCCGGCGGTCAGAATGGCCCGGCTGGCGCCACGGAAAGCGGTCTTGGTCGGTTCATACATGGCGACCTCCTACATCGA
>NZ_CH959306.1:1079459-1178737 GCF_000153545.1 Sphingomonas sp. SKA58
GCGTGTCAAGCGGCCTGCGGATGGCCGTTGGTCAGCCAGCCATTCACCTTGCGCCCGAAATGCGCGATCGCGCCCATGTTGAAAAAGTGCATGCCGCCCAGCACGATAACGGCCAGACCGACCTTGCCGCTCAGGAAACGGATCGCGTCTGCATAGGTGACGGGTTCCTTGCCCAGGCTCAGCGTCAGGGTGATGAAGCCGATATTGACGAGGTAGAAGCCGACGACCAGCAGGTGATTGGTCGACCGCGCCAGCTGCGCATTATGGCCGAAACACTGGACCAGAAACACTTCGCCATTTTTGGACAGGGTGCGCGCGACCCAGATGGTGATCCCGATGGTGATTCCCAGATAGAGGGCATAGGCAGTCTCGACCATGATGCGTCTCCTTTCAAATATTCCGTAATTTCGGTAAATTCAGAAATCCATGGGTGTGAAAACGGGTACCACGTCGGCGTTAGCCGCTATTCGCATCCTTCGTCCCGCCGGGCAGGAAGCGGACGACTTTGCCGCCCAGCTTCATCAGCGCGACCAATGTGGGCTTGGGCAGCACGCGCATCTGCTCATACCAATTGCCCAGGGTGGACAGGAACTCGTGCATGCGGGTGATGCGTTCGCGCACATGGGGCGGGCAGGTGGCGTCCTTGGCCAGGCGTTGGGCCAATTCATTAAGCAGCGCGATGGTCGGGTCGATCTCGCGCCGCTTGCGCTCGGCCGCGATGCGGGTGAGCATTTCCCACAGGTCCAGTTCCGCTACGAAATGGTCGCGCCGGTCGCCCTCGACATGGACGCGCCGGACGATGGCGTAGGACTGCAATTCCTTGAGTGCCGTCGATACGTTGGAGCGGGCGAGGCCAAGCTGGTCGACAATCTCGTCCGCTGGAAGGGGCCGGTCCGACAGGTAGAGGAGGGCATGCACCTGGCTCACCGACCGGTTGACGCCCCACTGCGTCCCCATCTCGCCCCAATGGAGCAGGAACGCCTTGGCATCGGGATGGTCAAGCAGTGGCATGATGTTCCTTTCTGTAAAGACAGAAATAACGGAAGGAATGGGCGCCCGCAAGCGGAAATCGCGTGCATTTGTCGCTTTCGGTGTCGGCGTCCGGCAAAAGGCATGCGCCCGTGACAAATCGGTTCGCATCGGCAACAAAGGGCGGCCTGCCGCGTTCGCCTATGAGATTTGCCTTCTGTCCTTGGAGATTTGCTCATGAAAATCCTGCCTGTCATGCTCGTCCTGCCGCTGGGCGCCGCCCTGTCCGCCTGCGCCACCACCGGCACGGACGCTGCCATGCCGGCCGAAGCGCCGATGGCCAGTACCAAGCTCATGGCCGGCGACGGCAGCGCGCGCGGCACCGCGACTGTGACCGAAGCGGCCGACGGGCTGCATGTCCTGGTAAAGGCGCAGGGGCTGACGCCGGGCATGCACGCCGTCCATATCCACACGACCGGCATGTGCACCCCGCCCGACTTCACCAGCGCCGGTGGCCATTGGAACCCGACCAACCGTCAGCATGGCGCGGACAATCCGGCCGGCAAGCATATGGGTGACATGCCCAATATGATGGCGGGGTCGGACGGCATGGGCGAACTGGAATATGTCGTGCCCGGCGGCCTGATTTCGACCGGCTCCATGCCGTTGCTGGACACCGATGGCGCGGCGGTGGTCATTCACGCGAAAGCCGATGACAATATGAGCGATCCGGCCGGCAATGCCGGCGGCCGCGTGGCATGCGGCGTGCTGAAGGCCGGCTGAGCGCCCTTCACATCCTCAGATGGCGGGGCACATATCCCCGCCATCGCCATGATAATCCGCCACCGCCTGGTAGCGCGCGCCATCATGTCCCAGGCGGCTTTCGAACAGGGTGAAGCCATCGATACGGAAGGCGGGCGTCGACAGTCCGGCATGAACGGCCAGGAAGCCATCGACCATTGCGCCTCTCCGCCCGAACCGGGCCAATGTTATATGCGGCAGATAGGCGCGTCCCTCCGGCGCAAGCCCCGCGCGGACGCAGGCGCGATCGACCTTGCGATGGAGTTGCGCCAGCGGTTCGCGTGGCTGCACGCCAGCCCATAACGTATCGACAACGCCCCTGCGGTCGAAACTGCCCACCCCCTCGATCCGCACATCGAAGGGCGTGAAACGGATAGCGCCGAGCAGATCGGCCAGGTCGTTGGCCCGATGCCGGTCCACCTCTCCTATGAAGCGCAAAGTCAGGTGCAGTTGCTCGTCATCCTGCCACCGCGCCCCCTCCACGCCGCCGGCCAACGACAATAAGCGGGCCCGTATCGCTGCGGGCGGACGGATGGCGATAAACAGACGATGCATCGGCGGACTATAGCCCTGCGCGCCCAATGTGCCATATCCGTTCCGGTTTGGCTTGAAGTCGCCGCCATTAGGGCCGATAATGAAGGGACCGGCGACGAACGCCGGCAAAGGAGATGAATTTCATGGCCAACTGGTCCGACCCCCGATCCGGCGTTGCGGGTTTTGGCAACGCCACTGCCGCACGCGGCGAGGCGTTCGACGCCGGGCTGCGCCGCTATATGCTCTCGGTCTATAATTATATGGCGAGCGGCGTGTTGCTGACCGGCATCGTCGCTCTGCTGTTCGCGTCGAGCGGTCTTGCCTATCAGGTGCTCGCCGGGCCGGGCATCCTCAAATATATCATCATGTTTGCCCCGCTGGCCTTCGTGATGGTGCTGAGCTTCGGCATCAACCGGCTCTCGACGGCGACGGCCCAGGCGCTTTACTGGGTCTATGCCGCCGTGATGGGCCTGTCGCTCTCGTCAATCTTCCTGGTCTATACCGGAACGTCGATCGCACAGACCTTCTTCGCGACCGCCGCCGCATTTGCGGGCCTCAGCCTGTGGGGCTACACGACCAAGAAGGACTTGTCGGGTTTCGGCACGTTCCTGATCATGGGCGTTGTCGGCCTTCTGGTCGCCAGCCTCATCAACCTGTTCCTGCGCTCCAGCGCGATGGATCTGGTGATCAGCTTCCTGGGCGTGCTGCTGTTCGCGGGCCTCACTGCCTATGACACGCAGAAGATCAAGAGCATCTACGCGCATGTCGCCGGCACCGACATGATGGGCAAGTCGGTCATCATGGGGGCGCTGAACCTCTATCTCGACTTCATCAACATGTTCCTGTTCCTGCTGCGCTTCATGGGCGGCAGCCGCGACTGACCGCACATTTCAATCAAACAGGAAGGCCCGGCGGGACGATCCCGCCGGGCCTTTTTCGTTGTGGGACGACAGGGGGTATCACCCTTCCTTCTGCATCTCCGCGATCAGGGCGTTGTCGATTTCCTTCTGCCGCTGATAGGCGGGGCGTTCCCGCAACCGGCTGGCATAGGCTTCGAATGCAGGGCGGGACGGGATCGACTCGAAGGCGAGGCCCCAGTCTACTTGCGCCCCCACATAGACGTCGGCAGCGGTGAATTGCTCGCCGCAAATCCATGCATCACCCGACACCGCCATTTCCAATGCGTCGATCGCGCCGTCGAAGCTGCCATATCCTGCCATCTTCTCTCGTCCTTCCGGCACGACGAAGCCCAGGGCCTTGTTCGTGACAGCGGCCTCGACCGGCCCGGCGGCAAAGAACAGCCAGCGATAATAGGCGTCGCGCGCGTCCAGCGGCGGCGCAAGGCCGGCGTCGGGGAAGGCGTCAGCCAGATAGGCGCAAATGGCCGCACATTCCGTGACGACCCGCCCGCCATGCACAATCGCGGGAACCTTGCCCATCGGATTGATCGCGCGATAATCGGCGGCCTTCATGCTGCCGTCGTCGTAACCGAGGAGGATGGTGTCATAGGCTTCGCCAACCTCCTCCAGCATCCAGCGGGCGATCTGCCCACGCGACATGGGATTGGTGTAGAGCGTAAGGTCCAGGGCCATTGCGATGCTCCCGTGATTCATGAGGGCGGCAGAATGGCGCAACCGGATGGTCGGCGCCATCTGTTTGCGCCAGCATCATCGCCGCATCGGGCGGCAGGAGCGAAGGAGGGGCTTAAACGGGCGCAAAAAAAGGCCCCGGATCGCTCCGGGGCCTTTCTGGTAAGATTTTGGTTCGATCAGGCCGTCGCCAACCGCGCCAGCTTGTCCAGCCGCCCGCCGGCGATCCGCATCATCGCCTTTTGCAGCTTTTCGAACGCCCGCACCTCGATCTGGCGGACGCGTTCCCGACTGACCCCATAGACCTGGCTCAATTCCTCCAGCGTCTTGGGTTCTTCGGCCAGGCGGCGTTCGGCCAGGATATGCTTTTCGCGGTCGTTGAGGTCATCCATCGCCTCAACCAGCATGTCGTGACGCTGAACCTTTTCCTGCTCGTCGGCGACACGCTCGTCCTGCAACGGATCGGTGTCGGCCAGCCAATCCTGCCACTGCCCCTCGCCATCCTCACGCATTGGCACGTTGAGCGACGTATCGCCGCCCATCGCCATGCGACGATTCATGGAGATGACATCATCCTCGCTGACGCCAAGATCGGTCGCGATCTTCGTGACATCCTCGGGGCGCAGGTCGCCATCCTCGAACGCTTCGATATTGTTCTTCATCCGGCGCAGATTGAAAAACAGCTTCTTCTGCGCGGCGGTCGTGCCCATTTTCACCAGGCTCCACGACCGCAGGATGAATTCCTGGATCGACGCACGAATCCACCACATGGCGTAGGTCGCCAGGCGGAAGCCACGGTCTGCCTCGAACTTTTTCACGCCCTGCATCAGGCCGATATTGCCTTCGCTGATCAACTCGCTGACCGGCAGGCCATAGCCACGATAGCCCATGGCGATCTTGGCCACCAGCCGCAGGTGCGAGGTTACAAGCTGCGCAGCAGCCTCAGGATCCTGATGTTCCTGATAGCGCTTTGCGAGCATATATTCCTGCTCGGGCGTCAACAGCGGAAATTTGCGAATTTCCGATAGATAGCGGTTGAGGCTGGCTTCACCGCCCAGCGCCGGAACCGCGGGGACATTGCTCTTGGCCATGTCGTCACCTTTCCCTTTCATGCGCGGCGGGACCCAGAAGAGGCGTCACAGGCGCCGTCGCAAACTTGTCAAAACCTATACGTGAAGCGCGCTTAACAGTTCCTGCACATCGGCAGGAAGTGCACTTTCGAACATAAGCGGTTCGTCCGTTACCGGATGTATGAACCCCAACATTCTGGCGTGCAATGCCTGCCTTCTGAAACCCAGCGTTTCCAGTATTGATTTGAAACCTTTTCTTTCTCTACCGTAAACCGGGTCGCCGATCAAGGGGTGCCCGATATGTGCCATATGGACGCGGACCTGATGGGTGCGGCCGGTTTCCAGCCGACATTCCACCAGCGCCGCGCCACGCAGCCTGTCCAGCGTGCGATAATGAGTCACGGCATGTTTGCCGCGTCCTTCCCGATGAACCGCCATCTTCTTTCGATCAGCGTCCGACCGGCCGATCCAGCTATCGACGGTGCCGGCCGGTGGAACGGGGATGCCATAGGTGATCGCCGCATAGGCCCGTTCGATGCTGTGATCCTTGAACTGGCGCGCCAGCCCTTCATGCGCCCTGTCCGTCTTGGCCACCACCAGCAGCCCCGACGTATCCTTGTCGATGCGATGGACGATCCCCGGCCGCGCGACGCCGCCAATCCCTGACAATTGCCCCGCGCAATGATGCAGCAGCGCATTGACCAATGTGCCGTCCAGATTGCCAGCGGCGGGATGGACGACCAAGCCCGCGGGCTTGTCGACCACCAGCAGGTCGGCGTCCTCATGCACGATGGTCAGCGGGATATCCTGCGCCACCGTGTCCAATGGCACCGGCGGGGGTAGGGTGATGGTGAAGCGCTGGCCCTCAGCCACCTTCATCGACCCACTGATCCTGCCGACCGGCGCCGAATGCACCTGGCCATCGCCAATCAGCGTTTTCAGCCGCTCGCGCGACAGGTCAGGCAACAGGTCCGCCAGGGCGCGATCCAGCCGCAGTCCATGCTGCGCCGGGCCGATTGTCGCTTCGATGATGGAATCCCCCAGGACCATTGGCTAGGGAGATAGGCATGAAGGTCGAGATAGCAAGAGGCGTGCTGGCGCAAATCAGGGCCTTGTGCGCGGCCGATCGCAACGAGGTGTGCGGAATGCTGCTGGGCGCTGCGGGCCGCATCGATGCGATCCGCCCGGCCGCCAATGTCGCGCCCGATCCGTCCCGGCATTTTGAACTGGATCCGGCCGTGCTGATCGCAGCCCATCGCGCCGCGCGGGACGCAGGTCCGGCCGTCATCGGCCATTATCACTCACACCCATCCGGGGTGGCTGTCCCATCGGCGACCGATGCCGCGTGCGCTGCGCCCGATGGCACGCTCTGGCTGATCGTCGCGGGTGACGTAGCGCGGTTGTGGATCGCCGGGCCGGGCGAGGGCGGCGCGGTGCGATTTGCCGAAGCGATGCTCGACATAAGGTGACGGAAAGGCGGCGAGTCGGGGTTGCATCGGGGGGCGGGGCGGCGCATTAGCCGAACATTCCCATCTTCCAGCATTGGCGATCCGCATCCGCATGACCAACCCGACCGACAGCATCGAATTTGCCAGCCTTCTCTGTTCGCGGTTGTGCCACGACCTGCTGAGCCCGGTCGGCGCGCTCAACAACGGGCTGGAACTGATGGCGGACGAAACCGATCCGGCGATGCGCGAGCGCTGCCTGGATCTGTTGGGAGACAGCGCGCGGACATCGGCGAACAAGCTGAAATTCTTCCGCCTGGCCTTTGGATCGGCCGGCGGCTTTGGCGAGGCGGTTCCGCCGCATGAGGCCAAGGTCGCGATCGAGGGCATGTTTGCCGGGGCTGGCCGGGTCAAGGTCGGCTGGATGGTCGATGAACAGATGCTCGGCAAGCTGGCGGCCAAGATCCTCCTCAACCTGGCGTTGATCGCGGGCGACGCGCTGGTGCGCGGTGGGCAGCTCGACATCGGCGCGGAAACGCGGCCCGGCGTCACCGAAATCGTCGTGCGTGCCGAAGGGCCAAAGCTGGTGCTTGACCCCGACCTGCGCGCCGCATTGGCCGGCACGCTGCCGATCGAAGGGCTTGCATCCCGCACCGCCGCCGCCTGGATGGTGCGCCAGCTGGTGATGGAGGCTGGCGGCCAGATCGTGCTTTCGCCCGCCGGCGAGCCGACCCTGCTGTTCGGGGCGGTGATACCGGGCTAAGCTGCGCCCATTTCCGCCGCGATCGTCGCTATCAGCTCTGCGACCGGCATGGATCGCGCCAATGGCGCCCCCTGTCCCGCCCATTGCGCGCCAAAGCCGGTTTCGCCGTGGGCCTTGGCCGCCTGGTGCAGCGCCTTGCCCGCATCATAGGCGATCGGATAGTCGGGCGGCGCGTTCGCCACCCCTTCGCCCCAATCGACAAAGGCGTTGCGCAGGCAGCGCGCGGGTCGGCCGGACAAGGCGCGGGTCATGACCGTATCATAGGCGGCATCGCTAAAGAGCGCCGCACGATAGGCGACGTCGGCCTGGCTTTCGGGGCAGGCGATGAAGGCCGTGCCCATCTGCGCCGCTACGGCGCCCAGGTCCAGCGCCGCTCGGACGCCGCGCCCGTCCATGATCCCGCCCGCCGCGATGACCGGAATGCCGGACTGCGCGACCAGCAGTCGGGTCAGCGCCAGCGTGCCCAATCGCCCATCAGGCAGCGTGGGGTCGAACATGCCACGATGCCCGCCGGCCTCATAGCCTTGCGCCACGAGCAGGTCGATGCCGGCGCGTCTCGCCGCCTGTGCCTCGGCTACATTCGTGACGCTGGCGGCAAGGAGGCACCCGGCCGACTTCAGCCGGGCAATGCGTCGGTCGTCCGGCAGGCCGAAATGAAAGCTGACGACCGCCGGCCGGGCCTCGACCAGCATGGCCAGCATCGCGTCATCCTCCGCGAAGCTGCGATAGATTTCGCGAAGCGGCGAGGGCGGCTTGGCATCGAAGCGGGCGAATAACGGCGCCATGGCTGCGATCCATTGCGCCTCAACATCGGGGCGCGGCTTTGCCGGCTGGTGGGCGAACAGGTTGACGTTGAAGGGGCGATCGGTGCGCGCGGCGACAGCGGCGATCATCGCCCGAGCCTGGTCTGCGTCGACCGCGCCCACCGCAATCGAGCCCAATGCGCCGGCGTTGCTGACCGCGGCGGCCATTTCGGGCGAGGAGACGCCCGCCATCGGCGCTTGGATGACGGGGACGGCGAGGCCGAGCGGTGCGAGCGGGGTCATCACGCCGATGTGAGATGGCTGCCCCGACTGAACAACCACCCGATCACAAAAAAAGCCCGACCGCTCACGCGGCCGGGCTTCTCTTCACAACGCCTGGGAAAGGATCAGGCGCTGTAATACATGTCGAATTCGACCGGCGACGGGGCCATTTCCCAACGATAGACTTCGGGCCATTTCAGTTCGATATAGGCTTCGATCTGATCCTTGGTGAAGACATCGCCCTTGAGCAGGAATTCGTAATCGGCTTCCAGGCTGGTCAGCGCCTCGCGCAGCGATGCGCAGACGGTTGGCACCTGGCTCAGCTCTTCTGGCGGCAGGTCATAGAGATTCTTGTCCATCGCGGCGCCCGGATGGAATTTGTTCTCGATACCGTCGAGGCCCGCCATCAGCAGCGCGGCGTAGCACAGATACGGGTTCGCCATCGCGTCGGGGAAGCGGAACTCCACGCGCTTAGCCTTGGCGCCCGCGCCATAGGGAATACGGCAGGAGGCCGAACGGTTGCGCGCCGAATAGGCGAGCAGCACCGGCGCTTCGAAGCCCGGCACCAGGCGCTTGTAGCTGTTGGTGGTCGGGTTGGTGAAGGCATTGAGCGCCTTGGCATGCTTGATGACGCCGCCGATGAAGTAGAGGCAGGTCTCGCTGAGGCCCGCATAGCCGTCGCCCGCGAACAGCGGCTTGCCGCCTTCCCAGATCGACATATGCGTGTGCATGCCGCTGCCATTGTCCTGCGCGATCGGCTTGGGCATGAAGGTCGCCGTCTTGCCATAGGCCTGCGCCACCATCTGCACGACGTACTTGTAGATCTGCATGCGGTCGGCGGTCTGGACCAGCGTACCGAACGTCAGGCCCAGCTCGTGCTGCGCGGCGGCGACTTCGTGGTGGTGCTTATCGCAGGGCAGGCCCATTTCCAGCATGGTGCTGACCATTTCGGCGCGGATGTCGGTGCACGGATCGACCGGCGCGACGGGGAAATAACCACCCTTGGCGCGCGGACGGTGGCCCAGATTGCCGCCTTCATATTCCTTGCCGGTGTTGGTCGGCAATTCGATGTCGTCGATCTTGAAATAGCTCTGCGAGTAATCATTTTCGAAACGCACATCGTCGAACATGAAGAATTCGGCTTCCGGCCCGACATAGACCGTGTCGCCGAACCCGGCCGACTTGACGAAGGCTTCCGCGCGCTTGGCGGTCGAACGAGGATCGCGGCTGTACAACTCACCGGTGTCCGGCTCGACAATGTCGCAGAAAATGATCAGCATGGGCGTCGCGCTGAACGGGTCGACATAGACAGCGTCCAGGTCGGGCTTGAGGATCATGTCCGATTCGTTGATCGCCTTCCAACCCTCGATCGACGAACCGTCGAACATCAGGCCGTCGGTCAGTTCATCCTCGCCAAGCACGCTCGACACCATGGTCAGGTGCTGCCACTTGCCCTTGGGATCGGTGAAGCGGACATCGACCCATTCGATCTCCTGTTCCTCGATCATCTTCAGGATGTCTTTTGGCGTGTTGGCCATATGCGCTTGCCCTTCTTTCAGAAAAACCCCCCCCGAAGGGGTTTGTTGATGCCTGGCCGGCCGGTCCGCGCCGGGACCGGCCGCAATATTAGATCGCGTCGCTATCGCGCTCGCCGGTACGGATGCGCACCGCGCCTTCGATGTTGGAAATGAAGATCTTGCCGTCGCCGATCCGCCCGGTCTGGGCCGCAGCCGAAATCGCCTCCACCACACGATCGGCCACGGAGTCGTCGACGACTACCTCCAGCTTCACCTTGGGCAGGAAATCGACCACATATTCCGCGCCGCGATACAGTTCGGTATGCCCCTTTTGCCGACCAAATCCCTTGGCTTCGGTAACGGTGATGCCCGACACGCCCACCTCGTGCAGCGCTTCCTTCACCTCGTCCAACTTGAACGGCTTGATGATCGCCTCGATCTTCTTCATCGCAAATAATCCCAACCCATGACGCGCCCCGACATGCAGGGCGGTGCCTCCACGCCTCTCCTCAAGCGACGATCCCATGCCCCCGCAAGGCTGGTGTCCGTCCCTCATCGCTATCAATTACCGTGCCAACTGGCGAATCGCTAGGACTGCTTTCGGCGATGCAGCAATCTTTGTCCATATTGCCCACAATCCGGGCAATATCCTGTCGTGCTGCCCAATAAACGGGCAGCTGGCGATCACTGATAGGGCGGGCAGTTCAGACCGGCCGGGCTTTGCGTGAAAATCTCGCACCCGGTTTCGGTGATGCCGATACTATGTTCGAATTGCGCGGAAAGGCTGCGGTCGCGCGTCACCGCGGTCCAGCCATCATCCAGCATGCGCACATTGGGCTTGCCGATGTTGATCATCGGTTCGATGGTGAAGAACATGCCGGGGCGCAGTTCGGGGCCGGTGCCGGGGCGGCCGATATGCACCACCTCCGGGCTGTCGTGGAACACCCGGCCCAGGCCATGGCCGCAGAAATCACGCACCACGCCATAGCGGTGCTTTTCGGCAAAGCGCTGGATCGCATGGCCGATGTCGCCCAGATGATTGCCGGGCTTCGCCTGCTCGATCCCCAGCATCAGGCATTCATAGGTGATCTCGACCAGCCGGCGCGCCTTGATTGGTGCGTCGCCGGCAATATACATCCGGCTGGTATCGCCATGCCAGCCATCGACCTGCGGCGTGACGTCGATGTTGAGGATGTCGCCGTCCTTGATCTTCGTATCGCCCGGAATGCCGTGGCAGATGACATTGTTCAGGCTGATGCAGCAGCTGTGCGTATAGCCACGATAGCCCAGCGTCGCGGGCACGCCGCCGCCTTCCAGCGTCATGCGGCGGACGATATCATCCAGCTCGCCGGTGGTGACGCCGGGCACGACATGGGGCACCAGCGCATCGAGTATCTCGGCCGCCAGCCGCCCGGCCTTGCGCATGCCGGCAAAGCCGGATTCGTCATGCAGCTTGATCGCGGTCGATCGGGTCACAGGCGCATCGGCCGTCATCGTCATATAGTCGGTCATGGGACGATTATAGGCGCTCGAACGCCATAATGCGAGGGGCGTCTAGGCAGGGCGCGCGGGCACGGCTATGACCGCGCCATGCCTGATCCCAACCGCACCTGGACCGCCGCCCTGATCGTCATCGGCGATGAAATTTTGTCGGGGCGTACGCAGGACAGGAATGTGGCGCAGATCGCCACATGGCTCAATGTCCAAGGCATCAGGCTGGCCGAGGTGCGCGTCGTCGCCGACGATCAGCCCGCCATTGTCGAAGCGGTCAACATCCTGCGCGCGCGCAATGACTATCTGTTCACCACCGGGGGCATCGGCCCCACGCATGACGACATCACCGTCGATGCCATCGCGGCGGCGTTGGGCGTCGGTGTCGTCATTCATCCTAAAGCGCGCGCGGTGCTCGAACTTTATTATGAAACGCGCGGCGGCCTCACTGACGCGCGGCTGCGCATGGCGCGCGTGCCCGATGGGGCGAGCCTGATTGAAAACCGCATGTCGGGCGCGCCGGGCATCCAGCATGGCAATATCTTCATCATGGCCGGCGTGCCTTCGATCACCGCCGGCATGCTCGAAGCGCTGACCGGCACGCTGGAGGGAGGCAGCCCGCTGCTGGCGACGACGATCGGCTGCTGGGTCGCCGAAAGCGAGGTTGCCGACCTGCTGGGCAAGACCGAACGGGCGCATGAGGGGTGCCAGATCGGCAGCTATCCTTTTTTTCGCGAAGGCCGGACTGGCGCGAATTTCGTGGTGCGCTCGACCGATCAGGCGCGGCTGGACGCTTGCGTATCCGCGTTGACCGACGCGCTGGAGCAGGGCGGCTGGCCGGTGCATCCCGGCGGCATCTGATCGGCGGGTCAGCGGGCGCGCGGATTGCCCAGTGCGGACAATACGCCGCGCAAGGTCCGTACCTCCAGATGATTCCAGCCCGGCTTGGTCAACAGGTTGCGCAGCGTCCGCTTGGTCGCGGGCGCGCGATCGGGCGGGAAGAAATAGCCCGCGCCTTCCAGCAGCGTCTCGAACTGGCCAATCATCCCTTCCAGTTCGTCCTGCGGCGCGGGTTCGCCCAGGTCCGTGACCGTGGGCTGCGCCAGTGTGGCTTGCTTCGACCATTCATAGGCGCACAGGATCACGGCCTGCGCCAGATTGAGCGATCCGAAGTCGGGGTTGATCGGCACGGTCAGGATCTTGCGCGCGAGCGCGACGTCGTCGGTTTCCAGGCCCGATCGTTCCGGGCCGAAGACGAACGCGCTGCGCCCCGTCGCGCCATGGATTTCGCGCGCCGCTTCCTCCGGCGTCACCACCGGCTTTGTCACGCCGCGCTTGCGCACCGTGGTCGCATAGACATGGGCGCAATCCGCAACCGCATCGGCCAGCGTCTCATAGACCTGCGCGCCGTCCAGCACGACGTCCGCGCCCGCCGCCGCCGGCCCGGCATCGGGATTGGGCCAGCCGTCGCGTGGGCTCACCAGCCGCATTTCGGTCAACCCGAAATTCAGCATGGCCCGCGCCGCCTTGCCGATATTCTCACCCAATTGCGGGCGGACGAGGACGATGACGGGAGTTGGCGTGGGCATAGTCTCGATATTAGCCGCGGCCTCACCTTCCGTTCGCCCTGAGCGAAGTCGAAGGGCGTCACTGAGCGGAGGCGAAGTATGTGATATTGCGGTTTGCTTCAACTTGGCCCAATCTTCAGCGATCAGCGCCTCCTTCTTCTCGCGAGACCAGCCCTTGATCTGCAATTCGCTTTCCATGGCTTCGGCACGGGTGGCGAACTCGGCAGACCACATCAGTTCGACGGGCAGGCGCCTGGATGGATAGCCCTTGATCGCGCCGGATTGATGGGCGGCGAAGCGAGCTTCAAGGTCGTCGGTGTGGCCGGTGCAGTATGAACCGTCGGCGCAGCGAAGAATGTAGCTGTAGAAGGCCATGCCGGGTTAGTGACCTCGCTTCGCTCGGTCGAGGCCTTCGACTTCGCTCAGGCCGAACGGAGTGAGGTGCCGAGCCATGTCAATCACGCCCCACCTCCTTCACCGTCCCTGCAAACTCCTCGAAATCCTTGGCGTCGGTGAAGTCCTTGTAGACGCTGGCGAAGCGGATATAGGCGACGCTGTCGAGGCGTTTCAGCCCTTCCATCACCATTTCGCCGATCGCGCGCGCGGGGACTTCGCCATCGCCGCTGGTTTCAAGCTGGCGCTGGATGCCGGAAATGAGCTTCTCCAGCCGGCTGGGGTCGATCGGTCGCTTGCGGCAGGCGATGCCAACCGACCGGGCCAGCTTGTCCCGGTCGAACGCTTCCTTGCGGCCCTCGCTCTTCACCACCCAGATGTCACGCAACTGGATGCGCTCGAAGGTGGTGAAGCGTGCGCCACACGCCTCGCACTGGCGGCGACGGCGGATGGCGGCGCCATCCTCCGTCGGCCGGCTGTCCTTCACCTGGCTGTCTTCATGGGCACAGAAGGGGCAGCGCAAGCGGGCTTATCCTTCGTAGATGGGGAAGCGCGCGCACAGCGCCGCAACGCGCTCGCGGACATTGGCCTCGACGGTCGCGTCGCCTTCTTCGCCATGATCGCGCAGCCCCTCCAGCACGTCGGCGATCATGTCGCCAATCGCCTCAAACTCCGCCACGCCAAAGCCGCGCGTCGTGCCGGCGGGTGAACCCACGCGGATGCCGCTGGTCTTGGTCGGCGGCAGCGGGTCGCCCGGCACGCCATTCTTGTTGCAGGTGATGAAGCTGCGCTCCAGCGCCTCGTCCGCGTCCTTGCCCGAAATGCCGTAGGGGCGCAGGTCGATGAGCGCCAGATGCGTGTCGGTGCCGCCGGAAATGACCGCCAGCCCGCGCTGCTCCAGCTTCGTCGCCAGCGCCCGGGCGTTGGTGACGATCTGCTGCGCATAGGTCTTGAATTCGGGGCGCAGCGCTTCGCCGAAAGCCACCGCCTTGGCGGCGATGACATGCATCAGCGGGCCGCCCTGAAGGCCGGGGAAGATGGCCGAATTGATCTTCTTGGCGATCGCCTCGTCATCGGTCAGGATCATGCCGCCACGCGGGCCGCGCAGCGTCTTGTGCGTAGTCGTCGTCACGACATGGGCATGGCCGAAGGGCGACGGGTGCGCGCCGCCGGCGACCAGGCCTGCGAAATGCGCCATATCGACCATGAACAGCGCGCCGACCTTGTCCGCGATGGCGCGGAAGCGGGCGAAGTCGATCTGGCGCGGATAGGCGCTGCCGCCCGCGATGATCAGCTTTGGCTGGCATTCGATCGCCTGCCGCTCGACATCGTCATAGTCGATCAGATGCGTGTCCTCGCGCACGCCATATTGAACGGCGTTGAACCATTTGCCCGACATGCTGGGCTTGGACCCGTGGGTCAGGTGGCCGCCGGCGTCCAGGCTGAGGCCCATGATCGTCTCGCCCGGCTTCACCAGCGCCAGCATGACGCCGCCATTGGCCTGCGCGCCCGAATGCGGCTGGACGTTGACGAAGTTGCAGCCAAACAGCTCTTTCGCGCGGTCGATGGCGAGCTGTTCCACCACGTCGGATGGGGCACAGCCCTGATAATAGCGCTTGCCCGGATAGCCTTCGGCATATTTGTTGGTGAAGACCGAGCCTTGCGCCTCCAGCACCGCTTTCGACACGATGTTTTCCGATGCGATCAGCTCGATCTGCGTCTGCTCGCGCTTCAATTCCTGTTGCACGCCGCCGAACACGGCGGGATCGGCGTCCGCCAGGCTGCGGGTGAAATAGCCTTCCGAACGAATGTCCGACAGGGCGGGGGGGGAGAGGGTGTCGGTGCTCATCGCAGGATCCTTTCAGAGCGCAGGCTGGGAGAGTTTGTCCACGCGGCCGGCATGACGTCCGCCGCCAAATTCGGTGGTCAGGAATGCGGTTACGCAGGCCTTGGCCATGTCCACGCCGGTCAGGCGCGCGCCCATGGCCAGGACGTTGGCGTCATTATGCTCGCGTGAAAGGGCGGCCGACAGCGGCTCGCCGACCAGCGCGCACCGGCAGGCAGGGTTGCGATTGACCGCGATCGAGATGCCGATGCCCGATCCGCACAGCGCGATGCCGCGGTCGGCCGCGCCCGATGCGATCGCCGTCGCAAGTTTGTAACCATAATCGGGATAATCCACCCGGTCGGCGGTCGCCGGCCCCAGGTCCTCGACCAGATGACCTTCCGCGCGCAGCCACTGCGCCAGTTCCGCCTTCAATTCGACGGCGGCATGATCGGAAGCGATGGCGATGTTCATGGGCTGCAACGGTCCTTCACCTGCGGGTGATTCGGGTCTGCGCGCCTCATAGGAGGACAAGGCCGCAATTGCCACAGTCCAGCTTGCCGCTTATGGCATCGCTTCATGGCCGGCACCCTTCTTTCCATCCTGATGCTTGCGGGCGTGTTGCTGACGGGCGGCGGCATTTACGCCATCGCGCGCAGGGGCGATCGCAAACGCGGCGCGCTGATGATCATCGCAGGCCTTGTCATGTTCGCCAATGTCGCGATCATGGCGCTGCCGGGTCCGGACGCGCGTCTGCTGGAAACGCGCTGAGGCTCAGCGTCCCGTCATCGCCCGCGCATTGGCCAGGAAGGTGCGGCCGATCCTTATCTCGCCTCCGTCCGCCAGCGCCGCGAACCACACGCCGCTGCCGTCATGGCGCAGCCGCGCGATATGGTCGCGCCGCACGATATGCGACCGGTGCAGGCGGACGAACTGCTGCGGGTCCAGCCTTTCCTCCAGCGAACTGATCGTCTGGTGCAGCAAATAGCTGTGCTGCCCGACATGCAGGCGCATATAATCGCGTTCCGCCTCGATTCGGTCGATCTGGTCGGTGGCGAGGCGGATCAGTTCGGACCGGTGCGGCACCCAGAATTCCTCCGCCCATTCCGGTTGCGGCTCGGCAGCGGCCTCGCCTTCGGGCAGGCGGTTGCGTAGCGCCGCCTCCACCCGGTCGATAGCGCGCGACAAACGATCATGCGCGACGGGTTTCAGCATATAGTCGACCGCCGCCAGGTCGAACGCCTCGACCGCGAAGCCTTCGAAGGCGGTCACGAAAATGACCGCGGGGCGCATACCCATCCGCCCGACTGCCCGCGCGACACCGATGCCGTCCAGCAACGGCATCGCGATGTCCAGCATGACAAGGTCGGGCTTCAACCCCTCGATCAAGCGCAGCGCCGCCTCGCCATCGCTGGCGGTGCCGACCAGGGCGATGCGCGGTTCGCGCGCGCACAGCATCTGCAACCGCTCGATCGCCAGCGGTTCGTCATCGACGATCATCGTGCGGATGGACATGATGCGTTCAGCACCCCTTGCGAAGGATGGGAAGGGTCAGCAGCACGGCAAAGCCGCCCGCCTCGCGCGGACCATAGACGATCCGCCCGCTATCGCCAAAGCGGGCGGTCAGCCGGTCGCGCACATTGGCGAGGCCGATGCCGTTGCCGCCGTCCGCGTCGCCGGGCGGATTGGGGCCATCGTCGGTGACGTTGATGTGCATCAGGTCGCCATCCTCGCGTGCGGTAATCCGGATCTCCACGGGCCGGGATGTGCGCGACACGCCATATTTGATGGCATTTTCGACCACCGGTTGCAGGATCAGCCCCGGAACGCAGGCGGTCAGCAGCGTCGGCGGAATGTCGATCACCGTCTTCAGACGGTCGGGGAAACGCACCCCCTCAATATCCAGATAGAGTTTCTGGAGATGCACTTCCTCCGCCAGCGGCACATCGTCGAGCGGATCGCCGGTCAGGCTGGTGCGATAGAAATTGCTGAGCGACATGATCATCTGCTCGGCCTCGTCGCGCCGGTCCTTCATCACCAGCGAGGAGAGCGAATTGAGCGTGTTGAAGAGGAAATGCGGGTTCACCTGATAACGTAGCGAGCGCAATTCGGCCTGCTGCGCTGCGCGCTCGAGCCGGGCGGCGCGGCGCTCCACGCGGCGTGCTTCGCTGGCGTAGGAAAGGGCAAGGTAAAGCCCCGCCCATGCGGACAGGAAGAAGAAGCGGCTGATCGCATCCTCGACGATGCTGATCAGTGCATAATTTTCCTCGACCGCCTTTTTCTGCATCTCGGCATCGGCGAACATCGTGGGGTCATAGACGTTGAACATATAATAGTTGGTCGCGGCCATCGCGAGCGCGAAGGGCGCGGCGAGCGAGAAGGCGGCGACGATCCGCAGCGCCAGGGGCCGCGCATCGAAGCGGCGCAGCACCAGATAGAGCACCCAGGTGATGATGATGCCGATGATCGCCACCACCATGCGGCGGGCGGCCATCTCCATCTGCGATTCAAAGCCCACCACCGCGGCGCGCAGGCTGACCAACATTGTGTAGAACAGCCAGAAGCCCAGAATGGAATAGAGCGCGATCGCGGGGGAAACGCCGCGTTCGCCGTCTTCGGGAAACAAAGTCATGGTTCCTGTCTATCGCTCTCGGTACAAATTGTCGCCCCATGCCCTGGTAGCTGGTCGAACCGCGATGCATGTTGGTCGAACGATCAACAGCGGAACCGCGCTTCCCACCCATCGTTGACTCCTTGAAAGCGCGCTATGGGCGCGCGGAAGGAGAGTGACATGAGCGACAAGACCGACATTCGCCCCAACAGCCGCGAGGAAGCGCGCGACGATCGCGAAACCGATCATCAGGACCATATCATCACCGCGAACGAAAAGCTGGACGAGGGGCTTAAGGATTCGATGGACGCATCTGATCCGCCCTCGACCGCGCGCTCGGGCGACAAGGGCGATCCGGTGCCCTCGTCCGGCTACCGCGAAGAGGATTGATGGCGGTGGCGGATATTGATGCTATCATGCGACGACGAGAGAAATAACGAGAGGAGTGACCCGTTCGATGCCGACATCCTGCACGCCCGCCGTGGAGCGGATTGCCCGGGTTCTGGCTGGCCGCCATTTGAGCTTGAATGGCGAAGGGCAGGATGCCCACGCATCGAGCGCGGTCGACGCGGCATGGCCCGATCATGTGGAGGATGCCTATGCCATCCTCCACACCTTGCGAGAGCCTGATACGCAAATGGCGAATGCCGGAGATGTGGCGATCTGGCGCAGCATGATCGGCGCGGCCTTGGCGGGCCGGGTCGGCGCTTAAGGCATTTGCTAAGATTTATAAGGCATTGACGCGCGAAGCTGGAGTTCGCCGTAATGCCCGATTGTCATTATGCCTTGACGTTTCGTCCTGACCTGCGCCTGATGGACGTGGCATGGCATCGCCATTTTACCGTGAACGATGTCGCAGCCTACGCACGCGCTTGCTGGACCGAATTTGATCGTCACGGATTCTATCCGGGCTATCTATTACGGATGGACATGAGCCGAAGCGCCATTCAACCGCAAAATGCTCTGGCCATGTTCCGAACCCATTTTGCCGGCTTCCCTCAGGCGCGACGCATCGCCATCGTTACGGCCAGCGCGCTTGCGCGACTGCAGGTGCAACGCGAAATGACGCAGTCCTATCTCCAAATTTTCGACCGGGCCGACACGGCCTTTGCCTGGCTGACGCAGGATGTCGCCGCAGTCGCCTGATCCCTATTGGCGCAACCGTCATCCATTTGTCGCAAACGCCGATTTTCATGTTGCGCTGCACAACCAAATCTGATCCCTTGTGAACGGCGGCAGAATAGGCGCTTAAGCCTTCGGTAACCATGGAGGGCGCATAGTCTGTCGTACGACTTCAAGTCGGAGGGCAAGACTATGGGCACGAGTGCAAGACCAGCAGATGGCGCCGTCACCTTGGCGGAATTGCGCGAATTCGCGAGTTTCCCGTCTGCAACGCAACGCTATATCCGTCGATCGCTTGACATCGGTCTTCGTCGCCGCGACGCGATGAAACTATGGTCGCGCGACCTGGTCGAGGAAGCCTCGATCCGGGCGCAAGCCCGCATCTACGGGCGTCTCGACGAAATCAAGATGCGCGTGCCTGACGACAGCGGCCTGGAACAGGCTGAACCCTTCATGGCCCCATTGGTCACGATTTCCGCCTTCGATCTCGGACAGGATCGTATCGGCAGCTTTTCGGCCTATCGCTTCCTGTATGAACGGCTGCTCGGCGCGGGATCGCGGCCCTGGCTTCCCGGCGCCTTCTGCGCGGCGGCCAGCCTGCCGCACCTTCACCCCGAAAAGCGCCGTACACTGCTTCAGTCGATCAGCGAAGCCGCTGCGACCGCTGCGGGCTGGTCCAACCGCGAGCCGACCTTTTATCCCGAGTGGGTGGAAAAGGTGGACATGAGCAAGGCCAACTGATCGTTGCCGTTCGGCGCTTCGGGGGGAGCGCGGGGCAGCAAAAAGGGCGCGGCGGCCACATGGCCATCGCGCCCTTTTGCGTATCGGGCTTCGCCCGGCGGATCAGCGGATCGGCGAATCCGGCGACAGGCGCATGTCCAGATAATTGTCGACCGACTTCATCAGCTGGTCGAGCTCATGCTCGAAAAAGTGATTGGCGCCGCGAATCTCGTCATGATGGATGGTGATGCCCTTTTGCGTGCGCAGCTTGTCGACCAGTTTCTGCACGGCGCTTGCCGTCACCACTTCGTCCGACGTGCCCTGCACGATGATGCCGCTGGACGGGCAGGGGGCCAGGAACGAGAAATCATACATGTTGGCGGGCGGCGCGACCGAGATGAAGCCGCGAATTTCCGGGCGGCGCATCAGCAACTGCATGCCAATCCACGCGCCGAACGAAAAGCCGGCGATCCAGGTCGTCTGCGCTTCGGGGTGGAAGCTCTGCACCCAGTCGAGCGCGGCGGCCGCGTCGGACAATTCGCCCACGCCATTGTCGAACGTCCCCTGGCTGCGACCAACACCACGGAAGTTGAAGCGCAGCACGGCAAAGCCGCGCTTTACGAATGTCTTGTAGAGCGCCTGGGTGATCCGGTCGTTCATCGTGCCGCCGCCCTGCGGATGGGGATGCAGGATCATCGCGACCGGCGCGCGCGGGCGCGGCGGGGGGCTGAAACGGCCTTCGAGACGGCCTTCGGGTCCGGGGAAAATGACGTCGGGCATGGCACCTGTTATCGTTCTGGGCCGCCTGCTCCTTTGACAAGGGTCAGGACAGCGGGGAAAAGGGTCGGCGCAAACGCCAGGCCAAGCTGGCGCGGCGCGGCAAACCGCCTATATAGAAGCCGCCGCCATTTCCGCAATCAATGAGTAACGCCGCTTGGCCGCCGACCGCCTTTATCTCGATCACGCCGCCACCACCCCGATGCTGCCGCAGGCGCGCGACGCCATGGTCGCGGCGCTGGACGCCTGGGCGAACCCGTCCAGTCCCCATGCCGATGGCCGCGCCGCGCGCGCCGCGCTGGAGGATGCGCGCGCCCGCATTACCGCCGCATTGGGGTGGGACGGTCCTGTCATCTTCACGTCGGGCGCGAGCGAGGCCATCGCCATCGCGCTCACCCGCGCCAAGGCGGCCCGGATCCTGACCTCGCCGGTAGAGCATGACGCCGTGCTGCGCGTGACGCCGGACGCGGATCGCCTGCCGGTGGACGCTGATGGCCGGGTCTGCGCCCGGATCGAAGGAGGAGGGACCATCCTCGCCATCCAGCATGTCAACAATGAGACGGGCGTGATCCAGCCGCTCGACCGGATCGAGCGGGGCGAGGCGATTCTGTTCGCAGACTGCGCCCAGAGCGCCGGCAAGCTGTCGCTGCCCGACGCCGACATGATCGCGGTGAGCGCGCATAAATTCGGGGGTCCCCCCGGCGTCGGCGCGCTGCTGATCCGCGACCTCGGCCTGATCGACGCAACAGGCGGACAGGAACAGGGCTATCGCGCAGGCACGGAAAATCTCCCCGCCATTCTCGCCATGGCCGCGGCCCTCGACGCGCAAAGCAACTGGCTGCCCCGCGCCGCCGCCCTGCGCGCACGCCTCGACGCCGGGATAGAAGCTGCGGGCGGCACGATCGTCGCGCGCGCCGCACCCCGCATCCCCACCATCGCCAGCTACCGCATGCCCGGTCTGTCGGCCCGCGCGCAGCTCATCCAGTTCGACATGCGGGGCATTTCGGTGTCCGCCGGCAGCGCCTGTTCGTCCGGCTCGTTGAAGACCAGCCATGTCCTTGGCGCGATGGGCTGGGACGAAGCAGAGGCCGGCGAAGTGGTCCGCGTCAGCTTCGGCCCGCAGACCAGCGAGGGCGACGTCGACCGGTTCCTTGTCGTCTGGACCGCCATGGCGCAGCGGGCGCGGTCATGATCTATCTCGATTATCAGGCGACCACACCGCTCGCGCCTGAGGTGTTCGACGCCATGGTCCCGCTGCTGCGCGACCAGTTCGCCAATCCGCACAGCGCCCATCGCCCCGGCCGCGCCGCCGCCGCGCAGGTCGAAGTCGCGCGCGACGAGATTGCGCGCCTGCTGCCCCCCGGCGGCCGGCTGATCTTCACCTCCGGCGCGACCGAGGCGCTCAACATCGCGATCCAGGGTGCGCCGCCCGGCGGCATCGTCACAATCGCGACCGAACATGCCGCCGTGCTCGATACGGTAGAGGCGATGCGGCGGCAGGGGCGGGACGTGACGATCCTGCCGGTGGACGACGACGGCCTTGTGGACATGGACGCGGCCCGCGCCGTCATTCGCCCCGGCGTGGCGCTGGTCGCCGCGATGCTGGTCAACAATGAAATCGGCGTGATCCAGCCGACAGCGGCGCTTGCCAGACTGGCGCGCGATGCTGGCGCGCTGTTCCTGTGCGACGCGGTGCAGGGCTATGGCCGCGTGCCCATCCCCGATGGCTGCGACATGATCGCGATCAGCGCGCACAAGATCCACGGGCCAAAGGGGGTGGGCGCGCTCTGGCTGCGCGATGGCGTTCGGCCCGCACCGCTCCTCCACGGCGGCGGGCAGGAAGGGGGGCTGCGCTCCGGCACGCTCTCCCCGGCGCTGTGCGCGGGCTTTGGCGCTGCCGCCCGGCTGATGCGCGAGCGGGCGGACGCCGACCGCACCCATGTCGAAAGCCTTGCATCGCTCGCCCGCACCCTGCTTCCCGACTGGTCGCTCAACGGCAGCGCCACCCACCGCTACCCCGGCAATCTCAACCTGCGCCGCGACGGAATCGACGGCGCGCGGCTGTTGTCTTATTGCCGCAATGTTGCTTTTTCGCTCGGCAGCGCTTGCGCAAGCGGGTCCGGGCGGCCTAGCCATGTGCTGCGCGCGCTGGGGCTGACCGACGCTCAGGCGCGCGGATCGGTGCGGATCGGCTTTGGCCGCTACACGACGCCGGATGAGGTGGAGAGGGCTGCAAGGGCGTTGAATGAGGCGGCAGCCGCACAAGCGGCGCCGTGACAAGGGAGCGCATATCATGACCAGGGTCACCTTCATCAGCGCCGACGGGGAGCGGCGGCAGGAGGTCGACGGGCCGGCGGGTTCCGTATTGCTGGAGGTCGCGCAGGCCGCCGGCCAGCCGCTGGAGGGGACCTGCGAGGGCCAGATGGCCTGCTCCACCTGCCATGTCATCGTCGACGCCGGCGACTTCGCCCGGCTCCCCCGCGCCAGCGAGGATGAGGAAGACATGCTCGATCTTGCCGCCGCCGCCACGCGCACCAGCCGCCTGTCCTGCCAGATCGTCCTTGATCCCGCGATGGACAGCCTCACCGTCCGCATTCCGGGCGAATTCAACAATATGCAGGGAATGTAAGGCCGCCCCATGAAGATCGTCACCGCCCTTGGCGCCCTGGCGCTGCTCGCCGCGCCCGCCTCCGCCGCCGACCGTCAGAAGACCCCGGCGCAGGAGCCCGCGCCGACCGGCAATCTCGACAATCTCATGCCCGCCGCGCCGCGCTATCTGGTGCCGCAATCGGCGCTGGAGCAGGTCCGCAATCCCAAGGAGATTGAGGAGGAGACGGGCGGCCGCCTGGGCGTCGCGCTGGTCGACCGGCAGGGCGCGCTGCTCTTGGGCTTCAACCGTGACGAGCGGTTCGCCATGTGCTCGACCTTCAAGGCGCCGCTGGCCGCCGCCGTGCTGACCGGCGCGGATGGCGGCAAGTTCGGGCTGGAAGGGACCATCCCCTTCGGCAAGGAGGATGTGCTCGATTACGCGCCGGTGGTGAAGAAGAACCTCAAGCGCGGCCGCATGTCGATGGAGGAACTGGCGCGCGCGGCGGTGGAGGTCAGCGACAATAGCGCCGCCAATCTGCTGCTGCCGATGCTGGGCGGGCCGGAAGGGCTGACCGCCTTCATGCGCGTCCATGGCGATGACGTCACCCGGCTCGACCGCACTGAACCCGCGCTCAACGAAAATGCGGAAGGCGACCCGCGCGACACGACCACGCCCGCCGCCATGGCGGGCCTGATGGCGCGCCTCTTCTTCCGCGACCTGAAGGCGGAGAGCGCCGACCGCCTGCGCGCCTGGTTCAACGCCAGCAGCACCGGCGACAAGCGCATCAAGGCCGGCCTGCCAGAAGGCTGGACCTCGGGCAGCAAGACCGGCAGCTGCGGCACCGCCTATAATGACGTGGCGCTGGTCAAGTCCCCCACCGGCGAGGAATATATCCTCGCCATCTATCTCGACCGCCCAACCATCGACGCGAAGAAAGCCGAAGCCGCGATCGCCGAAGCCGCCCGCGCCGCGCTGAACTTCGTGGGGCAAGCGCGCAAGAGCGGCCTGGAATAGCGGGGGAGGGCGCGGCCGAACTCTAGCGCCCATCCCAGCGTCACCCATCCGGACCTCCCCTCATCCTCCCCTGGCAGGGGAGGTGGCTGGCCAGAGGCCAGACGGAGGGGTGTGGGGGTAGCGAGGGGGTTCTATGCTGCAATTCCGCGATGCGGGCGAAAACGGCTGACGCCAGCGACTAGCAACGAACATGCTGGACCTGCGGTAAATACGATGCACTAGCTTGAATGGTCGGTTAAGGCACAACGCTCGTCTGCGCAGATCACAACATCGTCATCTGGGTTAACGGGTTTGCCCTCAGGACACCATTAATGAGCCACTGACCTTCCCAGCGCCGGTGGGTGCCCATGGCCAGAACCATGCCCTTCAGCGGAAATTCAACACCAAATTTCTTTACCATCCACTCAAGTGCTGCCGCCTCGCTCCCGAGGTCATGCCGGCGTTTGAGGAACGTGGCTTCGGTCTCCCAGTCTTGACATGTGCCAATGTGAATACCATCTGCGTCGCGATAGCGATATTTGAATACGTGCGGACAGGCCTCCCGCGGGATCAGATTGCCCTGACTGAAAAAGTCATTCTGTTTTCGCATGTTATCATAGACATTCTGCTGCCGCTTAAGCTCCTCTGCGGTCTGATGTTCGTGCCAGAAATCAATAACTTCGCAATTGAGGATGGCAAGGCTACGGCCTTGGTCCCATTCCGCCTTTAGAGAGGTCACAGCGGCCGTGTCCCGTTAAGTGGTGTAACAGCGTCACCGTTGGGGCGTGAAGCGGAGGGAGCGTAGCGACCGGAGCTTCATGCCCCAACGGTGGCATGGCTTCTGTCTAGGCGGCCATCGCCAATCTTCGGTAGAGTTCGGGTTGCGAAACCAATGAACCTATCGGAGACGACGATGACCACAGACAGAATGGCCCTTATTGAGCTGGTTGAAAAGGGCGCTGATGCGGATCTCGTTCGCGAGATGTTGGCATTTGCCGCTGAGCGAATGATGGAAGCTGAAGTGCAGGTGCTGACTGGCGCCGCGCATGGCGCTCGCGACCCTGCCGGGCGACAGGTCCAGCGCAACGGCTATCGAGAGCGTTCCTGGGAGACCAGGGCCGGCCACATCGAACTGGAGATCCCGCGGCTACGCAAGGGATCGTATTTCCCATCCTTCCTTGAACCCCGTCGGACTGCCGAGAAGGCGCTGACGGCGGTGATCCAGGAAGCCTATGTCCAGGGCATTTCGACGCGATCGGTCGATAATCTCGTGAAGGCCATGGGCGCTACGGGCATCTCCAAGAGCGCCGTCAGCCGACTGATCCAAGAGATTGACGAACGGGTTAACGCTTTCCTCAACAGGCCAATCGAGGGCGAATTCCCTTATCTGTGGCTCGATGCGACCTACATCAAATCGCGCCAGGGTGGCCGGATTGTGTCGACCGCGACGATAATAGCTGTCGGTGTCAGCAACGATGGCCGCCGCGAGATACTGGGCGTCGACACCGGGCCAACCGAGGCCGAAACCTTCTGGAAGGGCTTCTTGCGCTCTCTTGCCGATCGCGGGCTCCGGGGCGTCAAGCTTGTCATTGCAGACGATCACAAGGGCTACGCGCCGCTGCCAGCAAGGTTTTCCACGCAACCCAGCAACGCTGTCGGATTCATTGGATGCGCAATGCGCTCGCCCATGTTTCCACTAAGCAGCGTGCTGCCGTCACCGCCATGATCAAGACAATTTTCGCGCAGGAAACTGCTCAGGAGGCTCATAAGCAATGGCAAACAGTCGCCGATGCCCTGCGTGATCGCGCTCCCAAACTTGCTGAGATGATGGATGGCTCCCGCGAAGACGTCCTCGCTTACACAGCCTTCCCGAAAGAACATTGGCCGCAGATTTCCAGCACAAATCCCCTGGAACGTCTCAACGGAGAGATTAAACGAAGGTCCGACGTTGTCGGCATCTTTCCCAATGACGCGGCCATTGTACGCCTCGTCGGAGCCCTCATGCTCGAACAGCAGGACGAATGGGCCGTGGCTCGCCGATATATGACACTTGAAAGTCTCGCCACCGTCAGCGACAATCCCCTCATCAGTTTGCCCGGCGTGGCAGCCTGATCCAGTCCGATCCTCTACCGAGGATACCCGCTGTTACACCATCCCCCGGGACACGATCGGTCACAGCTGCCCGGTTAAGGAAGGAATGGCGCTCGTCTTCCTTCAATTTACCTTTGATCTCGATGCTATCCTGATCCACGCGCCGAGATTCAACTCGCTGGTCTGATGTGGCCCTTCGCCAGCGATAAGAAATCCGATCCCATCGCCCAAATTTCTTCCCGTCAGCCAAATGTCGGAATGAGACGGGATAAAGACGAACCCATTTACCGTTCATGTCGATGGCAGCCATACAGACCGTTTCGCCGTGTGACTGGCTCGCTCGGGGAGCGGCTTTCACTATGATGAAAGCCTCATCATCTTTATGCTCATGTGATCCCTCAGGTGCCAACGACATTTACAGTTCTCCCGGTCGTTCAGCTTGGATGCACTCCTAAGTGAACAATATCAACTGACACTATGTCACGTATTCGTTCTGCGACAATCGATCTGTGGCAATCTTTTGGGGCCCGCTCGTAGCACATGAGGGCCACTGTCTCTTCCCGAGTGACGATTGCGGCTTCTTGGATGGCGATCTGGGCCTCATCAGACTTCAAGTGCGCGTTGAAAATCAAACGGAACTCAGCCATGTCGCCGCGGCGCGCAGCATCCCGACCTGGCTTAGGATCACCAAGCTGACGGACGTGCCGATAGCTAATGCCTACTTCCTTCAACGCTTCCGAGAGCACGCGTTTCGAAAAGCCAGGGCGGCGAGACTGGGGCAACTGACGCACATCAAGTAGCAAAGATACTCCGGCACGCTTCAACGTCGCAATGAAATCCACGACGCTGGCACCTTCATATCCCAGAGTGTAAATCTTGTTCAGGTCTGCCTCCCCGGCATATCGGCGACGGTGTTGATCCACGCGCCCTAGGCGAGAAACAACCAGAATTCCATCAATCTCGGTCGCACTTTGACAATTCGTGACTGCTCGATCCGCGTGAGTTCTCAGGCGTTAGAACGATTGCGCAACGATTGCTTATTGCGGTTGACCTCTGTATAAGCCAGTCCTTGACTTCCGTGCCTTTTCTCGCCGGAGGGCCACGGCGACATGTGGCGAGGATCGCTACTGCGTAAGGCGATATCTTGGGCTGCATGGCTTGCTGCGCGCAGAAGGGTCCCGCGTTACGCGATAAACCTCTCGTCGGTTGTTGTCTGTCCGAATGCGATCAGCTCAGCCACCGACGGCGTAACGCCACCACACCCCCTACCAATGTAGGATTATTCCTGATCTACCCTTGCGGATGACGCATTTGCCCGCCCGCGCCAACGCTGTTCGGACGCCCCACAGGCCGCCCGTTCGCCCGGCGCAGGGTGTCGCTTCGTGGTCGCCTTATGGTCGCTTCGCGGTCGCGTCAGGGTCGCTTCGGGCCGAAAAAGGCCGACGACACTGTGAACTTCGCCCTGCTGTCACAGTCACCCGGCGACTCGGCAGTGCGCCGCTGGGCGCTGTGGGGTCAGGCCTTGCCGAACACCCGCTCGAAAATCGTATCGACCTGGCGGAAATGATAATCGAGGTTGAATTTCTCCTCGATCTGATCGGGCGACAGGGCGGCGGTGACGTCGGCGTCGGCCTTGAGCAACTCCATCAGCGACAATTGCCCGTCCGATTCCCACACCTTCATCGCGTTGCGCTGGACGTAGCGATAGCTGTCCTCGCGGCTGACCCCCGCCTGCGTCAGCGCCAGCAGCACGCGCTGCGAGTGGACCAGACCGCCCATCTTGTCGAGATTCTTCATCATCCGCTCAGGGTACACCAGCAGCTTGTCGATCACCCCGGTCAGGCGGCCGAGCGCGAAGTCCAGCGTGATGGTCGCGTCCGGGCCGATATAGCGTTCGACCGACGAATGGCTGATGTCCCGCTCATGCCACAGCGCGACATTCTCCATCGCGGGCAGGGCATAGGCGCGCACCATGCGGGCAAGGCCGGTCAGATTTTCGGTCAGCACCGGGTTGCGCTTGTGCGGCATCGCGCTCGACCCCTTCTGGCCGGGCGAGAAATATTCCTCCGCCTCCAGCACTTCGGTGCGTTGCAGGTGGCGCACCTCGACCGCCAGCCGCTCGATCGACGATGCGATGACGCCCAGCGTCGCGAAGAACATCGCATGGCGGTCACGCGGGATGACCTGCGTCGATACCGGCTCGATGGCAAGGCCCAGCTGCTCGGCCACATGCTCCTCGACGCGCGGGTCGATATTGGCGAAGGTGCCGACCGCGCCGGAAATGGCGCAGGTGGCGACTTCGGCCCGCGCCGCGATCAGCCGCGTGCGGCAGCGGCTGAATTCGGCATAGGCTTCCGCCATTTTCAGGCCAAACGTCACCGGCTCGGCATGGATACCATGGCTGCGGCCGATCGTCGGGGTCAGCTTGTGCTCGAACGCGCGGCGCTTGATGACGTCCAGCAGCCGGTCGAGATCCTCGATCAAGATATCGGCGGCGCGGGTCAGCTGCACCGCCAGGCAGGTGTCGAGCACGTCCGAACTGGTCATGCCCTGGTGCATGAAGCGGGCTTCGTCGCCGACCTGCTCGGCGACCCAGGTCAGGAAGGCGATGACGTCATGCTTGGTCACGGCCTCGATCGCGTCGATCGCGTCCACGTCGATCGCCGGGTTGGTCGCCCACCAGTCCCACAGCGCCTTGGCGGCCGACGGCGGCACCACGCCCAGCTCGCCCAGCTTCTCGGTCGCATGCGCCTCGATCTCGAACCAGATTTTGAAGCGCGCCTCCGGCTCCCAGAGGGCGGTCATCTGCGGGCGGGAATAGCGGGGGATCATGGGCGAATCCTGTCTGGCTGGAAACGGAAAGGAAATGTGCCGCGCCACCTAGCAGCGTCGCCCGCCGCGGGCAAATCGACGTGCATATGCCCATGGTCTTTCGCCAGCGCCGAACATTGCGTGTGATGAAACAGATGAATCGAAAGATTTTGCTGGTCGAATGGCGGAATATGAATAGAAATTCAGGAACATCTCGGCCTGTTGAGCTATTATTTGTTCACTATTGGACGGACCTGCCGCGCCGCTGCTGGTCCGGGAATATTGAATAACAGGAGATCAGCATGATCCGGACGATTTTGTTCACAACCGCTCTGGCGATCGCGACGCCGGCATTGGCGCAGCAGGCGATGACGCCGGGCGCCGCATCGCAGCCGGCCGCCCCGGCGGCGCCCTCCGCGGCGATGCCCGCCCAGCCTGCAACTCAGCCGGCACCCGCAACCTCCGTAGCGTCGATCGTCGATAGCGAATTTCCGGCCTATGACGCCAACAGCGACGGCCAGCTCGACCAGTCGGAATTTTCCCGCTGGATGGTGACGCTCAAAAGCCAGGAGATGAAGGCCACCGGGCAGCAACTGCCCGCTGATCAGGTCACGGCCTGGGCAAACGGCGCCTTCACCTCGGCCGATGCCGACAAAAGCATGATGGTCAGCAAGTCCGAACTGATCACCTATCTCAGCGCAGGCGCCTGACACAGAGGATTCCCGCCAGTCACGAAGGGCGGAATGATACCCAAACGGGTCGCACCAGGGGGCGGCATGGAACGAAGGCCATGCCGCCCTTTGCTGTCCTATCCGGTTCACGGCTGACCGCGCATAAAGCCGCGTCGCAACGCCCGCCAACGACCCGATGCCCGTCAATCGCGTCCCGCTTCTCGTGTCACCGACCCATGATGCGCCAAGCCGTTCGGTCCGGAACGAAAGTTCAGCGGCCCGCGATTATCGCCCTACAAAATCCCGACACATGCAACAGCCCTTGACAAAGTCCCCGAAATTGTGGTGGTAGCGCTATCAACAATGATGCGGGTTTTGTGGAGAGGTGCTAATGTCGGGGGCTGTTTCCTTGCTCGATTTTCTGCCGAGTGACTGGCGTAAGGGCATGTTTCTTGGCCGCGTGCAGACCGCAGAAGGTCCAAGCCCGATCCTGGTGTGCGACGGCATTGCGTATGACATGAGCAGCGTCGCCCCGACAGTCGCGCAGCTGGCTGATATGCTGCCACTGCCCTCTAACTCAGGCCGGCGCATCGGGTCGCTCGACAGCTTGTCCACGCCCCTTCTCAGTCCGGTCGACCTGCAATGCGTCAAGGCGTGCGGCGTCACCTTCGCGGTATCGGCGCTGGAGCGCGTGATCGAGGAACGGGCGCGCGGCGATGCCGCCGCCGCCAGCGACATCCGCGCACGGCTGGAAGACAGGGTGGGGGGCTCGATCCGCAATGTCGTGCCCGGCACTTCGGAGGCCGCCGCGCTCAAGGCGGCGTTGATTGAAGACGGACTCTGGTCGCAATATCTGGAAGTCGCAATCGGCCCCGACGCAGAGGTGTTCACCAAAGCCCCGATTTTGTCGTCGGTGGGTCCCGGCGCCCCAATCGGCATCCGGTCGGATTCCACCTGGAACAATCCTGAACCGGAAATCGTGTTGCTGGTGAACGCTGCCGGCGCGGCCATTGGCGCCACCTTGGGCAACGACGTCAACCTGCGTGATTTTGAGGGGCGATCGGCATTGTTGCTGGGCAAGGCGAAGGATAATAACGCCTCCTGTGCGCTTGGACCGCTTATCCGACTGTTCGATGAGGATTTCACGATCGACGATGTCCGCAACGCGGAAGTCGAACTTACCATTGACGGGCCCGAAGGGTATCGGCTGGAAGGCGCCAGCAGCATGAACCAGATCAGCCGTGATCCGCTGGAGCTGGTCCGGCAGACCTTGTCCGAACATCAATATCCTGATGGCTTCGCGTTGTTTCTGGGCACGCTGTTCGCGCCGGTTCAGGACCGGGACGAACCCGGCCGGGGATTTACGCACAAAGTCGGCGATCGTGTTGCCATTTCTACACCGCGCTTGGGCAAGCTGGTTAACGAGGTTGTGACGTCGAAGGACGCTGCGGCCTGGGACTTTGGCGTCATTGCCCTGATGACCAATCTTGCCGCCCGCGGCTTACTGAACACGCAACAGAAAGACCCTGCATGAGCCGCGCCATCTACCCCAGCCTGAAGGGCAAAAGGGTTTTCATTTCCGGCGGCGGCAGCGGTATCGGTGAAGGACTGGTCGAAGCCTTTGCCGGACAGGGTGCTCATGTCGCCTTCTGCGACATCGCGGCGACCGAAAGCGAGGCGCTTGTCGCGCGCCTGACGGGGAGCGATTTCGTGCCTCAATTCTATGAAGTCGATCTGCGCGACATTGAGAAAGTTCAGGCGATGATGGCTGCCGTCGAACAGCAACTCGGCGGTATCGACATCCTCGTCAACAACGCCGCCAATGACGATCGTCATGGCATCGAGGACGTGACCCCGGCTTATTGGGACGATCGCATGGCGGTGAACCTGCGGCATCTGTTTTTCGCTGCGCAGGCGGCTGCGCCCGCGATGAAGCGCGCTGGCGGCGGCGTCATCCTCAACTTCGGCTCGATCAGCTGGCACCTGGCGCTCCCCGAACTCACGCTTTATCAGACCGCGAAAGCCGCCATCGAGGGGCTGACCCGCAGTCTGGCGCGGGATCTTGGTCGCGATAACATTCGGGTCAACACTATCATTCCCGGCAACGTAAAGACCCCGCGCCAGGAGAAGTGGTATACGCCGGAAGGAGAGGCGGAAATCGTCGCAGCACAGTGCCTGGATGGTCGCATCCTGCCTGCCGATGTCGCTGCCCTGGCAATGTTCCTCGCGTCGGACGACGCACGCTACTGCACAGGCCATGACTATTTCATCGACGCCGGGTGGCGCTGACATGACGACCGCTGCGCCCCGCAGCATTTTGTCGATCGGCGCAACATTGGGCGAAGGGCCGGTCTGGGTCGCGCGCGACCGTGCGCTCTGGTTCGTGGATATCAAGGCGCATCGCATTCATTGCTATGACCCGGCCCGGGAGGTCGCGCGCAGCTGGACGACGCCCGGCCAGATCGGCTGGATCCTGCCAACGGCTGACAGCCTGTTCGCTGTCGGGCTGCAATCGGGCGTGCACCGGTTCAATCCCGCGGATGCCAGTTTCGCCGCCCTCCACGCGCCCGAGGGCCATATGCCGGGGAACCGACAGAATGACGCCTGTGTCGCACCCGATGGTGCCCTCTGGTTCGGGACCATGGATGATGCCGAAGCGCAGTCGAGCGGCTATTTCTACCGCTTTTTCGCCGATGCGTGCAAACAGGTGAACCTGCCGGCGGTCTCCATCACCAATGGCCCTGCCTTTTCTCCGGATGGCCGTATTGTCTATCATACCGACACGCTGGGCAAACGCATATGGCGCGCCGATGTCGCGGCGGATGGAAATGTCGGGGAGCCCGTTTTGTTTGCACAGATAGAGGAAGGGGCCGGCTATCCTGACGGCCCAACCGTGGACGCCGAAGGCTGCCTTTGGACTGGCTTGTTCGGCGGCTGGGCGGTGCGCCGCTACGATCCGGCCGGAAAGCTGATGCGCGAAGTCCGCTTCCCGGTCGCGAATGTGACGAAGATCGCCTTTGGCGGTGAGGAACTTCGCACCGCCTATGCGACCACGGCGCGCAAGGGGCTGGACGTGACAGCGTTGACAAATCAGCCTCTGGCGGGTGATCTCTTTGTCTTCGATCCCGGTGTTGCCGGGCTGCCGGGTCAGATAGCAACGATATAGAAGAGCGGGAAGGACAGGATGATGAGTGAGGGGAGTGCGGCGAAGGTCAATATGGCCTTCATTGTCGCCATCGTCGCGGTCGCGACGATCGGTGGGTTCATGTTCGGCTATGACAGCGGCGTCATCAACGGCACGCAAAAAGGGCTGGAAAGTGCCTTTGATCTGGGCAGCCTGGGCATTGGCGTCAATGTGGGCGCGATCCTCGTCGGCTCGTCGATCGGTGCGTTTGGCGCGGGACGCATGGCTGACATCATTGGCCGCCGCGGCGTCATGATGCTTTCCGCGATCCTGTTCCTGGCGAGCGCGCTGCTCGCCGGTGCGGCCGGATCTTCGGCGGTCTTCATCATTGCCCGGATCGTCGGCGGCCTGGGTGTCGGTGCCGCCAGCGTCATTTCGCCGGTTTATATTTCCGAAGTCACGCCGGCCGCCATTCGCGGGCGCTTGTCCTCGATCCAACAGGTCATGATCATTTCCGGCCTGACCGGGGCGTTCGTCGCGAATTTCGTGCTGGCACGCTATGCCGGCGGATCGACGGCCGAACTTTGGATGGACTTTCCCGCCTGGCGCTGGATGTTCTGGTTGCAGGCTATTCCTGCCGCCATCTACTTTCTCGCTCTGCTCATCATTCCAGAAAGCCCCCGCTACCTTGTCGCGCGTGGACTGGATGATCGCGCGCATGCCGTGCTCACCCGCCTGTTCGGCGAAGCGGAAGCGACCCGCAAGGTGGCCGAGATTCGCGCCAGTCTGGCCGCGGACCATCACCGGCCAACGCTTAGCGACCTGATCGACAAGACCAGCGGCAAGGTGCGTCCGATCGTGTGGACCGGCATTGGCCTTGCCGTCTTCCAGCAATTGGTCGGCATCAATGTCGTTTTCTATTATGGCGCAACCCTGTGGGAAGCGGTCGGCTTTTCGGAGGATTATGCGCTCCAGACCAACATCTTGTCTGGTGTGCTTTCGATTGGCGCCTGCCTCGCCACCATCGCCATGGTCGACCGGATTGGCCGCAAGCCGCTGCTGCTGATCGGATCGGCGGGCATGGCCGTGACGTTGGCGACGGTCGCCTATGCCTTTTCGACGGCGATCACTGGCGCGGATGGCGCGGTGTCGCTGCCCGGCAATAATGGTGTCCTGGCGCTGGTCGCCGCCAATCTATACGTGATCTTCTTCAACATGAGTTGGGGGCCGATCATGTGGGTCATGCTGGGTGAAATGTTCCCCAACCAGATTCGCGGATCGGGTCTAGCGGTGGCGGGTTTCGCGCAGTGGATCGCCAATGCATTGGTGTCGGTCAGTTTTCCCTCGCTGGTGGTGTGGCCGGGGCTTGCCGTCGCTTATGTCGGCTATGCCTTCTTCGCGCTGATTTCCTTCTTCTTCGTGCGGGCGATGGTCAACGAAACCAAAGGTCGTGAGCTAGAGGATATGGTCGGCTGAACACGCAGATCATCACATTGCGGGCGGGGGCGCTGGAGGCAGTGCTGTCGCCCGCGATCGGCGGGTCGCTTACCGGCCTGGCGCTGGATGGCGTCGACCTGTTGCGAAAGACTCCGGAAGGAACGACGGATCCACTGGCGATGGCGTGCTTTCCGCTCGTGCCCTACGCCAACCGGATTGCCGACGGTCGCTTCACCGTCGATGGCGAAGACTATTGGCTGCCCCGCAACTTCGGCGATCATCCGCATAGCATTCATGGCTTTGGCTGGCAGACGAACTGGACGGCGAAGACGACAGCTGCGGACCATGTTCTGATGGTGCATGACCATGGCGGCGATGCCGGATGGCCTTGGCGCTATCGGGCGAAGCAGGAGGTGCGGCTGACCCCGGCGCAATTGTCGCTTTCGCTGTCGCTGTTCAACGAGAGCGACCGCCCGATGCCCGCCGGTCTCGGTTTCCATCCCTATTTTGCGGCCGATAAAGAGACGATGCTGCATTTTGCCGCAGACACAGTCTGGCTTTCGTCCCCGGACATGCTGCCGCAGGATGAGGCGCCGGCGGATATGTTGGGCGTTTGGTCGAGCGCGGCGCGGGTGTTGGGCGACAGTCTGATCGACAATGTCTATGGGGGCTGGGATGGCACCGCGACCGTGCAGCGCGGCGATGGCATCGGGATGAGGATCAGCGCCGTCGGCGCGCAGTGGCTTCATGTTTATCGGCCACCGGGTGCCGCGTTCTTCTGCCTGGAGCCCGTCAGCCACATGCCCGACGCGATCAACCGCGGCGGCATGACAATGCTCGACCCCGGCGATACGGCGAGCCTGCATATGATCATCGCAATCGACAAGAGCGATCAGGCGCTTCCGAAATCCGGCGGGATCGCCTAAGCTACCCCAAATGGGCAGTGAGGGTAAACGCCAATGCAATTTCTGCGGACCGCTTTCTGGGTCGTCATAGCTGTGGCGCTCGCCTTCTTTTGCATGGCGAACTATGTTCCGGTCACGGTGCGGCTGTGGGGTGATCTGGTCATGGAAACCAAGCTGCCGGTGCTGCTGATCGGAGCGTTCCTGCTGGGCGCCTTGCCCTTCTGGATAATGGCCCGGGCGACGCGCTGGCGGCTGAAACGTCGGCTCAGCAATACCGAGCGGGCCCTCGCCGCCATGGCGACGGCGCCGGCTCCTGCGGGCATGACGCCAGCCTCCGACCCGGTACCGGCAGCGCCTGATCCCGGCGCGCCGCCGCCGACATTGTCGCAGGGCGATCCATTGCCCTCCACCTCCAGTTCGACAGGCCCTGCATGACCAGTCCCGTTTACGTCGCCATCGATACGCCCGATCTTGCAAAGGCACAGCATCTGGCCGGTCAAGTGCGGCATCATGTGGGCGGGCTGAAGCTTGGGCTCGAATTTTTCTGCGCCAATGGGCATCATGGCGTGCATGAGATGACCAAGTTTGGCCTGCCGATCTTCCTCGATCTCAAGCTGCACGACATTCCCAACACGGTCGCCAAGGCGGTGCAAGCGCTGCACATGCTGGAGCCGGCGATTCTGACCGTCCACGCCGCCGGCGGCCGCGCCATGCTGGAGGACGCAAAGGCTGCGGCAGGCGTCAATACCAAGGTGGTGGCCGTCACCGTGCTGACCAGCCTGGACGATGGCGACCTGAGCGATATCGGCGTGGCTGCAAACGCGCCTGATCAGGTCCGGCGCCTGGCTGACCTGGCGCAGGACGCAGGGTTGGATGGCATCGTCTGTTCCGGCGAGGAGGTGGCAATGGCGAAGAAGGCCTGGGCCGACGGATTTTTTGTCGTGCCAGGCGTTCGTCCTACAGGTGGCGCAATGGGTGATCAGAAGCGCGCCGTCACGCCGCGTCAGGCGCTCGATAATGGGGCGTCGATCCTGGTGGTTGGCCGTCCGATCAGTCTGGCGGACGATCCTGACCTGGCGGCGCGCGCGATCGAAGCGACGCTTTGAACCGGCGCTCCTCCGACTTGCAACATTCTTTAATGGAGACGCGTAAACTCTCCGCTAACTCAGGGCGCCGGACGTTGTCTCGGGCGCGATCGAGGCGCGGCGTCGGATTGGCGACGAACAAGATCGTGATCGAGCACCAGATGCGCTGCCGCCTCGACCGATTGGCTGCGGCGGGTCTTAAGCTGCCGAACCAGCACTTCAACCGCAGCCCGCGCCATGGCGCTGATCGGCTGGCGGATCGTCGTTAGTTCCGGCCAGATGGTGGTGGCGAGCGAGGTATCGTCGAAGCCGCAGACCGTTAGATCGCCGGGCACGTCAAGACCCGAACGATGCGCTATTGCGACCGTCGCAGCAGCCATGTCGTCATTGCTGGCGAAGATGGCGGTCGGCGGCTCTGCTAGCGACAGGATATGTTCCGCGGCGTCCAAGCCCGACCGATAGGTGAAATAGCCTTGCGCGATGAGTTCGTCCTCTACCGGCAGGCCGGCCTCGCCAAGCGCCTGGACGTAGCCTTCGAACCGGCGCGTGCTGGCGCTCTGGTTGGGGTTGCCCTTGATGAAACCAATGCGCGCATGCCCTAACGCAATAAGATGGCGGGTCATTTCATAGGCGGCCTGCCGGTCGTCGATGCTGACCGCGGCAAGATCGGACGGCGGCCGGCCGGTTGCGACCGCCACCGCCGGGATCCCGGCTCGGTCCAGCGCCTGGACCATGTCATCATGGTCGCATAGCGGCGGTGGCAGGATCACGCCATCGATGCGTCCGCGCTCCAGATGCGCCACGACGTCAGCGATTGCGGTTTCCTCGTCCCATTTTTCCACCACCAGGTCGATGCCGCTGCGGCTGGCCTGGTCCAGGCTGCCGACCAGAAATTCGCTAAGATAGGAGGAGGAGGGGTTGGAATAGAGAAGCCCGACACGAATTTCATCGCCGCCAGCCAGCATTCGCGCCGCTGCACTGGGCGCATAATTCATGGCGGCAATTGCGGCTTCAACCTTGGCGCGCGTTTCCGGCCGAACAACCTGTTCGCCATTGATCACGCGCGACACCGTCATCGGCGAAACACCGGCATGTCGCGCGACGTCGTTGATCGTAGGAGCATTGCGCTGGCGGCGGGAAGAGCGGGTGTCGGTCAACGGCGGCGGCTTTCGTGAAATATTATATTGAGCCTTGGTAACGACAACCGCTCCCTTTGTAGAATCGAAAAATCAATGATGGCCCGGCGCGTACGGGAAACTCTGTGCCTTGTACCAGTCCAGGTCATGCGCCGGGGCCATGGCATCTGCCGGCAGCGGGAGGTGATTGATCGATTGAAAATAGGCGATGCTGGCGTCGCGCCACCATTGCGCCTCCCGATGCTGGATCGCCAGGAAGGCTTCGGTCTGGGCAAAGCGTTCCGCATCGACCAGCGGGCGAAGGCCCTCCCAAGTCCGCTGCATGCCGGCCACGTAGGCGACGCCGTGATCATAACGATGCACAAGGCCGTTCCAGAGTGTCTCGCCGGACTTGAGGCGATAGTCCCACGGCAGATGATGGAACCAGAGCAATTCGCTTTCCGGCGTCGTGGCTGGGTTCGCGAGACGCCGTGCTATGACCGGCGCATATTGGGCGATTGCATTACTGCCGCTTTTGGTCCGGTCAAAGCCGATCCCGTCCGCGTCCGCCTTGTGATAATAGACGGGGTTCCATTCCGGGCGGGCCAGATCCGAAACCCAGGGCGCCGGGCCATAATGATGCCCGGTGGCCATGACATGGGCGAGGCCCAGCGGCGTCATGTAATCGACCGCCGCCTCGCGCGAACCCATCATCATGGCGACGACCGGATCGACAAGACGCGGGTCGGGCGAAAATGTCATGGCGGTCCATTCGCGCGCTATGGCGTTGGCAGACAAGCCCGGATCCCAAGCAAGGCGGCCAAAGGCATACCAGTCCGCCTGGTTGAAGATCGAGCCGCTCCAGTCACGGTCGACCCCGATATTGGCGACGCCGGCGATGCCAGTCAGCTTGTGCCCGTCCAGCGATCCGTCGATGACTTTCGCGACCGTAGAGCCCTTGCCCTTTGCATAGGTGTCCGCGTCGAGCGCTTCTTCAAATAGCGGGCCAAGATAGGTGAGGTGGGTAGACTGGCCGAGATATTCCTTGGTGATCTGGAATTCCATCATCAGCGGCGTCTTGGGCATTGCGCCGAACAGGGGATGGAAAGGCTCGCGCGGCTGAAAGTCGATCGCGCCATTTTTGACCTGCACGAGCACATTGTCGGCAAATTGCCCGTCGAGCGGCTTGAAATCATCATAGGCCTGCTTGGCCCGGTCATCCGGATTATCGTGCGCATAGACGAAGGCGCGCCACATCACGATGCCGCCATGGGGTTTCACGGCGGCGGCCAGCATATTGGCCCCGTCGGCATGGGTACGATCATAGTCTTGAGGGCCAGGCTGGCCTTCGCTGTTAGCTTTGACCAGGAATCCGCCGAAATCGGGGATAGCCCGATATATCTCGCTGGCCTTGGCTTTCCACCATGCGGCGACCTGGGCGTCCAGCGGATCGGCCGTCTTCAGGCCGTCGAGTTCCATCGGCGCGGTCCATTTGACCGACAGATACACCTTGATGCCGTAAGGCCGGAATATGTCTGCCAGGGCCGCCGCCTTGGCGATATAAGGCGCGCTCAGGCTCTCTGCCTTCGCGTTCACATTGTTGAGCACGGTGCCGTTGATGCCGATGGAGGCGTTGGCGCGCGCATAGTCGGTATAGCGCGGACCCTTATAGTCCGGCAGACGCCACCAGTCCCATATCGACATGCCGGCATAACCGCGCTCCACCGTACCATCGAGATTGTCCCAGTGGTTCAGAAGGCGCAGGCCGATGCGCGGCGCGCTGCGAATGTCGAGCCGGTCAAGCGGGGCGTTCGTCTGGGCAAGGCGCAGCCAGTGGAAGGCGCCGTGCAACAAGCCGATGTCGCTGTTCGCGGCAATCAGCGTCACCGGTTGACCGCCCCGGTCGATGGACCGGATGGCATAGCCCTCCGCGCCAAGCCCCTTGAGCGATAATGGGATGCCGGGCGCAGAGCGAGGCGTCGCCAGCCAGAGCGCTCCGGCGGTCGGCGTGGTCGCGAGCGTGGGCGCGCGTCCGGTCATATGCGCAACAGCACGCTGCAATTCCCGTGTGGCGACTTCCATGGTTGAGCCATTTTCCACAGGCACGATGGTGCGGGCGTGGGCGCTGATGTCCGCAGCGCGGGCCTGCTCCGCCGGGGCATAACGCAGCCACAGATCATAGCCGTCTTCCGCCCGAACGGGCAGAGCCAGCATCGCCATGACCATGGCCATCATATAGCAGAACAGGCGCGCCATCACTTTTCCCTCTCCTCTTATCTACTGGCGTGTCGGCGACAGGAACTGCATTGACAAGCCGGGTTTCTGCCGCGATGGTAGCGTTATCAGCTGATAGGCTGCAAGCGAAAACCGTGTCGAGCGGAAAAAGGGGAGAGGGGCCAGGTGATCGGTAGCTGCAAGATTTTGGGGGCTGCATCCTTGCTGGCGATCGGGATGGCGTCAACGTTCGCACCGATGGAATCCGTGCGCGCGGCGCAGGATCAGCGGCCGCTCTACAAGGATGCGTCCGCACCGGTCGAGGCGCGGATCGACGACTTGATCGGGCGTATGTCGCTGGACGAGAAGATCGCCCAAATCACCACTGTGTGGGAAAGCAAGACCCAGATTTTCGACGATCATTTGCAGCTCGATCCTGCAAGGCTCGCGGCGCGCTATCCCAATGGTTTGGGTCATTTCACGCGGCCGTCCGACGCCAAAGGCGCGGTCAGTCCACGCGTTGCCCGGGGCCGCGACCCTCGCCAGACCGTTGCGCTGGTCAACGCCTTGCAAAAATGGGCGATGACGCAGACCCGCCTGGGCATTCCGATCCTGTTCCATGAAGAAGGTTTGCATGGTTACGCGGCGGTGGGCGCTACCAGCTTCCCGCAATCGATCGCGCTCGCGTCGTCCTGGGACCCGCATCTGGTGCAGCAGGTGAACAGCGTGATCGCGCGCGAAATCCGCGTGCGGGGCGTACCGATGGTGCTGTCGCCCGTGGTCGACATCGCGCGCGACCCACGCTGGGGGCGGATCGAGGAAACCTATGGCGAGGACCCCTATCTGGTCGGCGAAATGGGAGTCGCGGCGGTGGAGGGGTTACAGGGCGAGGGTCGGTCGCATGACTTGCGCCCCGGCAAGGTATTCGCGACCCTCAAGCATCTCACCGGCCATGGCCAGCCGGAGAGCGGCACCAATGTCGGGCCTGCCCCGATTTCGGAACGCGAACTGCGCGAAAATTTCTTTCCACCGTTCGAGCAAGTGGTGAAGCGCACCGGCATCAACGCGGTGATGGCCAGCTATAATGAGATTGATGGCGTGCCAAGCCACATGAACCGCTGGCTGCTGGACGATGTGCTGCGCGGGGAATGGGGCTTTCGTGGCGCGGTTGTGTCCGATTATTCGGGTGTCGATCAGTTGATGAACATCCACCATGTCGCGGGCAGTCTGGATGAGGCCGCGCGGCGGGCTCTGGACGCGGGGGTGGACGCGGACCTGCCTGAAGGATTGTCCTATGCCACGCTCGGCGATCAGGTCCGCGCGGGCAAGGTCAGCGAGGCGCAAGTCGACAAGGCCGTGCGGCGCATGCTGGAATTGAAGTTCCGCGCTGGCCTGTTCGAGCATCCCTATGCAGACGCGGCGCAGGCAGTAGCGCTTACCAATGACGCGGAGGCGCGCGCGCTAGCCCGCACCGCGGCGCAGCGGTCGATCACATTGCTGAAGAATGACGGCATGCTGCCTTTGAAGGTGGAAGGGTCGATCGCGGTCATCGGGCCGAGCGCGGCGGTGGCGCGGCTGGGCGGCTATTACGGGCAGCCGCCGCATGTCGTTTCCATTCTGGACGGCATCAAGGCCAGGGTTGGCGATCGCGTACGCATCGTCTTTGCGCAGGGCGTAAAGATCACACAAGATGACGACTGGTGGGCGGACAAGGTGGACAAGGCCGACCCGGCGGAGAATCGTCGCTTGATTGCGCAGGCGGTGGAGGCTGCCCGGAATGTGGATCGCATCGTGCTGACGCTGGGCGATACGGAGCAATCGAGCCGGGAGGGCTGGGCCGCCAATCATCTGGGCGACCGGCCCAGTCTGGATTTGGTCGGGGAGCAGCAGGAACTGTTCGACGCCCTTAAGACGCTGGGCAAGCCAATCACTGTCGTGCTCATCAACGGTCGGCCCGCTTCCACGGTCAAGGTCAGCGAAGAAGCCAATGCCCTGCTGGAGGGCTGGTATCTGGGCGAGCAGGGCGGCCATGCGGTCGCCGACATATTGTTTGGCGACGTCAATCCGGGCGGCAAGTTGCCGGTCACAGTGCCGCGTTCGGTCGGGCAATTGCCGGCCTTCTACAATGTGAAGCCAAGCGCGGGCCGCGGCTATCTGTTCGACACGAATGCGCCGCTTTATCCCTTTGGCTTTGGCCTTAGCTATACGAACTTCACCTTGTCCCCGCCGCGTCTCGCGCAGTCCAGCATCGGGCCGGGCGGAACCACCAGCGTGACCGTCGATGTCCGCAACGATGGCGCGCGCGACGGCGACGAGGTCGTCCAGCTCTATATCCATGACAAGGTAAGTTCCGTCACGCGACCCATCAAGGAATTGAAGGGATTTGAGCGTGTGTCCCTCAAACCCGGAGAGGTGCGCACGGTGCGCTTCACCATCACGCCCGAGAGCCTTCAGATGTGGAACGACAAGATGCACCGAGTGGTCGAACCGGGCGAGTTCGAGATCATGACCGGAAACAGTTCGGTCGCCTTGCAGTCCACCACCCTGACGGTGACGCCATGAGCGCCGGTTTCGCACGCCGGCAGGCACTGGGGCTGATGGCGTCCACATCCCTGCTTGCGGCCGTCCCCGCAGCTGCGGCCAAAAAGAGGGGGCCGCTCTATAAGGATGCGGGTGCGCCGGTAGACCTGCGCGTAAGCGATCTTTTGAGCCGGATGACGCTGGAGGAAAAGGTCGGCCAGATCATCGCGCTTTGGGCCACGAAGGCTGAAGTGATGGACGATCTGACCTTCTCCCCGACCAAGGCAAGTGAAGCCTATCCCGCCAGTTTCGGCCAGATCACGCGACCGTCTGACCGACGGGGCGCGCCGAACGGATCGACGCAGGCTGGGGGTGTCGGCGCGCGCTGGCGCACGCCCCGGGACACGGTCGACTTCATCGAAGCCGTGCAGAGATGGGCGATCGAGAAAACCCGCCTGGGCATTCCGGTGCTGTTTCATGAAGAATCGCTGCATGGCTATATGGCGACCGACGCCACCATGTTCCCCATGGCCATCGGCATGGCGGGCAGCTTCGACCGGGACCTGATGCGCGAGGTTCAGGCCGTGATTGCGCGTGAAGTCCGGGCGCGCGGCGTCCATCTGGCACTGTCGCCGGTGGTGGACATTGCCCGCGATCCGCGCTGGGGGCGGATCGAGGAGACGTTTGGCGAGGATCCTTATCTGTGCGGCGAAATGGGCGTGGCGGCGGTGCTGGGCCTGCAAGGCGAAAGCAAGCAGATCGGCCCTGACAAGGTGATGGCAACGCTCAAGCATATGACGGGCCATGGCCAGCCGCAGAGCGGCGAGAATATCGCGCCGGCGCCGATCAGCCAGCGCGAGTTGCGGGAAAATTTCTTCCCGCCTTTCCGCGCGGTGGTGAAGCGCACCGGCATTGCCGCGGTGATGCCCAGCTATAACGAGATAGACGGTGTGCCCTCGCACCAGAACGGATGGTTGTTGGGCGACATATTGCGCGGCGAGTGGCATTTCGACGGGGCGGTGGTGAGCGACTATGGCGCCGTGCCGGAACTCGACACCATTCATCATGTCCAGCCTGATCTGGAAGCAGCGGCGAGAGCGGCGTTGCGCGCAGGCGTCGATTGTGAATTGCCCGACGGCATCGGTTTTCGCACCTTGGTCGAGCAGGTTCGCAGCGGTAAAGTGCCGCTTGAGGCCGTCGATCTTGCCGCACGGCGCATGTTGACGCTCAAGGTCCGCGCAGGCCTGTTTGAAAATCCCTGGCCGCGACGGGACTGGGACACATTGACCGGCAACACAGAAGCGCGGGCACTGGCGCTGAAAGCCGCGCATCGGTCCATTGCCCTCCTGAAGAATGACGGGACATTGCCGCTGACCGCCGGAGCGCATCGGCGCGTTGCCGTCATCGGGCCGAATGCGGCCATTGCACGTCTGGGCGGCTATTCTTCCATCCCGCGGCAAACGGTGTCTCTGCTGGATGGCGTCAGAGCCAAGCTCGCTGGAAAGGCAGAGGTGGTGCATGCGCAAGGCGTGTTCATCACGCAAAGCGAAGACCGGTCCGTGGACGAGGTGCTGCTGGCAGATCCGGAGAAAAATCGTGCGTTGATCGCCGAGGCGGTCGAGGTCGCGACGGGTGCGGATGTCATCATCCTGGCGATCGGCGACACCGAACAGACAAGCCGTGAAGGGTTTGCGAAAAACCATCTGGGTGATCGCACGAGCCTGGACCTGGTGGGCGAGCAGAATGACTTGTTCGCCGCAATGAAGGCTACCGGCAAACCCGTGATCGTCTGCGCGATCAACGGCCGCCCGCCAAGCTACCCGGCAGTCGTGGATGGCTGCAATGCCTTGCTGGAATGCTGGTATCCGGGGCAGGAGGGCGGCACCGCCATGGCAGATATTCTGTTCGGGGACGTCAATCCCGGAGCGAAGCTGCCCGTCACGGTGGCGCGCGATGCGGGACAGGTGCCCATTTTCTACAACCGCAAGCCAAGCGCGCGGCGGGGCTATGTGTTCGAGGATATATCGCCGCTTTTCCCATTCGGATTTGGCCTTAGCTACACCCGCTTTGATATTGGGACGCCAAGGCTTTCCTCCGAGAGGATCGGCACGGGGGGGAGTGTCGCGGTTGAGGTCGATGTGCGCAATGTCGGCGATCGACAGGGCGACGAGATCGTTCAGATCTATGTCCGCGACCAGACGGCGAGCGTCACCCGCCCGATCAAGGAATTGAAGGGCTTTGAGCGCGTTACCCTGGCTCCCGGCGAAACCAGGACGGTGCGTATCCTCCTTGGCCCAGACGCCTTTTCGCTCTGGAATCTCGATATGGAGGAAGTGGTCGAACCGGGCCTTTTCGACATCATGGTCGGGCCGGACAGCGAAACCCTCCAAGCCGTCACGCTCGAAATCATCTGAACAGGACTGCCCTCATGCCCAAGATCATCGATGCCAAGGTCATCATCACATGTCCTGGCCGCAATTTCGTCACGCTCAAGATCATGACCGATGAGGGCGTCTATGGCCTTGGCGACGCAACGCTGAACGGTCGCGAACTGGCGGTCGCCAGCTATCTGACGGATCATGTCATTCCCTGCCTGATCGGCCGCGATGCGCATCGGATCGAGGATCTGTGGCAATATCTCTACAAGGGCGCCTATTGGCGGCGGGGCCCTGTCACCATGACCGCGATCGCGGCGGTCGATATGGCGCTATGGGACATCAAGGGCAAGATTGCCGGGCTGCCGGTTTATCAATTGCTGGGCGGGGCGAGCCGCGAGGGCGTGATGGTCTATGGCCATGCCAACGGCACCACGATCGAGGACACCGTCAAGGTCGCCTTGGATTATCAGGCACAAGGCTATAAGGCGATCCGCCTGCAATGCGGCGTACCGGGCATGGCCAGCACTTATGGCGTCAGCAAGGACAAATATTTCTACGAGCCAGCCGACGCGGACCTGCCGACCGAGAATATCTGGAACACGTCAAAATATCTGCGGATCGTGCCCGAATTGTTCAAGGCGGCGCGCGAGTCTTTGGGATGGGACGTGCACCTGCTGCACGACATCCATCACCGCCTGACGCCGATCGAGGCGGGACGGCTGGGCCAGGACCTGGAACCCTATCGCCCCTTCTGGCTGGAGGATGCGACGCCTGCCGAAAATCAGGAAGCGTTCCGTCTGATCCGCCAGCATACCACGGCGCCGCTTGCGGTAGGCGAGATCTTCAATTCGATCTGGGACGCCAAGGACCTGATCCAGAATCAGCTGATCGACTATATTCGCGCGACGGTAGTCCATGCCGGCGGCATCACGCACTTGCGGCGCATTGCAGCGCTGGCCGACCTGTATCAGATCCGCACCGGCTGTCATGGCGCGACCGACCTGTCGCCGGTGTGCATGGCCGCCGCCCTGCATTTCGACCTCAGCGTGCCCAATTTCGGCATCCAGGAATATATGCGCCATATGCCGGAAACTGACGCGGTCTTCCCCCATGCCTACACGTTCGCAGACGGCATGATGCATCCGGGCGACCAGCCGGGCCTGGGCGTCGATATCGACGAGGATCTGGCGGCAGGATACGAATATAAGCGCGCGTTTCTGCCGGTGAACCGGCTGGAGGACGGGACCATGTTCAATTGGTGATCCACCAAGGCTGGTTGGGGGCGGGCCGCCTGCACGCCGCCAGCACCCTTCGCTCTTACGATTATCGCGCCGCCTGAGGAGAGTGAGATGGCCACCATGCCCAAGCCATCAGGGAAAGTCCGCTGGATCGTTTGCGCGCTGCTCTTCGCGGCGGTGGTCCTGAGCTATATCGACCGGCTGGTTCTGCCGACGCTGAAGCCCGATCTACAGGCCCGTTACGGCTGGAGTGAGAGCGGGTATGCCGATCTCGCCATCTGGTTTCAGGCGGGCTACGGCATCGCCTATGTGGCGTTCGGGCGCCTCATCGATCGCATAGGCGCGCGCGCTGGTTATGCGCTTGCGGTCTCGCTCTGGACCATCGGACATGTCGCGCACATCTTCTTTACTTCAACGGCGGGTATGTTGCTGGCACGCATTCCGCTGGCGATCGGCGAAGCGGGCACCTTTCCCGCCGCTATTGCCGCGACCAACGAGTGGTTCCCGAAGAAGGAGCGGGCGCTGGCCATCGGCATCTTCAACGCGGGGTCCAATGTCGGCGCGATCCTGACACCGCTTGTGGTGCCGGTCATCGCGGTGACGCTGGGTTGGCGGTGGGCCTTCATTCTGACAGGATTGCTCACGGTTATCTGGCTGGCGGCATGGCTCGGCTTTTATCGCCGACCGCGCGAGAAGAAGGGGCTAACGGCAGAGGAACTGGCCTGGATCGAAACCGACCCTGTCGAGGAACAGCGGCCGGTCAAATGGGTGACCCTGTTCCGGCACCGGCAAACCTGGGCCTATATGACGGGGCGTTTTCTGATCGACCCGGTCTGGTGGACCTTTCTTTTCTGGCTGCCTGACTTCTTCAACAAGCAATATGGCGTCAAGATGCTGGACTTCGGTCCACCCTTGATCGCCGTCTACCTACTGGCGGATGTCGGATCGGTGGCGGGCGGTTGGGCGTCCTCGCGGTTCATGGGTCGGGGCTGGAGCGTCAATCGCTCGCGCAAGGCGGCAATGTTCCTCGCCGCGCTTTGCGCCGTACCGATCGCCTTTGCCGCACAGGCGCCCAGCATGTGGGTCGCGGTGGGATTGATCGGCCTCGCCTGCGCAGGGCATCAAGGGTTTTCGGCCAATCTCTATGCCCTGCCGGGGGACGTTTTCCCTCGCTGGATGGCGGGGTCCGTGGTCGGTCTAGGCGGGCTGGCCGGTGCGATCGGCGGCATGCTGATGGCAAAATTTGCGGGCATCATCCTGGAAACGGTTGGCAGCTACGGCCCGATCTTCCTGGTCGCATCCTGCGCCTATCTGGTCGCCCTTTTGACCATCCATATCATAATCCCGCGTTATCAGGTCGTTGTCACCGATGTCACGCCTGGCCAAGGAGCTTCAGCTTGACCAAAATTTTGCGTCTGCATCCCGACCGCCTGTTTCCGTCCGATCCGGCGACGCGGGACATCGCAAGGCGGCTTTATGGGTCGGTCAAGGACCTGCCGATCATCAGCCCGCACGGCCACACGGACCCACGATGGTTTGCCTATGACCGGCCCTTCGCCAATCCGGCCGAATTGCTGATCATACCGGACCATTATGTGTTTCGCATGCTGTACAGCCAGGGCGTCCCGCTGGAGGATCTGGGCATAGCCACCATGGATGGCAGCCCCACAGCAAACGATCCGCGGGCGATCTGGCGACGCTTTGCCGAACGCTATCACCTGTTTCGCGGAACGCCGTCGCGGTTGTGGCTCGACTGGGTTTTCGCTGAGGCCTTTGGCATAGATGTTCGTCTGGAGGCGGCGACGGCCGATCATTATTATGACGTGATAGATGCCGCCCTTGCGACCGATGCCTTCCGGCCGCGCGCGCTGTTCGAGCGCTATAATATCGAGGTGATTGCAACGACCGAGGGGCCGCTTGACTCGCTCGATCATCATCGCGTGATCCGGGAGTCGGGCTGGAACGGCAAGGTCGTGACCGCCTACCGTCCCGATCCGGTGCTCGATCCCGACGATCCCAGGTTCATCGACAATGTGCAGCGCTTTTGCGCGATGGCGGGAGAGGATGTCGGCTATGCAGGCTATCTGCGCGCGCACGAAAAAAGACGCGCCGATTTCCGCGCGGCGGGTGCGACGTCGACCGACCACGGCCATCCGAGCGCCTTCACTGTCAACCTGCCACAGCAGGAGGCCGAAGCTTTGTTCGCCAAAGTGGTCAGTGGGCCAGTGAGCGCCCGGGATGCCGAGCTGTTCCGGGGACATATGCTGGTTGAGATGGCGCGCATGTCGACCGAAGACGGCATGGTGATGCAATTGCATCCCGGCGTGCATCGGAACCATAATGACGCAGTGCGCGCGCGGTTCGGCAAGGACAAGGGCGCGGACATTCCGACTGCCGGCGAGTTCGTGACCTCCCTGAAGCCTTTGCTGGACCTTTATGGCAATGATCCGCGCCTCACCCTCATTCTCTTCACATTGGACGAGGACGTCTACTCGCGCGAACTAGCGCCGCTGGCGGGTCATTATCCCGCCTTGCGTCTGGGGCCGCCCTGGTGGTTCCACGACAGCCCCGAAGGCATGCGCCGCTTTCGCGAACGGATGACCGAAACCGCCGGATTCTACAATAGCGTCGGGTTCAATGACGACACGCGCGCTTTTCTGTCGATCCCGGCGAGGCATGACGTTGCGCGGCGGATGGATTGCGGTTGGCTGGCTCAACTGGTCGCCGAACATCGTCTGGAAGAGGATGAGGCATTCGAGCTTGCGCGCGCGCTGGCCTATGATCTGGCGAAGCAGGCGTATAAGCTGTGACGCGACTGTCTCGGCATCATCTGAAATCCCTGCCACATGATGTCCGGCGTCCTTCCTATGACCGCGCGGCGGTGCGGGCGGGCGTCGTCCATCTGGGCATCGGCGCGTTTCATCGCGCGCATCAGGCGGCCATTTTCGAAGAGGCGCTCAATGCCGGTGATTTGCGCTGGGGCATCATCGCGGCATCTCTGCGTTCGCCCGCCGTGCGGGACCAGATGGCCCCGCAGGACGGCCTCTACACCGTGCTGGTGCGCGACGGTTCGGCGGATCGGGCGCAGGTCATCGGCGCAGTCCGCCAGGTAATCGTCGCGCCAGAGGACCCCGAAGCGTTGCTGGCGGCGCTGGCAGCGCCGGATACCCATATCGTCACGCTGACCGTGACGGAGAAGGGCTACAAGCTCGATCCAGCCACAGGAGGCTTGATTGAGGGGGATGCCCAGGTCGCGGCTGATTTAGTGTCCTTGAAGGCTCCGCAGACCGCGCCGGGCTATTTGGTTGCGGCCCTGGCGCGGCGCAAGAAGGAAGGGCTCACGCCCTTTACCGCGATCAGTTGCGACAATTTGCCGCATAATGGGCAGCGGCTGCGCGGGGCGGTCCTGGACCTGGCGCGGAGGCATGACCCTGCGCTGGCGGACTGGATCGCAGCGGAAGGCGCGTTCCCCGAAACGATGGTGGACAGGATCGTGCCAGCGACGACGGCGGACGATGTTGCCGCACTTGGCAGGCGTCTGGGTGTGGAAGACCAGGCAATGGTCAAGACCGAACCCTTTTTGCAATGGGTGATACAAGACTGGTTTTGCGGTCCGCGCCCGACATTTGGGGCCGGCGTGCAGGTGACAGCCGCGGTCGCGCCCTGGGAAGAGGCGAAGCTGCGCCTTTTGAACGGGGCGCATAGCGGCATTGCTTATCTAGGCGGGCTTGCTGGTATCGATCATGTTCACGAAGTGCTGACGTTGCCTGAGGCGCGCGCCTTCGTCGAGGCTTTGTGGGATGAGGCGGAAGCAACCCTGACGCCGCCGCCCGAACTGGATGTCGCGGCGTATCGTCGCGACCTGATGGCGCGCTTTGACAATCCGACGTTGCGACATCGAACGCGACAGATCGCCATGGACGGCAGCCAGAAGTTGCCGCAGCGGCTGCTGGCGCCGATCGCGGCCAGGTTGGAAGAGGGACAGGGTGTCGACGCCCTGTCGCTGGCGGTCGCCGCCTGGATTCGCTGGCAGGCGGGTGTCGACGATCAAGGCGCAGGGCATGTCGTGGATGATCCGCTGGCCCGTCCCATCGCTGAGGCGCTGTCCGGCGCAAGCGATAGTCGCGGGCGGGTCGACGCCATCCTTGCGCTGGGCGCGATCGTACCGCCGAAGCTGGCCGAGCATGCTGCGTGGAGAGAGACGTTGATGAAGTGGTTGAGCGTCCTGGAAACCCATGGCGCGCGCGCTGCTCTGGCAAAATTGCGGAGTGAGAAAGATGCGGCTCCGGTCGTCGTTTCATGATGGTTTTGAAAGGTTGAAGATGAACCGTTGGTCCGCCCTTCTCCTGCCGCTCGCACTGTCGGCGACTCCGATCGCGCACGCCAGGGACTGTTCGGCTGGCTGGGTTTCTGCCTGGGCATCCTCGCAATTCCGCCCAACCGGCGACGCGGAATTGCCGTCGGGCACATTGCGGGACCAGACCTTGCGTCAGATCGTACGGCCATCGGTGGATGGGAACCGGATCCGGGTGCGGTTTTCCAATGTTGCCGGGACCAGGCCCTTGCAGATCGCCGGTGCCAGCATCGCCCGTGCGCAATCTTCGGGATCGCCGACTATCGATGCCGCAACATCGATGCCACTGCGGTTTGACGGGCGGGCTGCGGTGATCATCCCGGCCGGTGCGGACTATTTGTCTGATCCGGTCGATATGCCTGCCAAGGCGCTGGAGACGATCGCGATCTCGCTCCACTATGATGGTGATCCGGAACAGACATCGCATCCCGGCTCGCGCGCCACATCCTGGCATATGCCGGGCGATCATTTGAGCGATGCGACAATGGTGGGCGCGGCGCATTTCGATCACTGGTTCAATCTTGCGGCGCTGGAGGTCGAACGCTGCGCGCCGTCCCGGCTGATCGTGGCGCTTGGCGACTCGATCACCGATGGCAAGGGATCGACGACGAACGGTAATGACCGCTGGACGGATGTGCTGGCGAAGCGGCTCCAGGCGGATCCGCAGCGGCCCGGCATCGCCATCGTCAATCAGGGGATTGGCGGCAACCGACTGCTCAATGACGGGCTTGGCCCCAACGCGCTGGCGCGGCTGGACCGTGACGTGCTGGCGCAACCGGGGGTTACGCATCTGATCGTACTGGAAGGAATCAATGACCTGGGAACGCTTACGCTTGAGGCTCCGGTCAGTCAGGCGGAGCATGACGCGCATGTCGCACGGATCATCGGCGCCTATCGCCAGATCATCGCGCGCGCCCACGCCAAGGGCATCAAGGTGATCGGCGGAACGATCATGCCGTTCGTCGGCAATGGTTATTACCACGCAAACCGCGACAACGAAGCCGACAGGCAGGCGGTCAATGCATGGATCAGGACGCCCGGGCATTTCGATGCAGTGGTCGATTTCGACCGGGTGATGCGGGATCCGGCCAAGCCGGAGCGATTACTACCGGCCTATGACGATGGCGATGCGCTGCATCCATCGCCCGCCGGTTATCGAGCCATGGGGGACGCGATACCGCTCAACCTGTTCGACTGATCGCGTTGTGGAGCAGTCTTGAGCATTCTTGTGGCAATCCGTCATATCCAGCCTGTCAGCTGACACAAAGGGCCGTGTCCCGTTAAGTGGTGTAACAGCGTCACCGTTGGGGCGTGAAGCGGAGGGAGCGTAGCGACCGGAGCTTCATGCCCCAACGGTGGCATGGCTTCTGTCTAGGCGGCCATCGCCAATCTTCGGTAGAGTTCGGGTTGCGAAACCAATGAACCTATCGGAGACGACGATGACCACAGACAGAATGGCCCTTATTGAGCTGGTTGAAAAGGGCGCTGATGCGGATCTCGTTCGCGAGATGTTGGCATTTGCCGCTGAGCGAATGATGGAAGCTGAAGTGCAGGTGCTGACTGGCGCCGCGCATGGCGCTCGCGACCCTGCCGGGCGACAGGTCCAGCGCAACGGCTATCGAGAGCGTTCCTGGGAGACCAGGGCCGGCCACATCGAACTGGAGATCCCGCGGCTACGCAAGGGATCGTATTTCCCATCCTTCCTTGAACCCCGTCGGACTGCCGAGAAGGCGCTGACGGCGGTGATCCAGGAAGCCTATGTCCAGGGCATTTCGACGCGATCGGTCGATAATCTCGTGAAGGCCATGGGCGCTACGGGCATCTCCAAGAGCGCCGTCAGCCGACTGATCCAAGAGATTGACGAACGGGTTAACGCTTTCCTCAACAGGCCAATCGAGGGCGAATTCCCTTATCTGTGGCTCGATGCGACCTACATCAAATCGCGCCAGGGTGGCCGGATTGTGTCGACCGCGACGATAATAGCTGTCGGTGTCAGCAACGATGGCCGCCGCGAGATACTGGGCGTCGACACCGGGCCAACCGAGGCCGAAACCTTCTGGAAGGGCTTCTTGCGCTCTCTTGCCGATCGCGGGCTCCGGGGCGTCAAGCTTGTCATTGCAGACGATCACAAGGGCCTACGCGCCGCTGCCAGCAAGGTTTTCCACGCAACCCAGCAACGCTGTCGGATTCATTGGATGCGCAATGCGTGTTGATTTCCACTGAGAAGTGACCCGGGTTTTCCATCGAGAAGTGACCCGTCTGCGGATTATGTTTCGGGTGTCACGGGTGGGTCAACCCGTGGTTTTCTCTTTTGGGTTCTGGCCTGCTTGGCAGAGCTGTTTTTGAAGCGGAAGCTATCGTTGCCGGTCTCCAGGATGTGGCAGTGATGGGTAAGCCGATCGAGGAGCGCCGTGGTCATTTTGGCGTCGCCGAACACGGTGGCCCATTCGCTGAAGCTCAGGTTTGTGGTGATGATGACGCTGGTGCGCTCGTAGAGTTTGCTCAGCAGGTGGAAGAGCAGCGCGCCACCTGAAGCACTGAACGGCAGATATCCAAGCTCATCCAGGATAACGAGATCGGAGTGCAGGAGGCGATTGGCGATCTGACCGGCCTTGCCCTGTGCTTTTTCCTGCTCGAGCGCATTGACCAGTTCGACCGTCGAGAAGAAGCGGACGCGCTTTCGATGATGTTCGATGGCCTGGATGCCCAGCGCCGTTGCCACATGGCTCTTGCCGGTGCCAGGACCGCCGACCAGCACGATATTGTCGGCGATGTCGATGAAGTCGCAGCGATGCAACTGACGCACCAGAGCTTCATTGACCTCGCTACTGGTAAAGTCGAAGCCGGCCAGATCGCGATAGACAGGGAAGCGCGCGATCTTGAGCTGATAGGCCACAGACCGAACCTCCCGTTCTGCTGTCTCGGCTTTGAGTAACTGGGAGAGGATCGGGATGGCGGCTTCGAACGCTGGAGATCCCTGTTCCATGAGATCGGTGACGGCCTGCGCCATGCCATGCATCTTGAGGCTGCGGAGCATGACGACGATGGCGCCGCTGGCAGGGTCATGACGCATGACGCTTCTCCTTGCGCAGATCATCATAGCGTTCGACATTGGCCATCGGTTCGCTGACCAGCTTGAGCGCCTGGGGCGCCGTCACCGGCGGCGTGGAGATCGGTTTTCCGTCGACCAGCCTATAGAGCAGATTGAGGATATGGGTCTTGGTCGGAACGCCAGCCTCCAGCGCCATGGTGACCGCCGTCAGCACCAGTTGCTCATCATGATGAAGAACCAGCGCCAGTATTTCGACCATTTCCTGTCGCCGCCGGGATTGCGCAACAGATGTCGCTGCAGACGCTGGAACGCATCGGGTAGCTCAAGGAAGGGCGCACCGTTGCGCAGGGCGCCGGGCTTGCGCTGCACGACCGCCAGATAATGGCGCCAGTCATAAACCGTATGACCTGGACCGTCGTGAGAGCGGTTGATGATGCGCTGATGTGCGCAGATTGGCTGCCCCTCGGCGACGACCTGGAAGCGATCAGGATAGACGCGCAGGCTGACAGTGCGATTGGCGAAAGAGGCCGGTACGCTGTAGCGATTGCGCTCAAAGTGGATGAGGCACGTCGGCGATACCCGTTTGCGATATTCCACAAAACCATCGAAGGGCCTGCCCGCAACCATCAGACACTCAGATTCATCGGCCCAGGCATTGGCAACCGATCCGGGTTCGATCCCGTGAGGGATGTCCTCCCATAACGCCTTGCAGCGCTCCTCCAGCCACAGGTTCAGCGCATCAAGGCTTTCGACCTGCGGCGTGGGTTGCCACAGACGGTGCCGCGCATCCTGGACATTCTTCTCGACCTGCCCCTTTTCCCATCCCGCAGCCGGGTTACAGAACTCAGCTTCGAACAGATAGTGGCTGACCATCGTCAGGAAGCGTGCGTTGACGGTGCGTTCCTTGCCACGCCCGACCTTGTCGACGGCCGTGCGCATATTGTCATAGATACCCCGGCGCGGCACGCCGCCCAGCACGCGGAAGGCGTGATTATGGGCGTCGAACAGCATCTCATGGGTTTGCAGCAGGTAGGCGCGCACGATGAATGCCCGGCTGTAACTGAGCTTGAAATGCGCGACCTGCAGCTTGGTCCGAACCCCGGCGATGATTGCCCAGTCCTCACTCCAATCAAACTGGAAAGCTTCCCCCGGCGCGAACGACAGGGGCACGAATGTCCCACGCCCGCCAATCTGTTGCTGGCGCCGATAATCTTCGCGCCAGTCCCGAGCAAAAGCGGCAACCCGGTTGTAGGATCCTTCATAACCCAGGCTCACCAAATCGGCGTGAAACTGCTTGATCGTGCGCTTCTGCTTGCGCGATCGGCCCATATCGCGCCGCAGCCAGGCCGCCAGATGCTCAGCAAATGGGTCCAGTTTGCTTGGTCGATCAGGCACCTTGAACCGCGGATCGATCGTCTCGGACCGCAAATATTTGCGGATCGTGTTGCGTGATAGTCCGGTGCGCCGCGCTATCTCCCGGATCGGTAGATGATCGCGAAAATGCCAGCGCCGGATAACGCTCAATAACGCCATGTCCAACACTCCATATACCCTCGCTTGTCAAAGCCAGGGACGAGTTCAACATGGGTCAATTCTCAGTGGAAATTTACGCCCTACCCGGGTCACTTCTCAGTGGAAATCAACACGCAATGCGCTCGCCCATGTTTCCACTAAGCAGCGTGCTGCCGTCACCGCCATGATCAAGACAATTTTCGCGCAGGAAACTGCTCAGGAGGCTCATAAGCAATGGCAAACAGTCGCCGATGCCCTGCGTGATCGCGCTCCCAAACTTGCTGAGATGATGGATGGCTCCCGCGAAGACGTCCTCGCTTACACAGCCTTCCCGAAAGAACATTGGCCGCAGATTTCCAGCACAAATCCCCTGGAACGTCTCAACGGAGAGATTAAACGAAGGTCCGACGTTGTCGGCATCTTTCCCAATGACGCGGCCATTGTACGCCTCGTCGGAGCCCTCATGCTCGAACAGCAGGACGAATGGGCCGTGGCTCGCCGATATATGACACTTGAAAGTCTCGCCACCGTCAGCGACAATCCCCTCATCAGTTTGCCCGGCGTGGCAGCCTGATCCAGTCCGATCCTCTACCGAGGATACCCGCTGTTACACCATCCCCCGGGACACGATCGACACAAAGAAAGGTCAAGCAGTGGCGACCCATCGCCCCCGCTATGACAAGCGCGCCACCTGCGGCACCCGGTTCACGCGCAAGGGTGTGCCCATGTTCGAGATCGGTGGTTGGCTAGACCACTCCGATGCGCGGCCTACGGCTCGTTGCAGCCATCATCCCCCCGATTTTCGAGGGGAGGCACTTGATGCTTTCAACCGCCAAAATTGATAATAGCATGCATATTACCGCACACCCGCGGCTGTGTTGGCTTGGTTTGGGTCGGTTAAGTGATTGAAATAATGGTGCACCCAAGTGGATTCGAACCACTGGCCTTTGCCTTCGGAGGGCAACGCTCTATCCAGCTGAGCTATGGGTGCGTGACGTAGGTCAGGAGCGGCGCTTAGCAAAGCCCGGCGCGCTGTGCCAGCATCAAATCGCCTGATGGCAGCTTATTTTGCAGGCTTTTCCATCGGCTGGAATTTGCCCAGTCCGCAGCTTGCGCCCGGTTGCAGGCCCGGGCCGACATTCCAAAGCACGGTGATGATATCGACAGAACAAAGCTGGGATATACTGGTGCGATACGAAAAACGTTTTTCGAAACCGAGGCTGGGACAACTGTTGGGCAGCGTGTTCCGGTAAATTTTCCGGTTGCTGACCTCAAAGTCGATCGTGCGGTCGTCCCGCACACGGGATGAGCGGATCGAGCGGATGTTGATGCAATCGACCGGTTCGCCCTTGGCGACATAGGGGTCAGGCTTATCCTTGGCGATCGCTGGTTGCGCGAGCGCGATAACGGCAAAAGCCGACAATAGACGGATCGGGGTGCTGACGGCCATCATCTTTCTCCTCATCTCCCGCCGGATCGACGACGCGGGGCAGGGTCTTCCGTCACTATTTGGCAGGAGGCTCCTGAACGGCACGAGAACGGGCGCGGCTGCCGCGGGTTCCCGCTGCGGATGCGGGCGGAGGCGTCTTGGGCTTGTAGCGACACAGGTCCGCCACGATACAATGCCAGCATTCCGGCCGCCGCGCCTTGCACACATAACGGCCATGCAGGATGAGCCAGTGATGCGCGTCGCGACGAAAGGGGGCGGGCACGCGTTTGTCGAGTTTCTGCTCGACGGCCAACACAGTTTTCCCGAGCGCAAGGCCGGTGCGGTTGCCGACGCGGAAGATATGGGTATCGACGGCAAAGGCTTCCTGACCAAAGGCCGTATTCACAACGACGTTGGCGGTCTTTCGCCCGACACCGGGCAGGGTCGTGAGCGTATCGCGATCCTGCGGCACCTGTCCGCCGAAATCGCGCACCAAAATGGCTGACAGCGCAATGACGTTCTTCGCCTTCGCATTGAACAGGCCGATCGTCTTGATATGCTGTTTAAGGCCGTCCTCGCCCAGGTCTATCATCTGCTGGGGCGTATGGATTTCACGAAACAGGGCGCGGGTCGCCTTGTTGACGCCGACATCGGTTGCCTGCGCCGACAACACCACCGCCACGAGAAGCTGATAGTCATTGCCATAGTCCAGCTCGGTCTGCGGGGCGGGATTGGCGTCGGCAAGGCGGCTGAAAAAGTCGAAAATCTGCGTCTTGTTCATCTAGAGACCCAGCACCGCTTTCATGTCATAGCGACCGGCAGGCTGGCCGGCGAGCCAGAGCGCGCCCTTCACAGCGCCGCGAGCGAAGATGGTGCGATTTTCCGCGCGATGGCCAATTTCTATCCGCTCGCCTTCAGCGGCAAAGATAACCTGATGATCGCCCGCCACGGATCCACCACGCAGCGCGGCAAAGCCAATTGTTCCGGGCGTGCGTGGCCCCGTAATGCCATCGCGCCCGCGCTCGCTATGATCGGCCAGCACGATGCCGCGACCGCGCGCTGCGGCCTCTCCCAGCAACAGCGCCGTGCCGGACGGCGCATCGACCTTGTGGCGGTGATGCATCTCGACAATTTCGATGTCCCAGTCCTCACCCAGGCCGGCCGCCGCCTGTTCCACAAGCGCCGCGAGCAGGTTGACGCCAAGGGAGGTGTTGCCGGTCTGGAGCACGGGAATATTCGCCGCCGCCTCGTCGATCAGGGCGTGGTGGGTCGCCTCAAGACCGGTCGTGCCAATCAGGATGGGCTTATGCGCCGTGATGCAGGCCTCGAGATGGGCAGACAAGGCAGCGGGCGCGGAAAAGTCGATGAGGATGTCGGATCGCTCAGCCAGTGCGAGCGGATCGTCTGACATGGCGACGCCCGGCGTGATTTCGCCGTCGGCCGTGCGGTCGGTGCCTCCGGCGATGGAAAGGCCTGCGTCCGTTGCTGCGGCGGCGATCGCGCGGCCCATGCGGCCGCCTGCTCCAAAGATTCCGATGCTTGTCATGACCTTTGCCTTAGTCGGCAGGGAGGCACAGAGTCGAGAGGCCGGTTGGGCGGATGGCGCGATGATGCCGTGCCGTCATTGCTCAGTCAGGCGCGGCATCAGTTCGACGAAGTTGCAGGGACGAAACCGGCTGTCGAGTTGGCTGACGAGAATGCCGTCCCACGCGTCCTTCACCGCGCCGGTTGAGCCGGGCAGGGCGAAGATATAGGTGCCCCGCGCGACGCAGGCCGTGGCCCGTGACTGAATGGTCGATGTGCCGATGGTCTGGAAGCTCAACCAGCGAAACAGCTCGCCAAACCCTGGTATTTCCTTGTCCTGCACCTGGCGCAGTGCTTCGGGCGTCACATCGCGGCCGGTAACGCCCGTACCGCCGGTCGTCAGGATGACGTCGATCTGGGGATCGTCGATCCAGGCGTGCAGCCGTGCGACGATGGCGGCCCTGTCATCGCGCTCGATATAGCGGGCGGCCAGGACATGCCCCGCCGTTTCCAGCCGCTCGACCAGCGTATCGCCCGAACGGTCGTCGGCCGGGCCGCGCGTGTCGGACACGGTCAGCACGGCGATGCGGACCGGCACGAAAGGCCGGCTGTCGTCGATCGGCATCAGTCGGTGCCGCCGCCAATGCTGCCTTGCCCATCGGCTTTGCTGAGGCGCACCAGCTTCATGCCCTTGGCTGTCGGAAAGGTCGGCCACAGGCCCTGCGCCATGCCGGTCAGACACTCGGCGGCGCCCTTTGCCTGGATCTGGTACATCCAGTAATTGCGCATGACGATGTTCACATAAGCGCGGGTTTCATAATAGGGCAGCGATTCCATGAACAGCAGGGGATCGCCCTTGTCGTGCACCTGCGTGTTCCACCGCTCGACTGGCTGCGGCCCGGCATTATAGGCGGCCATCACCTTGGGCAGCAGGCCACCGGTCGCGCTCATGTCGCGGAGGCTTTCCAGATAACGCTGGCCAAATTCCATGTTGGTGGAGGGAACAAAGAGCTGCGCGGCGTCGGTCAGGCCGACATCGCCTGCCGTGCCGGGACGCACCTGCATCAGGCCGCGCGCGCCGGCGCTGCTGACGACATTGGTGCGAAAACCCGATTCCTGAAGCGTGTGGGCGTAGATCAGCGACGGGTCGACCCGCCATCCGCCATCGGGACGCCAGTCGGGCGCGGGGAAGCGGGCGAAGCTACCGGGCTGCGTGCCAGCAGGGCCGTTATGCGCCAACCATAGCTGGGTCGCGGGCAGGTTGAGCGTGCTGGCAAGGCGCAGCAAGGCATCATATTGGTCTGCGCCGCCCAGTTTTGCCTGATAGCGCAGCAACTCATCCGCTTCGTCCTGCTGTCCGATCGCAGCCAATGCGATCGCTGCACGGGCATTGGGGCTGTCCTTGAGCTTTTGCCATTCGCTGCTGCCAAAGCGGGCGGCGAGGGGCGCTCCGCCCAGCGGCATGCCCAGCGACTCCCGCGCCAGAAGGCCATAGAAGGTTTCATCCGAGCGGGCGGCAAGTTTCAGATAATTCTCGACCTTTTCTGCTTCGCCGCAAACCATATAGGCGCGCGACGCCCAATAGGCCCCGGCGGCGCGCATGTCGCTATTGCCGGCCAGCGCGGCGACATTGGCGAAAGCCGGCGCGGCCGCGCGGCAGTCATTCTGGCGCCACGCGGCAAGGCCAGTGGTCCAGTGCGCCTGCACCGTCCAATCACCGCCGGTCCGCGTTTCGAGCGCGCGGGCGGCCATGCGACGGGCGTTACTATCGTCATTTTCAATATAATAGGCCCAGGCCACGCGCTGCCGTACTTCGGTCAGGCCCTCCGGCGACAAGCCCGCCTCCCCGGTCGACAACAAGCCTTCGGCGCCCATCGGATCATCGGCATTGATGAAGCCCTGAATCTTGCCAGTCAGCGCCTGCGCCAGCATGTCGGTCTTGACTGCCGCGACATATTGGCGGCGGGGCGCCGAGCCAAGCCAGACCATTTTCTGGATCTGGGGAAGTGCGGGCAGGATCGTCGCGCCGCGTTTTTGGGCGAGGCGAGACAACTGATCGGCTCTGGGCAGCCAGGCCGCCTTGTTGATGAGATCCAGCAGATCGAACAGTTCCACGCGCGGGGAATTGCGGGCAAGATAGAGTTCCGACAGAGCGACCGGGCGCACCGCGTCCTGCGGGTCCAGCGCCAGGATCATCGCCTTGGCCTCAGCCCAGCGTTCGCCCTTCAGCGCGCCGAAGATCGCGCTGTAACGAGCCTTGTCGCCATCGCGCAGGTCAAAGGGCGACGCGGCCGCTCCGATCGTCTTCATATCCGGCAGTACGTCGGCGGTTTCGGCGCGGGCGGGCGCGGCCGCGATCCCCGCTGCGGCAAGCATGGCAAGACAAGACAGGCGGGTCGCGGCTCGAATCACGGACGGTTTTCCTCGATCAGGCTTTGCAGGGCGCGCCAGCATTCCGCCTTTGCCGCGGGCTGGCTGAGCAGAAGGCGCGGGTGGAATGTGGCGACAGCGGGCACGATGCCGCCATCATGATTAAAGTTGCGTAAACTATCCGGCTGCACCTCACCGCTCACCGGCATCAGCGCACGGACCGTCCTGTCGCCCAGCAGCAGCAGACGGCGAGGCCGGGCCAGATGAACATGTGTGCGCATACGATCCGCAGCGGCTGCCAGGTCGGCCGCTTCCACCATGCCGCCGGGCGGACGACGAAAAAACAGGGAGGCGACATAGACGTCCGCGCGATCCAATGCGATCGCGCGCAACATGGCGTCGCACAGCCCCCCAGCGCGATCGGCCAGTAGCGTTCCGGCATCCAGATCGGCGGGATCGGGCATGTCAGTCACGATCATCAACGGCGCATCGACCGATCCGGCAGGGAGAATGGCGCGGCCCGGCCAACGATGTTCGGGATGCGCGGAATCGTCCTGGAGCCAGTGTTGGAACGATTCGAGCTCTTTGGGCTTTTGGTTAGTAACCACGGACGTAGGGCGGCTTGCCGAATGACCGGAAACCGGCGCGACAGCAGGGCGCAGCCAATTGATCGGCGCTTCCGCTACGGCGCTGTCCACGCCGGCCGATTGCCACCAGGTCAGATAGGCCTGGGCGGCAATTTGGCCATCATCCTGTATTATTCCCCGCATCGCCGTCATCTAGGGCCAGAGGTTGACGAGGGGGTCAAGCTGCTTCATCGCCTGGGATGACAAACTGTTGGACTAATGCGGTGATCGGACAGCCGGGGTGCAGCCCGCCGGTCGCGCCAAGGAGGGATGAATGAGCGAACGGGAATCGATGCCCTATGACGTCGTGATCGTGGGCGGCGGGCCGGCTGGTCTGTCAGCAGCGATTCGATTGAAGCAACTTGCCAGTGAAGCGGGCGAAGAACTGGCGGTATGTGTTCTTGAGAAGGGCTCCGAAATCGGCGCCCATATCCTGTCCGGGGCGGTCATTGATCCCAAGGCTCTGGATGAGCTTCTGCCCGACTGGCGAGAGCAGGGATGCAGCCTGGCCGATACGCCGGTGACCGACAACCGGCATTGGTTTCTGACGAAAAGCGGCAAGATCACCATGCCACATCTCATGACGCCGGGCTGGATGCACAATAAGGGCACCTATACCGGGTCGCTGGGCAATCTGTGCCGCTGGCTGGCAGAGCAGGCAGAGGGGCTTGGTGTCGAAATCTTCCCCGGCTTTGCCGCTGCCGAAATCCTTTATCATGAGGATGGCAGCGTGAAGGGTGTGGCAACCGGTGACATGGGGATCGATCGGGAAGGCAATCGCAAGCCCGATTATCAGCCGGGCCTGGAGCTTCACGCCAAATATACCTTCTTCGCTGAAGGCGCGCGCGGCCATCTGACCAAGATATTGAAGCGGCAGTTCGCGCTGGATGCAGATTGCGAACCGCAGGTCTATGGCCTTGGCATGAAGGAATTGTGGGATATCGATCCCGACAAGCACCAGCCGGGCCTTGTCATCCACAGCCAGGGATGGCCTTTGACCGATGCCTATGGCGGCGGGTTCCTCTATCATCAGGCCAACGGGCAGGTCGCGCTCGGCTTCGTCGTCGGTCTGGGCTATCGTAACCCCCATCTCTATCCGTTCGAAGAGTTTCAGCGGTGGAAACAGCACCCGGAAATCCGGCAGTTTCTGGAAGGCGGCCGTCGCGTGTCCTATGGCGCGCGCGTCATCAATGAAGGCGGCTGGCAATCCATTCCCAAATTGGCGTTCCCTGGCGGCGCGCTGATTGGCTGTTCCGCCGGTTTCGTCAACGTGCCCCGGATCAAGGGTACGCACACAGCGATGAAATCGGGCATGCTGGCGGCTGAAACCGCGTTCGAGGCGATCCGGCAGGAACGCACGGGCGACATTCTGTCCGACTATGATGATCGTGTACGGACCAGCTGGATCGCTACCGAATTGCAGCTGGTCAAGAATGCCGAACCGCTGCTTGCAAAGTTCGGCAACACGATCGGCACGCTGCTTGCGGGTATCGATATGTGGATGCGCACGTTGAAGATCGGATTGCCCTTCACCATGAAGCACAAGCCTGATCATGCGAAAATCTGGCGCAAGGAACAGTGCGCGGCAATCTCCTATCCCAAGCCCGATGGCGTCATCAGCTTCGACCGGCTGTCGTCAGTGTTTCTGAGCAATACCAATCATGAGGAGGACCAGCCGGTCCACCTGCAGCTCAAGGACCCGGCGATCCCGATCAGCTATAATCTGCCGCTGTATGATGAGCCGGCGCAGCGTTACTGCCCGGCGGGCGTCTATGAAGTGGTCGGCGAGGAAGAGGGCGATCCCCGTTTCCAGATCAACGCGCAGAATTGCGTTCACTGCAAGACGTGCGATATCAAGGACCCGACCCAGAACATCAATTGGGTCGTACCGGAAGGTGGCGGAGGGCCGAATTATCCCAATATGTAAGCGCCTCATCCCCGCCTTGCTGCTGGTCATGCCGGCGGTCGCTGGCGCGGCCGTCGATCCTGACAGCGCGCTTCACGCTTATGCGCAAGCGCGGCTGGCCGATGGAGATGGCGCGTTACAGGCGGCAGTGGCGAATTATCGGGCGGCGATGACGCTGGACCCTGATAGCATCGCCATCGCGCGTCGATCCTTCGCACAGGCGCTAGAAAGCGGGGACCAGGACCTGTCGGTGCGCGCAGCGACCATGCTGGATTCAGAAGGGATATTGCCGCGCGACGGGACGCTCTTGTGGATTGGCGAGGCGCTTGAGCGACGGGACTGGACGGCGGCGGCCCGCGCGACGGACAGGCTGGAACAGGAGGGCAATTTCGCTTTTCTGGCGCCGATGATCCGCAGCTGGATCGCGCAGGGCGAAGGTCGCGCCGAGCCGCCGGTCATTTCCGACGCCGATCCGTTCGCCAATCTGGCGCGGCGTTATGTTGACGAGCATGTTGCGTTGCAGGCTATCGGCCGCGGCGATCTGGAGACGGCCATGCCAGCCGCCCGGCGGGCCCTGGCCTTGCGGGGCGGGAACGACGGCGCTGCACTGCGTCTCAATTTTGCCGGCCAGTTCGCCGCTCGGGGCTTTCGTGATGAAGCATTGGCGATGCTGCCGGATGGCTCGGCGGATTTCGCGGTGGCGCGATCAGACCTGAAGCGCGGGAAATATCCCAAGGGCAAACGGGCGCTGCTATCCCCCGCACAAGGCTATGCGCGGCTGGTGGCGCGTTTGGCGGCGGACATAGCAACGGATGAGGCGGGAGTGGCGCTGGGCATGCGGCTCGCGCGAATTGCGACCTTTGCCGACCCGACCAGTGCGGAGGGTCACATCATCGCCGCCCGGCTGCTGACCGCCGCAAGCTATCCGGCCTTTGGCGTGGCGGAGGCCCGAAAATCCACGGGCGACAGATGGTATGGTCCGCTGGCCGAAGCGGAATTGATCGTCGCGCTGGCCGAAGCGGGCGATCGCGCGGGCGCGATCGTTCTGGCGCGCAGCCGGGCGCAGCAGCCTGGGGCAGATGCGGCGCGCCATGTGCAGCTGGGTCGGTTGCTGGCCGACGAAAAGGATTTCGCCGGGGCGGCCGCCGCATTCCGCGCCGCTCAGGCCGGCTACACCGATGAAACCATGCCATGGTCGTTGCTGTTGTTTGAAGGCAGCGCGCTGGAACAGGGCGAGCAGTGGGACGGCGCGCGCGCCGTGCTGGAGCGTGCGGCGAGACTGGCGCCCAACGAGCCTGCCATCCTCAATTATCTGGGCTATGCGCAGATCGAGCGGCGGCAGAATGTCGATCAGGCGCTGACGCTGCTCAAGCGCGCCAGTGCCTTGAAACCGCAGGACGCGTCCATCACGGACTCTCTGGGCTGGGCGCAATATGTGACAGGGAATGTGACAGCGGCCGTCCCTGTGCTGGAACGCGCGGCGGCAGGCGCACCAGACGACCCCACGGTAAACGAGCATCTGGGCGACGCGTTGTGGAGCGCGGGACGTCGGTATGAAGCACGCTATGCGTGGAACGCGGCGGCCATCTTTGCCGAAGGCGATGTTGCCGAGCGGCTGGCCGCCAAGGCCCGTGAGGGATTGAAGCCCGAATATGCCGCACCCTGAACTGGAGGCTCCAGCCGATCTTCTGGTCGAAACCGCTTATGCCAAGGTCAATGTCGCTCTGCATGTGCGCAGGCGACGGGACGATGGCTATCATGCGCTCGAAAGTCTGTTCGTCTTTGCCGATCATGGCGATCGGCTGGAAGGCGAAGCGGATGACGATGGCGCAATCGATCTGGTGATCGACGGGCCGTTCGCCACCGCGCTGGATGCGGGGCCGCGCAATCTGGTCATGCGTGCCGCCAAGGCTTTGCAGGATTATCTAGGCACCGAGCGTGGCGCACGGTTGCGTCTGACCAAGATGCTGCCCGTCGCTTCGGGGATCGGCGGTGGCTCGGCCGATGCGGCCGCGACGCTGCGCCTGCTGGTGCGGCTGTGGGACGTACGGGTCGAACCGGCGGAACTGGCTGCGCTGGCTCTGGATCTGGGGTCGGACGTCCCGGCCTGTGTCGCCAGCGTGACACAGATGGTGAGCGGGCGTGGCGAGGAACTGGCGCGCCATGGCGTGGCCGGTTTGGAAGGTCGGCCGATGCTGATGGTCAATCCGGGTGTGGCGGTTTCCACCGCTGCGGTTTTTGCGGGCTGGGACCGGCAGGATCGCGGCCCGTTGTCGGCTGACAGCATAGAGCGTCTGGTCACGCAGGGACGCAATGATCTGGAAGAGCCGGCAATTGCGCTGGCGCCCGCCATTGCCGATGTGTTGGCGATGCTGAATGGACAGGCAAGGCTCACCTTAGCGCGTATGTCGGGGTCAGGCGCAACCTGCTTTGCGCTGTTTGACGATGACGTAGCGATGGGCCGGGCCGCTGCGGCGATCGGCGCCGATCGGCCGGAATGGTGGATAATGGAAACACGGATCAGAAGTGCATGACGCAAGCCTTCACCCGCATCGACGGCGGGCCGACTGACCTTTTGATCGTCGCTGATCATGCGTCAGCGCATGTGCCGGAGGATATTGACCTCGGCGTGGCCCCAGCTTTGCTGCGCAAGCATATCGCCATCGATATTGGCGTGGCGGAAGTGAGCGGGTTGCTGGCCGAACAATTGCGCTGCACCGCCCTGTTGGCCGGTGTGTCGCGCCTGGTGATCGACCTCAACCGGGAAGAGGATGCGGCCGGTTTGTTACCGGTGATGAGCGATGGCCATGCCATTCCGGGCAATCGCAACGCGGACCTGGCGGGACGGATGATCCGTTTCTATCATCCTTACCATCACGCCATCGGCGTGTTGCTGGATGGGATGACGTCGCCCTTCATCCTGTCACTGCACAGTTTTACGCCAATACTGGAGAGCGATCCGGCGCAGAAACGTCCTTGGGACATCGGCATATTGTATAATGAGGATGATCGCGCCGCCCGCATGGCGATTCCCATGCTGGAGGCGGCCGGACTGATCGTTGGCGACCAGTTGCCCTATTCGGGTCGATTGCTCAACGCCACGATGAACCGCCATGCCGAAGCCAATGGCATTCCCTATCTTGGGATCGAGATGCGGCAGGACCTTGTGGCGGACGCCGCCGGCCAGAAGCGATTTGCGGACCTGATCGGGCCGGTGCTGCTGGAATGCCGGGGTCGGTTGATATGACGCGTCTGTTCCCCGGCCTTTGTCTGCTGCCGCTGCTTGCGGCCTGTGGCGGTGATCGGACGGCTGCTGAGCAGGAGGCGGCGACGGCGCAGGGCGATGACACGCCGGTGTGCAGCATTGGAGGAGCGCAGGACTGGTCGCCCGATTGCACGCTGGAGCGCGACGGCGACGTGCTGACGATCCGTCACCCGGATGGTGGTTTTCGCCGATTCCGCGTCCTCTCCGATGGGCGCGGACTGAAGGAGGCCGATGGCGCGGAAGCTGTGCAGTTGCGCATAGTTGGCGACCATATGCTCGAAGCCAGCGTGGGCGATGATCGCTATCGGCTACCGGTGAAGATCGCCGGTCCGGCGCAATGAGCCATGCGTCTGTCCTGACGGCAGCGCAGATGCGGGCGGCAGAGCAGGCGGCTTTCGATAGGGGTGTCGATCCTTATGCGCTGATGGAATGCGCCGGGAAGGCGGTTGCGCAGATCATTTGGCGTGCAGGACACCGGCGCAATCTGTTGGTCCTGTGCGGTCCGGGCAATAATGGCGGCGATGGCTTTGTCGTTGCGCGGTTGCTGCGCGAGCGCGGCGTTCCCGTGCGTGTGGCGGCCTTAAGCGAGAGCGGCACCGACTCCGCGCGACGGGCGCGGGCGGCATGGGATGGGCCGGTCGAAGATGTGATGACCACCGCGCCCGCGACGCAGGTGGTGGACGCCCTGTTCGGCATTGGCTTGAGCCGCGGGCTGGACGGGGCGGTAGCGCAGAGGTTGGGCGCGCTGGTGGAGAGCGCAGTGGCTTCCTATGCGGTCGACCTGCCAAGCGGAGTGGGGACCGACTGTGGCACGTTGCTGTCGGATGTGCCGCGGTTTGGCGTCACGATTGCATTGGGAGCCTGGAAGCCGGCGCATCTGTTGCAACCGGCGGCCGAGCGGTGCGGGCGACTGGTTTTGGCGCCGCTCCACATTCCGCTAGCCAGTCAGGTCGAGCGCCTGGGCGCGCCTGGTCTTACCGTTCCGGCCGTTACCGCGCATAAATATAGTCGGGGTCTGGTGGCCGTTATCGGCGGCGGCATGGCGGGGGCGAGCCTGTTGGCGAGCGAGGCGGCGGCGCGTTCGGGCGCGGGCGCGGTGCGACTTTTGGCTGCCGATGGGCCGGCTGGCGGGCTTCATGCCATCATCGATCGGCACGTTGCGCAACCTGAGGCTCTGGCGAGCGAACTGGACGATCAGCGGATTGCCGCGCTCTTGGTGGGGCCGGGCCTGGGCCTTGGCGCTGATGCGCGGGCGCGTCTGGAAGCGGCGCTGGAGAGCGGACATCCTATGGTGATCGATGCGGATGCGCTGACATTGCTCGCCGAGGAACATATGCCGTCCATTCCGTCCGGCGCGATCCTGACGCCGCATGAAGGTGAGTTCGGGCGCATGTTTGGACAGTTGTCAGGCAGCAAGATTGATCGTGCCCGCGCTGCGGCCAACAGGTCTGGAGCCATCATCGTCTACAAGGGCGCGGATAGCGTCGTGGCCGCGCCTGATGGTCGCGTGGCGGTCGCGGTGGGTGCGTCGAGCTGGCTATCGACCGCCGGGACAGGCGATGTGCTGGCGGGGCTGGCGGCCGGGCGGCTGGCGGTGACGGGCGATCCATTCCGTGCCGCCTGTCAGGCGGTTTGGCTGCACGGCGATGCGGCGCGACGCTGCCGACCGGCCTTTGTCGCGGATGATTTGCTTGACGCGCTGCCAGCGGCTATCGCCGCGCGATTGTGACCGATAGCAAGACAGACAGCGAAGCCGACAGCATCATCCGGATTGCCGCGCGCGGTGATGGCGTCACCGGCGACGGGCGGCATGTGCCCCTGACAGCGCCGGGCGACCGGGTGCTGCCCGATGGAACTGTCGTCTTTGGTGTCCATCATGCGCAGCCGCCCTGCACCCACTTTCCGGCATGCGGGGGCTGCCAGCTCCAGCATCTGGACGAGGAAAGCTATGCCGATTTCGTAATCGCGCGGGTGGTCGGCGCATTGGCGGGTCAGGGCGTGACGGCGGCCACGGTGCTGCCGCCGCACCTGTCTCCGCCGATGACGCGGCGGCGCGCATCGCTGCGCGCGGCAAGGGCGGGCAAGCGCGTGACGATCGGCTTCGCCGAGGAGGGCAGTCATCGCCTGATCGACCTTCAGATGTGCGCTGTGCTCGATCCCAGATTGTTTGCGCTGGTGGACCCTCTGCGATCCTTGCTGGCGCTGATCCTGCCGGACAAGCGGGCGGCGCATGTGAAGATGTCCCTGATCGATCAGGGCGTGGACCTGCTGCTGGAGGGCGTGCGGGTAGAGGGGCTGGCGGCGGACGAAGGGCTGGGCGATTTTGCCCGGATGCATGGATTGGCGCGGCTGACGATCGACGAGGGGGACGGGCCGCAGACACGCTGGGAGCCGGACGCGGCAACAATCAGCTTCGGCGGTGTGCCGGTGGCGTTTCCGCCTTATTCATTCCTCCAGGCGACGCCAGACGGGGAGGCGGCCTTGACCGATGCAGTGCGCGCTGCTTTGCCGGCAACAGGCGCGGTCGCGGACCTGTTTTGCGGACTTGGCACCTTTGCTCTGGCTGCTGGCGAAGGGAGGCCCGTCTATGCGGCGGAGGCCGCGCGTGATGTGATTCTTCAGCTCAAGATGGCGGCGGGCCGGGCGCAACGGCGGCTGGCCGCCGATCATCGCGACCTGTTTCGGCGGCCATTGACACCCGAGGAGCTAAATCGCTTTGCCGCCGTCATTCTCGATCCCCCGCGCGCGGGTGCGCGGGAGCAGGTGTTGCAGTTGGTACAGGCGGATGTGCCGACAATCGCCTATGTGTCCTGCAACCCTGCCAGCTTTGCGCGGGATGCGGCGCATCTGACGGCAGCGGGCTATCGGCTGGAAAGCGTCAGGCCGGTAGGCCAGTTCCGCTGGTCTACCCATGTCGAACTGGTCGGCATCTTCCGCAAATAGAGAAAGGCCCCGCTAGCATCTGCCAGCGGGGCCTTTTTTCTGTCGCTCAGAGCGAAGAGCCGAGCTTCACCACATTCGCGCGCCTGCGGGGCAGCGAGTTTTCCGCGTAAAGGCTCGCCATCGGCTCATCCTCGACCTCGATCGTCGATTCCGAAGTAAAGCCGTTGAACCCGGTGCGCATGGCCGCGCCATAGGCGCCCAGCATGCCGATCTCGATATAGTCGCCGGCCTTCACGTCCGAAGGGAGCATGAAGGGGCCGACCATATGGTCCATATCGTCGCAGGTCGGGCCGTAAAAGGAAAAGCCCTCCAGCGATTCCAGGCTTGCTTCTTCGCGCAGCAGTTCGACCGGGAAACGCCAACCGATATGCGCCGCGTCGAACAGCGCGCCATAGGCGCCGTCATTGATGTAGAGCTCATTGCCGCGGCGACGCTCGACGCGCACCACGACCGAGCTATATTCGGCCGACAGCGCGCGGCCGGGTTCGCACCACAGTTCCGCAGAATAGCTGATCGGCAGGCTTTCGAAACCGCGGTGGATGGCGTCGAAATAGCGCTCCAGCGACACCGGCTCCATGCCAGGATAAACCGAGGGGAAGCCGCCGCCTACGTCGATGATGTCGACCGTGACGGCCGCATCGACGATCGCCGCGCGTACGCGTTCGATGGCGTCGCTATAGGCCTGCGGGCTCATGGCCTGGCTGCCGACATGGAAGCAGATGCCGAGCGCATCGGCGGCCTGACGCGTGGCCATCAGCAATTCGCGGGTTTCGCCCAGTTCAGCGCCGAATTTGGACGCCAGGCTGAGTTCGGCATGTTCCGACGACACGCGCAGGCGAACGCACAATTCCAGATCGGTCGCATGGCCAGTCGCGCGCATGATCTTGTCCAGCTCGTCGATCGTGTCGAGCGAGAAGGTGCGCACGCCATGAACATGATAGGCTTCGGCAATGGCTTCCTCTGCCTTGACGGGATGCATGAAGCACAGCTTCGCGCCATCCTGCCCGGCAAGCGCTTCGGCAACCAGACGCACCTCAGCGATCGAGGCCACGTCGAAATGCGTGATGCCCGATGCGAACAGGGTGCGGATCAGATCAGGAGACGGATTCGCCTTAACCGCATAAAGTGAGCGACCCGGAAACTTCTCGGCAAAGAAGCGGGCGGCCCGAGCAGCGGCTTCGGGGCGAATCAGCGTTACCGGTGCTGCCGGTTTGAGGGTGGTCGCTACCCCCAGCGCGCTAGGATGCTTGTGCAATTCAAGGGACCTCCAGTGTAGTCGTTGGCAGTAAAAAAGCTGCCTTGCGGTGGAAGTCCCATGGGGCAGCGGACGGCCGATATATGCGGCGGGCTCCCCTCTGTAAAGCATCGGTAGAAATTTTGTTGCGTGGCTTGCCGTCAGCCGTGCCTCAGGAGAGACGGGCCTTGAAATCAGCGTAGGAAAAGGACCGGATTTCCTTGAGTTCGTCCGTGTCGCTGTTCCAAAGCCAGATGGATGGCAGGGGCACGCCGTTGAAGGTGTTGGTCTTCACCATCGAATAATGGGCCTGATCCAGGAAGGCGATACGCGCGCCCGGCTCAGCGCCACCGGGGACCCGATAGTCGCCGATGATGTCGCCCGCCAGACAGGACGGGCCGCCGAGCCGGGTCACGGGACCGTTGCTGTCCTCATGCAACATGGCGGGGCGATAGGGCGCTTCGATCACGTCAGGCATGTGGCAGGTGGCGCTGATGTCGGTGATAGCGACGGGCATGCCATTGTCGATGACGTCCAGGATTTCGCCGACCAATATGCCCGCGTCCAGCGCCATCGCCTCGCCGGGTTCGATATAGAGATCGAGCCCGGTCTGCGCCTTGATGGTCTGAAGAAAGGCGACGAGGTCGTCGATCTGGTAGTCGGCGCGGGTGACATGGTGGCCGCCGCCAAAATTCAGCCATTTAAGATTGGCAACGTGGGGCATGACGCGCGATTCGATCGCCGTCCAGGTGCGCTGGAGCGGGAGAAAATCCTGTTCGCACAGATTGTGGATGTGGAGGCCATCCACGCCTTCCAGATGCTCCGGCCGCAACTGGTCGACCGGAAAGCCGAGCCGACTATGCGGCTGCGAGGGGTCATATTTGGGCACTTCGCCTTCGGCATGGAGCGGGTTCAGGCGCAGGCCGATGTCGAAGTTCACACCGTCCTTGCGTGCAGCGTCGATAACTGGCTTCAGGCGCGCGATCTGGCCGGGGCTGTTGAAGATGACATGATCGGAAATGCGCAGAATTTCGGCGAGATCATCGGGCTTGTAGGCGGCGCAATAGGTCGCGACCTCACCACGATATTCCTCTCGGCCGAGGCGCGCTTCATAGATGCCCGAGGCGCAGACGCCGTCAAGATATTCGCCGATGACGGGCCCGAGCGACCACATGGAAAAAGCCTTGAGCGCGCCTAGCACTTTGATGCCAGCGCGATCACCAATGTCGCGCAGGATCGAAAGGTTGCGGCGGATCGCGGTCTCGTCCACTACAAAGGCGGGCGAGGGCACGCGGTAGAGGTCGAAGCGGGCAAAGGCGGCGGGATCGCCGGCGCGGGTTTCCATAACAATAACTCCGTCACCCCAGCGGAGGCTGGGGTCTCAGGCGAGAGGGCACGGCGATGCCGCACGAGATCCCAGCCTTCGCCGGGATGACGATCCTGCGTGGGATCGTCAGAAGTCGAGCGGCGCGTCCAGTTCCTTCACCTGCCAGGGCAGGCCGTGCTTGTTCAGCATGTCCATGAAGGGATCGGGATCGAACTGTTCGATGTTGAACACGCCTTGCCCACGCCAGGCGCCGGTCAGCATCATGGCCGCGCCGATCATCGCCGGCACGCCCGTCGTGTAGCTGACCGCCTGGTTGCCGGTTTCGGCATAGGCGTCCTCATGATCGCAGATATTATAGACGTAGACGGTCTTCTCCTGACCGTCCTTTTGACCCGTCGCGATGTCGCCAATGTTGGTCTTGCCCTTGGTGGTCGAGCCCAGGCTCGACGGTTCGGGCAGCACGGCCTTGAGGAACTGGAGCGGGATGATTTCCTGGCCATTATAGATGACCGGGTCGATCCGGGTCATGCCGACATTCTGGAGCACCTCGAGATGTTTGAGATACGCGTCTCCAAAGGTCATCCAGAAACGGATGCGCTTGATTTCGGGATAGTGGGTGGCAAGGCTTTCCAGTTCCTCATGATACATGAGGTACATGTTCTTCTCGCCGACCTGGTCGAAGTCGAAGACCTGCTTGTGGCTGAGTGCCGGCCCTTCGACCCATTCGCCGTTCGCCCAGTGGCGCGAGGGCGCGGTCACTTCGCGGATGTTGATCTCGGGGTTGAAGTTGGTGGCAAAATGCTGGCCATGATCGCCGCCATTGCAATCCAATATGTCGAGCGTGTCGATCCGGTCGAGCAGATGCTTCTTGATGTAGCTGGCGAAGACGCTGGTAACGCCGGGGTCGAAGCCCGAACCCAGCAGCGCCATGATGCCGGCGTCCTTGAAGCGCTCCTGATAGGCCCACTGCCAGCTATATTCGAACTTGGCGGTGTCGCGCGGTTCGTAATTGGCGGTGTCGAGATAGTCGGTCCTGGTCGCGAGGCAAGCGTCCATGATCGCCAGATCCTGATAAGGCAGGGCCAGGTTCACGACGAGTTTTGGCTGGACCTTCTCAATGAGCGCGATCGTCTCGTCCACATTGTCGGCATCGACCTGCGCCACGTCGATGGTGACGCCCGTGCGCGCCTTCACCGATTCGGCGACCTTTTCGCAACTGACGATGCGGCGGCTGGCCAGCGTGATATGGCTGAATATGTCGCTGTTCATCGCCATCTTGTGGACCGCGACAGAACCGACGCCGCCCGCGCCGATGACCAGAACCTTGCTCAATTGTGTCTCCATATGCCTGCTGCGCGTGCCCGCGCGAAAGCGTCCATATAGGGTGCGGGCATGACAGCGCAAAGTCAGATGCGCCTGGGCGGGCCATCCGGCCTGTCCTTTGGGGCAGTCGCGCATCCTCCCGCCGGCTGGCGCGTAATGTCAGCATCCTCGCATGACGGGGAGTGACAGAGGAAGGATGACGACATGAAAGTATCCACCCTAACGATCGCGCTGGCCGGCGCGTTGCTATCCGTCAGCGGCGGGGCAACGGCCCAGACAGCGACCAACCCCATGGTCGGGGGCGCGGCCATGTCACCGACCAAAGATATCATCGACAACGCGGTCAATTCGAAGGATCACACCACGCTGGTTGCGGCGGTGAAAGCGGCTGGCCTGGTCGATACGCTGAAAGGTTCTGGTCCCTTCACCGTGTTCGCGCCGACCAATGCGGCCTTTGCCAAGCTGCCCGCCGGCACGGTCGACACATTGCTGAAGCCTGAGAACAAGGCCGACCTGACCAAGATCCTGACCTATCATGTCGTGCCGGGCAAGCTGAACGCGGCCGACCTGATCGCGCAGGCCAAGGCCAATGGCGGCAAGGCGATGCTGACGACCGTTCAGGGCGAACCGCTGACGGCATGGGTGGAAGGCAATTCTGTTTATCTGACCGATGCTAAGGGCGGCAAATCGATGGTGACCATCGCAGATGTCAATCAGTCGAACGGCGTTATCCATGTCATCGATACGGTGCTGATGCCCTGACCGTTCCGATGATGTGAGGGAGGCGGCCGACCCGACTGCATGCGGGCCGGCCGCTTTCCGATCCTAGACCACCAGCTTTCTTAGCCCCTCAATCATATCCGCCTCATGCGCGGGCTTGTCCTTGCGGATACGGGCGATGCGTGGGAAGCGCATGGCCAGGCCGGACTTGTGACGCTTGCTGTCGTGGATGCTGTCGAACGCAACCTCCAGCACCAGCGTCTTTTCCACCTCCCGCACCGGGCCGAAGCGATTGACCGTATTCTGGCGGACGAAACGGTCGAGCCATTTCAGTTCTTCGTCGGTGAATCCCGAATAGGCCTTGCCCACGGGGAGCAATTCACCGTCGGGCGTCCAGCATCCAAAAGTGTAATCCGAGTAATAGGATGAGCGTTTCCCGTGGCCACGCTGCGCGTACATCATGACGCAGTCGGCGGTCAGCGGATCGCGTTTCCACTTATACCAGAGCGCCGCCTTGCGTCCGGCGACATAGGGACTGTCGCGGCGTTTGAGCATCACCCCCTCGATCGCGGCATCGCGGGCACCGGCGCGGATGTTGGCGAGGGCGGCGAAGTCCGCAGCCTCGATCACTTGCGACAGATCGAAGCGGTGTGGATCGAGCGTGGGCGCGAATGCCTCCAGCCGGGTGCGGCGCTGGTGCCAGGGCAGCGCGCGAATATCGTCCTCGCCTTCAATCAGCAGGTCGTAGAGGCGCACGAAGGCGGGATAGTCCTCCATCATCTTGGTGGTAACGGCCTTGCGTCCCAGGCGCTGTTGCAATGCATTGAAGCTGGCGGCTTCACCCCCTTGGAACTCGCCTTTGACCAGCAATTCGCCGTCCAGTACGGCTTGGCCGGTGAAGGCCGCGGCGATTTCGGGAAAGCTGCCGGAAATATCGTCGCCGGCCCGGGAATAGAGTCGGGTCTCACTGCCGGTGCCCACAATCTGGATACGGATGCCGTCCCATTTCCATTCGGCGGCATAGTCGGTGAGGTCAACGCTGTCGGCCTCGAGCGGATGGGCGAGCATGAACGGGCGGAAATAGGGCGTGCCCTCGGGGTCTGGGCGACCGGCGCGGCCTTCGGCCCAATCGAACAGGGCCGCATAGGGCGGGGAGAGGGCGTGCCAGACCTGTTCGACATCATCGACGTCGAGGTCGAAAGCCTGGGCAAAGGCTGTCTTGGCCAACCGCGCCGAAATGCCGACTCGCAGGCCTCCGGTCGCCAGTTTCAAGAGCGCGAACCGTCCCGATGAATCGAGATGGTCCATCATGTGCGCGAGCGCGTCGGGCGCGGCGGCGCGGCTGACATTGTGGAGGCGGTCGATGACGGCGGAGAGGCTGAGCGATCCATCATCCAGTTCCGCAGGCTGGTCGGTGCGTTTGGGCCAGAGGAGGGCAACGGTTTCGGCGAGGTCGCCGACATAGTCGCGGCTCATTTCGTAAAGAATGGGGTCGGTGCGGGCGCGGATCATTTCGCTGATGGCGGAGGATTTGACGGTTTTGAGATCAAGGCTGCCAGTAAGCGCGGCAAGCGCCCAGCCGCGATCGGGATCAGGCGCGTCGCGCAGATAGGTGGCGATCAGGCCAAGCTTGCCATTGCGCGAGCGGGTGTAGACGAGGCCGTCGAGAAGTTGGGAGAAGCCGCGCATCAGCCTTCATCCTCGTCTTCACGGCCGACCAGCGCGAGCGCGCGGGCGCGGATCTGATGGGTCATGCACCAGTGGAGCAGCGCTTCTTCGCGGCCATGGGTGATCCAGGTTTCGTTGGGGGCGACTTCCCGGATCGTATCGGTGAGTTCGTCCCAGTCGGCATGGTCGGAAATGACGAGGGGCAATTCGACATTCTTCTGCCGGGCGCGTTGGCGCACCCGCATCCACCCTGACGCCATAGCGGTGATAGGGTCGGGCAGGCGGCGGCTCCAGCGATCGTTGAGCGCGGATGGGGGCGAGAGGATGATATGCCCGCGCATCTCCTTGGCCGGAACGCCGGTGGCAGGGCGCAATGCGCCCAACTCGACGCCAAAATCCTGGTAAAGCGCGCACATCCGCTCCAGCGCGCCATGGATGTAAATGGCGTCATGATGGCCGCGGCCGCGCAGTTCGGCGATGACGCGCTGCGCCTTGCCCAGCGCATAGGCGCCGACGAGGACGCAGCGGTCGGGATTGGCATGGAGCGCGGCGAGCAGCCGATCCATCTCGCTGCCGGTGTCGGGATGGCGAAACACCGGCAGGCCGAAGGTGGCTTCGGTCACGAAGATATCGCAGGGGACGGGTTCGAAGGGCAGGCAGGTAGGGTCGGGGCGGCGCTTATAATCGCCGGTCACGACCACGCGCTCACCGGCATGGTCGAGGATGATCTGCGCCGATCCCAGCACATGACCGGCGGGGACATAGCGGATCGTCACGCCCCCTAGCCGCACGTCTTCGCCATAATCGACCGCAGTGCCGCTGGCCGTGCCATAGCGCAGGCCCATGATCGCCAGTGTCTCGCGCGTCGCCCAGACATGGCCATGGCCGCCGCGCGCATGATCGGCATGGCCATGCGTCACCAGCGCGCGCTCCTGCGGCAGGGAGGGGTCGATCCACGCGTCGGCGGGCCGGACATAGATGCCTGTCGGCTGTGGTTCGATCCAATGCGCCATGGGGCAAGAAGATGGGAAGGGGCATGGCGGTTCCGCAAGCCTGACCAGAAAGGCGAGTCACCGCATGGTAACGCCAGCGTCACGTCGCCGACACGCCATTGCCCTATCGCGCGAGGATAGGAACGCGCAGCGGGGAGTCGCGATCATGGCCATTTCAGCCCACAGGACCATCACCAAGGCGGTGCACAGGCATCGCCATCTATCGAAACAGGGCTTGCTGGAACGCGCCTTCACCTTCGCCTTTCGCGGGCTGGTCTATGCCCAGATCTGGGAGGATCCGGCGGTGGACATGGAGGCGCTGGCGATTCAGCCCGACAACCATGTGGTGACGATCGCGTCGGGCGGGTGCAATGTGCTGTCCTATCTGACCGCGGACCCGGCGAAGATCACGGCAGTGGACCTGAATACCGCGCATATCGCGCTCAATCGTCTGAAGCTGATGGCGGCGCGGACGCTGCCCGATCATGCCAGTTTCCATCGATTCTTCGCGCAAGCCGACGATCGCGCCAATGTGGCGGCCTATCGCGAACTGGTCGCGCCGCAACTGGACGAGGCAACGCGGCGTTACTGGGAAGGGCGCGACCTGATCGGCCGGCGGCGCATCGGCGGATTTGCCCGTGGCATCTACAAACACGGCTTGCTGGGCCGATTTATCGGCGCGGCGCATCTGCTGGCGCGGCTGCATGGCGTCAATCCCCGGCGGATGCTGGACGCGCGGACGCGTGAGGAGCAGTTGGAAATTTTCGAGCGCGAACTGGCGCCGATCTTCGACAGGGGCTTTGTGCGCTGGCTGACCAGTCAACCGGCGTCGCTGTTCGGCCTTGGCATCCCGCCCGCGCAGTTCGAGGCACTTGCCGGGGACGCGCGCATGGACGCAGTGTTGAAGACGCGCCTGAAGAAACTGGCATGCGATTTTGATCTGAAGGACAATTATTTCGCGGTGCAGGCCTTCGGGCGCGGCTATGCAGGGGGTGAAGGGCCGTTGCCCCCCTATTTGCAGGCGGCAAACCATGAGGCGGTGCGGACGCGGGCCGGGCGCGTGGATGTCCGTCATGTCAACTTTACCGATTTTCTCGCCAGCCAGTCGGCAGCGTCCTGCGACCGCTATATCCTGCTCGATGCGCAGGACTGGATGGATGACGACCAGTTGAATGCGCTGTGGGCGCAGATTACGCGAACGGCGAAGCCGGGGGCGCGAGTTCTGTTCCGCACTGCGGGTGAGCCGAGCATCCTGCCGGGCCGTGTCAGCGACAACGTGCTGGGGCGCTGGCAGTATCGCGCCGACGCCTCGCGCGATTACACAGCGCGTGATCGTTCGGCCATCTATGGCGGCGTTCATCTTTATGTGCTGAGGGATGATGTGTGAACGATCATAAGGGGCTGATGGACGGGGTCTATCGCTACCAGCGGCATATCTATGACCTGACGCGCAAATATTATCTGCTGGGGCGGGACCGGCTGATCGCTGATCTCGCCGTGCCGGACGGCGGGACGGTTTTGGAAATCGGCTGTGGCACGGGGCGGAACCTGATCGCAGTGGGTAAGGCGTGGCCGCAGGCGCCATTATACGGTGTGGACATATCGGAAGCGATGCTGAACACGGCGCGCGGCAGCGTGGCGAAGGCAGGCATGGCGCAGCGCGTCACGCTGGCGCAGGGCGACGCTTGTGGCTTTGATGCGCTTACGCTGTTCGGGCGCGCGACCTTTGACCGGGTATTCATCAGCTATGCGCTGTCGATGATCCCGGATTGGGAAGCGGCGCTGCGGCAAGCAGCGCGATGCGTTGCTCCGGGCGGCAAGCTGGAGATCGTCGATTTCGGGCAGCAGGAGCGCCTGCCGCGATTTTGGAAGCGCGCGCTGTTCGGCTGGCTGGGGGCGTTCCATGTGTCGCCGCGCGCGGGCCTGCACGCGGCGATCGAGCAGCTGGCGCAGGATGTCGGCGGCGTGGCGCAGAGCCGGACGCTCTATCGCGGCTATGCGGTGCGCGGCGGGTTGATCCGGGTTTAATTATGGGGCGCGTAGGCACCGCTAAGTGGCTTCAGGCAGCGTTACGGGTCTTTACGCCTCTTGTCTGACGACGGATATCCAAGATATGGGCCGCCAGTCGGTGTAACTTGCTCCCATCAATCTGCTCAAGTCGTCGCGTTCCGATCCGGCCATCAGCCATCGCCAGGGATTGGATCAGCGGATCATCATCCTGCATCGCTTGTTCGATCGAGAGTTCATGGATGAAATCCCAGCAGGCGCGATACGCATCCTGCCGACTTAGCTCGCCAAAGTCAGCAAACTGCGAGCGATACATCAAGTTGCGATTGGCTGATCCACCTTCATAGCCACCCGCAATGTAATTTGCGCGCGTGCAGAAATTGGCAATGACCTCGCCGTCAAAGGTCATCCAGGCATGGCCACAGGTGCAATTGCCATAACGCGTGCTTTGGATATCCAGTCGGCCACGCACTTCAGGAGCGAAGCGCTCGATCACCAAAGCTCGCAACCCACTCCAACGCATCTCAAGCCGCCTGGCGCTCCAGCAGTTCCAGGTCCAGCCGGTCCCAGATTTCCACCAGTGCGCCGACCAGGTCGCGCATCATTTCTTCCGTATGGGCGGGGCCTGGTGTGAAGCGCAGCCTTTCGGTGCCGCGGGAGACGGTGGGATAATTGATGGGTTGAACATAGGCGCCATATTCGGCGAGCAGGATGTCGCTGATCCGCTTGGCCTTGACTGGATCGCCCACCATCAGCGGGACGATATGGGTGACGGAGTTCATGACCGGCAGCCCCGCGTCGCGCATCAACTGCTTGAGGAGCGCGGCCGATGCCTGCTGCCCCTCACGCTCCTCGCTGGACCCCTTGAGATGGCGCACGCTGGCCAGGACGCCCGCGACCAGCACGGGCGAAAGGGATGTGGTGAAGATGAAGCCGGGCGCATAGCTGCGGATCACGTCGACGATCATCTGGTCGGCCGCAATATAGCCGCCCATGACGCCGAACGCCTTGCCCAGCGTGCCTTCGATGATGGTGACGCGATCGGCCACTTCGTCGCGTTCCGAAATGCCGCCACCGCGCGCGCCATACATGCCCACGGCATGGACTTCGTCGAGATAGGTGAGCGCGTTAAATTCGTCCGCCAGGTCGCAGATGGCGGCGATGGGGGCGATGTCACCGTCCATCGAATACACGCTTTCAAAGGCGATCAGCTTGGGCGCATCGGGATCTTCGGCGGCAAGCAGTTCGCGCAGATGATCGACGTCATTGTGGCGGAACACGCGCTTTTCGCATCCGGAATGACGGATGCCCGCGATCATCGACGCATGGTTGAGTTCATCGGAAAAGATGATGCAGCCGGGCAGCAGCTTTGCCAGCGTGGAGAGCGTCGCTTCGTTCGACACATAGCCCGAGGTGAAGAGCAGCGCCGCTTCCTTGCCGTGCAGGTCGGCGAGTTCGCCTTCCAGGTCGACATGATAATGGGTGTTGCCGCCGATGTTGCGCGTGCCGCCCGATCCGGCGCCGACATCGTGCAGCGCCTCTTCCATGGCGGCGACGACCTTGGGATGCTGGCCCATGGCGAGATAGTCGTTGGAGCACCACACGGTGATCGGCTTGGGGCCGTTATGGCCGTGGAAGCAGCGTGCGTTGGGGAAAGCGCCCTTGTTGCGCAGGATATCGATGAAGACGCGATAGCGGCCTTCACTATGAAGCCGGTCGATCGCCTGCGAAAAGATGTGCTTGTAATTCACTACGCTTCTTCCCGTTCGTTCGCGCGCATATTGTCGTTCTGGGCGCGCATTTCCCCTGCCCATATGGTCGCATTTACCTGCGTGATCCGCTCATTACCAGCGATAACCATTCGCAGCCTTAGGGGGAAATACCTATCAGACTGATCGATGAAAGGGGCATTGGACAAATGGCCTACCCCGTCAGAGTTGTTCGATCCGATCAAGGCCATAGCGCGCCAGAGCCGGGCGCAACCTTTCCTGTTGGGCGTCGAGGCGGGTGAACACGGCAGTTCCCGGGGTTGGCTCAGCCGGCCAGGTCTGACCCTCCGTCAGGAAGGCAATGCGGCGGGCGATGCCGTCTCCGCCATGGACGAACCCCAGAGAATGGGGAGCGGCGGCGGCCAGTTCGGCCTCCACCAACGGAAAATGGGTACAGGCGAGGACGACCATGTCCATGCGCTGCCCCCCCGGCTGAGTCGTAAGGCCTGCAAGCGCCGCACGAGCGACCCGGGGATCGAGTGGTTCCCCGCGCAGCTTGGCTTCGGCCAACTGCACCAGGGCTGCTGAGCCATGACGCAGGACGATGCAATCGGCGCCATGTTCTGCCGCAAGGCGATCGACATAAGGCTGGCGCACGGTCGCGTCGGTGCCAAGGACGCCGAAGATACGGTTTTTCGACAGAAGCGCGGCGGGTTTGATCGCAGGAACGGTGCCGACCACGGGTATGTCGAGCGCGGCGCGCACATGCTGAAGGGCGATCGTCGAGGCGGTGTTGCAGGCGATGACAGCGAGGCGCGGGCGATAGCGCTCCACCAGGCGGCCAAGCAGCGCTGGCACACGCGCGGCGATTTCCGCTTCGCTCTTGGTGCCATAAGGAAAGCCAGCGCTGTCGGCGGCATAGACTATGGATGCGGTGGGCAGCATGTCCCTGACCGGGGCGAGGATCGAAAGTCCGCCCACGCCGGAATCGAAGAACAGGATGGGAGCATCTGCAGCGACCGTCATGCCCGCTCCTGTCGCGATGGGGCGCTTGCCTGTCAACGCCCCTGCGCGACGTCAGCGGGTGACGGCTAGTCCGCCGGCAAGGACCACCGCATCCTCGATCGCGCCGGTCGGCACTTGGCCATAGGCGCGCATCGCCTTCTTGCGCAGGGCAAGGCCCGCATAGGCGCTGGCGATGGCGGCAGTGACGGCCGTTGCGGCGCCCAGCGCGCCTTTGCCGCGCGGGGCGAGGACGGCCCCGGCGAAGGCCGACGTGACGATGCGCACTGCCAAGCCGCGCTTCACTGTGCGGTCGGGCGCGCTTTCCATCTTGTCGCCCGCCATTTCCAGCCCAGCGAGCGCAACCGCGCCCGTTGCGATCAACGGGTTGGAGAGGAGCGCGGTTGCGCGCGGCGCATCGGGCAACAACCCGTCGCGCGCGGCGCCGGCAAGCACGGCCAGCGGGGTGAGCGAGCGCTGGCCAGCAACCAGGCCGATAAGGGCGGATCGAAGTATCAAGGCAAGCTCCATCATGTCCGGGAAGAGAGGCATAAGCGCCCGAACGAGCAAAAGGATGCGGGTGACAGATACGGGTGACAAAGGGCGTCATCATGGCGCGATACAGCTTCGCCATTGCTCCGCGCGACTGTCACGCTATGGTCGCGGGCACTTTCTATCGGCGATGTTCATGACACCTTATTGGCTTCTTCCCACTCTCGTTCTGGTCCTGGGTTATCTGCTGGGCTCCATCCCCTTTGGTTTGCTGCTGACCCGCGTGACCGGCGCGGGCGACCTGCGCCAGATCGGGTCCGGGAATATCGGCGCGACCAATGTACTGCGCACCGGGCGCAAGGGGCTGGCCGCCGCGACATTGTTGCTGGACCTGCTGAAAGGGGCTGCGGCGGTGCTGATCGGTGCCGCGATTGTCGATGGCGGTGGGCCGATGGCGGGCGCGATGGCCTTCATCGGTCATTGCTACCCGGTGTGGCTGCGCTTTGCCGGGGGCAAGGGCGTGGCGACGATGATGGGTGTCGTGACCGCGCTCTATTGGCCTGCGGGCATCGTTTTTGCGCTGGTCTGGCTGGGCCTTTTGTTCGGCACGCGCTGGTCGTCGGTCGGCGGAATGTCGGCGGGGATCAGCGCGCCCATAGCGATGTGGGCATTCGACCGCGTCGACCTGGTGCCGGTGAGCCTTGCGATGGCGTTGATCCTGTTGTGGCGGCATCGGCAAAATATCGCGCGATTGACGAGGGGTGAGGAACCCAAGGTCGGGAAATCCAAGACGGCTATGCCTGAATGAGTGAGCGGGAGCGGTTCGATCGATTGCGTTTGATCCGCTCGCCGCGAATCGGGCCAGTCAGCTATCGGCAACTGCTTGCCCGCTTTGGCAGCGCAAGCGAGGCGTTGCGCGCCATTCCCTTGCTGGCGGAACGGGGCGGCGGCCGGGCGAGCGTAGCCGATGCCGGCGCCGTAGAGCGCGAGATAGCGGCCACCCGCGCACTGGGCGGCCGCTATCTGTTGATGGGTGATGCTGATTATCCCGTTTTGCTCCACCAGATGGAAGGCGCGCCACCGGCTCTGATCGTGCGCGGCGATGCGGCACTGGCCGCGCGGTCCTGCGTCGCCATCGTGGGCGCGCGTAACGCATCGGCGGCGGCGTGCCGCTTCGCGCGCAGTCTGGCGCAGGACTTGGGGCAGCGGGAGGCGGTGGTCGTATCGGGACTGGCGCGGGGGATCGATACCGAAGCCCATCGCGGGTCGATCGACAGCGGTACGATCGGCGTCATCGCCTGCGGCATCGACGTGGTGTTTCCGCCGGAGAATCGGGATTTGCAGGAGGCGCTTGCTGAACGCGGCCTGCTTGTCACCGAACATCCGCCGGGCGTTCAGCCGCTCGCGCGGCATTTCCCGGCGCGCAACCGGATCATCGCAGGGCTGGCTTTGGGAACGGTCGTGGTGGAGGCCGCGCCCAAATCGGGATCGCTCATCACCGCGCGGCTGGCGGGCGAGGCGGGGCGCGAGGTGATGGCGGTGCCCGGATCGCCCATCGATCCGCGCGCGCAAGGGTGCAACCTGCTGATCCGCGAGGGCGCGACGCTGATCCAGAATGGCGCGGACGTGATCGAGGCGATCGGCGGTTTCGACCCGCGCATGGTGCGGCAGGGGAGCTTCGATTTTATCGGCGAGCCGGTGTCGAGCGACGTTGCGCAAAGCGAGCGCGCCGCTGTCATCGGGCTGCTGGGGCCGGCGGCGGCTCCGGTGGACGAACTTATCCGCCTGTCGGGCCTGTCGCCCGCCGTGGTGCAGACGGTGCTGCTCGAACTGGAACTGGCCGGCGCGCTGGAGCGGCATGCGGGCGCTAAGGTAAGCCTGCGCTGAAAGAGGCTGGCCTTGGGCGGCAGCCATGCCTACATCAGCGACGCTTGACGGGGGGCGTCATCCCTTTCCACACTCGCGCGTATACGTGAGAGATTTTTTACCGGGGCATCCATGCAGCTTGTCATCGTCGAATCGCCGGCCAAGGCGAAGACCATCGAAAAATATCTGGGCGGCGATTTCCATGTCCTCGCCAGCTATGGCCATATCCGCGACCTGCCGCCCAAGGACGGGTCGGTGGATCCCGACAACGGCTTTGCGATGTCTTGGGAAAATTATGGCGACAAGGGCAAGCAGCTGAAAGCCATCGCCGACGAGGCGAAGAAGGCCGACCGATTGATCCTGGCGACTGACCCTGATCGCGAGGGCGAGGCGATCAGCTGGCATGTGCAGGAAGTGCTGCGCGCGAAGAAGGCGCTGCCGCAAAAGGTCGACCGGGTGACGTTCAACGCGATCACCAAGGCGGCAGTGACCGAGGCGATGGCGCAGCCACGCGCGCTGGACGAGGATTTGATCGACGCCTATCGGGCGCGCCGGGCGCTTGATTACCTGGTGGGTTTCACCCTGTCGCCGGTGCTGTGGCGCAAGCTGCCGGGCGCCAAGTCGGCCGGGCGCGTGCAGTCGGTGGCGCTGCGGTTGGTGGTCGAGCGCGAGCGCGAGATCGAAAGCTTCAGCCCCCAAGAATATTGGTCGGTCGCGGCTGAGATGGAGCAGGGCGGGCAGGCCTTCACCGCGCGCCTTGTCCGCTGGAAAGGCGAAAAGATTGAGCGCCTGACCATCGGCAAGGAAGGCGACGCCATGGCCGCCAAGGCCGATGTGGAGGCCGGGCGCTTCACCGTCGACAAGGTCGAGACGAAGCCACTCACGCGCAATCCGCCGCCGCCCTTCACCACGTCCACTTTGCAGCAGGAAGCGGCGCGCAAGCTCGGTTTTTCCGCCAGCCACACGATGCGGATCGCGCAGCAGCTCTACGAGGATGGCGCGATCACCTATATGCGGACCGACGGCGTGCAGATGGACGGAAGCGCGATTTCGGCGGCGCGCAAGGCGATTGCGGACCGTTATGACGGCGGCTATCTGCCCGAAAAACCGCGCCAATATCAGACCAAGGCGAAGAATGCGCAGGAAGCCCACGAGGCCATCCGTCCCACCGAGTTCGGCCGTGACAAGGCGGGGTCGGGCGATCATGCGCGCCTCTATGATCTGATCTTCAAGCGTGCGCTGGCAAGCCAGATGGCGTCCGCACGGCTGGAGCGCACGACGATCGACATGGTCGATGGCAGCGGGAGTCATACGCTGCGCGCCACCGGGCAGGTCGTGATCTTTCCGGGCTTCCTGGCGCTTTACGAAGAGGGCCGCGACGACAGCGAGGACGATGATGCGAAGCTGTTGCCGCGCATGGCCGCGGGGGATGCGCCGGCCAAAAAGAAGGTCAGTGCCGAACAGCATTTCACCCAGCCGCCGCCGCGCTATTCCGAAGCCTCGCTGGTCAAGCGGCTGGAGGAACTGGGTATCGGGCGGCCGTCCACCTATGCCTCGACCTTGCAGGTGCTCAAGGACCGCGACTATGTGCGCGTGGAGAAAAACCGTTTCTTTGCCGAGGAAAGCGGGCGGCTGGTCACGGCGTTCCTGGAGCGGTTTTTTGAACGCTACGTCTCCTATGATTTCACCGCGGGGCTGGAAGACGAGCTGGACGATATCAGCGGCGGCCGGGCGCAGTGGCAGGACGTGCTGGAGGCCTTTTGGCGCGACTTCAAGCCCAAGACCGCCGAGGTGATGGAGCAGAAGCCGAGCGACATCACGGCGGAGCTGGACAAGTTTCTGGAGCCGATGCTCTTCCCGCCCAAGGCCGATGGCAGCAATCCGCGCGCCTGCCCGATGTGCGGCGACGGCCAACTGGCGCTGCGCGGCGGGCGGTTCGGGGCGTTCATCGCCTGCTCCAACTATCCCGACTGCAAATATACCCGTAAATTTGGTCAGCCCGGCGGCAAGGACGGCGAAGATACAGGGCCGGAAGTGCTGGGCCAGCACCCCGAGACCGGGCAGGACATCACGCGCAAGTCCGGCCGCTTTGGCCCCTATATCGAGATGGGCGAGGGCAAGGAGGCGAAGCGCGGATCGATTCCCAAGGATCTGCCCGATGGCGAATTGACGCTGGACTGGGCGGTCAAGCTGCTGAGCCTGCCGCGTGAGGTGGGGCTGCACCCGGAAACGGGCAAGCCGATCGTTGCCAATATCGGCCGCTTTGGGCCGTATCTGCTGCACGATGGCAAATATGGCCGCTTGTCCAACACTGCCGAGATTTTCGAGGTGGGGATGAACAGCGCTGTCGTGAAACTCGCCGAAGCGGCCACGCGCGGCGGCCGGGGCGCGGCGCGCGAACCGCTGAAAGTGCTGGGCGCGCATCCGCGCACCGAAGCGGAGATCAAGGTGATGGAAGGGCGCTATGGTCCCTATGTCACCGATGGCACGACCAATGCGACGCTGCCCAAGACGGTCACGCCCGAAGCGTTGACCCTAGAGGAAGCCGCGCAACTGATCGACGCCAAGGCCGCGGCTGCCCCGGCGAAGAAGGGCAAGAAGAAAGCCGCGCCCAAGAAGGCAGCAGCGAAGAAGGATAGCGCGCCCAAGAAACCTGCCGTCAAGAAGGCATCGGCGAAGAAGACTGCCGCAACGGGCTGACCATTCTGATCATTTAGCTGCTTCATTTCGGATCAATAACGACTTGCGACTTACCATCCTTTCCTGGATGATATTCGCGGGTCGTGCGGATTCGGGGGGAGAAGCACATGCAGATGCGGCAATTTTCTGGCGGGATGGTTCTGTGCCTGGGGTCACTCCTCATGTCTGCGTGCGCGGGCGCGGGCGGCGCGCGCGTCGAACCCGTTACGATGGCGGTCTATCCCGACAGCGATAGCTGCCGCACGGCACGGGAGCCTGACGTGCACAGGGGCAGGCCCAAGCCGACGGCGGCGGATTCCCGTCCTGGTGCAATCAATCTGTCCTGTTTCACATTTCCCGGCGTCACCGATCCCCGACTGACGGCTTATCATGCGGCGGTAGACGATGAGATTGCCCGAAATCGCCTGGCTGCGATCTTGCTGAAACAGGCGGATGACGTTTGCACGTCGGAAAAGGCGCTATTGCTCAAGCGTCAGGCCGAAGTGAATGGCTGGATGAGCATCTTCACCACAGGCTTGGCCACTACTTCGACGATCGTGACAGGGGAACTGGCAAAATCCATTCTCTCCGGTGGCGCTGCCGTCATCAGTGGTAGCCGCGACCATGTGAACACCCATGTCTATCGCAACCAGATCATCCAGACGATCACCAAGGCCATCGACACCGAACGCGTCCGGTTGCTTGAGTTCATCACCCCGCATCTGAAGCAGACCGCTGCGACTTATCCTGTCGACGAGATGATCCGCGAGGTGAACGCCTATCATCAGGCCTGCTCCTTTGGCACCGGACTACAGATCGTGATGGAGTCGGTCGAAAAGCGCGAGGCGTTTGACAAGATGGCGCGGGTGCAGAGCATCGACGACCAGATTCGCACGTTGGCGGATGAACGAGGGCGCAGTATCGCACCGGCTGACGCTGATACGCGGATGCAAATATTGCGCGATGAACGCATCCGGTTGGCAACGGGTGTCACCATCGATTAGCCGGCCTTTGGTCTTGTCGCACCCTGATATTGCCGGGTCGGCGGCCATGGTCGGATAATAGGTGCAAAGCCGGCCCAACCGCTGATGAGGCAGCAGCTGCGAAACCTGCTGCAAGCGGTCGGGCAACGATCTTGCTTGGCGGTTATTCCACCCAATCCAGACCGATGTCGCGGTAGATGAAGCGGTCGTCTTCCCAATCTTCCTTCACCTTGACGTGCAGGTAGAGATGGACCTTGACGCCGAGCAGCGTGGCCAGTTCGGCGCGCGCCTTTGATCCGATTTCCTTGAGACGCTGACCGCCCTTGCCAAGCACGATGGCGCGCTGGGTCGGGCGAGCGACGAGGATTTGCTGGTGGATTTCGACCGATCCATCCTCGCGTTCCTTATATTGTTCGGTATCGACGGCGGCGGCGTAAGGAAGTTCGGCGTGGAGCTGGTGATACAGCTGCTCGCGGGTGATTTCGGCCGCCAGCATGCGGTCGGTGGCGTCCGACACCTGATCCTCCGGGAAATGCCATGGTCCCTGCGGCATAGCGTCGGCAAAGGCGGTCTTGAGCTGCGCCAGGCCGTCACCGGTCTGGGCGGAGATGAAGAATGTCTCCTCAAAGCCGACCCGCTCATAGAGTTTCTGGGTGTGGACCAGCAGCTTTTCCTTGATGGCGATATCGACCTTGTTGAGCACAAGCCATTTGCGTTCAGAGCGATGGACGAGCGCCTCGACGATCGGCTCCATCTTGGGGCCAAGACCCGCTTTGCCATCCACGACAAGCGCGATGAGGTCCGCGCCCTGCGCGCCGCCCCAGGCCGCCTGCACCATCGCGCGGTCGAGCCGACGCTTGGGTGCGAAGATGCCGGGCGTATCGACCAGCACGATCTGCGCGTCGCCTTCGATCGCGACGCCCATGACACGGGTGCGAGTGGTCTGCGCTTTGGGGCTGGTGATCGCCACCTTCTGCCCCACCAGCGCATTCACCAGCGTCGACTTGCCCGCATTGGGGGCGCCGACGATCGCGACTACGCCGCAGCGCTGGGATTCTTCTGAAACGTCCAACAAATATACTCCGTTCGACTACGGCAATCTCGTCGTCCCGGCGAAAGCCGGGATACCGCTTATTCTCGCGTGTTTTGCGGAAAAAGCGGGATTCCGGGTCAAGCCCGGGATGACGAGAATGTTGTAGGTGTTTTCTATCTTGAGAGGAAGCTGGACCTATCCCGCCAGTTTCTCTAGCAGCGCCTTGGCCGCCGCCGTTTCTGCTTCCTGCTTGGATGCGCCGGTCGCGCTTGCCTCGCCTGCACCCTTGATCGAGACGGCGACGGTGAAGCGCAGCGCATGCTGGGGGCCGGAGCGGTCTGTCATCTGATATTCGGGGGGCTTGCGCCTGTTGGCGGCGGCCCACTCCTGAAGCGCGGACTTGGGGTGGCGCGGCGCGCTGGTCTGGGTGTCGACCCGGTTGCCCCACAAGCGGCGGACGAGGGCGCGTGCTTCGTCCAGGCCGCCTTCCAGATAGAGCGCGCCAATGAGCGCCTCCATCACGTCGCCCAGCACATTGTCGCTGTCGGCGGCGCCATCGTCGCGTGCCTGCTTGCCCAGGATCAGATGCTTAGGCACGCCTGCGGTGCGGGCGATGTCGGCGCAGGTTTCGCCGGAAACGAGAGCGTTGTAGCGGCGCGACAACTTACCTTCGGGTTCGTCGGCGAAGCGGTCGAACACCCATTCGCCGATCAACAGGCCCAATATGCGATCGCCCAGAAATTCCAGCCGCTCATAATTGACCGGCTTGGCGCTGCCATGGGTGAGCGCCTGTTCGAACGTCGCGCGGTTGTGCGGCGCGCGGCCGATCAGATCTTTGAGCCAGCCATCGGTGTCAGGTCTGGGTGGCGATACGGTCAAAAGCCTTCCCCGATGCGACTCCAGCGGGCGGCGGTGAACCAGGTCCAGGGGAGCAGCCAGTTGGCGCTGCCATCGGTCGAAAACACCGAAACCAGCGCCTTGCCCACCAGATTCTTTTCGGGGACCAGGCCGATGCCGCCGCCTTCGACCGCGGGGAAGCGGCTGTCGGCGCTGCGGTCGCGATTGTCGCCCATCATGAAGAGATGGCCTTCGGGCACCAGCACGGCGTCACGATCATCGGCCGCGCCATCGGGCAGCAGGTCGAGCACATTATAGCTTTTTCCGCCGGGCAGCGTTTCGCGAAATTGCGGATAGCGGCATTGCCGACCGCCGCCCGGTGCGGCTTCCTCAAAGTCCGGGCGGTAGCAGGGCGAGGGGCTGCCTTCCTTATCCGACGCTTCGATCATGTTTGGGGTCACGGGGATGACGAAGTCGGCGACCTTCTGCTTGGGAATGGCCTGACCGTTGAGATACACCGTGCCGCCGCGTACCGCGACGATGTCGCCGGGCAGGCCAATCACGCGCTTGATATAATCATTCTTCTGCGTCGGCGGCGCCTTGAACACCGCCACGTCGCCGCGTTCCGGCGTGGAGGCAAGGATGCGGCCGGGGATCAACGGCACGCTGAACGGCAGCGAATAGCGCGAATAGCCATAGGGCCATTTGGCCACCAGCAGATAATCGCCGATCAGCAAGCGCGGCTGCATCGATTCCGATGGGATGTTGAAGGGCGAGACGATGAAGCTGCGCAGGATGAAGACGAACAGGCCCAGCTTGACGAGAAACCAGAGGAAGTCCCGTGTTTCGGATTTGGCAGTCATGGATGCTGGTCTTTTCCTTCGCTTCAGCCCGTAAAAAGGACCGTCGCGGCTTTTGAGGCGTCGTAAAGGCCGCGTCAAGCACGCCCGATGGTGCATTGCACGCAAGCCCGGTCTAGAAAGACACAGAATCGACCGGTGCAGCGTCGATATCGACCAACGTCACAAAAAGGATTCCCAGCATGACCAGCCCTGCACTGCACGGTCCCTTGGCGGCCATTGCCGCGCTGCCCCAACCCGACCTCAAGACGATCTTTACCGCTGAGCCCGACCGGTTGTCGTCGCTGGTGCTCAGCCAGGGGCCTTTGCGGTTCGACTGGTCCAAGACGCACCTGACCGGCGACCTGATCGACGCGTTCCTGACCCTGGCGCAGGAACAGGGCTTTGCCGCGCAGCGCGATGCGCTCTTCGCTGGCGAGGCGGTCAACAATACCGAAGGTCGCGCTGCCGAGCATCCTGCCGAGCGCGGCGAGGGCAATGCCGACAGCGTTGCACGAGCCAAGGCGCTGCACGCGCGGATGCGCGCGCTGATCGATGCGATCGAGGCGGGTGCGTTGGGCGAGATCCGTCATATCCTGCATATTGGCATTGGCGGGTCGGCGCTTGGTCCCGACCTCATCATCGACGCGCTGGACGGCGATGGCATCCGCTATGACGTGGCGATCGTGTCCAATGTCGATGGCACCGCGCTGGAGCGGGCAATGGACAGTTTCGACCCGGCCTATACGCTGATCGCGGTCGCGTCGAAAACCTTCACCACGACCGAGACGATGCTGAACGCCGCAAGCGCGATCAACTGGATGGTCGAGGCCGGCGTAGAGGACCCCTATGGCCGGGTCATCGCGCTGACGGCCTCGCCCGACAAGGCAATCGAATGGGGCGTCGACGAAACGCGCATCCTGCCTTTTTCCGAAAGCGTGGGCGGGCGCTATTCGCTCTGGTCCTCGATCGGCTTTCCGGCCGCCCTGTCACTGGGCTGGGACGCGTTCGAGAGCCTGCTGGAGGGCGCGGCGGCGATGGACCGGCATTTCCGCCTATCCGACCCGCGCCAGAATGCGCCGCTGATCGCGGCCTTCGCCGACCAATATTATGCGCGGGTGATGGGATGCCAGACCCGCGCGCTGTTCGCCTATGACGAGCGGCTGAAGCTGCTGCCATCCTATCTTCAGCAGCTGGAGATGGAGAGCAACGGCAAGAGCGTGAAGCGCGATGGCACGCCGGTCGACGGCCCGACCGCGCCGATCACCTGGGGCGGAGTGGGCACCGATGCACAGCATGCGGTGTTCCAGTTGCTGCACCAGGGGACCATCATCGCACCGGTCGAGTTCATCGCCTCGATCGAACAGGGCCATACGCTGGACCCGGCGCATCACCGGGCGCTGCTGGTCAACTGCTTTGCGCAGGGCGCGGCGCTGATGCGGGGCAAGGAGAATCCGGACGATCCGGCGCGCGCCTATCCCGGCGGGCGGCCGTCGACCACGATCCTGATGGAGGATGTGACGCCAGAGGCGCTGGGCGCGCTGATCGCCTTCTACGAGCATCGCACCTTCGCCAATGCCGTGCTGATGGGGATCAACCCGTTCGACCAGTTCGGCGTGGAACTGGGCAAGGAGATCGCCAAGTCGATCGAAGCCGATGGGCCGAGCGGATTTGATCCGTCGACCATGGCGCTGATCGATCTGGCTTTGGGAGAGTAACCTAAACCCGTTCGGTTCGAGCCTGTCGAGAACCTGTTCTCGATACGTCTTCTCGACTTCGCTCGAAGGCTACTCGAACCGAACGGAATGGTTTGCGGCGATTGCCATTTGTAACTCGCCGCGCCAGCCGCCATATCGCGCGCATCATCAGCGGAGACCGGCATGAGCGACTATGATTTCGACCTTTTCGTCATTGGCGCGGGATCGGGCGGGGTGCGGGCGTCGCGGGTGGCGGCGGCGCATGGCGCACGGGTCGCGGTGGCCGAGGAGTTCCGGGTCGGGGGCACCTGCGTCATCCGCGGCTGCGTGCCCAAGAAGCTGCTGATCTATGGCGCGCATTTTGCCGAGGATCTGAAGGACGCGCGGCGCTTTGGCTGGAACGTGCCCGATTGCGGTTTTGAATGGACGACGTTGCGCGACAATGTGCTGGCGGATGTCGACCGGCTGGAGGGACTCTACAAGAATACGCTCGACAACCACAAGGTCGAGCTGATCGGCGAGCGGGCCACGATCACCGGGCCGCACAGTGTCAAGCTGGCGAGCGGGCGGGAGGTGACGGCGAAGGTCATATTGGTCGCGACCGGTGCCTGGCCGATCATCCCGGAGGTCGAGGGCGCAGAGCATGGTATCACCAGCAACGAGGTGTTCCATCTGGACGAATGCCCCGGCCGCATCGTCATCGTGGGTGGCGGCTATATCGCCAATGAGTTTGCCGGCATCTTCCACCAGTTCGGCAGTCATGTGACGATGGTCAATCGCGGCAACACCTTGCTGCGCGGCTATGACGAAACGGTGCGCGACAGGCTGCTCCAGATTTCGACGATGAAGGGGATCAATTTCCGCTTCAATGCGAAGATGGAGAAGATCGAGAAGAATGAGGACGGGACGCTGTGCGTGCGGTTCGAAAGCGGCGATCCGGTTGCGGCCGACCTGGTGTTGTTCGCGACCGGGCGGCGGCCCCATACCGAAGAGCTGGGGCTGGAGACGGCGGGCGTTGAGCTGGACGAGAAGGGCGCGATCAAGGTCGACGACTATAGCCAGACGAGCTGCGAGAGCATCTATGCGGTGGGCGACGTAACCGACCGGTTGCAGCTGACGCCGGTCGCGATCCGCGAAGGCCATGCCTTTGCCGATACGGTGTTCGGCGGTAACAAGCGCAAGGTCGATTATGGCTGCGTGCCCTCAGCGGTGTTCAGCCATCCCCCGCTCGCGGGCGTGGGCATGACCGAGGCGGAAGCGCGCAACACGCTGGGCACGGTCAAAATCTACACGTCGGATTTCCGGCCCATGAAGAATGTGCTGGCGAACCGCGACGAGCGGGCGCTCTACAAGATGATCGTGGACGCGACGACCGACCGGGTGGTGGGGCTGCACATGATCGGCCCGGACGCGCCGGAGATTTTGCAGGCGGCAGCGGTCGCGGTGAAGGCGGGGCTCACCAAGCAGGATTTCGATGACACCGTCGCGCTGCACCCCAGCATGGCGGAAGAGCTGGTGCTGCTGAAATAGCGTTTCGTCAGCCGGCGGACGCGAAGGTTACGACCAGCGCGTCGCGCCAGGCGGGCTGGTCGGGATCGACCGGGTGGATTGCGGTGACGCCGTGCAGGATGCGGTGATCGTCGATCAGCATCGTGTCGCCGGGATCTGTCAGGGTGAATTCGCCGAGCGGCGTGCCGTCCGGGGCGCCGATCCGGGTGACGCCTTCGCGCAGGTTGCGCCGTTCGATCAGCATCACCATCACCCGGTCGACGCCGTCGCGATGCATGCCTTCGGGCGTGGGGCGACCCTGTTCGCTCATGCTGGCTTCGATCCGGAACTGGTGCAGTTCGACATGCCAGTTGCCTGATCCGGCTGGATCGAAGCTATCGGCGCAAAAGGCGAGGATCGTCTGGGCGACAGGATTGGCGATGGTGGCCGGGGCGACAGGATCGAACCATCGCTGCACGTCGCCATTCAGAGGGTTATAGTCGCGGCTTTGCCAATGGGGCTGGTGCGGTCGGCGCGTGAAGACCCCAGCCCGCAGCGCAAAGGTGGCGTGGCGGCGGCGGCGATAGCGGCCGCCATCGGCCATGAAGCGATCCGGGCCAAGGTCGTTCCAGCTGGCGGCGAAATCCGCCCAGTCGCGGTCTGCAATGGCGAGCCGGTCACGCATGGCGGCAGCGGGAAGGCGCGCATAGCCGTCCAGGCCCAGCGCGGCGTCGATGCGGGAAAGGCTGTCCGTGTCGCTCATTCTTGTCCTTTAGGCGAAAAGGGGGAACGAGCGACAGGGCCATTTGCCGCCAGCAGGATTGTCAGCGGCTTGCGGGCGTCAGGCAATGGTCGGGATCATGCCACCTTCGACGCGAAGCGCCGCGCCATTGGTGGCGGCGGCCAGCGGGCTGGCGAGATAGGCCACCATGGCGGCGACCTCGTCCGCTTCGATCAGCCGCTTGATGAGCGAGAGCGGGCGCATGCGGGTGAAGAACTCCGCTTCGCGATCGGCCTCCGGCGCGTCCTTGTCATCGACGACCGAGCGGATGAAGTCGACGATGCCTTCCGATCGGGTGGGGCCGGGCAGCACGCTGTTGACGGTGACGCCGGTGCCGCGCGTATGTTCGGCAAGGCCGCGCGAGATGGCGAGCTGCGCCGACTTGGTCATGCCATAGTGGATCATTTCGGCGGGGGGGAGCAACCCGCTTTCCGAAGCGATGAAGAGGATGCGGCCCCAATTGGCGGCGAGCATCTGCGGGAAATAGTGGCGCGAGAGACGTGCGCCGCTGACCACATTGACTTCGAAGAGGTGATGCCAGTCCGCGTCGCTGATGTCGGCAAAATCCTTTGCCTCATAGATGCCGAGATTGTTGACGAGGATATCGGTGGAGGGAACGGCGGCGATCAGGGCGGCGGCGCCATCAGCCGTCGCGGGATCGGCAAGGACGGGGTTGACGGTGCCGCCGACCTGCGCGGCGGCGGCGTCCAGCTTAGCCTGGCTACGGCCGGTGATGGTGACGGCCACCCCTTCGTCGGCCAATCTTTTGGCGATGGCGAGACCGATGCCGGCAGTCGAACCGGTGACGATGGCGCTTTTGCCCAAGAGCTTCAAATCCATGATGATTTCCTTTGAACCTGACAACGAACTGGACAGAAGTAAGGCCATGCGCGATTAATGATTAGAGCGCATGTCATCACTTCAGAAGTGAATTGAAATCATGGATAACCGACTGGGCGATATCGAGACATTCCTGATGGTCGCGACCGAAGGCAGCTTTGCCAATGCCGCCAAGGCGTTGCGGCTGACGCCATCGGCGGTCAGCCGGTCGATCGCGCGGCTGGAACAGAGGCTGGGCGTGACGCTGGTGCGGCGCACGACGCGGGCGCTGGCGCTGACGCGCGAGGGCATGGCCTATCGTGACCGGATGATGGTGCTGCTGACCGACATGATGGAACTGGAGACGGGGCTGGGCGAGGAACGGGGCGCGCCGCGCGGCGTGTTGCGGATCAATGCCTCGCCGTCCTTCGGGGTTGAGTGGCTGATCCCGATGCTGCCTGATTTCCGTGCGCGCTATCCGGCCGTCCGCATCGATTTGACGCTGTCGGATGCGATCGTCGATCTGGTCGAGGAGCGGGCGGATATCGCCATCCGCATCGGGCCGCTGCGCGATACGCGGTTGCGTGCGAAGAAGCTGGGGCATAGCCGTATGGCGTTGGTGGCCAGTCCGGACTATCTGGCGCGGCGGGGGACGCCCGCGACGCCCAATGATCTGGCGGGACATGATTGCTTGCGCTTCAGCTTCCGCCGGTCCGTCGATAGCTGGCCCTTCCGCGTCGGGCGAAAGATCGTGCAGCTACCTGTCGAAGGCGCGTATTTCGGCAATTCGGGCGAGGTGGTGCGGCAGATGGCGGTGGCGGGATGCGGCATAGCGCGGCATGGCTATTTTCACGTCGCTCGTGACCTCAAAGACGGGCGGCTGGTCGAGATATTGGCGGACTATGCTGCCGGCGATGGCGAGGATATTCACGCCCTTTATGCCGCGGAAGACCGGACGGCGGCGCGGGTGCGGGCATTTCTCGACTTTCTAGAGGGAATAGAGTTGCCCGGCTGATCGATCAACGCGCAGGGGCGTGCTGCGCCAGAAGGTTAAGCGCGCGGGTCATCAGCGCGACGAAGCGGGGTTCATCGACCCGTGCGGCCGGATTGTTCCAGCTGGCGCTCAGCGCATACCAGTCGCCATCCCGTGCCTGGGCGAGGAAGTGCATGGCGATGACGCCCGGTTCGCTGCCGCCCTTATAGCCGAGATAACGCCAGCGTGCGGCGTCGGCGGGCGCGATGCCGGGATTGACCGCCAGGATCGGCAGCGCGTCCCCACCGGTGCGCCGCAGCCGGTCGAGCAGGGCGATGCTGTCCGTGGGCGAAGCGAACCATTCGATGCTGTCGATCGCCACCGGGCTTTCCGCGACGCTGCCGATATCGACGCTGGCGGCGGTCAGGCGAGCGGCAGCGTCGCGCAGCAGCACGCGGCGGGCGTCGGGCGTGGCGGCGGCATAGCGGGCGCGCAGGTCGGCGGCAGCGGGCATTTTGAGCGCGAAGGCTTCGGCGGTGGTGAGCAGCGGCAAAGTGCGGGCCGGATCGGCATGGCCGCTGGCTGTGACCATGGCGTCCACCCTGTCGCGGCCAAGCGCCAGGAGCAACGTGTCGGCGGCACTGTTGTCGCTTTCGGCGATCATCGCGGTGGCGAGGCTGTGCAGCGTCATCGGTGCGGCGTCAGGCCAGCGCATCAGACGGCCGGAGAAGCTCTTGGGGCCGAGCGGGATGACGTCGCTCCAGCGGCGTTCCCCAGCTGCGGTGGCGCGCGCGAGTTCGGCGAGGATATAGAGTTTGAAGCTGGAGCCGGTCGCCATCTGCACCATGGCGTTGCGGGCGCGGACCAACTGCGGGCCTGCGTTGGTCAGCCGGGCGATGGCGATGGCGCTCTGACCGGGCAGCGCGGCGAGGTCGGTCATGACCTTGTCGAGGCTGTCGTCCCTCGTGCGGGCGCCGACGATGTGCAGGCCGATGACGCGGGCGGGCGGTTGGGGCGCGACGACCAGGGTGAAGCCGACCGTCGCGCGCTCGTAGCGGATTTCGACCTGGCCGGTGGTCGCGCTTTCGGTGCGGACCGCGCCCAGCGCGACCGGCTTGCCATGCTGGGCGCGCAAATCGGCAGCAGTGGCGCGCCACCGATCCACCGGCACGGCGTCAAGGAAGAGCGGGGCGAAGAAATCGGTTTCGTTGCCGGGGGCCGCGAGGATGCGGAGCAGTTGTTGCGCGCGCGTCTGAAAGGCGGGGGAGGGGGCGGCGGAGGCCGGCGTCGCCAGGAACATCGTGGCGAAAGCGAGGAGGATGGGCCAGGCGCGCAGGGTCATGGACGTGCACACATGGCGGGAATAGCCCTGTTCCCCGTTTCTCGATTGCGCTCGAAACGGCCGGCTGGTGCTGTCATGCGTCGATGGCTTCTTCGTCCACTGCCGCTGCATTTTCCTGGATGAAGGCGAAGCGGTGGGCAGGGTTGGTGCCCATCAGCCGGTCGACCAGATCGCGCACCTGCTGCCTGTCCTCGACATCGTCGGGCAGGGTGATGCGGATGAGGCTGCGCGTCTTGGGGTCCATGGTGGTTTCGCGCAGCTGCATCGGGTTCATTTCGCCCAGTCCCTTGAAGCGGCTGACATCGACCTTCTTGCCTTTGAATTCCTTGGCGAGCAATTGCTCGCGATGCGCGTCGTCCTTGGCATAGAGGCTCTTGCCGCCCGCGGTCAGGCGGTAGAGCGGCGGCTGGGCAAGGTAGAGATGGCCGCGCCGCACCAGTTCAGGCATTTCCTGGAAGAAGAAGGTCATCAGCAACGTCGCGATATGCGCGCCGTCGACATCCGCGTCGGTCATGATGACGACGCGTTCGTAGCGCAGATTGTCGGGATTGCAGTCCTTGCGAATGCCGCAGCCCAGCGCCAGGATCATGTCGCCGATTTCCTGATTGGCGAAAATCTTGGCGGTGTTGGCCGACGCAACGTTCAGGATCTTGCCGCGCAGGGGCAGGATCGCCTGCGTCTTGCGGTCGCGCGCCTGTTTCGCCGAACCACCGGCGCTGTCGCCTTCGACCAGAAAGATTTCAGCGCCTTCCGGGTCGTCGTTCGAACAATCGGTGAGCTTGCCGGGCAGACGCAGCTTGCGGCTGTTGGTCGCGGTCTTGCGCTTGACCTCCTTTTCCTGCTTGCGGCGCAGGCGCTCGTCCATGCGGTCGAGCACATAGGCCAGCAGCGCCTTGCCCCTGTCCATATGGTCGGTCAGATAATGGTCGAAATGATCGCGCACGGCGTTTTCAACCAGGCGCGCGGCGTCCGGGCTGGTGAGGCGGTCTTTGGTCTGGCTTTGAAACTGGGGGTCGCGGATGAAGACCGAGAGCATGATTTCCGATGACGTCATGATGTCGTCGGCGGTGATGTCCTTCGCCTTTTTCTGGCCGACCAGATCGCCAAAGGCGCGGATACCCTTGACCAGCGCGGCGCGCAGGCCCGCTTCATGGGTGCCGCCATCGGGCGTGGGGATGGTGTTGCAATACCAGCTGTAGCTGCCGTCCGACCAGAGCGGCCAGGCGACGGCCCATTCGACCCGGCCGGCGTCGCCGGGAAAATCCTGATTGCCTGAAAAGAAGACGCTGGTGGCGCATTCGCGGTCGCCGACCTGTTCCTTAAGATGATCGGCGAGGCCGCCGGGGAACTGGAAGACGGCTTCGGGCGGCGTATCGTCGCTGATGAGTTCGGGCGCGCATTTCCAGCGGATTTCGACCCCGGCGAAGAGATAGGCCTTGGACCGGGCGAGGCGGTAGAGGCGGGCGGGCTTAAATTTCTGTTCGCCGAAGATCGCTGTGTCGGGGGTGAAGGCGACCGATGTGCCGCGCCGGTTGGGCGCGCCGCCGACCTTTTCGAGCGGCCCTTGCGGTAATCCCTGGGAGAAGCTCTGGCGGAACAGTTCCTTGTTGCGGGCGACCTCCACCACGGTGGATGTGGACAGGGCATTGACGACCGAGATGCCGACGCCGTGCAGGCCGCCGGAGGTGGCATAGGCCTTGCCCTCGAACTTGCCGCCCGAATGGAGGGTGGTGAGGATGACCTCCAGCGCCGACTGGTTCGGGAATTTGGGGTGGGGGTCTACCGGGATGCCCCGGCCATTGTCGGTGATGGTGAGCCGGTTGCCCGGTTCCAGCGTCACTTCGATGCGGGTGGCGTGGCCGGCGACCGCTTCGTCCATGCTGTTGTCGAGCACTTCGCTGGCAAGATGGTGCAGCGCGCGTTCGTCCGTGCCGCCAATATACATGCCCGGCCGGCGGCGGACCGGCTCCAGCCCTTCCAGAACCTCGATCGTCGAGGCGTCATAATCGGTGGACGGGACGGGGCTGGCGGCAAACAGGTCATCGGACATGACAGCAAGCTATAGGCAGGCAGGCGGCGCGTGCAAGCGGCACGGCATGGTGCGACGCAGCAACAATATGTTACGATGAGCCGTGAAACTAATTGAGATCATGATCCGTTTGCACCGCGGAACAGGGGACTTGTCCCAGGCGAGGAGATAAATTTCATGAAAATCAAGATGCTGGCGCCGGTTGGCGCAGTGATGGCGCTCGGCCTGTCGGTGCCCGCGATGGCGCAGGACAGCGGAGCGGTGGATTGGACCGGTCCCTATGTTGGCGGATCGTTTGGCTATAATTGGCAGAAGAGCGATGGCGGCGAACATCTGCGGTTCGATACGGACGCCGATGGCGACTATAATGACGTTGTGACAACGACGACCGGCGCCAACGCCTTTTCGCCAGGCACCTGCGGCGGCGCCGCGCGCGGCCCCACGCCTGCATCGGGTTGCAATGACGACAAGGATGCGATCGCCTGGATGGGCCATGTCGGTTATGACATGCAGTTCGGCAGCTTCGTCGCCGGTGTGGTTGCCGAAGCTGGCAAAGCCTATGTCGACGACAAGGTGACGGAATTTTCCACGACTCCCGCCTTCTACACGATGCGCCGCAAGATCGACTGGAACGGCAATCTGCGCGCGCGCCTGGGCTATACGACGCCAAGCGGCATCATGCCCTATATCACTGGTGGTCTGGCCTATGCGAAGGTGAAGAACAATTTCACCACCAGCAACGGCGCCAACAGCTTCACCGAGAACAACCGCAGCGAGGACGGCTGGGGCTGGACCATGGGTGGCGGTGTCGAAGCGAAGGTTTCGGACAATTTCTCGATCGGCGCGCGCTATCTGTGGACCCGCTACAATGTCGATGATTATCGCGTCGATGTGGGTGCCGGCAGCGCGCCCGCGACCAACCCGTTTCTGATCACGCCATCGGGTGGCACCAGCATCAACCGCGGCGACAAGTTTGATACGCAGAGCGTGATGGTGACGACCAGCTTCCGTTTCTGAGGCAAGCTCAAGCAACAAAAAAGGGGCCGGTTCTATGGCGGAACCGGC
>NZ_CH959306.1:1178912-1405618 GCF_000153545.1 Sphingomonas sp. SKA58
TGGTCTTGTCGGCGATTTCCGGGCTGGGCTTGGCAGGCACCAGGCGGCGTGGCGGCGCGGGCGGGATCGGCGCCTGCTGATCGCCCGGACCCTGACGCAGGAAGCCGCCAGGGCCGACGGAGATGATGCGCGGCTGCGGCGCGGGCGTGGGCGCGTCCGATGCGGCATCGGCTGCCGGCGCAGCAGGCGCGGCGGCGGGCGCAGCAGGTGCGGCCGCCGGGCGTGGCGGCGGTGGCGGGGCGGAAACCGGCGCGGCGGCGCGGGGCGTTTCGGCTTCCGGCGCTGCGGGTGCAGGCTTGCGGACAGGCGCGGCGGCGCGCTTGGGCGTTTCATTCGCCTTTACCGGGGACGGGCGGGATTGCAGGCCGAGGCGATGCGCCTTGCCGATCACCGCGTTGCGGCTGACGCCGCCCAGTTCCTCGGCAATCTGGCTGGCGGTCAGGCCGCGTTCCCACATCGCCTTGAGCTGGTCGATGCGCTCGTCAGTCCAGGACAATGAAAAACTCCTTACAGATTTGGGATCACTCCCCATATGGGAAGCCCGCGCATCAGGTTCAAATCCTTTGGACCTGAACCCTTGCAGCACAACGGACCAGCCGATAGTCGATCCCACCATGAACGACCAGCCCAAAATTGTCGCCGACTCGCCCTTTGCCGAGCCGGGCGTGCCGCAGATCCGCAACGTGAACTGGGCCGGGACCTGGGCGCTCTACCGCAAGGAGGTGCGCCGGTTCCTGAAGGTGCAGTTGCAGACGGTGTGGGCGCCTGCGATCACGACCTTGATGTTCCTCATCATCTTCATTGTTGCGCTGGGGGGAAGCGGACGGACGGTTTCGCTGCGCGGCGAGGCGGTGGCCTTTGCCGATTTCATCGCGCCCGGCCTCATCATCATGGGCATGATCAATGCCTGTTTCGCCAATGCCAGCTTTTCGTTGATGGTCGGCAAGGTGCAGGGAACGCTGGTCGACTATCTGATGCCGCCGATTTCGGTGGGCGAATTGCTGTTCGCGTTGGCGGCGTCTTCAGTGACGCGCGCGGTGTTCGTGGGCTGCGCCCTATGGCTGGCGATGGCAGCGTGGCCGGGCGTGCATGTGACGCCCGCGCATCTGTGGGCGGTACTGTGGTTCGGCTTGCTCGGCACCAGTTTCATCGCGTTTCTGGGGGTGCTGACATCCATCTGGGCGGAGAAGTTCGACCATGGCGCTGCGATCACCAATTTCGTGATCGGGCCGCTGGCGCTGCTGTCGGGCACCTTCTATTCGATCGACCGGCTGCCCGCCTTTTTCCAGGGCGTCAGCCATGCCAATCCGTTTTTCTACATCATCTCCGGCTTCCGCTATGGCTTCGTCGCGGCGGCCGACACCAATGTGGTGGTGGGCAGCGCGGTGCTGCTGGGGCTGAACCTGCTGTTCGGCGGGCTGTGCTATACGCTGTTGCGGCGCGGCTGGAAGATCAAGGCCTGATCGTCAGATGAAGGCGGCGAACAGCGGCACCGCGAGCATCATGACGAAGAGCATAGCCCCCGCCAGCAGCCAGTGATGCAGGCGGGGAGAGCGATCGCGCCTCTCCCCATCCTGCGGCAGGCGCATCAGGCCGTCGCCCCGCTTGCGCCGACGCGGGTGAGGGTGAAGCCGGCGTCCTGGGCTTCGGCGAGGGGGTAGATGTTGCGCAGGTCGATGAGCGCCTTGCCGGCCATGGCGGCGGCGATGCGTTTCAGGTCCAGCGCGCGGAAAATGTCCCATTCGGTGACGAGCACCAGCGCGTCGGCGCCGTCGGCTGCCTCATAGGCGTCGCTCGCCATCGTGACGGATGGCATCATCGGCGCGGCGACCTCCATGCCTTCGGGATCATAGGCGACGATGGTCGCGCCGGCATCCTCCAACGCCTGGACGATGGCGAGGCTGGGGGCGTCGCGCATGTCGTCGGTATTGGGTTTGAAGGTGAGGCCCAGCAGCGCGACTTTCTTGCCGCGCGCGTCGCCGCCCAGGGCCTTGACGATCTTGCGGCCCATGGCGCGCTTGCGCAGGTCGTTGACCTGCACCACCGTTTCCACGATGCGGATCGGCGCGTCATGATCCTGGCCCGTCTTGACCAGCGCGAGCGTATCCTTGGGGAAGCAGGAGCCGCCATAGCCGGGGCCAGCGTGCAGGAACTTGCCGCCGATGCGATTGTCGAGGCCGATGCCGCGCGACACGTCCTGCACTTCCGCGCCCACCGCCTCGCACAGGTCCGCCATCTCGTTGATGAAGGTGATCTTGGTCGCGAGGAAGGCGTTGGCGGCATATTTGATGAGTTCGGCGGTGCGGCGGCCGGTGAACATCAGCGGCGCCTGGTTGAGGTTGAGCGGTCGGTAGACCTGGCTCATCACCGCGATCGCGCGCTCAGAGCCGGTGGTGCCCACGACGACGCGGTCGGGCCGCTTGAAGTCGCCGATCGCCGCGCCTTCGCGCAGGAATTCGGGGTTGGAGACGCACTGGATGTCAAGGTCCGGGCGCAGTTCGCGGGCGATCCGCTCGACCTCGTCACCGGTGCCCACGGGCACGGTCGACTTGGTGACGATGACGGCAGGGCCATCGAGCGCGCCGACGATTTCCCGCGCCGCAGCATAGACATAGGAGAGATCGGCATGGCCATCGCCCCGGCGCGAAGGCGTGCCGACCGCGATGAAGATGGCGTCCGCGCCCTTGACCCCGGCGGCAAGATCCGTGGTGAAGGTGAGGCGGCCGGCCGCGGCATTATTGCCCACAAGCTGGTCAAGGCCCGGCTCGAAGATCGGCATGCGGCCGGATTCGATCGCTGCGATCTTGCCCGCATCCTTGTCGACGCACACAACGTCATGCCCGAAATCCGCAAAACAGGCCCCCGACACAAGGCCTACATAACCCGTGCCGATCATCGTGATTTTCATGCGATCTTCCCCGCTCCACCCTTGAGAATAAGCCCATGCGGCGCGACAGTCCCATAGCTTTTCGCGCGTGCCGCTTGCTGCATTGCAGCGCGGAAATACACAAGATGTTCAGCGGCTGTATACCAATTTCTGCGACAGGCGGTGCAGGGAATGATGAGGGAGCGAGATGTGAAGGTGGCCATTGTGTTCGGGACGCGGCCCGAAGCGATCAAGATGTTCCCGGTCGTCCATGCGCTGCAAAGGCGACAGGGGGTCGATACGCGGGTGATCGTGACCGCGCAGCATCGCGGGCTGCTGGATCAGGTGCTGGAAATTGCCGGGATCGTGCCGGACATCGACCTGGACGTGATGGTGCCCAACCAGACGCTGGACGGGCTGACGGCGAAGCTGATCGTCGAACTGGGCAGGGCCTTTGATGCGGAAAAGCCCGATCGCGTGGTGGTGCATGGCGACACGCTGACGACGATGGTGGCGAGCCTGGCGGCCTATTATCGCAAAATCCCGGTCGCCCATGTCGAAGCAGGGTTGCGCAGCGGCGACATTCACCATCCCTGGCCCGAAGAGGTGAACCGGCGGGTGGTCGCCTGCATCGCTGACATGAATTTCGCCCCGACGCAGGCAGCGGCCGATGCGTTGATGAAGGAAAGCCGCGATCCTGCCTCCATCCACGTCACCGGCAATACGGTGATCGACGCTTTGCTGGCGACGCGCGACCGGGTACGTGATACGCCCGCCATGGCGCGGGGGCTGGACGATCTGGCGGCGCGCTTTGCGGGCAGGCGGATCGTGGCGGTGACGACGCACCGGCGCGAGAATTTCGGCGGCGGCATGGAATCGATCGCACGCGCGATCGCCGACATCGCCGCGCGGCCGGATGTGGCGGTGATCTTTCCGGTTCATCCCAATCCCAATGTCCGCCCGATCATGGATGCCGTGCTGGGCGACCTGCCCAATGTCGCGATGATCGAACCGCTGGATTATCCGCATTTCGTGCGGTTGCTGGACATAAGCCATCTGGTGCTGACCGACAGCGGCGGGGTGCAGGAGGAAGCGCCGTCGCTCGGCAAGCCGGTGCTGGTCATGCGCGAAACGACCGAGCGGCCCGAGGGCGTGGACGCGGGCACGGCGCTGTTGGTGGGTGCGGATCGCGAGCGGATCGTGCACGAGGTGCTGGCGCTGCTGGACGATGACGCGGCCTATCAGGCGATGGCGCGGGCACATAACCCGTTCGGCGACGGCGGGGCGGCCGAGCGGATCGCGGCCGTGATCAGCGGGGCGTGATGTGGCGGCCGGGTTGATGCCCGGTCGCGAAATGCACCTCAGGCGCGGGCCAGCAGTCCTTCGACCAGGCCGTCGAATAGGCGCTTGCCATCGGTCGAGCCATGGGCGGGCTCGATGACGCGTTCGGGGTGCGGCATCATGCCCAGCACATTGCCCGTATCGTTGAGGATGCCAGCGATGTTGCGGGCCGACCCGTTGATATTTTCGGCATAGCGCAGCGCGATGCGGCCTTCGCCCTCCAGCCGGTCGAGCGTGGCGTCATCGGCGAAATAATTGCCGTCATGATGGGCGACGGGATAGCGGATGGTTTCACCGGCGGCATAGCGGCTGGTGAAGGCGCTTTGTGCATTTTCGACGGTCAGCGGCACGTCGCGGCAGACGAAATGACCGCCTGCATTGCGCAGCAGCGCGCCGGGCAGCAGGCCGCTTTCGGTCAGCACCTGAAAGCCGTTGCAGACGCCCAGCACGAAGGCCCCGCGCGATGCCGCCTGCGCAACCGCCTGCATGACGGGCGAACGCGCGGCCATGGCGCCGGACCGCAGATAATCGCCATAGGAAAAGCCGCCGGGCACGCCGATCAGGTCGATGTCGGCTGGCAGATCCGTGTCCCGGTGCCAGATCATAGCGGGCTTGACCCCGGTGGCCGCTTCGAACGCCACCGCCAGGTCGCGGTCGCAATTGCTGCCGGGAAAGACGATGACGGCGCTTTTCATGGCTCAGGCCACCTTTTCGATGCGATAATTTTCGATCACCGTGTTGGCGAGCAGCTTGCGGCACATGGCATCGATATCGTCGTCGCTGGTGCCATCGGCCAGATCGAGCTCAATGAGCTTGCCGGCGCGCACATCATTGACGCCGCCAAAGCCGAGGCCTTCGAGCGCGTGATGGATCGCCTTGCCCTGGGGATCGAGGACACCGCCCTTGAGGGTGACGAAGATGCGGGCTTTCATGGCGTGCTGCTCCTTGGGATCAACCTGGGCCGCGCGGCGGGCGGCGGCAATAATGCGGCACCCCCTAGGCCCGGCGCGCGCGCGAGGCAAGCCATTATGAGTCGGGGGACGAAGGGACGCGGACCTAGTCGCCGCGATGATAATCATAGTCGAAGGCGCGGCCCTGCTGCTTGGTCAGGATCGCGCCGATGATGACGCCGCCGGCGCGGCGGAGGCGATCGACCGCCGTGCGCAGCCCGCCATGATGGTTGCGGCCCCATTCGACGACCATCAAGGTCGCCTGCGTACGCGTGGCGAGCAGCGGCGTGTCGCCGAGGCCCAGGATCGGCGGCGCGTCGATCAGGATCGTATCATAATGATCGCGCACCGATGCCAGCAGATCGTCGAGCGCGGGGGTGGCCAGCAACTCGGTGGGGTTGGGTGGCACCGCGCCGCAGGGCAGCAGCGAAACGCCGGGTACGCCCGTCGCGATGACGGCGTCGACCGCGTTTGCCTGACCCGTCAGCACTTCGCTGATCCCCTTGCCGGGCGCGACGCGGAAGAGGGCGTGCTGGACCGGACGGCGCATGTCGCCGTCGAGCACCAGCACCGTCTTGTCGAGGGCGGCGAGCGCGCGTGCGAGGGCGTTGAGGGTGAGCGACTTGCCTTCCCCTTCCTGCGCGCTGGTGACGAGGATGGAGCGCGGCAGGCCCCCGGTGGAGGCAAGTAGCAGCGAGCGGGCGATGGGAGCGAAGACTTCGGACGGCTGGGGATTGTCGCCCGTGACCGGCACGGCGCCCAGCAGCGGCAGATCGACCCGCTCCGCCAGCGTTTCGGCCGACGTCACCGCATCGTCAAAGGCGTGACGCGCGCCCACCAGCAGCAGGCCGAGCGCCAACCCGCCGAGCGCGGCGAACAGCATTGTTTCCCCGACTTTGGGTGAAAAGGGGCTGTCGGGCGGGGACGCGCGGTCAAGGGGCTGGATGCGGCCCGCCTGAAAGCCGGCTTGCGAGGCCATGTCGCGATAGCGCTGGAGCAGGCTGTCGTGCAGCATGCGATAGGTTTCGACCGAGCGTTCGTACATGCCCATCTGGACGCTGCGGCCACGCGCGGCCTGCGCATCCTGTTCGACATCGGCGATCTCGTCGGCAATCTGCTTTTCGCCGCGCCGGGCGATGTCATAGTCCTGTCGCAGCGAGGCGCGGATGCGATTAGCCATCTGCTGCGCCTGATCGTCGAGTGCGGCGAGCCGGGCGCGCGTTTCGCGCATTTGCGGATGCGCGTCCTTGCGGAATTGCCGTTCCTCGACCAGTTCGGCCCGCGCCTGCGCTCGTTGCGCCATCAAGTCCTGCATCGCGCCGTTGCCGAGCACTTCGGGGAGGGTTTCGGTGGAGGCGGCGCGGGCGCTTTCCCACCGTTTCTGCGCCGCGATCCGATCGGCCAGCGCCTGGGCGCGCAGGCTGTTCAACTGCGCCAGCCGGCTGTCGATTTCCGATCCCGATGGTCCGGCGGGGCTATTTGCAGAGGATGCGCTGTCCATGTCCGCGCCAGGCGGGATCGGTGCGCCGTTGCGCGCGGCATAGACCGCCAGTTCGCGCTCCGCCCGTTCCAGATCGCGCCGCGCGCCGTCCAGCTCACCCAGCAGGAAGCGCCGCGCCTGAACACCCGATTGGAAGCCGCGTTTCAGGTCCGAGCGGATCAGGCTGTCGGCATAGCCGTTGGCGATCCTCGCCGAGAGCGCCGGATCGGCGCTGACGAAATGGATGCGGATGACCCGCGACTTGCCCGGCAGCTCGACCTCCAGATGATCGCGCAGCAGGGCAATGACGCGCTCCTGCTCGGCCTGGCGCTGGCTCTGGCCGCCGGCTCCGGCTTTCGGGCGGCTGACGCCCATGCCCTGGAAGAAGGTGGGGGTGCCCACCAGCGAAAGGCTGCGCGCGACATCCTGCGCCAGGGCGCGGCTGCGCAGCACTTCCAGCTGCGTCTGCATCACTGTTTCGATGCCGTCGGTGCTGGGGCGCGGTGGCACGCCGGAGCCGGCCGCGCCTGCGGGCACATCCTGCACCTCGACCGAGGCGGTGGCGCGATAATCGGGGGTGGACAAGAGAATATAGAGCAGCGCCACGAGCAGGCAGAGCGCCATGGTGACGAACAGGATCACCCGGTGGCGGCGCAGCAGCAGCCCATAGTCCCGCAGACCGCGCGTCAGCCGCGCGCCTAGGCCAAGGCGTTCCGGGCGATCGTGCAGAGGGGGCGTGGTGGCGGCCATGGTCAGTCTCCGTCCAGCGCGATGAAGCCGGCGGCAAGCGCAGGCGCGGCAATGAGCGCGCCGCCAAGGATCGCCTTGGCGCGCGACAGGCCGACGATCACCTGATCGCCCGGCAGGATTTCAGGGTCGGCCGCTTCGCCCTTTCGGATAGCGCCCAGGTCGAACATCGCCGCCTGCCGCTGACCATCGAGCCGGCGGATCACCACGACCTGGCGCGTGTCGGCCAGGCGGGTCGGACCTTTGCCTAGGGCAAGCGCCTGCGACAGGGTCAGGCGGCCATCAATCGGATAGAGGCCGGGTTCGCGAATTTCGCCGTCCAGCGTAATGCGACGGCCCACCGCCTTCTTGACGAACAGGCTGACCTGCGGCGAGACGAGATAGCGTTCGCCCAGACGCCCGGCGATGACGTCGGCGGCTTCGCTGGCGGACAGGCCCGCGACCGGAACCGCGCCAATCAGGGGCATCCGCACCATGCCCTGCGCATCGACCTGTGCGTCTTCCAGCGACAGGTCGGGTTCATGATAGACCCGGATGCGCAGCACATCGTCGGGGGAGAGGCGATAGTCCATGCCGACGGCAGGCGGCGGAGGAATGACCGCATAAGCCTGATCCCCGCGCGGCGCATCCTCGACGGTGGCGCAGGCCGCGACGCTGCCCAGCAACAAGGCGGCCATGATCGCGCGCGGCGCAGGCTGTCGCATCATGCCTCATGTCCCCCATCGGCCGTTGCTTTCGCACGCGCAAAAAAAACATCGTGCCTTGCGGGGGTTAGCGGCGGGGCGGGGCAATGGCAACCGCGTGCGAGACGGGCTGCGCCGTGGCGGCCCCCGTCAGACCGCAATGCGCCCCGATGTCGACGCTGCCGCTCGGCGGGGCTGATCGGGCCAGATTCCCCGCGTATCATAGACAGCCTTGTCGGCGCGTTCGTCGACGGGGACGGATTTGAACATGTCATGATCGACCAGAATGACGAACACGCCACATTGTTCCAGAGCCGTATCGAGATCGATAAGTTCTGCACCCGTGCCGGCGAAGTCCATCGGCAGTTCCCGGGCATAGGGTTCGACCAGCTTGATGCGGCGGCCATAGCGGCGGGCGAGTCGCGCGGCGACCTTCACGGCCGGGCTTTCGCGGAAATCGTCGATGTTCGCCTTGAAGGCGAGGCCGAGGCAGGCGATGTCCTCGCCAGCGAAATCGTCGATCAGGTCGGATGCCTTCGCTACGACATGATCGGTCTTGCCGTCATTTACTTCGCGTGCGGTGCGGATGATGCGGGCATTTTCCGGGTCGCCATGGACGATGAACCACGGATCGACCGCGATGCAGTGACCACCGACGCCCGGGCCGGGATTGAGGATATTGACGCGCGGATGCCGGTTGGCGAGGCGGATCACCTCCCACACGTCGATGTCCATATTGTCGGCAATGACGGACAATTCATTGGCGAAGGCGATGTTGACGTCCCGAAAGCTGTTCTCGACCAGCTTGACCATTTCGGCCGCGCGGGCGGTCGTCGTGATGCAGGCGCCGCGCACGAACTGGCGGTAGAAGCCCAGCGCCTTGCGGGCGCAGCGCGGCGTGATGCCGCCGATGCAGCGATCATTGTCGATCAGCTCCACCAGGATGCGGCCGGGCAGCACGCGTTCGGGACAATAGGCGATGGCGACGTCGCCCTGCGCGCCCATGCCCGGCATTTTGAGGTCGGGACGCAGCTGCGCGAAAATGTCGCGCATCGCTTCGGTCGTGCCGACGGGCGAGGTGGATTCGAGGATCACCGTATCGCCGGCCTTGAGCACCGGGGCGACCGTGCGGGCGGCCTTGAGCACATAGGAAATGTCAGGTGCGCGATCCTCTGCCACCGGGGTCGGCACGGCGATGATGAAGACGTCGCTTTCCTCCACCGTCAGGCTGGCGCGCAGATTGCCGCGTGCGACGACGCCCTGCACCAGCCCGTCAAGATCGACTTCCTCGATATGGACGCGGCCGGAATTGACGGTTTCCACGACATGGGGCGAGACGTCGATGCCCACCACCTGGCACCCGCCGCGCGCGATCAGCGCTGCGGTCGGCAGGCCGATATAGCCAAGGCCGATAACGGAAACCTTTTGCTTGGTATCGACGGGCATGGAGCGGCAAATCCCCTGTTCAACGGCAATGATTAGCGGCTTTTGGCCGAAATTGCTGAAGAATTCGGTAATGGCAAGTGCAGGGCGGAGACGCGCCCTACCACGGCCATCAGCGCCAGAGCGTCGCCAGCATCGCCATCATGCCATGGTCGTCCGCCGCCTGGCGCGGACGGGGCGCGCCATAGCCGCGACATTCCAGGCAGTCCGCGCGCACCCCCGCGCCCGACACGAGCCCGCGCACGTCGCTGACCGCCTGCAACGCCCAGCCGCGCTGGAGCCAGGCCTGACGCGCCAGCATGTCGCGCGGGGCGGTGGCGTCGTCGCTTTCCCGTTCAGCGAATTCCTGCAACCATTCGGCCCATTTGTCGGGCTGCTTTTCGATGCGGAAGGCGCGTGCCTTTGCCGGATCGATCTTTGCGCGGCGAGCCGCTTCGGCAATCGCATCCTCCAGCCCGCCGAACCGATCGACAAGGCCAAGCTGGCGCGCGGTGCCGCCGTCCCAGACGCGACCCTGCGCGATGCGGTCGATCTGTTCCGGCTTCTTTTTGCGCGATTGAGCGACAAGGCCGACGAAGCGGCGATAGATATCCTCAACGCCCAATTGCATGATCTGGTCGAATTCGGGCGTGGTGCCGCCGGCCAAGTCGGGCTGACCCGACAGGGGCGTGGTGCGCACGCCATCCGTGGTGATGCCCATTTTCGCCAGCGTCCCTTCAAAGCTGGGCAATATGCCAAAGACGCCGATCGATCCGGTGATGGTGTCGGGTTCGGCAAAGATGACATCGCCAGGCGTGGAGACCCAATAGCCGCCGCTGGCCGCGACATTGGCCATCGACACGACGACGGGCAGGCCATCCTCCTTCGCCTGCATGATGGCGCTGCGGATCTTTTCCGACGCCATGACCGACCCGCCCGGCGAATCGACGCGGACGACCAGTGCCTTGAGATTGCCCTTATCGAGCGCGCTCAGCAGCAGGTCGGAAATCGTGTCGCCCGCAGCGGTGCCGGGGCCGGCTTCGCCATCGACGATGTCCCCCGCAACCGTCAGCACGCCGATCTGCCCGTTATTAGCGGGTGCGCGGGCCTTCACATAGGAGCGCAGGTCGATGGCCGCAAAGCCGGTGGCATCACCGGCCGCCGAATCCCCGGCAATGTCCGCGACATGATCGGCAAAAGTGGTGGCGTCGCCCAGCTTGTCCACCAGGCCAGCGGAGAGCGCGGCCTTGGCAATATCGCCATTGGCGGCACGGGCGGCAGCGGCGGGATCGCCGGCATAGGCCGCGATCCTCGCGCGGGGGCGCGCCTTGGCTACATCATCCTGCCATTGCTGCCACAGCGCCTCGGCCAGCGCCTGATTGGCCTGGCGCGCTTCGGGCGATTGTTCGGTACGGATGAAGGGTTCGACGAAGCTCTTGTACGTGCCGACGCGATAGACATGGGTGTTGACCCCCAGCTTGTCGATCAGCCCCTTATAATAGAGGTTGGAGCCACCCCGGCCCATGATCGCCACGCCGCCGAGCGGATCGGTCCACACTTCGCTGGCATGGGCGGCGAGTTGATAGCTGTCGTCGCTGTAAAGCGTAGCGTAGGCGAGCACAGGCTTCTTCGCCGCGCGCACAGCATCGAGCGCCGCGCCGATACGGCCGAGCGCGACCTGACCGCCGCCCAGAAACCCGTCGAGGTTGAGGACCACCGCCTTGACCTTCGCATCGCCTTTGGCCGCTTCCAGCGCGGTGACGATGTCGGACAGGCGATATTCCCTGGCCTCAGGCGCGCCGCCGCTCAACAGCGCGGTCGGGCTGATTTCGGCGGGCTGTTCAACGACCGTGCCGTTAAGTTCCAGCAGCAGCGCGCCGGTGTTCACCGACTTTGCCGGCTTGGGCGAATAGGACAGGGCGGTATAGAGCGCGCCGAAGAAGAGCAGCAGGAACAGGAGGACGAGACCGTCCTTGATCGCGACCACTATGCGCCATGCGCCCTTCACAAATGCCAAGTCGGCTGCTCCTCATGTCTAAACCCGCGATCTGTGCTTCTGGCGCTATCGCATCAACGCTTGCGCTGCAATGTGGGGCATGTGTCGCCCGCGACAAGCTTGCGCGCACGATTTTGCCCGTTATGGGAAGGCGCATCATTCGCCGCTGTCGTGCAGGAGATGCGTCCCATGCCCACCCTCGTCCTTATCCGCCATGGTCAGTCCGCCTGGAACCTGGAAAACCGCTTCACTGGCTGGTGGGACGTGGACGTGACCGAAAAGGGGGTTGAGGAAGCGCGCGCGGCCGGAAGGTTGATGGCGGAAAAGGGGCTGGACTTTGACCAGTGCTACACCTCGCTCCAGACCCGCGCGATCAAGACGCTGAACCTGGCGCTGGAGGAAATGGGGCGACTGTGGCTGCCGGTCGAGAAGGACTGGCGGCTCAATGAACGCCATTATGGCGGTCTGACCGGCCTTAACAAGGCGGAGACGGCGGAGAAGCATGGCGATGAGCAGGTGAAGATCTGGCGCCGCAGCTTCGATATTCCGCCCCCGGTGATGGAAGCGGGCAGCGCGTTCGACCTGTCGGGCGACCGCCGCTACGCGGGCATCGCGATTCCGTCGACCGAATCCTTGAAGGACACGATCGCGCGCGTCCTGCCCTATTGGGAATCGGTGATCGCGCCGGACCTGAAAGCCGGCAAGCGGGTGCTGATTTCCGCCCATGGCAATTCGCTGCGGGCGCTGGTCAAGCATCTGTCGGGCATTTCCGACGACGAGATTACGGGCCTGGAAATCCCGACCGGGCAGCCGATCGTCTATGAGCTGGCAGACGACCTGACCGCCACCGACCGCTATTATCTGTCGGAGCGCTGATCCGCGCGGCCTGCAAAGCGCATTGCCCCCTGACGGTACGGCCGCTAAGGGGCTTTGCTTTCCGCGCCATCAGGGGAAGTCAGCACGGTCATGAGCGCTATCGACGTCGGCATCATCATGGGGTCCCGTTCCGATTGGGACACGATGCGGCATGCGGCCGAGACGCTGGAGGCGCTGGGCGTCGCGCATGAATGCAAGGTGGTGTCGGCGCACCGCACGCCGCAGCGGCTGTATGATTATGCCAGCGGCGCGGCGGCGCGGGGGCTGAAGGTCATCATCGCGGGCGCGGGCGGGGCGGCGCATCTGCCGGGCATGGCCGCGGCGATGACACGCCTGCCGGTGTTGGGCGTGCCGGTCGAATCCAAGGCGCTCAAAGGCATGGACTCGCTGCTGTCGATCGTCCAGATGCCCGGCGGCATTCCGGTGGGCACGCTGGCGATCGGCAAGCCCGGCGCGATCAATGCGGGCCTGCTGGCGGCGGCGATCCTGGCGACGGGCGACGCTGCGCTGGCGCAGCGGCTGGACGATTGGCGCGCGCGGCAGACGCAATCCGTCGCCGATACCGTCGAAGACTGACACGAATCAGAACAGGACCGCCATGACGATCATCCCGCCCGGTTCCACCATCGGCATCCTTGGCGGCGGCCAGCTGGGCCGGATGATCGCCGTCGCTGCGGCGCAGCTGGGCTATCGCACCCATATTTTCGCGCCCGAAGATAGCGGGCCGGCCGCCGACGTATCGCCCAACTGGACGCACGGCGCCTATGAGGATGCCGCCGCCCTGTCCGCCTTCGCCGACAGCGTCGATGTCGTCACCTATGAGTTCGAGAATATCGACCCGTCCGCCGTCGACACGCTGGCGCGGCATGGGCTGGTGCGACCGGGCGCGCAGGCGCTGCGCGTGGCGCAGGACCGGCTGGCGGAAAAGCGGTTCGTCTGCGACCTTGGCGGGCTGACCGCGCCCTTCGCGCCCGTGGAAAGCCTGGACGATCTGGAATCGGCGGTCGAGACGATCGGCAGCCGCGCGATCCTGAAGACCAATCGCATGGGCTATGACGGCAAGGGGCAGGCGCGCCTGGCCGAGCCGGGCGATGCGGTGGGCGCGTGGAACGCGATCGGCCGGCAGAGCGCGATCCTGGAAGGGTTCGTGACCTTTGCCGAGGAATTTTCGGTGATTTTGGTGCGCGGCGCGGACGGCGCAGTGCGATTCTGGGATTCGCCGGCCAATGTTCATGTCGATGGCATATTGTCGACATCGACTGCGCCGGCCGGGCCGCTGATCGAGGGGCAGGTCGAACAGGCACGGGCGCTGGCCAAGCAGGTGGCCGATGCGCTGGACTATGTCGGCGTGCTGACGCTGGAATTTTTCGCCAGCGCCGACGGGCCGGTCTTCAACGAAATGGCCCCGCGCGTCCACAATAGCGGCCACTGGACCATCGAAGGCGCGGTGACGAGCCAGTTTGAAAATCATGTGCGCGCCATTTGCGGCCTGCCGCTGGGCGAAACGGGTCTGGCCGCGCCGCGTGTCGAGATGCGCAACCTGATCGGTGACGATGTGGCGGCGTGGGCTGATATTCTACGCGATCCGGCCAACCATCTGCATCTTTATGGCAAGCATGAGGCGCGCCCTGGCCGCAAGATGGGGCATGTGACGCGGCTGGCGCTGTGAGCAAGATCATCCTTGTCCTCGCCCGTGCCGACAACGGCGTGATTGGCCGGGACGGCGACCTGCCCTGGCGGTTGCCGGCGGATTTGAAGCATTTCAAGGCGATCACGGCGGGCCACCCGATGCTGATGGGGCGCAAGACGTTCGACAGCCTGCCCGGATTGCTGCCGGGCCGCCGTCATATCGTGCTGACCCGCGACCGAACGTGGCGGGCCGAGGGAGCGGAGGTAGCCCATGATGTGGATGGGGCGATCGCACTGGCGCAGGCGGCGAGCCTGATGGTCATTGGCGGCGCGGAGATATATCGCCAGGTCCTGCCAATCGCGGACCGGATCGAACTGACCGAAGTGCATCTGGACGCGGACGGCGACACGAGCATCGCCTATCCCGATGCGGCGGATTGGCGCGAAACGGCGCGGGCCGATCACGCCGCTGTGGATGGCCGCCCCGCCTACAGCTTCGTGACGTTCGAGCGGCGCGCGCACTGATGGCGGGGGCGAATGGGTGGGTAATCCGCCTCCATTGCCAGTTTTTCGTCCTGTCCCTATAGCGCGGCGCATGGAGCGGCTTTCCAGCAGCGCCCCGGTCCCGCCGCATTTGCGCGGGAGCGTCATGGCGCTCGGCAATTTCGATGGCTTTCATGCCGGGCATCAGGCGGTGGTCGGACGCGCGATCGCGCGCGCGAAGGCCGAGGGACGGCCGGCGATCGTCGCGACTTTCGATCCGCATCCCATGCGGCTGTTCCGGCCCGATACGCCCAGCTTTCGTCTGACCACGCTGGATCAGCAGGAGGCATTATTCGCCCGTGCGGGGGCGGACGCGATGATGGTGTTCGATTTCACGCCGGCGCTCGCGGCGCTGGAGCCGGCGGATTATGTCCGCGTGCTGATCGAGGATATGGGCGTCGCGGCCGTCGTGACGGGCGAGGATTTCACCTTCGGCCGCGCGCGCAGCGGCACGGTCGACAGCTTCGCGGCGCTGGGACTGTCGGCGCAAGCGGTGGGGCCGGTCAGCGATGCGCAGGGCATCATTTCCTCCACCCGCGTGCGTGAGGCGCTGCGCGCGGGCGACTGCGAGACGGCGTGCCGGCTGCTGACGCGCCCCTTCGCGATCCGGGGCGTGGTGCAGCATGGCGACAAGCTGGGCCGCACGATCGGCTTTCCCACCGCCAATATCGATATGGGGCCATATCTGCGGCCGGCCTATGGCATTTATGCGGTGCGCGGCATCCTGCCCGATGGGCGAGTGCTTAACGGCGCGGCGAATTTGGGCATCCGCCCCAGTTTCGATCCGCCCAAGGAGTTGCTGGAGCCGCATTTCTTCGACTTTGCCGAAAGCCTGTATGCGCAGGAGGTGGAGGTGCAGTTGATCCGCTATCTGCATGGCGAGCGCAAATATGACGGGCTGGACGCGCTGACCGCCGGCATTGCCCAGGACTGCGCCGATGCGCGGCAAATCCTTGCGGGAACGCCCATGCTCGCGTAGGGCACGGCCCTGATTTGCTCAACCTCCGTTCGGTTCGAGCGTGTCGAGACCTATTCTCGACGAACGCTTCTCGGCTTCGCTCGAAGCTGCTCGAACCGAACGGGCCAGAATAAGCGCGCCCATGACCGACCAGCCTGCCCAGAAAACCGAAGACTATAAGTCCACCGTCTTCCTGCCCCAGACCGACTTTCCGATGAAGGCGGGCCTGAGCGCGAAAGAGCCGGCGATTGCCGCGCGGTGGGAGGCGATGGACCTCTATGGCAAGCTGCGCGAGAAGCGCGCGGGGCGCGAACGCTTCATCCTGCATGACGGCCCGCCCTACGCCAATGGCGACATCCATATGGGCCATGCGATGAACAAGGTGCTGAAGGACATCATCGTTCGCTCGCAATCCCTGCTGGGCAAGGATGCGCCCTATGTGCCCGGCTGGGACTGCCACGGTCTTCCCATCGAATGGAAGATCGAGGAGGAATATCGCAAGAAGAAGCTGAACAAGGACGAGGTGCCCGCCGCCGAGTTCCGCGCCCAGTGCCGCGCCTATGCCGACAAATGGGTCGGCGTGCAGCGCGAGCAGTTCAAGCGGCTGGGCATCATGGGCGATTGGGAAGACCCCTACCTCACCATGAAGTTCGACGCCGAGGCCACCATCGTGGGCGAGTTGCTCAAGTTCGCGGAGAGCGGCCAACTCTATCGCGGCGCGAAGCCCGTCATGTGGTCCCCGGTCGAAAAGACCGCGCTGGCCGAGGCGGAGGTCGAATATGAGGATGTGACGTCGACGCAGATCGACGTGGCGTTCGAGATTGTGGAAGCGCCCAATGCGCCGGAACTGGTTGGCGCGCATGCGGTGATCTGGACGACGACGCCCTGGACGATCCCCGTGAACCAGGCTTTGGCCTATGGGCCGGAGGTTGAGTATTCTGTTGGCCTCTTGTTCGAGGGCGAGGCTGGCTACGTCCAACCCGGCCAGCCAATGCCGGTCATTAAAGAACGAGGACTTTATCTCATAGCGACGGCCCTAATTCCTGCGTTTGAGGAACGGTTAGATCGAACATTCCATGTGAAAGGGACCGTCAAAGGCTCCGACCTCGTCGGTGCCGTGGCCCGCCACCCGATGCACCATCTCGGCGGCTTCTTCGCCAAGCCGCGTCCGTTCCTGCCCGGCGATTTCGTTACCACCGACGCCGGCACGGGTCTGGTTCATATGTCGCCGGACCATGGCGAGGACGACTTTGCGCTGTGCAAGGCGCACGGGATCAACCCCGTTTTTGCGGTCGAGGGCGACGGGAAATATCGCGCCGACTGGGCATGGCTCGGCGGGCAGGGGAGCGTCATCAACCCCAAGTTCGTGAGCAAGGACGGGCCGATTTGCACCGACTTGGCGCAAGCCGGGGGGCTGCTCGCGGCGTCGGACGATTTCCGGCACAGCTACCCGCACAGCTGGCGGTCGAAGGCGAAGATCATCTATCGCTGCACCCCGCAATGGTTCATTCCTATGGACCAGCCGCAGGGTAAGCGCGGCGTTCTCGACAAGCTCGAACCGAACGGCGGTGGGAGCGAGGTCCATAATACTCCGTTTGGTTCGAACAGCGTCGAGCGAAGCCGAGAAGCGTCCGTCGAGAACTCGTCGAACGGCGCAACCCTACGCGAAATCGCGCTCGACGCGATCGCGCATACCCGCTGGGTGCCGGAGCGATCGACCAACCGTATCCGGTCGATGGTGGAGGGCCGCCCCGACTGGGTGATCTCCCGCCAGCGCGCCTGGGGCGTGCCGATCGCGCTCTATGTGCATCGCAAGAGTGGGGACTATCTGGTTGATCCAGCGGTCAATGCCCGCATTGTCGAAGCCTTCAAGGCTGGCGGCGCGGATGCGTGGTTCGGCGCGGATCATCAGGCGCTGCTTGGCCCCGACTATGATCTGGCCGACTATGAGGTCGTGAACGACATTCTGGACGTCTGGTTCGACAGCGGATCGACGCACAGTTTTGTGGTCGAGGGCCGCTATGGCGAGGGCGCGCGCGCGGACCTCTATATCGAGGGGTCGGACCAGCATCGCGGCTGGTTCCAGTCGTCGCTGCTGGAAAGCTGCGGCACGCGGGGCCGGGCGCCCTACAAGGCGGTACTGACCCACGGCTTCGCGCTCGACGGCACGGGCAAGAAAATGTCCAAGAGCCTTGGTAATGTCGTAGATCCGCTCAAGATCATGAGCGAGAGCGGCGCGGACATTTTGCGCGTCTGGGTCGCGAGCACCGACTATTTCGATGACGTGCGCATCGGCAAGGAAGTGCTGGCTGGCGCGTCGGACGCCTATCGCAAATTGCGCAATACGTTCCGCTACATGCTGGGCGCTCTGTCCGATTATGATGAAGAGACGGAAGCGGTCAGCTATGCCGAAATGCCGGAGTTGGAGCGGTATATGCTCCATCGGCTGGCGGCGTTGGACGCGGAACTGCGCGCGGTGGTGGACAAGAGCAAGGGCAGCGAGAACTGGCTGGAATTCAGCCGCTACAGCCGGGCGATCTTCGATTTCGCCAATAGTGACCTTTCTGCCTTCTTCTTCGATATCCGCAAGGATTGCCTCTATTGCGATGCGAAGTCGGACCCCAAGCGCCGCGCCTATCGCACCCTGCTCGACACGCTGTTCCACGCGCTGGTCCGCTATGTCGCGCCGATCATCCCCTTCACGGCCGAGGAAGTATGGCAGAGCCGCTTCCCAAGTGCCGACGACAGCGTCCATTTCCTGGAATGGCCCGAGGTCGATGCGCGCTGGATCGACGGCGATCTGGCGGACAAATGGGCTGAGCTTCGCGACCAGCGCGAACAGGTGAACGAGGCAATCGAGCCGCTGCGGCGGGACAAGATCGTCCGGTCCAGCCTGGACGCCGACGTGAGCATGGGCGAATTGCTGCCGGTGGGCGATGTCGATTTCGCTGAAGTGGCGATCGTCGCGCGCGTGACCATGGGCGAGGGCGACGGCATCATCGTGCGGCCGAGCGAATGGCATAAATGCGGGCGATGCTGGCGCAAGCTGCCCGAAGTGACGCAGGACGGCGCGCTGTGCGACCGTTGCGCGACGGTGCTGGGAGCATGAGCGGCGTCAATCACCGCCCGCTGGGCCTGACGGTGGCGATCGTGACGCTCGCGCTCGACCAGCTGATCAAATATATCGTGACCTATCCGCTGGCGCTGCAAAGCCGGGCGGATGAGGGGATAGACCTGCTGCCGATATTCCGCCTGCGCTGGCTGGAGAATAGGGGCGTGTCGATGGGCTTTTTCCACGCGGATACCGACGCGATGCGGTGGGCGCTGGTGGGCATGACCTTTCTGATCGCCACCTTCGTCGCGGTGTGGATGTGGCGGGAAAAGGCGCGGCAGGACGTTGCGGCGCTGGGCCTGGTGCTGGGCGGGGCGATCGGCAATATCGTCGATCGCGTGCGGCTGGGCTATGTCGTCGATTATGCCGATCTGCATTTCGGCGAATGGCGGCCCTTCCTGATTTTCAATCTGGCGGATGCCGCCATCACCATTGGCGTGCTGATCCTGCTTGCGCGGGCGCTGCTGCTGCGCGACAAGGGCGCAAAGACGGAGACTTTGAAGTGAAGCGTAAACTGATCCTCGCTGCCGGCCTGATTGCAACCCTGTCGGCCTGCGGCGGCGGCCGTGGCCTAGCGGGGCGCGACCGTCCCGATGAATTCGCCGTATCGCGTCAGGCGCCGCTGGTCGTGCCGCCCGATTTCGCGCTGGTCCCGCCCGCGCCCGGCACGCCGGCTGCTGCGTCAGTGGATGCCAGCCAGGAAGCGATGCAGGCGATGTTCGGTGGTCCCGCCCAGCGCAGCGCCGCGGAGAGCGGTACGCTGACCCAAGCCGGGCGTGCCGATGCCGCCGCCGGTATCCGCTCGCAGGCGGGCGACCCCGATACGCAGGTCGTGAACAAGGGCAACACCACCCGCGACATCATTGCCGCGCCCGAAGGCGATGGGCAGGACGCGCGCGCCGCGGTTCCGCAATAATCGTCAGCGCGGCTGGTAGCGAATTTGTGCCTTGCCGGTCGCGCGGACCGGCAGGTGCAGTCCCTGGCCATAGGCGTGGATCTGGCCGATCTCATAGCGGTCGGCCCTTGCGCGGATAACGAAATCGCCGATCTGTTTGTCGGCGATGGCGCGGGCAATCTTGCCCTTGAGCTCCGCGATATCCTTGGCGAAATTCTGACTCAACGCTGCGGCGATTAGGTTGGAGAAGCCCGGCGCCTGCGCGATGGCGAGCGCGGTATCGCCGCCCGCCCCATCGGTGTCGCCGGTGATGACCGGATCGACGAAATCCACCTTCGGGGAATTGGGTGCGTTGACGGGCCGCGCCGCCAGCCAGATGCGCCCATGGGTGTCCTTTCCCTCAACACGGGCGGCGATATCCACGCCCACGGCGATGCGGCCGCCGGTTGCGCCATAGCAGGTCACATTGGAAAAGCGCGCGCGCACCGTACCGAGCGCAGGCAGGGTGAAGGGACGTGCCGCACGTTTGTGGAGTGCGCGCTGGATCACGGGTTCCAGCGTGCGATAGTCCGACGTGACGGGCAGGAAAAAGCGCAGGCCGTCGTTGATGTCCGTTCGGTCGAGCGGGGGAAGCGGCGTCGGCCGCGGCGGATCTGGACGGGCAACGCCCACCAGCGTCTGCGTCACCGCCTCCAGCCCCAGGTCGAGCCGCAACGTGCGCCCGTCCATGCGATAGCCATTATAGAAGATGCGTTTGGGCGCCACGCGCATCCAGACCGCGGGATTGCGCTGGTTGAGTTCCAGCGTCGCGAATGCGCCGCGCCATGCTGCCTCCGCCTTGGCGCGAAGGTTGAGTTGCGCCAGTTCGCGCGGCAGGTCGCGTTCGAGGCGCGCGACGATCGGGCGCAGCCTTTCGTCGGCCTCATCGGTGAAGCGGATGCGCTGACCCAGAAAATCGATGCCCGGCGGCGTCGTCCAGTCATAATGGAGGTCGATTTTGCCGGTGGGCGTCCAGTCCCGCCCGATGTCGAGCCGGATTCGCGCCTGCACCCGCGCCGTGCCGGTGGCGGTTTCCCCTTTCAGCACACCCGCCACGTCGCGGGCGCTGATGCGAGCATGGACGGGAAGGTCTGCGATGATCGTGCGCCCTTCGCCGTGCAAGGTCACCGGGCCGCGCGTAACCTCCCCGATGATGGTGCAGCCGATGGGCGGCGTGACGTTCAGTTCCTCGCCAAAGACGCGCAGTTTTTGCGGAGGTATGCAGCGAGGCTCCGGGCGGTTGATCGTCCATAAGGTGCGCGGCACGGCCTTTTCAATCGCCGCGCGCAGGGCGTCGGCGTCGGCGTCGATCGGCACGGCGATGACGGATGTTTCGCGGGGAACGGGAACGGGATCAGACGCGCGTTGCGGGGCGAGATCAGTCGGCTTTTGCTGGCAGGCGGCGAGCAGCAGCAGGGCAAGCGGCGTTCCACGACGAAAGGACGGCCAAACCGCCCGCAGACCGCTGTGCAACTGCCCCTTCTCCTATTCTCTGGTCCGCGGCGGCGCAGGGCCGCCGCGGTGAAAGGAAGACAGTCAACGGGCGAAATGGTTCCGCGCCAGCGTCATTCAGGCGCGCGCACCGGCCCCCACGCTGTTGTGGCGTAGCGCGGTCAGTACCGTGTCGATGATGCCGTCGGCGTCCAGACGGGCCATCGCATATTGTTTTTCCGGCTTGTCCTGATCCTGAAACAGGTCGGGCAGGCGCAGCGTGCGCAGTTTCAGGCCATTGTCGATGAGGCCAAGGTCGCTCGCCAGCGTCAGGACATGCGCGCCAAGGCCGCCGACCGCGCCTTCCTCTATGGTGACGGCGACGTCATGGGTGGTCAGCAGCTTGCGGATCAGCGCTTCGTCCAGAGGCTTGGCGAAGCGCAGGTCGGCGACGGTGGTGGAGAGGCCCTTGGCCTCGAGCGCGTCCGCAGCCTTCATTGCTTCCTCCAGTCGGGTGCCGAGCGAGAGGATCGCGACCTGACGCCCTTCGCGCACGATGCGGCCCTTGCCGATTTCCAGCGCCTGCGGCTGTTCTGGCAATGGGATACCGGTGCCGTTGCCACGAGGATAGCGCACGGCGATGGGGCCGCTGTCATGGATGGCGCAGGTGCGGACCATATGGACCAGCTCCGCCTCATCGGCCGCGGCCATCACGACCATGTTGGGCAGGGTGGCGAGATAGGTGACGTCGAAGCTGCCGGCATGGGTCGATCCGTCCGCGCCAACGAGGCCCGCGCGATCGATGGCGAAGCGGACGGGCAGGTTCTGGATCGCCACGTCATGCACGACCTGATCATAAGCGCGTTGCAGGAAGGTCGAATAGATGGCGCAGAAGGGGCGCATGCCCTGCGCCGCCAAGCCTGCCGCAAAGGTGACGGCATGTTGTTCGGCGATGCCGACGTCAAAGATCCGATCGGGGAAGGCGGCCTGGAACTTGTCCAGTCCCGTGCCCGACGGCATGGCCGCGGTGATGGCGCAGACAGCGGGATCGCGCTGCGCCTCGGCGATCAGCGCCTTCGCAAAGACATTGGTGTAGCTGGGCGGTCCGGGCGGCGCCTTGTCCTGCGTGCCGGTAATGACGTCGAATTTCTGGACGCCATGATATTTGTCCGCCGCAGCCTCTGCCGGGGCATAGCCCTTGCCCTTTTGCGTGACGACATGGACCAGGCATGGCCCTTGGGCCGCGTCGCGCACATTTTCCAGCACCGGGATCAGCTGGTCGAGATTATGGCCGTCGATGGGGCCGACATAATAGAAGCCCAGTTCCTCGAACAAGGTGCCGCCCATCGCCATGCCGCGCGCAAACTCGTCGGTCTTGCGCGCCGCATTGTGGAGCGGGCGGGGCAGCTTGCGCGCCAGTTTCCTGGCGAGATCGCGCAGGCCAAGGAATTCGCGGCTGGAGACGAGGCGGGCAAGATAGGCGGACAGGCCGCCGACCGGTGGGGCGATCGACATGTCATTGTCGTTGAGGATGACGACCAGGCGGTTGCCCGCGTCGCGGGCGTTGTTCATCGCCTCATAGGCCATGCCCGCCGACATGGCGCCATCGCCGATCACCGCGATCGCCTTGCCCGGCTTGTCCTGCATCTTGTTGGCGATGGCAAAGCCCAGCGCCGCGCTGATGGAGGTGGAGCTGTGCGCCGCGCCGAAGGGATCATAGTCGCTTTCCGCGCGCCTCGTGAAGCCGGACAGGCCGCCGCCCTGGCGCAGGGTGCGGATGCGGTCGCGCCGCCCGGTCAGGATCTTGTGAGGATAGCATTGATGGCCAACATCCCAGATGAGTTTGTCATCGGGCGTATCGAACACATAATGGATCGCCGCGGTCAGCTCCACCACGCCCAGGCCCGACCCCAGATGGCCACCGGTGACGCCCACGGCAGCGATGGTTTCGGCGCGCAGTTCGTCGGCCAGTTGGCGCAGCTGTTCGGGCTGCAGCTTGCGCAGGTCGGCCGGCCAGACGACCTGGTCGAGCAGCGGGGTTTCGGGGCGATCAGTCATGATGAGGCATAGTCTCCGCTGCGCGTCCGGCCTTGCGCGGGCCGGGCGTCCTTATCGTCATCAGGCCGCGCACTTGGCGCACAGGCCCAGTATCTCGATGACGGGGCGTTCGGGGTGGAAGCCATCCTGTTGCGCAATGGCGCGAACCTGGCCTGTCACTGTGTCGTCATCGACATGGGTCGCCTGCTTGCAATTGCGGCAGACCATGAAGATGCAGTCATGGTGACAGCCCGGATGGGCGTTGGCGATATAGGCATTGGCGCTTTCGACACGCATCGCGACATTATTGGTCACGAACAGGTCGAGGATGCGATAGACGCTGTTGGGCGCGACGCGCTTGCCGCGCGCTTTCGACACGGTGTCGGCGATGTCATAGGCCGACGCGGGACGATCTTCGGACGCCAGCGCATCGAATATGGCGGCGCGCATCGGCGTCCATTGCTCGTTCTTCGCCTCCAGCGTCGCGCGGGCGGCATCGGCCAGCTTCGCGCCGGTCGGTTCGTGATGATGGTGGTGGTTGGCCATAAGATCCAATCTATGCGCAGTCGCCGGATCGGGCAAGGGCGGCGCGTCAGCGCTGCCCGAAGGTCCAGGCGGCCCACAGCCAGGCTGCGATCATCAGCGCGCCGCCGATCGGCGTCACTGCGCCCAGCCAGCGTGGACCGCCTAGCGCCATGATGTAGAGCGAGACGGCGAAAATCGTCGCGCCCGCAAGCATCAGCGCGGCCGCGCCACGCGCTGTGCCCACGACCGCGAGCGCCGCGACGGCGTGGACAAGCTGATACAAGCCGCCGGTGCGCAGCCATTCGGCGGCTTTGGGATCGGCGACGCCATGCGCGCCAAATGCGCCTGCGCCGATGGCAAGTGCCGCAGAGAGGCAGGCCAGTATCGCGATCATGCGCCGTCTCCATCCCCGCGGCTGAGCAGCCGCATGCCATTGCCAGGGCGGTACATCAGGTCCTTGGCCGCGAGCAGCGTACCATGCTCGATCTGGAGCGCCATGCGCTGGTCGTCATTTTCGCGATATTGGCGCTCCACTTCCTCCACCTCCTTGGGCGGGACGCCCAGCGTCTCCATCGCTTGCACGCCCATGCAGATGGCCGATTCATAGACTTCGCGCACGACGCCGGCGAGGTCGATATCCTTGAGCGCCAGCACCTGCCGCCGGTCGAAGGCGCGCACCATGATCGCGGCCTGCGGGAAGGCCTCCGCGATGGGCTGGAGCGCGCGCGAATCAAGGCTGGGATCGTCGATGCAGAAGGCGATCAGCCGCGCTTCATCCGCGCCCGAACGGCGCAGCAGATCGATGCGCGTGCCATCGCCATAATAGACCTTCATGTCGAAGCGGCTCGACACTTCGATCTGGGCGGGCTTCTTGTCGATCAGCACGACGCCAAAGCCGTGGCCCATCAGCATCTGCGCGACGGTCTGGCCAAAGCGGCCATAGCCCACGATGATCGCCGATCCGCGCGGCGCATCCTCCGGTCCCGGCAGGTCATAGCGTTCCTTGTCCCTGGCAAATTCAAAGCGGCGGGCAAACAGCATCAGGAACGGCGTGGTCGCCATGGAAAAAGTGACGATGGCGCTGAACAGGCTGGCGGCCTGGGGCGCGATCAGCAGTGCATTTTGCGCCTGGGTGAAGAGGACGAAGCCGAATTCGCCGCCCTGGCTCAGCAACAGGCCCGCGCCCAGCGCCTGTTGCCAGTTCATGCCGAACAGGCGGCCAAGGCCGGTGATAATCGCTGCCTTCGTCGCGACCAGGATCGCGGCCATGGACAGAACGAACAGCGGATTGGCGATGACGGCGCCAAGGTCCAGAACCATTCCGACCGCGAGGAAGAAGAGACCAAGGAGGATCGAGCGGAAGGGTTCGACGTCGGCTTCTATCTCATGGCGATAGGGTGAATCGGCCAGCATGACGCCGGCGACGAAGGCGCCGAGCGCGGTGGAAAGATGCAGCGCGTGCATCAGCGCGGCGGCAGCCAGCACGGTGAAGAGGCCAACCGCGACGAACAGTTCGCGCTCGCCCATACGCCCGACCAGCGAGAGGAGCGGACGCAGGATGAAGCGGCCGGCCAGGACCAGCCCGGCGATCGCCGCGACGGTGTAGCCCGCCATCACCCAGCCGGGCGGACCACCGGCATCGGCCGGGTTGCGCGACAGGGCCGCGATGATGGTGATGAGCGGGACGATCGAAAGATCCTGGAACAGCAGGATCGAAAAGACCTTTTCCCCGAAGGGCGAGTTGATCCGGCCGCTGGATTTGAGGCCCGGCAGCACCTGCGCGGTGGAGGATAGGGCGAGGGGCAATCCGAGCGCGATGGCCGCGCCCCAGCTGAAGCCGGTCGAGTAGAAGATGATCGCGGTCAGCACGCAGCCGCAGGTCACGACCTGCGCAAGGCCGAGCGCGAAAATGTCGCGCTTCAATCGCCAGAGCCGCGCGGGGTGGAGTTCCAGCCCGACGAGGAACAGCAGCAGCACGATGCCGATTTCCGCGATGGCGAGTTTCGATTCGCCGCCGCCGACCAGGCCAAGCCCCTGCGGCCCCACGAGCGCACCCGCGACGAGATAGCCGAGCACCGCGCCAAGGCCAAAGCGGCGGAACAGCATGACGAAGGCGACGGCCGCGCCGAGCAGGATGACGCCTTCGCTTAGCAGCATGTCGGTGGCGCTGGTCGTTTCCATCAAGCGTCCGCCATCCGCGCGGCTTCCGCAATGGCTTCAAAGCCCAGGCGAATGGAGGCGTGGCGCGCGGGATAGCCGCGCGCCGGCGCCAGCACCGCCAAGCCGGGCCAGAAATCCAGATCCTCGCTTTCGCCCGCCAGATAGGCGGTCAGGCGATCGCGCGCGTCCGTTAGTTCATCTGCGGTGAGGCCGATCGCCTGCGCGGCCATCAGCGCGGCCGACGCCTGCCCCAAGGCGCAGGCCTTTACGTCAAGGCCGAGTTGCGCGAGCCGGCCATCGGTCATGCGCACGTCCGCCGTCACCCGCGATCCGCAGGTCGCCGAGCGCTTCTCCACACTGGCCTGCGGGTCGGCAAGGCGCTGATGATGCGGGATGCTGGCGGCGAGCCGCAATATGTCTGTATTGTAGAGGGGGGCGCTCATACCGCCGATGTAGGACAGGAATGCGATTTGCGGAAGGCAGGGAAGGATGCTGGGATGAAATAAGCCGCCGCCATTGTTTCGCCGGGCCGCGCGGCCTATCGCGGGCGGCATGAATATCCTGGTCGATGCCGATGCCTGCCCCGTCAAGGACGAAATCTACAAGGTCGCCTGGCGGCATGAGGTGCCTGTCACCATCGTCAGCAACAGCATCATCCGCGTGCCGGCGCATCCGCTGGTGGAGCGGGTGGTGGTGAGCGACGGGTTCGATGCGGCCGACGACTGGATCGCCGAGCGGGCAAGCGGGCAAGCCATTTGCATTACCGCCGACATCCTGCTGGCGGACCGGTGCCTGAAGGCGGGGGCGCAGGTGATCGCGCCCAATGGCAAACCCTTCACCACCAGTTCGATCGGCGCGGCGGTCGCGACGCGGGCGATCATGGCGGATTTGCGCGCGGGGGCGGTCGGCGATGCGATCGGCGGGCCGCCGCCCTTTTCCAAAACGGACCGGTCGCGATTCCTCTCGGCGCTGGATGAGGCGCTGGTGCGCCTGAAACGGGGGCGCTGATGGTGAGGCCAGTCGAGCAGTCATGGGACGCGATCATCCTGGGCGCGGGCGCGGCGGGCATGATGTGCGCGGCGGTTGCGGGGCAGCGGGGACGGCGCGTGCTGCTGGTCGATCATGCCGATGCACCAGGCAAGAAAATTCTGATTTCGGGCGGCGGTCGGTGCAATTTCACCAATATCCATACCGCCCCCGACCGCTATCTATCGGCCAATCCGCATTTCGCCAAGTCCGCGCTGGGACGTTACAGCGCGCAGGATTTTCTGGCGCTGGTCGAGCGTCATGGCGTTGCCTGGCATGAGAAAACGCTGGGGCAATTATTCTGCGACGGTTCGGCGCGGCAGATCGTGGCGATGTTGCAGGCCGAATGCGATGCGGGTGGCGTCACCATGATTCTGGGCGCGGCCGTGACGAACATCGACCATGGCGACGGCCAGTATCGCGTTCACGTGGGCGAGCAGGAGCATCGCGCGCCTGCGCTGGTGCTGGCGACCGGCGGTCCATCCATTCCCAAGCTGGGCGCGAGCGGCTTTGCCTATGATGTGGCGCGGCACTTTGGCCTGTCGGTGGTGCAACCGCGCCCGGCGCTGGTGCCGTTTACGCTGGGACCGGACGATGCGCTGTTCCAGGCGCTGTCGGGCGTGTCGGCGGATGTGGGCGTGCGATGGGGCAAAACCCGCTTTCGCGAGGCCGCGCTGTTCACGCATCGCGGCCTGTCGGGGCCGGCGATGTTGCAGATCAGTTCCTATTGGCAGCATCGCACGCCGATCCAGGTCGATTTTCTGCCGGATCGCGGTGCGGACTGGCTGCTGGAGGAAAAGCGGGCGCGACCGCGCACGCAGATACGCAAGCTGCTGGGCCAGGCGTTGCCCGAACGGTTGGCCGACGCTCTGCTGGAACGGGCCGGGGTGCAGGGGGAGCTGGGCGCGCTGAGCGACAAGGCGTTGCGGCAATTGACCGCGCGACTGGCGGACTGGCCCTTCACGCCGTCGGGGACGGAGGGCTATGCCAAGGCCGAAGTCACGGTAGGGGGCATTGCTACAGCCGGCCTGTCTTCCCGCACGATGGAAGCAGCGCGGGTGCCCGGCCTTTATGCCATCGGTGAGGCGGTGGACGTGACCGGATGGCTGGGCGGCTATAATTTCCAATGGGCCTGGGCGAGCGGCTGGGCGGCGGGGCAGACGCTCTGAGCCTATGGCGGCGGGTGATGTCAGGCGCGCTGGGCGCGCGCGGCTGAGATGCTGGCTTGCAGGTGCGACGGGCGGAAGGGCTTGGACAGGCGCACGATGTCGGGCGCGATCAGGTCTATGCCCTGATAGCCCGAAATGATGAGCAAGGCGATGTCCGGATGGTCGCAGCGCAGCCGGATCGCCAGTTCGGCGCCGGTCATGCCTGGCATCACATGGTCGGTGACGACGATGTCGGGGCGATAGCCCGCGTCGATCATGCTCAGCGCCAGTTCGGCATGATCGACGTCGACGACATCATAGCCCATCTCGGCCAGCATATCGCGCGTGCTGGCGCGAACCAGCGCATTGTCGTCGACGAGGAGCAGCTTCCCGGTCTGGCGGCGTTCGCCCGGTTGCGGCTGGTCGGGATCGCCGGTTTGTGCAATATTCTGTTCCACCGGCAGCCATAGCAGGATGGCGGCGCCCGCGCCTTCTTCACTGTCGATCTGGAGCGTGCCGCCAAGCTGGCCAGCCAGGCCGTGCGCCATCGACAGGCCCAGGCCATGACCCCCCGTCTTGGTCGTAAAAAATGGCTCTATGGCAGCCTTGCGCACATCTGGCGTCATGCCGGTGCCAGTGTCCCGGATGGTGATGCGGACATAGTCGCCCGGCGCGAGGCCTTGGGGTGGCGAAAGCCGCTCGGCTTCGATGGTAAGCGTGCCGCCATCCGGCATCGCATCGCGGCTGTTGATCGCCAGGTTCAGGATCGCCAGCTCGAGCTGGTTGGCATCGGCATGAACCGGGGGAAGGTCGGCAGGCAGGTCAGTCGACAGCGTGATGCGCGGGCCGAGCGTGCTGGCAAGCAGCGCCTCCATCCCCGCAAGGAGATCGGGCAAGTGGACCGCGGTGGGCGAAAGGGGCTGGCGACGGGCGAAGGTCAGCAGCCGCTGCACCAGGATCTGCGCGGACTCGGCCGCCTGCAGCGCCATGCCGGCATGACGGTCAATCGATTCGGGGGTGCGCCGTGGCGACAGGATGAGATCCAGGCCGGCGATGATCGGGGTCAGCAGATTATTGAAGTCATGGGCGACATGGCCGGTCAGTTGTCCCATCACCTCCATCTTCTGAAGCTGGCGCAGCATGTCCTGCGACTGTTCCAGTTCCTGCGTTCGTTCCTGCACCCTCTGGTCAAGCTGGTCATTGAGCGATTCGAGCGCAGCGAACAGCCGCCCATTTTCCAGCGCAGTGGCGGCAGCGCGGGCCAGCGCTTCCAACAGGGCAATTTCATTGTCGGTCGGCTCGCCCTGTTCGGACCAATAGGCGCCGACCGCCGCCGTCGCTTCGCTGCGGCCGATCGGCACCATGACCAGAGAGCGCACGAAGGTCTGTTCATAGGCCGCCACCGGCACGCGCGCATCGTTGAATATGTCGGGAATGATGGCGGTTTCGCCATGGCGCATGGCCCATCCCGACACGCAATTGCCGGCGGGAAAACGCTGCCCCGACCAGAGGGGCGCCATCGCATCCTCAGCAACATAATGGCACAGGCCGCCTTCGCGCAGGATCACCGCAATGCCGTCCGCGCCCACCGCGCGGCGGGCAAAGGCACGCAGCACATTGACGATCGCATCGAGCGACCGTGCGCCAGCAAGCGCTTCCATCGCTTCGGCCGCGATTGTCCATCGCGCAGCCAGCGCCTTTTGCTCCGAACTGCGCACGCTCATCAGTTCCCTGGTCATTGGCTGCCCTCTTCCAAAGAGTCGGCGGCCCTTATATCATTGGAATCGCTTGAATGTGAAATCGGATGCGCCGTGGCGCGCCTGCCCGCCACCCCTCTATCGGCGATTAACCATGCAAAGCTTCACGAACCTGCGCTTCAGGGGCCGTCATCCTCGCCGGCAGGCTGCGTGCGCGCGATCGGTGGTGGGGGCGCATTGGCGGGCGGAACGGGCGCAGGCGGATCGGACGGGAGGCGCAGCTGATTCGGGCCTAGATTGACCGTCATGCCGTCTTCATCCACCCCCAGTTCCAGATTGCCTATGCCGGTTTCGACCGTGATGTTGGCGATCGCGTTGACCAGATCGGCGTCCTGCGTGTCTTCGGGCGCATCCTCGACCGGTTCGTTGATCGCGCCGCTCATGAAATTGCGCCAGATGCGCGCGGGCACGCCGCCGCCCGCCGCGCCGCCGGGCAGCGGGCTATTGTCGTCATTGCCGATCCATACCGCTGTCACCAGCCCGCCGGCATAGCCGACGAAAATGGCGTCGCGGCTGTCCTGCGTCGTGCCGGTCTTGCCGAAGGTGCTGGTGCGCAGCGCAGCGGCACTGCCCGTGCCGCGATTGGCGGCGGAGGAGAGCAAGTCGCGGATCATGGCCAGGTGATTTTCGCTGAACCGCCGCTGACGCTGCATCAGCCGCGCGAACCAGCCTTCGTTCTCGGGCGGGAGGCCGTGGGCCACGACCGGATAGCTGCCAGCCGCGACCGCTGCATAGGCTTCGGCCAGTTCGATGAGCGGAATTTCCGATGTGCCAAGCGCAAGACTGAGATCCTCGGTCAGCGGGGCGGTGACGCCCAGGTCGCGCGCCACCTTGATGACGGCATCAACGCCGACCTGCTGCGTCAGTCGCACCGCCGCGACATTGCTGGAGGCGGCGAACGCCTGACGCAGGGTGATGCGGCCGCGATATTTGCCGCCATGATTGGCGGGTCGATAGCTGCCGGAGGTGAAGGGCGTGTCGTCCACCATGTCGTCGGGCGTCATGCCGGCGCGAAAGGCGGCGAGGTAGACGAACAGCTTGAAGGTTGATCCGGGCTGGCGTTTTGCCTGCACCGCGCGGTTGAAGCTGCTCTTCGCATAATTTTTGCCACCCACCATGGCGACGACGCTGCCGTCCGGCTTCATCGCCACCAGCGCGGCTTGCGCCTTCCCGAGCGGCGCACGCCGCACGGCGGCTTCGGCAAGGCGCTGGATGCGCCAGTCGAGCGTGGTTTCGATTTGCTGTTCGCCATAGACCGCGCCCGCGCGATCGCGGGCGATGGGCAGCACCCAATCGGCAAAATAGGTGCCGCTGGTGGCGTCCGGATCCTCATGCACGTCGAGCCGCGCCGGGCGCAGCCGGTTGCGTTCTTCCTGGGTCAGATAGCCCGCATCGACCATCGCCTGCGTCACCAGCGCGGCGCGCGCGCGCGCGCCGGACAAATTCCCGGTGGGTGCAAGGCGGGACGGCGCCTTGAGCAGGCCGGCCAGCATCGCCGCCTGCGGCACGGTGAGGCGCGCGGGCACGCGATTAAAATAATGGCGAGCCGCCGCGCGCAGGCCATAGACATTGTCACCGAAATAGACGTTGGAGAGGTAGCGCTCCATGATCTGATCCTTGGTCAGCCAGACCTCCAGCCAGAGCGCGATCAGCGCCTCGCGCGCCTTGCGGCCAAGCGTCCGGTCGCTTGAAAGGAACACGCCCTTGGCCAGTTGCTGGGTGATGGTGCTGCCCCCCTGCGACGCACCATCGGACCAAAGGTTATGCCACATCGCCCGCGCAACGCCGCGCGGATCGATGCCCCAATGGGTGGGGAAGCGCCGGTCCTCGATAGCCATGAACGCTTGCGGCACATGAGGCGGCAATTCGGTCATCGTCACCGGCGTATCGATGACGGCCCCACGCCGTGCGATCAGATGACCGTCCGCCGACATCAGGCTGATGCTGGGCGGGACGATCGGCTTTAGCGAGCGGGACAGCGGTGCGGTGATAGCCAGCCAGGCGACTAGGATCATTAGCAGCGCGAGAAGGACCGCCAGCATCCAGCCGAAAATCTGCACCCTGCGCCGCCAAGGTGAGGGCGGCGCGAAGGCGCTTGGCGGACCAGCGCCAAATGTGCGCGACGGCAGCGGAGCCGGCTCGACGGGGCGTGTGTCGTTCATCGGTTCGCTCATGCTGTGTTATTCACATCATACAGTCAAGCCTGTCCCGTCACGGGACATCGGCAAATTGGCATTACGAAGGCATGGCACAAATGATAAATTATTCGTTAACAACGCATGATGCGAATCCGTCCTCTTGTCCTCACGACCGAATCGGCCCGCCACCCCTTCCGGCAGAGCCTGCCCGCCCATGTCCTGCGCGTGCGCGACGAGGGTACGCCCCAGGCACGCAAGCTGGCGGATGAAGACAAGGACTGGAAATTGTTCGCGCTGAGCTTCTGCGCTTTCTTCACGGCCTTCTACAGCTTCATTTTCTGAAGCCCGGCGCGGCGTCACTGGCCGCGTCAGTGACAAATCGGGCCGTCGCATGCCTTGTGCAGTTTCCACGCCATCGCTGCGCAGGGCAGTGACAGGACGGCCACCAGCAGCAATTGCATCACGACCGACACGCCCGCGACGCTGAGGCTGATGGCGCAGAGCGACCCGATCACCATCGCCCCGCTGTTGACGATATTGTTGGCGGCAACAGTGCGTGCCGCCTCGCATTTTTCGACCGTGGTGGTGAGGAAGGCGTAGAGCGGCACGACGAACATGCCGCCGAACGTCGCCACGCCCAGCAGGCAGAGCGACAGCGGCAAGGCCAGCGGGTGCGCCATGAATTCGGACAGCGAGAGCATCTGTCCGTTTGGCGCGGGCGCCCACAGGTCGCACACGACATGGAAAGCGACGATGCACAGGCCCATGCCGATCACCGACGCGGGCGCATATTTGGCGGATACATGACCCTGCAACAGTCGGTTGATCGCAACCGATCCGATGGCGATGCCGATGGAAAAAATGGCGAGGAACAGGCTGGCGACCGGCTTGTCTGCGGTCAGCACATTCTTGACCAGCGGGGGAAACTGGATGAACAGGATCGATCCGACCGCCCAGAACAGGCTGATCGCCATGATCGCAAGGAACAGGCGGCGGATATGCATGGTGCCGCGCACCAGCGCGATGGACGACCGGATGATGTGAAAGTCGATTGGCTGCGCGTCCAGCATAGATGGTGCCGGCGGCACCTTGCGCCCTGCGACATAACCCACCAGCGCGGTCGCGATGATGCAGACAGCGGCGATTTCGACCGGGATGAGGCCGGCCAGGATGGTGCCCGCCAGAATTGCGATATAGGTGCCGGCCTCCACCAGTCCGGTGCCGCCCAGCACTTCGTCCTCATGCAGATGCTGCGGCAGGATCGCATATTTGATCGGGCCGAAGAAGGTGGAATGGATGCCCATGGCGAACAGCGCCGCCAGCAAGAGCGGGATCGCCAGCGTATGGACGGTGATGCCGCTCCAGATTAGCGCCAGCCCGACCGCGCCCACCGTCATGATCGCGATTTCCGCCCCCTTCACCCAGCGGATGATGACCGCCTTGTCGCGCTGGTCGGCCAATTGTCCGGATAGCGCGGACAACAGGAAGAAGGGCAGGATGAACAGGCCCGTCGCCAGCGCGCTGAACCAGGTTTCGGACTTTTCGTCGTTATACACCTGGTACACGACGAACAGCACCATCGCGTTCTTGAACAGATTGTCGTTGAACGCGCCAAGCAATTGAGTGACGAAAAGCGGCAGGAAACGGCGCTTGTTCAGGAGCCTGAGCGAGGCTTGCATGTATGGGGGATCTTCTTTCCCGTGAGCGACCGGGGCGGGGTCTAGCGGTTGGCGGCGTCCATGTCCAATGGTTGCGGCATGCGGGCAGGGCGGCCGGCATGCGCGAGCGATTTTCGCCTGCTTGTGCGCAGCGCCGGACTGTGGCAGTCCGCGCCCATGCTGACGCTGCCCAACCTGCTGACGCTTTCGCGCATCCTGACCGTTCCGTTGCTCGTCGCGCTGCTGTGGCCAGCGGAAATGGGTGCGCGCTGGACGACCGGCTATACGCTCGCCTTCGCGCTATACTGCCTCATGGGCATTACCGATTATTTCGACGGCTATCTGGCGCGCGCGCAGGGCACGGTGTCGAAACTGGGCGTGTTTCTGGACCCGATCGCGGACAAGATCATGGTCGGCGCGGTGATTTTGATGCTGGCGGCGACGCGCGACATTGCGGGCCTGCACATCGTCGCCGCGATGATCATATTGCTGCGCGAAATCGCCGTGTCGGGCCTGCGCGAATTTCTCGCCGGATTGCAAGTGTCGGTGCCGGTGTCCAGGCTCGCCAAGTGGAAGACGACCTTCCAGCTGATTGCGCTCGGCGCGCTGATCCTGGCGGGGGCGGTGCCGCAATTTCCCTTCGTGCAGATGGTCGGGATCGCGACCCTGTGGGCCGCCGCGATCCTGACGCTGATCACCGGCTGGGATTATCTGCGCGTCGGCATCAGCCATATGGATTGATGGCCATGGCGACGCTCACCATCGTCTATTTCGCCTGGGTGCGCGAAGCCATTGGCCGCGACGAGGAGCAGGTGGAGCGGGCGCAGGCCGGCGCCACCGTCGCGGATTTGGTCGCGATGCTGGCGGCGCGCGGCGGCGGCTATGCGCAGGCGCTGGGCGATCCCGCCCGGCTGCGCGCGGCGATCGACCAGCGGTTTGCGCCGCTCGAAACCCCGATCGGCGACGCACGGGAGATTGCGCTGTTTCCGCCGGTGACGGGCGGATGAACCGGGTCGTGATCCAGGTGCAGGATTTCGACGTCGCGGGTGAACTGGCCGCGCTGGAGGCGCTGGGCGGCGGCGGGGTCGCCAGTTTCACCGGCGTGGTGCGCGGGGGCGATGGCCTGCTGGCGCTGGAACTGGAACATTATTCGGCCATGACGCAGGCGCAGGTGGCGCGAATCGCCGAGGATGCGATGGCGCGCTGGCCGCTGCTTGGGGTCAGCGTCATCCATCGGGTCGGCCGGCTGGAGCCGGGCGCGCGGATCGTCTTCGTCGGCACGGCCTCCCGCCATCGCACCGCTGCGCTGGAAAGCTGCGCCTTCCTCATCGACTGGCTGAAATCCCACGCGCCTTTCTGGAAGAAGGAGCATTTTGAAGGCGGCGCGACGGAATGGGTGGAAGCACGCGCGGAAGATGAGGCGAAGGCGAAGGAATGGGGCGGCTGAGGGCCGGGTCTGGCCAAAGGCGGAGTTAGAGGAACTCAGTCTCTCCTGGCAGGGGAGGATGCCCGAATATGACCATTTTTTGTCGTTCCGCCTGATAATCCTGCCCCTTGAAATATGCCATTCATTCAGGCCATCAAGTCCACAGAACGCGAACTACCTATTAAAAAGGCCTTTTACTCGACACCACCAAGAGATCGGGTCGATGGATTGCGAAGGCCTGCCGCCTAGGCGTGCGGTGGGTTGATCGGCAAATAGGATGTTAAGCATTCCCTTGGTTAAACCGTCAGGTATCGGTATGCTATCAGCGCCGGCCTCTTGCGGCTCATCATCGATAAAAACAGACACCGTAGGGCCGCTTGCCCACACAACGAGATTTTGCGGGGTCCATTCAATCTCAAGGTCGCCTGACGTTTTCAGGGTAATGACAGATCGGACAGGAACCTCGAATTCGTCACACCACGGCTCGAGCCAAACGAGAAACGCGTCCGGTCCTGGATTGGATAAACTCCATTCTTGGTCCGCATCCATCATCAACGTCAGCATCTCAGATGACGCGAATGTCCGCAACCGAGCGATTGTTACCGAAGGATTTTTTCAGCGCAGCGTCATCTATGGTTGGTTACCTCCTCCAAACCGGACCGTCGCAAATCCAACCTTCAGCTCCTAAATCTCACCTTCAAACAGTGCGCCGCCCCTCACGCAGCTTCAGGCAAGCGGCAGCTCTTCGCGGCGGCGTCGCGTAATATGTCCGCGAGCATGTGGAATTCCTTTTCGCGCGGGCTGTTGCGCCGCCATACCAGCGCGATGTCGCGGGCCGAGCGGTCCGATTTGAGTGGGCGCGCGGTGATGCGGGTATGATCCAATATGCCGCCGGCGATCGCCATTTCCGGGATCATGGTGACGCCTAGGCCATTATCGACCATCTGAATGAGCGTATGCAGCGACGTGCCCATCATCGTCGCGCTGGCGCGCAGGTCGGGGCGGTTGCAGGCGGCGAGCGCATGGTCCTTGAGGCAATGGCCGTCCTCCAGCAGCAGCAGCTTGCTCTCGTCGATCATGCCGGGCTTGATCCATTCGGGTGGATTGGTCGGATCATCCTGCGGGAAGGCGACATAGAGCCGGTCCTCGAACAGGATTTCGCTGTCCAGTTCGCCGGTGGGGAAGGGCAAGGCCAGCAGCACGCAGTCGACATTGCCGTGGCGCAGCGATTCGATCGCGGCCTGGCTGGTTTCTTCCCGCAGATAGAGTTTGAGTTCAGGCCGATCGGCACGCAGCCGGGGCAAAAGGCGTGGCAGCAGGAAGGGCGCGATAGTCGGGATGACGCTCATGCGCAACTCGCCGGTCAGCGGCTTGCCCGACGCTTCAGCGATGGCGGCCAGTTCCTCCGCCTCCCGCAGCACGCGATGCGCCTTTTCCACGATACGGTCGCCCAGCGCGGTGAACCGGACCACGCGGCGCGTCCGCTCGACCAGAGTGACGCCGATCAGCGATTCCAACTCACGGATGCCGGCGGACAGTGTGGATTGCGTCACGAAACAGGCTTCGGCCGCCTTGCCGAAATGCCCCTGTTCCTTCAGCGCCACCAGATATTGCAGCTGTTTAAGCGTCGGCAGGTAACTGGACATTTATCGCCTTCCTCGATCAGAAGGCCGAATATAAGCGGCCTACCCGATAAATCCAAGCCATTTGCCGATGCCGAACGCCGATGTGATGGTCAGGATCACGCCCACGGCCGAGAACAGGAAGCGCGGGGCGATCCGCCGCGCCAGCATCGCGCCGAACGGCGCGGCCACCACGCCGCCGATCAGCAGGCCCACGGTGTAGGTCGTGAATGTCTCCCACCCCAGATGGAACAGAAAGGTGAGGCTGATTGACAGCGTCAGGATGAATTCGACGCTGTTGACCGTGCCGATGGTGTGGCGCGGGCTGGACCCTTGCAGCAGCAGGTTGGACGTCACAATCGGCCCCCAGCCGCCACCGCCGGTCGCATCCATGAAGCCGCCGGCCAGCCCCAGCGGCGTCACCCATTTGGGATCGCGCGGCTTGGGCGGCAGATGGAAGCCGCGCCAGATAAGATAGAGGCCGATCGCCGCCAGATAGATCTGGACGAACGGCTTGATGACCGATCCGTCGATGTTCGAGAGCAGATAGGCGCCCGCCACACCGCCGACGACACCGGGGATGATCAGCCGCGCGAACAGCCGCCAGTCGACATTGCCGTGCAGGATATGGCTGATCGCAGATACGCCGGTGGTGAAGGTTTCGGCGGCATGGACACTTGCCGAAGCGCGGCTGGGCGGCACGCCCATGGCCAGCAACAAGGTGCTGGAAATGACCCCATAGGCCATGCCCAGGGCTCCGTCGATCATCTGGGCGCCGAAACCGATGAGGATGAAAGGCAGGATTTCGCCAGAATTGGCCAGCAATGCGTCAATCATCCGTCGTCCTTGGGTTTGATTGTCTACTACATTGATAGGCATATCTCCCAAATCAAAGCAAGCACCTCTTTTCGGCGGGAATGTCCGGCCATGGGGTTGGTCTGGAAAAAGCGCTGCGGGAGGCCTATGTTGGCCGTCATTGGGTTCAGGATTTCAGGGACGCGGGATGCTGCGCAATCTTATTAGCTATATCGATTCGGTGAAGGCGCGCGATCCCGCGCCTCGATCCCGCGCCGAAATACTGCTATATCCGGGCGTCTGGTCGCTTGCCTTTCACCGGGTGGCCCACCGGCTGTATCGCGCGCGGCTGTTCTTTCTGGCGCGCTTGGTCAATCACATCGCCCGTTTCCTGACAGGCAACGACATTCATCCCGGCGCGCGGATCGGCAAGCGCTTCTTCATCGACCATGGCTTTACCGTGATCGGCGAGACGGCGGAGATTGGCGACGATGTCACGCTCTATCAGAATGTCACGCTGGGCGGGACCGATCCGGCCAACGGCATTGCGGGTAAGCGGCATCCGACGCTGCAAGACGGCGTCATCGTCGGATCGGGCGCGCAGGTGCTCGGGCCAGTGCAGGTCGGCGCGCGGGCGCGGGTCGGTGCCAACGCCGTCGTGACCAAGAATGTGCCCGACGGCGCGACCATGGTGGGCATCCCGGCGCGGCAGATGCTGGTTGACGTTACCGCCTATCAGCGCGACTTCGTGCCCTATGGCACGCCCTGTTCCGACTGTTTCGACCCGGAAAAGCAGAAGCTGGAAATGCTCCAGTGCGAGGTCGAGCAATTGCAGAAACGGTTGGCGCAATTGATGGCCGAGCGGCAGACCCCGCAGTTGCCCGACGCCGATACGCTGTTCAAGGACCGTGACCGCGCCTGATGACCAATGTGACGCCGTTTCCCGCCGCGACTTCCGGCCAGGTCGGTTTTGAGCGGCCGGAACTGCAACGGATCATGGACCTGTATGGCCGGATGGTCGCGGCTGGCCATTGGCGCGACTATGCGATGGACATGGGGCGCGATGCCGCGATTTTCAGCGCCTTTCGCCGCTCCGCGGAACGCCCGGAATATCGTATCGAAAAGCGGCCGGCGCTGCGCAACCGCCAGGGCATGTGGGCGCTGGTGGGGGAAGGCGGCGCGATTCTGAAACGCGGGTCCGACCTGCATAATGTGCTGGCGCCCGTCGAACGCAAGTTGCTGCGGATCGTCGAGGACTGAGATAAGGCAGCAGGCCGGGCGATCGTCACGCCCGCCATTGCGAAACAGGACGGGAACGCTATCTGTCCCCTGATGTCCGGTCCCCAATCCCCCGATCGTTTCCACGAAGACAAGGCCACCTACACCGTCACCGGCAGCCAGCCGGATATCGACGCGGGGGTGGAGGCGATCCGCACCGTCCTCAAGACGCTGCCGATCCGGCCTGGCGTTTATCGCATGCACGACGCGCGCGGGGATGTGCTCTATGTCGGCAAGGCGCGCGCGCTGAAAAACCGTGTCGCCAACTATACGCAGGTCGATCGCCTGCCCAAGCGGCTGCAACGCATGGTCGCCCAGACCCGCAGCATGACCATCGTCACCACCAACAGCGAGGCCGAGGCGCTGTTGCTGGAGGCGCAGCTCATCAAGCGATATCGCCCGCCCTATAATGTCCTGCTGCGCGACGACAAAAGCTTCCCATTCATTCTGCTGCGCGACGATCATGCCTTTCCCCGCGTGCAGAAGCATCGTGGCGCGCGCAAATATCAGGGGCGCTATTATGGCCCCTTCGCCAGCGCCGGGTCGGTGACGCGCACGATCAACGCGTTGCAAAAGCTGTTCCTGCTGCGGTCCTGCACCGATAGTTTCTTCGCCAATCGCTCGCGCCCCTGCCTGCTCTATCAGATCAAGCGTTGTTCGGCCCCCTGCGTCGACCGGATCGACGAGGCGGGCTATGCCGAATTGGTACGCGATGCGCAGGATTTCCTGGGCGGCAAGTCTACGGCCGTCCAGAAGAAGCTGGGCGCGGCGATGCAGCAGGCGTCGGACGCTATGGATTTCGAACAGGCAGCGGTGATCCGGGATCGGCTGAAGGCGCTGACCTTCATCCAGGGCAGCCAGGCGATCAATGCGGAAGGGCTGGGCGACGCCGACATTTTCGCGCTGGCGGAAAAGGGCGGGGCGATGTGCATCCAGGCCTTTTTCATTCGCGGCGGCCAGAATTGGGGCCATCGCAGCTTCTTCCCTGTCCATACCGCCGATGTCGCGACGGAGGAGGTGCTCGAAAGCTTCATGGCGCAATTTTATGAGGAAGTGCCGCCGCCCCGCCTGATCCTGGCCGACCGGCAGCCTGCCGAATGCGAACTGATGGCGCTGGCGTTGTCGGAGCGCGCGGGCGGCAAGGTGCGCATCGAAGTGCCGCAGCGGGGTGAGCGCACCCGTCTTATCAAGCAGGCGCAACGCAATGCGGTGGAGGCGCTCGACAGGCGGCTGGCGGAAACCACCAGCCAGGGCCGCATTCTTGACGAGATGGTCGAAACCTTCGGGCTGGAGGGTGTGCCGGACCGCATCGAAATCTACGACAACAGCCATATTCAGGGCGCGCATGCGTTGGGCGCGATGGTCGTTGCCGGACCGGAGGGATTCCGCAAGAACGCCTATCGCAAGTTCAACATGAAGAATCCGGAGATCAGCAACGACGATTTTGCGATGATGCGCGAAATGTTCGAGCGGCGGTTCGGTCGCGCCGCGCGCGAGGATCCGGATCGCGACAGCGGCGAATGGCCCGACCTGGTGCTGATCGACGGCGGCAAGGGGCAGCTATCTGCTGCGCGCGGCATATTGGAGGATCTGGGGATCGAGGATGTGTGCATGATCGGCGTTGCCAAGGGGCCGCATCATGGCCGCGAAGGGCGCGAGGTGTTCCACCTGATGGACGGCCGTGAAATCACCTTTCCCCTGAACCACCCTGTGCTGTTCTACCTTCAGCGCCTGCGCGACGAAGCCCACCGCTTCGCCATCGGCGCCCACCGCGCCAAGCGCAGCAAGGCGATCACCGTCAGCTCGCTGGACGAGGTCCCCGGCATCGGTCCCGCGCGCAAGAAGGCCCTGTTGATGCACTTCGGCACCGCCCGCGCCGTCCGCGACGCCGCCCTGGAAGATTTGGCCAAGGCCCCCGGCGTGTCGAAGGCCGTGGCGCAGCAGGTTTATGATTTTTTCCATGGGTGACGTGTGACAACGCCGTCGGGCATGGGCTAATCGAATCCACATTCGCGCCCATCATCATGGCAAATGCAGACAGGGGGGCTCACTGCGCGCTATCAGATGCCGTTGTAAGGAGAAGCATCCGCAACCGCATCGGGCGAGATCGATAGCCAGTGAGATGAAAAGAATGGTGGACGCACTAGGGCTCGAACCTAGGACCCGCTGATTAAGAGTCAGCTGCTCTACCAACTGAGCTATGCGTCCATCCGGGGCGGCCGATCGGGCCAGCGTTCCGAAGTGGGCGGACTGCTAGCAGCGGCGGCTCGTTTTGCAAACCCCTATTTGCAGCTTGTCGCGATTTTTTGCCGAAGTCGCGATCAGGCCCAGTCGCCGGGCCGCCGCTGCCGTTTGCCCGACCGGTCAATGGCCATGATGATGCCGATGCACAGCATCACGGTCAGCATCGATGATCCGCCGTAGGACATGAAGGGGAGGGGAATGCCGACCACTGGCGCCAAGCCCATCACCATCATGAGATTGATCGCCACATAGAAGAAGATGGTGGTGGTAAGGCCGGCCGCCGCCATCCGCGCGAATTTGTCCTGTGTCCGCATGGAGACGCGCAGGCCCCAGCGGAACAGGAGCAAGAACGCGCCGATCATCAGCACGCCCCCCAACAATCCCCATTCTTCGGCCATGGTGGCGAACACGAAATCGGTATGGCCTTCGGGCAGATAATCGAGGTGACTTTGCGTGCCTTGCAGGAATCCCTTGCCCCAGATGCCGCCTGACCCGATCGCGATTTTCGACTGGCTGATATGATAACCTGCGCCCAGCGGATCGCTTTCGGGATCGAGGAAGATCAGCACCCGCTTTTGCTGATAATCGTGCAGAAAGCTGAAGGCGATAGGGATGGCCGCAGCGACGGTCAGGCCCGAACCGATGAACAGTCGCAGCGGCAGCCCGGCAAGAAACATGACGGTGACGCCGCCCGCCGCGATCATCGTTGCGGTGCCAAGGTCAGGCTGCACCAGCACCAGCGCCCAGGGCAAGCCGATCAGCACCAGTGCGGGCCAGATCGCGTTCCATCGTCGGATTTCGCCGACAGGCAGCAGCGCATAGAAACGCGCGACTGTCAGGACAATGACCGGCTTCATGAATTCGGACGGCTGTAGCTGCATGAACCCAAGGTTGATCCATCGCTGACTGCCGCCCCTGACGCCCCCGATCAGTTCGACCAGCACCAGAGCGACCAGAATCGCCCCATAGGCGGGAAAGGTGTAGCGAGCAAAGACCTCAACCGGGATGCGGCTGAGCACCAGCGCCATGACGGTGAAGATGCAGAAGCGAACCGCCTGATTGGCGGCCCAGGGGAAAATGCTGCCGCCCGCGGAACTATAGAGAACGAGAGTGCCGAAGCCGGCGATTGCCAGCAATAACGCCAGCACGCGCCAAGGAAACTGCGTCAAGGATTGCGGAATGATGCTCATGGGGCGTCGGCCGCGTCGCTGCCATTGTCGGGCGCGGGAGCAGAGGCATTGGCGGTATCGGACGCATTGGACGCGTTGGCGGCTTCGGGTGGCGGCACTTCGCCCTTGCGGATCGCTTCGGCCATGCGAAAGGCGGCCATCTGACGATTTTGCCGTTCGGCCGGTGTTCCGCCCCAGCCCTTTTCCAGAGTGACCAGCTTTTCCATCGCCCGCTCGGGATCGAAAAGATAGGACAGTGTATCGCTGGCGATCATGGGCGCGTCCTCATTGCGGATCAGGTGGCCGCCATGTTCGATGATGCATCCCACCGCATAGCGCGGCTTGTCGAAGGGCGCAAAACCCTGGAACAGGGCATGATCGCGCAGCTTGAACGCGAGCGAACTGTTGCCGCGAACGCCGCCGGCCCGTTCCGCCATGGTGATGCGCCGCACCTGCGCCGTGCCGGTCTTGCCCGCGATGAGGACATTCGGGATGTTCATGCGCGCCGCGCCCCCGGTTCCCCCGCCATTGACGACCGCGCTCATCGCATCGCGAATGATGACCAGATGCTCTTCGCTAGCGCCGACCAGCGCGGGGTCCGGGCGCGGCGCATCGTAAAGGAAATTGGGCATCAGTTGCCGACCGGTCGCCAGCCGCGCCGCCATCACCGCCATTTGCAGCGGGTTGATCAGCATGTAGCCCTGACCGATGGTGGCATTCACCGTGTCATAAACCTGCCATTTCTGATTATATTTCCGTTCCTTCCACGCGGGGTCTGGCACCGTGCCGTAACTCTGGCTGGGAAAAGGAAGGTCGAAGCGCTGCCCCATGCCGACGCGATGGGCCATGTTGGCAATGCGGTCCATCCCGATCCGCTGGGCCATCTGGTAGAAATAAATGTCGCAGCTCTGTGCGATCGCCCCGCGCATGTTGAGCGGGCCATGGCCGCGCCTTTTGTGACAGTGGAAAAGCGTGTTGCCGACCCGGATCGCCCCGCCGCAACTGATCGTCTCCTGCGGCCCCACGCCTGCTTCCAGCAGCGCCAGCGCCACCATCGGCTTGACGGTGGAGCCGGGCGGATAGAGGCCCTGCAAGGTCTTGTTGCGCAATGGAACATGATCGTCTTGCGAAAGCATATTCCATTCGAGGTGGCTGATGCCGTCGGAAAAGCTGTTGGGATCGAAACTGGGCATGGACGCCATGGCCAGCACGTCGCCATTCTGACAATCCAGCACGACGACGGCGCCGCTCTGCGTCGCCAGGCGGCGGCCGGCATATTCCTGAAGGCCAGCGTCAATGGTGAGCTTGATCGAGCGGCCCGGCGTGTCGGGTCGGGTGGTGAGTTCGCGCACGATCTTGCCGCGCGCGGTAACTTCGACCCGCTTTGCGCCGGGCTTGCCCGTCAGATGCCGGTCGAACGCTTTTTCCAGCCCGTCCTTGCCGACCTTGAAGCCGGGGGTGATGAGGAGCGGGTCCTTGCGCTCCTTATATTCTTCGGCCGTGGCGGCACCGACATAGCCCAGCAGATGACCGACCGTCGCTCCGGCTGGGTAATAGCGCGAAAAGCCCTGGCTGGGCGCGACACCGGGCAGGTCGGGCAGGCGCACACTGACGGCGGCGAACTGATCATAGGTCAGCTTGTCGGCGACCTGCACCGGGCGAAAGCCGGCCGACTTTTCCAGTTCGTCGCGGATGCGATCGACCTCATCCGATTCCAAGCTGAGGAGTTGCGCGAGATGGCGGATCGTGCCGTCTGCATCGACCATCCGCTGGGGGATGAGGTCTACGCGGAAATCCGTACGATTGTTCGCCAGCGGCTTGCCATGCCGGTCCAGGATCCAGCCCCGCCTGGGCGGGATGAGCGTCAGGTTGACGCGGTTGCTTTCGGAAAGCGCGGTATAATGCTCATTTTCCGCGACGCTGATCCAGGCCATCCGGCCGATCAGCATCGCGCCGATCGCGCCTTGCAGACCACCCACCACCATCGCGCGGCGGGTAAAGGTGAAGGTCTGGCTGGCTTCGGTAACGGATTTGCGCTTGGACTTGAGAAACGTCATGCCATGACGCGCCAGCGATCGATCCGTGCGCACTGCCGGACTATGAAGGGAAAAAGCAGCATCGACCAGAGCATCTGCGGCGCGACCAAAAGCAATTCTATGCGACCCCCGCCCGTGACCCGGGCGAAGAACCATCCACCAATGAGACAGAAGATAATGGCAAGACAGGCAATTAGCCAGTCCTGCCGGTAACTGCGCCAGACCAGCCGATGTTCGAACGCATCGACACCGATCAGCGTGATGGTCCACAGGAACATGGCCGATCCGATGGGCTGCCCGCTCATCAGATCGTCGAACAAGCCGAGCGGCAGCCCAATCCATGCCCGCCACAATTCGGGGCGGAGCAAACGCCAGGCGAGCAGCAGCAGCAGACCAAAGGGCGGCAGGACCGGCGACTGGGCGACGAACGGGAGCGCGGTAAGAGAGGAGCCCAGCATGACCACGATGACGGGCGTGCCGGCCAGGCGAAACCGGCCCGGATGGCGTCCCAGCCGGGGGACGTGGTGGAGATGCGGGTCGATCACGGCGCGCTCGCGTTGCCGGAAGGCGTTTCCTCGGCTGGTGTGACGGCCGGATCCTGCCGCGTGACGACCTCTTCGAAGGCGCGTTCGACGACGACCGCGTCGATGCGCGAGGGGTTGGCGAGCGGAAAGCCCCAGGCGATTTCGCCCTGAACCCGGACAACGACCGCGACAGGAATATTGGGTTGATAAATGCCGCCGATGCCGGACGTCACCAGCAGGTCGCCGGGCTTGAACGGGTTGCGACCGGCCGACAAAGCACGAATTTCCAGCGACCCGTCACCGCCCCCGGTAGAAATGGCGGGAACGCTGTCGTTGGCGCGGCGAACGGGAACGATGTTCCCCGTGTCGGTCAGCAGTAAAACTTCCGATGTGTTGGGCGTCGTGCTGTCGATCCTGCCAACCAGCCCTTCAGCCGCGCGCACGGGCATGCCGGGGCGGACCCCCTGCCAGCGCCCGGCATTGAGGCGGGCGAAGCGACGGGTGCTGCCCGAACTGGAACTGATGAGGCGGGCAGTCAGCAGATCGCTCTGATCCTCATCCACCAGCTTCAACAGTCGTTTGAGCCGCGCATTTTCCTGCGCGATGGCGCGCGCTTCGATGATGCGGTTGCGATCGGCTTCGACCTGGCGGCGCAGGGAGACATTTTGAGAGCCCGCGCGCCAATAGGCGGCGAGCACTTCATCAACCGAGCTGATGCCGCTTACCATATTCTTGAGCCCAACCGAGATGGGCCGCGTGACTTCTGCTGTCACCGTGCGCAGGCCGGCAAAGCCAGTCGGATCGAAAATCGCGATCACGACCAGCAGCAGGCCCGCGACCGCGCCGACAACCGCGACGACATAGCTTGCAAACAGGCTATATTGCGCCTTCCGGTTGATGCCGGGGCGGCGGCTGGGTGGCCGCGCCATGTGCGGTCCCCTTCAATCAGGCGGTCTGGAGCACGCCCCGGAAGATCGGATCCTCCATCGCACGGCCAGTGCCGATCGCAACGCAGGTCAGCGGATCTTCCGCGATGGTGACGGGCAGGCCCGTTTCGTCGCGCAGTTCATCGTCCAGCCCCTTGAGCAAGGCACCGCCGCCGGTCAGGACGATGCCCTGATCAACGATATCGGCCGCCAGTTCAGGCGCAGTGTTTTCCAAAGCGATCCGCACGCCTTCGACGATGGTGCTGATCGGTTCTGCGAGCGCGTCGGCAATCTGGCCCTGGTTGATCGAGATTTCCTTGGGCACGCCGTTGACGAGGTCGCGACCCTTGATGTGGATCGTTTCACCGACGCCGTCTTCGGGCGGCTGCGCGACGCCGAACTGCTTCTTGATCCGCTCCGCCGTGGCTTCGCCGATCAGCAGATTATGGTGACGGCGCACGAACGACACGATCGCTTCGTCCATCTTGTCGCCGCCGACGCGGACCGACGTGGTGTAGGCAAGGCCGCGGAGCGACAGAACGGCGACTTCGGTCGTGCCGCCGCCAATATCGACTACCATCGAACCGATCGGTTCGGTGACGGGCATGTCGGCGCCGATCGCGGCGGCCATCGGCTCTTCGATCAGGAAAACCTGGCTCGCGCCGGCGTTGCTGGCGGCGTCGCGGATCGCGCGACGTTCGACGCTGGTCGAACCCGATGGCACGCAGATCACGATTTCCGGCGCGCGCCAGGGGCTGTGCTTGCCGCCATGCACCTTGGTGATGAAATGCTTGATCATCTGTTCGGCGACGTCGATGTCGGCAATGACGCCGTCGCGCAGCGGACGGATGGCCTCGATCGAATCCGGGGTCTTGCCCATCATCAGCTTGGCGTCTTCGCCCACAGCCTTGACGCGTTTGACGCCGTTCAGCGTTTCGACCGCGACAACCGAGGGTTCGTTAAGCACGATGCCGCGGCCGCGCACATAGACGACCGTGTTCGCGGTGCCGAGGTCGATGGCCATATCCTGAGAGGAGAATTTCAAGAGACGCGAAAAGATCGACATGCCTTATCCTGTTTCGCCCGCCGTCCCCGCGAGGCAAAAGGGACCGGTCGGATTACGGTTCGCTCGGCCGCTTGCCCGTCGTCCTTGCCCCTTGCGGTGCAAAAAATTTGGGTTCGCGGCTCGCGGAGAGCGCTCGCTTGGGCTAGTCACTAATCAATGTCAATACGCCGTCTGCCTGAACATCTGGTCAATCGTATCGCTGCCGGTGAAGTGGTCGAAAGACCCGCTAGCGCGCTGAAGGAAATCGTCGAAAATGCGCTGGATGCGGGCGCGCATCGCATTGCGGTGCGATTGTCCAATGGCGGCTTGGACCGCATCGAAGTGATCGACGATGGCTGCGGCATGGATTCGGGTGAAATGGCGCTGGCCCTGGAGCGCCATGCGACATCGAAGCTGCCCGACGATGCGATCGAGAATGTAGCGACGCTGGGCTTCCGTGGCGAAGCGCTGCCCTCGATCGCCAGCGTAGCGCGGCTGTCGATCGATAGCCGCCCGCGCGGCGCGGATGGATGGAACCGCACGGTGGACAACGGCCAATTGGTGGCGGAAGGCCCGGCAGCACTGCCGCCCGGCACGCGCATCACCGTGGAGCAGCTTTTCGCCAAGGTGCCTGCGCGTCGCAAGTTCCTGCGGTCGCCCAAGGCCGAATATGCCGCCTGCCTCAACTGCATCCGGCGGCTCGCGATGGCGCATCCCGCCGTGGCCTTTTCCGTCGAGCATGACGGTCGGCGGGTGCTGGGCGTGCAGGAGGGCGAGGCGCGCGAGGAGAGGGTGGCGGCCCTGACCGATCGCCAACTGGCCGACAATCATGTCATCGTCAGCCTGGAGCGGGAGGGCATTCGTCTGTCCGGGGTCGCCTCATTGCCCACGTGCAATCGTGGCGTGGGCGATCATCAATATCTGTTCGTCAACGGCCGGCCGGTGAAGGACCGGCTGCTGATCGGCGCGCTGCGGGGGGCTTATGCCGACATGCTGGCGCGCGACCGGCATCCGGTTGTCGCCTTGTTTCTCGATGTGCCCGCGCACGAGGTGGACGTGAATGTGCATCCGGCCAAGACCGAAGTGCGCTTTCGCGATCCTGCGCTGATCCGGGGCATGATTGTGTCCGGCTTGCGGCGCGCTCTGGATGCGGAGGGGTTTCGTGCGGTGCAGCATGCGGATCCGGCCGGGCTTTCGGCCTGGCGCCCGGAACCGGTGTCTCCTACGCCGATCGGGGCGATGCCGATATTCGAGGCGGCCGGACAGCCTGTCAGCTACAACCCGTCGTTCCAGACTGTCGCCGATCGCCGCGCCTCCTTTCAGGCACCGCCGCCGCAGGCGCGCGCGGAACCGGCCGCCGCGCCCGCGCCCGAAGGCGCGAGTTTTCCCCTGGGGGTGGCGCGGGGGCAGGTGGCGCGGACCTATATCGTTGCCGAGGCGGAGGATGGGCTTGTCATTGTCGATCAACATGCCGCGCATGAACGGCTGACGCTGGAGCGGATGCGGCGGGCGATGGAGGGGCAGGGTGTGGCCTCGCAAGCGCTGCTGCTGCCCGAGGTGGTTGAACTGGACGAACCGGCCTGCGACCGGCTGGAGGCGCGCGCTGGCGAATTGCGCGAATTTGGGTTGGAACTGGAGCGCTTTGGCCCGTCAGCGATGCTGGTGCGTGCCGCGCCGGCGATGCTGGGCCAATCCGATGTGCAGGGGTTGGTCACGGATCTGGCCGATGATCTGGCGGCCTATGACAGCGCCCTGTCGCTGAAAGAACGGCTTGATCTGGTGGCCGCGACGATGGCGTGCCACGGATCGGTGCGCGCCGGCAGGGTGCTGAGCGTCGCCGAAATGAACGCCCTGCTGCGCGAGATGGAGGTCACGCCCCGGTCAGGTCAGTGCAATCACGGCCGCCCCACCTGGGTCAAGCTGGGCCATGGCGACATCGAAAAACTGTTCGGACGAAAATAGCAGCCGGTTCAGGTCGGGCGGGTGCGCCACATGGCGATGGGGATCATCGTCATCACCGGTTCGTCATGCTGGTTGAAGATCGTCACCTTGTTGCGGACGATGCCCATCTCCGGACGTGTGAGCGATGCCTTTTTGTCGATCACCTCTGTTATGCCGCGCAGCGTATCGCCCGGGCGGACAGGACGAAGCCAGCGTAGTTCATCGACGCCCATCGCGCCAAGGCTTGCCGCCTGGCGCGCGGGATTGGCCTGCATGTCAGCAACGAACATCTTCATGAACAGGGCGGTGGTGTGCCAGCCGCTGGCGGACAGGGTGCCGAAATGGGTTTGTGCCGCTGCCTCGTCGGACAGGTGAAAGGGCTGCGGGTCGAATTCCGACGCGAAGGCGATCACTTCCTCGCGGGAAATGGTAAGCGGGCCAAATTCGAAACTGTCGCCAATTTCCAGGTCTTCGAAATAATGCAGGTCCTGCGCCATCGTCCGTCTCCTTGTTGACAATGGCGTAAGACCAGTTTCCGTTTACGTCAATGTCAGGCGATTGTCAGCGAGGGTTGTCCGTGCGGCACCGTGATGCTGGCGCGGGTGGCGATGCTGCCGCCTGCTGAGGAAACCCGATCCATCACGCGGAATTGCGTGGTCCATGCATCGGGCGTCACATCACAGACAAGATAGCCGCGTTGGTCATTGATGAATTTGAGCTGCGAATTATCCCGCAGCAGCATGTCGCTGCCAGCGCGCAGGTCCGATCCGTCACCGCCCGAGGAAATGGACGTTGATACAAATTCCACCGCCACTGGCTTGTCGCCGCTTTCCAGCACACCGGCATAATTTTGATGCTCGTCCCCAGTCAGCACCACGACATTGTCGAGACCGCGCATTTTTGCGAGCAGCCGGTCGCGTGGCACGCGATAGGCCGCCCATGTGTCCATATTGTAGATGGGCTCCTTTTCATCGGCATAGCGCCGACGATCGAGCGACATCATCATCACTTGCTGCGCCAGGCAATTCCATTGCGTCTTGCCGCGGGTCAGGTTGCGCGTCAGCCAGCCTTCCTCCTCGGGCGAGAGAATCTGAGCCTTCGCGTCATCCATGGCTGCGCAATAGGGTTTGAAGCCGTCGCCGCAGGGCTGGTCGCTGCGGAAGGAGCGGGTGTCGAGAAAATCGACGGCAAGAAGGTCGCCAAAGCGCGCCTCCCGATACATGTCGGTGATGATGCCGTTGCGCGGCAGCATTGCAGCGCGGACAGGCATATATTCATACCAAGCCTGAAGCCCGGCCTGACGGCGCAAACGGAATATCTCTGCGGGCGACTGGTCGCGGCCGTCAATGTCACCGACCCAGTTATTCTGGATTTCATGATCATCGAAGGTCGGAAACCAGCTATGCTGGGCGCGCGCGGCCTGAAGATCATAATCACTCAGATACTGGGCGTAGCGCAGTCGATAGTCGGCCAGATCGAAACAATCCTGCCCGACATGGTGGCGTACCTGGTCGACGGGCAAGCCATCCTTGTCATAATCCGGCCCGCGCTGCTTATATTCATAGATGAAATCGCCATAATGATAGACGAAGGCGAGATCATCCTCCTTCGCCAAGTGACGGAAGGCGGTGAAATACCCATCCTCGTAATTCTGGCATCCAGCAACGCCGAATTTCAGGCGCGGGGGGCTAGCAGACGCTAGCGGCAACGTCCGCGCGCGGCCGCGCATCGACCGGTCGCTCCCCAGCGTGAAGCGATACCAATAGGGCCGGTCGGGCTGAAGCCCGGTGACTTCGACATGGACGCTGTGGCCCAGTTCCGGCCGCGCAGTCGCTTCGCCTTTTGCGACGATGGTCTTGAAGCGATCGTCGCTCGCCACTTCCCATGCGACCGGCAGCGCCACCATCGGCATGCCGCCATGCGCTTCGAACGGCTTGGGCGCCAATTTGGTCCAGATGACGAAGCCATCGGGGGCAGGGTCGCCGGACGTAACCCCCAGCGCGAAAGGATAGCCGGCAAACCAGCTTTGCGCCCGGACGATGGCGGGGGCGCCGATCAGCGGCGTGGCGGAGGCGGCGGTCAGAAGCTGGCGGCGGGTGAACATGATTGCTCCTTTATTGCGCAACGATGCCCGAAAGGGCGGCGGGATTGCCGTCGGAGGGTCGGGGCGTAACCCCGATCAGCCGCGCGAGCATTGGATAGACATCGACATTGGTGAAACCGGGAGCGGGCTTCGCGCCTTTCACGAAGGCGGGGCCGTTGGCGATAAACAGCGCCTGCATGTCAGGCGCCTGATCGTCCCAGCCATGGTTGCCGCCCGTCACGGCCTTTTTCGGCGCGGTAGCCTGCACTTCCCAGCCGGTCTGCCCGAGGCAGAAATAGGGCGGAATGCGGCGGTGCGTGCCATAATGGAAACGGGCGGGAATCTCGCTTTTGCGCCAGCATTGCATATGGGGATGGGGCTTCAATAACGCAGCCTCCAGCGCTTTTTCATGGCCGGGCAGCGCCGCCAGGGTCGCATAGGGGCCGCTTTCGACGACGCGATAATCCGCGGGATTGGCCACCCTGTCGAGCGCCACCACGCGATCGCTGGAATTGGCCGCCATGCCATGGTCCGCCACGATGACGAGGTTCGCTGGCTGGCCCATCGCCTTCAGTCCCTCGATCAGATCGCCGACGCGGGCGTCTACCTCTGTCAGCGCGCTCGTCGTTTCCGGCGCATCGGGGCCATAGATATGCCCGGCGGTATCCACGGTATCGAAGTAGAGTGTCACGAAATTGGGGCGGATAGCGACTGGACGGCGCAGCACGTCGAGCACCATGTTGACCCGCTGCCCGCCATTGATCGCCTGGTTGAACTGCGCCCAGTCGCTGGGGCGCGTGCCACCGGTGATGGTGTAGGGCCAGCCCTGCTCCTTCGTGCCGCCCCAGGGAACGTTGGAGCCGGGCCAGAACATGGTGGCGGTGCGCACTCCTGCCTTTTCCGCCGTTACCCAGATCGGCTCTGCCTCATTCCACCAATAGGGATCATCGCTCGCCATGGTGAATTTTTCGTCCGGGCGGCTCGCGTCCTCCATGCTGTTGGCGACGATGCCGTTTCGGTCGGGCCTGTCTCCCGTCACGATCGCCCAATGATTGGGGAAGGTCTTTGTCGGGAAAGAGGGGCGCATGGACGCCTGGACGCCATCAGCGGCGAGCGCGGCAAGATGCGGCGTGACTCCACGCGCAAGATAGTCGGAACGGAAGCCGTCGATCGACACCAATATGGTGACGGGTGCGCGCTGTTCCGCTGCCGCCACAGTAGCGCCAGGCTGCGCGGGAACCGTGGCGCATGCGCCGAGGCAAAAGAGGGCAGGGGCAAGGAGGGAAAGACGAAGCATGGCGACTCTATTTGATTATCGAGAATTGTGCGTCGCGCTTAGCAGCAAGGATATGACGGTAAAGTGACCGATTGTCCCAGCCCGGTCAGATCAGCAAATCCTATCAGACCAGATGATCGCGCAGGGCCATCCACCGCTCCCGCTTCGCTTCCCGTGAAAGACTGGCATAGGCGCCCGATGTAGAGGGGAGATCGAGGAGCGTAATGCCGGGGCGATCCGTCAATTGCCTGCGGCCGTGCAGGGCAGCGGTTTTGCCGTTGAAGGCGATGGCGCGAAGGTCGGGCAGATGCTCAACGAAATCGGCGAGGTTGCGCAGATCGGCCTGGCGAATCCGGCTGTCGAGACTGCCTTCGCGCTGCGCGCTTTCCATCACGTCCCACAGGCCCACATGATGGGCGCGCAGGCGCTTCAGGCGCATGGCATAGGGTTGCGCACGTAGATTTTCACCAACGACATCGCCGATCAGGTGCCAGAAGGCGTTGCCGCGATGGGCATAATATTCGCCCTGCCGGATCGACGCATCACCCGGCAAACTGCCAAGGACCAGCACGCGGGTCGCGGCATCGACGCTGGGCGGGAAGGCGAATTTCAGCGGCATCGTTTCGTTAAACGCATGTTCCGCTGAAACCGGGATATCCAACTTCGCGGCGGCGGATAGATCACACGTTGAAGCGGAACAGCATGATATCGCCGTCCTGGGTGACATAATCCTTGCCTTCGGAGCGCCACTTGCCCGCTTCCTTGGCGCCCGCCTCGCCCTTATATTGGACATAGTCGGCATAGGCCATGGTTTCGGCGCGGATGAAGCCTTTTTCGAAATCGGTGTGAATCGCGCCGGCAGCCTGGGGCGCCTTGCTGCCCTTGGCGACCGTCCAGGCGCGTGCTTCCTTGGGACCCACGGTGAAGAAGGTGATGAGGCCGAGCAGCTCGTAGCCGGCGCGGATGATGCGGGCGAGGCCGGCTTCGGTGAGACCGAGCGCTTCGAGATATTCGGCGCGTTCTTCGACCGGCATGGTCACGAGTTCGGCCTCGATCGCGGCCGACACGATCACCGCCTTGGCATTTTCAGCTGCTGCCTTTTCAAACACGCGGGCCGAATGGACGTTGCCGGTAGCCGCGCTTTCTTCCTCGACATTGCAGACATAGAGGACGGGCTTGGATGTCAGCAATTGCGCCTGCGCGAACAGACGTTCTTCCTCCGGGTCGCGCGGCACCGTCAGCCGCGCGGGCTTGCCGTCGCGCAGCAGTTCGAGCGCCTGGCCCAGCACCGAAGCTGCGGCTTTCGCTTCCTTGTCGCCCTGCGCCGCCTTCTTGGCGAGATTGGGCACGCGCTTTTCCAGGCTTTCAAGGTCGGCGAGCATCAGTTCGGTTTCGACCGTGTCGGCGTCGGCAATCGGATCGACCTTGCCCTCGACATGGGTAATGTCGTCATCTTCAAAACAGCGCAGGACGTGGACGATGGCATCGACTTCGCGGATATTGGCGAGGAACTGGTTGCCAAGGCCTTCGCCCTTGGACGCGCCGCGCACCAATCCCGCGATATCGACGAAGCTGAGCTGCGTCTCGATGATCTTGGCGCTGCCGCCGATCTTGGCGATGGTTTGAAGCCGATCGTCGGGCACCGCGACGCGGCCTTCATTGGGTTCGATGGTGCAAAAGGGATAGTTCGCCGCCTGCGCCGCCTGCGTTTCCGTGAGCGCATTGAACAGGGTGGACTTGCCCACATTGGGAAGACCGACGATACCGCAACGAAAACCCATTTGACTGCCTTATTAGATCGGGGTGATGGACGCGCCGATAGCGCCTTGCGCGGACAAAGGCCAGCCTTGGACAAATGGCGCCATCGACAGGAACGCTGGCGTAGGCGATAGAAAGATCATGGCACAGCAGGATATCGAACCGGACGAGGCGTTCTGGACCGACGCGCATGGCGGGCGCTGGAAGAAGCGACCGGCCTATGAGACCGGTGCGCTCGGCCGTTGCCCGCGCTGCGGAGAAGGACATATTTTTCGCGGTTTCCTGACGATCCGCGACCATTGCGAGGTGTGCGGGCTGGATTATAGCTTCGCCGACCCGGCAGATGGGCCGGCGGTCTTTGTCCAGCTGTTTGCCTGCGTCCCCGGCGTCATCTTCATCCTGATGCTGGAGATCATGGCGCGGCCGCCATGGTGGGTGCATCTGGCCGTCGGCCTGCCGGTGGTAATCCTGACAACCGTCCTGCCGCTGCGTCCGATCAAGGGATGGCTCGTCGCCGCGCAATTTACGACGCGCGCGCAGGAGGCAGGGACGGCCGACCTGTGGGCGAAGTTGCACAAGGATGGACGCGGCGGCTGAACCGGGCGCGTCAACCGATCCAGTAAGGCACGATCTGACGATTGTCTGGATCGACATGGATCGGCCGGTCGGCCGGCGGGAAGGCACGCTGGTCGCAGCTCTGGCGCGGGCACAGGCGGCAGGTGATGCCGATCGGGGTCGCAGCGCCTTCCTCCTGCAAATGCAGGCCGTCGGCGTAGACGAAATTCGCGGCATGCGTCACTTCGCATCCCAGCACCACGGCGTAGCGGCGCGGCGTCCGCTTGTAGCTGCCCGATGGCTTTACCAGGCCTTTTGCCATGGACACGTAGCGGACGCCGTCGGGCGTTTCGCCAAGCTGGACGTTGATCCGGTCGGGCACCGCTACGGCCTCATGGACGTTCCAGAGCGGACAGGCGCCGCCAAAGCGGGCGAATTGCAGCCGGGTGGCGCTATGCCGCTTGGTGATGTTGCCGGCCATGTCGACCCGGCAGAAGAAGAAAGGGATGCCGCGCAGCCCCGGCCGTTGTAGCGTCGACAAGCGGTGGCAGGCCTGTTCGAAACTGACGCCGAAGGTGCGGGCGAGCCGGTCGATATCATGCCGCATCGTCCGCGCGGCTTCCCGGAAAGCGGCATAGGGCATCAGCAGCGCGCCAGCGGCGTAATTGCCAAGGCCGATCGCCAGCAGCCGGTCAGCACCCGGCACGGGCAAAGCTGCCTTTTCCACGACATCGGCGATCACCGCCTGACCCTCCAGCATCATCAACTGATGCCCCAGCATGAACTTGCGGCTTTCGGTCGGCAGCGCGGCGTTGATGAACAGCCGGCGATCGGCGGCGCGATAGGCGCGCAGGGCGCTGTCGGGCGTTTCGGCGATCAATGTTTCGATGCCGTGGCGGCGGGCCAGCGCTTCGACCAGCATCCCTTCGTCCAGCACCTGGCCCGCCGAGAAGCTGTCGGCCATATCCTCCGCCAGGCAGTCGAGTACATGGACGTAATTGCCGGATTCGTGAAACCAGTCGCGCGCCGCTTCCCAGGGGAGGCGCGCCTGGATCTCATGATCGTTGGCGATCGCCTCCTCGATCATGTTGATCCGTTCATTGGCGCGCATATGGGCGTTATAAAGATCGACATAGCGAGCTGCGAATTCGGGAAATTGCAAGTGCAGCTTCTCGATGCGTTCGGGCTCCATCAGCGTGCCGGGCAGTTCTGGGTGGGCGAGCGCATAGGTGAAGGCGCCCAGCAATTGCTCCTCCTCCCGGCTGTCGAAGCTCGCCCAGTCCGTCGGGAAGGCGCTGGCGACCGCGGCCTTGACCTTTGCCGTCAGCGGCCGGTCGTCATTCTCAAGCTGACTGAGATAGGATACGGATATGCCCAGCGCCTGCGCCATCGTCGCCTGGTCCATGCGATGGTCCAGGCGAAGCTGGCGCAGGCGAGGACCTGCGAAGATACGGTTGCCGCGTGCCATCTGACTGCCTTAATTTGCGAAGTCGTGATTTGCAAATTGGCAAATTCGCATTTGCGAAGACGCGGCCGCGCTGTCTAGGAGGGACGCCAACCTGTCTGAGCCGCTTTCGGAGAGATGCCCACCATGTCGAAGCTCGCCATCATTGAACAGTTGGAAGCCAAGCGCGACGCCGCTCGGCTGGGCGGCGGTCAGCGCCGCATCGACGCGCAGCACGCCAAGGGCAAGCTGACCGCGCGGGAGCGGATCGAAGTGCTTCTGGATGAAGGCAGCTTTGAAGAGATCGACATGTATGTCGAGCATAATTGCGTCGATTTCGGCATGGACGAAGCGCATGTGCCGGGCGACGGCGTCGTTACCGGCTCAGGTACCGTAAACGGGCGGCTGGTCTTCCTCTTCAGCCAGGATTTCACCGTCTATGGCGGCGCGGTGTCGGAACGGCACGCGATGAAAATCTGCAAGATCATGGATATGGCGATGAAGGTCGGCGCGCCCGTGATCGGCCTGAACGACAGCGGTGGCGCGCGCATCCAGGAGGGCGTGGCATCGCTGGGCGGCTATGCAGAGATTTTCCAGCGCAATGTGCTGGCGTCGGGCGTGGTCCCGCAGATCAGCGTCATCATGGGACCGTGCGCGGGCGGCGCGGTCTATTCGCCTGCTATGACGGACTTCATCTTCATGGTGAAGGATAGCAGCTTCATGTTCGTGACCGGCCCCGATGTGGTCAAGACCGTCACCAACGAAGTGGTCACGCAGGAAGAACTGGGCGGCGCGGTGACGCATACGACCAAGTCAGGCGTGGCGGACGTGGCGTTCGAAAATGATATCGAAGCGCTGCTGGCGGTCCGAGACTTCGTCGATTTCCTGCCTGCGTCGAACCGCGATCCTGTGCCTGAACGACCCAGCGCGGACCCGTGGGACCGGATCGAACACAGCCTCGACACGCTGATCCCGGCCAACGCCAACCAGCCCTACGACATGCATGAACTGATCCGCAAAGTGGTGGACGAGGGTGACTTCTTTGAAGTTCAGCCGGCCCATGCGGGCAATATCCTGTGCGGCTTCGGCCGGATCGAGGGGAAGACGGTGGGCATAATCGCCAACCAGCCGATGGTGCTGGCGGGCGTGCTCGACATCAACTCGGCGAAGAAGGCGGGGCGCTTCGTACGCTTTTGCGATGCGTTCGAAATTCCGATCGTGACGTTCGTGGACGTGCCGGGATTCCTGCCGGGCACCGCGCAGGAACTCAACGGCATCATCAAACATGGCGCCAAGCTGCTGTTCGCCTATGCTGAAGCGACTGTGCCCAAGATCACGGTCATCACGCGCAAGGCCTATGGCGGTGCCTATGACGTCATGAGTTCCAAGCATCTGCGCGGCGACCTCAACTATGCCTGGCCGACCGCGGAAATCGCGGTGATGGGTGCCAAGGGCGCGGTGGAGATCATCTTCCGCGGCAAGACGCCTGAGGAGATTGCCGAGCGGACGAAGGAATATGAAGACCGCTTCGCCAACCCCTTCGTGGCGGCGAGCAAGGGCTTCATCGACGAGGTGATTCAGCCGCATTCGACCCGCAAGCGCATCGCGTTGGGGCTGCGCAAGCTGCGGAACAAGCAGTTGGAAAACCCCTGGAAGAAGCACGACAATATCCCGCTGTAAGCGGTATCGTAACCGGCGGAGTGGATTTTATGAGCAACGGACAGGATATTTTCATCGTCGCTGGTGCGCGCACGGCGATCGGGACGTTCGGTGGGGCGCTGGCGTCTTTCCGGCCAGCCGAACTGGGCGCCATCGTCATCAGGGAAGCGATCGACCGGGCGGGTATTACCGGGGCCGATGTGCAGAATGTCGTCATCGGCACGGTGGTTCCGACCCAGCCCAAGGACGCCTATGTCAGCCGCGTCGCGGCGGTGAACGCGGGCATACCGACCGATGCGCCGGCGATGAACGTCAATCGGCTGTGTGGTTCGGGGCTTCAGGCCATCGTGTCGGCGGCGCAGGCGATTGCGCTGGGCGAGCATGATGTTGCTGTAGCTGGCGGGGCCGAGTCCATGTCCAATGCCCCGCATATGGTGCTGTCTGCGCGCAATGGGCAGAAGATGGGCAATATCGAGATGGTCGACGCCATGCTTGGCGCGCTGCACGATCCGTTCGAGAATATCCATATGGGTGTGACGGCGGAAAATGTCGCCGAACGCTGCGGCATCAGCCGCGAGGAGCAGGATGCCGTGGCGGTGGAAAGCCACAAGCGCGCCGCGGCTGCCATTGCGGCAGGCTATTTCAAGGAGCAGATCGTTCCGGTCGAAATCAAGACGCGCAAGGGCGTCACCATCTTCGACACCGACGAGCATGTCCGCGCGGACGCATCGTTGGAGGGAATGGGCGGCCTTCGGCCCGTGTTCAAGAAAGACGGCACAGTAACGGCGGGCAACGCATCGGGCATCAATGACGGTGCGGGCGCTGTCGTGCTGGCCAGCGGGAAGGCCGTCGCGGAAAAGGGCCTGAAGCCGCTCGCCCGGATCATCGCCTGGGGCCACGCGGGCGTTGAACCCAGCGTGATGGGACTTGGCCCGGTGAAAGCGGTTCCGGTCGCGCTCGCCCGCGCCGGCCTGACGCTCGACCAGATGGACGTGATTGAAAGCAACGAGGCCTTCGCTGCGCAGGCCTGCGGCGTTGCCAAGGAACTGGGCTTCGACCCGGCCAAGACAAATCCCAATGGGTCGGGCATTTCGCTCGGGCATCCGATCGGGGCGACCGGCGCGATCCTGACGATCAAGGCCGCCTATGAGCTGAAACGGACCGGTGGCCGCCATGCGCTGATCACCATGTGCATCGGCGGCGGGCAGGGCATCGCCATGGTGATTGAGGCGGTGGCGTGAAACTGGGCCGGCTGAACCATATCGGGGTGGCGACGCCTTCGCTGGACGCGAGCCTCGCTTATTATCGCGACGTCATGGGGGCAACACTGGCGCATGACCCGTTCGATTTGCCGGCGCAGGGCGTCAAGGTCTGTTTCGTCGATACGCCGGGAGAAAATGGCACTGCGGGCACGCAGATCGAACTGATCGAACCTTTGGGTGAGGCCAGCCCGATCCATGGGTTTCTGGCCAAGAACCCGGCCGGCGGGCAGCATCATATGTGCTATGAAGTGCCCGACATCATGGAAGCGAAGGCCTGGTTTGAAAGGCTGGGCAAGAAGATACTGGGCGAACCGCGCATCGGCGCACATGGCACGCCCATCTTTTTCGTGCACCCCAAGGACATGAACGGGGTGCTGACCGAGATTATGGAGACGCCCAAAGAGGCGCATTGAAAACTGAAACCCGTTCGTTTCGAGCAGCTTCGAGCACAGTTGAGAAGCGTCCGTCGAGAAAGGTTCTCGACAAGCTCGAACCGAACGGAGGTTGGTGACAGGGACGGAAATTGCATGACCGAGAAGCCGACGCTGGATCAATGGGCCGCCGCTGCCGCCAAGGAGGTGAAGGGCAAGGACCTGAACTGGGAGACCCCGGAAGGGATCACAGTGAAGCCGCTTTACACGGCCGACGATGTCAGCGTGGATCCCGGTTTGCCCGGCTTCGCGCCTTTCACGCGGGGCGTGCGCGCGTCCATGTATGCCGGGCGACCCTGGACCATCCGCCAATATGCCGGTTTTTCGACCGCCGAAGAATCCAACGCCTTCTATCGCCGCAACCTGGCTGCGGGTCAGAAAGGGCTGTCTGTCGCGTTCGACCTGGCGACGCACCGGGGCTATGACAGCGACCATCCCCGCGTGACGGGCGACGTCGGCAAGGCCGGCGTGGCGATCGACAGCGTGGAGGATATGAAGATCCTGTTCGACGGCATTCCGCTCGACAAGATGTCGGTCAGCATGACGATGAACGGCGCGGTGATCCCGATATTGGCGTTCTTCATCGTCGCGGGCGAAGAGCAGGGCGTCGATCGCGCGCTGCTCGACGGAACCATCCAGAACGACATCCTCAAGGAGTTCATGGTCCGCAACACCTATATCTACCCGCCCGAACCCTCGATGCGGATCATCAGCGACATTTTCGGCTATACGTCGCGCGAGATGCCCAAGTTCAACAGCATCTCCATTTCCGGCTATCATATGCAGGAGGCCGGCGCGACGCAGGTGCAGGAGCTGGCCTTCACCATCGCCGACGGCATCGAATATGTGAAATATGGCGTGGCGTCGGGCCTCGACATCGACAAGTTTGCCGGGCGGCTGTCCTTCTTCTTCGCCATCGGCATGAATTTCTTCATGGAAATCGCCAAGCTGCGGGCGGCGCGAGTCCTATGGCATCGGGCGATGACGCAGCTTGGCGCGCAGCAGGAGCGATCCAAGATGCTGCGCACCCACTGCCAGACGTCGGGCGTGTCCCTGACCGAGCAGGATCCCTATAACAACGTCATGCGGACCACCATTGAGGCGATGGCCGCGATGCTGGGCGGCACCCAGTCCCTGCACACCAATGCGCTGGATGAGGCGATCGCCCTGCCAACCGACTTTTCCGCCCGTATCGCCCGCAATACCCAGTTGGTGATTCAGGAAGAAACCGGCATGTGCAATGTCGTCGATCCGCTGGGCGGCAGCTATTATGTCGAGGCGCTGACCCAGCAGCTGGTGGACGCCGCGCAGGAGATCATTGATCGGGTCGAAAACGAGGGCGGCATGGCCAAGGCGGTCGCCGCCGGCTGGCCCAAGGCGATGATCGAGACGGCAGCGGCTGCGCGGCAGGCCCGCGTCGATCGCGGTGAGGATGTGATCGTCGGCGTCAACAAATATCGCCGTGCCAACGAAGACCTGCTGGAGACGCTGGAAGTCGACAATAGCAAGGTGCGCGAAGCGCAGATCGCCCGCATCAATCGCGTCAAGGCAGACCGTGACGAAGCGGCCTGTGAGGCGGCGCTCGACGCCCTGCGCGCGGCGGCGGCCGGCCCTCAGAATATCGAGAATAATCTGCTCGCTCATGCGGTCGAAGCCGCCCGCGCCCGCGCGACGCTGGGCGAAATCTCCTCCGCCATGGAGGACAGCTTCCAGCGCTACGGCACGCAGCCGACGCCTGTGAAAGGCGTCTATGGCGCGCCGTACAAGGATGACAGCCGCTGGCAACAGGTTCTCGACGGCGTGCAGGCCGTCGAACGGCGCCTCGGTCGAAGGCCCAAGCTTCTCGTTGCGAAGATGGGCCAGGATGGACACGACCGGGGCGCCAACATCATTGCATCGGCTTTTGGCGATATGGGCTTTGACGTGGTGTCCGGGCCACTGTTCCAGACGCCGGAGGAAACGGTAGTGCTGGCGCTGGATAGTGGCGTCGATGTGGTTGGCGCCTCCAGCCTGGCCGCCGGGCACAAGACCTTGATCCCCGAACTGATCGCCAAGCTGCGCGAGCAGGGCCGCAGCGATATCAAGGTGATTGCGGGCGGCGTCATCCCGCCGCAGGATTATGACTTCCTCCGTGACGCGGGCGTCCAGGGCATTTATGGCCCTGGCTCCAATGTCGTGGAGTGCGCCGCCGATGTGTTGCGCCTCCTTGGCCACAACATGCCCCCGCTGGAGGAAGCCGCGTGATGAATAGCCCCGAAACCCCATCTCCGTTCGGTTCGAGCTTGTCGAGAACGGCTGCACAGGGTTCTGGACAAGCTCGAACCGAACGGGAAGGGGGAACTCCTCGCACCGACTGGACGCGCGAGGAAATCGCCGCGCTGTTCGACCTGCCTTTCAACGACCTGATGTTCGATGCGCAGTCGATCCATCGCGCCAACTTCCCGCACAATCAGGTGCAGTTGTCCACTTTGCTGTCGATCAAGACCGGCGGCTGCCCGGAGGATTGCGGCTATTGCAACCAGTCCGCCCATGCCGAAAGCGGCCTCAAGGCCGAAAAGCTGATGAGCGTGCAGGCGGTCATGCAGGCGGCGGCGCAGGCCAAGGATGCGGGCAGCTCGCGCTTTTGCATGGGCGCGGCCTGGCGCAATCCCAAGGATCGGGACATGCCCGCCATCGTCGAGATGGTGAAGGGCGTGCGCCAGATGGGCATGGAAACCTGCATGACGCTGGGGATGCTGAGCGAAAGCCAGGCGGACATGCTGGCCGACGCCGGCCTCGATTATTACAACCACAATATCGACACTTCGCCCGAACATTATGAGAAGGTCATCACCACGCGGACCTTCGACGACCGGCTGGTAACGCTCGAAAATGTCCGTAATTCAGGTATTAACGTGTGCAGCGGCGGCATCGTGGGCATGGGCGAGACGCGCGAGGATCGCGTCGGCTTCCTGCACGCGCTGGCCGTTTTGCCCCGCCATCCCGAAAGCGTGCCGATCAACGCGCTGGTTCCGGTCAAGGGCACGGTGCTGGGCAATATGCTGGCCGACACGCCGCTCGCGAAGATCGACGAGATCGAGTTCGTCCGCACGGTCGCGGTCGCACGGATCGTGATGCCGGAAAGCATGGTGCGGCTCTCTGCCGGGCGCGAGAGCATGAGCGAGGCCTGTCAGGCGCTCTGCTTCATGGCAGGCGCGAACAGCATCTTCACCGGGGACAAGCTGCTGACAACGGCGAATGCGGGCGACAATGCCGACGCGGCGTTGTTTACGAAGTTGGGCGTCGTGCCGATGCAGGCCGAGGTCAAGGTTGAGCTGGAGGCGGCGGAGTGAAATTCGCCCCCACCCTCGTCACCCCGGATTTAATCCGGGTTCCCGCTTCTTCTTCGCCGCCGCGCGGGAAGAAAGCGGGATGCCCGATTAAGTCCGGCATGATGAGCCTAAAGATGTCGAAACTTTGAAATGAAGCGGATCACACCGCTCGGCTACGCACTCGTGACGCTAGCCTACTGGTGGTGTGCACTCACAATTTTGGGTCTGATCTCCGTAATGTTCCATTGCAGAAGTTATGGTGATGACGCCTGCTGGGAGACTTCAGGGCCCATCCTTTGGGGTGGGCTATGTTTAGGAGCGGTGGGGTACGTCTTCGTAATTCGCCGGTTAAGGAATAAGGGCAAGGATTAGAACGATATGGCAATCACCAAGATCCTGATCGCGAACCGTGGCGAAATTGCGTGCCGTGTCATGCGCACGGCCAAGAAGATGGGCATTGCGACCGTCGCGGTCTATTCCGATGCCGATGCGCGCGCGCCGCATGTGCTGATGGCGGACGAAGCCGTGCATATCGGCCCGTCGCCCGCCGCCCAATCCTATCTGCTGGCTGACAAGATCATCGAAGCGTGCAAGGCGACCGGCGCCGACGCCGTCCATCCCGGCTATGGCTTTCTTTCGGAACGCGAGAGCTTCCGCAAGGCGCTGGATGCGGAGGGTATCATCTTCGTCGGGCCTCCCGCCAATGCCATCGCGGCCATGGGCGACAAGATCGAGTCCAAGAAGCTGGCCAAGGAAGCGGGAGTCAACGTCGTCCCCGGCTTTGTCGGCGTCATTGAGGACACAGACCATGCCGTAAAAATCTCCAACGAGATCGGCTATCCGGTGATGATGAAGGCCTCGGCCGGCGGCGGGGGCAAAGGCATGCGGCTCGCCTATAGCGAGCAGGATGTGCGCGAAGGATTCGAGGCGACCAAGCGCGAAGGGCTGGCGTCCTTCGGTGACGATCGCGTCTTCATCGAGAAGTTCATCGAAAGCCCGCGCCACATCGAAATCCAGGTGCTGGGCGACCAGCATGGCAATATCGTCTATCTGAACGAGCGCGAATGTTCGATCCAGCGCCGCCATCAGAAAGTGGTCGAGGAAGCGCCATCGCCCTTCGTGTCGCCCGAAATGCGCAAGAAGATGGGCGAGCAATGCGTCGCGCTCGCCCGCGCCGTCGGCTATTTCAGCGCGGGCACGGTCGAACTGATCGTGTCGGGAGAGGACAAGACCGGCGACGGCTTCTACTTCCTGGAAATGAACACCCGGCTTCAGGTCGAACACCCTGTCACCGAAGAAATCACCGGCGTCGACCTTGTCGAACAGATGATCCGGGTCGCCAATGGCGAAAAGCTCGCCTTCGGCCAGGCCGACGTGAAGATCAACGGCTGGGCGATCGAGAACCGCGTCTATGCCGAAGATCCCTATCGCGGTTTCCTTCCCTCGACCGGCCGCCTGATCCGTTACAATCCGCCGGAGCAGGGCACGGACGAGACCGGCGCGAAGGTGCGCGTCGACGATGGCGTTGCGGAAGGCGGTGAAGTCTCGATGTTCTACGATCCCATGATCGCCAAGCTGGTGACATGGGCGCCCACGCGCCTCGAAGCCATCGACAAGCAGATCGAGGCGCTCGACCGCTTCGAGATCGAGGGGCCGGGGCATAATATCGATTTCGTGTCCGCATTGATGCAGCATGAGCGCTTCCGTTCTGGCAACATCACCACCGGCTTCATTGCCGAGGAATATCCCGAAGGCTTCAAGGGCGCCCCGGCGTCTCCGGAACTGCTGCGCCAATTGTCGGCCATCGGCGCTTTCGCCGCGATGGCGCAGGCTGATCGCGCCCGCCGGATTGAAGGGCAACTCGGCAAGCGGTTGTCCCCACCCACGGGCTGGCAGGTGAAAATCGGCGATGCGGTCCACGATGTCGTGATCGATGGAGACCATGTCACCGTCGATGCCGAAAGCATCGACATGGCGCTGGAATATACGCCGGGCGACCGATTGATCGAGGCGGAGTTCGGCGACAAGATGCTGGCGGTCCGCATCGCATCGGCCCGGTCCGGTTTCGTCCTGACGGCGCATGGCGCAAGCCATCGCCTGCGCATCCTGCCCGCGCATGCTGCGCCCTATGCTGCGCACATGCTGGAAAAGGTTGCGCCGGATCTTTCAAAATATCTGATTTGCCCGATGCCCGGACTGCTGGTCGCGCTCAACGTCAAGGAAGGCGACAAGGTCGAGGTCGGCCAGCCGCTTGCCGTCATTGAAGCGATGAAGATGGAAAATATCCTGCGCGCAGGCAAGGCGGGTACGGTCAAGAGCGTGTCGGCCGCGCAAGGCGAAAGCCTGCCGGTGGACGCGGTGATCCTGGAACTGGAATAGGCCAGGCGTCGCAAACGGCTCGACGCAGGAGTCGTTTGAGCGGACATGGATTGCCCGGCCTGCCCCCTCGACGGCGAAGGCGCAGCCCGCTATCCGCGTCGCGATGCATGGCTATATCGCTCCGCTTCGGCTGCGCCTGGATGGCGACGCGCTGGTGTCCAACTGGCGCTGGCTGGCGCGGATGAGTGGCCCGGCGGCGTGCGGCGCGGCCATCAAGGCCAATGGCTATGGGCTGGGTGCGGAGGAGGTCATGCGCCGCCTTACGCGCGCGGGCTGTCGCGACTTTTTCGTGTCCAATTGGGGGGAGGCCCTGGCGCTTGAGCCATTGATGGCGGATGGGGTGCGCCTGTCCGTGCTGCATGGCGTGCGCGACGAGGATATGGCTATCGCCGTTGCGTCGCGCGCGAAACCCGTTCTGTGCGCTCCCGCGCAGGTCGCGCGGTGGCGCGATGCGGGACAAAAGTCCTGCGACGTCATGATGGATACCGGCATGAACCGGCTCGGACTGGACTGGCGTGGCGATGCGGCTGGAATGTTGGCCGGGCTGACCATCGAAACGGTCATGAGCCATCTCGCTTCGGCCGACGAAGAGGTGGCGCTCAACGCGGTGCAACGGGATCGCTTCGTGCAGATTGCCCTTGGCGTCCCGGCAGAACGATATAGCCTGGCCAATAGTGCAGGCATCTGCCTGAACGCCGATTATCGGTTCGACCTGACACGGCCGGGAATCGCGCTTTACGGCGGCGTGCCTCATGCCAAGGCAGCCGGGCATATCCGCCAAGTCGTGCAGCCGCAGGCGCAGATATTGCAACGGCGTCGGCTGATCGCGGGGGACAGCATCGGCTATAATGCGACCTTCACCGCAGAACGGGATCATGAGGTGGCCATTTTGAACCTTGGCTATGCCGATGGGTATCTGCGCGGTTTTTCCGGCACGGGTGCGGCGAGCGTGGCGGGCGTTCGCCTGCCAGTGCTGGGACGGGTGTCGATGGACCTGGCGGCGATCGATGTCAGCGCCGTGCCCGGCCTGTCCGAAGGAGACTGGGTCGATATCGATTATGATCTGCCGCGCGCTTCGGCCGCGTCGGGCCTGTCGCAATATGAGCTTCTGACAGGGCTTGGCGCACGTTATGACCGGCTGTGGGCTTGATGCCGCGGGGCGTCGCCAAAGCGCATCTGCCGACGAAGACGTGCCCGGTCTGCCAACGCCCCTTTGCCTGGCGCCAGAAATGGGCGCGGGACTGGGAGAGCGTCATTTATTGTTCGGAGCGGTGCCGGCGGTCCAAAATATCTTGAAAAAAAAGGCCGCCAGGTTTCGCCCGGCGGCCTTTTGCGATCATGCGACTTCAGATCAGCGTTCGATGCACATGGCAACGCCCATGCCGCCGCCGATGCAAAGCGTGGCCAAGCCCTTTTTCGCGTCGCGCTTGCCCATTTCATAGAGCAAGGTCGTCAGCACCCGCGCGCCCGATGCGCCGATGGGATGGCCGATCGCGATTGCACCGCCATTCACATTGACCTTGTTAGGATCAAAGCCCAGTTCCTGGCTGACGGACAGGGCCTGTGCCGCGAACGCCTCATTGGCTTCGATGAGGTCGAGGTCGGCGACCGACCAGCCCGCCTTGGACAACGCCTTGCGGCTGGCCGGAGCCGGGCCAATGCCCATGATCGACGGATCGACGCCGCAGGTCGCAAAGCCTGCGATACGGCCCAGGATCGTCGCGCCGCGCTTGGCGGCCTCATCGGCCGTCATCAGCACCAGCGCGGCGGCGCCGTCGTTCAGGCCGCTGGCATTGCCTGCCGTGACCGAGCCGTCCTTCTTGAAAGCGGGTTTGAGGCCACTCATCGCCTCGATCGTCGCGCCATCGCGGATATATTCATCGGTATCGACGATCGTGTCGCCCTTGCGCCCCTTGACCGTCACGGGCGTGATTTCATCCTTGAAGCGACCGGAGGACCGCGCGGCCGACGCCTTGTTCTGGCTGGCCACGGCGAATGCGTCCTGCGCTTCGCGGCTGATCTGATATTTCTCGGCCAGATTCTCGGCCGTAATGCCCATATGATAGCCGTTGAACGCATCGGTCAGGCCATCGACGATCATGGTGTCGATCAGGCTGACATTGCCCATTTTCTGCCCGGCGCGCAGGAACTGGGCGTGCGGGGCGAGCGACATATTTTCCTGACCGCCCGCAACCATGATGCGCGCGTCGCCCAGCGCGATCGCCTGCGCTGCGAGCGCGACGGCACGCAGGCCTGACCCGCAGACCTGATTGATCGCGAAGGCGGTACGGTCCACCGGGATGCCGGCAGCGATCGCTGCCTGACGGGCGGGATTTTGGCCCAGCCCTGCGGTCAGGACATGGCCCAGAATGACTTCATCCACCTCCTCGGCCGAAACCCCCGCCTGTTCCAGCGCGGCCTGAATCGCGGTCTGGCCCAGGACATGCGCCGGCGTGCTGCTGAATGCGCCAAGAAAGCTGCCGACAGGCGTGCGCTTCGCGGCGGTGATGACGATGTCTGACAAGGCCTCTATCCTCTTTGATGGTGGATGGGTTTTCGCAGGCGCAATAGCATCAGCCGCCATGGCTGGAAAGCCAGTGGGACAAAGGTTGCCACAGCAGTTCGGGGGCGCGGCTGCCGACTACCATCCCCACATGGCCGAGCGACAGGCTGCGCGCCTCCCGCAGGTGCGGGCTGGCGGCCGCCGGCACGATGCGGTCGGTAGTGGATCGGATCGACAAAGTGGGACAGGTGAGGGCTTGGGGATCGACCGTCATATGTCCTATGCGCCATTGCCCGCGTCCCGGCGCATCGCCAGCATAGAAGGATTCGAACAGGTCGCGTCCCGCAGCATAGGTCAGCGGTGGCCCCTCATTCGCCCAATCCTCGACCGCCAGAAATGCCTGCTCAGCATCCGAAGCCGATTCGGCGTCAGCGAAGTCGGCGAACTTGCGGATGGTGCGCGCGGGGTCCATCGCCCAGAAGCCTGACTGCAAGACCTCCATCGGCACATAACCGATCCGCTGGCACATCGCTTTCGCGCCACTCCATAGTGAGGCGATCAATTCCAGATCGGCCGCGGGGAAATGACTGAAGCGCCACGGGGCCGCAATGGTCGCGACTGCCGCTGTGGGGACGAGCGCCGCCGCTCCCAATGCCAGGCTGCCACCCAGGCAGTAGCCAACAAGAATTGGCGGGCGCGGCAGGGCGGCGAGCAGCGGGAGCAGGCGTTCCGTCACATGCCCGTCGAGGCCAAGCGAGGCATCCGCGCCGTCGGGCGCCCCCCAATCGACCAGATAGGCGTCGTGCCCTGCTGCGACCATGTGGCGCAGCAAGGATCGGCGTTCCGATAGATCGAGCACATGCGGAGGATTGATCAGCGAAGGAATGAAGACCACCGGAAAACGATCGCTTTGTGCGCCATATTGCAGCAAGCGCGCCGATCCGGCGTGGGCAACAGGCCGCCCCGCATTACGCACTGGCGGCCGATCGGCGTTCTGATATTTGCGCAGTCCCGCAAGCGCGCGCTTGCGAAGGTCTGGATCACCCTCTGTCTCGCGCCATAAAATATTGAGAAAAAGGGGCAAAGGCCGGGGGCCATGTTGCGGTGCGGCAACGCCCTGTGCTATTGCGGCATTCGCAGGTGTGGGAGAGGTATCCATGTCCAAATCAAAGGCCGCCAATAGTTCGGAACCGGTCGTCATCAAGAAGTACGCCAACAGGCGGCTCTATAACACCGAAACATCCAGTTACATCACCTTGGACCTGTTGTCGCAGATGACGCGGGAAGGGCGGGAATTTGTCGTGGTCGACGCCAAGACCGGCGAGGATATCACGCATAATGTGCTGACACAGATCATCATGGAAGAGGAACAACGCGGCAAGAACATGCTGCCGGTCAACTTCCTTCGCCAGTTGATCGCCATGTATGGCGATTCGATGCAGTCGATGGTTCCGCAATATCTGGAAGCGTCGATGGATGCGTTCCGCAAGAATCAGCAGCAATTCCAGGAAGCGATGAAGGGCGCGTTCGGCGGTGGCCCGCTGGCGGAGATCGCCAAACGCAACATGCAGATGTTCGAAGCAGCCGCCAGCGCTTTTGGCAACGGCGTACCGGGAATGCCCGGGACGATGCCGGGTGCGCAGCCGACGCCGGGCAGCGTATCGGAAGGCGCGAAGGACGACGAGATCGCTGAACTCAAGGCGCAGCTCTCCGCGCTCAATGCCAAGATCGACAAGCTGAGCTGACCGCGTCGGCAAAGGGTCGACAGGGATGGCGCGTCTGGCCTATGGCGCGCCATTCTCTCAATCGACCAGCCAAGGCCAGCCATCGTGAAGCACGCTCTTTCCGTTTCCCGCGAACAGGATTTCGCCGCCTGGTACCAGGCTGTCATCGCCGAAGCCGACATGGCGGAGGAAAGCGGTGTGCGCGGCTGCATGGTAATCCGCCCCTGGGGCTATGGCATCTGGGAGCGGATGCAGAAGCTGCTCGATGAGCAGATCAAGGCGACCGGCCATGAAAATTGCTATTTCCCGCTGTTCATCCCGCTGTCCTACTTCGAAAAGGAAGCCGAGCATGTCGACGGCTTTGCCAAGGAAATGGCGGTCGTCACCCATCACCGGCTGATTCAGCAGGACGGCAAGCTGGTGCCGGATCCCGAAGCAAAGCTGGAAGAGCCGCTGGTCGTGCGTCCCACATCGGAGACGGTCATCGGCGCGGCGTTCAGCCGCTGGGTGCAGAGCTGGCGCGATCTGCCCGTGCTGATCAACCAATGGGCCAATGTCGTGCGCTGGGAAATGCGCACGCGCATGTTCCTGCGCACCGCTGAGTTTCTGTGGCAGGAAGGGCATACCGCGCACGCGACGGTCGGTGAAGCCATGGACGAAACACTCAAGATGCTGGAAGTCTATCGCGCCTTTGCCGAAGAGTGCGTGGCGATGCCGGTGATCGCCGGCGAAAAGCCGGAGAATGAGCGTTTTCCCGGCGCAGTCGCCACCTATTCGATCGAAGCGATGATGCAGGATGGCAAGGCGCTGCAGGCAGGCACCTCACATTTTCTGGGCACGACCTTCAGCCAGGCGCAGAATATCAAGTTCCAGAATGCCGAAGGGCAGCAGGAACTGGCGCAGACGACCAGCTGGGGCGTTTCCACCCGTATGATCGGGGGCCTTATCATGACGCATGGCGATGATGACGGCCTGCGTGTCCCGCCGCGCGTCGCGCCTTATCAGATCGTGATCGTGCCGATGCTGCGCGACACGGAGGAGGACGCGGCGATTGTCGAATATTGCACGAATCTGGTTCATCGTCTGAACCAGCTGGACGCATTCCGCGAACCGGTGCGCGCGCTGCTCGACAAACGGCCCGCGAAGGCCGCGACCAAGCGCTGGGGCTGGGTCAAGAAGGGGGCGCCGATCGTGATCGAGGTCGGTAGCCGCGACGTGGCGGGCGGTAATGTATCCGTCATCCGCCGCGACCGCCTGTACCGCGAGGACGGCAAGCTGGACAGCCGGATCGTCGCCAAGGATGATCTGGTCGGGAGCGCGGCGTCGATGCTGGAAGAGGTTCAGGCCGCTCTCTTTGCAGATGCCAAGGCGCGACTGGACGGGGCCATTGATGAGACGATCGCAGACATCGATGCGTTGAAAGCCTATTTCACGGCCAGCAAGAAGCCGGGATGGGCGCTGGTGCAGTGGGCCAAGCCTACCGGCGCTGAACTGGAAAAGGTCGTTCAATGGCTTAAGGGCGAAAAGCTGACGCTACGCAATGTCCCGAACGATGCGGCGGCGGCCAACGGCGTGTGCATCTTCACCGGCGGCGCTGCGGTCGAGCGCGTACTTGTAGGCCGCTCCTACTAAAGTTTAGCGATCGCTGGCGAAATCGAAACATGCGTCTCGACTTCGCCAGCATGACCTTCGTTACAGCACATATTTGCTAAGGTCGGTGTCGCGCGCCACCGCGCTTAGTTGCTTTTCGACATAGGCGGCGTCGATCACCAGCGTTTCGCCGCGCCGATCCTCCGCATCGAAGCTGACATCTTCCAGCAGCTTTTCCATCACCGTCTGAAGGCGGCGGGCACCGATATTCTCGACCTCGCTATTCACCTCTGCGGCAATCTTCGCGACGGCGCGAATGCCCTCGGGCGTCAGGTCGATCGTCACCTCCTCGGTTGCCAGCAGCGCGCGATATTGCGCGACCAGGCTTGCCTTGGTGTCGGACAGGATGGCGACGAAATCCTCTTCGGTCAGCGCCTTCAATTCAACACGGATCGGTAGCCGGCCCTGCAATTCAGGGAGCAGATCGCTGGGCTTGGCAACGTGGAACGCGCCGGATGCTATGAAGAGGATGTGATCGGTCTTGAGCGGGCCATATTTGGTGGCTACGGTCGTCCCTTCGATGAGCGGCAGCAGATCGCGCTGCACGCCTTCGCGGCTGACCGATCCGCCTCGCACATCGCTGACCGCGATCTTGTCGATTTCGTCCAGGAACACGATGCCATTTTGTTCAGCGCTGCTGATGGCGACGCGGGCGACGTCGTCCTGATCCAGCCTTTTGTCCTGCTCTTCCTCGACCAGCTTGTCCCAGGCATCGGCAACACGCATTTTGCGCCGCTTCTTCTGGGTCTGCCCGAACGCCTTGGACATCATGTCGGACAGGTTGATCATGCCGACCTGACCGCCCATACCGGGTATCTCCATGGGCATGGACGGGCTGTCGGCGACGTCCACCTCCACCTCGACCTCGTTCATCTGGTCATTCTCTATCTTCTGGCGGAACGACAGGCGCGTAGCCTCACTTGCTTCCTTGCCGGTCAACGCATCGAGCAGCCGCGCCATCGCGGCTTCGGACGCCGCTTCGCGCACGGCCTCACGGCGGCGATCCTTTTCCAGACGCACCGCTTCCTCGACCAGGTCGCGGACAATCTGCTCTACGTCCCGGCCGACATAGCCGACTTCGGTAAACTTGGTTGCCTCCACCTTCACGAACGGAGCGTCGGCGAGTTTTGCCAGACGGCGGCTAATTTCGGTCTGCCGCACCCCGTTGGGCCGATCATCAGGATGTTTTGGGCGTCACCTCGTCGCGCAGATCGGCGGACAGATGCTGGCGGCGCCAGCGGTTGCGCAGCGCAACGGCGACGGCGCGCTTGGCATCTGCTGTCCGATGATGTGCGCGTCCAACGCAGCGACGATGGCTTTGGGCGTAAGATTGTCGTTCATAATCTCTTCTTGGGAAACTGGAGGTCAGGCGACGCTGTCGAGCGTTTCGATCGTCAATTGGTCATTGGTGTAGACGCAGATGTCGGCAGCGACGGCCATGGCCTTGCGCGCCAGTGCTTCAGCGTCCTGTTCATAGTCCATCAGCGCCCGGGCCGCCGCGAGCGCGAAATTACCCCCCGACCCGATCGCTGCGACGCCATTCAATGGTTCGAGGACGTCGCCATTCCCTGTCAGGATCAGAGTTACATCCTTGTCGGCGACGATCATCATCGCCTCCAGGTTGCGCAGATATTTGTCGGTGCGCCAATCCTTGGCCAGTTCAACGGCGGCGCGCATGAGCTGGCCATTGTGGCGCTCCAGCTTCGCCTCCAGCCGTTCGAACAGGGTGAAAGCATCGGCGGTAGCACCGGCAAAGCCGCCAATCACGCTGCCATCATGCAGGCGGCGGACCTTGCGGGCGTTGGGTTTCATCACGGTCTGGCCCATGGACACCTGACCGTCGCCGGCCACGACGACTTTGCCATTTTTTCGAACGGACATGATGGTGGTGCCGTGCCAGACCGGCATGGAAGATGCGCGAGGTTGATCGTTCATGCCGCGCGATATGGGACGCGAGGAAGAACCGCGCAAGAGACGGCGTTGCGCCGTAGGCTGTGTCATTAATACGACAGATATATTTCAAAGCTGTGCCGGAACCAAACTGGGTCAATTGACATTGTGCAGCGCACAACAAATGATCAGCTATCGGTTTCGACAGGAGCGACATGGATGACTCTCAAGGCCAGGGCCATGGAAAAGGTCGAGCGCGCGGGGATATCCAACTACAGCTTTGATGAGGATGTGCTGGTCATGTGTGGCATACGCTACACGATCGATGTGTGCGATTGTGGTGAAGCGAATTGCGACGGCGTCAAATTGACCAGACACTTGGCCGCCATCAATCGCAACCTGCAATAGATATGGCATTTGCGGGATAATGTCTCCGGCGCCGCTCGAAAGGGCGGCACGGATGCGGCAGGGCGGTCAACTGGCATTCACCAGAGCCATTTTACTACCGATGGGCGCGAAGCGGTTGACAGGGCCCGTCGCCGGTGTCAAAGGCCGCCTCCTCCTTTCAGGGGGCGCGTAGCTCAGCGGTAGAGCACACCCTTCACACGGGTGGGGTCACAGGTTCAATCCCTGTCGCGCCCACCATCATCCCGGCGATGATGGCTGGACAGGATATTTCCCGGCATTGATCTTTTCTTGTCCCAAGCGCTAAGCCAGCGCCTTGAAGCGGTGCGTTTGCGCGCCAATCGGAAAGGATCCTCATGCCCCCTTATCTGCAATTCGGCGCGGTCCTTGGCGCATTGATCGCCATCCAGAGCGCGCCGGCCCATGCGGCCGATAGCCGCAAACTGACATTGGAACGCGTTTTCGCCAGTCCGGATCTTGCCGGCCCTCAGCCCCGCGCGCTCAAGCTTTCGCCCGATGGCACGCTGGTCACATTGTTGAAGCCGCGCGCGGACGAAAAGGAGCGGCTCGATCTTTGGGCCATCGACACCCGTACCGGGGCGGAGCGAATGCTGGTCGATTCCAAGAAGACCGGTAGCGGCGCGGCCTTGAGCGAAGCGGAAAAGATGCAGCAAGAGCGGGACCGCTCTGTTGCGGGAAGCACCGGCATCACCAGTTATGACTGGTCGCCCGACGGGAAAACGATCCTGGTTCCCGTCGATGGCGACCTGTATCTCGCCGCGCTGGATGGCAAGGTGAAGCGGCTGACCGATACGCCCGGCGGGGAACTCAATGGCGTGGTCAGCCCCAAAGGCGGGTTCGTCTCGTTCGTCCGTGACGGCAATCTGTTCGTCCAGCCTATCGGAGGCGCAGAGCGGCAGGTGACCCAAGGCGCGAGTGAAACGGTCAACTGGGGCGTTGCCGAATTCGTCGCGCAGGAAGAAATGGATCGCCGCACCGGCTATTGGTGGTCCCCCGACGATAAGATGATCGCGGTCGCCCGCGTGGATGAAAGCCCGGTCGGGATCGTCACTCGCACGGCGATCGGCGGCGAAGGCACCACGGTCTATCAACAACGCTATCCCGCCGCCGGCACGCCCAACGCCATTGTGGACCTGTTCGTCATGAAGCCTGACGGTTCGGGGCAGGTCCAGGTCGATCTTGGGCCGAACAAGGATGTTTATCTTGCGCGGGTGGACTGGTCCAAGGACGGCCGCACGCTCTTTGTCCAGAGGGAAAGCCGGGACCAGAAGCGGCTCGATCTGCTTGCGGTGGACCCGATGACCGGCAAGGCACGGATCGTGCTGACCGAAGAGGCGAAAAGCTGGATCAACCTGTCCAATAATTTCCATCCTTTACGTGACGGCAGCTTTTTGTGGTGGTCGGAACGTTCGGGCCATGGCCATCTGTATCGCGTTGCCGGGAAAAAATGGACCGCGCTCACCAATGGCGATTGGGAAGTGCGCGACGTCGTCGGCGTGGATGAGGACAAGGGCCTTGTCTACTTCACGGGCAACCGCGAAACTCCGCTTGAGCAGCAGCTCTATGTGGCCTCCCTCGCCACGCCGAGCCCAGCGCGACTGTTGACCAGCGCAGGATGGTGGAATGACGCCGTCATGGACGATGCGGCAAGCCGGGTCGTGGTGTCGCGTCAGAACACGGATCAGCCCAAGCAGGTCTATCTGGCCGATAGCGACGGAAAGCAATTGCAATGGTTGTCGCAGAACGCATTGACCGGGGATCACCCCTACGCGCCCTATGTCGCAAGTCACGTGAAGACACGCTTTGGAACGGTGAAAGCGAAGGATGGCACGACGCTCTATACCAAGATGCTGACGCCGCCGCTGGAGCCGGGCAAGCGCTATCCGGTCTTCATGATCCATTATGGCGGCCCCGGTGCTGGCCGGCAGGTGACGAATAGCTGGTCGGGCGCGCTCAACCAGTATCTGGTCGATCGTGGCTGGATTGTCTTTGCCATCGACAATCGTGGCACGCCCGATCGCGGCAAGGCGTTCGAGGATCATCTCTATCGTGCGATGGGCACGGTCGAGGTGGAGGATCAGTTGAAGGGCGTCGAATGGCTGAAAAGTCAGCCCTTCGTCGATGCTGACCGGATCGCCACCTATGGCTGGTCCTATGGCGGCTATATGTCGCTCAAATTACTGGAAAAGGCGCCAGGGATATTTGCCGCCGCTGTGGCAGGCGCCCCGGTGACGAAGTGGCAGTTGTACGACACCCACTATACCGAGCGCTATCTGGGGAAACCCCAGGACAAGCCAAGCGCCTATCCGGCTGCCGGCGCGGTCGAAGAGTCGGTCAAGATCAGCGATCCGCTATTGCTGATCCACGGCATGTCCGATGACAATGTCGTGTTCGACAATGCCACCGCGCTGATGGCGAAGATGCAGGGCGCGGCGGTGCCGTTCGAGATGATGGCCTATCCAGGGCAGACGCATCGCGTCGGCGGGCCGGGCATCAGCGTGCATCTGTGGCGCACGATTGAGAATTTCCTGGCAGACCATGCCGGCGGCCCGAAACGCGAATAGGCGATTGCGCTATCGCCAGGCGTGAAACACCGCCCGGCGATAGCGGTCCTTGCGGCGGAAAGGCATGGCCCATTTGCGCCACCCCCGGTTATCGAGCGCTTCGGGCATGACCGCGAAACGCGTATAGCCAAAGCGGCGGCACATTTCGCGCAGCGCCAATATGTTGGGCGCCCAGAAGTTGGTGGGGTCCCTGTCCAGCTCCAGTTCGGTGAACAAACGCATCGCCGGCACTGGTTCATGACGCAGCGCCGTGACCGTTTCCAGCACCAGATGATCCCGGCTCATCGCGGCGGCGGCTTCCAGGATGCGATAGGGGTCGGTGACGTGATAGAGCACACCGAGCAGCAGCACGGTGTCGAAATGGCCCAGTTCCTCGACCCGATGCTGAGCCACGTCGAGGTCGAGCGACCTTACCCTGGATCCGAAGCGCGCATGGGCGTGGTCGAAGCCCCGCTTGTCGCCCCAGCCCTGGCCGGACCAGCAGAAATGATCGGTGGCCAGTACCTCGGCCGCGCCGCGTCTTTCGGCTTCAAAGGAGAAAAATCCGTCCCATGCGCCAATGTCCAATATGCGCCGACCTGCAAGCGGTTGATTGAAAATCTGGTCCGCCTCCTCGCGGAGGGATGCGAGCGGCTTTATGCCTTCGACCCGCTCTCCATCGGGAAATTCGAAACTGTGGAACCAGCGCTGGGGCAGAGGCGGCAACGAACGGGACGACATCAACTGATATTCCGGTGACAAAGGGGAAAGGGGGCCGCCGACTATGCCGTGGCGGGAGCGCGCTATGGGATCGAAAAGCCCTTCTTTCTGGACAAACGCCCCAGTATCGTTATGCCGCCCCCACCGCAATATGTGCATCGGAGTGGAGTTTTCAGTCATGGGTTACAAGGTCGTCGTCGTCGGAGCCACCGGGAATGTGGGCCGCGAAATGCTGACCATTCTCTCTGAGCGAGAGTTCCCGATTGACGAGATCGCGGCGGTCGCATCCCCCAGGTCGCACGGCACCGAAATCGAATTCGGTGAAACCGGCAAGATGCTCAAATGCAAGAATATCGAACATTTCGACTTCACCGGATGGGACATCGCCCTGTTCGCCGCGGGGTCCGGTCCAACGGCCGAATATGCGCCCAAGGCGGCGGCCGCGGGCTGCGTCGTGATCGACAATAGCTCACTCTATCGCATGGACCCGGACGTGCCCCTGGTCGTGCCCGAGGTGAACCCGGAAGCGGTCGACGGCTATACGAAGAAGAACATCATCGCCAATCCCAACTGCTCGACCGCGCAGATGGTCGTGGCCCTCAAGCCTCTGCATGACGCCGCGACGATCAAGCGCGTCGTCGTCGCCACCTACCAATCGGTATCGGGCGCCGGAAAGGCGGGAATGGACGAGCTGTTCGAGCAGAGCCGCAACATCTTTGTGGGCGATAGCGCCGAGCCCAAGAAGTTCACCAAACAGATCGCCTTCAACGTGATCCCGCATATCGACGTGTTCCTGGACGATGGGTCGACCAAGGAAGAATGGAAGATGGTCGCGGAAACCAAGAAGATCCTCGACCCCAAGGTCAAGGTCACGGCGACATGCGTGCGCGTGCCGGTGTTCGTTGGCCACAGCGAAGCGCTCAATATCGAGTTTGAGAAGGAGATTTCGGCCAAGGAAGCGCAGGATATCCTGCGCGAAGCGCCGGGCATCATGCTCGTGGACAAGCGGGAAGATGGCGGATACGTCACCCCGGTCGAATGCGTTGGCGACTATGCGACCTTCATCAGCCGCGTGCGGGAGGATTCGACCGTCGAAAACGGCCTGAACATCTGGTGCGTCAGCGATAATCTGCGCAAGGGCGCGGCGCTGAACGCCGTGCAGATCGCCGAACTGCTGGGTCGGCGTCACCTCAAAAAGGGCTGAATGCCCTATGGTTTCCGGCGTTGGCAGGGCGTGGCGCGATGTGCCGCGCCCGCAACGCGGGATGATCCTGCTGTTGCTGGCGGCCATCGCGCTCGCCAATGTAAGGCAGCCCTTTCCCGAACTTGCTCCGCTCCAGCATGGTCCGACGCTTGTTCTCGCGCTCGTAGCCCCGGGACTCGTGCGTCGCTGGCCCCTTTCTGATCGGGCCGTTGGCTGCGTCTGGCTCTTCCTGTTGCTGCACACTTTCGCTGCGCGCTGGATTTACAGCTATGTGCCCTATGATGACTGGGCGCGGATGCTGACCGGTCATGACATTTCCAGCTTTATGGGCCTGCGCCGCAATGGGTTCGATCGCCTCGTGCATTGCGCGTTCGGCGCGTTGCTGATGATGCCATTGGCGCAAGTCGCGCTTCGCCATGGTGGGATGTCGCACCGCTGGAGCCTTGCCTTCGCCTTTGCCGCGATCGGGCTTGGCAGCGCGCTCTACGAAATCTTCGAATGGCTTCTTACCGTGTTTGTGGCGGGCAACACGGCAGACTATTATAACGGCCAGCAAGGCGATCCCTGGGATGCGCAAAAAGACATGGGCATCGCTCAGGCCGGCGCGGCGCTGACACTCATCCTGCTGTTGCGCCAGGGCCACCGACCCCATATCGGCAAGTTGGATTTGCCGAATAAGGAACAGCGATGATGACCGACCTGCTGATCGAACGCCGTGATGTCAAAGGGTTCGATGGCCTGCCGATCGCCGTGCATATGGTGGGGCAGGGGCGGGACCTGGTGCTGATCCACGGTTATTTCTCCAACGCCTGGACCAATTGGATCCGCTATGGCCATGCCGCGAAGCTCGTAGAGGCGGGATTTCGCCTGATCCTGCCCGACCTGCGCGGGCACGGGGAAAGCGCCAAGCCGCATGACGCCGCCGCCTATCCCGCAGACGCACTGACGGACGACAATCTGGGTTTGATCGAGCAACTGGACCTGACCGACTATGATCTTGGCGGCTATTCGCTGGGCGCGCGGACGACTGTGCGGATGCTGGCGCGCGGCGCGACGCCCCGCCGCGTGATACTGAGCGGCATGGGCCTGCGCGGCCTTACCCAGACGCTCGACAATGGCGGCTATTATACCAATGTGCTCACCAACCTCGGTACCTTCGCGCGCGGCACGTCAGAGTGGATGACCGAAGCCTTTTTAAAGACGACCAAGGGCGATCCGGTCGCGCTGCTGCACATTCTCAACACCTTTGTCGATACGCCGGCCGACGTCATCGCCAATTTTCCGCAGCGGGCGGCTGTCATCTGCGGAGCGGATGACGATAGCAACGGGAGCGCCCATGAATTGGCGGACATATTGCGCGACGGGCATTATTTCGAAGTGCCCGGCAATCATATGAACGCTGTGACGCGCAAGGAGCTGGGGCAGGCGATGGTGGATTTCCTCACCGCTTGACTGTGTCGGTGGAGCAAGTCAGTCTCCGGGCATAACGTTCAGGGGACTATCCATGAAAATCGCGATTTCGCTGGCCGCACTTGCGGCCGCTCTTGTTGCCACGCCGGTGATGGCGCAGGCCGCGCCTGCCGCTGCGCCGACCGCAGCCGAAGCGGAAGCCTTTCTGAGGAAAGCGGAAAAGGCGCTGTTCGACCAGTCGATCATCAGCGGTCGGGCCGCATGGATCAATGCAACCTATATCACCGACGACACTGACGCGATCGCATCCTATTTCGGCGCAATCGATACGAAACAGCGCGTCGATTTCGCTTTGGAAGCGGCTAAATATGCCACAGCGCCGGGCCTGTCAGCCGAAACCAGACGGCGGCTCAACCTGCTGCAGACCGCGTTGACGCTGCCGGCGCCCACCACTGCTGGCGCAGCCGAGGAACTGAACGAACTCGCGACAAAGCTTCAGTCGGCTTATGGCAAGGGTAAAGGGACGCTCAAGGGCCAGCCGATCAACGGCAGCGACATAGAAGAGCAGATGGGGGTCAACCGCAATCCCCAGGAACTCAAGGAAATGTGGGTCAGCTGGCATGACAATGTCGGTGCACCCATGCGCGACGATTATGTCAAACTCGTCGGCATCGCCAATGCAGGGTCCAAGGAACTGGGTTTTGCCGATACAGGCGCCATGTGGCGTTCCAAATATGACATGCCAGCCGATGACTTCGCCAAGCTGACCGACAAGATCTGGGCCGAGGTCAAGCCGCTCTATGACGAGCTTCATTGCTATACCCGCACCAAGCTCAACGAAAAATATGGTGATGCCGTTCAGCCAGCGACCGGTCCGATCCGCGCCGATTTGCTGGGCAATATGTGGGCGCAGGAATGGGGGAATATCTATGATATCGTCGCGCCCGCGGGCGCCGGTGATCTGGGTTACGACGTCACCGAATTGCTGACCACGAAGGGCTATGACCCGGTGAAGATGGTCAAGGCGGGTGAGGGGTTTTACAGTTCCCTCGGCTTCGATCCGCTGCCCCAGACATTCTGGGAACGCTCGCAGATCGTAAAGCCGCGCGACCGTGAAGTCGTATGCCATGCCTCGGCCTGGGATCTCGACAATAAGGACGACATCCGCATCAAGATGTGCACCAAGGTGAATGGCGACGATTTCGTCACCATCCATCACGAACTGGGGCATAATTATTATCAACGCGCTTATCAGATTCAGAAACCGCTCTACCTCGACGGCGCCAATGACGGTTTCCATGAAGCGATCGGCGACTTCATCGCCCTGTCGATCACGCCCGATTATCTGGTGAAGATCGGCCTGCTCGATCCCGCCAAGGTGCCGGGGTCGGACAAGGATCTGGGGCTGCTGCTACGCCAGGCGATGGACAAGGTCGCCTTCCTGCCCTTTGGCCTGCTTATCGACAAATGGCGTTGGGGCGTTTTCGATGGGTCTATTCCGCAGGATCAGTATGAAAAGGGCTGGAACGACCTGCGCCTGCAATATCAGGGCATTGTGCCGCCGGTTCCGCGCGACGAGACGAAGTTCGATCCGGGCGGCAAATATCACATTCCGGGCAATACGCCTTACACCCGTTATTTCTTGGCCCGCGTGCTGCAATTCCAGTTCTACGAAGCCGCATGCCGCCAGGCCGGATGGAAAGGCCCGCTGCACCGCTGTTCCTTCTACGGCAACAAGCAGGTTGGCGAAAAACTGAATGCCATGCTGGAAATGGGGGCGTCAAAGCCATGGCCCGACGCGCTTCAGGCGTTCACGGGCAAGCGGGAAATGTCCGGCAAGGCGTTGGTCAATTATTTCGCACCATTGCAGAAGTGGTTGATCGAACAGAATAAAGGTAGGTCTTGTGGCTGGTAACGCTCAATAAAAGTTGGTAAACGGCCGGTTCATGAGTGGGCCGGCTATCCTTCTTTCGCTGCTGTTCGGAACTGCCGTTGTGATGACGATCGCCTTGGCGATCGCCTTCGCACATTTCGGCAGGCAGAGGCATGTCCTGACATGGACCGCGTCCTATGCGGTCGGCGTCCTGCAATGGCTGGCGAACGCCGCGGGGTTTTTCCTGCAAAGCGCCGCGATGTTCATCGTGACCGGAACAGCGCTGGTCGTCAGTGCTTCGCTATTGGCGATCGGCATTCGTCAAAGATCCAGCCGACGCGTCAACATCATGGCTTTTGCCGCACCAGCGGCAATCGTCTGCGTAATGATAGCGGTGGCGATCGGCTTTTTTGGCAATCAGGTCCTTCAGGGCATGATCATACCAACATATGTCGGGCTGTTGCTGCTCGTCAGCGCCGCATCGCTCTGGCCGATCGACCGGGCGATGACGCCTCCGGAAAAGGCGTTTTTCGCCTTTCTCATTCTGTTCGCGCTTTGCCAGTTGGCGCTGGCTGTATCGGCCACTTTCATTCGCAGTGCGAGCGAAGGGAAGGACCTGTATCGCAACATCCTGAGCCTTGGCATGCCGACCATATATGTCGGCACGGCGGTTTCCGCCGTGCTGGTGGTTGCGGGCGACCTGGCCCAGCAGTTGCGCAGCCAGATGCGTCACGATCCGCTGACGGAAGTGCTCAATCGTCGCGGACTGGAAGAGGCCGCGTCGCAGGCCATTGCCCAGGCCCGTCGCCACGGCCGCCCCTTGTCACTCGTGATTTGCGATCTTGATGGCTTCAAGGCGCTCAATGACAATCACGGCCATATTGCCGGCGATCACGCGCTCAAGGGCTTTGCGCAGTTGCTGATCCTGGCGGTGCGTCGCGGTGATATCGTCGGGCGGATGGGCGGCGACGAGTTCGGCCTGCTGCTACAGGATAGCGACGCCCAGGCGGCGGCCGACGTGATGGAGCGCGTGCGCCTGGAAGTTGCGCATCTTTCCCTGCCGAAGGTGCCCGAAAGCACGCTACGCGCCAGTTTCGGCGTCGCCGCCTTGCTTCCCGAAGACTTGACGCTCGAAGATATGGTTCACCGCGCCGATGAGGCGCTCTATAGCGCGAAGAAGCTGGGCAAGAACCGAGTCAGCATCGCCGGCGCTGCATGATCCACCTGTCAGCGGAAGGGCGGTTCGTTGAATGCCCGCAGCTTGCGACTGTGCAGTTTCGCGCCCTGCTGCCGCAATAATTCGCATGTCATGATACCGACGCGCAAATGCCCGGCTATCGCTTCCTCATAAAAGCGATTGGCCTGGCCGGGCAGCTTAAGTTCGCCGTGAATGGGCTTGTCCGAAACGCACAGCAACGTGCCATAGGGCACGCGGAAGCGATAGCCTTGAGCGGCGATCGTGGCCGATTCCATGTCGATTCCAACAGCGCGCGACAGGCTGAACCGCAGCGCCGAATGCGAATAGCGCAATTCCCAGTTACGATCATCGGTCGTAACCACAGTCCCGGTGCGCAGGCGACGCTTGAAATCCTCCGGATCGTTGCCGCCTAGTACCGTTTCGGCCGCAGTCGCCATGGCGACCTGAACTTCGGCAATGGCGGGCACGGGAATTTCTGGCGGCAGCATCGCGTCCAGCACCTTGTCATCGCGCAGATAGGCGTGGGCCAGCACATAGTCGCCGATCCGCTGGCTCGGTCGCAGCCCGCCGCAATGGCCGATCATCAGCCAGGCTTCCGGGCGCACAACCGCCAGATGGTCGCAAATCGTCTTGGCATTGGCCGGCCCGACGCCGATGTTCACCAGTGTGATGCCGCTGCGATCGGGCGCCATCAGATGATAGGCGGGCATCTGGTGCTTGCGCCATGCACCTTCCGCAATGGCGGCATGGGGGTTGGCGGTTTCGTTCGTGACATAGACGCCGCCCGCGCCGGACAGGCCAGTGAAACGGCTGCCTTCGCGTTGCAACTCGCCACAGGCCCACGCAACGAATTCATCGACATAGCGATGATAGTTGGTGAAGAGGATGTAACGCTGCACATGCTCGGCCGGCGTGCCGGTATAATGTTTCAGCCGTGCCAGTGAAAAGTCGGTTCGCAGGCCGTCGAACAAGGCGAGGGGCCTGTCGCCATCCACATCCGGCATAAACAGGCCATCGGCAATTTCGTCACCAATCTCCGCCAGTTCGGTTGCGGGGAAGTGTCGCGCCAGTTCCGTTGGCGGCGTTCCATCCAGCGCATTGATGTCCAGCCCGTCGAGCACATAGGGGAAGGGGATTTGCTGGTTACTGGGCCCGACGTCGACCTCTACCCCATAATCCCGCACAAGCAGGTCGATCTGCTCAGCGAGATAATCCGAAAACATGGTTGGCCGCGTGATCGTGGTCACATAGCGGCCCGGTTTCGACAGGCGCGCGAAGGATCGACCAAGTGGCGGCACGTCGCTGTCGCGCCGATAGGTGATGCGCAGTTCAGGATAGCAAAAGCGGCGGTCGTCGCGGGCTTCTGGGGGCGGCACGCTGCCATCGCGGGCATAAGCGCGCATCGCTTCGCGCAGCGTTTCAATGGCGGTCTGGTAGATCTGGTCGATTTGCCCGACCGTGGCTTTGCCGATGCTCTGAGTCATCGCCTCCCGTTACCGCCTTTCGATGACGGAAGGAAGACCGCGCGCCAGTCTTGTGAAAGCTGGCGCGCGGTGCGGAGGATCAGAGCTTTTCGAGCATATATTCAGCCGAAGATACCTTGAAATCACCAGGCTCTTCGACATTGAGGTCTTCGACGACGCCGTCCTTGACGATCATCGAGAAGCGCTGGCCCCGCGTCCCCAGGCCGAACTTGCTACCATCCATGGTCAGACCCACGGCCTTGGCGAAATCGCCATTGCCGTCGGCGAGCATGGTCACCTTTTCATCGGCGCCGGCCGATTTGCCCCAGGCCCCCATGACAAAAGCGTCATTGACGGCGGTGCAGGCGATTTCGTCCACGCCCTTGGCCTTGAGCGCATCGGCCTTTTCGATGAAGCCAGGCAGATGCTTGGCGGAGCATGTGGGCGTGAAGGCGCCAGGCACCGAGAAGATGGCGACGGTCTTGCCGCTAAAATAGTCATCCGACGATACCGGCTCTGGGCCGTTTTCCGTCATCTTGGTGAAGGTGGTGCTGGGAATGCGTTCACCCTTGGAAATCGTCATGCTGTGTCTCCTGCCTATCTACGCGCCGGGAGGTCGGTTGCGACCAGCGGGATGTCAAGGCGCGGATGCACGAATATGACAGGGCGCCCCGAGCGCCGGCCCGACTGTCCTTGGCAAGCATGGTAAGCCTTCTATATTCAGATCATGGATCAGGCCCAATTTTATGGCGGCAATTTCTTGCTCGCCCTCCCCGGCATGCAGGATCAGCGGTTCGATCATTCGGTGCTGGCGCTGTGCGTGCATGACGCGGACGGTGCGCTCGGGATCGCGGTAAGCGACGAAATGGAGGGGCTGGGCCTCCGCGAATTGCTGGAAAGCTTCGATATTGACGCCAGCAAGGTGCCCGATACGCCAGTGCTGCGCGGCGGCCCGGTGGAGCCGCGACGGGGTTTCGTGCTCCATTCGCTCGATTGGGCCGGACAGGACATGATGCAGGTCAATGACCAATGGGGCCTGTCGGGGTCGCTGGACATATTGAAGGCGATCGCCGAACAGCGTGGACCCAGCCGCTATCTTGTGGCGCTGGGTTATGCCGGCTGGGGCGCGGGGCAGCTTGAGGAGGAAATGACCGGCGAAAGCTGGTTCTTGGCCCCTGGTAATGCCGACCTGCTGTTCAACACACCTGCACGACGCAAATGGGCTGCGATCTTTGCTGCATCGGGCGTCGATTCCACGCATCTCGTCGGCGGGGCCGGACTGGCATGATTCGCCATCGCTACGCTACATAAAGAAAACTTTATATCGAGTTGCCTTGATCCGCGCCGATTGGTAAGGCGCGGATCATCCCGCCGCCGGATTGTCCGCCGGCGCGCATCTGACATTTTTCAAGAACGGAGACACGCCCGTGGCCACCGCCCCCGCTGCCCAGACCCAGGATTATGTGATTGCCGACATCGGCCTTGCCCGTTTCGGCCGGAAGGAAATCGATATCGCCAAAACCGAAATGCCCGGCCTCATGGCCCTCCGTCAGGAATTTGGTGCGGCGTATCCTCTGAAGGGCGCGCGCCTCTCCGGTTCGCTGCACATGACCATCCACACCGCCGTGCTGATCGAGACGCTTCATCGAGACCGGCGCTGAACTGCGCTGGGCGTCGTGCAACATCTTTTCGACCCAGGACCACGCCGCTGCCGCCATCGCGTATCGCGGTTCCCCGTTTTCGCCGTCAAGGGTGAGACGCTGGAGGAATTTGGGATTATGTCGTCTAGATTTTCGACTGGGGTCAGGACCCGACCTGCAACATGATTCTGGACGATGGCGGCGACCCCGCTATGGTCGCCCTTGGGGGCGCCCGCGTCGAAGCGGGCTAGGCGCTGTTCACGCCCGATAACGAGGAAGAGGAAATCTTCGTCGCGACGCTGAACCGCTTGCTGGCTGAACTTCCGGGCTATCTCACCAAGACCGTGCAGGCGAGCCAGGGCGTATCGGAAGAGACCACCACGGGGGTGCATCGCCTGTATGAATTGGCAAAGAACGGCAAGCTGCCTTTCCCGGCGATCAACGTGAACGACAGCGTCACCAAGTCCAAGTTCGACAACCTCTATGGCTGCAAGGAAAGCCTGGTCGACGCGATCCGCCGCGCGACCGACGTCATGCTGGCGGGCAAGGTCGCGGTCGTCGCGGGCTTTGGTGACGTGGGCAAGGGCAGCGCTGCCTCGCTGCGCAACGGAGGCGCGCGCGTGCTCGTGACCGAAGTCGATCCCATCTGCGCGTTGCAGGCGGCGATGGAGGGCTATGAGGTCGTAACGATGGAAGAGGCCGCGCCCCGCGCCGACATCTTCGTCACCGCGACCGGCAATGCCGACGTCATCACCGTCGACCATATGCGTGCGATGAAGAATATGGCGATCGTCTGCAACATCGGTCACTTCGACAGCGAGATTCAGATTGCGGGCCTCAACAATATGAAGTGGACCGAGATCAAGCCGCAGGTCGACGAGGTTGAATTTGCCGACGGCAAGAAGATCATCGTGCTGGCCAAGGGGCGTCTGGTCAATCTGGGCTGCGCCACCGGCCATCCCAGCTTCGTCATGTCGTCCAGCTTCACCAACCAGGTGCTGGCCCAGATCGAACTGTGGACCAAGGCAGACGATTATAAGAACGAAGTCTATGTCCTGCCCAAGCATCTGGACGAAAAGGTGGCCGCGTTTCACCTCGAAAAGCTGGGCGTCAAGCTGTCCACGCTCAGCCAGAAGCAGGCCGACTATATCGGCGTGCCGGTCGAAGGCCCGTTCAAGCCCGATCACTACCGCTACTAAGACCGACACCGAGAGGGGGAGGCTGAAACGCCGCCCCCTTTTCCGTTCAGCGATCATCATTCTGCCTGTGAATCTTTGAGCCAGCCGCTTCCCGCCATGCGCGATCTGCGTTAGGTCGGTGGCACTTATGATGAGAGACAGGCAGGTTCTGCACATGGTGGGCAAGCGCCTATGACGACGCTCTCGCCTGTCGCGGCCATGATTTTGGGGATCGTGCTGGCCCTATGGCTGGGTGCGGCCATCTGGGCGGTGATGAGCGGCCAGCGCATGCGCCGGGAAGGAACGCAGTCGCAAGGCAAGCTCGACCGTTTGACCATGCTGCTCGCGTCGGCCCCGGCGGCTCCGGTCATTGTCCACCCCGACGGCCGGCTGGAGGCTGCGGACAGGCTGGCCAAATGGCTCGGCCGCACCCGCGCGCCCAATTTCCTTTCGGAACTGACCGCCGAAGATGGCGGGATCGAGCCGGAAGATGCGCATGCGCTCGCTCAGGTCATCGCTGCCGCCCAACGCGCCGGCAAAAGCTTCGCTCTGCCCGTTCGCGGCATCGATTCGACTCGCTTGCTGCTTGTGCGCGGCGCGCCCGCCGGCCCTGAGCTTGCGGAAAGCGGCGGCGTTCTGCTGTGGATTTTTGATGCAACCGACAGCCAGGCCGAAATTCAGTCCCTTCGAAGCCAGGTTGCGCAACTGCGTGATGCGTTGGAGGCGCTTGCCGGGCTCGTCGAAGCGGCGCCCTTTCCCATGTGGCATCGTACCCCCGACCTGCGGCTCAGCCTTGTCAACAGCGCCTATGTCCGCGCTGTCGATGCCCAGGACGCTGCCGATGTCATCACCCAAGGCATCGAGCTGGTCGAATCCGTAGGTGGCGTCCCGCCGGAAGCGGCTGCGGCCGATGCGATGGCGCGCGACCAGCTGGTCGAACGCATGGTGCCGGCCACGATCGACGGCGAGCGCCGGATGATGCGGGTCGTCGACGTGCCGTTGGGCGATGCGGGGATAGCCGGCTACGCGGTCGATCAGCATGAACTGGAGCAGGCGCGGGTCGAGGGGCGGCGGCTTGAAGCCGCGCAGCGTGACCTGCTGGACCGTTTGTCTGCGGGCGTCGCGCGCTTTGGTCCGGACCGTATGCTGCGCTTCTGGAACCAGCCCTTCATGAGCCTTTTTGGCCTGCGGCAGGAGGCTCTGGCGGATGCGCCGGTTTTCGAACGTGTCCTCGACCAGATGCGCGACGCCCGCCGCTTGCCTGAGCATCGCGATTTTCCGGCTTGGCGATCCGAACGGCGTGACTGGTTCCTCTCGCCTGAACCGGTGGAGGAGAATTGGCTGCTTCAGGACGGCACGCATTTGCGCGTCTACGCCCAGCCGCTTCCCGATGGTGGGCTGCTCCTGATTTTTGAAGACCGTACCGAACAGGTCCAATTGTCGAGCGCGCGCGACACGCTGTTGCGGGTGCGGACCGCCACTTTCGATAATCTGTTCGAATCGATTGGTGTCTTTGCCGCTGACGGCCGCCTGCAAATGTGGAATAGCCGTTTCCGCACGATCTGGGGCGCGAGCGAGGAATTGCTCGCCACTCATCCGCGCATCGACGATCTGATGCGCGACGTGCAATCCCGCCTCGCCAAGCCCGAACAAGGCAATCTGGTGCGCGAACTGGTGCGGGCCGCCACCGTGGAACGTAAGCAGCGCATGGGGCATGTCGGCTTTGCCGATGGCCGCATTTTCGAATTCGCAGCCATTCCGCTGCCCGATGGCAACGCCCTGTTCACCATGCTGGACGTGACGGACAGCCGCCGGGTCGAACAGGTGCTGCGCGACCGCAATGAGGCGCTGGAACAGGCGGACAAGATCAAGACGGCCTTCGTCACGAATATGAGCTATGAACTGCGCACGCCGCTGACGACCATCGCGGGTTTCGCCGAAATGATGAGCGCGGGCTATGCGGGCGAACTTTCTGAACCGGCCAAGGACTATGTCTCGGGGATCCTGCAGAGCACCGGCCGCCTGTCGATGCTGATCGACAATGTGCTGGACCTGACGCAAAGCGAAGCAGGCACCTTGCCGATCGAGCGGCTTCCGCTCGATCTAGGCGATCTGGCCCGCGCGCGCGTCGAACGGTTGCGGGCAGAGGCGGTGGCGAAGGGTATGGACCTGGCGCTCGACCTCACGCCAGCGGTGGGCGTAGTGCGCGGGGACGAACGGCGGATCGGCCAATGTATCGACCATCTGCTTGAGAATGCATTGACCTATTGCAGCCGGGGCGCGCGCATCCTGCTGCATGGCGATGGCACGGCCGATCGCGCGCGCATCGTCATTTCTGATAATGGACCGGGCATTCCGACCGAGCGTCAGCGGGCTATTTTCGAGCCGCTGGTGCGGGCGGAACAGGCGCGTAGCGGTGCCAAGGCAGGCATGGGTCTGCCCCTGGCCCGCCAATTGGTGCAGGCGCATGGCGGGACGCTGAAGCTTGTATCAAAGAAAGGGCAGGGGACGATGATCCTGATCGAACTACCCCGTGGCTGACCTGGCGGTCGATCTCCCCGACGAGTCGGCAATGGTCGCTTTCGGTCGACACCTTGCCCGGCACGTACGCATCGGTGATGTGATCGCGCTGGAGGGCGGGCTTGGCGCGGGCAAGACCACGCTGGCGCGCGGCTTGCTCAAGGCGCTCGGCCTGCAAGGCGAAGCGCCGAGCCCGAGTTTCGCGATCGTTCAACCCTATGACGTGCCCGAAGTCAGGGTGCCGGTGACGCATGTCGATCTTTACCGGCTGGACGATGTGGCGGAAGCCGACGAGTTGGCGCTGGGCGACTATTTGATGGACGGCCTGCTGTTGATCGAATGGCCCGATCGGCTGGGAACCTCGCTCTGGCCGCACAGCCTGCGCCTCACCATAGAGATATTGGAGGATGGCGCGCGACGCTTGACAGCGGACGTGCCGGACGCTTGGACGGATCGATGGTCCCAGATTTGATCCCGCCCGTTGCCGCTCCCGCTTTTCTCGCCGAGGCAGGGTGGGGGGAGGCCGCGATCCTGCCTTTGGCATGCGACGCATCCTTCCGCCGCTACTTCCGCGTTGTCAGGTCTGGCGGGCAGGCCGTGTTGATGGACGCTCCGCCGCCGCAGGAAGACCCGCGCCCTTTCATTGCGATTGCCGAACGGTTGCGGCAGGACGGATTTGCCGCACCGCGCATCCTGGCGCGCGATCTGGAGCGCGGCCTGGTACTGATCGAGGATTTCGGCGACCTGCGCGTCAAGGAGCATCTGGATGTGCATCCGGGTGATGAACTGGCCGTCTATACGCGCGCGGTCGATCTGCTGGCGGAACTGCACCGACTGCCGCCAGCCGACCTGCCGCCCTATGACCGCGCCGTATACCAGCGCGAAACGGGGCTTTTGACCGAATATTACTGCCCCGCTGTTGGCCTTTCGGTCGATGTCGATGCCTATGTCGGCGTGTGGGACCAGGTGCTGCCCCTGATCGAACGGTCGGTCAGCGCGCCGGTCACTGTCCTGCGCGACTATCATGCGGAAAATATCATGCTGATCGACGATCCGACGTCGCATGGCCTTGGGCTGCTGGATTTCCAGGATGCCCTGGTCGGCCACCCTGCCTATGACCTTGTATCCCTGTTGCAGGATGCGCGGCGCGACGTCCCGCCGGCGGTGGAGGCTGCGATGCTCGATCATTATCGCGCCATCGCGTCGCCGCCAGCGGATTTCGACGCGGCCTATGCCGTGCTTGGCGCGCAGCGCAACGCCAAGATCATCGGCATTTTCACACGTTTGTGGAAGCGGGATGGCAAGCCGCGCTATCTGTCCTATCTGCCGCGCATGTGGAGCCTGCTGGAGCGCGATCTCGCCCATCCTGCGCTGGCGCCGGTCGCTTCATGGTTCGCGCAGAATATTCCGGCGGAAAAGCGGCATAGCGCGCTTGAAGCCTACGCGCTGGCATAAGGCGGCGACCATGATCGACACGGCGATGCTGATGGCGGCGGGGCTGGGCAAGCGGATGCGCCCCCTTACCGCAACGCGCCCCAAACCTTTGGTCAAGGTGGCCGGCAAGCCTCTGATGGATCACGCGCTCGATCGGCTGGAAGCCGGGGGCGTTCGCAAGGTGGTGGTGAATGTCCATTATCTCGCTGACACGGTCGAAGCCCATCTGAAGGCGCGCCGCTGCGGGATGGAGTTCACCGTTTCCGATGAGCGCGCGCAGCTGCTGGAAACCGGCGGCGGCCTCATGAAGGCAAAGCCATTGCTCGGCGATCAGCCCTTCTTCTGCGTCAACAGCGACAATTTCTGGGTCGATGGCCCGGCGGAAACCTTCGCCATGATGCGCCGCGTGTGGGATCCTGCGCGCATGGATGCGTTGCTGCTGCTTGTGCCGCAGGCCCGCGCCTATTGCCATAGCGGCATGGGTGACTTCAGGATGGACGCGGACGGCAGGCTGACCCGCCGGCGCGAAGGCCATGTCGCGCCTTTCGTCTATATCGGTATCCAGATCCTGTCTCCCGCATTGCTGGTCGATCCGCCGAGCGACGTCTTTTCCACGAATATCTTCTGGAACCGCGCTATCGCGGCGGGTCGTCTCTATGGCGTATCGCACCAGGGATTGTGGTTCGACGTCGGCACGCCCGCGGCGATCCCCGTGGTGGAATCTACGCTCGCTTATGGGTGAGCGCAGCCGTCCGGCCCTGTTCACCATTCCGGCGCATCGCGCCTTTGCCGATGCCTTGGTGACAGGGCTGCTCGCGCAGCATCGTGGCGATGTGATGGCGCTGGCGCAGGCCATGGTCCTGTTGCCCAACAACCGCGCCATTCGTGCAGTTCGCGACGCCTTCGTGCGGCAATCGGGCGGCGGGCTGCTGCTCCCCCGCCTGGTTGCGATTGGCGATCCCGATCTGGGTGAACAGGTCGGCGGCGCGTTGGACCCGCTGGGCGAAGAGGAGCCTATACCGCCCGCCATTGATCCGATGCGCCGTCAGATGCTGCTGGCGCGCATGGTGCAGGACGTGCGGCCGGAGGTGGATGCGGGGCAGGCGCTCCAGCTGGGCCAGGCCCTCGGCACCGTGCTGGACCAGATGCAGGTGGAGCGCATTTCACCCCGCGCGCTGCGGGATATTGACCTTTCCGCAGACCTGTCACGCCACTGGCAAGTGTCTTTGACCCTGTTCGAGATACTGATCACGCGCTGGCCCGCCGAACTGGCGCGGATCGGTTGCATCGACCTTGCCGACCGGCGCAACCGTTTGTTCGATCGGCTTACGGCCCGATGGGCGCTGCACCCGCCTTCCGGTCCCGTAGTCGCCGCTGGCATTTCGACCACGGCGCCGGCGATTGCCCGCCTGCTCCGCTGCATCGCTGAAACGCCCAACGGCATGGTGGTGTTCGCCGGACTGGACCAGCATATGGATGCCGATGCCTGGGATGCGATCGGCCCGTTCGACCCCGACCCTGCAACCGGGCAGCGCGTACCCGGCCATGAAAGCCATCCGCAATATGCGCTCAAGCAATTGCTCGACCGCATGAGCGCAACCCGCGACGATGTCGCGCAGTGGCGCTGGGGCAGCGAACATGATGCGCGCGCCGTGCGCGGGCGCAATATCTCCAATGCGATGCTGCCGCCGCGGCTCACCAGTCGCTGGCGCGACCTCAAGACCGCCGACCGATCTCTGGCGGGCGTCGAAGCGCTGGAAGTCGCGACGCCGGGTGAGGAGGCGCAGGCGATCGCTATCGCCCTGCGCGAAGTTCTGGAAACGCCGGCACGCACGGCAGCGCTGGTGACGCCGGATCGGCAGTTGGCAACCCGCGTATCGGCGCATCTCCGCCGCTGGGGGATCGACGCGGATGACAGCGCCGGGCAGCCCCTGTCGCGCCTGCCGCCCGGGACGCTGCTGATCGCGATGGCCCAAGCGGTGGCCGAGCGGTTCGCTCCCGTGCCGCTGCTGACGTTGCTGAAACATCCGCTGGTGATGCGAGGTGATGCGCGGATCGCCTGGCTGGACGGGGTGCGCGGGCTTGACCTGCTGCTGCGCGGACCGCGCCCGCAGGCCGGGCTGCACGGCATAGACCTTGTGCTGCGCGCCCGTGACGACGACCGGCAGAGGACGCTGCGCGATCAGGTGCGCGCCTGGTGGCCGACCGCCCGGGCGTTGCTGGAGCCGCTGGAAACGGCTTTCGCCACCACCACCGGTCTTGCAGGGCAACTCGCTGCGTTGCGGGAAGCGGCCAGCCTATTGTCGGCGGAAGCGATCTGGGCGGGTCATCATGGTCATGCCGCCGCTGATCTGTTCGCGGACATGGAGTCCGCAGCGCCGGAGGGGCCGCGTCAGGCCGATGCGCGCGCGCTGCCAGCATTGCTTGACGATATGCTGAGCGGTCTTTCCGTGCGCCCTCCGCAAGGCGGGCATCCACGGCTTTCGATCCTGGGGCTTATAGAGGCGCGTCTGACTCAGGCCGATGTCATGATCCTGGGTGGGCTTAACGAAGGCGTTTGGCCCGGCTTGCCCGCGCCGGACCCCTGGCTCGCCCCGCGCATCCGGCGTGACCTGGGCCTGCCGGGACTGGAAACGCGGATCGGGCTGGCCGCGCATGATTTTGCGGGCGCGTTGGGCGCGCCGCGCGTGCTCATCACCCGCGCGCGGCGCGGCAGCGGCGGGCCGGCCGTGGCATCGCGCCTGTGGCTGCGCCTGAAAGCGATGGCAGGGCCGCAGTGGAAGACCGCAGATCGTTATGCGGCGATGGCGCGGGCCATCGATGCGCCGTTGGTTTACGGCCCGACCAGGCGTCCCGCGCCATCCCCGCCGATAGCCGTGCGGCCCCATGTCATTCCGGTGACCGATGTCGACCGGCTCAAGGCCGACCCCTTCGCTTTCTATGCGCGCCGCATTCTGCGCCTGGCGCGACTCGATCCCGTAGACGCCGACGCCGGCCCGGCCTGGCGCGGCACCGCCGTCCATGAGGTTCTGCAACGCTGGGCGGAGGCCGGTACGCTTGATCCCACCGACCTGGAAGTGCGCGCGCGCGCCATGTTCGATCAGCCGGAAGTTCACCCGCTGCTCAAGGCTCTGTGGCAACCGCGCCTGATCGAATCGATCCGCTGGATCGCGGCGGAGGTCGCGCGCGACAAGTCGGAAGGGCGGACCATCATATCGGTCGAACAGGAAGGCCGTGCTGACGTCGCGGGGGTCACGCTGATGGGCAAGGCCGACAGGCTGGACCGGCTGGCGGACGGTCGGATCGGCATCATCGATTACAAGACGGGCAAGCCGCCCAGTGCGCGGCAGGTGAAGGCAGGCTTCTCGCTTCAACTGGGGCTGCTTGGCGTGATCGCGGAAATGGGCGGCTTCGACGGACTGGGCCCCGCGCCCGTGGCCGGCGACTTTGAATATTGGTCGCTCGCCAAAAAGGGGGACCAGTTCGGATATCGGGAACGGCCGGTCGATCCGCTGGGAAAACGCGACAAGATCATCACGCAGGAATTCACGGCGCATGCCCACGCCCATTTCGAAGGGCTGGCGAATGACTATCTGCTGGGCAGTGCGCCCTTCGTGGCGCAGCTCAATCCCGAAGTCGCCAACTATGGCGATTATGACCAGTTGATGCGGCTGGAGGAATGGTATGGCCGCGACGATGGGTAAGGCGCGCGCGCTTCAGAAATTGCTCGGCGATCAGGCACGGGCTGCCGGACCTGACGCTCATGTGTGGCTGTCGGCGTCGGCGGGGACGGGAAAGACCCATGTCCTTACCGCGCGTGTATTTCGCCTGCTGCTCCAGGGGGTGCGGCCCGAGAATATCCTCTGCCTCACCTTCACCAAGGCGGGGGCGGCCGAAATGGCCGATCGCATCCATGATCGGCTGGCGGCGTGGGTCCAGATGGATGGTCCCGCGCTGGCGGCGGACCTGATGGCGCTGGGCGAGGATCATGGCCCGCAGATGCAGGATCATGCCCGGCGCCTGTTCGCCGAGGTGCTGGAATCCACCGGTGGCCTGCGCATTCAGACGATTCATGGCTTTTGTCAGCAACTGCTGACAGCCTTTCCATTGGAGGCTGAGCTGGCGCCGGGCTTTCGGCCGCTGGATCAGCGCGAGCAATCGGCCCTGGCCCGCCAGACGCTGGCGGACGTGGTGGTGCGCGCGCAAGAAGAGGGCGACGACCCGCTCATGACAGCGCTCCAGTCGCTCAGCCTGCGCTTGGGCGAAGGCGGCGCGGAAGCTTTTCTGATGCGCTGTGCGGCACGGGGCGAGGCGCTGGGCGGCTTGCCTGCCCACATTGCGCCATGGATCGCTGCCGAATTGGGGCTGCCGGATGGTGACGTGGACCAATGGTTGGCCGACCAGTGCCGCGACGACATATTCGATATGCGGGCGCTCGACTGGATCGTGCGCGCCAATGCCGATTGGGGCAAGGGGCGCGGGCTGGAACGGTGCGACCGCATCGCCGCCTGGCGGGCGCTCGATCCGGCGGGCCGCGCTGCGGGCCTGATCGAATTGCATCGCGCCTGGGCGAAGGCGGATGGCGACATCATCGATGCCAGGGGCTGGGTGCCGCCGATTGACGGCTATGGCGAGATGGCGGCGCGGTTGCACAGCCGGTGCGGCGAGCTGATCGCGCTCAAGCTGCGCGCCGATTACGCCGCGCTGCTCGCTCAGGCGCTTCATGCCGGGCGCGCCTATGCCCGCGAATATGCGACCGCCAAACGCCTGGCCGGCGCGGTCGATTTCGATGACCTGATCGCGCGTACGGCCGCGCTGCTGGAGCAGCCCGGCATCGCCGAATGGATACGTTACAAGCTGGACCAGCGGATCGACCATATATTGGTCGATGAAGCGCAGGACACCAATGCCGCGCAGTGGCGGATCGTCCGAACGCTGGCGGAGGAATTTTTCAGCGGCGCAGGGGCAAAGGGCGACAAGGTTCGGACCGTGTTCACGGTCGGCGATTTCAAGCAGGCTATTTTCGGATTTCAGGGGACCAGTCCCCAGAATTTCGCGGCCGCGCAATTGTTGTTCCAGCGCGATGCGATGGATGCAGGTCACGATTTTCACAGCCTGTCGCTCGACCGTAGTTTCCGTTCGACGCCGGCGGTCCTGGATGTGGTGGATCGCACCATCGCCACGCTGCGTGCCGAGCGGCTCGGCCTGGAGGCGGGCGAGGTCCATCATGACAGCGCCAATCGCCATCCGGGCGAAGTGACGTTGTGGAAGCCGGTTGTCGCCAACATGACAGAGGATGCGGACGGCGAGGAGGATTGGGCTGACGATCAGGAGCGCGTGCTGGCACAGCGGATCGCGCGGCAGATAAAGCAGTGGATTGACAACGGCGTCATGCTGGAAAGCCGGGGCCGTCCGGTGCGGGCGGGCGACATCATGATTCTGGTGCGTCGGCGGAGCGAACTGGCACGACTGATCGTCGCGCGGCTTTATGAGGAGCAGGTGGCGGTTGCGGGTATCGACCGGCTGCGCCTCAACGCGCCGCTCGCGGTGCGCGACTTGCTGGCGGCCTTGCGGTTCGCGGTTCAGCCGGAGGACGAACTCAACCTGGCGTCCCTGCTTGTATCCCCCTTGATCGGCTGGACCCAGGACGAGTTGATGAACCGGCTGGTTGGGCGCCGAACGGGGCTGTGGCGGCATCTGAACCAGACGCTGGACGATGAGGCGCTAGGGCCTTTGCGGAATCTGCTGGCGGTGGCGGACTTCTCGACGCCCTACCGCTATCTGGAAGCGATAGTGTCGGGGCCGATGGATGGCCGGCGCAAGCTGATCGCGCGGCTCGGCGCGGAAGCCGCCGACCCGATTGAGGAATTGCTCAACGCAGCGCTTGCATTCGAACAGGACGATCATCCCTCGCTCCAGCGATTCATCGACTGGTTCGACCGGGGCGAGGTGGAGATCGTTCGCGACGCGGCGGGGCAGGGCGATATGCTGCGGCTGCTGACGGTGCATGGCGCGAAGGGATTGCAAGCGCCGATCGTCATCCTGGCCGATGCGTGCCTGGACCCCGATGCGGGCAATCGCGCCGACATGCTGGAGTGGAATGGCCTCCCCATCCTGCCGCCGCGCAAGGCGGAGCGGCAAGGGCCCATCGGGGATGTGGCAGAGGAGGCGGCTCAAATCGAGCGCGAGGAGCATTGGCGGCTGCTCTATGTGGCGCTCACCCGGGCGGAGGAAAAGCTCGTCGTTGCAGGATCGCTGGGGCCGCGCGCCAAAGGCGAAGTGAAGCCGGAAAGCTGGTTTGCCGCTGTCGAAGGGGCGATGATATCGCTGGGCGCGCAGTGGGAGGCTGACCCCTTATGGGGCGCCGCCCGGCGCTGGCGCGGGGCGGAGCAATTGCCCTCCAAGGACGCGGCTGTCGAGGACGCGCCTGCCGATCTGGCTACCGACACGCCGTCCTGGCTGCGGCAGGCCGCGCCCGCCGAGGCCAGGCCCCCGCGGCCGCTGGCGCCATCGGCTCAGGTGGAGGATGATGTTCCCTATCCTCCGCCTACTCCCGCGATGCGCGCGGCGGCCGAGAAAGGCCGGTTGTTGCATGCCTTGTTCGAACGACTGCCTGGCCTTGGTGCCAATCAGCGTGCATCTGCCGCCGACCGCTGGCTGGCGCAACAGGGGCTCATCGACGCATATGAGCGCCAGCAGTTGATCGACCAGGCATTGCGGGTGATCGACGCGCCGGACTTCGCTAATCTATTTGGCCCTGGCGCGCTCGCCGAAGCGCCGATTGCGGCGGTGGTGGGGGAGGCGGTCATCGCCGGTACGGTGGACCGCCTGTGCGTCGGGGCGGATCGGGTGCAGTTCGTCGATTTCAAGACGGGGCGCGTCGCGCCATCGACGCTGGCGGACGTGCCGACCTCCCACCTTTGCCAGATGGCGGCCTATGCCGCCGCGCTTGGCGTGATCTTTCCCGGCCGCCAAATCGAGGCCGGATTGCTTTACACCAGCGTTCCGCGGCTCATCACCCTGCCGCCAGCGCTGCTCGCAGCGCACAAGCCGGGCTTTGTCGGTGCGCAGGGAATTTTGCCGCTCCCGCCCGTTGAGCCGGCGGCTCCGTCATCCTAGATATTGCGCCAAGCAAAGGAGATTTACCCATGGCCACCAAGGCAGTTACCGATGTCAGCTTCCAGCAGGACGTGATCGCCGCCGACAAGCCGGTGCTGGTCGATTTCTGGGCGGAATGGTGCGGCCCGTGCAAGATGATCGGCCCGGCCCTGGAGGAAATCTCCGAGGAACTGGGCGACAAGGTCACCATCGCCAAGATTAATATCGACGAAAATCCCGACGCTCCGGGCAAATATGGCGTGCGCGGGATTCCGACCATGATCCTGTTCAAAAATGGTGAGGTCAGCGCGACCAAGGTTGGCGCTGCCCCCAAGAGCGCGCTCAAGGGCTGGATCGAAAGCGTCCTGTGATGCTCTGATACGCGGCGCTCCGCCGCGTGTCGGCTGAGTAGAAAGCCGCGCCGTCAACGCTTTGACGGCGCGGCTTTTTTCATGGGCGTGGACAGCGAGTGCGACAGTTGCGCGCGGACTGCCAACTGTTCGGCTAGCCGCTGCAGCTGTCGCATTTGCTGTCGTGATTCAGCCGAACAATTGGCGCGCCGCCTGATCCCAGAGGCGAGGAGAGGATGCACCCAGCAGGCCCCGGCGCAGATCGCCTACGACATAGGGCGTGCCGTCCAGCCGCTGGCAGCAGCCGCCCGCTTCATTGACGAACAATGTGCCGGCGGCATGATCCCAGGGCAGGGTGCGCGCGAAAACGGAGACGTCATTCTGGCCAAGCACCAGCCGGGGATATTGTTCGGCGGCGCAGCGGGGAATGTCTACCACGGCAAAGGCACCCTCGGCGCGTCTTTGAATGTCCGCCCGCTCCTCAGCCGTCATGAAATAGACTGCGAGCGCTGCGATCGGCAGGTCACCGCCGCTCTCTTTCGCGCGAACGGCTTGCCCGTCAATATGACTGCCGCCGCCCAACAGTGCGTGGCATAGCCGACCGGTCAGGGGATCTAAGATCCAACCCGCCAGCGTCGTGCCCGCGTCGGCGAGTGCAACCATGATCCCGAAAGGCGGATTGCCAGCTGCGAAATTGCCGGTGCCGTCGATCGGATCGATGATCCAGTTCAAGCCTTCGCCCGCGCGGTCCAATATGGCGGGATCGGTCGCGCAGGCTTCCTCACCGATGATGCCAGCCTCCGGCAGGATCGCGCTCAATCCCTCGGACAGCCGCAATTCGCTCTCCTTGTCGGCGATGGTGACGAAATCATCCGCCGCCTTTTCGGCGATCTCATCGGCAGCCAGGTTGCGGAAACGTGGCATGACCACGTCGCGGGCAACTTGCCGCATCAGCGCGACGACGGGTTCGTGCAGATCGAAAAGCATCAGCTGCGATAGTCCGCGTTGATGGAGATATAGCCGTGCGTCAGATCGCAGGTCCAGATGGTCGCGCGGCCTTCGCCCAGCCCCAGATCGACGCCGATTTCGATCTCCTGCCCTTTCAGATGCGCGGCGACCGGTGCTTCGTCATAGCCCTCGACGGCTAAACCGTTGGTGGCGACCTGCGTGGCGCCGAAGCGGATGGAAAGCCGGTCCCGATCGGCGGGTTCGCCGGCCTTGCCGATGGCGGCGACCACGCGCCCCCAATTGGCATCCTCGCCCGCAATCGCGGTTTTGACGAGGGGCGAGTTGGCGATCGACAGGCCGATGCGATGGGCGCTGTCGTCACTGGTGGCGCCTTCGACGCGGATTTCGATAAATTTGGTCGCGCCCTCGCCGTCGCGCACGACAAGGTGCGCCAATTGTCGGCAGAGGTCGGCCAGCGCCGCGGCAAAGGCATCCGCGCCCGGATCGTCCATTGAACGCAGCGGGGGGTGGCCGGCCTTCCCTGTGGCGAAGGCCAGCACCGTGTCGCTGGTCGAGGTGTCGCTGTCGACCGTGATGCAGGAAAATGTGCGTGTGTTCGCGGCCGTCAGCATTTGCTGCAACAGCGCCGGTTCAATGGCGGCGTCGGTGAAGATGTAGCCCAGCATGGTCGCCATGTCCGGCGCGATCATGCCCGATCCCTTGATAATCCCGACCAAAGTCACCCGCCTGTCGCCGATCATTGCGCTGGTGTTCGCGCCCTTTGGATAGGTATCCGTGGTTCCGATGGTGATCGCGGCCTGCTCCCAGCCACACGGCGCTGCGGCGAAGGCGGCTTCAAGACCGGCTTCTGCCTTTTCCACGGGCAGAGGGACACCGATGACGCCCGTCGAGGAAATGAACACGTCCGACGGCAGGCAATCCAGATGATTGGCGACCTTGGCGGCGATCGCTTCCACGGCTGCGCGGCCGCGGCTACCGGTAAAGGCGTTGGCGTTGCCGGCGTTGACCACCAGCGCGCGCGCGGCCCCCAATGGGATGGCGTCGCGGCACCATTCGACTTCCGGCGATGGGCATTTGCTTTGAGTCGTGACACCGGCAACCGCCGTACCTGCCTCCAGTTCGACATAGGTCAGGTCAGCGCGCTCCCATGCCTTATAGCCAGCACGAGCGGTGCGCAGCGTGACCCCGGTAATGGCTGGAAGGGAGGGAAAGGTGGCTGGGGCGAGGGGCGATCTGTCCATGGCGTCGCCATAGAATGCGTACCGACCGAAAGCCAGCCCGTGCCGTCGCTAAATGGCGATGCGACTGCGGACTTGCGTCAACGGCGGCGTCATGCTTGTCAGAGTTGATAGATGATAGGGTCGCACTGGATATGACGCATGTCGGCGGGGGCCGGTTCGCCTTTTATGCCAAGCGCTTTTCGCCGCGCAAGGCCAGTATCAGGCTGCGGGTTCTGGAGCCCCTGGCTGCGCTGCGCGAAGCAGGTCTGGGCGTCGCGCGCTATCCCCTGCTTCGTCGACCGATCGGTTATGACGTCGTCGTCATTTCCAAAGCTTTCGGCCGAGGCGCGATGAAGGTCGCGAAGGCAGCGGCTGCCGCGCGATCCAGCCTGGTATTCGACATTTGCGACAATCGTTTCGCCAATAATCGCTGCAAGGAATCCGCGCGCCATAGCCTGCGCACCAACCATCTGTTGGGCTGCGCGGACCTGGTGACGGTTCCGACAGAGCGGATGGGGCGTCTACTGATCCAGTCGGTCCCTGAAATCAGCGATCGCGTGCGGATCGTCCCGGACATGCTGGACGACATGTCCGGGCATGCGGTGCGGTTGTCGGTGATCGACAGGTGGCGGCTCGGGCAGCTCGACGACTTTCTCGCCCGGCATGGCGATGCGCTGCATTGCGTGTGGTTTGGCAACAATATGCCCGGGATCGCGGGTTTATGCCAATTGCACGATCGGATTGCGGAGCTTGAGCGCTTCGCGACGCGGCATCCCGTGACACTCACGATCATCAGCAACAAGCCTGCCCTATACCGCAGGGCATCGATGCACTGGGGCATTCCGCATCATTATATCCCATGGGCGCTGGCAAGCTTCCCGCATGCCCTGCGCCGCCATCGTGTCGCCGTCATCCCAGTGCCGCAAAATGATTATACCGCGGGCAAATCCATTAACCGGCCGGCGACGGCGATGATGGCGGGGCTCGGCGTCATCGCGGATTCGATCGGATCCTACGAGGAATTGCGGCCTTTCATCGTGTTGGACGACTGGCAGGCGGGGCTTGCCCGCTATGCGCTTGACTGGGCAGGCGAACGGGACCGTCTGGCGGCCGGGCAGGCGCACCTCAACGCGCACTATGGGCGGACGCAGATCGCCCAGCGCTGGGCAGAGGTATTGCGCGAGGCTGAAGCGCGTCGAAACATGCAGGGCTGACAGGCATTTAGTATCCCGTAGGCCCACGCCGAATTGACGCGCGCCCGGCCGATGCCTATTTGCCGCTCAATTGTTTGCGGCGTGGCTTGTTGCGCCCTTTTGTCTTTTCGCTCAGGGAGAGCTCATGTTCGGCGCACTCGCCAAATCCATTTTCGGATCGTCCAACGAACGCTATGTCAAGTCGCTGGGCAAGATCGTCGAGCGGATCGCTTCCTTCGAGCCATCAATCGAAGCGCTGAGCGATGAAGATCTGGTTGCGCAAACGGTCCGTTTCCGCGAACGGCTGGCGGCGGGCGAGACGCTGGACGACCTGCTGCCCGAAGCCTTCGCCACCGTGCGCGAAGCGTCGAAGCGCGTTCTTGGCATGCGGCATTTCGATGTGCAGATGGTGGGCGGCATCGTCCTGCATCGCGGCGAGATCGCCGAAATGCGCACGGGCGAGGGCAAGACGTTGGTGGCAACGCTGGCCACCTATCTCAATGCGTTGGAGGGCAAGGGCGTCCACGTCGTCACGGTGAACGACTATCTTGCCAGCCGCGACTGCGATTGGATGGGCCAGGTCTATCGCTTCCTTGGGTTGACCACGGGGGTTATCGTGCCCAACCTGTCCGAGGACCAGCGGCGCGCGGCCTATGAGGCCGACATCACCTATGCGACCAATAATGAACTCGGCTTCGATTATCTGCGCGACAACATGAAGTTCGACCGCGGGTCGATGGTCCAGCGCCCGTTCAATTACGCGATCGTCGACGAGGTGGATTCGATCCTGATCGACGAAGCGCGCACGCCGCTTATCATCTCCGGGCCGACGGACGACAAGTCCGAGCTCTATGTCGCGGTCGATGCGATCGTGAAGCAGGTCACGGACGCTGATTATGAAAAGGACGAGAAGCAGCGTAGCGTCACGCTGACCGAAGACGGCACGGAAAAGATCGAGCGGTTGCTGGAGCAGGCCGGGCTGTTGCAGGGCGCCAACCTCTATGATTTCGAAAATACCGCCGTCGTCCATCATGTGAACCAGGCGCTGCGCGCGAACGTCATGTTCCGCCGCGACATCGATTATATCGTCAAGGACGGCAAGGTCGTCATCATCGACGAATTCACCGGTCGCATGATGGATGGGCGCCGCTGGTCCGATGGCCTGCACCAGGCGGTGGAGGCGAAGGAAGGCGTCAATATCGAGCCGGAAAACCAGACGCTCGCTTCCATCACCTTCCAGAATTATTTCCGCATGTATCCCAAGCTTTCGGGCATGACGGGCACCGCTGCGACCGAAGCGACGGAATTTTATGAAATCTACAAGATGAACGTCGTCACCATCCCGACCAATCGGCCGGTGCAGCGGGTGGATGAAGAAGATACGTTCTACAAGAATCTGGAAGACAAGTTTCGCGGCATCGCCCGGACCATCAAGGTCCATGCCGAAAAGGGTCAGCCCGTGCTGGTCGGCACCGTGTCGATCGAGAAATCGGAAATGCTATCCGAATTCCTCAATCAGGAAGGCGTCAAGCATGCGGTGCTCAACGCCAGATTCCATGAAAGCGAAGCGCATATCGTTGCCCAGGCGGGCCGCAAGGGCGCCGTGACGATTGCGACCAACATGGCGGGTCGTGGCACCGACATCAAGCTGGGCGGCAATCTCGAGATGCGCGTCGAGGACGAACTGCGCGACATGCCCGAAGGTCCAGACCGCGACGCGGCCATCGCCCGGATTGAAGCGGAGATCGAAGTCGAGAAGCAGGAGGTGCTGGATGCTGGCGGCTTGTTCGTGCTGGCGACCGAGCGGCACGAAAGCCGGCGCATCGACAATCAGCTGCGTGGCCGTTCGGGTCGTCAGGGCGACCCCGGCCTGTCGCGCTTCTATCTCAGCCTTGACGATGACCTGATGCGCATTTTTGGCCCGGACACGATGTTCGCCAAGATGATCCGTTCCAATCTGGAGGACGGGGAGGCGCTGCCGCCATCCAAATGGCTCAGCAAGGCGATCGAGACCGCGCAGAAGAAGGTCGAGGCGCGCAATTACGACATCCGCAAGCAGGTCGTCGAATATGATGACGTGATGAACGACCAGCGCAAGGTCATCTACGAACAGCGCAGCGACATCATGGATGCCGATACGGTGGACGATGTCGTCACTGATATGCGGCACGAAACGGTCAACGACCTGGTCGGCGCATCCTGCCCGCCCGGCACCTATCCCGAACAATGGGACATGGAGCGACTGAAGGCCCGCACTGCGGAGATTTTGGGGCTGGAGCCAGACTTTGACGCGTGGCTCGCCGAGGACGCGGTCGATCCCGAAATGATCGAGGAGCGGCTGGTCGCGATGGCGGACGCCGCGGTTGCCGAGAAGGTCAAGGAGATCGACGCGGCCGATTGGCACATGATCGAAAAATCAATCCTGCTCCAAAGTCTCGATCATCATTGGAAGGAGCATCTTTCCACGCTCGATGCGCTGCGTCAGGTCGTCCATTTGCGCGCCTATGCGCAAAAGACGCCGATCAACGAATATAAGCAGGAAGCCTTCGCGCTGTTTGAGCGGATGCTGGAAAATATCCGCGAGGATGTGACCGGGTCGATCGCCCGCGTGCAGTTCCGGATGGAGCAGCCGCCGATGGAGGATTATGCGCTTCCCGTACTGCCGGATTTCATCACGACGCATATCGACCCGTTTTCGGGCGAGGATAATAGCGCCGATATCGATGCTGGGCAGACGGGCAGCATAACGACGACGATCCCGCGCGCGCCTGCGCCGCCGGTGGCGGGCGAAGACTTCACCAATATGGACATCAGCCGCAATGCGCCCTGCCCCTGTGGTTCGGGGCAGAAATACAAGCATTGTCACGGTGCGCTCGCCTGATATTCTCCACAACGGCGCACATTTGCTGCGCCGTTAACCACGTGGCGTAAGCGTTCATAAAGGATCGAGAGCGAATCTGTGCCTATCCCGGGGGGCGAACCGGGAGAAGAATATGGAACAGGCCGTGTGTCGAGCCCGAGCAGAACGGAGGCGTGAGCAGCGTTTTGCCACCGAAGTGTCGGCTACGCTCAATTGGGAGGGCACGAGCCAGCCCGTCCAGATCCGGAATATTTCCATTTATGGGGCGCTGGTGAGCGGCGCGTGGCTGCCAGTGGTAGGCGAGCGCGTGACATTGATCGCCGATCATCTGGAAGTATGCGGCACGGTAATCTGGAACGGCCCGGATCGGTGCGGCCTGCTTTTGAGTCACGCAGTCGATCCGCAGGCCATCGTCTGCCAAGCCGACCACCAAGTATCAGTGGGAAGCTCGGCCCTCATTTTGCAAGAAGTGTCACCCGGCCATTATGCCTGAAAAGACGGCAGCCGACTGAAAACTGGCGGACAGGGTGGGATTCGAACCCACGGTGGGCGTGAACCCACGGCGGTTTTCAAGACCGCTGCCTTAAACCACTCGGCCACCTGTCCCTGGCGCGCTTCCTAGCGCGGAATGCGCGGTTGCCAAGCGTAAAAATCATGGTGCTCGGTTCATCGTCTTCTGGCTGCGATGGTTCGATAGGGGGTTTCGCGGCCGCCATGGCCTGTGCAACAACAGCCACATGCGAGATTCTTTGCGCTCAACTCTTTCGGCATTGTGGGTCGCGGTTGCGACCGCTTCGGTCGGCGCTGCAACGCCCGTACCCGCGGTCGCGCAAACCAGTGGCGACTTTCGTTCCTATCTGGAAAGCCTGCGGCCGCAGGCGCGGGCAATGGGGATCAGCGACGCGACGCTCAACGGCGTCTTTTCAGACCTGACGCCCAACCCACGCGTCATTGAACTCGATCAGAACCAACCGGGTGGGGGCGCCTATGCGCCGATCCCGAATTTTCAGCCCTATCGCGTCAAGCATGTCGATGCCGCGCGGATCAGCCGCGGCCGCACCGCCTATCAGGCCAATCGCGCCCGGCTGGCGCGCATCGAAGCGGAAACGGGCGTGCCCGAGGAAATCATGGTCGCCATTTTCGGGCATGAGACCAATTATGGCTCCTACACCGGCGACTTTGATCTGATCCGGTCGCTGGCGACGCTGGCCTGGGAGGGGCGCAGGCGGACGCTGTTCGAACCCGAACTGCTCGCTACGCTCAAAATGCTGGACAATGGCGTGCCGCGCAGCCGACTAGTGGGCAGTTGGGCCGGGGCGACCGGATATCCGCAATTCCTGCCCAGCGTCTATCTGCGGCTGGCCAAGGATGGCGACGGCGACGGCAAGGCCGACATCTGGACCAGCGAGGCCGACGCCCTGGCATCGATCGCCAACTATTTCGTGCAGTCCGGCTGGCGACGTGGCGAGCCATGGGGCGTCGCGGTATCCGTGCCATTCGGGCTTAATCGCGGGTCGCTCGCCGCGCGCACCAACCCGCCGCGTTGTCCCCGCGTGTTCAACCGCCACAGTCGCTGGATGACCATGGGTGAGTGGCGGCGGCTCGGACTGGTGCCGGAAAGCGGGCGCTGGCCGGCCGACACGATGATGGCGACCTTGCTGGAACCCGATGGCCCCGGCAAGACTGCCTATTTGTTGACCAGCAACTACCGGGCGATCCTGGATTATAATTGTTCGAATTTTTACGCCTTGTCGGTGGGATTGCTGGCGGATGCGGTCAAACAATAAGGCGCTGGCCGCCCTGATCGCGGCGGCATTCAGCGCGATGGCCGCCATTGCTGAAGCGCAGCCTGCCGCCATGGTCGAGGATCAACCTGTCCTGCTGGGCGAAGCCTATAATGTGGCGGGTGTGCTTTACCGTCCTGCCGATCCTGCCGCCTATGATGAGGTAGGCTATGCCGCCGCGATGGCGGAGGGCAGCCAGGGCGCGAAGACGGCCAATGGCGAGGCCTTCGCGGCTGACGCGATCACGGCCGCGCACAAGACGCTTCCGCTGCCCAGCTATGTCGAAGTGACGGCGCTGGACAGCGGGCGCACGATCCTGGCGCGCGTGAATGATCGCGGGCCGATGCGCAATGATCGCCTGATTGGCCTGTCTCTAGGCGCGATGGCGCAATTGGGGCTTGCCGGTCCGTCCGCTGCGGTCCGCGTGCGGCGCGTCAATCCACCCGGTCAGGATCAGGTCGCGCTGCGCTCCCATCAGCGCGCAGCCGAACGGTTGGAAAGTCCGCCAGCATTGCTCAAGGTGCTGCGCGAAAAATTACAGCCGTCCCGCTCGCCTGTAACCCAATCGGAAAAAGAGGTACTGGCGTCCAAATCTGTAGCGCCCGGGAGACCCGGCGCGACGTTCGACCCCGCGCCCGCTGATCTCAAGCCGGCCGCCCCCCCGGTGACGCCGGCGGCCACGAAGCCGGAAAAGGCGCCGGGCCGCTACTATGTACAGGTCGGCGCCTTTTCCTCGCGCGCCAATGCCCAAAGGCTGGCGAAGCGGATCGGCGCGCAGGTGGAGCAGGGGGGTGGACTATGGCGCGTGCGCTATGGTCCCTACACCACCCGGCAGGCGGCGCAGGCCGGTGTTCGCGCTGCCGCCGCGCAGGGCTTTGCGAATATGCCCATCATGGCTAAGGACGAGCCATAGTTTCAGGCCGCTTCAAGCGAATCCATCCAGTCGAAGGCAATTGTTCCGATGAAGAAATCCCTCGCAATGCTCCTGGCCGCAGGCTTGGTCGCCCAGCCGGTGATCGCGGCCGCGCCGCCCTACACGACCGAGGCGCCGATTGCCTATATGAAGGACCTGTCGTCGGGCGCGGTGTTGTACGACAAGGGCGGGGAGACGCGTATTCCGCCCGCGTCGATGGCGAAGATGATGACCGCGCATGTCGCCTTTCGCCTGATCCAGAAAGGCGACCTCAAGCTCGACACGAAATTCACCGTGCGGCCCGAAACCTGGCAGCAATGGCATGGCCCGAAAGCGGGATCGACCATGTTCCTGTCCGCAGGCGAGCAGGTGTCGGTCGAAAATCTGCTGCATGGCATCGTCACCCTGTCTGGCAATGACGCCTGCGTCGTGCTGGCAGAGGGTATTGCCGGGACCGAGCAGGCCTTCGTTGCGCTGATGAATGAGGAGGGCAAGCGCCTGGGCCTCAAGAACAGCCATTTCGGCACCAGCAATGGCTGGCCGGACGAAGGCGTGACCTATGTCACGGCCGAGGATCTGGCCACGCTCGCCCAGGCGACGATCGAGGAGACGCCCGACCTTTATAAGCGTTTCTATGCCACCAAGTCCTTCACCTGGGGCCAGACGATGGGCGGTTCGGCGATCGAGCAGGCCAACCGCAATCCCATATTGGGCAAGATCGCGGGCGCCGATGGCCTGAAAACCGGTCATACCGAAGAAGCCGGCTATGGCTTCACCGGGTCGGCCGAGCAGGATGGCCGCCGACTGGTGATGGTGGTCGCAGGCCTCAACAGCTTCAACGGCCGCATCAAGGAATCCGTCCGCTTCATGGATTGGGGCTTCAAGGCGTGGAAGGCCCAGCCGCTGTTCAAGAAGGGGCAGACCGTCGAAACCGCCGAAGTGCAGTTGGGAAGCGCCACCAGCGTTCCCCTGGTCGCGCCTCAGAATCTGGCGGTCACGCTGCCGCGCACCGCGTCGGCGGACGTGAAGGTCAAGGTCGTCTACACCGGTCCGATCAAGGCGCCGATCGCCAAGGGACAGCAGATAGCGCAGCTTATCGTCCAGACCCACGATACCGCGCCGCAGGTCATGCCGCTGGTCGCAGGCGAGGACGTTGCCGAAGCAGGCGTTTTCGGTCGGCTCTGGAACGGCCTGAAGTCGCTGTTCGGGTGACGACCGGCCGGTTTATTTCGCTGGAAGGCGGGGAGGGCGCGGGCAAGTCGACGCAACTGCGTGCGCTGGCCCGGACCTTGCGAGAGCGAGGACTTGATGTGCTCGAAACCCGCGAGCCAGGCGGCAGCGACGGGGCGGAGGCCATCCGCACCTTGTTGCTGACCGGTGGCGCGGACCGATGGAGCCCGCGCGCCGAAGCGTTGCTGTTCGCGGCGGCGCGGGCGGATCATATCGAAAAGACGATCCGCCCGGCACTCGCGCGCGGCGCGTGGGTATTATCCGACCGCTTCCTGGATTCAAGCCGCGCCTATCAGGGGCAGGGGGAGTTGAGCGACAGCGACATAGTGGCGCTGCATCGTATCGGCAGCGCCGATTTTCTGCCGGACCGCACGTTGGTGCTGACCCTGCCCGATGCCGTAGCGGCCGATCGCGCGAGGGCGCGCGATGGCGATCATGTCGATCGGATCGGCGGTCGCGACAGCCGCTTTCATCATGCCGTTGCGGATGCCTTTGCGCGCTTTGCCGCCCAGGAGAGCGAGCGGGTCCGCGCTATCGACGCAAGCGGCACGACGGAGGCAGTGACGCAGCGTCTGGTAGACGCTCTGGCCGACCTGCTACCGTGATTCTGCCCATCGGCCATGAAGCGCAGGCGCGCATGCTGTTGGCGCAGGCCCAAAGCGGACGAATGCACCATGGCTGGATTTTCGCCGGCCCCAAAGGCATCGGCAAGGCGAGCTTCGCGCGCGCTCTGGCGTTGCGGCTGCTTGCGGGCGCGGCTGGCCCTGCTATCGACGGTGACGGGCTGGCGGTGCCGGAGGATCACCCGATCCGCCGGCTGATCGAAGCGACGGCGCATCCCGATTATGCCGAGTTGGCCCCGATCGAAAAGGATGGCGTCACCGCCCGCAACATCAGCGTCGATCAGGTGCGGGGTTTGCAACGGTTGATCCAGTCGGCACCGTCGCTGTCGCCGCGACGGATCGTGGTTGTCGACAGCGCTGACGACCTGGAGCGCGGGGCGGCCAATGCGTTGCTCAAGACGCTGGAGGAGCCCCCTTCGGACATGCTTTTCCTGTTGGTCAGCCATGCGCCGGGGCGCTTGCTGCCGACGATCCGGTCGCGCTGCCGGACCTTGCGGTTCGACGCGCTGAACGATGCGGCGATGCGACGGGTGCTGATCGAAGCGCAGCCGGGCCTGTCTGACGTTGAAATGACGGCCCTGGTCCACGCTGGCGAAGGGTCGCCAGGTCAGGCGATGCGCTTTGCCGGCCTCAATCTTGCTGAAATCGAAACGGCGCTCGGTGAGCTTGCGACCGGGGCAGACGAAGGCAACAGCAAGAGGCTGGCGCTGGTCAAGGCGCTTTCGGCCAAATCGGCCAAAGCGCGCTATGAAGCCTTTCTGGAGCGCGCGCCTGCCTTCATCGCGCAGGCTGCGCGCCAGCGGCAGGGACCGGCCTTGGGGGAAGCGCTCGATCATTGGGAGCAGGCGCGGCATCTGGCCGGGGGCGCGGTGATCCTGTCTCTCGATCCCGCCGCCGTGGTGTTCGAACTGGCCGGTCATGTCGCGGCGCTCGCGCCCCGGCGCTGAAAAGCGGCTTTGCGCGGGCGCGATCAGCGGTTAGGGAAGCGCCATGTCGAAACCCTTCACCATTACCACCGCCATTTCCTATCCCAATGGCCGCCCGCATATCGGCCATGCTTATGAAGTGATCGCCACCGACGCGATCGCGCGGTTCCAGCGAATGATGGGACGCGATGTCTTCTTTCAGACCGGCACGGACGAGCATGGGCTGAAAATGGCGCAGACAGCGCGCGCCCGTGGCATTGAACCGCGTGCACTCGCTGATGAAATGGCGGGCTATTTCAAGGTGATGAACGAGGCGCTGAATATCAGCCATGATCGGTTCATTCGCACGAGCGAACCCGATCATCATCGCGCCAGCCAGGCGATCTGGCGAGCGATGGAGGCGAATGGCGACCTGTATCTTGGACGTTACGAAGGCTGGTATTCGGTTCGGGACGAAGCCTTTTACGATGAGAAGGAATTGATCGAGGGGGAGGGTGGCGCGAAGCTGTCGCCGCAGAACACTCCGGTCGAATGGACCGTTGAGGAAAGCTGGTTCTTCCGCCTGTCCGCTTATCAGGACAAGCTGTTGGCGCTGTACGAAAGCCAGCCCGATTTCATCCAGCCCGAAAGCCGCCGCAACGAGATCATGCGCTTTGTCGAAGGCGGGCTGTCCGACCTCAGCATTTCGCGCACCAGTTTCGATTGGGGCGTGCGCGTGCCCGATGCCGACGGGCATGTCATGTATGTCTGGGTCGACGCACTGACCAATTATCTGACCGGCTGCGGTTATCCCGACGACGCCGAACGAATGGCGCGCTATTGGGCCGAAGGCGGCGATATCACCCATGTCATCGGCAAAGATATCGTGCGTTTTCATGCCGTTTATTGGCCAGCTTTCCTTATGAGCGCGAAGCTGCCCTTGCCGAAGCAGATATTCGGCCATGGCTTCCTCCTCAATCGTGGAGAGAAGATGTCGAAGTCGCTCGGCAATGTCGCAGATCCCATGGAATTGGCGGACCGGTTCGGCGTGGACCAGCTTCGCTATTTCCTGCTTTCCGAAGTGACGTTCGGCAATGATGGCAGCTATAGTGCGGAGGCGATCATTGCCCGGTCCAACAGCGATCTGGCCAACAGCTTCGGCAATCTGGCGCAGCGCACGTTGAGCTTCATCGCGAAAAATCTGGACGGGCGCTTGCCTGAACCAGCGGCTATGGAGGTGGATAGCGCGCTGTTGAGCGGTATTGCCGATGCCTGCCGGATATTCCAGAATGCGATGAACGATCTGGCGCCCTCGGTGGCGATCGAAGCGTGGATGCGCGCCGTTTTTGCCTGCAACGCCTATATCGACGCCCAGGCGCCATGGGCGCTGCGCAAGACCGATCCGGCCCGGATGGAGGCGGTGCTTGCCACCCTTTATGAGGCCATCGCAAGCCTTGCCGTGATGATTCAGCCGGTCATTCCTGCAAGCGCGGCCGCTTTGCTGGACCAGATGGGCATTGACGCCGATGCGCGCAGCTATGAGCTGATCGGCTCCGATTTCTATGCCGCGCTGCGCGCCTCAGGCTTCGCATTAAGCCCGCCCAAGCCGCTGTTCCCGCGCCTTGAGCTTGTAGAAACGGAGGGCTGAGCGGTGCTGATCGACAGCCATTGTCATCTCAATTACAAGGGCTTGATAGAGGATCAGAAGAATGTGCTGGAACGTTCGCGGGCGGCCGGCGTGGACCTGATGCTCAACATCGCGACCCGCGAGAGCGAATGGGACGCGGTTTTGGGCACGGCGGTGCGCGAACCCGACGTTTGGGCGACGGTCGGCATTCACCCGCATGAAGCCGATGAACATCCCCATGTCGACACCGCCAAGCTGGTGGCGCGCGCTTCGCACCCGCGCGTGGTAGGCATTGGGGAAACGGGACTCGATTATTATTATGACCATAGCGACCGGGAGCGGCAGCAACATAGTTTCCGCGCGCACATTGCCGCCTGTCGCGAGACCGGCCTGCCGTTGATTGTTCATACCCGTGACGCTGAAGACGATACGATCCGCATCATGCGAGACGAAATGGAGCAGGGTCCTTATAGCGGCGTCATCCACTGTTTCACGGCGAGCGGGGCCTTTGCCGACGCCGCGATGGCATTGGGCTTCTATATCAGCATATCGGGTATCGTGACGTTCAAGAGCGCCAGGGATTTGCAGGAAACGGCGGCGCGATTGCCGCTAGACCGATTGCTGGTGGAAACCGACTCGCCCTTTCTTGCTCCGGTGCCACATCGGGGAAAGCCGTGCGAGCCGGCCTATGTGGCTGACACTGCCCGCTTTCTGGCGGCGTTGCGAGGCGAGAGCGTGGAGCAACTGGCGGCGGCGACGTCCGCCAATTTTCGCACGCTGTTCTCGAAGGTGGCATGAGCCTGAAGCTGACCATGCTGGGTAGCGGCACCTCTTCAGGCGTGCCGCGTATCGGCAATGACTGGGGCATTTGTGACCCCAGCGAGCCGAAAAACCGGCGCACTCGGGTATCCATCCTGGTGGAAAGCGCGACGACGCGCATTCTGGTGGACACATCGCCTGACATGCGGGCGCAATTGCTGAGCGCGGATGTCGCGCATATCGACGCGATCCTGTGGACGCATGATCATGCCGATCATTGCCACGGGCTGGACGATGTGCGGCAGCTTTATCATCATCGTGGAACGCCGGTGCCCGGCTATGCCCGCGCGCAGACGCTGAAATTACTGAAGCAGCGGTTCGCCTATGCGTTCGAGGGGCGGCAAGGCTATCACCCGACCATCGCCGCGTGCCCGCTGCATGATTCATTGCAGATCGGCGACATCGACATCTCCTGCGTCGATCAGCCCCATGGTGCTATCTATTCAACCGGCTTTCGGTTCAGTCATGATGGAAAGTCCATCGGCTATGCGACGGATTTTCATGTCATAACACCCGAAATGCTGGCTTTATATGATCAAGTGGACATCTGGGTTGTGGATGCGCTGCGCGAAAAGCCGCATCCTACCCACCCGCACCTGGCCATGACGCTGGAAGGCATCGCGGCGGCGCGGCCGGGACGGGCGATCCTGACGCATATGGACCAAAGCATGGACTATGCCACGCTTTGCCATACACTGCCCCGGGGCGTGGAACCCGGTTACGACGGGCTGGTGGCAGATTTGGGCAAAAATGTGCGGGAGAACTGATGGACGGGACGGGTCAGGCGGCTTCGAGCATCTGGTATCTGCTGGCGCTGGTGCTCGTCGGCTCGGCGCTGGTTGGACGGCGGCTCGCGTGGAGCAGCTTGTGGCGCATGGCGTTGCTGTGGGTCGCAATCTTTGCGGCATTGCTCGGCCTGTTCAAATTTGCGCAGGATAGCGGGTATCTCACCGGCCGCTGGGCGGAGGAGGGGGGGTAGCTACTCCAGCCGATGCGCCTGCCGCCATGCCGCAGGCGCTGACGGAGGGCCAGAGACTGCGGATCCCGGTTGCGCCAGACGGGCATTATTGGGTCGAAGGCCGGATAAACGGCGCGCCGGCGCGCTTTCTTATCGACAGTGGCGCGACCATCACGGCCTTATCGGAATCCAGTGCGCAGGCGTCCGGGCTGAATTATGACGTAGGCGCGCCGGGCGTTATCATGACGACCGCCAATGGTCGGGTGGAGGCGCGGCGATCCAATGTCGCGACCCTTGCTATCGGGCCAGTTCACGCGAGCGATCTGCCAGTCGTGGTCTCGCCCGCATTTGGTGATGTCAATGTCATCGGGATGAACATGCTTTCGCGCCTCAAAAGTTGGGGTGTGCAGGATGGCGAAATGGTGCTGACGCCATGATGGAGAGCCATGCAGCACCCAGTCAGCGCCAGAGGCTGAAGGCGATTATCGGCGGATCCACCGGCAATCTGGTCGAATGGTATGATTGGTATGCCTATTCCGCCTTCACGCTCTATTTCGCGCCGCATTTCTTCCCCAGTGAGGATCGCACGGCGCAATTGCTGAGTGCGGCGGGCATTTTCGCGGTCGGATTTCTGATGCGGCCGATCGGCGCCTGGCTGATGGGCGTCTATGCCGACCGCCATGGCCGCAAAAGCGGCTTGACCTTGTCCGTGGCGCTGATGTGCGCCGGGTCTCTGCTGATCGGCGTGACGCCAGGTTATGAGACGATCGGCGTTGCCGCGCCGATGCTGCTGGTGCTTGCCCGGTTGATGCAGGGGCTTTCGATCGGTGGCGAATATGGCGCAAGCGCGACCTATCTGTCCGAAATGGCCGGTCGAAATCGCCGGGGTTTCTTTTCCAGCTTCCAATATGTGACGTTGATTGCCGGGCAGCTGGTGGCGATTTGCGTGCTGCTGATCCTACAGGCCAGCCTGACGGTGGAGCAACTCGATTCCTGGGGCTGGCGGATACCCTTTTTCATCGGTGGCGCACTGGCGATTATCGTGTTCTGGCTGCGACGGGGCCTGTCGGAAACGCAAAGCTTTGCCAATGCCAAGGCCGAGGGCGCGCCCAAGTCTGGCTTCGTCGAATTGATCACACGCCATCCGCGCGAGACGATGACGGTGATGATGCTGACGGCTGGCGGGACGATCGCCTTTTATGCCTACAGCATCTACATGCAGAAATTTCTGGTGAACACCAGCGGCCTGACCCGCGAGGCCGCGTCTCAGATCAATGCAGTGACGTTGTTCCTATTCATGTTGCTTCAGCCGGTCGCGGGGGCAGTGTCGGACCGCATCGGTCGCAAGCCGCTGATGATCAGCTTTGGCGTGCTTGGTGTGATATGCACCTATCCGATTTTTTCCACGCTTGCGCAAACGACCGATCCGATGGTTGCCGGATTGCTGGTCATGGCGGGGCTGCTGATCGTTACCGGCTATACGTCGATTAACGCCGTGGTGAAGGCTGAGCTGTTTCCCGCGCATATCCGCGCGCTGGGGGTGGCGCTGCCTTATGCCTTGGCCAATACGCTGTTCGGCGGCACGGCCGAATTCGTCGCCTTGTGGTTCAAACAGGCTGGCATGGAGGAGGCATTCTACTTCTATGTCAGCATCATGATCGCCATATCGCTGGCCGTCTATGTGTGCATGCGCGACACGGCAAAGCACAGCCAAATATTAGAGGATTAGTGCGTATGCGGACGCCGAAAGGGACAGCTCGACACACGCATCCCTCGCTATGAAACTTTACATAATATATATTATCGAACACGAATATCATCTGGCGGCTGGAGTGAACCTCACCTATCTGCGCCGATCGACGACACTGAACATGATGCGGGACGTTGTATGACACGACCAAGCCAAAGCCCAAGTCCAGCCGATATCATGCCGCTGGCCACCGTCATGGCACGGCTGCGCGATCCCGAAGTCGGCTGTCCTTGGGACATTGCTCAGGATTTTGCCTCGATCGCCCCCTATACGATCGAAGAAGCCTATGAGGTGGTAGATGCGATCGAGCGCGACGACATGGCGGCATTGCGCGATGAACTGGGTGACCTGTTGCTTCAAGTGGCCTTCCACAGCCGCATGGCCGAGCAAGCTGGCCATTTTTCCATGCAGGATGTCATCGACGGGATAACCCGCAAGATGATCCGCCGGCATCCGCACGTCTTTGGTGACGGCGTCAGGCGCGAGGATGGCCATGCGCAATGGGAGGCGATCAAGGCGGCCGAACGCGCGGAAAAGGAGCCCGATCCCAGCGCGCTATCGGGTGTGGCAACCGCCCTGCCCGCACTGTCGCGCGCGGAAAAGCTCCAGAAACGCGCGGCGCGCACGGGGTTCGATTGGCCAGACACGGACGGCGTGGTCGCAAAGATCGAGGAGGAACTGAAGGAAGTTGCCGCAGCGCGGACTAGTGCCGAGTATGAGGAAGAAGTTGGCGACCTGCTGTTCGCCGTCGTGAATTTGGCGCGTCACCTGAAGGTCGATCCTGAAACGGCGCTGCGCCGCGCAAATAGCAAGTTCGAGCGCCGTTTCCGGACAATGGAAGCAGAAGGCGGATTGTCTTTTGCAGCCATGCCGCTTGAAGACAAGGAAGCGCTTTGGCAAAGCGCCAAATCACAGGAGCGCACGGATTAACCATTGTAAGTTGCAACGGATATTGACGAGCGCCCATGGCAGGCATATCTTAGCTATTCAGATCAAAGGAGAATGCTATGCGCTTACGACTCCTTCTGCCGCTCTGTATGGCTGTTTCCGTTCCTGCCTTCGCGCAAGGAGGACATGCCGTCACCGGCATCACTGGCATCAATTTCAACGCCGGTTATGACTTTGGAACCTTGTCTTCCGGTAGCACGGCATATTCTGCCAGTGGCGCGTTCAGGGGCCCCCCCGACCGTCCGCCCGTAAACGCTATGCAATATGCCCGTGAACTGGTCGTGCAGGGAAAATATGCCGAGGCCGACCCGGTGTTAAATCGGCTTATGGGGCGAACCCCGAGCAAGGACGTCCGCTTTTTACTCGGCGTGACCAAGCTGGGCCTGGGTGACGCTGACGCCGCACGCCGATATTTCGAGCGGAGCGTGCATCGCGGTTTCCATTATCATCCAGGATCCATGAGTGGTCTGGCGCTCGCGGAAATCAAGCTGGGAAATGTCGATGCGGCGAACAATATCTTGGCCCGGTTGCGCAAACAGCGTGAGGCGTGTGACAATCGTTGCGAGCGCGCCCCTGCCCTCAACGCGGCGATAAATGTCGTCGAAAAAAATCTGACGTAAGAGCTGGAGGGTGGATGGTCTTCGCCCTCTTTTATTTCACGCAAAGTCAGATTTGGTAAAGCGCGCGAAAGATGCGTCCGACAGCCGTACTTCGACATTCGTCATGTCATCGCCTGTTTCGGAACGCAATACTTCGCCATGCTCGTGCAGCCAGGCCAATGATGCGCCGTCCGCAACGGGAATGCTGAAGGTGTAAACTTTCGCTCCGCGGGTCATGTGATCGCTGATCATCCGTTGGAGTTGATCCATCCCCTCGCCTGTCAGCGCTGACAGGATCACGACATCCTCTCGCCGCGCAGCCTGCTCCCGGACCAAGGACATGCTATCCGCATCCAGCAGGTCGAGCTTGTTCCACGCCTCGATGATCGGCGGCGGCTCCGAGGTCCCCTCCCCGCGCTCCAGCGCTGCTTCACCGGTCACGCCGAGTTCTCCGAGTACGTCCAGCACGTCGTCGCGCTGGGCATCGCTGTCGGGATGGGCAATATCGCGGACATGGACGATAAGATCGGCGGACAGCACTTCCTCCAGCGTTGCGCGGAACGCGGCGATCAGTTGTGTCGGCAGGTCCGACACAAATCCCACAGTGTCGGACAGGATCGCCTTGTCGAGGCCGGGTAACGCAATCTGGCGCATCGTTGGATCGAGCGTGGCAAACAGTAAATCTTCCGCCATGACCTCAGCCCCGGTCAAGCGATTGAAAAGCGTAGACTTTCCAGCGTTGGTATAGCCGACCAGTGCAATCACCGGCCAAGGCGCGCGCTGGCGGCGGGCCCGGTGAAGGCCGCGTGTGCGCGTCACCTGATCCAGCTCGCGCCGGATCTTTGCCATGCGATCGCGGATCATGCGGCGGTCCGCCTCGATCTGGGTTTCCCCCGGACCGCCCAAGAAGCCAAAGCCGCCGCGCTGCCGTTCAAGGTGAGTCCAACTGCGCACAAGGCGCCCCGCCTGATAGTCGAGATGGGCGAGTTCGACCTGCAATCGACCTTCGTTGGTGGCGGCGCGTTCACCGAAGATTTCAAGGATCAGACCGGTTCGGTCGATAACCTTGGCTTCACATGCCTTTTCCAAATTGCTTTGCTGAACCGGCGACAGACTATTGTCGACGATGATCAATTCGGCCTCTTCCTGGCGCGCTAGCGTCGCGATCTGGTCTACCTGCCCGCTGCCGAACAGGGTTGCCGGCTTGAGGTCGCGCACGCGAAATGCCTGCGCGGCGCGCACGTCAATGCCAATGGCGAGCGCTAGCCCTCGCGCTTCTTCCAGCCGGGCATCGCTGTCCCTACGTTCTAGCCCACGAGTTTCCGCGTGAACGACCACCGCCCGCGCGCCGCGTGAAACTTCATCCTGTGATTCGCGATTGAACACGGCCATGAATATTTCAACGCCTCAAAATGCGACATGCTCCCGTCGGGTGGCGAACAGCCTGATGGGCTGAAACGCCGGCCGAGCGGGAGCATTATCGAAGGAATGAAAGGAACGCCGCAGCGATCAGTCGTCCTGTTCGTTTTCGCCCGTCAAGTCGAGCGCATGAAGAGGCTGAACCGTGGAAATGGCATGTTTGTAGACTAGCTGCACCATGCCGTCGCGCTCCAGCAACATGCAGAACAGGTCGAACGCCGCGATCTCACCCTGGAGCATGACGCCGTTGACCAGGAACATTGTGACCGGGCTGCCGGATTTGCGAACGGCCGACAGGAAGATTTCCTGCAACAGCTTCGACTTGCCATTCCCATCGCTCGACTTGCGTAGGTCGGTTAGGTCCATCGGCTGGGCCGGCATGACGGTTGAGATGGCGTGCTTGTATACCAGTTGCGACTGCCCATCACGGCGGAGCAGCACGGAGAAATTGTCGAACCAGGTGATGATGCCTTGCAGCTTTACGCCCTTGACCAGGAACATGGTCACCGGGGTCTTGCTCTTGCGCAGGCTGTTCAGGAAGATATCCTGAAGATTGTTCACTTTGTCGGCCATGGTCGTCGCCAGTCCTATATTCTTGGCGGGACGTTACCCGCTCTTCGCGCCCTTAAGCAGGGCGTCTTGCTTGTCTCCGCGTACCGGAGGCGGCGCATTTCTACCGCAATTGCGAAGAGCCGTCCACAGGCAATGGCAAATCGCTAATCCTTGTCTTCGGTGATGCCCAACAGCTTCAATTTCCGATGAAGGGCCGAGCGCTCCATGCCGATGAAGGTCGCCGTTCGCGAAATATTGCCGGAAAAGCGGCGGATTTGAATACGCAGATATTCGCGTTCGAAGCTCTCGCGCGCTTCGCGGAGCGGCGCGCCCATGATCGCCGATTGTCCAATCCCCTCCCCGCCGCTGTCGCTGGTCAATTCGGACGGCAGCATATCCAGCTCGATACGCCCGATCCGGTCCCCTGGCGCCAGAATCATCGTACGTTCGATCACGTTGCGTAGCTGACGGACGTTGCCGGGCCATTCATTGGCCTGCAAAGCCGCCATGGCGTCACTGGCGATTTCGGGCGGGGGAACCCGGCGATCGGCGGCAAAGCGGGCGAGATAATGTTCAACCAGCGGCGGAATGTCGTCGCGACGCTCCGACAATGGCGGGATTGCCAATGGAACGACGTTGAGGCGGTAAAACAAGTCCTCGCGGAACCGCCTTTCCTCTATCTCGCTCGCCAGGTTGAGCGCCGTTGAGGAAATGACGCGCACATCAACCTTCACCTGCCGCTGGCCGCCCACGCGCGTAAAGCTTTGATCGGTCAATACACGCAGGATCTTGCCCTGTGTGGTGAGCGGCATATCCGCGATCTCGTCGAGATAGAGCGTGCCGCCATGCGCCTGTTCCAGAAATCCAGGGCGCACGAGCCCACTCGCGTCCTCGATGCCGAACAACTCTTCCTCGACCCGGTCCGGGTCCATGCGCGCGGCAGCGACAATGATGAAGGGCGAGTCAGCCCGCCCGCTCCAGCTGTGCAGCATGCGGGCGGCGACTTCCTTGCCGACACCGGCGGGCCCGGAGATCAGCACGCGGCTGCCCGTGCCGGCGACCTTCTTGATGGTTGCGCGGACGCCGTTGATCGCGGCGGAAGTGCCGGTCAGTTCGTCATCCTGACCAAAGCGCGCGCGCAACACGTGATTTTCCCTGCGGAGGCGCTCTGTTTCTGTGGCGCGAGCGACCAAGTGAAGCAGGCGATCGGCCTCGAACGGTTTTTCGATAAAGTCGGCCGCGCCCTTGCGGATGGCGGCAACGGCGGTGTCGATATTGCCATGGCCCGAGATCATTAATACTGGAACGGTCGGATCCCGGCGCTTGATCTCGTCCAGCAGTTCCAGTCCGTCCATGCGTGATCCCTGGAGCCAGACGTCGAGCAGCACCAGCGATGGACGACGCGAATCCAGTGCGTCAATCGCGCTGTCGCTGTTGGCAGCCGTGCGCGTGGTAAAGCCTTCATCTTCCAGCACACCCGCGACGAGGTCGCGAATATCTTCTTCATCGTCGACAATCAGAATATCAAGCGCCATGGGCCGTCACTTTTCCTTTTGGCAGCGCCACCGGCTGCCCTTCTTCCAGTTTTTCCAGTGCCATCGCGGCAAATCGCAGAGTTACGCGTGCGCCGCCGCCTTCGGCATCGTCAAAGCGGATTTCGCCAAGATGTTCTTCGACAATCTTCTTGACGATGGCGAGACCCAGGCCGGTGCCTTTGGTCCGCGTCGTCATATAGGGTTCAAGGATGCGATCCCGCTCGGGCGGCAGGCCAATGCCATCGTCCCGCACCGTGATAACGATATCCTCACCATCCCGAGCGAGCGTCATGCGAACATGGCCGCGCGGGCCGCCTGCATCAGGTTCAGCCTTAGGCTCAATCGCTTCGACAGCGTTTTTGACGATATTCGTCAATGCCTGCCCGAGCTGGCGCCGGTCACATACCAGCTCCAGGTCGCTTTCGTGCGCGACATATTCGAACTGAATGTCAGGATGGGCGACTTCGTGCAGGAACAGGGCGTGGCGAGCGATGTCGCCAATCGCCTCGCGGCGGAAAACCGGCTTCGGCATCCGCGCGAAGGAAGAAAATTCGTCGACGATCCGACGCAGGTCGCCGACCTGGCGCACGATGGTCCCGGTCAATCGGCTGAATGTCGCCTTGTCGCTGGTCACTTCCTCGGCATAGCGCCTCTGAAGACGCTCGGCCGCCAGCTGGATCGGCGTCAACGGGTTCTTGATCTCGTGCGCAATACGCCGGGCGACGTCCGACCAAGCGGCGCGGCGTTGGTCCGATAATTGCTGGGTAATGTCATCGAAGGTGAGAATATGGCGCGATGCGTCGGCGGCGAGCTTCACCGCCAGGGTCCGCAAGTCGCCATGAGCCCGCACCTGAACGATGCCGGCATCCTCGCCTGATGTGACGAAATCAGCAAGTTCTGGAGAAATTTCCGCGAGACTCCGGCCGACTGGGTCATCATCCTCTCCCACAAGGATAGCTGCCGCTGAACTGTTCAGGAGCAGGATGACACCTTCCAGATCGACGGACAAAACCCCTGCGGTGACGCCTGACAGGATGGCCTCAATAAAGGCGCGGCGCTCGTCCAGCTGACTGTTGGCAGCCACCAGCGCGCCGGTTTGTGCTTCGAGGCGCTGCGTCATGCGGTTAAAGGCGGATGCCAGAGTGCCGATTTCATCGCGGCTGAGCGGGCTGGTGACGCGCGCCGACAAGTCGCCCGCGGTGATGCGCCGGGCCGCGGTCACCAGTTCGTTGACAGGGCGGACCATCCAGTCCGCTACCGCCAGGGCGATATAGACGGCGATCCCGACGAGCAACAACGAGCCTACGAACAGCGCGACGTTGAAGCGCAGTTGCAGCGCGCGCGATTGCGCCGCGAAAAGATCATAGTCGGCAATCACCTTTTGCGCCCGTTCCACATTGGAGAAGGACGATGTGCCTGCGTTGCGCGTGGCGTAGAGATAGACCTTGCTGTCGGGATAGAGCAAGGTCACGGCCTCGACCTGGTTCGGGCGCGCCTGCACGACGATATCCTCACCCGCCGCGAGGCGGCGGACGACGTTCGGCGGCAGCATCTCGGCAACCGGGCGATTTTCCGGATCGACCGTCGCGGCGGTACGGGCGATCCCGTCCTTCCCCACCTCGATAATGGCCGATCGGTTCAGCTTTCGCGTGACGACCTGATAAATATAGCCCTCGGCGAAACGCGGGCTGGAAACGTCGGTCTGGCTCAGATAATCGCGAAGATCACCCGCCATGGTCAGCGTTTCGTCGCGAACCTCGCGCAAATTCTGCTCATAATAGCCGCGCGCCAGGTCGCTTGCATTTTGCAGCATGCCGCGCGCGCTATCGGAAAACCAGAATTGCACGCCATATTGGAACAGCAGGGATGCGAAGATCACCACCAGCAGCATCGGGACGCTCGCGACGATCGAAAAGATCGCGACCAGCCGCACGTGCAATTGCCCGTCGCTGCCGATCGCCGACGCGCTGGCGCGCCGCTTGGCAACGCGGCGGCCCAGCAGAACAAGCAGGGCGATTGCAGGAACCAGATTGGCAACCAGCAACAGCGCGACGATCGGCGGCGTCAGCAATGTATAGGATTGGCCGCTGCCAGACAGCAGATGGTAGGTCAGCCCCGCCATGCCGAGGAACAGCGCGAGCGTAATCCCTTCCACCAACGCAGCGAGCCGCCAGCCGCGGAGGAACGCCGGCATCAGCCTCCGCCATGCAGCGGCCCGCCTGGGGAGGATATTCGCGCCGATCATAGTGGCTTTGTTACAACAAGCCCGTGCCCATTCAAACACAGTATTTCACCGCCCAGCTGTCGCTGGTCGATTCCCCCCGTCGTTTCGTCTCGATCCGCAACCTGATCGGGTCAGTCCCCCAACCGCAGCTGCAAGGGATCAAGGCCATAATCCGTCAATTTCTTGCGCAACGTGTTGCGATTGATACCAAGCAGCCCGGCCGCCCGGATCTGGTTTCCATCAACACTCGACAACACCTCTTCCAGAAGGACCGGTTCGATCACGGCGAGCAGATCATCGTGCAAGGCGCGTTGCGGCTGGCTGATGCCGATCCCTAATTGCCGTTTGGCCCAGTCGCGGACGGCATGGATCAGATGATCGGCAGGCGCGGCATGATCCGCCGGAACATGCTCGATCGGCAGCATATGGCGCAGCATCTCGGCCGTAATGACATTTTCCCGGCTGAGCACCGACAAGCGCTGCATCATATTCTGAAGTTCACGAACATTGCCCGGCCAGTGCCAGGCCATCAGCAATTGCGCAGCGTCTTCGGCCAGAGCCTTGCGCGGCAGGCCATCCTGCGCGGCGCGTTCCAGGAAATGGCGCGCGAGCAGAATGACGTCCTCCCGCCGTTCCCGCAGGGGTGGCAGCGCGATCGGCACGACGTTCAGGCGATAGTAGAGATCCTGCCGAAAGCGGCCTTCTTCAATCAGTTGCGGAAGGTGCTTGTTAGTGGCTGCGATGATCCGAACATTCACCCGGACCGGTTTCGAGCCCCCCACTGTCGTGACTTCACCCGATTGAAGGACGCGAAGCAGGCGCGTCTGCGCCTCCATCGGCATATCTCCTATTTCGTCGAGAAAGAGCGTGCCGCCCTGCGCCTGTTCGAACTTGCCGGCAGTGCGAACCTGCGCGCCGGTAAAGGCGCCCTTTTCATAACCGAACAGTTCCGCCTCGATCAACTCACGCGGTATTGCAGCCATATTGATCGCGATGAAGGGTTTTGTGCGCCGCTGCCCCAGGCTGTGGATCGCCTCTGCAACCAGTTCCTTCCCCGTTCCCGATTCGCCCAGCACCAGGATCGAAAGGTCATTGGACAGAACGCGCGCGATCGTCCGATAGACTTCCTGCATCGCTGGTGAGCGGCCGACGAGCGGCAGTCCGTCATGGGGCAGGCCGCCATGCCCTTCCTCCGCCCCGTCGGCCGGGGCGCGAGTGCCCAGCGCGTCGGAAACGGCGCGGGTAAGTTCGTTCAGATCGAAAGGTTTGGGCAGATACTCGAACGCCCCCTTTTCGGTCGCGCGGATCGCGGTATTGAGCGTGTTCTGCGCCGAAAGGATGATGACATTCAGGTCCGGGTTGCGGTCAAGAATATCGGCCACGCCGACCAGTCCGTCGCCATCGGGCAGCATGACGTCAGTGATAAGGACATCGGGCGTAAAACTGTCGATCAAGGCGCTGCGTTCGCGAATGGACGCGGCCGTCTTCACCTTATGCCCCTGCCGCCGCAGCGCTTCGCCGACCACGACGCAAATTGCGGGATCGTCATCGACCACCAGGATCGCACCCGTCGCCCTCATGACGCCATCCCCATCGGAAGCAATATACGGAAGCTGGATTCTCCGGCTTCGGTGTCGCGCGCATATTGGACAAAGCCATTCATGTCGCGCACCAGCTTGTCGACCAGCGCCAGCCCCAGTCCCTGCCCGTCCCGCTTGCCGGTGATGAACGGGTTGAAAAGATGGTCGAGAATATGTTCCGGAACGCCAGGACCATTGTCGATGACCAGAATTTCGATGGGCAGCACGGCACTGCCCCTGCCGCCGCCCGTCACCACAGAAACGCCGTGGCGGAAAGCGGTTTCGACGCGGATGACCGGCCTGGCGACATGATCCAGTGCTTCGGCGGCATTTTTCAGCAGGTTTATCATCACCTGCACCAATGCATCGTCGTTGATGGTGGCAAATGGCAAGGACGGATCATAATGTTTTATGATCTTGATGTTTTTTGCGAACCCCGCAGCGGCGATTCCGGCGGCGCGATCAATCAGGGGATAGATGTTGCCGGGGTGGCACTCCAGGGTTCGATCGGTCGTGAAATCCTGCATCCGGTCGATCAGCGCGGCAATGCGATCCACCTCGTTGCAGATAAGTTGGGTCAACGCCGTGTCGCGCCCGTCCTGACCGGATTCCAGAAGTTGCGCCGCGCCACGAATTCCCGACAGCGGATTCTTGATTTCATGCGCCAATATGGCGGCCGCGCCCATGGCGGAGCGCGCCCCTCCGGCCGAGTTGCGACGACCGATCTTGCGCGCCTGGCTTTGCGCGTGCACCGACACAACGCGCCAGCCGTCATGATCGACGATCGGCGAAATCAGCAAGTCGACTTCCATCTCCGCAGTGCGGCCCGCATGCACCTTGATATCGTAAGCCGCAACCGCCTTGTTGCTGTGCCAGATGTCAAAGCGTGCACCTGCTTCGGCAATTCTGATGGTTCGCGACACATCACTGCCAATGATCGCCGAACGCGCCATGTTAAGCAGCGTTTCTGCGCGAACATTGGCGTCGGCAATACTATTGTCCGGCTTAACGATCAGTGTCGCGACCGGCAACGCAGTCATCTGTTCGGCCAGCGATGGTCCGTCCTGCGCGACGCGGAGCGGCGGGACCGACGTGAGGACGCTGGTCATGCGGCCTTGCGCAATTCCGCCGGATCAAGGCCGCTGGCGATCAACGGTTCATAAAAGCGCGCCAGCATGTCGAGGACGGTGTCGGCATCCGGCTCCTGGTTCACGGCATTGCGGAATTCCGCCGATCCAGTCAGCCCCTTGGTATACCAACCGATATGCTTGCGCGCCATGTTGACGCCGGTATGCCTGTCATAATGATCGAGCATCGCGCGATAATGCTCTACGATTACGTGATATTGTTCCTCAAGCGAAGGATCGGGCAGACGCGTTCCGTCCGTCAGCCACGCCATGACCTGACCGATCAGCCAGGGACGACCATAGGCGCCGCGGCCGATCATCACGCCATCCGCGCCGCTTTGCTCCAGTGCTGTGTCGGCATCCTCGATCGAACAGATATCCCCATTGACGACGACGGGCAGCTTCACCGCATCCTTCACCTTGCGCACAAAGGCCCAGTCGGCCGACCCCTTGTACATCTGGTTACGGGTGCGGCCGTGCACGGTGATCAGTTTTGCGCCCAAATCCTCGGCGATATGCGCCAGTTCGGGCGCATTGAGGCTGGCATGATCCCAGCCCATCCGCATCTTGACGGTGACGGGCACGTCGACCGCCTCTACCGTCGCCTTGATCAGCGAGGCGGCGAGCGGCAGGTCGCGCATCAGCGCGCTGCCGGCGTCGCCATTAACGACCTTCTTGACCGGGCAGCCCATGTTGATGTCGATAATGGCTGCGCCGCGATCGGCATTGAGCCTGGCGGCATCGGCCATTTCCCTGGGAGAACAGCCGGCCAGCTGCATTGACACCGGTTCTTCCAGCGGATGCCAGGCGGCCTTTTGCAGCGACTGGCGCGTTTCGCGTATCATCGCCGCCGAAGCGATCATTTCCGTCACGTTCAGGCCCGATCCATAGCGGCGCACCAGCGTCCGAAACGGCATGTCGGTGACGCCGGTCATCGGTGCCAGAACGACGGGCATGTCGATGGTCACCGGACCGATGGAAATGGGTGAAAGCCTGCGCATGATCTTCACTTCACAATGTGCCTAAAAAACAGGCAGCCTTTAGCGGAAATGGGCATCGCCGACAAGCGCTGTGCCTCTCCCCCTTCCTGATTTGAGCGGGAGCGGCTATGCGGCGGCGATGACCTCTCCCTTGAAGACCATCGCGCTGATCGTCGCCGCAGGCCAGGGCAACCGCGTTGGCGGTGACGTGCCAAAGCAATATCGCGTGGTCGCAGGCAAAACCGTGTTGGCCCACGCGCATGAGGCCCTGGCCAGCCATGACGCAATCGACGGCGTGGTCGTGGTCGTGGCCGCGGGGCAGCAGGATCTCGCGCAGGCGCTGCTTGGTGAGGATGTGCAGGTGGTGGTCGGCGCGGACAGCCGGAGGGGATCGGTACATGCGGGGCTGGAGGCGATCGCTGCGGCAGGCGGCGCGGACATCGTGTTGATCCACGATGCGGCGCGCCCCTTCCTGCCCCCGGTGGTGGTGGATCGGCTCTTGGACGCGTTGATGGACAAGGACGGGGCTATCCCCATATTGCCCGTTGCAGACACTCTGGTGCGCGGTGCGGGCGGCCTCATGGAAAATACGGTGGATCGCGCGCAATTGCATCGAGTCCAGACGCCGCAAGCCTTTCGCTTTCCAGCCATTTTAGCTGCGCATCGCACCTGGGATACGGCACATGACGCGACCGACGACGCGCAAATTCTGCGCGCCTGTGGTCATGACGTCATTCTGGTGCAAGGTGATGAAAGATTGAACAAATTGACCTACGAACAGGATTTCAGCCGCGTGCAAGCCCTGTTGGCGCCCGTTTTCGTTACCCGCGTGGGCATGGGCTATGACGTGCATCGCCTTGCAGCGGGCGAGCCCTTGTGGCTGGGCGGCGTCCTCGTCCCGCATGATCGCGGGCTGGCCGGTCACAGCGACGCGGATGTCGCGCTCCATGCGATCGTCGACGCGCTCTTGGGCGCGCTGGGGGATGGCGATATTGGCAGCCATTTTCCGCCATCCGATCCGCAATGGCGGGGGGCGTCGTCAGACCGTTTCCTTGCCCATGCCCGTGACCGGGTGAAGGCGCATCAGGGGCGGATCGACCATATCGATCTCACCATTATCTGCGAAGCGCCTAAGATCGGTCCGCACCGCGAAGCCATGCGCGCCCGTATCGCCGAGATATTGGAGGTGTCGATCGGACAGGTCAGCGTGAAGGCGACGACGACCGAGAGGCTGGGTTTTGCGGGCCGCCGTGAAGGGATCGCGGCACAGGCGGTTGCCACCCTCTCCCTGCCCGCGCTATCCTGACGCCATGCCCGATACTATCCTCCCGATCCGACTGGTCGAACTCGCCGACAAGGTCATCATCGCCAATCGTCGCGCCGGGCGCACGGTGGCGGTTGCCGAAAGCTGCACTGGTGGCCTTGTGTCCGCCGCACTGACCGAGATCGCTGGCTCCTCCGACGTCTTCGAAGCTGGATTTGTCACGTATTCCAATGATATGAAGGCGGAGCTTCTGAAGGTTTCGCATGACGTGCTGGACACATTCGGGGCCGTGTCTATCGCCACCGCCTGGGCGATGGCGCAGGGCGCGCTGAAACAAAGCCATGCCGATGTCGCTGTCGCCATCACAGGCATTGCGGGGCCAGGCGGCGGCAGCGATCAAAAGCCCGTCGGCACAGTCGTGTTCGCGCGCGCCGAGCGGGGCGCCAGCCCCGACAAGGTCGTCGCCGACATGCGGCATTTCGATAATGACGGCCGGGGCGGCGTTCGCCTTCAGGCGGCGCTGTGCGCGCTGGAATTGCTGCTGCCCGGCGAGGCGTAAAGTTCGGCAGCGCGTTCTTCGAACGCACCGATCATCTTGCGCAGCGCCTTGTCGAAAAACTGCCCGGCGAGCATTTCGAAGATGCGGTTCTTGAATTCGAACTCCACCTCGAAATCGACCAGCACACCCCCCTGCCCGTCGTCCCGGAACTGCCATTCATTGTGCAGATGCTTGAGCGGCCCGTCGAGATAATCGACTCGCACATGATCGGGTCGCTCTTTAAGGACGCGGGATGTGAAGCTTTCCTTGATGCCCTTGAAGCCGACGATCATGTCGGCGACCATTTCCCGCTCGCCATCCTGACGCACGCGGATCGCGCTCACCCAGGGCAAAAATTCGGGATAAGCCGCGACGTTCGACACCAGGTCGAACATCTGGGCAGGCGTATAGGGAAGATGACGCGTTTCGTTGTGACGGGGCATCGTGCGGTCAGGCCTTCGCCGCGGCCTTGGCAAGCCGCGCTTCGCGCGCTGCCTTCATTTCGGCAAAATCCTTGCCGGCATGATAGCTGGAGCGGGTGAGCGGGCTGGACGCGACCTGCAGGAAACCCTTGGCGCGCGCGATGCCGGCATAGGCGTTAAACGCGGCAGGCGTCACGAACTCCATCACCTTGGCATGTTTGGGCGTCGGCTGGAGATATTGGCCCATGGTCAGAAAATCGATGTCGGCCGAACGCATGTCGTCCATCACCTGATGCACCTCCAACCGCTCCTCGCCCAGCCCCAGCATGATGCCCGACTTGGTGAAGATCGACGGATCGAGCTTCTTGACCGTTTCCAGCAGGCGCAGCGACGCGTAATAGCGCGCGCCCGGCCGGATGGTTGGATAGAGGCGCGGCACGGTTTCAAGATTGTGATTGTAGACGTCGGGGCGCGCCGCAACGATCATTTCGACCGCCCGCTCATGCTTGTTGCGGAAATCGGGCGTCAGAATTTCGATGGTCGTGTTCGGCGTCGTGCGGCGCAGAGCTTCGATCACCTTGACGAATTGGCTGGCGCCGCCATCGGGCAGATCGTCGCGATCGACCGAGGTAATGACGATATGCTCCAGCCCCATTTCAGCGCAGGCATCCGCCAGATTCTGCGGCTCATTGGGGTCGACCTTGCGCGGCATGCCGGTCTTGACGTTGCAGAAGGCACAGGCGCGGGTGCACACGTCCCCCAGGATCATGACCGTCGCATGCTTTTTGGTCCAGCATTCGCCGATATTGGGACAGGCCGCTTCCTCGCAAACCGTCGCCAGCTTCTTTTCCCGCATCAACTGGCGGGTCTCATTATAGCCCTTGCTGGTCGGGGCTTTCACGCGGATCCAGTCGGGCTTGCGGGCGCGTTCGGGCTGGGCCGGCGCGGGAATGGGGGACAGCTCGTTCATGGGCACCAGATAGCGATGCCGGGTCGCTCTTGCCAGTGCAGAGTTTGTCAGGCACATCGTCGCCATGATCGACTTTGCCGAAATGCTGGCGGGCTATCGCCGCTTCCGCGAAACCGGCTGGGCGCAGCAGCGCGACCGCTGGGATGAATTGAACGAAGGGCAGAGCCCCCGGGTGATGGTGATCGCCTGTTCGGACAGCCGCGTCGATCCGGCACAGATATTCGACACCAGCCCCGGCGAAATCTTCGTTGTGCGCAATGTTGCCGCTTTGGTCCCGCCATTCGAAACGACGCCAGGCCGTCATGGTGTATCCGCCGCGCTGGAATTTGCGGTGCAGGTGCTCAAGGTCGACGAGATCCTGGTCATGGGCCATGGCAAATGCGGCGGCTGCAAGGCGGCGCTCAGCGCCGATCTGAAGGGCGCGCCTCCGGGCGAAGGCGGCTTCATTCACAATTGGATCGAGCTGCTGGACGAGGCGCGCGAGACGGTCGTTGGCCGCTATGGCGAGCGCCGCGACCGGGAGGTCGAGCGAGCGATGGAGCAGGAAGGGGTCAAGGTCAGCCTTGCCAACCTGCGCAGTTTCCCGTGCGTGCGCGAGAAGGAAAAGGCGGGCGAACTCAAACTGATCGGCAGCTTCTTCGCGATCGCCGACGGCCAGCTTCACATATTGGATGAAGCGAGCGGCGCCTTTTCGCCGGCCGCCTGACGCAGGAGACGGTTATGGCGACGCGACAGGAAGGGCGCGGTAACATTGCGCTGCTGATCGATTCCGACAATGCTTCGGCGGCGCATTTCGATTCGGTGATGACGGTTCTGGCAGAACTGGGAACGGTGAATATCCGCCGGGCCTATGGCAATTGGAGCAAGACGACCCTGAAAGCCTGGGCCGCTCTTTCAATTACCCAGGCGATCGAGCCGCAGCAGCAGTTCGACCTGACCAAAGGCAAGAATGCCACGGACATGAAAATGACCATCGATGCCATGGACTTGCTGGCCAGCGGCCGTGTCGATGGTTTCGGCCTTATGTCCAGTGATAGCGATTTCACGCCCTTGGTGACGCGCATCCGACAGGACGGCATCCCCGTTTACGGCTTTGGCAATGCCAATACGCCCGAGGGATTTCGTCGCGCCTGCACCCGCTTCATCGACGTTGCCGCGCTGGAACCGGCCGAGGTTCCTGCTTCCAAGCCTGCACGGAAGGCGGAAACCAGACCGGCTGCGGCGAAATCAAAAGCTGCGACCGAATCGGAACCGAAGGCCAAACCGATCGATGAGGAAGTCGTCAAACTGCTGATCGACGCTTATGACGCCGTCAAGCGCGACGAACATGGCTTTGCGGCGTTGGGCAGCGTAGGACAGCTGGCGGGCAATCGGTCGAGTTTCGATACACGCAACTATGGGTATAAGCGCCTGTCCGACCTGATCCGCGACGTTCCCAATTTCACGGTCGAGGTGCGCGAAGGCGGCCAGACCTGGATCAAGCGCGTCCATTAATGACCCGGGTCGCGCGCCGCCTGACGATCACAGGCCGGGTTCAAGGCGTCTGGTATCGCGCATGGACGGTGGAAACGGCGCAAGGCCTTGGCCTTTGCGGGTGGGTGCGCAATCGCACCGATGGCAGTGTCGAGGCTCTGATCGAGGGCGATGAGAATGCCGTCGCGCAATTTGTCCGATTGGCGCATGATGGACCGCCCGCCGCGCGGGTCGATCGGGTTGATGCCCAGCCGGCCGCTGTTAGTGGACATCAGGATTTTTTGAAGCGATCCACGGCCTGAGCAAATCCCGGGCTCGCGTCAGGCGGAATGCGCGAGCACCTGCACGGCTTTCGCGCGAATGTCACGGTAGCCCGCCTCGCCTGTCGCGGGGTCTACCAGCATCTGCAATACCGCTTCGAGGCTGACGATCCGCGCATTGAGCGCCGCGACCTGGGCGTCATTCTGCGATCGGGTCGAAACGTCATGGTCTTTAGCAAGCCGCTCGACCGTATCCCAAACCTCAAAGAGCGAATCTTCGGTCGGCATTGCACCGTCGACAGCATCGGGAGGATCGTAAGGATATGTCATAACTACCGCTGTAGCTACCTAATACGGCTGTTGTATGAAAGCCTTTAGCTCAATGGCTTATCGATTTTTTGGTGCGGTTCGGCTTGCTTGCAGGACGCCCCTCTCATCCCTGCTTCGCCACCTTGCGTGCCGCAAAAAAAAGGGCCGGTCGAATGACCAGCCCGAAAGTTTTTAGGAGAGGATGCCTGAAAGGCACCTTTGGATATGGAATGGTAGCGCGACCATCGCAAGTGCGAAAGGCACCCGAGCGATTGCAAAAACTGCAATCGCCCCGAGGTCATTCAGATCAGCGCGTCAGCTTCTTATAGGCCAGGCGGGTCGGCCGATCGGCAGCGTCGCCCAAGCGACGGCGCTTATCCTCTTCATACGCCTCGAAATTACCCTCGAACCATTCGACATGGCTGTCGCCTTCAAACGCGAGAATATGGGTGGCGAGGCGATCAAGAAAGAAGCGGTCATGGCTGATGACCACGGCGCAACCAGCGAAATTCTCGATCGCTTCTTCCAGCGCCGCGAGCGTTTCGACGTCAAGATCGTTGGTCGGTTCGTCGAGCAGCAGGACATTGCCGCCCTTCTTGAGCATCTTGGCGATGTGGACGCGGTTGCGTTCACCACCCGACAGCTTGCCGACATTCTTCTGCTGGTCCTGTCCCTTGAAATTGAACGCGCCGACATAAGCGCGGGTCGACATATCGTGGCCGTTGACCTTCACATAATCGAGGCCGTCGGACACTTCCTCCCAGACATTCTTGCTGGCATCCAGATGGTCGCGGCTCTGATCGACATAGCCCAGGCGCACGGTCGAGCCGACGTCAATTTCCCCCGAATCCGGCTGCTCCTGACCCGTGATGAGTTTGAACAATGTCGATTTGCCCGCACCGTTCGGGCCGATCACGCCGACGATGCCGCCGGGGGGCAGCATGAAGGACAGGTCTTCAAACAGCAGCTTGTCACCATAGGCTTTGGAAATCCCCTTGGCCTCGATCACCTTGCCGCCCAGACGTTCAGGCACCTGGATAACGATCTGCGCCTTGCCGGGCGCGCGATTTTCCTGGGAGGCGACGAGCTGCTCGAACTTGGCGATACGAGCCTTGGACTTGGTCTGGCGGCCCTTCGGCCCCTGCCGGATCCATTCCAGCTCGTCGTTAATGGCTTTCTGGCGGCCGGTTGCCTCGCGGTCTTCCTGCTCCAGACGCTTGGCCTTCTTCTCCAGATAGGTGGAGTAGTTGCCTTCGTAAGGGAAATATTTTCCGCGATCGAGTTCCAGGATCCAGCCCACGACATTGTCGAGGAAATAGCGGTCGTGGGTGATCATCAGCACCGCGCCGGCATATTCCTTGAGGTGATTTTCCAGCCAGGTGACGCTTTCGGCATCCAGGTGGTTGGTCGGTTCGTCGAGCAGCAGGATGTCCGGCTTCTGGATCAACAGACGGGTGAGCGCGATGCGGCGCTTTTCACCGCCGGAAAGGCTTTCGACGCCCCAATCGGACGGCGGGCAGCGGAGCGCTTCCATCGCGATTTCCAGCTGGTTGTCCAGCGTCCACCCATCGGCGGCGTCGATCTGTTCCTGCAAGGTGCCCATTTCTTCCATGAGCGCATCGAAATCCGCGTCCTCCGGCGGATCGGCCATGATCATGCTGATCTCGTTGAAGCGATCCAGCTTGTCCGCCATTTCGCGCGCGCCGTCCTTCACATTTTCAAGGACAGTCTTGTTCGGGTCGAGTTGCGGCTCCTGCGGCAGATAGCCGACGGTGATATTTTCACCCGGCCAGGCCTCGCCCGAAAAATCGGTGTCGATGCCGGCCATGATCTTCATCAGGGTCGATTTGCCCGCGCCGTTGGGGCCGACGATGCCGATTTTGGCGCCGCGATAAAATTGCAGGTTGATCTGATTGAGGACCGGCTTCGCCGCGCCGGGGAAGCTCTTGGTCATGCTCTTCATGACATAGGCATATTGCGATGAGGCGGACATGGGTGCGCGCTGCTCCGAAAGTCTAAGGTAGAAAAAAGCGGATTGGAAAATTTGCGCCGGGTTAGCGGACGCGGAACATATTGGCAAATAGGGGAAGGCCCGTTACCCCTCCACCCATGCAGAAAATCCGATCGGGCACGCTGGCCGCCCTGCTCCTTGGCAGCATTTTCACCCCTTCCCTGTCTCTCGCCGCGCCTGCGGACAATGACGTGATTCGGGAGGCGGCGCTGAAGGACGATGTGGCGTGGGACTTCACTGAAGGGCTGACGACCGAAGTCGGCCCCCGCCCGGCCGGCACACCGCAGGAAGCGCGTGCGCGCGACTGGGCGGTGGCAAAGCTCAAGGCATTGGGCTTTTCCAATGTCCGCGCCGAACCCTACACCATGCCTGTCTGGGTTCGCGGACAGGACGAGGCGCGCATCCTGTCGCCCTTCCCGCAAAATCTGGTGCTTGCAGCGCTGGGGAACAGCGGATCCACGTCGGACAAGGGTATCGAGGGCGAGATCATTTACTTCCCCAGTATCGATGCACTGGAAGCGGCGTCGGCCGCTAGCCTGAAGGGCAAGATTGCCTTTGTCGACCATGGGATGGGGGCCACGCAGGATGGTTCTTCCTATGGCTATTATGGCGCCGCGCGTCGCCAGGGCCCCAGCATCGCGTCCAAAAAGGGCGCGATCGCCATCCTGATCCGATCGATCGGCACCGATCATCATCGCGTGCCGCATACCGGGGTACAGATGTGGGCGGACGGAGCCACGCCGATCCCGGCCGCCGCCTTGTCCGTGCCGGACGCCGAGCAACTGGTGCGGGTGGTGGAGCGGGGCCAGCCGGTGAAGGTTCACCTGACGCTCACGTCGAAAATGTTGAAGGATCAGCCGTCGGGTAACGTCGTCGCCGAAATTCCCGGCAGCGATCCGGCTGCGGGCGTGGTGGTGGCGGCCTGTCACCTCGACAGCTGGGATAAGGGCACGGGCGCGATCGATGATGCGACCGGCTGTGGCATTGCGGCCGCCTCCGCCCTTCAAGTGGCCAAAGCCGGCCAGCCTCGGCGGACCATTCGCGTGTTGATGGCAGGCGCCGAGGAAGTTGGCGGTGACGGCGCTCGCGCCTATTTCAAGGCCCACGGAACCGAGCGTCACGCCTTGGCAATGGAATCGGACTTTGGCGCCGATCGCGTCTGGCGCGTCGATTTCAAGCTGCCGCAGGGGCATGATGACCTGGCCAAGCGGATTGCCATGGCGCTTGCCCCATTGGGTATTGGCGCCGGGCGGCAGGAGGCAGGTGGTGGCGCCGACATTGCGCCGCTGGTGAAGGCGGGCGTTCCGGTCATCGACCTGCAGCAGGACGGCACACGCTATTTCGACCTGCACCATACGCCTGACGATACGCTCGACAAGGTGGACGTCGCCCAGTTGCGACAGAATGTCGCAGCGTGGGCAGTGACGTTGAACCTGGTCGCCAATGCGGCAGAAAGCATGAGCGCTAACTGAACTTTTATAGTAGACAACACCCCGTCGTGTGATTCTGCCACTTCACCGACTTAGAAAAGCATTGATTTGTGCAGCGCACACGTTAATGCGGGTCGCTCGCGTAGGGTCACTCTGTAACGTGCCAGACGCGGCATAATGCTATGGGAGCCGTACACAATGAAGAAGATCGCTGTTGTTTTCGCTTCGGCCAGCCTGATGGCCCTCGCCGCTTGCGGTGAGAAGCCGGCCAACGAGACCGCGAACGCTTCGAACGCTGTCGTCGAAAACGTTGTCGAGAACGCCATGAACGCTTCGGACAATGCGATGGACGCCGCGAATGTCGCCGACAACGCCGCGATGAACGCGATGAACGCTTCGAACGCGATGTAATCTTCGCATTAGCGAGATTTCAGAAAGGGCGGGTCCTTCGGGGCCCGCCCTTTTTCATGGCGTGATCCGGGCGTCGGGCGCGAAGCCGTGCCCTCACAAATGTCGTCAAAGACATTCCAGTGAATTTTTCCCAACTGATGATCTTTCATAGAAGATCGATTGACGGACCGCTCGTTTCCCGGCTAGGGGCCACGCAGTCGGGGAGTGGCGCAGTCCGGTAGCGCGCCTGCTTTGGGAGCAGGATGTCGCAGGTTCGAATCCTGTCTCCCCGACCACTCACAGACACGCTGGTACGTCCGTTGTGCAGCCCAATGTCAGTCCCGATTGTGGCGAACAGTCTTTGGTGCCGCGCCTAGTCAGCGCTGCGGCACAGAATCCACCCTCCATAACGGGCCACCGCCTGCCGGCCTCGAAGGGATAGCGGACGCGATTCTGCCGTCCCAGCGGGATCGTGAATGCGTGGGCTTTCCAACCGGAACGCCAAAGTCACTGTTTTCCGAATGTGCGCGGCTTTGGCGTCCTCCAGCCTGCCGAAGGGCGGCATCTGCTAGACTCTTGCGATACAGGCGAAGAACGGGTCCGCCGGAATGACCGGCAGGAGGAAGCCTCGGGCTGCGTTGCAACGGCCATATTTTCATGGCTGCCCGACGATCCAGCCGTCCCTGCTATTGCAACATAGTCTCAATAGCTATACTTGACCCCTAGAGATTAAAGGGGACATCATGAATTTCATTCGTTTTTCGGCACTATCCTCCGTGGCGATGGTGGCGGTAGCGACACCTGTCGGAAGCTACGCACAGACGCCGGACGATAGTAGCGTGGACGGCGACACGATCATGGTCACCGCCACCCAATATGCTGGCACCAAGACGGACACACCGATCATTGAAACGCCGCAGCCCATCACCGTCATCGACGCGGACCGCTATTTGTCGCAGGGCGCGATCAGTATCAGCGATACCGTAAAATATGCCGCCGGTGTGCTCGCCAATCCCTATGGCCGGGACACGCGGGTTGATGGCTTCACCATTCGAGGCCTGGATGCCCTGCAGTTTCGCGACGGCATGCGGGACATCTTCTCTTATTATGCGTCGATCACGTCGGACCCCTATAATTTCTCCCGCGTCGAAATTTTGCGCGGTCCCGCTTCGGTCCTGTTCGGGCAGGGTTCGATTGGCGGCCTGGTGAACCTTGTGACGAAGACGCCGAATTTCACCACAGGCGGCGAAATAAACCTCGTCTACGGCAGCTATGATCGCAAGGAAGCGCTGGGCGACGTCAACTTCGCGATCGCCGACAACCTGGCTGTCCGGTTTGTCGGGCGGGCGCGCGACTCCAACACGTTCATCGATCATGTTCCCGACGACCGCGTCATGGTCGCGCCGTCGATCCGCTGGCAACCCACGCCGGACACCGACATCATTCTGACCGGCCTGTATCAGGAGGATGATACCGGATCGACGTCGCAATTCCTGCCGATCGTCGGGACATTCCTGCCCAATCGCGTGGCGGGCGCGCAACTGGATCGCGACACATTTGTCGGGAAGGCGGGCTGGGACCGCTATGCCGGTCGTTCCTTGCAGGGCGCGGCCTTCGTCACCCATGACTTCTCGGATCAGGTGAAACTCAGCCTCAAGGCGCGCTATATCGACAGCGACCTGGAATATAACACCCATTATGCCGACAGCTATTCCAATCCCCAGGACCCCTTCTCCGTTTATGGCACTGACGGGCGGACGATCGGGCTGACCGCCGATGCCAGCGATGCGCGGATGAATGTCTTTTCCACCGACAACAATCTGCTCTTTACGTTCAACACTGGCGCCAATCTTGAGCATAAACTGCTGGTCGGCATCGACTATAGCTGGAACAAGGTGGCAAAGCGCTATGCCGGCGGGACCGAGATCGTCGACCTGTACGACATCGATTATGCCGCCTTGAAAACCTACGATCCGACTGGCCCCTTTTTGGCCGACAGCCAGAAGCAGCTGGGTATCTATGTTCAGGACCAGATGCGCTTTTTCGATCGCGTTTCGATCGTGCTGGGCGCCCGGCGGGATCGGGTAACAGGGTCATCCGGGCAGAAGGACAATGCTACCACCTTTCGCGCCGGCATCATCGGCGAAATTGGGGCCGGCTTCTCCCCTTTCTTCAGCTATACCGAGAGCTTCCTGCCGGTCGCGGGCCGTATCGACAATGGCGACGGCACCTTTGGCGATCCCTATCGCCCGCAGACCGGTAGCCAATATGAGGCCGGCATCAAATGGCAGCCTGCGCCGGGGACGCTCGTCACGGCGACGGCGTTCAAGATCAAGGAGCGCAACCGTGTGCTCTACCTCGCCGCTGGCGGCACCGCGCAATCCGGGGAACTCAACACCAAAGGGTTCGAAGTCGAGGCCAGTCACACCCTGCCGGGCGATTTCGAGTTGCTGGCCAATTATGGTTATACGAAGCTCAAGTCGGAAACGAACACCAATCTCGATTATATGCCGCGCCACACCGCATCATTTTGGACGACCAAGACCTTTGGCTTGCCGGACGAAGCCCAGCTCCGGCTGGGCGGCGGCGTCGTCCACAGCGGCAAGAGCGTATCGACCAGCGCGATCTGGTCCATTGTCACGCCATCGCGGACGACTGTCGACGCCCTGGCGGAAATCAACTGGAACAGCTGGCGCTTCGCCGTCAACGCGACAAATTTGCTGAACAACCATTATTACGCGTCCTGCCTGGCGCGCGGCGACTGTTTCATCGGCGCGCCGCGTAATGTGATGGGCACGGTCGGATTCCGCTTCTGACGAATGATGAGGAGAGAGACGATGAAAGCATGGCCGTTCGCGCTGTTGGCGCTGATGACCCTGCCGGTGAGCGCGCAGGCACATGAAATCTGGGTAGAGCGGGATGGCAATGGCCCTGCCCGCATCTATCTCGGCGAACCGGCCGAGGCCCTGCCCGAAGGCGGCGATCCGGAGTTCGAGAAGCTCAAGGCGCCCAAGCTGATCGGCGCAGCCAATGCGGCTCAGGTCCGCAAGGCCGGCTATGTCGAGGTCGCCGCGCCAGCGGGCGATGTCCGCGTTACCGACGACAGCGTGTTCGAACCCTGGGGCGAGGAGGGCAAGAAGCAAGGCGTGATCTATTATGCGCGTGCGGGCCGATCGGACACGAAGGCGGTGCTGCCGCTGGAAATCGTCCCGACGGCTGCGGGCGCGAATAGCTTTACGCTGATGCGTGAGGGTAAACCGGTCCCTGCCGCCAAGCTGCTGGCAATTTCGCCCGACAAATGGTCGAAGAGCTTCATGACGGACGGCCAAGGCCGGGTATCCCTGCCCATTTCCCTCAAGGGTCGCTATATCCTGAGCGCTACCCAGGAAGAAACGGGCGACTTGAAGCTGCGCGGCGCGCCGGTGTCCACGATCTACCATATGACGACCACCAGCTTCGTCCACGACTGATAGCGAAACAGCGGCGCGGCCTTGCGCCCGATTGCCAAGGTCGCGCCGTCCGCGCTATGGCGCGGGCGCGGACTCGCAAGATGTCCGTTAAAGATCGCGCTGGTGCCCGTCATGGGCTTAATAGGGAATATGGTGCGGCCGCGCCTTGGAGTGGCCAACGCCATGGCTGTCCCTGCAACTGTAAGCAGTGAGCGCGTCGCACGGGTTCCGGCCATCGCCGGAACGGCCACTGGACATATGCGTCCGGGAAGGCGTGCGACGGGCGATGACCTGCGAGCCAGGAGACCTGCCGGCGTGGGTCGCTCTTGCCCTTGGTCCAGGGAATGACCGGGGCGCGGAATGTCCGGCGAGCGACGACCAGGCGGCAGGGGTCGCCACGGCAGGCTGGTCGCCGGGCGTCCTGACGCGGACGCCCGGCCCGCCCAACGGTCGATCGCGCCGCGTATCGACAGATCCCTTGCCTTCGTTGCACATGCGTCGAGGACATGGGGATATGAGGTCGATCATCAGAATTTGCTCAGCCATGACAGGCTCGGTTCAGTGAAAGCGCGCACCGACGCAGAGCATCAGGAGAAGATGCGCAAGCTCAAGGTCGCTCAGGACAAGAAGATCGCGTCCAAGACGGTCGAAAAGGGCTTGGTCATTGTCCATACCGGCACTGGCAAGGGCAAGACCTCCGCTGCGCTCGGCATGGTGGTCCGCGCCATCGGCCATGGCATGAAGGTCGGTGTCATCCAGTTCGTGAAGGGGGCGATGCAGACCGGCGAAAAGGCGGTATTCGATCGCTTTCCCGATCTCGTCGAATTCAGGCCGATGGGTGAAGGCTTTACCTGGGACACGCAGGACCGCAGCCGTGACATCGCGGTTGCGCGCGCTGCTTGGGATGAAGTGAAGCGGATGATCGCCGATCCATCCTATCAGATGGTTGTCGCCGACGAACTCAACATCGTGCTGCGATACGACTATCTCCCTCTTGACGAGGTTCTGGCCGCACTGGAGGACAAGCCTGAGATGACGCATGTCATCATCACCGGCCGCAACGCGCCTCAGACCCTGATCGACGCGGCGGACCTCGTCACCGACATGACGCAGGTCAAACACCCTTTCCGCGAACAGAATGTAAAAGCGCAGCGAGGCATTGAATTTTAATGATGCTGCGCGTCGAACCGGGCGATTTGCGCCGACATGCTATGCGCGGCACGGACATAGGCGGCGCTACCGCACACTGTCCAGGCCTGTGGAATGCTGATGCGGGGAATGTCCCGCAGCGCCGGGTGATGCAGCATTTCGCTGCCCTGATCCGTCACCTTATCCGTCGCGCTTTCGACAATCAGGAAATCGGGGCGGGCCGCCACCATCTCTTCCAGGCTGACCTGCGCAAGTGCCGGCTTGCCCAGTTTCGCCGCCAGATTGGTGAGGCCCATCCGTTCCATCAGGTCGTCAACCAGCGTGCCGGTGCCCGTCATATAACCTCGTCGCTGATAATAGGCGGCAATCCGCCCGCGCCCCGTTTTCTTCAAGCTGGCCAGATCGCGTTGCATGGCCGCGATCATACGCCTTCCGCGTTCCGGATGGCCGACGGCCGTGGCGGTTTCCCCGATTGCGTCGTAAATATCAGCCAGCCGGTCCGCACTTTTAAGGTTCAGCGTCCGATAATCATGCCCCTTGAGCGCCGCCAGCGCCATGCTGCGGCTGGCGGGCATGCCCACGACCAGATCGGGATCGATCGCCAATATATGCTCGGCCGAACTGCTGAGCAGCGGCAGGCCTTGCGCCCGGGTCGCCTCGGCCGACATTTCCCGGTCGGCGGCATTGCGGGTCAGGCCGGCGATCTGGTTCCGGTCCGCCAGCGCCAGCACAAGCTGATCGGCGCACAGATTCACCGACACGATCCGCTTGGGCGCATGGCCGGCCGATCGGCCGGCGACGGCGTTCGACGCCCAAATGGCGGAGCCAGCGGCGGTCGCGAGCAGGCAGAGGACGGAAACCGGAATAAGAGCCTTGTGCATCATGCCAAGTGCCATAGTCGTCACATCACGGCCGGCCAATGGTAATGATGATCCATAATCTACGGGGCCGCATGCTCCTGCTGGGCGGGCTGACCCTGTTGATGGCCGGTGCGGCCTTCGGGTCCCTGTTGCTGGGCGCTGTCCCGCTGTCGCTGCACCGCATCCTCGCGGCACTGGCCGGACAAGGCGATAGCGTCACCCGCACGATCCTGTTCGACCTGCGCATCCCGCGCACGCTGCTGGGCCTAGCGGTCGGCGCGATGCTGGGCCTCTCGGGCGCTTCGCTCCAGGGCTTCCTCCGCAACCCGCTGGCTGAACCATCGGTGCTGGGCACGTCGAGCGCGGCGGCCCTGGGGGCGGTCGGCGCGCTGTATTTCGGTTTCGCACAGCTTCACGCGCTGATGCTGCCGGCAATGGCGATCGGCTCCGCCTGTCTCTCGCTGATCCTGCTCTTCTTTCTGGCGGGGCGGTCGGAAAGTTCGCTGACCCTCATCCTGGCAGGGATAGCCGTCGCCACCCTGGCGCAGGCGGGCATCAGCCTGGCGCTTAACCTGTCCCCCAATCCCTTCGCCGCCATGGAGATCATGACCTGGTTGCTCGGCAGCCTGGAGAACCGGTCCTTCGACCATCTCTGGATCGCCCTGCCTTGCATCGCCATCGGCATTGCCCTGCTGATATGGGATGGGCGCGCACTCGATGCGCTGACGTTGGGCGAAGACGGCGCCATTGCGCTGGGGGTCGACCTTCGCCGCACACGCCTGCGGCTGATGCTGGGCACCGCCATCGGCGTGGGTGGCGCGGTGGCGGTATCGGGAACGATCGGCTTCATCGGCCTTATCGTCCCGCACCTCATAAGGCCGCTGACCGATCGCAGCCCTTCGGCTATCCTGCTGCCCTCGGCATTGGGAGGGGCGGCATTGCTGACCCTGTCCGACATCGCCGTGCGCCTGATCCCGACGACCAGCGAATTGAAGCTGGGCGTCGTCACGGCGTTCCTGGGCATCCCCATCTTTCTTCTCCACCTTTTGCGGGAGCGGCGGCTATGGTGATGCTCACGCTGAGAGGCGTCGGCGTGACGCTTGGCCGTCGCACGGTGCTGCGGGATATCGACGCCTCCCTGACAGCTGGAATGCTGGTCGGCGTCGTCGGCCCCAACGGCGCCGGCAAATCGACACTGGCGCGCGCGATCATGGCGCTGGTCCCCTCCCGCGGAGAAATCGCGCTGGACGGCCGGACGGTGAGCACGCTTCGGCGGCCGGACCTCGCCAGGCAGATCGCCTATCTGCCGCAGGGACAGACATTGCATTGGCCCCTTACCGTCGAACGGCTGGTGGGCCTTGGCCGGCTGCCGCATCTCGGTCCCATGTCGCGCCTTGGCGATGCGGACGCCGCCGCGATCGAGACCGCGATGCGCCGTGCCGATGTTGCCGACCTTCGGCACCGCATCGCCACGCAATTGTCCGGGGGGGAGCGCGCCCGGGTGATGCTGGCGCGTGCGCTCGCCGTCGAAGCCCCGGCCCTGATCGCGGATGAACCGCTAGCCAGCCTTGATCCGGGGCACCAGATCGACGTCATGGACCTGCTGCGCGATCAGGCCCGTCAGGGGGCTTTGGTCATCGCGGTGCTGCACGACCTCACCATGGCGGCGCGCTATTGTGATCGGCTGATCCTGATCGATGAGGGACGTCTGATCGCTGACGGCAGTCCTCAGCAGGTGCTGACGCCGGATCACCTGGCCATGGTCTATGGCATAGACGCGCGGGTGGACATGGAAGGCGCCTGGCCCAGCATCATCCCCATGGGCCGGCGTCACCTGTAGAATTTTGCTCTCGCGAAACGATTGACGGCTTGCCACCATCCGATGTAACGGCCGCGCTGCGACAGGTTCCCCGGCGACGGGGATGAAAATGGGAACGGATAACATCCGGCTGCCCCTGCAACTGTATGCGGTGAGTCATCGGCCATATGCCATTGGAAGCGCAGCTTCCGAGAAGGCGACCGACCGGCGTTGACCCGCAAGCCAGGAGACCTGCCCGTCGCCGTCGTCTTTCGCGCGGACAGGGTGAGCCGGGCGGACGGGGGTAAACCCGCATGACGACAGGAAGCGTCGCGCTTTGCGCGGGCGATGTCGTTTGTCCTTTTTGCAAGGGACGGCATGGCCCGCATGCGCGCGGCTCGTGTCAAAGGGGGTTACCATGCAGAGCCTGTTGCTCAAGAATTCCGTTGCTTTCGTCGCATTGTCCATCGCCTTTCCAGCTCTGGCGCAGGCGCCTGAGGAAATGTTTGACGATAGTGGTATCGTCGTCACCGCCACCCGGACGCCCACGCCACTTGATCGGGTGTCCGCTTCAATCACGGTGCTCGACAAGGCCACGATTGACCGGGCGCAGGATATCGGCGCTACCGAATTGCTGTTGCGCACGCCCGGCATCAGCATGTCGCGCAATGGTGGCTATGGCACCGCCACCTCGCTGCGCATTCGCGGCGCGGAATCCGAACAGACCGTCGTTGTCATCGATGGGGTGAAGCTCAATGATCCGTCCTCGACCGGCGGCGGCTATAATTTCGCCAATCTGCTGATCGGCGATGCGCAGCGGATCGAGGTCCTGCGCGGCCCGCAATCGACGCTTTGGGGCAGCCAGGCGATCGGCGGCGTGGTCAACATCGTCACCGCCAGTCCACAGGCCCCGATCGAGGGCAGCTTCGACATCGAAGCGGGATCGCGCGATACCGTCAGCGCCCGCGCCGCACTGGGCGGCGTGTCCGGTCCGCTCAGCTGGCGGATCGGTGGCCAGTCCTTCACCACCGAAGGTATCTCGGCTATCGCGCCGGCCTTTGGCGGCGGCGAGCGGGATGGCTACACCAACCGCAATGTCGCCGGTCGGGCGGAACTGGTGCTGGGCGCCAACGCCAGCATAGACCTGCGCGGCTATTATTCGACAGGCCGGGTGGAGATTGACGGGTTCAGCGGCGACGCGCCCGATTACAGCCATAATCGCGAGTTTGTCGGCTATGCCGGCCTCAATTTCGCTCTGCTTGACGGGCGGCTGCGCAACCGCATTGCCTATAATTATACCGACACTGATCGCGACAGCTACAGCCCGGAACTTGAACGGCCCCTGAGCTTCGAGGCGGCCGGCAAGAACCGCCGGTTCGAATATCAGGGCATCTTCGACCTGTCCGATCGCATCTCCGCCACCTTCGGCGTGGAAAATGAGCGGTCGCGCTTCAAAAGCCGGTCGCCGTCCGGCTCCCTGGCCGATCCGCTCCCCGACTTTGTCACGGGCAAGGCGGAAATAACCAGCGTCTATGGCCAACTGACCGTCCGCCCGCTCGATGGCCTCACCATCAATGGCGGCGTGCGCCATGACGATCATAATCGCTATGGCGGACGCACGCTTTTTTCGGCGGGCGGCATCTGGACCCTGCCCGGCGGGACAACGCTGCGCGCCAGCTATGGTGAAGGGTTCAAGGCCCCGTCCCTCTACCAGCTGTTCAGCGAATATGGGAATGTGAACCTCGACCCTGAACGTGCTCATGGTTGGGAAGCGGGCGCGCAGCAGGCGTTCTTCGGGGACATGCTGATGATTGGCGCGACCTATTTCGAGCGGACCACGACCGGGCAGATCATCTATAATGGCTGCGACGTCGGCACCACCGATCCGCTTTGTGTCGTGCCCGGCACCGACACGCCGCGCTGGGGCTATTATCTGAACGTGGCGCGTGCAGAAGCGCATGGCGTCGAAGCGGATACGGCGTTTCGCCTCGGCGGATTGACGCTGGATGGCAATTATAGTTGGACCGTGGCGGAGGATCGCTCCGCCGGCACCGCCAATGAAGGCAACTGGCTGCCTCGTCGCCCGCGCCATCTGGCCAATGCGTCCCTATCCTATGACTTCGCCTTTGGTCTGACGCTGGGCTCTGCGGTGCGCTGGGCGGGCAAAAGCTATGACAACGCCTCCAACGCTACGCGGCTCGACGATTATACGCTGGTCGACCTGCGGGCGGAATATCGGCTGAGCGACAGCCTCCGGCTGTTCGCGCGGGCGGAGAATGTCTTCGACGAACAGTATATGACGGCGTATCGCTACGGCACTCTGGGCCGCAGCATCTATGCCGGGATCAGAGGTCGTTTCTGACATGCTGACCCCGGTCGATCCCGGTCCAGCCGTGGTGGCGTGCAGCAGTTGCCGCCGCCCCGGCAGCCCGGCGTCGGGCGAGCCGCGCGATGGCGCGCGGCTCGTCGCGGCGCTGGATCGGGTGCAGGCGAGCGATCCGGCCTATCGGGACATCGCCATTCAGTCGATGCCCTGCCTGTTTGCCTGCGGTGATGGCTGCACGGTCCATCTGCGCGCGCCCGGCAAGATGGGCTATGTTCTGGGTCGGTTCGAGCCCGATGAGGACGCGGCGCGCGCGATCCTGGATTATGCGCTGAACCATGCGGCCAGCGCCGAAGGACAGGTGCCCTACGCCCTGTGGCCGCAAGGTGTGAAGGGCCATTTCCTGGTGCGCGTTCCTCCGGCAGGATATGTAGCGACATGACCGGCTTTCCCACCATCACAGCATTCGAGCACGCCCTTGCCGATTTGCCCGCCCCCGATCCAAAAGCGCAGGCAGCGGCGCGTGCCCGGCAAGCGGAACTGACGAAACCGGCGGGATCGCTCGGCCGGCTGGAGGAGATCGCGGTCTTCTTCGCGGGCTGGCAGAAACGGGAACGGCCCCTTATCGACACCGCCCGCGCCGTCGTCTTTGCCGGCAATCATGGCGTCACCGCACAGGGGGTCAGTGCCTTTCCCGCCAGCGTCACCGCCCAGATGGTGAGCAATTTTGAAAGCGGCGGCGCGGCCATCAACGCCTTGACCCGCGCGGCCGGTCTTGCTCTTCATGTCGTGCCCATTGATCTTTACCGGCCGACGCAGGATTTCTCGCTGGCGCCGGCCATGTCCGTCGACGAATGCCTGTCCGCGCTCAGTATCGGCGCGGCTCAAGTGGAGGCCAATCTCGACATGATCGTGCTCGGCGAAATGGGCATCGGCAATTCGACGGCCGCAGCTGCCCTGTGCGCGCGCAGTTTTGGTGAGGCCGCTGCGGCATGGACCGGCCCAGGCACCGGGGTGGATGACGCAGGCGTCCAGCGCAAGATCGCGGTCATCGATCGCGCGCTAGCTTTGCATCGTACAGCGCCGCCTTCCGCCTTTGAAACTTTGCGCCACGTCGGTGGCCGGGAAATCGCCGCCATGGCCGGCGCGATGCTGCGCGCGCGCCAACTTGGCGTGCCCGTCATCCTCGATGGGTTTATCTGTTGCGCAGCGCTTGCCCCTTTGGCGGTCGATAATCCAGCCATTACCGATCATTGCATCGCGGGCCATTGTTCGGCCGAACCGGGGCACGCCCGACTTCTCGACCGGCTGGGGCTCGATCCCCTGCTGTCCCTTGGCATGCGTCTGGGCGAAGGCAGCGGTGCGGTGGTGGCGACCCATATCGTCCGGTCCGCGCTTGCCGCCCATGCCGAGATGGCGACCTTCGCCGAAGCGTTCGTTTCGGATAGGCAATGAGTTGTTATCGCCTGCACCTTCTTCGCCACGGCGAGCCGGTTCAGCCGGGCCTGATGCTTGGCCGTACAGATATGGCGCCGACGCCGGAAGGGATCGACCAGTGCCTGCGTCAGGCGCGGGGCCTGGACGTCGATCAGTTGATCGCTTCGCACCTGGAGCGATGCCGCCTTCCCGCTGAAGCCATTGGCGCGGAGCAGGATATGACCCCGGCGCTGGACCCACGCTGGCGTGAACTGGATTTTGGAGATTGGGACGGACGCGCCGCCGCCGACCTCGATGCCGAGGCGTTGGGCCGGTTCTGGGCAGATCCGGACACAAGTCCGCCCCCCGGGGGGGAGCGCTGGTCCGATCTGGTCGATCGCATTTCCGCCGCGCTGTCAGGCCTCACGCCACGGCCTACCCTCATCCTAACGCATGGTGGGCCAATGCGCGCGGCCCTCCATCTGCTATGCGGGTTCGATATGAGCCAACTCTGGTCGTTCGATCTGCCTTATGGCGCGTTGCTGTCGTTTCAGGTCTGGCCCGGCGAACAGCCATCAGCCCAGTTGACCGGTCTGGGGCGATGAGGCGCCTCATCCTCGCCTTTCAGTTTCTCACGCGCCTTCCCTTGCCCGCCGTCGCCCCGCAGGCCGATGACTTTGCCGCCTCGATCCGATGGTTCCCTGCTGTCGGGATCGTGATTGGCCTGCTGGTCACGGCGGCGGCCTGGGCCGGGACAATGATAGGCGAATGGATTGGGGCATTGGCGGCGCTGGCCGTCTGGACGTGGATCACCGGCGCGCTGCATCTCGACGGGCTGGGCGATATTGCCGACGCGGCCGGTGCGGCGCACAAGGGCAAGGATGACATTCTGGCAGTGCTGCGCGATCCGCATGCCGGCAGTTTCGCCATCGTTGCGATCATGATGCAGCTGATCGCAAAGCTGGTCCTGCTCCATCATCTTATCATGACGGACGCGCTGTTCGCCCTGACCCCCATTCCCTTTGCCGCCCGTATCGCACCGCTTTGCTGGGCGCGCTGGTTGCCGCCGCTCCATGAAGGGCTGGGATCGCGCTTTCGTCATGCCGTGCGGACGATCGACCTGATCGTCTGGGCTTTGGTCCTGATCGCAACCACGGTGATGCTGTCGCTTTCGCTGTCGCTCCTTCCATTTGCGACGCTGGTCTGGGGGCTGTGGATCAGGCGGCGCATCGGGGGCATTTCAGGCGATGGCCATGGCGCTGGCATCGAACTCACCGAGACAGCCCTGCTGCTGGCCGCGGCCATCGCCAGCGCCCTGACATGAGCAGCCCCTTTGTCTGGCACGGCGGCGCTTTGGAAGCGGCCAAGCGGGCATTTGGCGGTGATGCGCCGTGGATGGACCTGTCCACCGGCATCAATCCCGATCCATGGCCCGGCGCGGCACCAGATTCTTTCGATTGGGCACGCCTGCCCGAAATGTCGGCCCTCAAGGAACTGGAGCGCGTCGCCGCAGCCTATTTCGGCGTCGCGCCCGTCCATGTCTGCGCCGTTCCCGGCACCGAAATCGGGATGCGGCTGGTAGGCCGGATGCTCGGCGGCCCGGCCCATCATGTCGAACCCGGCTATCGCACCCATGCCGAAATGATCGCCGGCAGCATTCCCATAGCAGCGCATGATGCGAGCGGGACATCAACCACGCTGATATTGGCCAACCCCAACAACCCGGATGGTCGGACGATCGCGCCCGCCGAGATGGATGGCCTGCTCAGGAAACGATCCGATACCGGCTGGCTGCTGATCGACGAAGCCTTTGCTGACGTCGATCCCCGCATCAGCCTGGCAAGCGACGTGCGCGACGCGGCGCGGCTGGTCATCTTCCGGTCCTTCGGCAAATTTTTCGGATTGGCCGGCGTTCGCCTCGGCTTCGTCCTTGGCCCACGGATCATCATCGACCCGTTGCGCAGCCTGCTGGGGGCCTGGCCCCTGTCAGCCGCCGCGCTGGCGATCGGGACCGCAGCCTACCAGGATCATGCATGGATTGCGCGGACGCGGCTGGGTCTGTTCGACGCCGCTGCCACACTCGGCGCCCTGTTGACCGACCACGGATATTCCCCGATCGGCGCCTGCCCGCTGTTTCGCCTGATCGAGGTCGATGACGCCCATGCGCTGTTCGACCAACTTGCCCGGCAGGCGATATTGACGCGCCCCTTTGCTGATCGCCGCCATTGGCTCCGCATAGGATTGCCGCGTGATGCAGCATCGTTCGACCGGCTGGACCAGGCATTGCGTCATGGTTGAACCGTGCGCGATGATCGCCTTGATTGTTGATGCGGCTGTGGGTTGGCCCGATCGCCTCTATCGCGGCATCGGCCATCCGATCGGCCTGTTTGCGCGCGCGATCGACGGCTGCGAACGACGGTGGAACCGGCCATCCTTCACTTTTAGCGCGCGCCGCGCATTGGGGCTTGCGACCCTGGTCCTGCTGCTCGGCGTGGTGATCGGCGTCACGGTCGCATTGACGCTGATGATCGAGTATCTGATGGCCGACTTCGCGTGGATCGGCCTTGGTATCCTGGCATGGCCTGCGCTCGCGCAACGCAGTCTGTTCCAGCATGTTCGCCCGGTCGCCGCCGCCCTCCATTCCAGGGACCTGCCCGCGGCGCGGCAGGCCGTGAGCGCGATCGTCGGTAGAGACACCGGCGCGTTGGATGAGGCCGGCATTTCCCGCGCCGCCATCGAAAGCCTGGCGGAAAGCCTTTGCGACGGGGTCGTCGCGCCACTTTTCTGGCTGCTGCTGCTGGGCCTTCCGGGCGTTTGGACCTATAAGGCTATCAATACTGCGGATAGCCTGATCGGGCATAAGGAAGAGCGATGGCGCGCGTTCGGCTGGTCGGCGGCGCGGCTGGACGATGTGGCGAACCTTATCCCTGCGCGCCTTTCCGCGCTGCTGCTGTGCATGGCAGGCGGAGGCGGCTGGCGCACGGCATGGCGCGACGCGGGCAAGCATGCTTCACCCAATGCCGGCTGGCCCGAAGCGGCGATGGCCGGCATATTGGACGTTCGGCTGGCGGGTCCCGTCGCCTATGATAGCGTCCAGCACGACAAGCCATGGATCAACGCGGAGGGGCGATCGGCGGGCGCCATCGACCTCGATCATGCGCTGCGCCTCTATATCCGCGCCTGCTTCCTGTTATGGGTGGTCACCGCCCTGACAATCTGGGCGCTCTGATCTGCAACCAGGAACCAACCGTACGCTATGACCCGTCACCGTCTCCTGTGCCTGGGCGGCGCACGTTCAGGCAAAAGCCGCTACGCACAGCAGCGCGCCGAAGCAGCGGTTGGCGCGCCGGTTTTCATCGCCACTGCCCAAGCGTTCGATGATGAAATGCATGCACGCATCGCCCGTCATCGCGCCGACCGGGACGCGCGCTGGGACTGCATCGAAGCACCGCTCGCCCTTGCCCCAACGATCGACGCCCTGTCCGGCCAAGGCAAGGTCGTGCTCGTCGATTGCCTGACGCTCTGGCTGTCCAACCTCGTGCTGGCTGACAGGCCGATCGAGGCCGAGATGTCGAGCCTCACGCAAGCCATGGATCGCTTTGACGGCGCGATCATTCTGGTCGCTAATGAGGTGGGCTGGGGCATCGTTCCCGACAATGCGCTTGCCAGGCGATTTCGCGACCATGCCGGTCGTTTGAACCAGGCTATGGCGACCATCTGCGACGAAGTGACGCTCATCGTCGCGGGCCTTCCCCTCTGCTTGAAATGAGTGCACCGCCGGCCTTCCGCAGCCTGTATCCGATCATGGCATCAGGTAGATTGTCAGCATCCAGCCCGGCACGGCGGCGATAGCCAGAAATGTGCCGAGCGGCGCTCGCGCGGCGGCACTTTTCGCCCGGCCCGTCAGCAGCATGACCAAAAGCCCCGATCCCGCGGCGCAGAACAGGATCAGCGGCAATGCCTGCCATCCGAACCAGGCGCCCAGCGCCCCCAGCAGCTTGGCATCCCCCAGCCCCAGCCCGTCCCTGCCCCTTATCGCGCGATAGGACAGGGCAATCGCCAGCAGCACGCCATAGCCCAGCGCTGCACCAATGCCCCTGTCCATCACGCCAACATCTGTCGCGTAGGGGCCGAGCGCAAATCCAAGGAATGCGAGCGGGAGGGTGAGCGCGTCCGGCAGCCAGAAATGGCGCCAGTCCAGGATCGCCAATGGCAGCAGCAGCCAGCCAAGGGATGCCCAGGCAGCGCCAGCAAGGTTCGGCGCAAAACCCAGCGCGAAGCACCCGATGACCGCGCAGCCAGCTTCCACCCGTCCATGCAACGGATCGATCCGGGCGCTGCAGGACCGACACCGGCCGCGACTCAGCAGCGCGCTGACCAACGGAAAAAGGTCGCGGGGGCCGAGCGTCCGGCCACAGCTGTCGCAGGCGGAACGGCCGCGCATCACCCCCCTGCCCTGGGGCCAGCGTATAATCACCGTAGCGAGGAAGCTGCCAAGGATCGCACCCGCCAGCGCCCCCAGCAACGCGGCCCAGGGGGACATCACAACCTGCCTTCGACCTTCAACATCCTGGCGTTGCCCTCAGCGGTGAAGCCTGCCTGTTCCAGAGTCGAGGCCAAGGTGGGGTCCGTGGTGTCGACCCGCATTTCGGCGACATAACGGCCCGAACGCCAAAGACGCAGGGTGATTTTTTCCAGCCCCGACTGGCTGACCAGCGGCAGCAGCAGCGCTTCCCCGTCGCATGCCGCAACGCCCGACAGGCCTTGCGACAGGTTGAGGCCGGGAAACTGCCCCGCCAGGCGCGCGCGCACGCGGCCTTCGGCATGGCCACAGCGATCGCCGACAAAATACCCGCTGACATCCTCCATCATCAGGCTGCTGACCGGCAGCGGCGCGAACGTGCGTCCCAACGGAACGGCGCCCGTCACATCGTCGACCCCGATCCGTCCGAAACCCACCGTGATCGCGCCGGCAATATCATCGGGCAGCCCCTTTTGCCGGGCTATGTCAAAACGCGCCCGGCCCATGAACAGGCCGATCGGCGATAGTCCGGCGCGAACCGTGCCCAACGGCATGTTGCCAAGCATCAACTGGTCGATCCGTCCGCTCCAGACGGTGCCGCTGATCGCGCGCGCGGAAACGCCCAGCCGCTCCAGACCGGCCAGCCCAAGCGCCACGCGCATCGGCAGGAAGAGCAAAAGGCCAAGGAGCAGCATGACGACGAGGAAGACACGCATGCGGCGGGACAGGACCAGCCCCATCATTGCCCCTCTCCCCGTTCCAGCACGGCCTGCACGGAAATGCTGCCCGCCGTGGGGGACGGGCGCGCGCTCATGGTGACGACGCGCACGCCCTGCCCTTCCAGTGTCGAAAGCCATGAAAACAGTGCGATCGGTCGCACCGAGGCAATGGCAATATCCATCCGGTCATTCCCCTGCGCCTGGGCGCGCTCCAGCGTCAGGCCGGCCTCCCCGGCGCTCTGCCCGACAAACTGGTCGAGCGGCACGGTCGATCCGACATTGGCTGGCGCGCGCGGCAGCGCCTTGAGCTGCGCCACGGTGGCGCGAATGGCGGCATTGCGCTCGGTCGCCTCCACCAGCCGGTCCCGGGCGTCACGCTGCGCCCGGTCGAGCGGGACGGCAATGCCAAACCAGAGGATGACGATCGCCAGCAGCGCGAACATCACGCCCAGCATCCAGCGTTCGCGGGGCGAGCGTTCCGCCCAATAGAGTCCCAACCTGTCCATCATGCCCGCACCGTGATTTCCGCCAGCGTCCGGCCGCCCGGATCCTGGGACGACGTGGCCGTAATCGTAAAGCCCGCCGCCTGAAGCGCGAGCAGCACGATATTGATGTCTTCCGCCTTGGCGGATGCCAATGTGGCGCGAACCATGCCGTCGGCATCCCGCGACAGGGTCGTGAGCGCAACGCCCGGTGCATCCTGCATGGCCGACAGCAAGGCGGCGACAGGCGCGGTAAAGGCGCGTCCGCCAGCACCCCGCGCGGCCAGCCGGCCTTCCATTTCGATCTGCGCCTGCGCAGCGTCAGATGCGTTCGGCAAAACCTCCTGCGCCAGCGCCAGGCTTTCGCGATCCAGCCGGTTCGCCTCGCTATGCTGACGTGCAAGCCAAATCAGCGCCGTCGCCAGCAGCAAGAACAGGATCATCCCTGTCCAGACCGCGATGCGTTGAAGCGCACGGTGATCCAAAGCCGGTCGCACCCGCTTGGCGAAATCGCCCTGGCGCATGTCAAGTGGGGGTCGGTCCAGCGCCGCGATCGCGCGTCCCTCCACCATGCCGGTGGTGACGTCGATCATCGGCGCATCGGCGATCAGCTCGGGCAGCGCCATGTCCTCGGGCAGCGCCATATTCTCACCGCGCAGCACCGCCGCACCGCCGATCATGGCGCGGCCCAACCCCTGTTCTGGCGCTTCGATCAATAGGGGGGCGGGCACGATGATATCAGGATCAAGGCCATGATTCTGGGCCCAAAGCATCCAATGCTGCATATCGCTGCGGCTGGCCAAAGCGATCAGATGCGGCGCGGACGGATCGTCATTTTCATCGACAGCGGCGAATAGCTGGTCGGCAGGCAGCAGCCCGCTCGCCAGCACCGCCAACCGCGCAGCCGCCCGTCCCTGCCGCGGGGGAAGATCGGGGTAGGCCATCCAGTGCAGCGTCACCAGGGCGGCCGGCGGCACCAGCAGCACGCGGGCCTGTTCGGGCAAAGCGGCTATGCCACAGGCGGCGAGCCAGTTGGCGCCTTCGCCCGACTGGACCAGCGCCCCATCGATCACCCGCATCCAGCGCACGGGCAGTTCCGCCGCTTCGGGCAGGAACAGGATCAGCGCGTCGCGGCTGCTCACGCGCCCGCGCCCCAGCTACGCCGCACCAATTGCGCCGGGCTTTCCCGCGCATCGATCAGCGCGCGTTCCACCACCTGCGTTCCCCCGACATTCACCGAAACCGTCACTCCAAAAAATCCCGTCTTCAACTTCACCTGCTCTGCGACCTCGGCCGCGGGCGACAGGCCGACCAGCGAGGGCAGCTTCCAAAAGCCCGGCACGCTGCCGTAGCCATCCTCCGGCCGCTGCGCCAGCAATTGCCGTGCCTGCGCGACGCTCAGCTCGCCCGGCAGCAGCATCGCAAAAAGGGGCGCCTGCGCAGGCAGCAGCGTATTGATGTTGATCGGAGACAGGTCCGTGACAGGCAACGCGCAAATCCAAGGCTTCACCAGATCATAGATGGCAGGCGTGATACCGGCGACCGCGCGCAACTCGCTTGGGTCGATCATCATGCGATTGGCGGCGCGATAGGGCCGATCCATGCCGGCATAGGTTTCATCCTCCGCACCGCCCGGTTGCGGCACGGTGTCGCTGTCGACCCAGTCGGCCAGGCTTGACGCAGCCGTCGCTGCCTGACGCGCGTCCACACCCAATGCCTCCAGCAGCGCCTGGAACTGGGACACGCCGACCGGACGCACCTTGAGGAGGGCCTCGCTTCGTCCGCTGACCACGCTGTTGAGGTTGAAGCAATTGCCGCCATCGGTCACTTGCGCGGTCGCCAGACCGCCAGGCACGGGAATTGTTTGCGGCGTGCCCATCCACCCGCCCGCCAGCGTGATCTTCGCAGGATTGGATTCGACCAGATCGTTGATGCGCAACCGCGCCATTTCCGTGCCAGCATCAGCGAAGGCGCGCGCCTGATCCACCGCGCCGCCATTGCCGGTCATGCGCGTGGCAAGCGCCACGCGTTCCAGGGCGGTCGACGCGACCACTGCCATCACCGCAACCAGGAGCAGTACGGTCAGCAGCGCGGCACCCCGTTCTTTTGGATTACCAGGATCAGGCACCGGCCGCTCCTTCCGCGCCTTCCAGCTTTTCGACCGGACCCGGTGCAACCAGAAAGCGCATCATGACCGGCGGCTCGCCGGTGCGCGTCACCATCATCTCGACCGCCTTGGGCAGCAGGTCGGGCTGGCCCGGTGTCCAATCTTCCCGCCACCGCCCCTGCGCATCGCGAAAACGCAGCGTCACGGCCTCGACATTGTCGAGCAGTGCGGCAGGATCATCGCCCGCAGCGCCGTCGAGCTGCGCATAGGTCCGCCGCTCCAGCCGCCCTTGCCGGACCCAATATTCGACCTTCTGCAAGGAGGGGCGCGGCATGTCGCCCAGATTGTCCCAGCCCCCGCGCACGAACTGCATCACGGGTTGCGCGTCTCCAACATCATGCGCCCAGAAAGCCGGGGCCAGCGTGCCCGCCTCTGTCCGGGTGATGCGCGGCACCGCCTGTCCCAAGTCCCCGGCGAGCGCGCCGCCGGCCCGCTGCACCGCGGCCATATCATCGAGCCGCGCCTTGACCTGCGCCTGCGCCGAGACGCTGTTGCCCAGCAACAATACGCCCGCACTCGCCAGCATCGCGAAAATCATCAACGCGACCAGCAGCTCGATCAGCGTGAAGCCGTGTTCGGCGGAACGCATATCAGACGTAAAGCCGTGTTCGGCGGAACGCATATCAGACGTGCGCCCGGGTTCGGCGGAACGCGTTTCGGGCTCGAAGCCCCGTTGCACGACGATTTGCCTGCCCCGCATCATTCCACCACCCGCACGAAGCTGAGCGCGACCGGCGATGCGCCGGGCTGGCCATCAACCGTCAGGTCAACCTGGAGCAGACGGCGGTCGTCGGTAGGCTTGACCACGCGGCTCCAGCGCCAACGACGTCCCCCATTGGAAACCTCACCGTCTTCTTCGCCAATCGAGGGGGGAACAGGATCAGTCTGCACGTCCACCATAAGGTTGCGTGCAACGATCTGGCCCATCGCCTTGCTATCCAGGTCGGCCGCCGTGCGCAGCGTCACGCCCTGCAACCGGACAAGCGCCAGCGCGGCCAGGCTGAACACAGCGAGCGCCACCAGCATTTCCAGCAGGGTAAAGCCCCCTTCCTCCTGACGCGCGCGATCAGCCATCGACCATCACCTTGCCGGCCATGTCGATGCTGACGGACACGCGTTCACCTTCGCGCGCAAGGGTCACGGTGAGGGCATCGGTGGGCAGGCCCGTCCCGTCGAAGCCGATCTGCAAGCGCCCATCCCGCCCGACTTGCGCGCGCGTGCCGGGCTTCCAGTTGGTGGTGACGAACGGCTTTTCTTCCAGCGGCGTCCACTGGCCGCCATCGCGGCGCTGAAAGCCGTAGCCGGACGCGGATACCCACAGGCCCAGGGGGCGCGCGGTCACGACCGCTTCGTCGCGCGCGGCGGCAACGCGCGCGGCGAAGCGATCGGCATCCTCGATCACGCGGCCGCGCGGATCGGGGATGGCCAGCACAACGGCCGCCGAAATGAAACCGATGATCGTCAGCACGACCATCAGCTCCAACAATGTGAAGCCCTGTTGGGCGGAACGCGCAAAGGACCTGAAGCCCTGTCGTGCGGAACGCGCAAAGGACCTGAAGCCCTGTCGTGCGGAACGCGCGTCCACCGCGCATTCCGCCTTGGACGTCCGCTCAGAGTTCGCTGGAATAGATGTCCGCATTTTCCTGCTCTCCGCCCGGCTGACCGTCGGCGCCCAGCGAGCTGATGTCGAACGCGCCGCGACGACCCGGCACGGTGTAGACATAAGCGCGGCCCCAGGGATCATCAGGCAGTTTCTTGATATAGCCTCCGCGCCGATAACGTTGCGGCTGCGCAAGCGAGGGCGGCGGGTTGAGCAGCGCCTGGAGGCCATCCGATGCCGACGGATAGGTCAGATTGTCGAGCCGATACTGCTCCAACGCCTGTTCGATGGTTGCGATGTCCGCCTTGGCCTTCTCGACGCGCGCGGTGTCGGTGGCAGGGATGACGTTGATCGCCACGATCGTCGCCAGCAAACCGATGATGACGATGACGACCATCAGTTCGACGAGGGTGAATCCCTCTTCGCCCGACTTTCCCCCTTCATTCCTGTCAAAACGCATTGCGGCTTTGGAAGAAAGGCGCGTGGCGTTGCCACATTTGGCCCGAAGTGATGTCACGAAACGCATATATACTCCTTCAAGCCCCGGTGAGGCTTTGCAGCTGCAGGATCGGCAGCAGGATGGACAGGATGATGACGGCGACGATGCCCCCCATCAGGATGATGATGACCGGCTCCAACATGGCCAGAGCAGCGGAGGTGAAACTGTCAAATTCGCGCTCCAGATAATCGGCGGCGCGCTCCAGCATCGTGTCGAGCCGCCCCGCGCTCTCGCCACTGGCCGCCAGATAGACGAGCAGTGGCGGGAACACGCCCGCCCGGCGCAGCGCGGCCGACAGGCTGCCGCCGCCACGGATCGCTTCGACGATGTCGTCGGAGGCGCGGCGGAGCACCCGGTTGTGGACGGTGTTCGCCGTGAGCGACAGCCCCTCCATCAACGGCAGGCGGCTGGCCACCATGGTAGACAGGGTCCGCGCCATGCGCGCTGCGTGCAGATCCCGGATCAACCGGCCGAGCAGCGGCAGGCCAAGCAACGTCGCGTCGAACCGATAGCGGAAACTATCCACCTTCAGCGCACGCCAGAACATCAGGCCCGCTATCGTCAGCAGCAGTAGCAAGAGCCACCAATAACCGGCGAGGAACGCCGACAGGCCCATCACCATGCGGGTGAGCAGGGGCAATTCCTGCCCCACCGTATCGAATTGCTCCACGACCTTGGGCACGACGAAGATCATGAGCGCGGCGACGACGCAAACGGCGAAGGTGGCGAGGACCGACGGATAGGCGATGGCGGTGAGCACCTTCGAGCGCATCAGCGCCTGCCGCTCCATCAGGTCCGACAGCCGCTCCATGATGGTCGGCAGGCTTCCCGAACTTTCGCCGGCCGAGATCATGGCCCGGTAGAGCGGCGGGAAACTGCGTGGCTCGGCCCCCAGCGCGTCGGCAAGGCGCCGCCCCTCCAGAACGCCGCCATGCACCGTGCCGACGATGGCGCGGACATGGTCCTGTTCGCTCTGGCGACCAATCGTGCGCAGCGATTCCTCCAGCGGGCTGACCTGGATCAGCGTCGAAAGCTGGCGAGTGAAAAGCGTCAATTCCTTGGCGCTGAGCCGTGGCGCGCGCAGCGACAGGCCCGCGCGCTGCCGTGCCTTCGCTGCCGCTCCGGGCTCCAGCCGCACGATGAACAGCTTGCGCGCGTCCAGCCGGGCGCGCGCGTCATCGACCGTATCGGCCCTGACCTTGCCCGACCGTTCGCGCCCTGCCGGGTCGATCGCCACATAGTCGAAATCAGCCATCGGCGATGGTTTCCACCTCGGTTGCGTCCCGGCGCGACACGCGGATCGCTTCTTCGGCCGTGGTCTGCCCATCGCGCACGAGCGCGCGGGCCGCCGATCCCAGATTGGGCGCGTTGAGGAAAGCGTGGCGCGCGATCAGCGATTCATCGCCGCCGTCGTTGATCAGGCGGCGGATCGTGTCGTCAACACGGATCGCTTCAAATACGCCGATCCGCCCCTTATAGCCCGAACCGCTGCATTCATCGCAGCCGCGCGCCTTGTAGATGATGGTCCCGGGGTCGAAGCCCAGCAGCGCGCTCGCTGACTTGTCTGCCTGCACCGGCTCGCGGCAATGCTGGCAGAGCCGGCGGACAAGCCGCTGGGCAATGACGGCGCGCAGCGTCGAGGCAAGCAGGAAGGGTTCGACGCGCATGTCGCGCATACGCGTGATCGCGCCGACAGCGTCATTGGTGTGGACGGTCGAAAGGACAAGGTGGCCCGTCAGCGACGCCTGCACCGCAATCTCCGCCGTCTCGCGGTCGCGGATTTCGCCGACCATCACCACGTCCGGGTCCTGCCGCAGGATCGCGCGCAGGCCCGCCGCGAAGGTCAGGCCGACCTTGGCATTAACCTGTGTCTGGCCGACGCCTTCGATCGCATATTCGACCGGATCCTCCACCGTCAGGATATTGCGGCTGCCATCGTTGAGCTGGCGCAGGCCCGCATAGAGCGTGGTCGTCTTGCCCGAGCCCGTAGGCCCTGTGACCAGGATGATGCCGTTGGGTTCGGACAGTCCCTCGCGGAAGATGCGGTCGGGCGCACCCGTCATGCCCAGCAGGTCCAGGTTCATGCCCGCATTCTCCTTGTCGAGAATACGCAGCACCACCCGCTCGCCTGCTCGGCTCGGCAACGTGGACACACGGACGTCGAGCAACTTGCCGCCCAGGGTCAGGCCAATGCGCCCATCCTGCGGCACGCGGCGCTCGGCAATGTCGAGCCGCGCCATCACCTTGATGCGACTGACCACCACCGGGGCAACGTGCGGCGGCATCCGCAGCGTTTCGCGCAGCACGCCATCGACGCGCATCCGCACGATCAGCCCGGTTTCATAGGGTTCGATATGAATATCCGACACGCCCTGCCGCGCGGCTTCGGCGATGATGCCGTTGATCAGGCGGATCGCCGGGGCGTCATCCGCGCTGTCGAGCAAATCGTCGGCGGTGGGAATGTCGGCCGCCAATATGTCCAGTTCATCCGCCCCCACCTCGAGCGATCCTGCCATCGCAGCGGCGCTGCCCTCCATCGCATAATGGTTGGACAGATGGCGGTCGAACTCAGATGACTCGACAAAGCGCACATCGAAGCTGCGCGCCAGATGACGGCGCACTTCCAGCAGGACGCGCGGATCGCTGCCCGCCCGCACCGCGATCACGATCCGATCACCCTCCTGCGGCAGCAGGACGACGCCATGCTTGCGCGCAAAGACATAGGGAATGTCGATCGGCCGCGGCGGCGATGGGATCGCGGCCTCGACGCTCTCCAATTCGCTCATCGCTGCTCTCTGCTCGCGGGGATTTCGACCGGGCGCACCACGCCGCTCGACTGACGGACGGTGGGTTCGATGACGTCGGGCTGCACGCCTGCCTGAGGCTGTACCACCATATCGCCGGGCTGCGGCGGCGCGATCGGGGGCGCTGCGCCCATATAATCGCGCACCAGCTCGTCGATCGTCGGCTCGGAGTCCGGATCGCGCTGCAACTGCATGCCGCGAATATAGCCGTAGCGCTGCTGTGTCAGCTTCTGCGCATCTTCCTTGGACCGGAGGATGGTCGGGCGGATGAAGACCATGAGGTTGGTCTTCGTCCGGCTGCGGCTGCGCGATTTGAACAGCTCGCCGATGCCCGGAATGTCCGATAGCAGCGGGATGCGCTCGATCGTCTTGCGCTCATTGTCGTCGAGCAGGCCGCCCAGCGCCAATATTTCGCCGTCATCAACGGTCACCGTCGTTTCGATCTCGCGCTTGTTGATGATGAGGTCGCTGTTATCGTTGCTGACCGGTCCGGCCACGCTCGACACTTCCTGACGCAGGAACAGCTTGATTGCGCCGCCAGTATTGATCTGGGGCTTAACCTCCAGCTTGATGCCGACATCCTGGCGCTGGACCGTGCGGAACTGGTTGTCGAAATTCTGGCTGAGCGCCTCACCAGTGGTGACGGGCACTTGCTGCCCCACCAGGATCGACGCCTTCTGATTGTCCAGCGTCATGACCGAAGGCGTGGAGAGCAGGTTGCTTTCGGTGTCGGATTTCACTGCATTGATGATCGCACCGAAAATGCCGTTGCTGCCAATGCTGCCGCCTAGGCCGGCAATCGCGCCGGTCGCGCTTTGCAGGCTGTTGATCGCCGCCTGTTGCAGCGTGCTGGCAAGATCGCTGTTTTCGCGCACTTCGGTGGTGGTGCGGGTGCCGTCAGGCGCCACCACCGTCGTCGTCGTCGTTCCCAGCTGATTCGCGCCATAGGCCCCGGCGAGCGTCAGCAGATTGGGCGAGGCATTGCTGTAGTTGGTCGCGGCAAACCCGGTCTTGGTACTGCCGATCAGGAACTGCACGCCCAGTTTCTTGGCGGCGGCATCGCTGATTTCGACGATGATCGCTTCCACCAGCACCTGCTCGCGGCGCGTATCGATCTGGCGGATGGTTTCGCCCAGCATACGCTGCACATCGCTGTTGGCGGCGACGATGATGGCGTTCGCACCTTCATAGCGAGTCACGATTGCCGGGCCGCGCGTATTGATACCGCCGCCGGACGAGGATGCGGACGAAGACGCCGCGACGGGTGCGGCGGCCTGGGACGCGGGTGCGCCGCCCTGCCCGCCCGACGCGGGCGTTGCAGATGTTACCGGTTCGCTGGTCGATTGCCCCACCAATTGCTGTAAGACTGGCAACAGCTTTTCAGCATCGGCATGCTCCAGCCAGTAGACCCGGATTTCCGTGCCGCTTGCCGCCTGGCGGTCCAGTTCGCGCGCCATATTGGCGAGCCGGGCCACCGTCCCGGCGTCACCGCGAATGGCCACCGAATTGCTGCTGTCGATCGGCACCACGGTCGCGGCTGACGGCGCGGCATTCTCGCCCCCGCCGCCATTCGTCACCAAGGCCTGAAGCGATGTCGCGATCTCCCGCGCGCCGGCGTTCTTGAGTGCCACCATCTGCGTGGCGGCAGTGTCGCGGTCGATGCGGGCGATCACCTGGCGGATGCGGGCGACATTGTCGGCATAGTCAGCGACGACCACGCTGTTGCCGGCGCGGTTGGCCGTGACCGACCCTTCCTTGCTGACCAGCGGGCGCAGGGTTTCCAGTGCGCTCGCCGCGTCGATCGACCGGAGGCGAAACACTTCCGTCACGAAGCTGTTGCGGTTGGCGGCGCGGCCGACGCCGCTTGGCTGACCCGCTGCGCCATCGACCGGCTGGATGCGATAGGCGCCGCCCGGCGCAGGCACGGCCACCAGCCCGTTAGCGCGCAAGGTCGACAGGAAAATCTCGAAATATTCCGATCGGCTGAGTGGCCGGTCGGTGACGACCGATACCTTCCCCTGCACCTTGTTGTCGATGATGAAGGTGCGGCCCGTCACCCGCGCCGCATCCTGAATGAAAGCGCGAATGTCGGCGTCGCGCACATTGAGCGTCTGTTGCGCCCGAACAGACGCGATCGGCGTCGCCAAAGCGAGGGCCATGGCGGCGGAGAGGAGAAGTTTGCGGGTCATTGGCCTTGCACTATGAGGTTGACCGAGGCGACGGCCGCGCCGCGCTCGACGGTCAGGGACAGGCGCGCACCGGGCGCGATCTGGTTCTGGAGGCTTTGCAGGTCGCCGACCGACTGGCCGTTGACCTGGGTCACGATATCGCCGGGACGAAAGCCTGCGGTAGCGAAGCCCGGTCCCTTGGCCGCGACGACGAGGCCGGTCACCCGGCCATTTTCCATGCGGGGGGCAAAACCGATGTCGCGCTTCAGCATATCAGCGGTCACGCCGCCTCCGGGCGCTGCCGGAGGCGGCGGAGCGGCGCTGGTCCAGCCCGCACCGCCGGCCGGTGGGGCTTCAGCGTCTGTTGCCGACGTCGACTGATCGAGAAACGCCTGTTCCTCCGCTCCGCCGCGATCGATCGTGACATGATCGAACGCCACGGCTTTCAGCACCACGCCGGGCATGATCTCATCACCCACAGCGTAGCTGTTCTGGACGCCGTCGGGCGTAGCGATGATGGCGGACCCCAGGCCGGAGCCCTCGTTCAGGCGTATGCCATAGACCGTCAGCGCCAGGGAAGTGACCACACCGCCCGATTGCTCCGGCGCTTCAGCGCGAAAAAAGGGATCGAAGCTTCCAAACAACAGCGCACGTGCCTGGGGCGACAATAGCTGAGCCTGACGTCCTTCCCATGGTCCAAAGCTGCCGACCGGGGTCACGACCGCCCACACCAAGCGCACCAGCAATAGCGCCAGAACGACCAGCAATGTCTTTTCCAGAAGACCAAGCCAGTCTATACTGCGGGCAACAGGCCGCGCCCGCCGCCAACGGTCAATCCTGTCACCTACCGCAACGCGCATGATGTCCGACAAGCCCCCCGAGATATGCGAGCCTGCTAGGCGCGGCGCTTTACATCAAAATGACGGTTATATTGCTTTATTATGACAGGCTTGCATGCAGAGCATTTCTACGGCTGAAGGTCAACATTTGCGACCATCAAGGCATGTCATCGACACGAGGCTCCATGACCCCAGAGACCCTTTCACCGCCCGCGCCTGCCGGCGTTGACGCCGATCCGGCCTGGATTGCGGCACATCCTCGCGTTCAGCGAGTCCCCAACAGGGATTTCGCGCTTTTCATCCTGCGTGACTTTCTGAGCGCGGGCGAATGTATGGGACTGATCGACCGGATCGATGCGCAACGCCGTCCGTCAACCATCGCCGATCATAATGGCGACGGTTATTTCCGGACGAGCGAGACATGCGATCTCGATCATGGCGATCCCTTCGTCGCGGCAGTCAATGCGCGCCTCGACGCGTTCACGGGAATTGCGACCGAACATGGCGAACCCATTCAGGGACAGCGCTATGCCGTGGGGCAGGAGTTCAAGGCCCATACCGATTATTTCGATCCTAAGGGCGCCGATTTCGACCGTTACTGTGCAGTGGCCGGCAATCGCACATGGACGGTGATGCTCTATCTTGATCAGCCCACCGCCGGCGGCGCCACACGCTTCACCCGCATCGGCAAGACGGTTCAACCCGAAACCGGCAAGCTTCTGGCGTGGAATAACCGGCTGCCATCAGGCGCGCCCAACCCAGCCAGCATCCATCACGGCATGAAAGTGCGCAGCGGGGTCAAGCATGTCATCACCAAATGGTATCGCGAGCGGCCCTGGGGCTGATGCCTAGCGCCAGAAACGCGGAGCCTGCGCGAAGCGGTCATGGGCTTTGCCCGCCTTACGCAGCAGTTGCTTCTCCGATTTGATATCCAACCCGATATTATCGGGCAGATGGTAGCGTGCGAACAGCGCTGGCGCCGTTGCCAGATCGTTAAGGTCGCCTAGACGATCCTGCAATTTCGCCAGCGCCTTGACATACGCGCCATGCGCCTTCTGCGATGGCTTGTCCTGATAAAGACCCGCAAAAAATTCAGAGCCATAGCGCAGCTTTTTGGCATCTTTACGAATCTTGTGCCGCAAATCCGACGGCAACCTCGTCAGATCATCTCCGCCCTTGGCGACTCGCTTGTGTAGTTTTTTAAGGCGACTGGCCGTGAAATCCGCAACTGACGCATCCGATGCACCACTGCATCCCGCCCCCAGCGCCAGCCATTCGGCAATATCCAGCAGCAAGCCGCGAACGCGCGCCGATTCTAGCCATTGGCGCACCCGCGCATGGCTTTCCGCGCGCGCCTCCGCAATCGCCGCCTGGGCAACGGGGTCCAACCGCCCGTGCAGCACGTCCAGATCGCGCGCCTCGCCCAGCAACGCCGCCAGCCAGCGCAACTCCTGTTGAAAGCGTGCGACGTCGGCCTCGAGCAGCACCGTTTTGAACAGGGTCAGCGCACTGCGCAACCGGCGCACCGCAACACGCGCCTGATGCAGGGCCCGCTCTCGATATGCGGTCAGCAACAGCGACTCGTTGCGGCGATAATGGCGCAAGCATGCGCCCGCGATTGTCAGAAACGCATCGCGGATCGTCATATCGGCGTCGAGCAAGACCGGCTCAGCCTTGACCGATTCCCTTATCGGTCCCCGCAGCAGATATCCGCGCTCCGCCTTGCTCAGAACCGCAGGGCGCACCGACACCTCGGCATCTATGCGGCGCGCGATTGCGAACAGCGCGGCAGGTGCGCCAGCGACAAGTTCGAGTTCGACCTCGCACAGGGCTGCTTCGCGCGCACCCGCCCGCACCACGCCCCGGTCGATCACCATCTCCACCTTCGCATCGCCCTCTTCGATCTGCCAGCGCATGCGTTCGATATCGGTTTCAAACATCGGCTCGATCTGGTCGACAGCCTCGCCCAATGCGTCCCACACTGGCGTTTGCGCATCAAGCACTGGCCTGTTCGACCGGACGGGTCGTTCCCATTCCTGACGCGTGAACAGCCCACCCGCAGCCGACCCGTCGCCCTTGACGGTCTGCACCCTGCGCCGCCCGGACTGGCGAATCCGCAGGCTGATCCCCTTGTTCGCCAGTTGCGTATCGGGCGTATCGAAATAAATGGCGCGCAGACGGGCGACATCCTCGCGCTCAGACAGCATGTCCCATTGCGACAGACGGCTGGCGCCATCGTCCGACAGGTCCAGCTTGAGTTCGATTTCGCGGCCCATAGATCCTCCATCATACGCCGCAAGGGGGCGGATGCATAGCAGGACGCGTGGACCCGGGGCGTCGTTCCAGAATCGCAACGGCCGGCCTGTCGAATGACGGGCCGGCCGCACGATCCGGGGGGCGATCAGCCCCCACCGGCAAGGTTTAGAACGCCACCGTCAACGACGCGGCGATCGTGGTGCCGATCTTGTAGCGGTTATAGAATATCTTGGTGCCGCCGGCCTCTTGGAATTCCTGATATTTGCGGCCCGTGATGTTCCGGGCCTCAAATTTGAATTCGCTGTTGATGCCGCCCGGCAGCGTCACACCCTGACGGGCGACGAAGTCCAGCGTCAGGCCTGGCTTTTCCTTGATATCGGGCTGCAGGTTCGGACCACGGCTGGTGACGCGAGGGCTGGCATAGGTGAGCAGCAGCGTCTGCTGCGACAGCTTGTCCGTATCCTCGAGCCCGATCTGGACGTTGACCAGATGATCCGACTGGCCCGTCAACGGCGCGCCGTCGACGAAATAGTCGGACGCGGCCGGCAGGTCGCCGGTGGTGTAGGTGTAAGGAATGGTCGTGTCGCCATCGCTCACCTTCAGTTCCGACTGGGTGTAGGTGTAGTTGCCGATCAGCACCACGCGGCGGGTCTGGAAGAAGTTTGAATCCATCCCGTCGAGCGGAATATATTTCTGCGCTTCTACCTCAAAGCCGTACAGCGTCGCTTCCGGCGCATTGGCGAAGCTGGTGGTCACTGCATAGGTATCGGTAATGGTCGTGAAGGTTTCGATCGGATTGTCGATCTTCTTGTAGAAGGCCGACGCCGTCAGTCGCTCGTCGCGCCCCATATACCATTCCGCGCGAATGTCGGCGTTCCACAATTCGCTGTCCTGCAGGAACGGGTTGCCGCGATAGAAGCGGTTGGATTCGGTGTCGATGAACGGCTGGGCGATCAGTTCGCGGAACTGCGGACGAGCGATCGTCTTGGACCCCGAGGCGCGGAACTGCAAACCGCCGCCCACGTCATAGGTCAGCGTGACGGCCGGCAACCAATAGTCATTCTTGACCTGGTTGAACGGCGTCTCGCCCGTCGAATAGACGTCGACGCCCGTCACCGACTGGCGGCCATTTTCGTAGCGGACGCCAGCATCGATGCTGAGGCCCGGGAACAGCTCTGCCTTTACCTGCCCATAGCCGGCATGAACGCGAAGCGCGGCGTCATAGACCGGATATGGCCCGGAAAAGTCGAGCAGGCCAAGATCGTAGAGCTGGATGGTCGCATCCGACAGCAGATAATCGGGCCGCAACTGCTGCACCGGCACGGGCAGGTTCACGGCATCGAAATGCAGCTCATAGCGCGACGATGTACGCTTCGTATCCGTATAGGCATAGCCCGCCGTCACGGTGAAGCTTGGCGCGATCTTGTAGCTGAGATCCGCGCCGCCCGACCACAGGTCTTCGTTCAGGTCGCTGAACGTGACCGATGCATCGCCACGCTGGCGATTGAGCGCATTGATGAAGCGGTCGCCCACCGGATCAATGTCCAGATCGCGGTTCGAACGGACATAGACGAATTCGCGTTCATAAGGGGCTTCGCGCTGCGAATTGGCATAGCCGCCCCGCACATCGAGGCTCAACGCATCGTCGAACTTGAATTCGCCGACAAATTGCGTGTCGATCAGCTGACGCTCATACCAGGCGGTCTGCTGGGTCAGATAATCAGCGCCCTGAATTTGGCCGTCATTCTGGCCGATCGCGAGCGAGGCACGCTTGAGCGTGTCGCGGATATAAAGGTTGGTCCAGCGCAGCTTCTGCTCGCCCCACTCAACGCCGACACCCAGCAGTCCGTTAACGGTGACCTGATTGTCGGTGACGACCTGATTATAGCTTTTGCCCGCGCCTTCTTCGACGGTCAGCGACGCCTGCTGCAAGTTGTCGCGCGTGCGCCATTTGTTGCTATATCCCGCCGTGGCGATGATGCCGACCCGCGCATCGCTGCCAACGTCGAACGCCGTGCCGCCGTTGATCGAGCCGGAGAAGTTGAACGGCAGGCTGTTGGTGCGCTGAAGCACCGACGTCTTGCTGTTCAAAAACTGCATGGCGATCGCTTGCTGGTCGGAGCGATCGATATTGGCGAAGGGCACGCCCGCGCCAAAGGCATCCTTGAGCAGCGGCGGCACGTCGCGGGAACTGTCGTCAAAGCCGGTCCAGTCCGACTTGCTGCCATAATAGGTATAGCCAAGCTGACCCGAGGTTTCGGTATTGGCAGAGCTTCCAACGCCGATTTCCAGATAGGATTCGGTCGGGATCGCCTTGGTCGTCAAGTTGATCACGCCGCCGCCAAATTCACCGGGGAAGTTGGCCGAGAAGCTTTTCTGCACCAGGGTTGATGCAATCACGCTGGTCGGGAAAATGTCGAGGGGAACGACACGCTTGAGCGGCTCGGGGCTGGGCAGCGGCGAACCGTTGAGCAGTGCGAGCGAATAGCGATCGCCAAGGCCGCGGACATAGACATAGCCGCCCGACACCACGGACAGGCCAGTGACGCGCTGAAGCGAACCGGCGATGTCACCCTCACCCGTGCGCTTGATGTCGGCCGCCGACAGGACGTTCACCACCTGCGGCGCCGCCTGCGAGATGTTGCTGGTGCGGCGACCGGTGACGACGATGTCGGAACCGGGAATGGAAACATCGACATCGCCCGACTGGGCGGCTGCTTCGTCGGCGATGCTGGGCGTCGTCGACAGGCCCGCGTCACCGGCGGACGAGGAACTGGTGTCGGTCTGCGCCATCGCCACGGGAGCGACCAGCGCGGTGGAAAACAGGAGCAGGCGCGCCAAGGTCAGCGGCTTCGACATGCTAGGGGTCCCCCTTTGGGAATATACAGTGCAAGAAAGGCGGGGAAGCGTCGGTTCACGCTCCCCCGCCCCTATTGAGGTCAGGTGCCGATCAGGCGGTCGGAATGGCCGTGCAGTTGCTGCTGGCGCTGCCGAAGCTGGCGGTCACAGAATTGCAGGTCCAGCCGGCATACCAGGTGTCGCTGCTGTCCTTGACCGCGCCGACGTAGTTGGTCGTGGTGAAGGCACTGTCGATCGTCTTGGGATCGGTCGCGGTCACGGCGGTTTCGGTCGCGCCATTGATGAACAGGCTGGTCAGCGACGGGGTGTAGTTGATGCTGCTGTTCGGGCCGGCTTCGAAGATCGACTTCACGACAGCGACGTCGACACCACCGGTGCCCTTATAGGGCGTGCTGTTGCACTGCATGACCACCGAAATATAGCGCGGCTTGCCGGCGTCCTGCAGCGTCGTGTCGGCGTCGCGAACGGTCGCGGCGCTGTTGATGCGCAGGCAGCTCTGTTCGGGGCTGACGATGATGCCGTTGACCAGCGCCAGGTCCGCGCCACCGCGCAGCAGCATCGATGCGCCGTCATCGCCGGTGTTCGACCGCTGGATATGCGTGAAGTTGGCGACCTTCAGATACTGGCGGGGCAGCGCGTCTTCGCTGGCATTGCTGTTGCTGGTCGAACCGTTCGAGTCGGTTTCCAGGAACGTGTCGCCGATATTGTTGTTCGCGCGCTGGACCGAGATCAGGAACTGCGCCGTACCGCGGAAACCGACGTCGGTGTCCAGATTGTCGTCTTCGTTACCGGTCAGGACCAGATATTTCATGTTGGCCGAGCCGCCGAAGGCTTCGATGCCGTCGTCCGAGCTGTTGTGGACCTGGATATGATCGATGACGGTTCCGGTGCCGACGCCCGAGGGGGTCAGGCCCTGCAATTCCTTGCCGTCGGCCAGGACAAAGCCCGAATAGCGGATTTGCACATAGGACAGGCGGCCAGAGCTGTCGGCGTCGTTCGCGCCGCCATACAGGGCGTTGCTGGTGCCTTCGGTGTCACGCTCGCACGCCGTCGTACCGGGCGCGGCGGCAGGCGCCTGGCAATCGGTGATCTTGCCGCGGCCCAGCAGCACGATGCCGCCCCACTGGCCCGACGACTGATCGGTGGCGGCGCCGGTGACGTTTTCGCGGCTGGTGAAGATGATCGGCGCGGTGGCGCTGCCAACGGCATTGATCTTGTTACCGCGATTGACCGCCAGATAGGCGTTACCCGTGCTGGCGAAGACGACGACGCCCGGATCGATGTTGAGCGTGACGTCGGTGTTGCTCGTGCCGGCACCCTGATCGGTGCCGACATCGACGCGGCCGGGCAGCGAATAGATCACGCCGGTGGCCTTGGCGATCGCCGTCGTCGCGGTGAAACGCGTCGGGAAGCCGCAATTGCGCCAGGTGTTGGTGCCGTCGGTGATGGTGCCAAGGTCATTCAGCTGGTTTGGGCCAGCGATCGACGGGCAGCTCGCCGCGGGCGTCACCGCCGTCGGGGTGGGCGTGGGCGTCGGGGTAGGCGTCGGCGTGGGCGTCGGGGTAGGCGTCGGCGCGGGGATGACGATGGTGCCTTCGCCGGGCGAAGCAATGTCGTCAGCGCCACAGGCGCTCAGACCTACGCAGGCGCAGCTCGCCATCAGGATCGTGTGGATACGGTTAATCTTGGCCATGTCATCTCCGCTCCGGCTTTGCCGGCGTTGTGGAACTGCGGAGCGCAGGGGAATTTACGAATCGGACAACGCCCCCTGTCGCCCTCTTTGCGGGGCACTAGGGGGGGCAAGTGACAGGCTCATTCCGCTTCGATGACAGTGGAGCGTCTTTGATATGACGGAAGCATGACAATCATGTCAGGGAAAACACATTGCCAAAAAGTGGATCGAAAAAAAGGGCGCCATCCCGCAGGATGGCACCCTCCCCTCATGAACGGCCTTTGACCGGGCCGCGCCGTCAGCGGGCAGCGAAGCTCGGGTTCAGGCGGCCCATGGCGCGACGTGCAATCACGCGCGACGACTCTTCCTCGCCATTGGCCAGCAGGAGCATCATTTCCGGCGCGAAACGTGCGGAGCGATAGGCTTCGCGCGCCTGCTTCATGCGGCCGGCACCAGCATAGGCGTTGCCCAGGTTGATCAGACGCGCCGGGTCGTTGGCGCTGTAGGGCCACATCGGCTCCAGCCGTTCGATCGCGGCGTCGAACTGCCCAGACGCAATCGCGTTCGCAGCGAGGTTGCCATCCTGCACACCAAGAACGACAAGGCTATCGGGAGCGGACTGTGCCATGGCCGGCCCCGCCACGACCAGCGAAACCCCGAACATGATTGCGGCCTTGAACATCTCTCGTCTCCCAAAAAAAACTTCCCAATATAGCCAGGATTATTTCATCTAGATGACAGTGGCGCAAGCAGGCTGCATGGGTATCGTAAAGAGTTTGTTTTCAGGAAAATCAAAGCATTAGAAATTTTACGCCATTATGTCATAAAAGCGTAATCGAATTAGCACGCTGAATTCTGCCCGGCGCGAATCGCTTTGACACAGCACGACCTATGCCTCCGCCGGGCTAGAGACCCCGCGCAGCAAAATGACCGGTGGTTGGGAAAGGTCCGGAGGCTTCTGTTGCCCGGCGCCTCCGGGTGCCGCTGAATTCCCTTCTGTTGCCCGGTGGGTTCAACCGCGCTATTTTAGAGTAATGTCAGGCCGTGAGGCCCTCAATTACGCTGCAATGGCGAGTGCTTCGTTATCGTTGGCACTTGTGAGTTTTGCACAGTTTAACGGCGTACACGGGCCGGGTAAAAGCATCGCTTTTCAACACACGTCGATCCTAGTTCGGCCCCGTCATCTTCCCCGCGAAGCGAGGGAGGTGGTGGAGCCGCCGGGTACTGCCCCCGGGTCCGCTGCGTCTATTATACGACACACTTTATCACCATAGCCAGGCGAACCCGGCAGCTGTGCATATGGGCGCAAGCAAATGATTCTTCAAGCGCTCCGCGCAACAAGCTCTTGCGCCCAGACATCTTTCCACCATGGCGCTTAGCCGCTAGAAGCCTTCCATGATCCTCGTCATCGACAATTATGACAGCTTCACCTGGAACCTCGTCCATTATCTGATGGAACTGGGCGCCAGGGTGGAGGTCGTCCGCAACGACGCCATTTCGGCCGGCCAGGCGCTTTCCAGCGGCGCCAAGGCTTTCCTCCTGTCACCTGGCCCTTGCACGCCCAATGAAGCCGGTGTCAGCCTGGACCTTGTCGCAGCCTGCGCCGACGCGGGCGCGCCGCTGTTGGGCGTTTGCCTGGGCCATCAGGCCATCGGCCAGCATTTCGGCGGCAAGGTGGTGCGGGGCGGGTTGATGCATGGCAAGACATCACCGGTCAGCCACGATGGCACGGGCCTGTTCCAGGGCCTGCCCTCCCCCTTCACCGCCACCCGCTACCATTCGCTGATCGTCGAGGATGTTCCGGGCAGCCTGATCGTCAACGCCACCAGCGAGGATGGGTCGGTCATGGGCTTTCGTCACGCCAGCCTGCCGATCCATTCGGTCCAGTTCCATCCTGAAAGCATTGCCACCGAACATGGTCATGCGATGCTGGCAAATTTCCTGACGCTGGCCGGATTGCCCGTCCGGCGACGCGAAGCCGCCTGATCGGACAGGCGGGTATCGCAAAAAGCGTGGCGCGCCCGCCTTGCCCCTCGACTTACCGTGCCGGCGCTGATTAAGGCGAGGCATCATGACCCGTTTGCCCGATCCTTCCGCGCCGCTGTCCGGTGAAGCCGCCGCGATCGCCTTCGACCTGCTGTTCGATGCCGACCTGCGGGACGAGGACATATCGGCATTTCTGGTAACAATGGCGCGGCGAGGCGAAACGGCGACGGAAATCGCCGCCGCCGCCCGCGCCATGCGCGCGCGCATGATCCCGGTCGGTGCGCCGGCCGGCGCAATCGACGTGTGCGGTACCGGTGGAGATGGACACCACACGCTAAATGTTTCGACCGCCGTCAGCCTGGTGGTCGCCGCAGCGGGCGTGCCGGTCGCCAAGCATGGCAATCGCGCAGCCTCATCCAAGGCCGGCGCGGCCGATACGCTCGAAGCGCTCGGCCTCGACCTTGACCGGGCGGCCGCCACCGCCGAAGCGACGCTAGCGGATTTGGGCATCAGCTTCCTCTTCGCGCAAAATTATCATCCTGCACTCAAACGGCTTGGTCCCATTCGCCGCGCCATCGGTGAGCGCACCATCTTCAACCTCATGGGGCCGCTCGCCAATCCGGCCAATGTCCGTCGCCAACTGGTCGGCATTGCCCGGCCCGCTTATGTGCCCATCTATGCGCAGGCCTTGGCAGAACTCGGCGTTGACCGGGCGATGATCGTATCGGGTGACGAAGGACTGGACGAATTGTCGCTCGCAGGCGGCAATGACATGGCAGAGGTGAGGGACCATGCGTTGGTCGCCATGCACCGCATCGATGCGGCCGATCTGGGGTTGCCCACCCATCCCGTCTCGGCAATCCGTGGCGGCGATGCGGCCTATAATGCCGCGGCCCTGCGCGCCTTGCTTCAGGGCGAGAGAAACGCCTATCGCGATGCCGTCCTGCTGAACGCCGCCGCCGCGCTGGTGGTGGCGGACGCCGCCGCCGATCTGCGGGAGGGGCTGGAGGAAGCGGCCGAAACGCTCGATCGTGGCCTTGCCAATGCGCTTTTGAATTGCTGGATTGCCTATACATGACCAACAAGCTGATCGAAATTTGCGACGTCAAGCGCCAGGAGGTCGCTCGGAGAAAAGCGGCGACCAGCATCGCCAGCCTTCAGACGCGCGCCGCCGAGCAGACGCCGCCGCGCGGATTTCGCCGCGCGCTGGACGCAGCCTCTCTATCAGGCTTCGGCCTCATCGCGGAGGTCAAGAAGGCCAGCCCGTCCAAGGGGTTGATCCGCGCCGACTTCGATCCGCCGGCTCATGCCGCCGCCTATGCGGCCGGCGGCGCGGCTTGCCTGTCCGTCCTGACCGACGAACCCTATTTTCAGGGGGCAGACGCCTATCTGGTCGCCGCTCGCGCCGCCTGCGCGCTACCGGTGCTGCGCAAGGATTTCATGGTCGATCCCTGGCAGGTGCTGGAAAGCCGGGCACTGGGCGCGGACGCCATCCTGATCATCGCCGCCGCGCTGGATGACGGCCTCATGCGCGAGATAGAGGATGCCGCGCTGGGCCTTGGCATGGACGCGTTGATCGAGGTGCATGACGAGGCCGAACTAGAGCGCGCCCTTGCATTGCGCTCTCGTCTCATCGGCGTCAATAATCGCGACCTGCGAGATTTCAGTGTGGACTTTGCGCGCACCTATGAATTGGTCGACAAGGCGCCGGCAGGCTGCACCTTCGTCGCCGAAAGCGGGCTTGGCAGTCATGACGATCTTGTCGCCATGGCCGATCATGGCGTCCGCTGTTTTCTGGTAGGGGAAACATTGATGCGACAGGCCGATGTCGAATCCGCCACGCGTACCTTGTTGACCGGGGCATGAGCGGCCTCACCCATCTCGACGCCGACGGCTCTGCCCGCATGGTCGACGTGTCGGCCAAGGCCGTCACTGCGCGCGAAGCCATCGCCGCAGGTCGGATCGACATGAGCGATGAGGCTGCGCGGGCCATCGCAGAGGGCCTGGTCAAAAAAGGCGATGTGCTGGCGGTCGCACGTGTGGCGGGCATCATGGCGGCAAAAAAGACCGCCGACCTTATCCCGCTGTGCCATCCGATCGCGCTCAGCGCAGTGACCGTAGATTTTACGCTCGACGATCATGGCGTCACGGTCGAGGCGACAGCACGAACGGCGGGCCAAACCGGCGTGGAGATGGAGGCGCTGACGGCCGCCTCGGTCGCCCTCCTCACTATCTATGACATGGCCAAGGCGCTGGACAAGGCGATGGTCATCCGCGACGTCAGGCTGAGGGCGAAGACCGGCGGCAAGTCGGGCGATTGGCGGCGACCGGAATGAGCCTGCTGCCGGTCGCAGAGGCGCAGGCCCGCTTGTTCGCTCTTGCAGAACCGCTGTCGGCGGAGACGGTGCCGATCGGCGAGGCTGTCGGCCGCTGGCTGGCGCAGGATCTGATTGCCTTGCGCGACCAGCCCTGGGCCGATCTGTCGGCGATGGATGGTTATGCGGTGCGCGCGGCCGAGCATCCGGGGCCTTGGCGCGTGACGGGGGAAAGCACAGCCGGCGGCGCGACGCCCGCGCCGCTTTCGGCAGGAGCGGCCTTGCGCATCTTTACTGGAGCGCCCGTGCCGCCCGGGGCCGACGCCATCCTGATCCAGGAAAACGCCACACGCGATGGCGACTTGCTCATGGCTAGCGGAGATCCCTTGCCGGTCGGTCGCCACATCCGTGCGCGGGCATCCGATTTTGCGCGCGGAACCCAATTGCTGAACAATGGTGCGCGCCTGGGCGCTGCTCAGGTTGCGCTCGCGGTCCTTGGCGGCCATGGCCGCGTGGCGGTGCATCGCCGTCCCCGCGTGGCACTGCTGTCGACCGGCAACGAACTGGTGCCGCCGGGGGCCGACACGCCGCCCGGCATGCTGCCCTCTTCCAATGCACCCATGCTGGCCGCGCTGCTCGCCGACCTGCCGTGCGACGTGATGGACCTTGGCATCGTTTCGGACGATCTCGACGCCATGACAGCCGCTTTTGTCCGTGCGACGCAGGCGGACATCATCGTATCAACGGGGGGAGCGTCCGTTGGCGACCATGACCTGGTTCGTCCCGCTTTTGCGGCGGCGGGCGGCACGCTCGACTTCTGGAAGATCCGCATGCGGCCGGGCAAGCCGCTGATGGCTGGAACGCTGGACAAATCCTTGTTTCTCGGCCTTCCCGGCAATCCGGTGTCGGCGTTCGTGACGGGCGCATTGTTCCTGCTTCCCCTGGTGCGCCATCTCTCGGGCGCTGCGCGCCCGCTGCCCTTCCTTACGGACGCCGCGCTGGCTTCGCCCCTGCCCGCGACCGGGGATCGTGACGACTATCTGCGCGCATGGCGTGGAATCGACGGCGTCGTGTCGGTGACGTCCCAGGACAGCGCCGCCACCGCCGCGATGGCGAAGGCGGATTGCCTGATCCTGCGCCCCGCCCAATCCCCGCCCGCCCAGCCCGGCGATCGCGTCACAATTCTTCCTCTTTGAATTGGTGATCCACATGACTGTGTCGTCAAGGTTTGCGGCGCTTGACTAATCTCCATGTGTTTCCTATGCGTTCCTTATTCGTTCCAAAGAAGGATCGCAGCGATGTTGACGCCCAAGCAGCAGGAATTGCTGAGCTTCATTCACGACCGTCTGGAAGAAGGCGGCGTTTCGCCTTCGTTCGAGGAGATGAAGGACGCGCTCGACCTGCGATCCAAATCCGGCATCCATCGTCTGATCAACGCGCTGGAAGAGCGTGGCTTCATCCGGCGCTTGCCCAATCGCGCCCGCGCGCTTGAAGTGTTGAAGCTTCCCGACGCGATGCATCGCGCCCCTGTCCCGCCGGTCGCCCTGGCGGCGAAGGCGGCGGCACCCATTCCGATCGCAGCCAATGATGTTCTGGAAATTCCTTTGCATGGCCGGATCGCGGCTGGCGTCCCGATCGAGGCGATGGAGGGGCAGGCGATGTTGTCTGTTCCAGCCGCCTTGCTTGGCTCGGGTGATCATTATGCGTTGGAAGTGTCCGGCGACTCTATGGTCGAGGCGGGCATTCTCGATGGTGATTTCGCGCTCATCCAACGCACCGATGTCGCGCGTGAGGGACAGATCGTCGTCGCCCTGATCGACGACAATGAAGCCACGCTCAAATATTTCCGACGCGACGGTGCGCGGGTGCGGCTGGACCCGGCAAACCCGGCTTACGAACCGCAGGTTTACGATCCGCGTCAGGTGCGTATTCAGGGCAAGCTCGCGGGCCTGTTGCGCCGCTATAACTGACGGGAAGGACGGCGTTTTCGCATCCGGGACTTGACGATCCAGGGATGCGCATCGCCTGGCCGATGAACGGTGTGAACTTCGCCTTCTTCCAGGCTGATCGACAGGCCACCCGTTCGCGCTAGGAGCTGGCGGTCGATTCGCAACCAGCGCGGGCGGCACCATAGCGGAAGGCGACGATCGCTGATCACGATATCAGCGCGTGCGCAAGCCGGTGCAAAGGCCGGCCGGTCGATCAGCATGTCACTGCGCGTCAGCAGCAAACGCCATGTCCGCCCAGCCGGATCGTGCATGTCCAGGGCGCAAAGGTCAGTAGAACAACGCGCCATCGGCAGGTCCGCAATAGCGCTGAGGTCGCCTTCGTAACCGGCGCTTTCCGACAGCGTATCACGAACATAGTCCCCCGCCCGATCGCGCAGGATCGCCATGCCGCTCCCGGATCGGACCGCAACATGACGCCCATCCCCCGTCACCAGCAGATCGGGCGGGGCCGCGACCAGCACCAAAGCGACGCCGACAAGGACCGGCGGCAAACCAAGCCATCTCCATCGCGTGCGCCAGAGGAGGCACCAGAGCAGCCCGACGATGACCAAGGCAAACAGCACCGGTCGCATGGCCGGCGCCAGCAGCGTCGCCAAGGGGCTTGCGGCCACTCCATGGGCAACGGCCAGCAACAGATCGAGCGCATGGCCCGTCAGCCACCAGAAGGGCGCGCCCAGTCCGACCAGGTCGAACAGCAGCGCCAGCACCTCCAATGGCATGACGACAAAGGTCGTGAGCGGAATGGCGATCAGATTGGCAAACGCCCCCAGCAGGCCGGCCTTGTGAAAATGAAACAAAGCAATCGGCATCAACACCAATTCAACGACCAGCCCCGTCGCCAGCGTCACCGCCAACGCCCGCGTCAGTTTCCACGACCAATTCTCTTCTCGTGCGGCGGCGAAGGCGCGAAATCGAGGATGCTCAGCCAATGCGACGATCGCCGTCACCGCCGCGAAACTCATTTGAAAACTCGGTCCGACGAGCGATTCCGGCCAGAGGAACAGGACGATCAGCGCGCCCGTGGCCACCAGCCGCAGTGTGATCGCGTCGCGGCCCAACGCGAGCCCGCCCAGAACAAGCAGGGCGGCAATACAGGATCTCACCGTAGGCACCTCGGCGCCGGTCAGCCAGGTATAACCGATACCAACCAAGGCGCCCCCACCCGCTGCGATCAGCATGAGCGGCCAGTCGAGCGCGGCCCTGCGGCTAAGCGCCATCACCCGCATCAAGAGGAAAATCGCCGCGCCGATCAATGCGGTGACATGCAAGCCACTGATCGACAGCAGATGCGCGAGGCCGCTACGCCGCATCGCTTCGGCATCGGCATCACTGATCGCCCCCTGATCGCCGGTGGCTAGCGCCGCAGCTATGCCTTCAGCCGGCCCTTCGACCTGATCCACTATATGTGCAAACAACCGTGCGCGTAGCGGTGGAGTTTCGCGCGTCGGCGCCAGCACCCTGATCGGCCTCAACGCCTTTCCCGTCGCGCCAATACCCTGGAAATAGGCTCGCGCCGCGAAATCGTATGCGCCCGGCACGCCGGGCGGCGCTGGTGGCATCAGGCGGGTGCGAAACCGTATAACAGCGCCCTCGCCCAGACCCTTGGGAACATCCTCGGACGGAATGTTGACGCGCACCGTGGCAGGCAAGCCAGGCGCATCGATCGGCCGCAACATGGCGCGCACTATATTCCGCGCGGGCACCGGCCGAACGGACCGAACTTCCGCGGTCATCTCGACGAAGGTCGCGCGCCCCAGCGGCGGTTGCCCCAGCAACGTCGCCTTCCCCCATATCAAAAGGCAGCCGATCGTCGCCAGCAAGGCCCCAGCCATCACGACATGGCGCAACCGTCCCGATCCGGGCGACAAAGCAGCCAGCGCCGCGACACCCAGCGCGAAGCAGCAAAAGGCAAGCCACTGTGCAGGATCGAGCAGCCAGAACCAGGCAACGATGCCTGCGCCGAGCCCGACAGGCGCCCAAAGCCCAACCTGCTCGCGTTCCGTTTCCAGCCATGTTTCGAGCGCTGAAAAAATCAGCATTGCGCGTGTCTTGAGCCGCCCGCGACAGGAGGTTTGTCGTGGCTCAAAAGCCATGCTAGGGGGCGTCGAATTCATGGATCAGATAAGGCGAATGTCAAAGAATATGACGGCGAGCGCAACGGGAAAAAGCAAGCAGGTGGTGACCCGTTTCGCCCCGTCCCCCACGGGTTATTTGCATATTGGCGGCGCACGGACCGCTCTGTTCAACTGGCTGTTCGCCCGCCATCATGGCGGCAAGTTCCTGCTGCGGATTGAGGATACCGACCGCGCCCGTTCTACCGAGGCTGCCGTTGCAGCCATCTTCGATGGGTTGGACTGGCTTGGTCTTGGCGGTGATGAACCGGCGGTCTTTCAGTTCGAACGGACCCCGCGCCATGCCGAAGTTGCCGCACAGTTACTCGCCGCGGGCCACGCCTATAAATGTTTTGCGACCCCCGAAGAACTCGCCGAATTGCGCGAACAGCAGCGGGCCGCAAAGCTGCCTATGCGCTATGATGGCCGCTGGAGGGATCGCGATCCCGGCGAAGCACCCGAAGGCGCACCCTACGTCATCCGTATCAAGGCGCCGCGCGAAGGCGAGACGGTCGTTGAAGACGCCGTTCAGGGCCGTGTGGTCGTGCAGAATGCCGAACTGGACGATATGATCCTGTTACGATCGGACGGAACGCCCACCTATATGCTGGCCGTCGTCGTCGACGATCGCGATATGGGTGTGACGCATGTCATCCGTGGCGATGATCACCTCAATAATGCCTTTCGCCAACTAACGATCATCAAGGCGATGGCCCAGATCGAAACTGGATGGGATGAGCCGGTTTACGCGCATATCCCGCTCATTCACGGGTCGGATGGCGCAAAGTTGTCCAAGAGGCACGGTGCGCTCGGCGTAGACGCCTATCGCGACGAAATGGGGATGCTGCCCGAAGCAGTGCTCAACTATCTGTTGCGGCTTGGCTGGGGGCATGGCGACGAAGAACTTATCTCGCTCGACCGCGCGATCGAATTGTTTGACATCGATGGCGTCGGTCGGTCGCCTTCGCGTTTTGACATCAAGAAACTGGAAAATCTGAACGGCCATTATCTGCGGGAGGCTGAGGATGTTCGGCTTGCGGCGCTCGTCGCGCCCCGCGTCGAATCGCGTCTGGATACACGCCTTGCACCTGCCCAAGCCGATATTTTGCGGCAGGCGATGGGATCGCTCAAGCCTCGAGCCAAAACCCTAAATGAAATTGCGGAAGGGGCCGAGTTCCTGTTCAAATCTCGCCCGCTCGACTTTGACGAGAAGGCTACGGCTCTGCTAGATGAACCCGCGCGTGCGCTGCTGATAAAGACAGCCGACGCTCTGCGGACCGTTCCGTCCTGGACGGTCGAAGCGATCGAGGACGTGATACGCCGCGTGGCAGAGGATGCTGGCCTGGGGCTTGGCAAGGTGGCGCAGCCGCTGCGCGCTGCGCTTACCGGCCGTACCGTCTCGCCGGGCATTTTTGACGTCCTCTTCCTTTTGGGGAGAGAAGAAAGCTTGGATCGACTGATCGCAGCCGGGCACGCTGCGGCCAGTTGATGGCACTCAAGGAGAAAAACATGTCGGATAATAAGGCCATTTTGACAATGGGCAGCGACGCCCAGGACTATGCCATCATGGATGGCACCATGGGTCCCCAGGTCATCGACGTTCGCAAGCTTTACGCCAATACCGGCATGTTCACCTATGATCCGGGCTTTACCTCGACAGCCAGCTGTGATTCTGGCCTGACCTATATCGACGGCGACGAAGGCGTGCTGCTGCATCGCGGCTATCCGATCGGGCAGCTTGCCGAACAGTCCAGCTTCATGGAAGTAAGCTACCTCCTGCTGAACGGCGAACTGCCTTCGGCCAAGGAACTGGACGAGTTCACGCACACGATCACGCGCCATACCATGATCCACGAACAGCTGACGACCTTCTATCGCGGCTTCCGCCGGGACGCGCATCCGATGGCGATCATGTGCGGTGTCGTGGGCGCGCTGTCGGCATTCTATCACGACTCGACAGACATTAATGATCCGGAACAGCGCCGGATTGCCAGCCACCGCCTGATTGCCAAGATGCCGACGATCGCGGCGATGGCCTATAAATATTCGGTCGGCCAGCCTTTCGTCTATCCGCGTAACGACCTCAGCTACACTGCAAACTTCCTGCGCATGACCTTTTCAGTCCCGGCGGAAGAATATGAGGTCGATCCGGTCATCGTCGATGCGATGGACAAGATCTTCATCTTGCACGCCGATCATGAGCAGAATGCGTCGACGTCGACCGTGCGGCTTGCCGGCTCGTCGGGTGCCAATCCCTTTGCCTGCATCGCGGCGGGCATCGCCTGTCTGTGGGGGCCTGCGCATGGTGGTGCCAATGAAGCGGCGCTCAACATGCTGCGCCAAATCGGCACGGTGGACCGCATTCCCGAATATATCGCACGCGCCAAGAATAAGGACGATCCGTTCCGCCTGATGGGCTTTGGCCATCGCGTCTATAAGAATTACGATCCGCGCGCGACCGTGATGCAGAAGACGGCCAAGGACGTGCTGGAAAAGCTGGGTGTCGACGATCCTATCTTCGATGTCGCAAAGGAACTGGAGCAGATCGCGCTCAACGACCCCTATTTCATCGAGAAGAAGCTCTACCCGAATGTCGACTTCTATTCGGGCGTCATTCTCTCCGCGATCGGCTTCCCGACCGAAATGTTCACCGTGCTCTTTGCGCTGGCTCGCACCGTCGGTTGGGTCGCGCAGTGGAACGAAATGATTTCCGATCCCGCGCAGAAGATCGGCCGTCCTCGCCAGCTCTATACCGGGCCAACGCAGCGCGATTATGTGCCGGTCGACAAGCGCTAAGCCGGATCATCATCGAAAACAAACGGCGCCCGTTTCGGGCGCCGTTTTCTTTGGGGCGGTAGCGCGTAGGAGGGCTAGGTACGCGCCGGCAGGCTGAGGATGAAGCGCGCGCCTTCCCCGACCGCGCCGCCGATTTCGATATCGCCCCCCATGGCCCGCGCCAGGCGGCGCGAAATGTAGAGGCCAAGCCCGCTACCGCCAGCGTCATCGCGCCCCAGCCGCTCGAACTTATCAAAAATGCGCTCGCGGTCCGCGATTGCAACGCCACTGCCTTGATCGATCACCATGATCCGTGCTTGCCCGCGCGCCTGTTCGGTGACGACGCGCACCATGCTGCCCTGGGGGGAATAACGGACCGCGTTGCTGATCAGGTTAACCAATATTTGCAGGACCCGCCGGAATTCGCCCGTGGCCGTCGCACTCGCATCCTCAGGGGGCGGAACGATCAGGATCTGTCGATCCAGGGCCTTCACGCGAAGCAAGCCGGCAGCGCGTCGGCCAAGGTCAGCCAGGTCCACCTCTTCCAGTGTGACAGAGAAATCCGGGCGATCGATCGCCTGAAGATCGGCCAGGTCGTCGATCAACGCCATGAGATGCCGACCCGCCGATGCAATGTCATCGGCATAGCCGGCATAATCGGCCCGTAGGGGTCCTCCCATCTGGGCGCTGATCGTGTCCGCATTGGCGATGATGCGTCCGAGCGGCTGGCGCAGGGACCGGTCAAGGCGCTTGCCGAAGTCCGCTGGGTAGAGCGTGACCTCGGGCTCCCGTCCCAACGGCGCCAATATCATCTGATCCAAGGGGAAAGCCGAGCCGCGATATCCGATCAATTGCCCGGCCAGATCGAACAAGGGATAGCCGGACAACTGAAACAGCCGTCCGGGGTCGCTCGCCTGGGCCGCCACCTGATGACGAAACGCCCGACGCTGTGCGATCCCGCGCAGCATCGGCAGATCCCCGTCGTCCTCCGCACGCAGTTCGAAAAAACCGGCAAAGCGTGAGCCGGGCACGGGTGGAGCCGCCGGCAGGACCCCTTGAGGTCCATGTCCCGCCGCTATCATTTCGAACCGCAATTCCGTATCGATTTGCCAGGCCCATCCTTCCGCCAGAGCGGCCAGATCAGCCTCTCGCCGCAATGTTTCAGTGGAATCGCCTTCAATCGGACGCTCGTACCAATCAATAATGGCCAGTGCGACGCCGCCCCCATCCGGGCGCGCCCTCACCCACATATCAATCAATCCCCGCTCGGCCGCCGCGATGACCGGACGGGACACCGCCGCACCCATACGATGGGTCAGGCGAGCGATCGCGGCGAGTTGCGGCACGGCGATCGGCGTTCCAAGGTCGCCTCCAGCTTCCTTCTGCAACGCTAACAGCGCCGCATCGGCGCTCAGCAGCCTCCCGTCCGCCGACAACCTGGCGCGCAAAATAGTGGACGGGCCGCTCATGACCACAACCATAAATGCACGTCGTTAAAATGCACTAAACCGTGCGAGGAAAAATTCAGGCTGGCCGCCGCAGGATAAGCGCGCCTGCTGATGCGATGGCGGCAAGCATTCCTAAGCGGTAGGCTTCCTGCATGAAGCCCAGCGCACCCCCGATAATCAACAAGACCAGAAGTGTCGCTGGCGTAAAAACCATCCAGGGCATTACCCCTCCCAACCGTCGCCAGCGAACCGCCAGCGTGAGCAGCATCACCAACATGGCTAGATCAAATGCGACCGCACTTTCGCCAGCGAGAGCGATACCGATGAGGGTCAAGGCAGGCGCGACGAAGGCAGTCCACCCTCGCGGGGGCGGGCGCAATGCCAGTTCGTCCAGACGATCGGCGGAATCGCACAGCAGGATGGCAACCAGCATCAGGCAAAAACCCGGCAGAACCCAGGATAGCTCAATGGGAACAAGAGCGATTGCCGCGAGCGCCATCGCGCCAATACGCACCTGAAAGGCGGGCACTTGCAGCCGCATCAGGGCTCCGCCGATGGATCGTGCCAACGGCGCAAGAACATAATGTTCCAGGCCGCCCCTGTCATAGGCGCGATCGGCCCCTGCAGAGGTTATGGCCTGCGCGACAAGATCGGCTTGTTGCTGGCTTTCGACCATGGCCGCCCTGCCTTCGAGCAAGTCAGCCTCTGGCACGGTGATCCTACGCGCGCCCTTCTGAACCGCGCTCCGGACCAGCGTCAACGCCAGGTCCCAGTCGCCGATCATGTCGAGCGTTCCGAACAAAAGGGCAGGACTTATGCGCGCCAAGCCGGCCCAGCGCTGACCGGCGTCGATCCTTTCCAATGGGGCGCTTGCGCGGGAATCGTCGGCGACCAGCAATGTATCGCCCATCGCCGAACCCAGATGATCGACATGCGCCTGGCTGACGATCGCGCCGTCCGCGATCAGCAAGACGTCCGCATCGCGCGGCGCGTCACGCACCATCGACACCATATCCCGGACCAGCGCGACAGCGATCCCGTCCGCACTCAAACGATCGACCGCCTGCGACAGGGCAGGCGTGATAACGCTGACCATTACGAAAATCCGGTCCGCCCCAGCACGCACGGCCTGACGCGCCTGATATTCGACCAGCGTCTGCCCCGCGAAATGCAGACAGGCGCGCAGGCCCCCCGACGAATCGGCGGGTGCGCGACTGGCGCTCAAAATTGCGGCGAAACTCATGATGTAATGACGACGACCCGTTCTTGACTGACTACCTTTTCGCAAGCGCAAGCAACGGACGCAAGCCCGGTATCAGTCGCGAGCCAAGGTATCGAGCGTCGCCTGAAGCCGACGCAGGATTTTCGGATCGCCGGGGGCCGACTGTGCCGCTTCTTCCGCCAGTGCCATCAGGGATGTGAGGCCAAAGCTTGCCGCCAGGCCTTTCAGCCGCCAGGCAGCCAGATGCCAGTTGGCATCGCAACGCGCCCTGCCCAGCAAATCTATCTGGCGGCTGGCGCTTTCCAGGAACGCGACACGCAAATCCGCGATAAGCGCGGTATCGTCGCCAACGGCGGCGGCCAATGCCGCATCGAGAGCGCCAGGATCATAGGACATGGCGACCAACGCTATCTGGCTTGCGTTAAGTTTTGGTAACGGGGCATTTGCCCGCGCGCAAAAGCTGTTAAGGTGGTGAAATGACAGGGGGCAGCACAATCGTCGATTTTTGGCGCGATGAACCGATCGCGACGGAATCACAGGCGCAATCCGATGACATCTTGTTGTTGAAACAGGCCGTCATGGACATTGACGAGGCGCCAGCGACCAATGATCGAGACGCTAAATGGACGCGCCCGGTCACGGCCGCGCTTGCCATTCTGGCGCTGGCTTGGATTGTTTTTGCGGGCTGGAGCGTGATGGTCTCTGGCCAGTTGCGCGCCGGCCCGGCTGGGTGGAGCCAAGCGGTTGCCACCATGGCCGTGCCCCTCATCCTGTTGTGCGTTGTCTATATGTTGGTGATGAGGAACAGCAGGACGGAATCGCGGCGCTATCGCGATACGGCGCGCGCAATGCGCGCAGAAGCCGATCTGCTGGAATTGCGCCTTGGTCATATTGTGACCCAGCTGGAATCGGCGCGCCGGACGATGCAGGATCAGGCCGAACTGCTCGACAGCTATGGTGCCGCTGCGAGCAGCAATATGGAAGCGTCGGCTGAGCTGATTGCAAGCCGTGCGCAAGTGACAGCAGATCGCGCCGAGGCAGCCGAGCACGCCGGCGCAGCCCTTCTCAATCGGATGGAGGCGCTGATCGCATCCATCCCGACCCTTGAGGAGGGTAGCGCGCGCATCGCCGCGCAGATCATGGACAATGGTCACGCTCTGGGCGAGCGAATCGATACGCTGGAAACGCGGCTACACGGGCTCACCGAATTGTCTGACGACGCGCGCGCGCGCATGCTGGCCGCCACCAAGAGCCTGACCAGCCAGCTAAGCCAGCTGCAGGAAGCCACCCGCGCATCCAGCGACGAAGTGTCGGGCATGGCGGACATCGCCGCAAATCGGATCGAGGCAACCGCCACGGGTGCGCGTCTGGCGATGGACCACAGCCGGGCGCAGCTGGAAGACCAGTGTGCGGCGCTCTCGCAGCTAATCGAAGGCGCGCAGGACGGGCTCGCCCGCACCAGCGAACAGGTCCGCACCGCTCTGTTGGATGATCTGGAAACAACCCAAGCAGTAATCGACGAGCGCTTGAGCGCAGTGGCGCAAAGAACACGACAGACGCTCTCGACGATCGACGAGAGTCTGACCCGGCGCGCCGATTCGCTAACGGCGTTGGTGGCGGCCGCGCAGACAGGCATTGACGCCAGCAGCGAACAGGCGCTCGCCGCGTTGGCCCGCGACATGGATCATATCGAGCAGGATTTGCGGGGCCGGCTGGGCGCGGCGCTCGATCAGGCGCAGGAGGCGCTGGCACTCACTGATGGCAGGTTGAGCTTCCAGTCGGACGCGCTCACCGATCTCATTTCCCGTTCGCGCACCCATCTGGACATGATCGGCAACGAAACCGTGGTGGGCCTGACCGACGCGATCGGTGATGTTGAAGGCCGTCTGCATCAGATTAACGACATGGTTGAAGGGCAGCGCACTCTGCTCACCAGCCTTCATGTCGAATTGCAGGACAGCGCGAGTGCGGCGGAAACGCGGTTCGAGGCTCTGGAACAGTCAGCAATGGCCAGGAACCAGAGGCTGACCGGGGCGCTGGAACGACTGACGGCGGAAACCCGACGAATCGATGAGGCGCTGAATGCTGGCGGCGCGACTGCGGACCGGCTGATCGGCAACGCAGAGACGCTGATGGTTGCGCTCGACGCGAGCGTTCGCGAACTGGACGAAACTTATCCCGCCGCGCTGGACCGGTTCGACAGCAGGATGGAGCAGAGCCGCAGTCTGCTGGGCGACACCGCGCCGGAGATGGAACGATTGGAGGCCATTTCCCAAGCCCTGGTCGGTCGTGCCGAGGAGGCGGAAGCCTTGTTGCGTGGTCAGGGTGCGCGCCTTACCGAATGGCTCGAAAGCACACAGGGTGGATTGGAAGCCAATCGTGACCTTATAGACCGGTTGCGCGCGGCGCTGGATGCGGCACATCAGGATGCAAGCCGCATTACCGAAGGCGCAGGTCCCCTCCTCGTGACAGCGCTTCTGCGCGTCAAGGACACCGCTGAACAAGCAGCCGAGCGGGCCCGTCAGGCGCTTGGACGGGTCATTCCGGATGCCGCCAAACAATTGGCAGATGCCAGCGAGCAGGCCGTTGAAGGCGTCATCAGTGAGAAGGTGACCGCCCAGATCGCCCAGATAGCTCAGGTTGCCGATGAAGCGGTGAAGGCTGCACAACAGGCATCGGAACGGCTGACCCGCCAGCTCCTGACGATTGCCGACACCAGTGCCAGCATCGATCAGCGCATCGAAGAAGCCAGACATGCGACGGAAGAACGTGATCGCGATCACTTCGCCCGCCGTTCGGCCTTGCTGATCGAGTCGCTCAACAGCACCGCGATCGATGTCGCCAAGATATTGTCGAACGATGTCACCGATTCCGCTTGGTCGGCCTATCTCAAGGGCGACCGTGGCGTATTCACCCGCCGCGCCGTCAAACTGCTTGATGCCGGGGAATCGCGTGAGATAGCCCTGCATTATGACGACGATGCGGAATTTCGCGATCATGTGAACCGCTATATCCATGACTTCGAAGCCATGTTGCGCGTGATCCTGTCCTCACGCGATGGCAACGCGCTGGGCGTTGCGATCCTGTCATCGGACATGGGCAAGCTCTACGTCGCCCTTGCGCAGGCGATAGAGCGGCTCCGGCAATAAGGATCGGTTATCGCGCTGAGGCCGCCATTGACGACATCACGGTCGCTACGGCTCGAACCAAAGGGCATGAGCGAACGTGTCGCCACGAAGATACTGCCCCGCCTTCGCAGAGGCTGTTGTCTGGAAGATATAGCACCACCGGCAGACGCCATTTGGCGTCGAACTCGACTATAGGGCGCTGCCCCTTGCGACGGATCTGTTGCCTTCCCCCGCCTCAGCCGCTGCGGCCACCCGCTACGATGAGGCGGAGCGGTACCCCGGAACCATGTCGATCGTGACCCAACCTTGGGTATAATTCAGATAATAAAGACCGAATAAAAAGGCCGATAAGATCGTGGCGCGGAGCACCACTATTCCTGGGCGGAAATTGCTGGGCGCACTGTCCGCCTGCCCCCGGAGCAGCGCCTCACCCGTTTCGTCGGGCGTGCGCAGTCCGAAAGGCAGCATGACGAAGGCGCATATGACCCACATCAAAAAATAAATGGCGAAAATCGCGTACCAGTTCATGTGGCCTGATTAGGCGCGAATGAGGAGCACGTCCACCAAAGGCTTTTTGCCTGTCCAGCGCGTCGCCGTGCGTCGAACGGCCAGACGGACGCGCTCTCTCAGGGCCTCGTCCTCCTGTGAGCCCTTGGCGATAACCGATCCGACCTCTTGCGCAGCTTCTTCCAGGAAAGCCGCCTTATCCTCTTCGACCGGCACGCCCTGCGTGCGCAATGCCGGGGTCCCGATCAGCTTCCCCTTGCGATCAATGGCGACAGCGACGCTGATCTGACCGTGAAGACCCAGCTTGCGACGCTCGTTGATCGTCGTCCCATCCGCCGGCAGGATGACGTCGCCATCCAAGACCAATCGCCCGGTTTCCTGATGGCCAATGATTTCCGGCGCCCCGGGAGCCAGCCGCAGCAAATCGCCATTGGATTGAACCGGTGCATGGCGAATGCCATTTGCCAGCCCCAGCCGCGCCTGTTCCGCCATATGCCGGCGCTCACCATGCACCGGCAGGAGAATGTCCGGCCGAATCCAGCGATACATAGCTTCCAGTTCCGGTCGGCCGGGATGGCCGGACACATGAACCTCGGCCTGGCGATCGGTGACCATCAACACGCCAGCCGTAGCCAGTGCATTCTGAATGCGCCCGATCGCAATCTCGTTTCCAGGTATCTGCTTGGAAGAAAAGACAACCATGTCGCCTTCGGCCAGTTTGATCGGATGGCTGTTGAAGGCAATGCGTGACAGCGCCGCGCGGGCCTCCCCCTGCCCGCCTGTCGCTATGATCATCACCTCGCTGCGCGGCAAGGCCATCACGTCGTCCCAATCGACCGTCGGCGGAAAATCCTTAAGATAGCCCGCGGCCTTCGCGGTCCCAATGATCCGGTCCAGCGAACGGCCGGCGACGCACAATTTGCGCCCCGTCGCGTTGGCGACTTCGCCCAAAGTCTGCAAACGAGCAGCATTGGAGGCGAAGGTCGTCACCAGCACGCGCCCCTTTGCGCTGGCGACGGTCTGCATCAGGCCTTCGCGCACATCGCCTTCGGATCCGCTCGCCTCTGCATTGAACACATTGGTGCTATCGCACACCAGCGCCAATACCCCTTCATCACCGATCGCCGACAATTCTTCAGGCGTGGACGGTTGGCCCAGAAGCGGGCGTTCATCCAACTTCCAGTCTCCGGTGTGGAATATGCGCCCATATGGCGTGTCGATCAGTACCGCATTGCCCTCTGGAATGGAGTGCGCCAGCGGGACATAACGAAATCCGAAGGGACCAAGAGCGAAGCTGCCCTCATTATCGATGACGTTGAGTTCGACATCGTTGGTCAGGCCCTCTTCCTCAAGCTTCAACCGGATGAGGCCGGCCGTGAAGGGCGTCGCGTAGAGCGGCACACCAAGGTCCGCGGCCAGATAAGGGATCGCGCCGATATGATCCTCATGCCCATGGGTAAGCACGATGCCGAGGAGGTCGTCGCGTCGGTCCTCGATAAAGCTTAGGTCCGGCAGGATCAGTTCCACGCCCGGATAGGCGGGGTCAGCGAAAGTGAGGCCAAGATCGACCATCACCCATTTGCCTTGGCAGCCATATAGATTCACGTTCATGCCGATCTCGCCCGACCCGCCAAGGGCCAGGAAGAGCAGCTCATTTCCAGGTGTCATTCTCTATTCAAACTCCGCTCGTACAACAGCGCCAAGCCCTGAATTGTCAGGTCCGGCGCAATCGCATCGAAAATATCGCTATTGTCATTAAAGAGGACGGCAAGGCCCCCGGTTGAAATCACTTTGGCAGGCCGGCCGATTTCCGCGCGAATGCGCGCGACCAGCCCTTCCATCATCGCCACATAACCCCAGAAAACGCCGATATGCATCTGCGCTTCGGTGGTGCGGCCGATCACGGAACGGCTTTCGGGCGGCGCAATGGCGATCTTGGGCAGCTTGGCTGCTGCGGCGACCAGCGCATCGAGCGACAGGTTGATGCCAGGCGCAATAATGCCGCCCTTATAGGCGCCGGTATAATCAACGACGTCAAACGTGGTGGCAGTGCCGAAATCGATAACGATCAAATCCTCGGGATAAAGATGGTGGGCGGCAATGGCGTTTACAACCCGGTCCGCTCCGACGGATGCTGGCTCCGCCACGTCCAGAGGGATACCCCATTGCACCGCGCCTTGACCGGCAAGCAGCGCCGATGTCTTGAAATATTTGTCCGCCAGCACTTGCAGATTGTGCAACGCCCGCGGCACCACGGTGGCGATAATTACTGCGCTGACATCAGCAATGGTGAAGCCTTCCAGCATCAAAAGCTGGTTCAGCCATACGGCATATTCATCGGCCGTGCGGCGTGGATCAGTCGCAATCCGCCACCGCGCGCGGATCGTCCCTGCTTCCAGCAAGGCGAAAACGACATTGGTATTACCCGCGTCGATCGCGAGAAGCATGATCCGACCCTTCAGTTGAGGATGATGTCGCCCGCGTGAATGGCACGGCTCTGGCCATCCGCCAAGCGAAGGATCAACATGCCCTGTTGATCCAGCGTGTCGAAAGCCCCTTCCACCTGCTCGCCATCTGGCTGCAGCACGCGCATGGCGGTCCCTCGTGGATGGGCGTTGAGCAGCCAGTGTGCCCGGACCGGCTCCAACCCCTGCGCGCGCCATACCGCAAGCCAATGGGTAAACAACGCGGCGAGGCGTTCCAGCAACGCGCCTGCATCGGCTTCGATGGCACCTTGCGCTTTCAAACTGGTGACGGGCCGATCCAGATCTTCGGGATGACCGGTCACGTTGACGCCGATGCCGGCAATGACGGCGTCGCCCGCCCGCTCCAGCAGGATACCGGCGATCTTTGCGCCGTCGACCAATATGTCGTTGGGCCATTTGATCCGGGCATTGCCGACGCACAGGGGCGCAATCAGCGCGTGAACTGCATTGGCGGCGACGAGCGCCAATGTATGCGCGGGCGGATCACCAGCCCGCACTCTGACCAATGTGGAAGAATGAAGGTTGCCTGCCGGGCTTTCCCAATGTCGACCCATCCGCCCGCGACCGCCGGTCTGCCTGCCGGCGCGGAGCCAACTGCCCTCGGGCGCGCCCTGCTCCGCCAATGCCAGCATGTCGGCATTGGTGGAGCCGGTTTCGGCTACGAAGCGGATCAGTGTCAGAAGAGTGACGCGGCAGCAGCCGCGCTGACCGCGTCGAGTGCCGGGTTTAGCAGATACCCAAAGACGATGACCACCGCACAGGCGGTGAGGATGACATTTTCGACCATTCCGCCCTTGGCTTCATAGGCTGCGGCCGGCTCGTCAAAATAGATCGTCTTGATGATCTTGAGACAATAGAAAGCACCGATCACCGAGGCAGCGATGCCGAAGGCGGCAAGCGCAGTCAGATCCGCAGCGACCGCGGCATCGAACACCAGGAACTTCGCCCAGAAGCCAAAGAGCGGCGGGATGCCGGCCATCGAGAACATGAAGATGGCGAACGCCGCAGCCAGACCCTTGCGCGACTGCGACAGTCCGGCAAGGCTGGCGATGCTTTCGACCGGGCGGCCATCTGCGTCCCGCATTTGCAGGATGCAGGCGAAAGCACCGATCGTCATGACGACATAGATGGCCATGTAACTCATGGTTGCGGCGACACCAGCGGGCGTGCCAGCGGCAAGGCCGATCAGCGCGAAGCCGACATTGTTGATCGATGAATAGGCCATCAGACGCTTGATATTGGTCTGACCAATAGCCGCGACCGCACCCAGGATGATAGACGCCAGCGCGACGAAAATTACGATCTGCTGCCAGTCCAGCCCCGCAGGACCGAGCGCTTCGATCGCGACCCGAACCGCAAGCGCCATAGCCGCGACTTTGGGAGCGCTGCCGAAGAAAGTCGTCACAGGGGTTGGGGCGCCCTCATAGACGTCGGGGGTCCACATATGGAACGGCACCGCGCTCATCTTGAAAGCCAAGCCCGCCAGCAGGAACACCATGCCGAACAGCTCGCCATTCGATACGCCGTCACCCATGGCCACGGCAATGCCGTCAAACGCCGTCGTGCCGGTAAAACCGTACAGCAGCGCCGAACCGTAGAGCAGGATTCCGCTCGCCAGCGACCCCAGCACGAAATATTTGAGGCCCGCTTCGGACGATCGTGCGTCCTGGCGCATGAAGCTTGCCAGCACATAGGCTGCAAGGCTCTGCATTTCGAGGCCGACATAAAGGGTCAACAGGTCGCCTGCCGACACCATCATGCCCATGCCGATGGCGCTGAACAGGATCAGCACCGGATATTCGGGCCGTTCCCTGCCGTCCGTCTGGAAATAGCGGGGGGCGAGAAGAATGGCGGCAGCAGCGGCGGCGTAGATCATGCCCTTGGCAAACGCCGAGAAGGCGTCTGCCCGCACCAACCCATCGAAGGCAACAGGGCCATTGGCGAGCGAGGTCGACAAGGCAACGCCAGCCAGCGCCAGTGTCAGGACGGCCAGCCAGTTCACGACGCGGCTGCTCGCTTCGCCGCCCCAGGCGGCCACCAGCATCAGAGCGAGACCACCGACGGTCAGGACCAGTTCCGGCGCGACCGCCAGAAGGGAAGCGGATTCAATCATCAGTGCGCCTCCCCGTGCGCGCTTGCTTCTTCATGGGTGGCGCCGCCAGCCGGCTTCGCCGCGCCCATCTTGATATGGGAATCACCTGCGGGTGCCGCAGGAGCGAGGCGCGCTTCGAGCGCGCGAATATCGGACCGCATTGGAGCGAGGAAACTTTCGGGATAGACGCCCATCCACAGCACCGCCGCCGCGATTGGCGCCAGCAGGGCAATTTCGCGCACGGACAGGTCAGGCATGACTGCTGCATCGGCATTGACCTGTTCGCCATAAGCGATCCGCCGATACAAATAGAGCATGTAGGCCGCGCCCAAAATGATACCCGTGGTGCAAACCAGCGCCACCCAGCTGGATGCCTGGTAAATTCCCATCAGCGACAAAAATTCGCCGACGAAGTTGGACGTGCCGGGCAAGCCGACCGACGCCATGGTGAACAGAAGGAACAACACCGCATATTTGGGCATGTTGATGCTGAGGCCACCATATCGGTTGATCTCTCGCGTGTGCAGGCGATCGTAAATCACGCCGACACACAGGAACAGCGCGCCCGACACCAGGCCATGGCCCAGCATGACCATCATCGCGCCTTCGATCCCGGCCTGATTGAAGGCGAACAGCCCGACCGTGACGATCGCCATATGCGCAACCGAGGAATAGGCGATCAGCTTCTTCATATCACTCTGAACCAGCGCAACCAGGCTGGTGTAGACCACCGCGACCATCGACAGGCCCCAAATCAGCCAGGCGAGCTGTGCCGAGGCTTCCGGGAACATCGGCAACGAGAAACGGATGAAGCCATAGCCCCCCATTTTCAGCAGCACACCCGCCAGGATCACCGACCCTGCGGTGGGTGCCTGAACGTGGGCGTCAGGCAGCCAGGTGTGGACGGGCCACATCGGCATCTTGACCGCAAAGCTGGCGAAGAAGGCCAGGAACAGCCAGGTCTGCGCCTCTGGCGCAAAATTATAGGCCATCAACGCGGGAATTTCGGTCGTGCCCGCTTCATGCACCATCCACATCATCGCGATCAGCATGAGGACCGAGCCAAGGAGCGTGTATAGGAAGAATTTATAGCTCGCGTAAATGCGGTCCGCGCCCCCCCAGATACCGATGATAAGGTACATCGGGATGAGGCCGGCTTCGAACATGACGTAAAAGAGGTAGATGTCCTGTGCCGTGAAGACGCCGATCATCAGCACCTCCATGAACAGGAACGCCGCCATATATTCGCCGACACGTTTCTGGATCGCCTGCCAGCTTGCGCCGATGCAAATTGGCATCAGGAAGACGGTCAGGACGATCAGCATCAGCGCAATGCCGTCAATGCCGAGCGCCCAGGCAAAGCGCCCGAAAATCGGCGCATATTCCTGAAATTGCCACTGCGCTGCCGTTCCAGCCTGATCGAAATTCGCCCAGAGCGCGATGCCGAGCACAAGATCGACCAGCGTAGCGATCAGCGCTATCCAGCGTGCGCTATTGGCGCCCGCAAAGAGACAGGCGATGGCCCCCGCCATCGGCACTGCCATCATCAGGGAAAGGATGGGGAAGCCGTCCATTATCGTGTCATCGCCCAGGTTGCGGCTGCGGCGAGGCCAATCAGCATCACCAGCGCGTAGGTGTAAAGGTAGCCGGACTGAATCCGACGCGTGATTTTGTTGCCCTGCACGACCAGTGCGGCAAGCCCGTTGGGGCCAAAGCGGTCGATGAAACCGACATCCCCGAACTTCCAGAAGAAGCGGCCGATGGCGAAGGCGGGCCTGACGAACAGGAAGTGATACAGCTCGTCAAAATACCATTTATTGAGAAGGAACTGGTAGAGCGCACCGAAGGTCGACACGAAGCGCTGCGGCCAATCGGTGTTCTTGATGTAGGCAAGCCAGGCGATCAGCAGCCCGATGGCCATCACCGTGAACGGGCCGAACTTCACCCAGGTCGGCACTTCATGGGCAGCGTGCATCAGATGGCTGTTAAAGGCGAGCGCCCCGTTCCAGAACTCCATGCCGCCTTCCGCGCCGATGAACTGGTCGTGGAAGACGAAGCCGGCAAAAACCGCGCCCAGGCTCAGCACGACCAACGGGATCAGCATGACCAGGCCGCTTTCGTGCGGATGATAGCCACCCGTGCCCGCAGGCAAAGCATGCGCGGCGGTACCGTGCGCATGCGGCTCATCGCCTGCATCTTCCTGCGCAGGCGCATTGTGATGCTCTGCTCCATGGCCATGCGTGTCATGATCGTCATGGCCATGGGCATCATGAAGCGCATGCTGGATATGCTCTGACGCTGCCCAGCGCGGCTTGCCGAAAAAGGTCAGGAACACCAGGCGCCAGCTGTAGAAGCTGGTCAGCAATGCAGCGAACACGCCGACATAATAGGCCCCCACACCCGCCCCGCCAGCCGCGAACGCGGCTTCAAGGATACCATCCTTCGAATAGAAGCCGGCAAAGCCAACACCAACGAGCGGAATGCCGACGCCGGTGATCGCCAGCGTGCCGAGTGTCATTGTCCAGAAGGTGATGGGGATGCTTTTGCGCAGGCCGCCATAATAGCGCATGTCCTGCTCATGATGCATCGCATGGATGACCGATCCTGCGCCGAGGAAGAGCAGCGCTTTGAAAAAGGCGTGCGTGAAGAGATGGAACATCGCCGCGCCATAAGCGCCGACGCCCGCCGCGAAGAACATATAGCCCAGCTGCGAACAGGTCGAATAGGCGATGACGCGCTTGATGTCCGTCTGCACGGTGCCCACCGTCGCCGCGAACAGGCAGGTGGCAGCGCCGACGAAGGTTACGAAGCCAAGCGCTGTGGGCGAGGTTTCGAACATCGGTGACAGGCGGCACACCATGAACACGCCGGCCGTCACCATCGTCGCGGCGTGGATCAGCGCCGACACAGGGGTCGGGCCTTCCATCGCGTCAGGCAACCAGGTGTGCAGGCCGAGCTGCGCCGACTTGCCCATCGCGCCGACGAACAGCAGCAGGCAAAGCACGGTCATGGTATCGAAACGATAGCCCAGGAACCCGATGGTCGAGCCTGCCATTGACGGCGCAGCCTCAAGGATTTCCGGGATCGAAATCGTGTTGAACACCAGATAGGTGCCGAAAATGCCCATCATGAAGCCAAGATCGCCAACGCGGTTGACGACGAAGGCTTTAATCGCAGCGGCATTGGCGCTGGGCTTACGGAACCAGAAACCGATGAGAAGATAAGACGCCAGACCTACGCCTTCCCAGCCGAAGAACATCTGGAGCAGATTGTTCGCGGTCACGAGCATCAGCATCGCGAAGGTGAAAAGCGAGAGATAGGCGAAGAAGCGCGGCTGATCCGGCTCTTCGTCCATATAGCCCCAGCTGTAGAGGTGGACGAGACTGGATACGCTGGTGATGACCACCAACATGACCGCTGTCATCGTGTCTACGCGCAGCGCCCACTGGGCATCGAAGCTGCCGCTTTCGATCCAGGTAAAGAGAGGCGTAACGGTCGCCTCTGCATGACCGGCGACGAACGGGACGAAGATCATCCAGCTCATTGCGCAGGCGATGAACAGCGCGCCGGTCGTGACGATCTTGGCCGGCAGCTTGCCAAGCGCCTTGTTTCCAAGGCCAGCGATGGCAGCCGCCAGCAGCGGCAGAAGGACGATAAGCTGGATCATGAAACGGCTCAGCCCTTCATCTGGTTGATGTCATCGACGGCAATGGTGCCGCGACCGCGAAAGTAGATGACGAGGATGGCAAGGCCGATGGCCGCCTCACCCGCCGCGACGGTCAGCACGAACATGCTGAACACTTGCCCGACCAGATCGCCGAGGAAGGCGCTGAACGCGACAAGATTGATGTTTACGCTCAGCAGGATCAGCTCGATCGCCATCAGGATGATGATCACATTCTTGCGGTTGATGAAGATGCCCAGCACCCCCATCACGAACAGGATGGCGCTGACCACCAGATAATGTTGCAGGCCGATCACAGCTCCACCCCCTGCCCCACGGGCTGATTGACGTTGCGCACGGCATCTTGCGGCCGGCGCTGGTTCTGACGCGCGATATTCTGCGGACGAACCCCGCCACGTGCACGGTGTGTCAGGACGATAGCGCCGATCATAGCCACCAGCAGGACGATGCCCGCCGCTTCGAACAGGAAGATGTAGCGCGTATAGAGAAGCGCGCCGATCGCCTGGATATTGCTGAGCTCCGGGTTAACCGGGCCGGCGCGCTGCGCCAGCTCGATCGGACCGACGCTCCACAAGCCAATGCCGAGGACGATTTCCGCCAACAGCACCAGCGCGACCAGCAGGCCGAACGGCAGATAGCTCACGAAGCCTGCGCGCAATTCGGCAAAATCAATGTCCAGCATCATGACGACGAACAGGAACAACACCGCGACGGCGCCGACATAGACGATGACCAGCAGCATCGCGATAAATTCCGCGCCCAGCAAGATCATCAGGCCAGCGGCGTTGAAGAAGGCCAGGATCAGCCACAGGACCGAATGGACCGGGTTGCGCGACAGGATCGTCAGCGCGCCGCTGCACACCACAATCGTGGCGAACAGATAGAAGGCGACAACGTGAATCACAGGATCATATTCCCCTTGGCGCGCGGCTTAACGATAGGGTGCATCGGCGGCAAGGTTCGCGGCGATCGCGCGTTCCCACTTGTCACCATTTTCAAGAAGCTTGGCCTTGTCGTAGATCAGCTCCTCGCGGGTTTCGGTCGCGAATTCGAAGTTCGGACCTTCCACGACTGCGTCCACCGGGCATGCTTCCTGACAGAAGCCGCAATAGATGCACTTGGTCATGTCGATGTCATACCGTGTCGTGCGGCGGCTGCCATCGTCGCGCGGCTGCGCCTCGATCGTGATGGCCTGCGCCGGACAGACCGCTTCGCACAGCTTGCACGCGATGCACCGTTCTTCGCCGTTGGGGTAACGACGCAACGCATGCTCGCCCCGGAACCGCGGCGAAATCGGGTTCTTCTCATAGGGATAGTTGATCGTCGCCTTTGGCTTGAAAAAATATTTCAAGGTCAGGGCGTGCGCCTTCACGAACTCCCAGAGGGTAAACGACTTGACGTAGTAACCGAGGCTCATTGTGCGCCTCCATAGCGCGTCAGCATGAGAAAGCCCGAAACCAGGAACACGAACAGCAGCGAGGTTGGCAGGAAGATTTTCCAGCCCAGCCGCATCAGCTGATCATAACGGTAGCGGGGCACCGTCGCCTTCACCCAGGAGAAGACGAAGAAGAAAAAGAGGATCTTGGCGAACAGCCAGAGGATGCCGGGCACATAATAAAGCGGCGCCCAATCGAACGGCGGCAGATAGCCACCCCAGAACAGCACCGCGTTGAGCGCACACATCAGAATGACGTTGGCATATTCGCCCAGCCAGAACAGCGCAAACGCCATCGACGAATATTCGGTCTGATAGCCCGCGACCAGCTCGCTTTCCGCTTCGGTCAGGTCGAAAGGCGCACGCGCCGTTTCCGCCATCGCGGAAATCAGGAACATGATGGCCATGGGGAATAGCAGCGGGTTGAAGCCGTTGCCGTTCAGAAACCCATAATAGCCCTTCTGGCTTTCCACGATCGCCGTCAGATTGAAGCTGCCGGCCCACAGCACGACGCAGATCAGGATAAAGCCGATCGAGACTTCATAGCTGATCATCTGCGCGCTGGCGCGGATCGCCGAGTAGAAGGGATATTTGGAGTTGGACGCCCAGCCCGACAACACGACGCCGTAAACCCCAAGCGAGGAGATGGCGAGGACATAGAGCAGGCCGACATTTATGTCCGCCAGCACCACGCCGACCTGGAACGGCACCACCGCCCAGGCCATCAGCGCGACCGTGAAGGTGATGATCGGCGCGATCAGGAACAGGGTCTTGTTCGCCGCCGACGGAATGATGGTTTCCTGCAGGAAGACCTTGGCCCCGTCAGCAAAGGACTGGAGCACGCCGAAGGGGCCAACCACGTTCGGCCCGCGCCGCAGCGCCATCGCAGCCCAGATTTTGCGATCGGCGTAGATGAACATCGCAACCGCCAGCATAACCGGCAATGCAATCAGCAATATGCCGATGACGGTGGCAAGCAGCCACGCGCCTTCGAACGGCAGGCCCATATTTTGGAAAAAGGCGGTCACTCTGCGGCCTCCGCGAAGCTTTCACCATGGATCAGCTCGGCCGAGCATTGCTGCATCGTCGGGCTGGCGCGGCAAATCGCGTTGGTGAGGTAGAAATCCTTGATCGGCGAACCCAACTCCCCGGTCGCCCCGCTGGGCAGGCTCGGAACGGACCAATCGAAATCGACCAGCCCTTCCTGCCCCAGCGCCGGCACGGCCTTGGCCATCTCCGCGCGCAATTGTTCGAAGCTGTCGAAGGGCAGCGTCGCCCCCATTACATCCGATAATGCGCGCAGGATCGACCAGTCTTCGCGCGCGTCACCCGGTGCGAACACGGCCTTTTCACCCCGCTGCACCCGACCTTCCAGATTGACATAGGTGCCAGCCTTTTCGGCATAGCTTGCACCAGGCAGAATCACGTCCGCCGCATGCGCGCCCTTGTCACCATGATGGCCGATATAGACTTTGAAGCTGCCATCGAACGCCGCATAATCGACCTCATCAGCGCCCAGCGAAAAAAGCAACTTGGGCGCGGCTTGCGCCATCGCCTTGATGCCGCCGTCCATGGCATAGCCCAGCATCAGCCCGCCCATGCGTGAAGCCGCAAAGTGCAGGACGTTATAGCCGTTCCAGCCATCCTTGATCAGGCCCAGCGTATCGACCAGCGCCAGCGTGTCGCCATGCGCGCCGTCCTTCGCCAGCACCCCGCCACCGACGATCATCGTCGGACGCGCAGCCTTGGCAAAGGCTTCAACCACGGCTTCCGGCAGCTTACCGAGGAGCGAGGCGTCATTCCCCAGCCATTCGACCTTGTAGGTCAGATCGACCTCGGGGCCGACGGCAAATATTGTCGCGCCACGTTTGATCGCCTTGCGGATGCGCGTGTTCACCAGAGGCGCTTCCCAGCGCAAATTGGTGCCGACCAGCAGGATGACGTCCGCAGTTTCCAGATCGGCCAGCGGGGTGTTGAATACCACCGACGACAGGCTTGACACGTCATAGGCAAGGCCGGTCTGACGCCCTTCCAGCATCGTGCCGCCCAGCTTCTGCACCAGCAGCTTGCCGGCAAACATGGTCTCGCAGTCGAGCAGGTCGCCGGCGATCGCTGCGACGCTGCCGCCATGCTGCACCGCCGCAATCGCCTTGAACGCTTCTTCCCAGGTAGCCGCGACCAACTTGCCATCCCTGCGGACGAACGGCTTGTCGAGCCGCTTGCGCACCAGCCCATCGACATTGTGCCGGGTCTTGTCGGATGCCCATTCCTCATTCACGTCGTCATTGATGCGCGGCACCGCGCGCAGAACCTGACGACCGCGGCTGTCGAGCCGGATGTTTGTCCCGACCGCGTCCATGACGTCGATCGCGTGCGTCTTCTTCAGCTCCCAGGGCCGCGCTTCGAAAGCATAAGGCTTGGACGTCAGCGCGCCGACCGGGCAAAGATCAACCACGTTACCCGAAAGCTCGCTTTTGGCGGCATGCTCCAGATAGGTGGTAATCTGCATATTCTCGCCGCGATAAATGGCGCCGATTTCCGGCACCCCCGCGACTTCTTCGGCAAAGCGCACGCAGCGGGTGCATTGGATGCACCGGGTCATGACCGTCTTGACGATCGGCCCCATATATTTTTCGGTGACGGCACGCTTGTTTTCGTCATAGCGGCTGCCGCCCCGGCCATAGGCGACCGACTGGTCCTGCAAATCGCATTCGCCGCCTTGGTCGCAGATCGGGCAATCGAGCGGATGGTTGATGAGCAGAAACTCCATCACCCCCTCGCGCGCCTTCTTCACCATTTCAGTCTGGGTGAAGATTTCCTGATTGTCGGCAGCAGGCAGCGCGCACGAAGCCTGTGGCTTGGGCGGTCCGGGCTTCACCTCGACCAGGCACATGCGGCAATTGCCGGCGATGGACAAGCGTTCATGATAGCAGAAGCGCGGAATTTCCTTCCCCGCCAATTCGCACGCCTGCAGGACAGTGGCGCCTGCCGGCACTTCGAGTTCTACGCCGTCGACTTTGACTTTAGGCATTGGGACGACCCCGGAATAGATTCCAGTTCGGCACGACGACCGCGACGAACATGACGAGAAACAGGGCATAGCCCCAGATAAAACCCCATGTCTGGGGCAGGAAAAAGCCCTTGATGACCTGAATGCCGGCACCGGCTACATACAGGTAAACACCAACGCGTTTCGCCAGGCCGGTGAGATATGCCCCGTATATCGCCATGGCCATGCCCACCAGCGTCGCAATGACGATCGGCTCACCATAGAGAGATGGCGCATCGGCCAGCGCAAACACCAGCGTGACGAAGAAGGCCGCCCAGATGAGGGCAAAGCCCCATCCGAACACCCGTATCGTCTTGTAGCCGCTGACAGGCTGATCGATCACTCGGCGGCCTCCATGACCGGAGCGCCGCGCTCGGCGATCCGACGCTCGATTTCCGGGCGGAAGTGCCGGATCAGGCCCTGGATCGGCCAGGCGGCCGCGTCGCCCAGCGCGCAGATGGTGTGACCTTCGACCTGCTTGGTCACCTGGAACAGCATGTCGATCTCGCTCTGGTCGGCGTCACCGGTGCGCAGCCGCTCCATCACGCGCCACATCCAGCCGGTGCCTTCGCGACAGGGCGTGCACTGGCCGCAGCTTTCATGCTTGTAGAAATAGGACAGGCGGCTGATCGCGCGGACGATGTCGGTGGACTTGTCCATAACGATGACCGCAGCAGTGCCAAGGCCCGAACCAAGCGCCTTCAGCCCGTCAAAGTCCATCGGCGCGTCCATGATCTCCTTCGCCGGCACCAGCGGCACCGACGAACCGCCGGGGATCACCGCCAGCAGATTGTCCCAGCCGCCGCGAATGCCGCCGCAATGGCGATCGATCAGCTCGCGGAACGGAATGCCCATGGCCTCCTCGACCACGCAGGGCTTGTTCACATGGCCGCTGATCTGGAACAGCTTGGTGCCCAGATTATTGGGCCGCCCGATGGAAGCGAACCATTCGGGCGAGCGCCGCAGGATCGTCGGGCCGACCGCTATCGATTCCACATTGTTGACCGTCGTCGGGCAACCATAAAGGCCCGCGCCAGCCGGGAATGGCGGCTTCAGGCGCGGCTGGCCTTTCTTGCCTTCCAGGCTTTCAATCTGCGCGGTTTCCTCGCCGCAAATATAGGCGCCCGCACCGCGATGGACGAACACGTCGAAATCATAGCCTGATCCGCAGGCATTCTTGCCCAGGAACCCCTTGGCATAGGCCTGCTCAACGGCGGCGAAGAGGACCTTCGCCTCATAGATGAACTCGCCGCGGATATAGATGTACGCCGCGCGCGCCCGCATCGCGAAACCGGCGATCAGCGCGCCTTCGATCAGCTTGTGCGGATCGTGGCGGATAATCTCGCGGTCCTTGCATGAACCCGGTTCGGATTCATCGGCATTGATGACCAGGAAGCTCGGCCGACCGTCCTTGCTTTCCTTGGGCATGAAACTCCACTTCATGCCGGTCGGGAAGCCCGCACCGCCGCGACCGCGTAGGCCGGACGCCTTGATGCGGTTGATGATTTCGTCCTGGCCGATCTCCAGCAGGGCCTTGGTATTGTCCCAGTCGCCGCGCTTCATAGCCGCGTCGATGCCCCAATCCTGGAAGCCATAGACGTTGGTGAAGATGCGATCCTTGTCGGCCAGCGGACCGACGAACGGCGGCGGCGCGGGGGGCGCGGTGTCTTCGGCCATTATCGGCCCTTTCCGATCAGTTTTTCAGCAACGAAATAGGCGAGCACGGCCACCGCCAGCCCAAGGACGAGGCCCAGCACCGCACCCAATATCTTGAGCGCGATAATGAAGACGATGATCGCCAGGATGATGGAGACAAGCGCGCTCATGCGGCGGTGGCTCCCCACTGGCCGCGATAATCATGATTGTCCTCGACCATTTCCGGCAGGCTGGTCGGCCCGCCTTCGGGACAGCTGGTCTGTCGGTCGATCTGCGGGCCGATTTTGGGCTGCTTGCCGGCGGCCAGGTCGTCCAGGATCGCGCTCATGCTGTCATAGGTCAGGTCTTCGAAATTATCGTCGTTGATCTGGACCATCGGCGCATTGGCGCAGGCGCCCAGGCACTCGACCTCAGTCAGCGTGAACAGGCCGTCGGGCGTGGTCGAACCCTTAATCAGCCCCTTGTTCTTGCACGCCGAAAAGACATCATCCGATCCGCGGAGCATGCACGGCGTCGTGCCGCACACCTGCACATGATAGCGGCCGACCGGCGCCAGATTGTACATGGTGTAGAAGGTCGCGACCTCATAGACGCGCATATAGGGCATATCGAGCTGGCGGGCGATATATTCCATCACCGGCACGGGCAGCCAGCCCTGCGTCTGCGTTTCCGCACCGACCTGCCGCTGGGCAAGATCGAGCAGCGGCATCACGGCGGACTGCTGGCGGCCGGCGGGATAGCGGGCGATGACCTTCTCGGCCTGCGCGGCATTCTCTGCCGTCCACGCAAACGCGCCCCAGCGCGCGCGGGTCTCGGCTTCGTCAGGGATATGGGGTGCGTCAGCCATTAGCGGTCACATTCTCCGAACACGATATCCATCGCGCCTAGTACAGCGGTAGTGTCGGCGAGCATGTGGCCCTTCATCATGAAGTCCATCGCCTGCAGATGCGAGAAGGCGGTCGGCCGGATCTTGCAGCGATAGGGCTTGTTGCTGCCGTCCGCGACCAGATAGACGCCGAATTCGCCTTTGGGGCTTTCCGTCGCGACATAGACTTCGCCCGCCGGGACGTGGAAGCCCTCGGTATAAAGTTTGAAGTGATGGATCAGCGCTTCCATCGAGCGCTTCATCTCGCCGCGCTTGGGCGGCACCACCTTGCGGTCGAAACTCGCGATCGGCCCTTCGGGCATCTCGTTGAGGCACTGCTTCATGATCCGCGCGGACTGGCGCACTTCCTCGACGCGGACCATGAACCGGTCATAGCAGTCGAAATTGGTGCCGACCGGAACGTCGAAGTCCATGCGGTCATAGACGTCATAAGGCTGCGCCTTGCGGATGTCCCACGGAATGCCGCTGCCGCGGATCATCGGGCCGGAAAAGCCCCATTTCAGCGCGTCTTCCTTCGAGACGACGGCGATGTCGACATTGCGCTGCTTGAAGATGCGGTTGTCGACCACCAGGCTCATCGCATCCTCGAACAGGCGCGGCAATCGCGTGTCCAGCCAGTCGGCGATGTCGGTCAGCAGCTTGAGCGGCACATCCTGATGCACGCCGCCCGGCCGGAAATAGGCCGAGTGCATGCGCGCGCCCGACGCACGCTCGAAGAAGTTCAGGCAATCCTCGCGGATTTCGAACAGCCACAGGTTGGGCGTCATCGCGCCCACGTCCATCACATGGCTACCGAGGTTCAGCATATGATTGCAGATGCGCGTCAGCTCCGCGAAGAACACGCGCAGATATTGCGCGCGCAGCGGCACTTCCAGGTTCAGCAGCTTTTCGACCGCCAGCACATAGCTATGCTCCATGCCGAGCGGCGAGCAATAGTCGAGCCGGTCGAAATAGGGCAGCGCCTGCAAATAGGTCTTATATTCGATCAGCTTCTCGGTGCCGCGGTGCAGCAAGCCGACATGCGGATCGCAACGCTCGACGATTTCGCCTTCCAGCTCCATGACGAGGCGTAGAACGCCGTGCGCAGCGGGATGCTGTGGACCGAAGTTGATCGTGTAATTCTGGATTTCGGTATCACCATAGGCCGGATCGGCCGCGTCGGTGCGATGGTCCAGTTCGTCCAGATAATCGGCCATTACGCCTTGTCCTCCGGCTTGGCAGCGCCTTCGCCTTCGTCGGTATGCTCCTCCGGCTTTACCGGTGCATCCTTTGACTTGGCCGCCGCTTTGGCGTTGGCCGGCTCGCCAGCCCCCGTATCGCTCTTGCTCTCGGTCGTCTTGGGCGTGTCACCCTTCGCTTCCCCCTTTGGCGCGGCAGGCGGCGGCGGTGGCGCGGCAGCAGGCGTGGGCGCGTCTGGCGCCTGACCGGCTTTTTCGTCCCCCGGCAGCACATATTGCGCACCTTCCCACGGGCTCATGAAGTCGAAGCTGCGGAAATCCTGGGCCAGACGCACCGGTTCGTACACGACCCGCTTATCTTCTTCGGAATAGCGCAACTCGACATAGCCGGTCAGCGGAAAATCCTTGCGCTGCGGATGGCCCCTGAACCCATAATCGGTCAGGATACGGCGCAGGTCCGTATTGCCTTCGAATACCACGCCGTACATGTCGAACACTTCGCGTTCCAGCCAGCCGGCGACCGGCCAGATGTGCGTGACGGTCGGCACCGGCATATTTTCGTCGGTGCTCACCTTCACGCGGATACGATGATTCCGTGTCACGCTCAGCAAATGATAGCAGACCTCGAAGCGCTCGGCTCGGTCGGGATAATCGACCCCGGCAATCTCCATCAGCTGCTGATAATGCCCCATGTCGCGCAGCGTGACCATGGCGTTCGCCAATTCCGCGCGCACGACAGTGAAGCTCAGTTCATCGGCATGATCGACGGTTTCGACCAGCATCGAACCCAGCAGGGCGGCGATTTCATCCGCGATGCCGTCGATGGTCGCGATCCGGGGTGCAGAATGGGCCATATTAACGCTCGATCGTCCCGATGCGGCGGATCTTCCGCTGCAACTGCATCACACCATATAGAAGCGCCTCGGCAGTCGGCGGGCAGCCGGGGACATAGATGTCGACCGGCACGATGCGATCGCAGCCGCGCACCACAGAATAGCTGTAATGATAATAACCGCCGCCATTGGCGCAGCTGCCCATCGAAATGACATATTTCGGGTTGGACATCTGGTCATAGACCTTGCGCAGGGCCGGCGCCATCTTGTTGCAGAGCGTGCCCGCAACGATCATCACGTCCGACTGGCGCGGCGACGCGCGCGGAGCAGCGCCAAAGCGCTCCATGTCATAGCGCGGCATATTGACGTGGATCATCTCGACCGCGCAGCAGGCCAGGCCAAAGGTCATCCACCACAGCGAACCCGTGCGGGCCCACTGGAACAGCTCCTCGGTGGAAGTGACAAGAAAGCCCTTGTCGCTGACTTCGCCATTCAGCGCGTTGAAGAAGTCCTGGTCGGGTTGGGTGCCCACCGGCGGCATGGTGCCGGGGATGGGCCGCTCAAGTTCTACTCCCAATCGAGTGCTCCCTTCTTCCACGCATAGACGAGGCCGAGCACCAGCTCCGCTATGAAGATCATCATTGTCGCCCAGCCGGCCCAGCCGATCTGCTCCAGGCTTACGGCCCAGGGAAACAGGAACGCCGCTTCAAGATCGAAGATGATGAAGAGGATGGCGACCAGATAGAAACGTACGTCAAACTGGCTGCGCGGCTCTTCGAACGCGGGGAAGCCGCATTCATATTCGCTGAGCTTTGCCGGGTCTGGCTGATGCGCGCCAGTAAGGCGGCCGACCAGCATCGGCAGAAAAACGAAGGTGCCGGAAAGCAGCAAGGCAATCCCGAGAAAAATCAGGATCGGCAGATATTGGGCAAGATCGACCAACGGAGTCCCCTGGGCGAAAAGGTTGTGGGCGCGCTTTAGGCCCGCTGCATATGCGAAGCAAGGGGCCAAGGGCATGAGAATGAATCGCAAAAAGGCCAAGTCATTGAAGCGCTTGGCCCTTGTCGGTCATCGCAACGCGCCAGCAACCAATTTATGCAATTTGGAATGGATCGCGTCATTGCCCGCGATCACTTCCCGGCGGTCCATCATCTGGTCACCGCCACGAAAATCACTGACGAAGCCGCCCGCTTCGCGGACCAGCAACATGCCCGCCGCCACGTCCCAGGGCCGCAGGCCGCTCTCCCAAAAGCCGTCATAGCGGCCGGATGCCACATGGGCGAGGTCAAGCGACGCCGCGCCAAAGCGGCGAAGCCCCGCCACCGAGGGCGCGACTGCGCCGAAGATGCGCGACCATTGGGCCATGTCGCCATGCCCCATGAACGGAATGCCGGTTGCGATGACGCAATCGGCCATGTCGCGTCGCGCCGACACGCGCAGCCGCTGGTCGTGACGCCAGGCACCGCGGCTTTTTTCCGCCCAATAGCTTTCATCCGTGACGGGCTGGTAGATCAGCCCGGTCGTCACTTCGCGCTTGTTGCCGCCATAGAGCGGTTCTTCGACAGCGATTGAGATCGCAAAATGGGGAATGCCGTGCAGGAAGTTAGTCGTGCCGTCGAGCGGGTCGATGATCCAGCGGGGCTTGGTCGGATCGCCGGCGATTTCACCGCCTTCTTCCAGCAGGAAACCCCAGTCCGGCCGGGCCTTCTGCAATTCCTCGACCAATGTGCGTTCCGCCTGCTCATCGGCCTTGGACACAAAATCGGCCGGTCCCTTGCGGCTGACCTGCAAATGTTCGACCTCGCCGAAGTCGCGACGCAATTTCGAGCCTGCCTTGCGCGCGGCGCGCTCCATGACGGTGAGAAGGCCGGAATGCGATACCATATTCTTTCTCCGCCGCCCGTACCGGCGGCTCGCTGGGTTATTTCTTGGGGGCAGCCTGGGGCGCGGCGGCGGGACGATAGCCGCAGGCGCCGGCGATCACCGCCAGCATCTGCGACGCGTCCTTGCGATCGACCTTGCCGGGATTGGCGGCAACCACCTTGTCCACCGCGCCGCTGATCTGCGACACCGAATTGCTGTAGAGGCATTCGAATAGCTTGTTCTTCACCGGCTGTTCGACCTCATCGGACTGGAGCGCGCTGCTCATGACGCGCAGCACGAACGCTGCATTGGCAAGCTGCGCCTTGGACGGCCCAGCCTGCGCGTGAAGCGCGGCTGGAACCAGACCCGCCGCCAGCGCGCCCGCCAGCATCATGCCGCGCCCCATGCCCATTACTCGGCCCGCTTCACATATTCGCGTTCATAGACATCGACCACGATGCGGGTGCCGGTGACGATATGCGGCGGCACCATGACGCGCACGCCATTGTCGAGGATTGCAGGCTTGTAGCTGGCCGACGCCGTCTGGCCCTTCACCACCGCGTCCGCTTCCACCACGGTCGCTTCAACCGTTTCGGGCAGTTGCACGCTGATCGGCCGTTCGTCATACATTTCCAGCATGACCATCATGCCGTCCTGAAGGAAGGCCGAAGCATCACCGACCAGATCCTGCGGCAGGTTGATCTGCTCATAGGTTTCGGTGTCCATGAAGACGAGCATGTCGCCTTCCGCATAAAGATACTGGAAATCCTTGGTATCAAGCCGGATGCGCTCGACCGTCTCGGCAGACCGGAAGCGCACATTATTCTTGCGACCGTCGATCAGGTTCTTGAGTTCCACCTGCATATAGGCCCCGCCCTTGCCAGGCTGGGTGTGCTGGATCTTCACGGCGCGCCACAGGCTGCCGTCATATTCGATGTTGTTGCCGGGACGAATCTCGACGCCGCTGATCTTCATGGGAAGAGCCTGCCTATATGTCTGGATGGGTAAAGAGCCGGCCTCATGCGAGGCTGCGCGGGCCTTTACCTGCTGATCGGCGGCAGGGCAAGAGGCGCTCGCCAACTGGCCATGTCGCCCGGATCAAACATATTCAACTTCCGACGAGCAGCGGATAGGGATTGATCGGATGCCCGCCATACCAGGGCTCGTCCGGCCGTACCAGGTGGATGGCGAAATGGAGGTGCGGCGCAGACTCGTCAGCATTGCCGGTACTGCCGACCGTGCCGATCGGCTGACCGCGCTGAAGCGCCTGCCCCTCACCCAGTCCGAGCGCATAGCTGTCGAGATGGGCATAATAATATATGCGTTTGCCGTCGGTCGAGCGCTGGTAGAGAGTGCGTCCACCCTCCCCGCTCCAGAACAGCTTTTCCACGCGTCCATCGGCGGCAGCGACAACCGGCCGTCCGCGCGCCGCCATGATATCGATGGCGTCGTGAGGACGTGCGCCGCCCGCGCGCGTCTGTGTGAATGTATCCGCCAAAGCAGATGGCGGCACTCCCTCGACCGGAATGACCAGCTTGCCCCGCGCGGCTGTTTGCGAAGAACGGGGTACGGAGGGAGACGGCAAAGGTGATGGCGCTTCGGCGGGGACGATGCCCACGCAGAAATGCGCGAACGCAGCACAGAGCAGGAGCGCAGCAGCCCCACCGCCCCACGCCCGACGGTTCACGCCTGGAACTTCGCCTTGACGCCCGTCTTCACCATCTGCGCCAGGCGCGCGGCATCCCAATTGGTGAGGCGGATGCAGCCATGGCTCTCGGTTCGCCCGATCGTCTGAGGTTCAGGCGTGCCGTGAATGCCATAATGATCCTTGGACAGGTCAATCCACACGACGCCGACCGGCCCATTGGGGCCCGGCTTCAATACCGCTTTTTCGTCCTTGGACGACGCGTCCCAGAACAGGTCCGGGTTATAATGAAACTCCGGATTGCGGCTTACGCCCTTGATCGTCCATTCGCCGATCGGCAAAGGATCATGCTGCGATCCGGTGGTCACCGGGAACTGCGCGATCATGCGGTTGTCGGCATCATAGGCTTTCAGCAGCCCTTCTGACTTGTCTACGACGATATGGTCGGCTTGCGGCTGCTCCTTGGCGACACCCAGGCTTGCCAAAGTTTCCCCCCATCCACGCTCATCACCCTCGATCTGCGCAACCGGCTGATTGTCGATCGCGGGCACGCGGATGGTCGCACCGGCGCCGACCTGCGTCGTCGGCGAATTGAGCGCCACCAGCGCGTCGGGCGTCGTATGGAAACGCTCCGCCAGCTTTTCCATCAGATTGCGATAGGTCAGCGCCGGCAGGCTGGCCTGCTCGTTCAACCCTCTTGGAATGTTAAAAAACGGCCCACGCGCAAAATCTTCGGGGATTTTGACGAGATAGGTGGTGGGCCGCGCTTCGCCCTCAAGCAGCATATTGGATGTGGGTTGGTCGAACAGGCCGGTCACCGGCAGGTCGTGCGCTTCCTGAAAGCCGCGCAACGCTGCCTTGTAGCTCATGCCATCCTTGCCATCGAGCACGCCGGGCGAAAATCCCCAGCGATCCAGCGCGACCTGCGCCATCAGGATACGGTTGGGCTGTTTGGGATTCTGCTCCTGAACGATCTCAAAATCATAGGCCGCATTTTTCACGGCCGCCTGGGTGGCGGCATCATTGCCCGACTGGCCTGCCTCCTGGGCCGGCCGGCTTTCATTGGCGTCCGTGACGGTCACGTTGCAGGCGCTGCACAAAAACGCGGCGAGCAAGACGGGATTTCTCAAGACATGTTCTCCATTCCGGTGGAGCAACAACGTCTTACCGGTAAAAGGGATGCGCGCGGCTAGTGCGCATAGATCATCTTGCGCGTCATGCCGCCATCTACTGCGATCTGCTGACCGGTGATGAACGCAGCGCTCGGGGAAGCCAGAAATGCGACAGTCGCTGCAATATCGCCCGGCTCGCCGACCCGCCCGACTGGATGCTGCTCCCGGTCGATGTCGCGATGCTCTGCCGCAACGCGCTTAGACGCCTTCGCCCACGGACCCGTCTCGATCCAACCAGGCAGAATGGCGTTGCAGCGAATATCCGGTCCCAGACTGATGGCGAGCGCATGATTGAGCGCCAGCAACGCGCCCTTGGCCGCCGCATAAGCCTCGCAATGGGGTTCCGACTGGATCGCTCGCGTAGATGCCATCAGCACGATGCTCCCTTTGCGTCGGCGTAACAGCGGTATGGCTGCGCGCGTCATCAGGAACGCGCCCGTCACATGGCTGTCCTGCCACAAATGCCAGTTCTTGAGCGTCAGATCCTCGATCGGGCCGCTCACCGGATCGGCCAGCCCGGCGTTGGATACGAGCAAGTCGATGCCGGCTGGCGTATCACCCTTCAACCAGTCGCCGATCGCCTTAAAGGCCTTGGCGACGGCCGTCTCATTGCTGACGTCCGCCTCGAGCGACAGCAGGCGATCATTGGGCATCTCGGCCGCGAGATCGCGTACCGCTTCGCCATCCTTGTCGATCGCCGCAACGCGCCATCCTTCGGCGATCAGATGCTGAACGATTCCCTTGCCGATGCCTTGCGCGCCGCCCGTGACGATGCCGGTCCGGGTCATGATGCCTCCTTGCGTCAGGCGCGCGGCGGCGGCGGGTTGCTCGCCAGGACGTCCGCGAACGCCGCGACCCCAGCGCGCGGTCCGGCCGGATGGTTCCACACCGCGCCGCTCACCGCCAGGAAATCCGCGCCCGCCGCAACCAGGGGCGCCGCATTGTCCGCGGTGATCCCGCCGATCGCCACGCACGGCAGTTCGAACAATGTCGTCCACCATCCCAGGATCGAAGGCTCCGGGCGATGCACCGTGTCCTTCGTCGTGGTCGGGTAAAAGGCGCCAAAGGCGACATAATCCGCGCCCGCCTCCCCGGCCTCCATGGCCAGGTGCCGGCTGTCATGGCAGGTCACCCCAATCTGCACCTTAGGGCCAAGCAGCTTGCGCGCGTCTTTGGGGTCACCATCGCCCTGCCCCAAATGCACGCCATCGGCCCCCAGACGTTGCGCCAGCGCCACGCTGTCGTTGATGATGAAGGCGACGTCGCGTTCCGCGCACAGCTTTTGCAAAGGCTCGGCCGCGCGCGCGATCTCATCCTCATCCATGCCTTTCAACCGCAATTGGAAGGCGGCGACCCTACCCCCGTCTAAAGCGGCAGCGAGCCGATCGACAAAGGCCGCGTCGATGGCCGGCGGAGAAATAAGATAAAGCTGGCAAGCTGGGCGAAAGCCTTGCTCGAACTGGGCGGCGAACTGCGGGTCGAGCGCCAGTTCCACATCGGTAAAATCGGTCATGGCGGCCTTATAGCTGCTCCGCCGCCCGCGCCAAGGGCGGCTATGGATCGATCCTTGCCCCGCTGATAGCATAGCTGGATTTCTTGGGGGATTTTTTCAATGCGCTGCGCCCTGCCACTTTTGCTGCTTCTGTCTTCCGCACCGATTCACGCCCAAGCGGAGATGCGGCCACGCGCCAGAGAGGCAGGCGTGATCGTCGGCATTCTCCAACCCGGCCCGCTCAACGCCATCACCGATGTCAAAGGCGTAAAGGTGGGCCAGGTGACATTGCCGCGCAGTCGCGACGTGAATACCGGCGTTACCGCAATTCTGCCGCACGGCGGCAACCTCTTTCAGGACAAGGTGCCGGCCGGCTTTGTCGCCTATAATGCGTTCGGCAAGTTCATGGGGTCAACACAGGTTGTGGAACTGGGTGAAGTGGAAACACCGATCCTCCTGACCAACACGTTGAATGTCGCCGAGGCCGGTGCCGCTGCCGTCGAATGGACCCTGGCGCAGCCAGGCAATGAAGAAGTCCGCTCCGTCAATGCCGTGGTTGGCGAAACCAATGACGGCCTGCTCAACGACATTCGCGCCCGCCATGTCACCGTTGCCGATGCGCGTCGTGCCATCGAGAGCGCAGCCGATGGCCAGGTGGAGGAAGGCGTCGTGGGTGCTGGCGCGGGCACCGTCGCCTTCGGGTTCAAGGCCGGGATCGGCACCGCCTCCCGCCAATTGCCGGCCTCGCTCGGAAAATGGACCATCGGCGTGCTCGTTCAGGCCAATTATGGCGGTGTCCTCACGATTACCGGCGTTCCAGTGGGGGTCAAACTCGGCCGCTACGACTATCGGCAACAGGTGGAAGACAGGAAAGCCGATGGCTCCGTCGTCATCATCATCGCCACCGATGCGCCGTTGTCCGATCGCAATTTGCGCCGGGTTGCCGAGCGCGCCTTTGCCGGAATTGCCCGAACCGGGTCCAGCTTCTCCAACGGATCAGGGGACTATGCGCTGGCCTTTTCCACCGCACAGGCCGTGCGGCGAACCGCCGATAGGCGCACGGACGCCGCCAGCGTTCAAGACCTGCCCAACGACCGCATATCACCGATTTTTCAGGCGGCGATCGAAGCGACCGAGGAAGCCGTCCTGAACGCCCTGTTCAAAGCGCATATGGTTGAAGGCCATCGCGGGACCGCGCAGGCGCTGCCCCTGGAAAAGGTCCTGCCGATGCTGGAGATCGCGCGTTGACGGGTCTCAAATGGCCGGCTTTCGGCCTCCTGACATCAGTCCTTCATGTCCAGCCGGGGCGAGAAACTGCTCGACGCCGATACGTTCCAGGCTGAAAATGCAGCGACGAAATCGGACGGTTCGTCCAGCCGATGCGCCAGAAAGCGGATCGATCGTCGTCTGGTTTGAACCGGCGGATCAAGTTCCACCACGATATTGGGATGGGCGATCAGCCCCCCATTGAACAATCCCGCTGCCCGAAGCTCTGCAAGTGTCCATTCTGCGCGCACTCCGACCACCTGCCGCCACGGAATCGTCAGGCTCCGCATGGATCCTATGGGCCAGGTCAGGCCGCGCGCATCGACACACACCGGATGACGCTTAAGCGAGCGGAGAAACAATATGAACCAGCCGACGAGGGTCAAACTCATAATGGACAGAATGAGTGCCGCCCACGCATTCCACAACGCAACCAGCAGGTGCACCACCATGGTTTCGATCAGCATGAGGCTCAACAGGACCCAGAGCATCGGCGCGACGGCACGATGATAGAAAAAGGCGGCGCCGGCGGGGTCCATACCCTCCCCGGCGCCGCCCTTCATCGGCTTATGCCGCGACCGGCTGCTTGGCAGTTGACGCGGTGTGGATTTCGTCGATCGCCTCTCCCAGCGCCGCGTCGAATTCCGCGTCGCTCATCTGATGACGCAGGTCGTTCAGCAGCGCACGGCTGAAGCTTGCGATGATGCCGCGGTTCTTCGCCAGTTCAGCACATGCCTCAGTGCGGCTGAAACCGCCGGACAGGGCAACGACGCGCAAAACCTTGGGGTGATCGACCAGCGGATCGAACAGACCAGCCGTCGCAGGTAACGACAATTTGAGCATGACCTGCTCGCCATCCGGCAAGGCATCCAAATTCTTGAGGATTTCCTCCAGCAGGATCTGATCGGCCTCGGCACGCTCAGGCGATTTGATGTTCACTTCCGGCTCGATGATCGGCATCAGGCCGCCGGCCAGCACCTGCCGGCCGATATCGAATTGCTGCGCGACCACAGCGGCGATGCCCTCGCGGTTGGCGAGGTTGATGACTGAACGCTCCTTGGTGCCGAATACGCCCAGCCCCTTGGCGCGCGCGAGCAACGCATCCAGCTCTGGCATCGGCTTCATCATCTGGACGCCATTGGCCTCGTCTTCCAGGCCCTTGTCGATCTTGATGAAGGGAACCACGCCGCGCTCGATCAGCGCCGCAGGCGTCGGCTTGCCGTCGACTGTGCCGTCCATGGTGCGCTCGAACAGGATCGCGCCCAGCACCTTCTCCCCACTGAAGGCCGGCGCGGTGATGATGCGGCTGCGCATTTCATGGATCAGGCCGAACATCTCCTCATCATTCGACCAGGCGCCCTCCTCGATCCCATAGCCCTTGAGCGCCTTGGGCGTTGAACCGCCGCTCTGATCGAGCGCGGCGATGAAACCGTTCCCTTCGGCGATCTTCTGCTTCATATCTTGATCCAGCATCTGCACATACCTTCTCTCATGGCGCCACCCCTCCGGTAGCGCGAAATCGGGCGATCCGCCGCTTAAGGCGCGCGGGCCGCACGGACGAATGCTCCGTCCTGCCTGTTGGGCTGTTAGCGAGCGCCATGCCGCACCGCAAGAATGTTCGCCGCTTTCGCTCTTTGCGGCCCGGTCGCCCCCTGCTAACGCGGAATTGGGGCACGAAGGGGACCGTCATTCATGCATAATCTGCGCGCCGTCGTCGCGACCATAGCGGCGCTGATGTGTCTGACAATATCGGCCCATGCCGAAACCAGGCCAGTCGTCGGAATAGCCGCCCCCGATTTTGAACTCACGCTCCTCGATGGCCGTAAAGTGTCGCTTTCCGACCTTAAGGGGCAGGTCGTGGTCCTCAATTTCTGGGCGACATGGTGTGTTCCCTGCCGCAAGGAATTGCCAACGCTCGACACCTATTACGCCATTCAGCGACCCCATGGCCTCAATGTCTTCGCGATTACGACGGAAGGGTCCGTTCCATTGGCCCGCTTGAATAAACTGTTCGCGGCCATGAACATCCCTTCCGCCCGGCGGATCAAGGGACCTTATGGACCGCTGACCGGGGTCCCCACTAGTTTCGTGATCGATCGCGCCGGTGTACTTCGGTACGCCCAATCGGGCGCCTTAGACCTCGATGATCTTAATCGTGTTCTGATGCCGCTGCTGCGTGAAAGGCCAGCATCATAAATTGCTGCATCGCACAATTTCGAAGTGTGCCAGCCTTGAACAGTTTCACTTCAGAACTTATTAGGCCTTGATGACGACCGATCCCGCTCTGGCCCATCCCAACCTCCGCAGACCCGCCATTCTCCTGATGGCGCTGGCCTGCGGTGTCATCGTCGCCAATCTCTATTATGCCCAGACGCTGATCGACGTCATCGGACCGGAAATCGGCATGTCCGCAGCTATGGCGGGGTTGATCACGACGCTTACTCAATTGGGATATGGCCTCGGCCTTTTCCTGATCGTCCCTGTCGCCGACCTTTTCGAAAACCGCCGTATCGTACTTGGCTCAATCATTGTCACCGTCATCGCCTGCCTCGCTGTCGCAGCCTCGCAAGGACCGACCAGCTTCCTTGTGGCGTCAATCTTGACCGGCGTGGGCGCGACCGGCGCGCAGGTTCTGGTCCCGCTCGCCTCGCATCTGGCTGCGCCCGAACGGCAGGGCCGCGTCGTCGGCACGGTGATGAGCGGCCTGCTCTTTGGCATCATGCTGGCTCGCCCGGTAGCCAATTTTCTCGCCGGATCTTTTGGCTGGCGGTCGATCTTCATCCTGTCCGCGATCGCAATGGCTTTGATCGGCGTCGCCTTGTTGCTCCTGTGCCCGCAAAGACACCCACGGGGCACGATGCGCTATAGCCAGGCGCTGGCATCGACCTTCAGCCAACTGCGGCAGCATCGCGTGGTGCGGATGCGCGCCTTTTACCAGTCGATGATGTTTGCCGCCTTCAATCTTTTCTGGACCGCAGCGCCGCTGGCATTGATCCGGGAATTTCACCTCGGCCATGCTGGTATAGGTGCCTTTGCACTGGCCGGCGCAGGCGGTGCGCTGGTGGCGCCTGTTGCCGGCTGGCTCGCGGACCGCCGCCTGACCCGCCCCACATCGCTCGTCGGCCTCGCCGGCTTGTCCGTTGGCTTTCTGCTGGCGGACTGGACCGTCGCGGCTGGCAGTCTCATCGGCTTCACAATCATGGCGGTGCTCATCGACGCGGCCGTCCAGTTGAGCCAAATCACTGGGCAGAAGCTGATCTTTTCCATTGATCCCGAAGCGCGCGGACGGATCAATGCCGCCTATATGACTGTCATGTTCGTTGTCGGCGCGCTTGGTTCGGTCATTGGATCGGCAACCTATGAAGCAGGCGGCTGGTCGGCCAGCGCCCTGGCAGGCGCAGCCATCGGTGGCATCGCTACCCTTGGTTTTCTGCTGTTCGACCGGGGCGCCAGCGCACCGCGCTGACGCCTTCTCAATATCAGCCCATCAGCGCCTTGACGCCAGGCAAGTCCTTGCCTTCCATCCATTCAAGGAAAGCGCCGCCCGCCGTTGACACGAAACTGAAATCAGCCGCCACTCCGGCATGGTTGAGCGCTGCAACGGTGTCACCGCCACCTGCTACGGATGTTAACTGACCTTCCTTCGTCAGCGCAGCGGCAGTCTTGGCCAGCGCCACCGTCGCAGCGTCGAAGGGGGCGATCTCAAAGGCGCCCAAAGGCCCGTTCCATACCAGCGTACGGCAATTTTTCAGCGCATCGCCCAGCGCCTCGACCGCCGCAGGGCCGACGTCGAGGATCATCTCATCCTCGGCGACCTCATGCACGTTGCAGGTCCGCAATGACGCCGGGTGGGCGGCGAATTCCTTGGCGACGACAACGTCATAAGGCAGGTGGATCGTGCATCCGGCCGCCTCGGCCCGATCGAAAATCGTATCGACGGTGTCGCTCAACTCCTTCTCGCACAACGACTTGCCGATATCGACGCCGCGGGCATACAGGAACGTGTTGGCCATGCCGCCACCGATGATCAGATGGTCTACCTTGGCGACCAGATTGTTGAGCACGTCCAGCTTGGTGGAAACCTTGGCGCCGCCGACCACCGCAGCGACCGGCTTTACCGGCTCGCCCAGCGCGGCCTGCAATGCATCAAGTTCCCTTTCCATCGATCGCCCGGCGAAGGCAGGCATTTTCCGCGCCAGCCCTTCGGTTGATGCATGGGCGCGGTGCGCTGCGGAGAAGGCATCGTTGACATAGAGGTCGCCGATCGCGGCGATCGCATCGACCAGCGCCGGGTCATTCTTCTCTTCGCCGGCATAAAAACGGGTATTTTCCAGGATGGCGATATCCCCGTTGCGCATCATCTTGATACCGTCCACGGCAGCTTCGCCCTGGCAATCGGGAATGAACTGAACCTCGCGTCCTAACACCTGCGTTAGTGGCCGGGTGATCTTGCTCAATGAAAATTCCGGGTTTTTCTGCCCTTTGGGACGGCCGAAATGCGCGAGGATCAACACCTTCGCGCCGCGATCCGCCAATTCCAGCACCGTGGGCATAGCCGCGCGCAGGCGGGTATCATCCGTCACCGACCCATCCTGCATCGGCACGTTCAGATCCTCGCGCACCAGCACCACCTTGCCGGTGATGTCTCCCATGTCGTCGAGTGTCTTGAACGGCTTGGCCATGATCGCTCCTAAAATCTTATTGGGATATCGCTCGAAGAAAAACCCCGCCGATTTGCTCCGGCGGGGTCGATAGGAATGCTTACAGGAACTTCGCCATGACACCGGTAGTGTCGATCATGCGGTTCGAAAAACCCCATTCATTATCATACCAGCTGAGCACCCGGACCAGCGATCCGTCGATGACGGCCGTTTCGAGGCTGTCGACGGTCGAGCTGCGCGCGTCGCCATTATAATCGATCGACACCAGAGGCTCGTCGGAATAGCCAAGCACGCCCTTGAGCGGGCCGGATTCAGACGCGGCCTTGAGCAGGCCATTGACCTCTTCCTTGGTCGTCGCCTTCTTGGCGATGAACTTAAGGTCCACGACCGACACGTTGGGGGTCGGCACGCGCACCGACGATCCGTCCAGCTTGCCCTTGAGTTCGGGCAGAACTTCGCCGACGGCGCGGGCCGCACCCGTTGTGGTCGGGATCATCGACAGGGCGGCGGCGCGGGCGCGACGCATGTCCTTGTGGATCTGGTCCAGCGTGTTCTGATCGTTGGTGTAGCTGTGGATCGTGGTCATGAAGCCTTTTTCGATGCCAATGGCATCGTTCAGGACCTTCGCGAGCGGCGCCAGGCAATTGGTTGTGCAGCTCGCATTGGAGATCACGATGTCATCAGCCGACAGCTGGTCATGGTTGACGCCGAACACGATCGTCTTGTCGACATTGGTGCCGGGTGCGGAGATGACCACGCGCTTGGCGCCGGCGGTCAGATGGGCGCTCGCCTTGTCCTTGGACGTGAAGATTCCGGTGCATTCCAGCGCGATCTCAACACCCAGTTCGGCGTGAGGCAGGTTGGCGGGGTCACGCTCGGCCGTCACCTTGATCTTCTTGCCGTCGATGACCAGAAAATCGCCGTCGACGCTGACCTCCCCAGCCCAGTTCCCATGTACGGAATCGCGCTTGAACAACAGGGCATTGGCGTTGGCATCGCCCAGATCGTTGATGCTGACCAGTTCCAGGTCGTGGTCCGTGCGCGACAAGATGGCGCGCGCCACCAGGCGGCCGATACGTCCAAAACCGTTAATTGCTACCTTCGTTGCCACTGCACTAGCCTCCTGGTGTGTTGTTGTCCGTTAGGAATTGAGCGCCGCTTCAATCTGCGGCGCGATCTTCGCGGCGGTCAGGCCGAAATGGTCGTAAAGCGCGGGCGCAGGCGCTGACGCACCAAAGCTGTCGATGCCAAAGCGCAACCCCGCAATGCCGGTATAGCGTTCCCAGCCAAAGGTCGTTCCCGCTTCGATCGACGCGCGCAGCACATGCTGCGGCAGCAGATCGTCCTTATAGGCCTGCGGCTGCGCCTCGAAATGCGCCCAACTGGGCATGGAGATGACGTCCGCGCCGATGCCCCGCTCCTCCAGCGCCTTGGCCGTGGCGACAGCGATTTCGACTTCAGAACCTGTCGCGATCAGCACGACCTTGCGTTCGGCCGTCGCCGCGACAAGGCGATAGCCGCCCTTGGCGGACAGGTTCTCGCTTTTGTCGGTGCGAAGCTGCGGCAGGTTCTGCCGGGTCAGCGCCAGCACCGAAGGGCCGGTCGCGTCCTTGAGCGCTAATTCCCAGCATTCCGCCGTTTCTACAATGTCCGCCGGGCGATAGACGTCCAGGTTCGGGATCATCCGCAGCGACATGACATGCTCGATCGGCTGGTGGGTCGGGCCATCCTCGCCAAGGCCGATCGAATCATGCGTGAGCACATGGATCACCCGTTGCTGCTGAAGCGCCGCCAGGCGAATGCCCGCGCGCATATAGTCCGAAAAGACCAGGAACGTCCCGCCATAAGGAATGACGCCGCCATGCAGCGCCATACCGTTCATCGCGCAGGCCATGCCGAATTCGCGAATGCCATAATAGACATAGCGCCCGGCATAATCGTCCCGCGTCAACGGCCCGGTCGTTTTCGTTTTGGTGTTGTTCGATCCCGTAAGGTCAGCCGAACCACCCAGCGTTTCGGGCAGCAACTCATTGATCGCGCCCAGCGCCAATTCGCTCGCCTTGCGCGTTGCGACCTTTTGGGGATTGGCGATCAGGCTGTCGATATAGGGGTCCAGCGAGAAGTCGGCCGGCAATTCTCCTGCCATGCGACGCGAAAATTCGTCGCCTTGCGCATGGCCTGCCAGCCGTTGCTCCCAAGCGCTACGCACATCGCGCCCCTTCGCGCCGATCGCCTTCCAGGCGGCGGCGATATCGTCGGGAATGACGAAGGGTTCAGCGTCCCAGCCGAGGAACGCGCGCGCGGCGGCCACTTCATCCTCGCCGAGCGCAGAACCGTGCACGCCGGATGTGCCCGCCTTGTTAGGCGCGCCATAGCCGATCTTGGTCGCGCAGGCGACGATCGACGGCCGCGGATCGGCGACCGCTTCCGCCAGTGCACGGCGCACGTCAGCAACGTCATGGCCGTCGCAGGACACGACATGCCAACCGGTGGCGGCATAGCGCGCCAGCACATCCTCGCTGCTCGACAGGTCGACCGCGCCGTCAATGGTGATCTTGTTGTCGTCCCACAGGACGATCAGGCGACCCAGGTTGAGGTGCCCGGCCAACCCGATGGCCTCATGATTAATGCCTTCCATCAGGCAGCCATCACCCGCGATCACCCAGGTGCGGTGGTCGACCAGATCGTCGCCGAACTGGGCGTTCAAATGACGTTCAGCAATTGCCATGCCGACGGCGGTCGCAAGGCCCGAACCCAGTGGGCCGGTGGTGGCTTCGACGCCTGCAAGCTCGAAATTTTCGGGGTGTCCGGCGCACGGGCTGTGCAACTGGCGGAAACTGGCAATGTCTTCGATGGTCGGGCGGGCATAGCCGGTCAGATGCAACAGGCTGTAGATCAGCATGGAGCCATGGCCGGCCGACAGAACGAAGCGATCACGGTCGGCCCAGTCGGGCTTGCCCGGATCAAATTTCAGATGATCGCTGAACAGGACCGTCGCAACGTCCGCCATGCCCATGGGCATTCCGGGATGCCCGCTATTGGCGGCCTGCACGGCGTCCATGGACAGCGCGCGAATGGCGTTGGCGAGCGACTTTTCGGAAACGGTCATGGCAAGCGGGCGTCTTTCCTGGGCTGGCGCGCTGAAAAAGTGCACGCACAATGCGGCGAGTCGAGTTGCGGCTTCCTTTGTCGCGTCAAGCCCCATGCGTCAACCATGGCCGGGGCATGGCCGGGGGCAAAGCCGCGCTGGTCCGTATGTCGTCGGGCTTTTGCGAAGCCTGCGCTTTGGCTATGACGAGTCCATGGCAAGTGAGCGGATGATGCAGGCAATCGGTACGCTGGAGCGTACTGTCAGCCGGCTCGAACAGGATGTGGCCCATTATATGTCGGCCGCCGCCTCCCCCGACCCGAAGATCGATGTGCCCGCGGCGCATGCCGCGCTCCGCTCGCTCGACGCCTTGATCGACGAACTCAAGGGGCGCACCGATGGCTGAAATGACATTGCAGATCGCCGGGCGCCGTTATGACATAGGCTGCCGCGACGGCGACGAACCCCATCTTGCCCGACTTGCAAGCCTGATCGAGGACAAGGCACGCCTGGCGCAGCGTTCGACACCCGGCCTGACCGAAGTGCGCACCTTGCTGTTCGCTGCCCTGTTTCTTGCCGACGAACTCACTGACCTGCGCAAGGTGGAAGCGGGCCGTCAGGAAAAGCTCAGTTTGGAGGCTGATGACGAACAGGCGGCTCGCACCGTTGAGCAGTTAGCGAGTCGGATCGAAAAGCTGCGCGAGGCACTTGCCGCGGCCGCTGCGGCCGCTTAGATTGCATAGCGACGGGCACTGCGCGGCACGAGCTTTAGCGAACATCCCTGAGGCGATAATCACATCCAAGGGGGCTGTCCCTGGGCGGGTTCCGGCCCGATCTACATGGTCCCCACCTGACGTTGAGGCGTCAGAGGATTTTCCAGCAAACGACCGAGGCGGTCCCGTCACCCTCTCCAGCCCGAACGAAAGCCGATGATGAGCGACCAGAGCCCCGCCGCCGACAAGGTCAGCCTGCGCGCAACGGCCCGCCAGCGTCGGCGCGATTTCGTGGCCGCGCTCGATCCGCTGGCGCATCGGCTTGCGTTCAAGGTCGTACCTTCGCCGCTCGCCCGGCATATTGCCGATGCCCATATCGTGGCGCTTTACATGGGCCTTGACGATGAAGCCCCGGCACAACGGCTCGCGCCGCAGCTTAAGGCCATGGGCAAGGCCATTGCCCTCCCACGCGTGATCGACCGGCTCGGCAGCATGGAATTTATCGCGTGGAACGCGGATGATGTCCTGGTTCCCGGGCTCTATCGCACCCACCATCCAGACCCGACAGGCGGCGTCGTCAGCCCTGATGTCATCGTCACGCCGCTTGTCGCCTTCGACCGCAGCATGAACCGGCTGGGTCAGGGCGGCGGCTATTATGACCGCGCCCTTGCCCGCTTCCCCGAGGCCCTGCGCATCGGTGTTGCCTGGTCAGCGCAGGAACTGGACGCCGTGCCGGCAGACCCCTGGGATCTTCCGCTCGATATGGTCCTGACCGAAGTCGAAGTGATTGAGGGGACGAAGGCATGACCATCAACCCGCGTCATCATCATCAGCCCAGTTGGCGCAAGCCCGTCGGCATGCTGGCGATCGTTGCGCTCATTTTATTATGGGCCGTACTCGTGGGCAGCCTGTCCGGCTGGATCAGCAGCCTGCCCGTCTGGGCTCAGGTGCCGGTCTATGTCGTGCTGGGCGTCGTGTGGATCTGGCTTCTACCGCTCAAGCAATTGATGCGGTGGATGGAAACCGGGATCTGGCAGAAATATTGATATTCTGCCTCATGGCAGGAAATGGCGCGAGTGACGGGGCTCGAACCCGCGACCTCCGGCGTGACAGGCCGGCGCTCTAACCAACTGAGCTACACCCGCGCAGGGCGGCATCCTATCACGACCCTATGGTCGCCAGACGATGCATATCTGAAAACCTTTTTCCGCTTTTCCCGTCCGGAAAAGTGGCGCGAGTGACGGGGCTCGAACCCGCGACCTCCGGCGTGACAGGCCGGCGCTCTAACCAACTGAGCTACACCCGCGTTCGGTGTGGGCGGCCGTCTATGCGGGACAGAAGATACTGTCAACCGTCCGTAACATCTGTTTCCTCTTTATCCGCATTTTCTTTCATGCGCGGCACCGTCAGCGTCCCCTGCTCGAACAGGAAACCGGCTATATCGGGCGTTCCGGCGGCCGCCACGACGGTTTGCAAGATAATCAGCAATGGCACCCCCAGCAACGCGCCGGGCGTTCCCCATACCCATCCCCAAAAAGTGAGCGACACCAGGATCAGCAAAGGGTTCATGGTCAATCGCCGCCCGAGCAGCATCGGCGTGACGACATTGGCCTCGACCAGATGAAACGCGATCTGCAGCGCGGCCGGAAGCAGCGCGAACCACACGTCGTCGAACACCATCAATCCGCCCAGCGCCAGCAGCGCGGCCGCGAGCATGGGCCCAAAATAGGGTACGAAGTTCAACAGGGCGATGATCCCACCCCACATCAGCGGCGAAGGCATGCCGATGAGCCACAGCGCCACCGCGACCGCCAGGCCCAGGCACAGATTGATGGTGGCGATCGTGATGACATAGGCCGATGTCGCATCGACCACATTCTGGATCACGCGGGCCACCGCCATTGCCCCGTCGAAGCTGCCCCGGCTGTTGATCGTCCGCCGCCGCAGCCGGGTCCACCCAGCCAGGAAAAAATAGATGATCAGCAAGGCGAAGACCATCTGAATGATCGCCGCTGGCGCTGACGTCGCGGCAAATTGCAACAGTGATCGCGGCGCGTCCACAACCGCCGTCTGCGCCGCTGCGACCGGGCCTGTCGCCAGCATCTGGAGGGTTTCATCGACGAAGCGCTGGAGATTGGAATAAAGGTCGATCACCGGCGCCAAATTCGCCTGGATCTGCGGCAGGCGCTGCGGCAGCGCGCTGAACCAATCCGTGGCGGGCACGACGATCAGAACCAGCGCGGTATTGGCCACCAGCAGAAAGCCGATCACCGACAGCAATGCCGCTACGCCCGATGGCAGGCCGCGCCGCTCCATCCATTCCAGCAATGGCACCAAGGCGATGGCTATGACCAGGGCGGCCGTCAGCGGCAGGAAAAATTCCGCCCCCGCGCGTAACGCGAAAGGCAGCGCCAGAATCAAGCCCAGCCCTGTCGACAGCGCGATCGAAGCCAGCAACCGATCGCGCCGCCGGTTGATTTCCTGTTGTTCCGCCGCCGTCACGCTCGATTCTTTCATGCCGTCCACACAATGGATGTGCGCTGCCCGCTCCCCCGCGTCAATTTGCAAAGCCAAGAGCGCGCGAAAGGAAAACAGTCACTTAACCAATTTTTTGCATCTGCACGCTATTTTGGATGGTGCCGGCAATGGGGGGCGGGGCATGAACATCATATCGTTGCGGCTTATCGTCCCCATGGTAATCCCCGGTGTGGCCGCCTCCGCTATTCCTGCTTCGGCGCAACCGCTCCTGCGGCTGACAAGTCAAACTTTCGTCGAGCGGGTTGCTACGGACATCAATGGCCGCCCACGCCGCATAATCGCCACTACCGACAGGCCGATGCGCGGCGACCAGTTGATCGTCATTCTCGACTGGCGCAATGACGGACCAGCGCCGCTGCGCAACGTCGCCATCACGCGCCCCGTCCCGAATGGATCGGAACCCGACCTGGATGATCCGGTGATGCAGATTTCGGTCGATGGCGGTGCGCATTGGGGACGGCTTGAAGACTTGTGGTTGCCAACCCCTTTGGGCGGCGTGCGCCGCGCTGTCCCGGCCGATGTCACGCATATACGCTGGCCACTGGCGCAGGCGGCACCCGGCCAAACCGGCCGGCTCAGTTATCGGCTCACCCTGCGATAAAACGCCGGGGCTTGAGGCCGATCGCCAGCTATCCTAGGGCGATGCGCCGACCGGAGACCCCATGATGCCCAAAGACGCCGAGCGCGCCTACCTCGCCAATCTAGGCGCCCAGGGCGTCGACCATTCGCTCAACAAGCCTTTTTCCGATCCGGAGTGCGGCATGCATCTGGCCGCCATCGGCTTCATCATGCGCCTTTTGCCACCGCCTCCCGCCCGTATCCTGGATCTGGGCTGCGGGGGCGGCTGGACCAGCATCTTCTACGCGCGCTTGGGCTATCAGGTGACAGGGCAGGACATCGCGCCCGACATGATCGCCGTGGCGCGGGACAATGCGCGGATCAACGATGTCGGATCGCGCACGGACTTCCTGTGCGGGGATTTCGAGCACATGGAGCTCGGCGCGCAATATGACGCGGCGATTTTTTTCGACTCGCTGCATCATGCGGAGGATGAGGCGCTCGCCATCCATGCGGCTTGGCGCGCGCTGAAGCCGGGCGGCATTCTCATCACCCACGAACCCGGCGAAGGCCACAGCCAGTCGGCGGAATCGATTGCGGCGATGGCGCGGTTCGGCGTCAACGAACGCGACATGCCACCCCATCTTATCATGGCGCGTGGCCGGGATGCAGGCTTCACAGGCTTTCGCGTCCTGCCGATGCCGTCCCTCCTCTACAGCACCTTCTACCAGCAGCGCGACTATTCGGGCCGATGGTTCAGCAAGCGCCGCTGGAAGATGCTCGCCCGTGCCGCCCGCATGATCTTCAAACCGGACGTGCGAGAGGGCGCGGTCGTCGTGATGACCAAATAAACGCCCTCCCGTTGATCAATCGACGAACAGGAACGCCGGCGCTTCCAGCAATTTGCGCACCGCCTGCACGAAGCTCGCCGCGTCCCAGCCATCGACCACGCGATGGTCGCAGCTGATTGACAGATTCATCAGCTTTGCCGCGACGACCTCCTTGCCCCGGAACACCGGGCGTTCAACTATGCGATTGGGCCCGATGATCGCGACTTCGGGCCGATTGATGACCGGCGTAGTCGCCACGCCGCCGAGCGGCCCGAGCGACGTCAGCGTCAGCGTCGATCCACTCAATTCTTCAGACTTGGCCTTGCCGCTGCGCGCCGCCTCTGCCAGCCGGCGGATTTCGGATGCCAGTTGCCAGACGTTGCGATCCTGTGCGTCGCGGATCACCGGCACCATCAGTCCGGCATCGGTTTGCGTCGCCATGCCCAGATGCACCGACCCATGGCGCGTCACCACGCCTGCCTCATCGTCATAGCGGGCATTGAGCATCGGGAAATCCGGGATCGCCTTGCAGATCGCAACGATCAGCAACGGCAGCATCGTCAATTTCGGCCGTTCGCCGCGACCAGCGTTAAGCTGTTCGCGCAACTCCTCCAACGCAGTCACGTCGATTTCCTCGACATAGGTGAAATGCGGAATGTGACGCTTTGACGCGGCCATATTCTCCGCGATCCGGCGGCGCATGCCGATCACCTTGACCTCTTCGTCCGCACGCCGTGCCGAGCGTCCGGCGGGCGCGTAACCCTGCCCGGCCCCATAGAGCAAATAGGCGTCCAGGTCGGCATGGCGGATATGATCACCGCTGGGCTTCACTTGGCCCAAGTCGATACCCAACTCCTTCGCCCTGGCTCGGACCGCGGGCGAAGCGAGAATCGGCTGGTCCTTTACAGCGGCCGCGACTGGCTGTTGCGCGGGCGCAGATGTCGGCGCAGAGTCGGGTTCAGGGGTCGGCGCGGGTTGCGCTGATGGCGCAGCGGCCTCCTCCACCATGGCTTCGCCCGGCGTTTCCGCTTCGATCGTCTCTTCGCTCGGCGGCGGCGCAGCAGCGACTTCGCCCTCTACCTCGATTTCGACAAGCATCGACCCGATCGGCACCTGATCGCCCGGCTCGCCTGCCAGTCGCACGACTGTGCCCGCAACCGGGCTTTCCATTTCGACCGTCGCCTTGTCGGTCATCATGTCGGCGATCGGCTGATCCTCCTCGACCCGGTCGCCCACCTTGACGTGCCAGCCGACGATCTCGGCCTCGGAAATGCCTTCGCCGATATCCGGCAGCTTGAATGTAAAGAGAGCCATGCGCTCAATCCTTCATGATCTTGGTGATGGCCTCGCGAATGCGCACGGGTCCGGGGAAATAGGCCCATTCCAGACTGTGCGGATAGGGCGTGTCAAAGCCGGTAACGCGCTCGATCGGCGCTTCGAGATGATAAAAGCAGCGTTCCTGCACCTGGGCGAGAAGTTCCGCCCCGAACCCGCTGGTGCGCGTCGCTTCATGGACGATCAGGCAACGGCCCGTCTTGCGCACCGATGCCTCGATCGCTTCGATGTCGAGCGGGACCAGCGTGCGCAGGTCGATAATCTCAGCGTCGATGCCCATCGCCGCCACGGTGTTTTCGACCACATGAACCATCGTGCCATAGCATAGGATCGTCAGCGCCTCGCCCGCCCGCGCTGTGCGCGCCTTGCCCAGCGGTATGCGATAATAGCCCTGTGGCACTTGCGCCTCAGCATGCCCGGCCCAGCTTTTCGCCGGCGTGTCATAATGGCCATCGAACGGGCCATTATAGATGCGCTTGGGCTCGAAGAAGATCGTTGGATCATTATCCTCGATCGCCGCGATCAGCAGCCCCTTGGCGTCATAGGGCGTGGACGGGATCACCGTCTTGACGCCCGATACATGCGTGAAGATACCCTCGGGCGACTGGCTGTGCGTCTGGCCACCAAAGATGCCGCCGCCAAAGGGCGATCGCACCGTCATCGGCGATATGAATTCGCCCGCCGAGCGGTAACGCAGCCGCGCCGCCTCGCTCACCAGCTGGTCGAGCGCGGGGTAGATATAGTCGGCGAACTGGATTTCCGGCACCGGGCGCAATCCATAGGCCCCCATCCCGACCGCAACGCCGATAATCCCGCATTCGGTGATAGGTGTGTCGAACACTCGGTTCTTGCCATATTTTTGCTGAAGCCCCGCCGTGGCGCGGAACACGCCACCGAAATAGCCGACATCTTCCCCCATGACGACGACGTTCGGGTCTCGGTCCATCATCACGTCCAGCGCGCTGTTGATCGCCTGAATCATGTTCATTTGCCGCACGTCGGCCTGCGCCTCATCCTCCGTCATGACCTCACTCACAACACCGGCTTCGTTCGCTTTGCTCACAGCGTCAGTTTCGGTCGCTTTGCTCACAGCGTCAGTTTCGTTCGCTTTGCTCACAGGCCGGCCGCCTTCCATTCGTCGAGCATCTGCTGCTTCTGTTCCTCTAGATGCCAGGGCATCTTTTCGAACACATCCTCGAACATGCTCTCCATAGGATGGTGCAGGCCATGGCCCAATATGCCGTTCTTCTCCGCCTCGCGCGCAGCGTCGCGGACATGTTCGGCCAGTTCTTTGTCCATCGCGGCATGGCGGTCTTCGTCCCAGATGCCGAGCGCAATGCAATGCTGCTTCAGCCGCGCAACCGGATCGCCAAGCGGCCATTGGCTGCTTTCCTCGGCGGAGCGATAGGCGGATGGATCATCGGATGTGCTATGCCCCTCCACTCGATAGGTGAAATGCTCGATCAGCGTCGGACCTGCATTGGCGCGGGCGCGATCGGCCGCCCAGCGCGTTGCGGCATAGACGGCCAGCACGTCATTGCCATCGACGCGAAGCCCCGCAATGCCATAGCCCACGGCGCGCGCGGCGAAGGTCGTCGCCTCCGCTCCGGCAAATCCTGAAAAGCTGCTGATCGCCCACTGATTATTCACGACATTCAAGATGACGGGCGCGCGATAGACGCTGGCGAAGGTGCAGGCCGAATGGAAATCGCCCTCGGCCGTCGATCCCTCGCCGCACCAGGTCGCCGCTATCCGCGTATCCCCCTTCGCAGCGCTCGCCATCGCCCAGCCGACGGCTTGGGGATATTGAGTCGTCAAATTGCCGGAGATCGAGAAAAATCCCGCCTCGCGCGCGGAATACATGATGGGCAACTGGCGGCCCTTCATCCGGTCGCCCTTATTGGAATAAATCTGGTTCATCATGTCGACGAGGGACCAGTCGCGTGCAATCAGGATACCTTGCTGACGATAGCTAGGGAAGCACATGTCGTCGCGCGATAATGCCATCGCTGCGCCGATCGACACCGCTTCCTCGCCCGTCGACTTCATGTAAAAACTGGTCTTGCCTTGTCGCTGGGCGCGAAACATCCGGGCGTCGAATGCGCGGGTCAACGCCATATAGCGCAGCATCTTGAGCAATGTTTCGACGGGCAGGCGCGGGTCCCAGGGGCCGACGGCCTGTCCATCGTCATCCAGCACACGAACCAGCCCATAGGCCATATCGCGCATGTCTGCCGGCTGAGCAGCCTCATCGGGTCGCGGCTGCGCGCCAGCGGCAGGGATATCGAAATGGGTGAAGTCCGCCGCCTCACCTGGCCGCGCCGGCGGTTCGGGAACGTGCAACTTTAGCGGAGGCAGGTTGCGCCCGGCCTGTCCTTCCACTGATCCAATGGGATCGCTCATCCTGGCTCCTATGGTGCATTGCAATAATATTGCTTTAGGCGGATATTATATTTCAATGCACCGGAAGGCAAGCCTTGCTGACCCAAATTACTCTTTACCTGTCGCTGTCGATGTCGGTTTTCACACGGCGACCGGCGCAGCGATATGGGCTTGCGGGCTGTAATCCAGCACCTCGAAATCTTCGATCCTGTAATCGAAAATGGATGAAGGCTGCCGATTGATCCGTAATGTCGGCGCGCCTTGCGGAATACGCGATAACTGCTCCTCCACCAGCGGTGCGTGGTTGAGATAGAGATGCACGTCCCCGCCCTGCCAAATGACTTCACCCGGCTCCAGATCGCACTGCTGCGCCAGCATCCGAGTGATCATCGTCAGCCCGAAAATGTTGAAGCGAATCCAAGTCCCAAGTCGCAGCTACGCTGAAAAAGCAGCCATTGAGCTTTCCGCCCGCGACCTGAACTGATAGGTCATA
>NZ_CH959306.1:1406145-1443936 GCF_000153545.1 Sphingomonas sp. SKA58
CGTGCCAACGCCAGTCCGGATCGATCCGCTCATTACACGCAGCCAGATATGCCGCATCAGTCGAGATATTGCTGCTCATAATGGGCGCTGGCGCACCATGTGCCTCGGTCAAAACGACATCCTGTGAAATGAGTCTCGTTGGGCTCGCTCTATATCAGCGGGAACGCTCAGCCAATGCCGGGTCCGAAACGGATATTCTTGATGCGCGTTACTCCCGAAGCGGATCGGCTTGGGTCTGGCCATGCGCCTTCCGCCGACCCCACAGTCGCGGCATGTCTGGCCCCAGCGCTTTTGCCGTGACGATCCTGGATAATGGGTGGCGCCCCCGGCGCATTCTGCCCGTCCGCCATCACTGGACGGCGGTCCTGCCCGACTTGGTGGTCGACGGCCACAACTGGATTGCCCTCATGCAGCGCCGCCCGCCGCATCAGGCCGCGTCGCCAGGACCTGACGACATCACCCTGACCCGCGCGATTATCCGCAGCGTCAGACCACTTGACCTGCGGGTGGCGGATCACCTTATCGCCGCCGGGGATCAGTGGTTCAGCTTTCGCGCCGCCGGTCTCCTCTAAAACGCATAAAAAAAGCGCGCCTGCCCGCTTGCCAGCCCGCAAAGCCGTCTCTATAGGCGCACTCCTGCCTTACGGGGCCGCTTTCGAAAGCGGCTTCGGCATCGGTCGGGGAATAGCTCAGCCTGGTAGAGCACTGTCTTCGGGAGGCAGGGGCCGGAGGTTCGAATCCTCTTTCCCCGACCACATTTCTTTTCGGCAAATGACGCGGAAATCACAGCGGACCGGCTTCTTGCCGTGTCCGCTATTCGCTGTTGGGCGCGCCTTCATCCAGCATAACTATTTTCGACAGATGACATGTGTCGAAAGCGGCGGAACCAAAGTTGTCCGATCGTAAAAGATGTTTGACCCCGCCCGTCCCGGCGGCAATGATGCCGTCTTATCAAGCCAATACGGCCAGTGGCCAGATATTCGGCATAATCCGACCCGCATCATGCGGGCATGGGCAGGTGGGAGACACATCTTGCATAGACGCGATTTTCTGGCCTTCGGGGCCATGGGCGTGGGCGGCCTCATGCTGCCGGCTGCTTTCGGGCGAGTGATCGCCGCAGAAGCGCTGGATAGCGCCATCGACGTTGCGGTGAAGAAGCAATTGGCGGACGCCGCGATGAATGCGGCCAAGAGCGCCGGCGCCACTTATACCGACGTGCGGATCGGCCGCTATCTCCGCCAATTCGTCATTACGCGAGAACGCAATGTCGAAAACATCGTCAACACCGAATCGACCGGCGTTGGCGTCCGCGTCATCGCTGACGGCGCGTGGGGCTTTGCCGCCACCAACGACATGACCGCTGACGCCGTCGCCAAGGCTGCGCGCGAGGCCGTCGCCATCGCCAAGGCCAATGCGCCGGGTCAAAGCGCGCCGGTTCAACTCGCGCCGGTCAAAGGCGTGGGCGAAGTCAGCTGGCGCACGCCGATCGTCAAGAACAGCATGACCGTGCCGATCAAGGACAAAGTCAATCTGTTGATGGGCGTCAATGCAGCCGCGCTCGACGCAGGCGCCAGCTTCATTCGCTCCACGCTGTTCCTCGTCAACGAACAGAAATATTTCGCCAGCACCGATGGCAGCTATATCGACCAGGACGTGCACCGCATCTGGGCGCCGATGGAAGTCACCGCCGTCGATCAGGCAAGCGGCAAATTCCGCACACGTGAAGGCCTGTCCGCCCCCATGGGCCTGGGCTTTGAATATCTGGACGGCGCGGCATCGGGCAAGACCGTGCTGCCCAACGGCGTAACCGTCTACGGCCAGTCCTATGACATGAAGGAAGACGCGATCGCCGCGGCCAAGCAGGCCAAGGCGAAGATTGCCGCACCTTCGGTCAAGCCGGGCAAATATGACCTGGTGCTTGACCCGTCGCACACCTGGCTCACCATCCATGAATCGGTCGGTCATCCGCTCGAACTCGATCGCGTGCTGGGATATGAAGCCAATTATGCCGGCACCAGCTTTGCCACGATGGACAAGATGCAAAGCCATTTCCAATATGGCAGCGACAAGGTGAACATCGTCGCCGACAAGACCCAGCCTGGCAGCCTTGGCGCCGTCGCCTATGATGATGAAGGCGTGAAGACCAAGAAGTGGGACCTGATCCGCGACGGCAAGCTGGTCGGCTATCAGGCGATCCGCGATCAGGCGCATATCGAGGGCAAGACGGAATCGGACGGCTGTTGCTATGCTGACAGCTGGTCCAATGTGCAGTTCCAGCGCATGGCCAATGTCAGCCTGGAACCCGGCAAGCAGAAAATGAGCGTTACCGACATGATCGCCGACGTCGAAGACGGCGTCTATATCATCGGCGACGGCAGCTTCTCGATCGACCAGCAGCGTTATAATGCGCAGTTCGGCGGCCAACTCTTCTACGAGATCAAGAATGGCAAGATCGGCCAGCAGATCGAGGATGTCGCCTATCAGATCCGCACGCCCGAATTCTGGAACGCCTGCGCGGGCGTCTGTGACGCCAGCGATTATCGCCTCGGCGGCTCCTTCTTCGATGGCAAGGGCCAGCCCGCGCAGGTGTCCGCCGTATCGCATGGCTCTTCGACCGCGCGCTTCAATGGCATCAACGTCATCAACACCGCGCGTTCGCTCGGCTGATACGCTTTAGGAGATAAACAGATGAGCATCTTTCCCGAAGCGCAGGCCAAGGCGATCCTGACCAAGGTTGTCGGCTTTTCGCAGGCCTACGAATGCACCGCGCAATTAAATGGCGCGACGCGCGGCAATGTCCGCTTCGCCCGCAACGACGTATCGACCGCCGGTGTGACCGATGACGTCCAGCTCGCCGTGCAGGTCGCGTTCGGCAAGCGCGTGGGTACCGCCACGATCAACCAGTTTGACGACGCCTCGCTCCAGCGGGTGGTACGGCGCGCCGAGGAACTGGCGCGACTGGCACCGGAAAACCCTGAATTTATGCCTGCGGTGCCGCAGCAGACATATCTCAAGACCAACACCTTCAGCGCGCCGACAGCCGCCATCGACCCGGCGTATCGCGCAAAGGTCGCCAGCGATTCGATCGGGCCGTGCCGCGCGGAAAATCTGGTGGCGGCAGGCTATCTCGAAGATCAGGCGGGCTTCGTCGCCTTCATGAACAGCAAGGGCAATTACGGCTATCAGACGTCGACCAGCAGCGACTATACCTGCACCGTCCGCACGCAGGACGGCCGGGGATCGGGCTGGGTCGGCCATAATGTTCAGGACGTCGCCCAGTTCAACGCGGGCGAGGACATCCGCGTCGCCATGCGCAAGGCCAGCGCCTCTGCCGGTGCGCAGGCGCTGGAACCGGGCAAATATACCGTCATCCTGGAGCCTGCGGCTGCGGCTGGCCTCGTCGCCTTCATGATGTATTTCTTCGACGCGCGGTCGGCGGATGAAGGGCGCAGCTTCCTGTCGAAAAAGGGCGGCGGCAACAAACTGGGAGAGCAGGTCTACGGCCCGCAGGTGACGATGTTCACCGATCCGGCCTATCCGGGCGCAGCAGTCTACCCCTGGGATGACGAAGGCCTGCCGCGCAAAAAAATGCCCATCATCCAGAACGGCAAGCTCATGAACATGAACTATAGCCGCTATTGGGCGCAAAAGCAGGGTAGGCCCGAACAGGCCGGGTTCGGCAACATCATCATGGAAGGCGGCACAAAGTCGACCGCCGACCTCATTCGCACGACCGAACGCGGCATCCTGGTATCGCGCACCTGGTATATCCGCATGGTCGATCCGCAGACCGTTCTGCTCACCGGCCTGACCCGCGATGGCACATTCTATATTGAAAATGGGCAGATCAAATATCCGGTGAAAAATTTCCGCTTCAATGAAAGCCCGGTGATCATGCTCAACAATGTCGAGGAATTCGGCAAACCGGTTCGGGTGAAGAGCGACGAATCGGATACCACCATGGTTATTCCGCCGATGAAACTACGCGACTTCACCTTCACCTCGCTTTCGGACGCGGTGTAAGGGGAGTCGGCCGGAGGATGACGCGCGCCGACTTTCTCCGGTTGATGGCGGGCGGCCTGTCCAGCGCTATGCTGGCCAGGCCGCTGGCCGCGGCAACGGGTGGCTATGATTTCTGGTTCACCCGCCTTCGCTATGATTCGGGCGATTGGGATGTTGATCAGCGCGCGCCGTCCAACATCATCACTTCGCTCATCGACTACACCACCCTGCGCGTCGACCCCAAGGAGCATGTGATCGCGCTGTCTGACCCCAGGATGCTGACCGCGCCCTTTTGTTACATGGCCGGTCACAAGCTGGTGGAATTTTCGCCGGCAGAGCGACGGAATTTTGAACGCTATGTGCGCAGCGGCGGCTTTGTCATGGTCGACGATTGCAATCACGACATTGACGGGCTGTTCGCCCGCTCGTTCGAAGCCCAGATGGCCAAGATTTTCGGCCCCAGCGCCCTTGTCGAACTGCCGGACAGCCACGGCATCTATCGCAGCTTCTTCAAATTCGACGGCCCGCCCAATACCGCGCTCGAACTCAATGGCTGGGGCGACGACCTCGTCCATGAGTATCTCAAGGGCATAGAGGTGAATGGCCGCCTCGGCGTTCTTTACAGCAACAAGGATTATGGCTGCGAATGGGATTATGACTGGCGCAACAAACGCTTCTTGGCCGAGGACAATACGAAATTCGCCGTCAATATCGTGATGTACGCGCTGTCGGTGTGACTTTCCAATCGCACGTCATTCCCGCGGAAGCGGGTACTTACCTCCTGCGCTCTCCATTTCCGCACCTTTCGGAGATGGAACCCTGCTTTCGCGGGGATGACACTGTCAAACAAGGGCCATCACTATCATGACCGACCTTACCGAAGCCGATATCCAGGCTCGCCTCGCGCGCCTGGCCGACTTGCGCGCCGCCATTGGCCAGGCCATCGTCGGACAGGCCGATATCGTAGAGCAACTACTGATCGGTCTTCTGGCTGGCGGACATTGCCTGCTCGAAGGCGTGCCGGGTCTGGGCAAGACGCTTCTCGTCCGATCCTTGGGCGAAGCGCTCAAACTCGATTTCCGCCGGGTTCAATTCACGCCTGACCTGATGCCAAGCGATATCCTTGGCACCGAATTGCTGGAAGAGGATCATGGCACCGGCCATCGCAGCTTTCGTTTTCAGCAGGGGCCGATCTTCACCAATTTGCTGCTCGCCGACGAACTCAACCGCACGCCGCCCAAAACCCAGGCGGCGTTGCTGGAGGCGATGCAGGAAAAGACCGTTAGCTATGCCGGCGTCACGCATCAGCTTCCCCGCCCTTTCTTTGTGCTTGCGACCCAGAATCCGCTTGAGCAAGCCGGCACCTACCCCCTCCCCGAAGCGCAGCTTGACCGCTTTCTTCTCCATGTCCGCGTGAATTATCCGACCGAGGAGGAAGAACGCGCCATTCTTGCCCAGACTACCGGCGCAGGCGGCGGCATGGTGCCGACGGTCATGCAGGGCGAGGAAGTACTCGCCCTCCAGAAGCTGGTCCGCGATGTCAATTTGAGCGACGATCTTTTGGCTTGGGTCACCCGCCTCGTTCGCGCCAGCCGTCCCGCCGATACCGCGCCGGAAGAGATTCGCAGATATGTGAAATGGGGCGCGGGCCCGCGCGCCGGACAGGCATTGATCCTCTGCGCCAAGGCGCGGGCTTTGCTGCAAGGGCGGCTCGCCGCTACGCGCGAGGATATCGCCGCGCTCGCCGCGCCGGTCATGCGGCATCGGCTTCTGCTCTCCTTCGCGGCGGAAGCAGAGGGACGCAGCGCTGACGACGTGGTTGCCGCGCTCGTTCGTGCGGTGCCTTTGGCCTGATCCGCGCAGCCATGGCCGACTTCCTCCCCCCAGACGTGCGCAGCCGCCTTCGCGGACTGCGCCTCGTCACGCGTCGGGCCGTGGGGTCGCACGGCATCGGCCTGCATCAAAGCCATAGCCGGGGCGCGGGCCTGGAATTCGCGCAATATCGCGCTTATGAACCGGGCGACGAATTGCGACAGATCGACTGGAAGCTCTACGCTCGCTCCGACAAATTCTTCGTGCGCGAAGCGGAACGCGAAAGTCCGGTCGCGATCTGGATCCTGATCGACGCCAGCGCATCGATGGGTCAGAGCGATGCCGCGCGACCCGATTACAGCCGCCTGGATGCCTCCAAGGCGATCGCTGCGGCCATCGGCGAACTCGCGATGCAGCAGGGCGATCGGTTCGGCCTCATCGCGCTGGGTGATTCAGGGCTGCGCTTGGTCCCTCCCGCGATGGGATTACGCCAGCGCGACCGAATGATGCTGGAGTTGCTGGACATAGCCGCAGCCCGGACCTTCGCTTCCAACGATCAGTTAGGCCCCTTGTGGGAAAGGATCGGCACGCATGATCTCGTGATTATGCTTAGCGACTGTTTCGACAACGGAGCCGTGGCCTTGGTGGAGAAGCTGGCATCGGCAGGGCGCGAAACGCTGGTGATCGAGATGCTGACGGTCGCCGAAAGGGACTTTCCCTTCACGGGAGGCTTTCGATTCCGCGACCCGGAGACCGGTGAGGAACTGCTCGCGGACGGTGCCGCGCGGCGCACAGAGTTCCTTGCCCGCTTTGGCGCTGCGCGGGAAGCGCTGCACGCCCGTCTGGACGCCACCGGTATACGCCACGTAGCGCATGTGCTGGATGAGCCTGTCGATCTGCCCCTGCGTCGCCTGTTTGCGGCGCCTGGCACGGCGGATTGAGCGCGATGGGTTTTGGGCTTCTGTTTCCAGCCGCTCTAGCGGCGCTGGCTGCGCTGATCGTCCCGCTGGTCATTCATATCGCCCGCCGCAGCGAGCAACAGCCCACGGATTTCGCTGCCCTGCGCTGGCTGCGCCAGAAGCCACGGCCGCGTTCCCGCTTGCGATTCGACGAATGGCCCCTTTTGCTGGTGCGCTTGCTGCTCCTCGCGTTGCTTGCACTTCTTCTGGCCCGGCCGGTGCTTTGGGGCGCTGCCGATGACCGACCTTATGTTGCGGTTCTTCCCGGCGCGCAAGTCGACCCAGCGGCCTATCCCGCCGCCCGGCTTCACTGGCTTGCTCCCGGTTTCCCGAACATCGACGCTCCCGAACCGCGCGGTCGTATTCCCGTCGCCAGTCTGATCAGACAGTTGGACGCCGATCTGCCACAGAGCGCAGCCCTGACGATCGTGACGCCACGGATCATCACGGGCACCGACGCCGACCGCATCCGGCTGTCGCGTTCGGTGAAGTGGGAAATCCAGCCAGGCGCCATGCCACAGCGCTCATCCTCCAAACCGCCTGGGCGATCACTCTCCGTCCGTCATGACGAAGCGCATAAGGACGGCGCGCGCTATCTGCGCGCGGTCGCCGACGCATGGCAGCTTGAGAAGCAAAAGGATGCTCCCCCAAGCGCCGACCTGACCGACCCGCTGCCCGATCACCGGCAGAGCCTGGCTTGGCTGGCAGCCGGCAGCGTATCGCAGGCTGTGCGAGACTGGGTATCTCAAGGCGGCACTTTGCTGCTGCCATCCGACGCCCAATTGTCCGAAAGCACTCGCTTCGTTACGGTCTGGCGCGACGAGGACGGCTTGCCGCTGGGCGAAGCGGCACGCCTTGACCAAGGGTACGTGCTTCGCCTGACCCGCCCGCTCCGCCCCGATGCCATGCCGCTGTTGCTCGACGCGGATTTCCCCCTACACCTCCGTGCAGCACTCTGCCCTGCATCCCCCCCACCCGATCGTGTTGCTGCTCGCGATTATGCTCCAATGACGGGGGCGCGTGCCTATGACTTGCCGCCACAACCGCTCGCGCCATGGCTCGCCTTGATTATTGCGCTGCTGTTTGGCGTCGAACGCTGGCTTGCGTCCCGACGCAGTCGGAGCATAGCGCCATGAGCGCCCAAAGGTTTTTTTCTCACTGGGTCGCCCCGGCGCGGCGTCGATCCTTCCTCGACACGCTTGGCCTCGCCCTCCCCGTCCTGGCCGCGCTGACGGCCATCGCCTGGCGCATCTCAGGTCTCGCTGCCGCAGCCGCCTTGTTTCTGGCTGGTGGCGCGCTCGCGCTGGTCCTCGCCCGTAGGCGCGCCACGCGCCAGGACCGCGCATGGCTCATCCACAGCCTGGACGCGAGTCGCCCGGAACTGGAGGATAGCAGCGCCCTGCTTTTCTCCCCACCAACAACGATCACACCGCTTCAGGCGCTACAACGCGCGCGTATAGCCGACCGGCTCGATCAGGCCTCACCGCACGACCTTGTCCCCCGCTGGTCGAAGCAATGGCTGCTCGGTCTTTTCTGCGTCGCAGCCGTCATCGTCGCTGGCGCGCTGCTTTGGCCGAGGCCAGGTGAAGGCCCACCACGTCTCGCCCCCAGCCAGGAAGGCATCGCTACCGCGCCCGGTCTCCCGCGTCTCGTCGCACAGAACCTGCGCATATTGCCCCCAGCCTATACGGGGCTGCCCAAGCGCGATTCCGCCAAACTCGACGTGCAGGCGCCGCTTGGCTCGCGCCTTGAATGGACGTTGCGGTTCGATCCGGAAGCGCAAGGCCCGCGCCTGTTGTTGGTAGATGGCAAGCCTCTGCCGCTCCGCCGCGATGGCGACAACTGGGTCGCGGGCCTGACGCTTGATCGCTCATTTCTTTACCGGGTTGATCCCGCAGCTGATCGGGGGCCCACCCCGCCGCTCCACCGCATCGATGCGCAGCCCGACAACCCGCCGCAGGTGAAGGCGCTCACCCCTGCGCTGACTATGGTAAAAGCTGGTCAGCGTAGTTGGACCCCCGCCTTTGCTGCAACCGATGATTATGGCGTCGCGTCGTCCGCGCGCTTGCGGATCACGCTCGCGATCGGCGAAGGCGAGAATGTGACCTTTTCCGAACGTGAAATTCCTGTCAGCGGTACCGGCGCGGCACAGGACCGGCGGTTCGCCCCTGTTTTGAATTTTTCTTCTTTCGGCTTTTCCGCAGGTGGGGACATGGTGGTCCAACTGATCGTCCACGACAATCGCACCCCTTCACCGCAAGAAGTGCGCGGCCCTAGCCTCATCTTGCGCTGGCCTTCGGCGCGCGCGCCCGAAAGCGGTGGCCTGGAAGGCATGGTCAACACCACTCTCCCGGCCTATTTCCGCAGCCAGCGTCAGATCATCATCGACGCCGAAGCCCTGCTCAAACAAAAGCGCGCCCTGTCGTCCGACCGTTATCTCGCCAAATCCGGCACGATCGGCAACGACCAACAGATACTAAGGGGCCGCTACAGCCAGTTCCTCGGCGGAGAGGAAGAAGGCGAGCCAGAGCTGCCCACTGCCGACGCCGAACATCATTTCGACGGCGATGGCCACGATCACGGCCCACCCCTCAAACCCAGCCCCGGTTTCGGCGCGCCTGAAGATGTGCTGGCGGAATTTGGTCACCCCCATGACGAATCGCCTGCCTCCAGCCTCGATCCGGAAACGCGGGCGATCCTCAAAAAAGCAGTCGACGAAATGTGGGGATCGGAGCGGGAACTCAAACAGGGTCGGCCAGACCTCGCGCTGCCCTATGCCAATCGTGCCCTACGCTTCATCAAGGAGGTGCAGCAAGCGACCCGCATCTTCCTGTCGCGCGTCGGGCCGGAACTCCCGCCTATCGATCCGACGCGGCGGATGACCGGCAACCGGGAAGGCATTGGCAACCGTACGCTTCAGCTCGCGGGAATCAAACGCAGCGATGGACCGGCCGCGGCAGCATGGCGCGCGCTGGAAAGCGGCGCGGTTCCCGACCCGACGGCGCTCGGCAACTGGGTCCGCGCCAACGCGGAGCGGCTCCCCGATCCGCTCGCGCTGACCGCCGCGATCGACGCCGTCCGGCAGCAACCACGTTGCGCAGCCTGCCGCGCTCGCCTGCAAGGCCTCCTCTGGACCGCCATGGAACGGCCGACAGGCCAGCCCATGCCGAGACAGCGTCCCGATGCCATGGGCGCACGCTATTTGCAGGCTCTTCAGGGCGGCGGATCATGACGATTGAACATATTACTGCGGCAATCTTAGGCCTGGCCGTGTTGCTTGCGGCCGTCCGCCTGATCCTATGGCATCGCGCGTCGCCGCAGCCGCATCGGCCCCGCCTGATCGCGCTGCTTGTCCTGCAACCCGTTTGCGCAGCGTTGCTCTTCCTCACCCTGTATCCTCCGCCCGTTCCGGTTGGCGGCGACGTAATCCGCGTCGCGACGGCCGGTGCGCCGCAACTCGCCGAACCCGCCGGTGCGCCCACCCTGGCGCTCCCCGAAGCCGGCGACATGCAGGGCGCCGAGCATGTTCCCGATCTGGCCACCGCTTTGCGCCGGCATCCGCAGGTCCGGCGCATCACGGTGCTGGGGTCGGGGTTCACCCCGCGCGATATGGACGCTGCGTCCGGGCTCGACGTCGATTTCAATCCGCAACCCCCGCCCGCCGGGATAGTGTCTGTGACACCCCCACCCGTCGCTGCGCCGGGGGAAAGCTTCGGGGTAGGCGGCATGGTCACGCCATCGAGTAACATGGTCGTCGAGTTGCTCGATCCGGCCGGGCGCGTGACGGATGTCACCTCGCCCGACCGGCAGGGGCATGTCCGCCTGACGGGCACGGCCAGGGCGGCCGGAAACAGCCTCTTCACCTTGCGGGTCCGAACCAATGGCCGCACTCTCGCGCAGGCCTTGGTTCCCCTGACCGTGCGCGATCCAAAACCCTTGCGGCTCCTGCTCCTCGCCGCCGCTCCGGGACCGGAAATCAAATATCTGCGCCGCTGGGCGACTGACGCCGGGTTCGAAGTCACGAGTCAGATCAGTACAGGCGGAGGCATTTCGTTAGGCGACGCCCCGATCTCGCTCAATCCTGCCACGCTCGCGCGGTTCGACCTCGTGGTGATCGACGATCGCAGCTGGATCGCCCTGGGCGGACGGCGCGCCGCGCTCATGACGGCGGTGCGCAACGGCCTGGGCATGATCCTGCGTCCGACCGGCCCGCTGGATGCCACAACCCGATCGCAGTGGCGAAACCTGGGCTTCGCTCTGACCGGCACCAACAGTATTTCGCCCCTTGTTTTGCCCAAACCCGCTCCCGCTTCGATCGCCCGTACACGCCTTGGCATCGCGACCGAAACGGCGCCGGAAGATATGCGTCTGCCGGCCGATTTCATTCCAGACGTCAGCCGGCTCGCGCTTTCCCCCCTGGGCATGACATCAGCAGCCCTTCTGCAAGATGGGGGTGACGCGCCCATTGCCGCATGGCGAGCGCAGGGCCTGGGACGAGTGGCGCTTTTCACCGGGCTCGACAGCTATGCGCTGGTCCTGACCGGGCGGGCGACGCTGTATGACGATTGGTGGAGAGCGCTGGCCCGCGCTGTCATACGACCCGCGCCAAGCCCGGCCTCGCCCCCTGCGATCAGTTGGGCGGGCGAACGCCTGTCGCTCTGCGGAACAGGGCCTCGCGCATCGGTGCAGCAGCCTGACGGTTCCGCTGTTGCCCTGCAACCTGTCGGGGCGTGCGCCGCTTTCTGGCCGGTCAAAGCGGGGTGGCATCGGCTCATCACCAAGGATGGAAACGCTCCCTTTTACGTTCAGCCCGCCGACGCGCTGCCGGCCATGCGCAGCGCGCGCGACAGAGACGCAACCCTGCTGCTCCCGAATGCCCCGGCAATCGCCAGCGAAGCGACCCGCAATGCCCCCGGCACGGCGTGGCCCTTTGGCATCACCTGGTTGTTGGTCAGCGCGCTGCTCTGGTGGCTGGAACGCAGCCGGGTCGGGCGGTCTCAGCCGGCCCGGTCAAGCATGTAAAAGTCACGCAGCGCCCGCGCATCATGCAGCGCATTGTGCGGGACGCGGCTGTTCGCCGCTGCGCTGAAGCCCGCGGCGTTGATCAATTCCAGCTTCAGGCCGAAATCGACCCCGGCCATCCGCCCCGGCCCCGTCACCAACAACGCGCAGAAATGCGCAAGATCTTCCGGCCAGTCCGCGATAATCACCGGATCGGAATCGCCGGCCAGGTAAGTGGCGACAAGGTCGGCCGCCTCGACCCGATCCAGTTCATGGTCGATGCCCGGCGGCACGTGGCGCAAATAGGGAATGACGTGCCCCGCGACCCATGGCTCGATTACCTCTGGCAACGGCAGAGATACATAACATTCCTGATCGCCATGTTCCGGCACCAGCGCCACGCTGATCAGCGTGCCGCCAAAGCCATTGAATTCGGTGTCGAGAAAATAGCGCATGAAGAAAAAGGCTGCCTGTGGAGAGTCGGAAACGAGAGGAGACGGCGGATAGCATCGCCGGCGCTGGTCGGCCAACCACCGGCCAGTGCACGCGATCGCCTGTAGCATTTGCGCGACGGAAGCCAAGCTGCCATGCGCACGTCTTGATCTTGGAATGCTAGGACATCGTAATGACGCCGCGTGAATATCTGGGCTCTGCCACAGTTCCTGGGGGGCAGGAGCTCAAACTCTATCGGCGCGGTGGCGATCATATGATCGTGCTCGACCGAAACGAGTTGATGAGCAGCCGCATGAGCGGTTCGGAAAAGCAGCTGGCATTGATGACGATCGAACGACTGCGCAATCGGAAAGCCCCGCATCTCCTGATCGGCGGCTATGGCATGGGATTCACCCTGCGCGCCGCGCTGGGCGCTTTGTCGGCCGACGCACGCATCACCGTGGCCGAACTGGTTCCCGAAATCATCGAATGGGCGCGGGGCCCGATGGCGGACCTTGCGGCAGGATGCCTGGACGATCCGCGCGTACATCTCATGATCGACGATGTCGTGAACGTGATCGCGGATGCGCAGGGCAGCTATGACGCGATCCTGCTCGACGTCGATAATGGTCCCGACGGCCTCACCGCCGCCGCCAATGACCGGCTCTATAATGGCAAGGGGTTACAGGCGTCCCGCGCGGCGCTTCGGCCCGGCGGCATCCTCGCCATCTGGTCGGCCGGGTCCGACGACGCGTTCACGCGACGCCTGCGCACCGCTGACTTCCGCGTCGAGGAAGTGGTTGTCCGCGCCCGGGATAATGGCAAGGGACCGCGCCACGTCATCTGGTTTGCACAAAAAGGCTGAACATGCGCCATTGCAGGACGCAGTTGGTCGCGCGAAAAGGACATATTCAATGATGCAAGGGATGCCGGCGTGATCCAGACCGTTACCACAACCCCCTTCACCGACCAGAAGCCGGGCACTTCGGGCCTGCGCAAGAAAGTGCGCGTCTTTGCGCAGCCCCACTATGCGGAAAACTTCGTGCAGTCGGTGTTTGACAGCCTGGACGGTTTCGAAGGCAAGACGCTGGTTTTGGGGGGGGATGGACGCTATCTCAACCGCGAAGTCATCCAGACCGTGCTCAAGATGGCGGCAGCCAACGGCTTTGGCCGCGTGCTCGTCGGCCGGGAGGGTATCCTTTCCACGCCTGCCGCCTCGCACCTGATCCGGTCGGCGGGCGCCTTTGGTGGCCTGATCCTGTCGGCCAGCCACAATCCTGGCGGTCCGGACGAGGATTTCGGCATCAAATATAATATCGGCAATGGCGGCCCCGCGCCTGAGAAGGTGACAGACGCCATCGCCGCGCGATCGCTAGTCATCGACCGATATAAAATCATTGATGGAGCCGACGTCGACATCGACAGGCTAGGTACCTGGCAACTCGGCGAAATGCTGGTCGAGGTCGTCGATCCCGTCGCCGCCTATGCCGATCTCATGGAAAGCCTGTTCGACTTCGGGGCTATCCAGGCGCTGATCGCCGGAGGCTTCTCCATGGCGTTCGACTCCATGAGCGCGGTGACCGGACCCTATGCGACGGAGATTTTCGAGCGTCGCCTCGGTGCGCCGGCCGGCACCGTGATGAACGGCATCCCGCTACCCGACTTTGGTCATCACCATCCCGATCCCAACCTGGTGCACGCCAAAGGGCTCTATGACAGGCTTATGGCGGCGGACGCGCCCGACTTTGGCGCGGCCTCGGACGGAGATGGCGACCGCAACCTCATCATCGGCCGCCATTGCTATGTCACGCCCTCCGACTCCCTCGCCGTCCTCGCCGCCAATGCCCATTTTGCGCCCGGCTATGCGAACGGGCTGAAGGGCATCGCCCGATCCATGCCCACCAGCGGCGCGGCGGATCGCGTGGCGGAAAAGCTCGGCATCGCGCTCTACGAAACGCCCACAGGCTGGAAATTCTTCGGCAATCTGCTCGATGCCGGGATGGCGACGATCTGCGGCGAGGAAAGTGCGGGCACCGGATCCGATCATGTCCGGGAAAAGGACGGCATCTGGGCGGTCCTGCTGTGGCTCAACATCCTCGCCGCGCGCAAACAGAGCGTCGCTGCCATCATGGCGGATCATTGGGCGACCTATGGCCGCAACTATTATGCCCGGCACGATTATGAAGCGATCGCCAAGGACAGGGCCAACGCCTTAATGGCGGCGCTGCGCGACAAGCTGACCACCCTTCCGGGCACCAGCAACAGTGGCGGCACGATCAGCAGCGCTGACGATTTTGCCTATACCGATCCGACCGACGGATCGATCAGCCAAAATCAAGGCATCCGCATCCTGTTTGAGGATGGCTCGCGCATTGTCTTCCGCCTGTCGGGCACCGGCACGGAAGGCGCCACGCTGCGCGTCTATATCGAACGCTATGTTGCCTCCGATGGTGATTTAAGCGTGGAAACGGCTGCCGCGCTCGCGCCCCTGATCGCTGCGGCACAGGAGGTCGCCGACATCAGCGGCTTTACCAGCATGGACAGTCCCAGCGTCATCACCTGATTGCTTGGGGACAGTAAGTCACAGCGCAGACATGGCCGGGAAACATCGGGGGGCTAAAGGCTGCTACCTTATTACCGCCTAGGTCCCGGACCATCATGCGCCGTTTGATCCTCTCCCTGTCCGCGCTCGCCTCCTGTCTCGGCGCGCCTGCTCACGCCGAAACCAGTCAGGATGAACAATTCTGGCTGAACCTCACCAGCATGGGCTCGATCAAGGACGACCTCGTCTATTTCGCCGAAATACAGCCGCGCATCGGCGATGGAATATCGCGGATCGATCAGGCGCTATTCCGCGGCGCGATTGGCTGGAAATTCTCACCCTCCGTAACGCTCTATCAGGGCTTTGCCTATATTGTGGTGCCGGTCGAAGGCGGCAAGGACGTGAATGAAGAGCGCAGCTTTCAACAGATCAACTGGACGCTCGGCAAGCCGTGGGCAGGCGAATTGTCCTCCCGCACACGCCTCGAGCAGCGATGGCGCTCCGATGGCGATGACATGGGCTGGCGACTGCGGGAAATGCTCCGCTATGAAAAACCGCTCAATCCGGGCAGCGATGCGCTCAACGCGCTGGTCTATGCGGAGGGCTTCGTCGCGCTGAACGATACCGACTGGGGTGTGCGCGGAGGTTTTGACCAATTGCGCAGCTTCATTGGGGCAGAGGTTGGCCTACCCGGTGCTTCCACGCTGGAAGTGGGCTATCTCAACCAGGTCATCAACCAGCGCGGTGGCGACACACGCGTCAATCACGTCGCGTCCGTGACCCTGTTCTTCCGACACTGATGGATCCGGTCAGGCGGTCAGCGCCTCGACCAGCGCCTTGACCTTTTTCTGCCGCCATTGCGGCAGCGGCGCGATCAACCAATAGGCGAGCAGGGTGGGCGATGGATCGCCCACCTGACGCACCCGCCCGGCATCGAGGTCCGCCTGCGCCAGCAGCTGCGGCACCCGTGCGCGTCCGAACCCGTTTGCAGCCGCTTCGATCGCCAAACCGCCATCGGCAACGCGAATGATCGCCGGCCGATCGTCCGTTGGACAGCCCGGCCAGTCGATCCGCAGATCGGGACCACCGGTCGCCGCCTCCACTGTCACATAAGTGGGATCACCGATCTTCACTCCCTCATGCTCGGCGGGACCATCCGCCAGCCGCAGCGCAAGATCCAGATTTGCCTCAGTGAAATCTAGCGCATCGTCCGCAGCGATGAGTTGAAATGTCAGGTCGGGCTGGCTCGCGGCATAGGCGGCAAGGCGCGGTTGCAGCCATTTGGCGGTGATGTCGCGCGGCGCTGCAATGGTGAGCGCGCTGCTTGATTGCCCAGCCTGCATCGCCCGCACAGCTTCTTCAAATTGCAGGAAGCCGGCCCGCAAAGCATCCAGTCCGCCTTCGGTTTCCGGCGTCAGTTCCAACCCCTTTGGCGTGCGCCGGAACAGCACGACGCCCAGCATATCCTCCAGTGCACGGATCTGCTGACCAACAGCGGCCGGCGTCACCGCCAGCTCGTCGGCGGCGCGGGTGAAGGACAGATGACGCGCGGCAGCGTCCAGAACGCGCAGGCCATTCAGCGGCAGATGCGTTCGCTTCATTCGGCAATCGCCGGCGCGATCAGCGCGAAATGCGGAATCTTCACCTCGAATATCTCGCCGTCCAGCCCGATCATCCGATAGCTGCCCTTCATCGACCCGGTCGGAGTCGCGAGTGGGCAGCCCGAAACATAATCATAGCTTTTTCCTGGCTGCACCACCGGCTGTTCCCCGACCACGCCATCGCCGTCGACGCGCTGCTGATTGCCGCGTCCGTCGGTGATGATCCAATGGCGGGTCAGCAACTGCGCCGGCTGATCGCCCCTATTCTCGATCCGGATATGATAGGCCCAGAACCAGCGCCCCCTGTCCGGTTCCGACTGTTCGGGCAGATAAGTGACGGCCACGTGCACGCCGATATCGCGCGTCGTCGCGTGGAAGGGGAAGAGCGCAAAGCTGGTCGTCATGGCCGACAGATGCGCCCTGCCCCCCAGAAGGTCAACGACCTATCGCTCGCAGCGCCTGATCGAAGTCGGCGATGACATCATCGGCGTCTTCCAGGCCGACATTCAGGCGCAGCATATCTTCGGTAATGCCGACTTCCAGCCGTGCCTCCTCGGCCATGCCATAATGAGTGGTCGACGCCGGATGCGTCATCAACGACCGGGAATCGCCGATATTGTTGCTTATATCGACCAATTCCAGCGCGTTCAGCAATCCATGGGCCTCGGGCCGGCCACCCCCGACATAGAGCGAGAAGATCGGGCCTGCCGCGTCCATTTGCTGCATCGCCAGGACATGCTGGGGATGGCTTTCCAGCCCCGGATAATTGACCTTCGGCAGCCGGCCCTCCAGGAAACGGGCGACCTTGAGTGCATTATCGCTTTGCCGCCGGATACGCAGGTCCAGCGTTTCCAGTCCCTTGAGCACCACCCAGGCGTTGAACGCGCTCAGCGTCGGCCCGGTATTGCGGTGGAAGGGCAGCAGAACGGAATCGATCCAGTCGCGCGTGCCGCAGATTGCGCCAGCCAGCACGCGGCCTTGCCCGTCCATCATCTTGGTCGCGCTATAGGCGACCACATCGGCACCGAATTCCATCGGTCGCTGCAACGCAGGCGATGCAAAGGCATTATCGACGACGGTGGTAATCCCCCGCGCCTTCGCGATGGCGCACACAGCCGCGATGTCCACCACGTCCATGGTCGGATTGGCGGGTGTCTCGAAAAAGAAGACCTTGGTGTTGGGCTTCGCCGCAGCCTCCCACGCGGCGGTATCGCACCCGTCGATGGTCGTTGTCGCAATGCCGAATTTGGGCAGCAGCGTGTCGACCAGCCAGCGGCAGGAGCCGAACGCCGCCTTGGCCGCCACGACATGATCGCCCGCCGACAGCTGGCACAGCAGCGCGGCCGTCATCGCAGCCATGCCCGTGGCGGTGGCGCGACAGGCTTCTGCCCCTTCCAGCAGGGCGATGCGCTGTTCCAGCATCTCCACCGTCGGGTTCTGGAGCCGGCTGTAAGTCATGCCAACTTGTTCACCGGCGAAGCGCGCGGCAGCGTCCTCTGCCCGGTCATAGCAATAGCCGCTCGTCAGGAAGAGCGCTTCGGACGTTTCGCCATATTCGCTGCGCGCGGTCCCACCTCGAACCGCCAGCGTCGCCGGCTTCCAGTTCTTGGTAATTTCCGGATTCTGTCCGCTCTTCCGCTTCATATTGCCCTTCGCATATCCTGCTGAACGCACGGCGTCGCGCCGCCCAATATCTCGGCCATCTGGCTCCGGTCGCCATTACCGCCCGACAGGATTATCGCAACCGTCTTGCCGCGCATTCGGTCCTTTTCCTGGATCAGCGCTGCGAGCGCCACCGCGCCAGCCCCTTCGGCCAGATTATGCGTATCTTCCCAGTAAATGCGGATCGCATCGGCGACCTCGTCGTCGCTGACGGCAACGAACCGGTCGGCGCGCGGTCCAAAATAATCAAGCGCTTCCTGTACCGGCGTGCAGACGGCAACGCCATCAGCGAAGGTGTGGGCGGTGGGACTGGCCAACAGCTTCCCGGCCTCGAACGATCGCTTAGCGGCGTCGACATGGGCCGACACGACGCCGACCACTTTCGTTTTCAGCCCCAGCGCGTCCCGCGCCGCGATCGTGCCGCATAAGCCCGATCCGCAGCCCACGGGCACATAAACGGTGTCGATGTCGGGCACCGCGTCGAACAGCTCCAGCCCGTAACTCGCAACCCCGCGCACCAGTTCGCCATGATAGGCCGGCACCATGTAAAGCCCCTGTTCCTCCGACAGCCGCAGCGCCTCCGCCTTGGCGCTGTCGAAGTCATGGCCATGCTCGATCAGCGTTGCGCCCAGTCCGCGCATGGCCGCATTTTTTTCGAGCGCATTACCGTGGGGCACGACAATCGTGATGGACAGCCCCGCCGCACGCGCCGCGCGAACCTGCGCCTGTCCATGATTGCCCCGCGTTGCGGTGATGACGCCAGTGACATCGGGATGCGTGCGCCGCAGCCAGTGGATATAGGGAATGGCGCCGCGAACCTTGAACGCGCCCGTTGGCGTGTGATTCTCATGCTTGATCCACACGTCGCACCCCGTCCGCGCCGCCAGCAATGGCCAGGCATATTGCGGTGTTGGCGGCACCTGTGCATGAACCATGTCGGCGGCGGCGCGAAGCGATGGGAGCGAGAGATCAGTCATTCTATCTCTCTATGCAGTCGCCGTCCCGAAGGACAGGACCGGTATGCCCTGATTGGCCCCGTCAGGCAGCGATTCGATCTTTCGGCATCAGGAGCGGGTGGAGGTGCCGTTCTTCCCATGCCATCCGGTCGCGTAGACCTTCTTGCAGTTCCAGCACCGCTGCCCGATAGCCTGCCCAGTCCGCTTCGATCTGAGCGGGCGTCCATATCTTGATATGATCGCTGTAGCGTAGAAACAGGGCGACGATGGCGCGGCCATGTTCGCGCAACGCCTGACTAGCCTCAGGCAGAAGGGGGCGTTTGCGCAATGTCTGCACCATTGCGTCTTCCCGCGCCATATGTTCGCGAAAGCCTTGGGAAAAGGCGATGCGCCGTCGTCCGACGTCGGGCATATCTTTCAGCTGCCCGCTGTGCATCATCAGCGCGAAATCGTGCATTATCCGGCGCAGACCGTCATGGTCGCGCCGCAAATCCATCATCATTATCTGCGACCCCATTTTCTCCTTAAATCGGACTGGCAGCGACAAAGTTAAGCGAACACCCCATATTTGCGGTGAGCCGAGCTATCACAGTGCGGCCAGCACCGCGTCACCCATCTCCACGGTTGTCATTGCACCGCCCAGATCCGCCGACCTTGCCCCATTGCGCAGCGCCTGCGCGACCGCAGCCTCCACACGGTCCGCCTGCTCGGACAGACCTAGGGAATAACGCAGCATCATTGCGGCCGACAGGATCGTCGCCAGTGGGTTAGCCTTGCCGCTACCAGCGATGTCGGGAGCGGAGCCGTGGATCGGTTCATACAGCCCCTGTCCGCTGCCGTTCAGCGTCGCCGACGCCAGCATCCCGATCGATCCAACGCACATGCTCGCCTGATCCGACAATATGTCACCGAACAGGTTGCCGGTGACGATCACGTCGAACTGACCGGGGTTGCGGACCAGTTGCATCGCGGCATTGTCGACATACATGTGGCTGAGCGCCACGTCGGGATAGTCGCTCGCGACCTCGATCACCACGTCGCGCCACAACTGGCTGGTTTCCAGCACATTGGCCTTGTCCACCGAACACAGCTTGCCGCGACGGGCACGCGCCGCCTGGAAACCGGCATGGGCGATGCGCCGCACCTCGGCCTCATTGTAGGACATGATGTCATAGCCTTCGCGATGCCCCTCTGCCGTCGTCCGGAAACCCTTTTCCCCGAAATAAACGTCGCCATTGGTTTCCCGCACGATCAGCAGGTCGATCGATCCCGCCACTTCAGGCTTCAGCGCGCTTTCATGCGCCAGTTCGGGAAAGACCTTGGCCGGGCGCAAATTGGAAAAAAGACCCAGTTCCTTGCGCAGGCCAAGGATCGCCTGTTCGGGGCGCAGGTGGCGTTCCAGCGCATCACAGTCCGGATCGCCGACCGCGCCGAACAGGATCGCATCGGCGCTTCGCGCGATGTCCAGCGTTTCGCGCGGCAGCGGATGGCCCATCGCCTTGTAGGCCGCGCCGCCCACCAGCCCATCCGCATAGGTCAGTCCGTCGATCGCGAGCGCGTCGAGCACGCGCTTTGCCTCTGCGACGATCTCGGGTCCGATGCCGTCTCCGGGGAACAGGGCGATCAACATGTCCTACACTCCTTATCTTGCGTGGCAGCGCCTTATGGAGACAGGAGGTTTCACGCAACCGCCCTTTTGAGGCGCTCGACCAGTCTGTCCCGCGCCGCCAGCACATCAGTGCGGCGTTCGGTCATGACGGACCGCTCCAGAAAGAAACCGGTGAGGCGCAGCCCGTCCATGATGTCAGCCCAATCTCCCGCGCCGCCGCCGACCAGAAAGGGCGGAAGCGGCAGCAGGCGTTGCTCATATCCCAGCGCCCCGGCCCGGCTGACTGCCGCTGCGCTGCGCGGGCTGACAAAGGCCAGGTCATTGACGTCGCCGAGCGCCGCGCAGCGGCTGAGGTCTAGCCCGAAGCCCAGTTCCGTCAGCAGCAGCAGTTCATAGCGCACTAGCGCCACCGCCCAGCCGCGGGCTGCGGGAGCCGCCTCCACTGCGTCGAGCAGGCCAGCGAGCGCCTGATATAGCGCCGGATAGGGCGTGGCTTCAGGCAAGGCTGCGGCCGTCAGTGCGCAGCTCCAATCGATCGCGGCCGCTGGCAGCGGCTCAGCCAGCAGCGGCGCCCGGCTATGTGCCAGCTCGACCGCCAGCCCGGCGAGTTGATCCTCCGTCCGCGCGCGAAAGTCCGCCTTCACCACATTTCCCGGCAGCAGTACCGGGCGCATCGCGCGCGACCGTCCGCCCCGAACATAACCCGCCATCAGGCCATGATCGGGGGTCAGCAGCCGCGCGATCGCTCCATGTTCGCCATGGGCGCGCACGGCGCAAACGATGGCAAAGGTGGAGAGGTGGGGCATGGTATCCGTCTCTACCCCGCGATGCCGCGCCCCTCAACAATGGGGAACTAACCCTATTTGCGATAGACGCTCTTAAGATTCATGAACTCGTGCAGCCCGAACGGCCCAAGCTCGCGGCCATGGCCCGAGCGCTTGACGCCGCCGAAGGGCGCTTCAGGCGCGGAGGCCAGCATCTGGTTCACCGCCGTCATACCGGCCTGCACGTCGCGAACGAACCGTGCCTCCTCGGCCGGATCACTGGTCCAGACCGATGATCCCAGGCCGAAGGGGATGGCGTTAGCGATGGCGAGCGCGTCGTCGATGTCCGACGCCTTGAACAGCATGGCAATCGGCCCGAAAATCTCCTCGCCCATCAACGTCGGATCAACCGGCACGTCGGTCAGAATGCCCGCCTGCATATAGGCGCCCGGCCCGGTTGCGGCTTCACCGCCGATCAAGGTCGCGCCGGCCGCCTTCATCGTTCCGATCTGCTCCAGCACGCTCTGCCGCTGCTCCGCGCTGGACAGCGGCCCCATGTCGCTGTCCTCTGCGAAGGGATCGCCCGCCTTCACCGCCGCCATCGCGGCGGAATAGCGCTCCAGAAAGGCCTCGTATATGTCGGCATGGACAATCATCCGCTTGCCACAGATGCAGGATTGACCCGTATTCTGAATGCGCGCGGTCACGGCCTGGTCGACCGCCGCGTCGATGTCAGCCGACGGCATGACGATGAACGGGTCGGAGCCGCCCAGTTCAAGCACCACTTTTTTCAACGCCCGGCCCGCCTGCTCGGCCACCGCGCGGCCTGCGCCCTCGCTGCCGGTCAGGGTGACAGCGGCGACCCGGTCATCGGCGATGATGGCAGCCACGGCGTCCGAACGAATAGGCAAGTTCTGGAATAGTCCGTTAGGTGCGCCCGCAGCGCCCATCATCTCCTGCATCAGCGCGGCGACGCCCTGCACATTGCTCGCATGTTTGAGAAGCCCGACATTGCCCGCCAATATGCAGGGCGCGAGAAAACGGACCACCTGCCAATAGGGAAAATTCCACGGCATGACCGCCAGCACCGGGCCAATCGGCAGCCAGACCAGATCGGCCTTGCCGCCCGACGATAGCGTAATGCTGCCGCCCTCCAGCATTGCAGGGCCTTCCTTCGCATAATGACGGAAGGCCGCGACGCATTTGTCGACCTCCGCCAGCGCGGATTTCAGCGTCTTGCCCATTTCCAGTGTCGCCATGCGGGCCAGCCTGTCCCGATTATCGTGATAGGCGTCTGCCAGCGCGGTGAGCAAGGCGGTCCGATCCTCGATCGGCGTATCGCGCCAGATCGCGAAGGTCGCCTCTGCCCGGTCGAGCGCGGCGTCGATTTGTGCCTGCGTCATCTCCTCATGCGTGGCGATCTCTTCTCCGGTGGCGGGGTTGATGCTCTTCATGCTTGGCTCCGGATGGGGTGATTCGAAAGGGGCACAGCAATGTCCGTGCAGGGGCACAACGAAAACACAGCGGCGAAGTTCACACCGTCGATGCGATGCGCAACCGGCCAGCGGGCCGCCCGACGCGACAGCCAAGCTGTGTTTTGACGGATCAGGGCAAGCCACTCCGATCCAGTGCCCGCCATCATTGATCCGATGGAATTGTGCCTGGGGATGATTGTGGTGGGCCCGGCAGCAACCGAAATTGTTGACTATCCGATTGAAAACAAAGGATTTTTCTGTGGCAATTGCGATCATGCCCGCAATTATGCCCGCAGAGAAATCCGACTTCAAAAGTATCAATATTCTCCTATTTTTACAATCACTTAATCTCAATTCACCCTCCCCCCCGCCCCCTTCTGCCCGTTGGTTTGAGCTAGGTTGCGAAGTAGGTGGAGAACGCAAAGCTTCAGTTCATCTTTCGTTCGCGATTTGCAATCTATCCGATCAGCATCCCCACGCAAAGATCTGTCGAAGCGGCGGTACTACAATCAGCCGTAAAGTCGCTCGACTTCCACCAAATCGCCTACCGCCAGTTTGACCAACCCGGATCCATGTAGGTGCTGGCGTTCGCCTCACTGCGCGACTGGCTACCCGATTTTGCAATTCACGGCCGCCAGGAAGCCCTGTATCCGGGCCTTCTGATTGGTCTCCCGAGCAATCCTGTCCCCAAATCGCCCGTCGAGGGTAAGAACATAGTCGCCCGACCGGAAACGCAATTCGCCCGTCATATCCGCCAGCTTCTCGAATATGGGACGGAAACCGTGACCATGCCCGGTGTCGCACGCGTGGCGTGACACCCCCTCTTCCACCATCGCCTCAAGCGCCGCCCCATGGTCGCTCAAGCCGCTGTGTTCCGGATTTTGGGTAAGGCTGTCCAACACCCCGATGCCGCGATCGGAAACCACAAACTCAAATTCTCCTTTGCCAGCGCAAAAGAAAGCCGCTGCCGAACCAGAATTTTCCGAGTGCTCGACTACGTTCCCGACAAGTTCGCCCAGCGCTGCAATCAGAAACTTCGCCTGCGACCCGAAGCCAGCGGCAATCGCAGCTTTATGTGCGTCGATCTTGAAGCTCGTGAGGACAGCCTCGTCCTCCAGGCCTTCGCCCTTCACCATTCCCTCCCGCAAATCTCTCGCGACCCATTGTGTCGCTCCATCGAGAAAGGCATCGACCAGAGCCTCTAGCGACCCATCGCTGAACCAGCTCTCGCGGCGGATTTGATGGAGCCTCTCAGTCGAGCCCAGATTTGCGATCTCAATGAGGGGGCCGATCGCGCGCGCACGAAAACACTGCCCAGATAGGTTAGGCGACTGCCCACGCTGCCAGGCCCGGCCAAGTCCATCGACAATGCCATAGCCAAAGGGAGGGCTGAGAAGATCAGGCTGCAAGTGGCGCTTTCGGCATGTTCGATGCGAACCAGAGCTTAGACACGCGAATATTCTCCTCAAGGAGTGCATCGACAGGCTCGCCGGTATCAGTGCGGCGCTCGTCCCAGCGGCGCTGCCCCTCCTCGTCCAGATAAGCGATCTGACGATGCTGCGCCTTCTCGAAAGGCGAGCTGTCGATGAAACTCACATCAAAATGCGCGGCCAGCAAACTGCTCACTGCCGACCCGCCCCGCAGCAGCAAGCCAAGGCGGCTTGAAGACGCCGCCGCCAAGCCAGTCAGCCAAAGGGCATGCTGCATCATTCGGCCTGGATTGCGCGTTCCAGTCGTGAACTCATAAGCGATATGCGTGACCTCGGGGTGACCCGAGATATAGTCTCCCCACCGCGCAAAGTCCGTTTCGGTACGACCGTTGACATGGAGAGCCGCAGGCTGCCCTGCAGACACAAGTTCGTTATAGGCGAGCACGATGCGGCGCATGGAATGAAGATCATCCCAACGCGGACGATCCACGATCAGACTGAAATTGGGCGTGGAGACCATAGCGATACCAAGGCGGCGCAGATTGCCGATCGCCTTCAGTCGACCTGAGCGTTCGAGCTTCCACCACTTCTCCACCTCCCGATCCTGCGCGACACCCGACAGGATGATCTTCGTCGCTGCGTCGAGCCTAAAGCTATCCTGGACAGACTGAATGTCTTCGAAGCGACAATCACCATTGCGGTCAAAGAAGCGATAGAGCGGGATGGCAATCGCCTTGGCCTCGACGGGCTTCTCCATCGCGCTACCGTGGAAAACCATCGGAACATAGGGCGGGATCGGATCGATGAGCAGTCTGGGTCCATCTGGGGTGTCGAGGCTCAGCCCCTTCACCTCGCGGATCCGGTCAGCATAGATATAGGCGTCTGGGCAGACGATCTGGCAGGTGGCTGGATTTCCGCAGCAATGATCGAGGCAATTGAAGCTTGCCCCGTCCACGGTCTGCCCACCGCATACTGCTAACTCGGGACAGCCGATGCACCCCATCGACATGGGGGCACCGGGGTTGCTCCAGAGACGTTTGAATGCACGCTGCTCGCCAGACATCAGCATTTCGCCTTTTAGTGAATGGTGACCTCGAAGACGCCGCTGATCGGATCGGCAGCTACGACGCTGGCCCGGGCTATGTTGCAGCCCTGCTCCATCGAAAGGCGGAGATTTTGGGTAGGGTTGGAAAGGAGAATGACGGGCGAGGTCCCGCGGCGTCCCACCATATTGCTGCCTTCCATGCGAACCGAGAAAGATTCGCCGACAGTAATGGTCGCCCCACCGATAGCCTCGGCCTCATAGCGGCTGGGCGCGCGATCAGCGCTGCGGGCGAAAAGGTCAGGCGTGTTCGCGACAACCGCTGCATTGTCCCAGCATTTTTCGAAATTACGCTTTGCTCTTGCCTTGAAGTCAGCTCCCACCTTCACCTCCTGCAAATATAGGTTTGTAGGTCTTGGTTCGGCCCTGCGCCTGCTCGCTAATCAGCCCCAGGGACGACAATGATGATAGTCGATTATTCCATGCAGTAACTTTAACGTCACTTCTTTCTATTTCCATAAGCTGGGTAGCAGTAGTTTCGCCATGACGGCTCACAAGATCGAAGGTCAGTTGCTGCTTGGGATCTAGGGTCCCTATCCGACGACAGCGAATGACTTCGCCATCCAGCCCCAGCGTGCAGAGCATGAGTACGTCACCACGCGGCTGAACGACTTCGACCAGATCATCGATGACATCCGTCACAGCATTGGCGACGGCGGGATAGAAGTTCGACTTGCGGCTGCGCACGAACGTCCGGAAGGCAATCACGGATTCTCGAAGGAAGCTGGCAGTCGCAACCTGCACGCCGCGGAAATCGAGGAACAGCGGCTCGGGGCCGGAAGGTTCGTCCGGCAGCATCTCCACCAGCTTGGCATAGAGATGGCGGCCGCTTGGGGCGCCCGAAAGGATCTCACTACCAGCCAATTTCGCAACGTCCAGAATCACAACGACCTCATTCTCATGTTATGCACGTGAGATACATGATAGAAGTGATCCGCGCAAGCCGGACTTGTTGGCGAGCCCGCCCCGATGCGGCGCGGCAGCTTAGTGTTGCAATGTGCGGGGACAATAGCTTTTGGAGTGAGGGACAAGAGCTTCTGGAGTGCACACCGGCGCCGAGAGCAGCAGGTAACATGCCAAAATCAGACCGTATTTCAGACTGTTACACCAACTCCGGGCGCCCATTGCGATCGACGACGCAGTCCCACTTCACTAGATGTGAGTGTCGCAGGAATGCCTCCTATGCTTCTGATTTTATGTCATTAAGTTGCTTGACCCAACTGGGACCACCATGGTCCCAGTTAGAGCCGACCAAGACGACCCTGAGAACCGAGAAAATGGATTGCACAAACCTGAAAATGTCCTGATTTCATGATGATCTGATTTTAAAAGGGTCGATGGCCATAACGCCCAAACTCCAAATGCTCTGGTCCCGGACACCGATAATGGGGCGGCACTCCAGACACAGCCCATCCGAACTGAATTTATTTTAATTCACTTATATCAGAAGGTTGATGCGCACTTTTGCGAGTTTCGTGGTTTCCATGTCACTCTAAAAGCTCTTGTCCCCTTACACTCGCCGCCATACTTTCCAGCCTGCCGCTTTTCCCATATCTTGGCCCAGCAAATGAGATTCGGCCTTTGCCTCGATGAAAGATTGTTCTATATTTGTTCTCATGCACAATCTGAGCCAGGCGTGGCCATATCCCATGACACCGCAATGAGGGCCGGCTTATGCTGATTTATCGCCGTACCAGCCTTCTTGAATCCCCGTCGCAGACGCTCGTGAACACGGTGAATTGCGTCGGCGTGATGGGCAAGGGCCTCGCCCAGGCGTTCAAGACCCGCGAACCCAAGATGTTCGAGGCCTATAAGCGTATCTGCGACCAGCAGATGCTGGAGCCTGGCAAGCTGTGGCTATGGCGGGGCAGCGACAGCTGGGTGCTGAATTTCCCGACAAAGGTCCACTGGCGCAATCCTTCGCGGATTGAATGGGTCGAGCAGGGACTTGCCAAATTCGTGTCTGCCTATGCTGAGCAGGGCATCACCGAGATCGCCTTCCCACAATTGGGCTGTGGCAATGGCGGTTTGGACTGGAACGACGTCAAGCCGCTCATGGAGCAGTATCTGGCGCCCTTACCTATACCGGTCTTCATTCATGACTTTACGGTCGATGTCGGCTTGCCCGAGCATCTGGAGACCGTCGCAGCAACACTCAAGCGCGAGACCGCTGACGATGGTTCGTTCGATGGTTTCCGCTCGAGCATCCGGCGCGCGGTCGATCTATCCTGCGGGCATCTTTCGATGCTTGGAAGCAATCGGGAATTCCAGGCCAGGATGGACGATAGCGGCCTGCTTATCGAAACCGATGAAGCTGTTCTGCTGTTCGAGGATGATGACCTGCGCGGCATCTGGCACGGACTGCAGAGCGGGCTAGTGACGAAGCGCGAAGCAGGTTGGTCGATCCGGGGAACTGGCGAGTCGCTGGTCTCCTTGCTGAGTGTCTTGCCGTCCGTGCGCCCTGTGGTGATCGAGCGCCCTGGTGGCAGCCCGGAATATGCGATCGAGCCCAATCCGCATCGGCAGGGCTTCGCAATCGCCTCCCAGAGCAAGTCGCAGCACGAGCTCGCGTGGCACTAAGCCTCGATTATATCGACGCCCATATCGATAGCTGGAAGCGGCAGCTTGCCAGTCCGTCCTATCCGCATCGCAAGCACTGGCCATCGCGACTTTTCCATCATGCGCCGCTCGAAAATGCTGTCCAGATCCTAAGCCAGGGCATGCTGCGTTCTCGAGACGATGCCGAAAATGCGCGCCCCCGCGACGTCGCAGCGCCAGGGGTGATCGATGCGCGCAATCATGCCCATGATCGCGTGCGGCTTTATTTTCGCCCCAAAACCCCCACTCAATATCATATCGAAGGCGTGCGGAAGCCTGGCGATTGCACATATCCGGGCGCCCATGCGCCGGTCCTCGTCATGCTTGCGCTGGACGCCAGGACCGTCCTCGCCCGGCCCGACATTCGCTTCTCGAACCAGAACATGCAGCTCGCAGGCACTATCCCGGGCGACAGCGAAGCCTATTTTTCGGAAATCCCTTTTCACAAGGTCTTCTCCGAAGGCGGGACCGGTGGCGATCGATCGATAACCGACGCCCGCTGCGCCGAAGTGCTGCCTGCCTCCCCTCTCGATCTGAGCGAGTGCCTTCAGGAAATCTACCTGCGCTCGGACCCGGAGCGCGACACGCTTCTGTATTCGCTCGGCGCGCATGCAGCCCGCTGGGCACCCTACTGCAAAGTTTCTGACGCGCTCAAGGTCTTCGAAAAGCGGTTCGCTTTCGTTCAGGAGATAGGGCTATCAGCTGAAGGCGTGACGTTCCGGATCAACCCTCGGCACGATGGCCTAAACCTTTCGATCGCGATCAAGGTCTGGAACCAGGTCGGTCAGCAGATAGTCGACTTCTTCAACGGCGGCATGGTCGCCTTACCAGCCCATCCAGCGAAACGATGGCGACACCGCGCCGAGCTGGCTGATGGCCTCTATCGGGTGGAAATCGAGATAGATGGACAACTGGCTCATGCCTCAATGATATCGCTAGGATCCGTCCTGTTCTAACGCAGCGTCGATCGCGCGCCCTTAGCCTTTGGCCTCATCCAGAATCTCTTCCAGCGTGAAGGGCTCGTGTCCATAGACCGCAGCCAGGCCATTGAAGGCGGCGACAACCAGTTCTTGTAGTGCCTAGGGCTCTGTCGACATCAATATGCCATCATATTCATAAGCGTTCTCGACGGCGGCAAATCCCTCGTCCCCGAACTGGAAATCTCCACGCGGCCACCAGCTGTCTGTCAGGTTGCTGATACCTAGCCTGACATGGATCGGGAGCGCCCCGCCATGTACGAGAGCAAGGGCGCAATTTCGTTCCAGGAAATCGAGCCAATGCTTGACGAAATAACCGGTCGAAAGCGTTAGCCGATCCCCCTCACGCTGGAACAAGAACCCGCCGCCAACACCCCAGAATTCGCCCGTCTTCTCGAACCATTGCGTGACAGCCCGCGTATTCTGAACGCCATTTACCTCGTTACCTGGCCAATATATTGCCATCCCACCCTAGGAGATCCCATAGTTCAGCGAATGCGCGTTGGCGAGCAACGAGGGGTATCCACGATGGTCCGACAGAGCATGTCTGGCACCAGGTTTTACTGCCCATTTCGAGGGAATAATGCGGGCATAGTGTTGATTTCCACTGAGAAGTGACCCGGGTAGGGCGTAAATTTCCACTGAGAATTGACCCATGTTGAACTCGTCCCTGGCTTTGACAAGCGAGGGTATATGGAGTGTTGGACATGGCGTTATTGAGCGTTATCCGGCGCTGGCATTTTCGCGATCATCTACCGATCCGGGAGATAACGCGGCGCACCGGACTATCACGCAACACGATCCGCAAATATTTGCGGTCCGAGACGATCGATCCGCGGTTCAAGGTGCCTGATCGACCAAGCAAACTGGACCCATTTGCTGAGCATCTGGCGGCCTGGCTGCGGCGCGATATGGGCCGATCGCGCAAGCAGAAGCGCACGATCAAGCAGTTTCACGCCGATTTGGTGAGCCTGGGTTATGAAGGATCCTACAACCGGGTTGCCGCTTTTGCTCGGGACTGGCGCGAAGATTATCGGCGCCAGCAACAGATTGGCGGGCGTGGGACATTCGTGCCCCTGTCGTTCGCGCCGGGGGAAGCTTTCCAGTTTGATTGGAGTGAGGACTGGGCAATCATCGCCGGGGTTCGGACCAAGCTGCAGGTCGCGCATTTCAAGCTCAGTTACAGCCGGGCATTCATCGTGCGCGCCTACCTGCTGCAAACCCATGAGATGCTGTTCGACGCCCATAATCACGCCTTCCGCGTGCTGGGCGGCGTGCCGCGCCGGGGTATCTATGACAATATGCGCACGGCCGTCGACAAGGTCGGGCGTGGCAAGGAACGCACCGTCAACGCACGCTTCCTGACGATGGTCAGCCACTATCTGTTCGAAGCTGAGTTCTGTAACCCGGCTGCGGGATGGGAAAAGGGGCAGGTCGAGAAGAATGTCCAGGATGCGCGGCACCGTCTGTGGCAACCCACGCCGCAGGTCGAAAGCCTTGATGCGCTGAACCTGTGGCTGGAGGAGCGCTGCAAGGCGTTATGGGAGGACATCCCTCACGGGATCGAACCCGGATCGGTTGCCAATGCCTGGGCCGATGAATCTGAGTGTCTGATGGTTGCGGGCAGGCCCTTCGATGGTTTTGTGGAATATCGCAAACGGGTATCGCCGACGTGCCTCATCCACTTTGAGCGCAATCGCTACAGCGTACCGGCCTCTTTCGCCAATCGCACTGTCAGCCTGCGCGTCTATCCTGATCGCTTCCAGGTCGTCGCCGAGGGGCAGCCAATCTGCGCACATCAGCGCATCATCAACCGCTCTCACGACGGTCCAGGTCATACGGTTTATGACTGGCGCCATTATCTGGCGGTCGTGCAGCGCAAGCCCGGCGCCCTGCGCAACGGTGCGCCCTTCCTTGAGCTACCCGATGCGTTCCAGCGTCTGCAGCGACATCTGTTGCGCAATCCCGGCGGCGACAGGGAAATGGTCGAAATACTGGCGCTGGTTCTTCATCATGATGAGCAACTGGTGCTGACGGCGGTCACCATGGCGCTGGAGGCTGGCGTTCCGACCAAGACCCATATCCTCAATCTGCTCTATAGGCTGGTCGACGGAAAACCGATCTCCACGCCGCCGGTGACGGCGCCCCAGGCGCTCAAGCTGGTCAGCGAACCGATGGCCAATGTCGAACGCTATGATGATCTGCGCAAGGAGAAGCGTCATGCGTCATGACCCTGCCAGCGGCGCCATCGTCGTCATGCTCCGCAGCCTCAAGATGCATGGCATGGCGCAGGCCGTCACCGATCTCATGGAACAGGGATCTCCAGCGTTCGAAGCCGCCATCCCGATCCTCTCCCAGTTACTCAAAGCCGAGACAGCAGAACGGGAGGTTCGGTCTGTGGCCTATCAGCTCAAGATCGCGCGCTTCCCTGTCTATCGCGATCTGGCCGGCTTCGACTTTACCAGTAGCGAGGTCAATGAAGCTCTGGTGCGTCAGTTGCATCGCTGCGACTTCATCGACATCGCCGACAATATCGTGCTGGTCGGCGGTCCTGGCACCGGCAAGAGCCATGTGGCAACGGCGCTGGGCATCCAGGCCATCGAACATCATCGAAAGCGCGTCCGCTTCTTCTCGACGGTCGAACTGGTCAATGCGCTCGAGCAGGAAAAAGCACAGGGCAAGGCCGGTCAGATCGCCAATCGCCTCCTGCACTCCGATCTCGTTATCCTGGATGAGCTTGGATATCTGCCGTTCAGTGCTTCAGGTGGCGCGCTGCTCTTCCACCTGCTGAGCAAACTCTACGAGCGCACCAGCGTCATCATCACCACAAACCTGAGCTTCAGCGAATGGGCCACCGTGTTCGGCGACGCCAAAATGACCACGGCGCTCCTCGATCGGCTTACCCATCACTGCCACATCCTGGAGACCGGCAACGATAGCTTCCGCTTCAAAAACAGCTCTGCCAAGCAGGCCAGAACCCAAAAGAGAAAACCACGGGTTGACCCACCCGTGACACCCGAAACATAATCCGCAGACGGGTCACTTCTCGATGGAAAACCCGGGTCACTTCTCAGTGGAAATCAACACGCTAGTCCAAATTCCCTTGACAGATCGTCAACGCGAGCGTTGACAGTAAGAAAGATCGTTCCAAGGAGAGATGTGTCGTGAGTGGAGTTGAGACGAAGCCGGATTATGATGCGATCGTCATCGGTGCAGGTGTAACCGGGATGAACCAGACCTACCTGCTCGACCGGGAAGGCATGCGGGTTCTGGGCATCGAGGCGGGTGACGATGTCGGCGGGACCTGGTACTGGAACCGCTATCCCGGATGCCGGCTCGACACCGAAAGCTACACCTACGGCTATTTCGCGCTGAGCGGCATCATTCCCGAATGGGACTGGAGCGAAACGTTCGCCGGGCAACCCGAGATGCTGCGCTACGCCAATTATGCAGCCGACAAGATGGATGTCCGACGCCACTATAAGTTCCGCACCAAGGTGGAGTCTGCTCATTATGACGGCCTCGCCAATGTCTGGAAGGTCGGTCTGGACAGCGGCGAGAAGCTGACTTGCCGCTTCCTGATATCTGCAACAGGCCCGCTGTCCGCCTCGCGGATGCCGGACTATGCGGGGATCGAGGACTTCAAGGGCGAAGCCTTCCACACGTCCCGCTGGCCGACCGACGCCGAGGGCAATCCGCAGACGATCGATTTCACGGGCAAGCGGGTCGGCGTCATCGGCACAGGCGCGACCGGCGTGCAGATTATTCCCATCGCCGCACAGACCGCCCAGGACCTTTACGTGTTCCAGCGGACGCCGAATTGGTGCACGCCGCTCGGCAACATGCCGCTCGAAAAGGACGAAATGGATCTCATCCGCAAGCGCTACCCTACGATCCTGGAATATGTGAAATCGACGCCGACGGCGTTCCCCTATCACCGCGACACGCGCAAGGGGACGGAGGTTTCGGAGGCGGAACGCGAGGTATTTTTCGAGCAGCTCTATAATCAGCCGGGCTATGGCATCTGGCTCAGCGGCTTTCGCGATCTCCTGCTGAGCAAGGAGTCAAACAAGTTCCTCGCCGATTTCATCGCGAAGAAAATCCGACAGCGTGTGACCGATCCGGCGGTCGCCGAAAAACTGATCCCGACGGACCATCCGTTCGGTGCGAAGCGCGTGCCGATGGAGACCAACTATTATGAGGCCTATAATCAGGCCAACGTCCATCTGGTCGATATCAAGGGCGCCCCTATCCAGCATTTCACGCCTGAAGGGATCGTGACGGCAGACGGCGCCTATGACCTCGACGTGATCATCTTCGCCACAGGCTTCGATGCCGTCACCGGTTCGCTCGATCGTATCGACATCATCGGCAAAAACGGCCTGCGCCTCAAGGATGCCTGGGCCGATGGCCCTTCGACATTCCTGGGCCTCCAGGCGCGCGGCTTCCCCAATTTCTTCACGCTGGTCGGCCCGCACAATGGATCGGCCTTCTGCAATGTGGGCGTGTGCGGCGGCCTCCAGGGGGAATGGGTCACCCGCATGATCACCTATATGCGCGATCGCGGCCTGACCTTCTCGGAAGCCAGCGAAGCCGCCAAAGCGCAATGGACCGAGGCGGTCTATGCCGATTTTGCCAGGACGCTTATGGCCGACGCCAATGCCTGGTGGGTCAAGACGACGACCAAGCCCGACGGCAGCACGGTAAAGCGCACCCTCGTCTACGTGGGCGGTGGCCCCGAATATCGCAAGCGCTGCGAGGAGGTGGCCTATTCCGACTATGCGGGGTTCGAACTCGCCTAGGCCTTTGATCACGGGTTCGCGCAGGTCTTCAAGGATCGGCGAACCCGCCTCGAACAGAGCAGCCATCGCCACAAGATCCATCCCGCGCGCCGGCGCGACCGTTCCGCAGGACGCTATCGGCGCATTCAGACCCGTACACCAAAAGATGAGGAAGCCATGAAACCAATCTATATCCTGTCCGGCGTACGCACCGCGATCGGCGACTTTGGGGGAAGCCTTCGCGATGTTCCGCCGGCCAAGCTCGGCGCCGCCGTCATCGCCGAGTCCATCGCGCGCGCCGGGATCGGCCCTGATCAGGTCGGCCATGTGGTCATGGGCAACGTCATTCCCAGCGAACCGAAGGATGCCTATCTCGCCCGTGTCGCCGCGGTCAACGCCGGGATCCCGATCGAAGCGCCTGCGCTGACGCTCAACCGGCTGTGTGGGTCGGGCCTGCAGGCGATCATATCTGCCGCGCAGATGATCGCGCTCGATGAATGCGATTTCGCTGTGGCCGGCGGCGCGGAATCGATGACCCGCTCGCCCCATTCGGTGGCTGCGGCACGCTTCGGTCAGAAGATGGGCGAGATCAAGATGGTCGACACGCTGCTCGCGGTGCTGAGCGATCCCTTCGAAGGCATGCACATGGGTATCACGGCCGAGAATGTGGCGGCCGATCATGACATCTCGCGGCAGGATCAGGATGAGCTTGCCGTGCTGAGCCATAGCCGGGCGGCACGGGCGCAGCAGGAGGGGCGCTTCGCCTCCCAGATTCTGCCGATCGAGGTCAAGGATCGCAAAGGCATCCGGATGTTTGATACAGATGAACATGTCCGGGCCGACGTCTCGCTCGCAGGCCTGTCGGGTCTGAAGGCCGTGTTCAAGAAGGATGGCACCGTGACGGCGGGCAATGCCTCAGGGATCAACGACGGCGCGGCCGCGATCGTCCTTGCGTCGCAGGCGGCCGTCGATCGCGATGACCTCAAGCCGCTCGCGCGGATCATTGGCTGGGGCCATGCCGGTGTGCAACCCGACCGGATGGGGATCGGACCCGTCAAGGCGGTTCCCATAGCGCTCGAACGGGCGGGCCTCGCGCTCGAGCAGATGGACGTCATCGAGTCCAACGAGGCCTTCGCTGCGCAGGCCTGCGCGGTTGCCAAGGTGCTGGGTTTCGATCCTGAGAAGGTCAATCCGAACGGCTCAGGCGTATCGCTGGGCCATCCGGTCGGTGCGACCGGTGCGATCCTGACGGTCAAGGCGATCTACGAGCTTGAGCGGATCGGCGGGCGCTATGGCCTGATCACCATGTGCATCGGCGGCGGCCAGGGCATCGCCATGGTCGTAGAGCGTGTGGGAGCCGGTGAATGAAGAAGCTGTTTCCCGACGCAGCCTCGGCGCTCGATGGCATCTTGCAGGACGGTCTGCTCATTGCTTCGGGCGGCTTTGGCCTCTGCGGCATTCCAGAAAGGCTGCTCGACGCGGTGCGCGACAGCGGTGTTTCTGGCCTGACTTTCGCCTCCAACAATGCCGGCATCGACAATGAGGGGATCGGAAAGCTGCTGCGCACGCGGCAGGTCGCCAAGATGATCTCCTCCTATGTCGGCGAGAACAAAGAGTTCGAGCGGCAATATCTGGCGGGCGAACTGGAGGTGGAGTTCTGTCCCCAGGGCACGCTGGCGGAGCGTATGCGCGCGGGTGGTGCGGGCATCCCCGGCTTCTACACCAAGACCGGCGTCGGGACGCAGGTGGCGCAGGGCAAGGAAGTGAAGAGCTTCGGCGGCGAGGACTATATCCTCGAACGCGGCATCTTCGCCGACCTCAGCCTGATCAAGGCCTGGAAAGCCGACGAGAGCGGCAATGTCATCTTTCGCAAGACCGCACGCAACTTCAACGTGCCCGCTGCGACCTGCGGCAAGATATGCGTGGTCGAAGTGGAAGAGATCGTGCCGGTGGGATCGCTTGATCCCGATGCGATCCACCTCCCTGGCGTCTATGTCCAGCGCATGATCGTGGGGGCACCCTACGAGAAGAAGATCGAATTCCGCACCGTTCGTCAGAGGGAAGACGCATAATGGCCTGGAGCAGAGATGAAATGGCCGCGCGCGCGGCAAAGGAGCTTGAGGACGGCTTCTATGTCAATCTGGGCATCGGCATCCCGACGCTTGTGGCGAACCATATTCCCGTCGGCGTGCAAGTCACGCTCCAGAGCGAGAATGGCATGCTCGGCATCGGTCCCTTTCCGCTCGACGGAGAGGAGGATGCGGACCTCATCAATGCGGGCAAGCAGACGATCAGCGAACTGCCACAAACCGCCTATTTTTCGTCTTCGGACAGCTTTGCGATGATCCGTGGCGGGCATATCGACCTGACCGTGCTGGGCGCGATGGAGATCGCCGAAAATGGCGACATCGCCAACTGGATGATCCCCGGCAAGATGATCAAGGGCATGGGCGGCGCGATGGATCTGGTCGCGGGGGTCAAGAAGATCATCGTGGTCATGGAGCATACGTCCAAGGACGGCAGCCCCAAGTTCATTCCGGAATGCACGCTGCCGCTGACCGGGAAGAATGTGGTCGACATGATCATCACCGACCTCGCCGTCTTCCAGCGGGCCGACCATGACAGCCCCTTCAGGCTGATTGAACTCGCGCCCGGCGTGACGCGCCAGGATGTCGAGGCAAAGACGTCCGCCTCCTTCGAGGTGGCGTTGTGACCGGCCTGTCGCCAAAGGATGCACGCGCGATCAATGTACGGCCGGTGGACTATGTGGCGGACGGGCTAGCGATGCGCGGACATCTCGCCATACCCGCTGACGCAGGGCCTCACCCAGCTCTTCTCGTCTTTCCCGAGGGCTATGGCCTGAGCGACCAGGCGATCCTGCGCGCAGAGCGGATTGCATCCGAGATGGGCTATGTCGCGCTGGCGTGCGACCTTCATGGCGAAGCGCGCGAACTGAGCGGGCTCGAGGAGGTTCTAGAGAAGCTTGAACCCTTGCAGAAAAGCAGTGCTTGCGTGCGCGAGCGTGTGGTGCCTGCCTATGATGCGCTGCTTGCGCAACCGGAAGTGGATCCCGCGAAGGTCGGCGCGATCGGCTTCTGCTTCGGCGGTACGATGGCCCTGGAGCTGGCGTTTACCGGCCGCGACATCGGAGCAGTGGTGGGCTTTCACAGCGGTCTGGCGCTGACCGCGCCACAGGATGCGCCGAACATCAAGGCAGCGATCCTGCTGCTGCTGGGTGCGGACGATCCCTCTATCGACGCAGAACAGCGGCTGCTTTTCGAGCAGACGATGCGGCAAGCGGAGGTTCGTTGGGAGATGCATGTCTATGGCGGGGTCCGTCACAGCTTCACAAATCCCAGGGCGCATGAGCGTGGCCTTCCCGACTGGCTTCGCTACGATCCCATCGCCGATCGTCGCTCGTGGAATGCCATGCGGGCATTTCTGGGTGAACTCTGGGCAGCGCCTGACGGCGGGACGAGCGTGAAAACCGCCATGCCGTAAATAAGCTGGCGTGCCATGTCTAGCGGACCGGCACGCCTGCACTAGAACTAAGACTTGCGCGGAAAATCCGAGGCGGCAGCTTCGCCGCCCGGCCAACGCACCGGGGTTGTCGAGGCAAACGCCGCGCTGACCTCATCCCACGGTGCGATATGAACGGTGCGCATATCGCGCGATGCAAAACGCCAGACCTCTCCGTCCCGGACATAGCTATCGACATAGCGGACAGCGCCGACGACGCTCGTGCCACCCAGGACCAATTCCAGATGTGCGCCGACAAGGCCGGTAGCCCGATCGTCGGACTCGAACCGGCACTGGACATAGTGGGGGGTATGTACAGTCAGCCCCATAAAGGAACGGGCCGTCTTTATGAATTCGACGATGGCATCGCGACCGGTCGCATTGAGAACGCCCGAAGAACTGAATGTGGCGTCGGGAATGAAACTGGCCGCCACGCCGTCGGAATCGTCATCGTCAGACGCCAAGAAATAGGAGACGACGAGATCCGAGATCGCATTGCGATCCTCCAGTCGGCGAATGCGTTGCTCCAGGTCCATTTCTCTCTCCTTCTATCGCGGCGCCATTCTGAT
>NZ_CH959306.1:1444036-1459272 GCF_000153545.1 Sphingomonas sp. SKA58
CAACTTGCCGAGCGGACGGTCGGCCGAACCACAGCTGGTCGCCGGTCCACGTGCCACTCGCGCCTCGATATCAGTTACATGCCCATTGGCGTGATGCATGACGAGCCACATCGAATGATGGGTATCGTCGAGCGTAACGAGGATTTTTCCGGGCACACGGAATGTTCGAACCAGCCGCCGAAAGCAGCCGATCCCGTATTCTGGGTTCACAGGGAAATGGCTTAGACTCACTTATTCCTCTCCAAGTTTCATCTTATATGAAAACTGGATTTCGTCAACACAGACGTTGACGTTGATGAGGCCGCTTGCCTCCCACGTGCGTTGAGTGCAAGTTCGGGGGCATGAATGATAAAAGCAGCAACATTTCTAAACGCCGGCGGACGGCTCGTGCAAAAGACAGCGCCGATTACGTCGCCAAGCGGGCGGAGGTGCTGGGCGCGGCCGCCACTTTGTTCAAGCAGCAGGGCTTCCATTCCACGCGGCTCGCGGATGTCGCCCGAGAAGCTGGTCTTGATCGGGCTACCATCTATTATTACGCCGGTAGTAAGGAGGAACTGCTGCAGGATATCGTTGGGGGTGTCCTAGACACGGCCATCGCTGCCGCGGAGGAATTGCGTGCGAATGACGCGCTCACCGGCATGCAGCGGCTGCATCAGATCTTCGTGATCCTGATGACGAGCTATGAAGAAAATTATCCGGCGACTTTCGTCTATATACAGGAGCAGATGCATCAGGTCGGCGTGCAGGAGACTGAATGGGCGCAGTTGATCATGAAGCGCACGCGTTTGTTCGACCGGATGCTGATCGATTTCATCAACGAGGGGATCGAGGATGGCGATCTGCGATCAGACATACCGCCCCGTCTCCATGAGAATGCCCTGTTCGGGATGCTGAACTGGACGCATCGCTGGTTCGTACCGGGCGGCAGCCTGACAGGACGACAGGTCGCCGAAACATTCTGGTCCATCTATACCGGCGGAGCGCTTACCGACGCGGGCCGTGCTAAGGCGCTTCCATCGCCGCCGGTCCTCAGCGCCGTCAGCGGCTGAGGTTGCCCAGCACGCCAACCTCGGACTGCTGTCCGAATATTTCCAGCATATGCTGCGTGTCGGAATATTCCCGCACGCTGCATATCCGGTCCCCGTCGAGATCGAACCTGAAATGATAGGCATTGGCATAGACGCGACCGTCGCACAGCCGTGCATGCGAGGTCGCTTCCGCTGACACCTGTCGGCCCTCGCTGATCATGCTCGACGGCGTGATCGTCAACGCCCCGTCGAGATAGAGCGGTTTTACTTTGCGCAGCAAACTGCCCAGCGTGGCCTTGTCGATCGTCCCTGACATACCGTGCACGTTCCCCAAGACCCACCATGTCGCGTCTTCGGTCAGATATTCGAGGATCGCCTCGACATCACCCGATGAAAAGCTATCCAGAAACGCGGCAACGATAGCTCTCGGCTCGCTCACGAAGCCGGCTCTTTGAGCCGATCCCTCAGTGCCCGCTTGTCGATCTTCGTGGCGGACATCGGCCAGTCGGACGCAGCAAGAAATATGATTGCGCGCGGTACCTTGTAGCTTGCGATTCGGCCCCGACAGTGCGCGATGAGCCCATCTTCGTCGATTTCATGTCCTGGATGAATTTCGACGAACGCAACCGGAACTTCATCGAGGCGGATATCGAAACGGCCGACTACCTCAACAGTCTTGACTGCCGGATGCGTAGCCAGAAAGGCTTCGATCTCGACGGCGGCGACATTTTCGCCACCGACCTTGAGCATGTCCTTGTAGCGACCTCCAAAGACGAGGCTTCCACCGGGAAGGCGCGTATAGAGATCGCCGGTCTTGAGCCAGCCGTCCGCCGTGAGTGCTTCAGCAGTTTTCTCCGGCGCTGCCCAATATCCCTCCATCACATTGTAGCCACGCACCCAGATTTCGCCGAGCGTGCCATCGGGAAGGTCGTTGCCGGTTTCCGGATCCACAATGCGAATCTCGATGCCAGGGCTCGCCTTTCCATTCGTGGTTGATCGCGACACCCGATCTTCGTCAGGATCGCTCAACGCGAAGACGCCGGCCGTTTCGGTCATGCCGCAACCCTGTATCACTTCGCAATTTGGAAGCAGCGTCTGAACCAAATCGACCTGCGCAGGGGGTGCGATGATGCACAGATGTCGCATACTGGCGAGTTTTGCCGGATCGAAGCTCGGATGCCCAATAAGTCCCTGCATAATCGCCGGGAACCAAGGCCATGTCAGGGTGACCTTTTCGTCATACATGAGCTGAAGCGCTCGGCCGGCTTCGAAATAGCCGTCCGTCAGAAATGTGCCGGCGACTCCGAGCGTGCCGACAAATGGCGCGAAGGTTCCGATATGGAACAAGGGGCCGGCGCCCCACACGACATCATGGTCAGGTGCTTTCAGCCGATGTCGAGCCCGCTCTACGGGGCCACGGGTGACTGCCTCGTGACTAAGGACGCAGCCCTTAGGGTTGGCCGTCGTGCCCGAGGTGTAGATGATGAGCGCAGCATCGCGGACCCGGACCTGCCGTCGCCTGGTTTCGATGACCGAAGGCTCGATATGGTCGGCGAGCGCCTGGAACGCTGCGACGTCCATGACGCCTTGCCCGCCACTGCCGCGCACAAGGACAATGTGCTCCAGATGCGGCGCAGGTTCGCCTTCAAGCCCACTTGCCAGCACTGCCGGGAAATCCACCGGATCGTCGGGATGTCGGCTCGTCAGGATCGCCACCAGATCGGCATTGCGGATGATATATCCCAATTCCGTCGCCTTGTGGCGCGCGTTCAGCGGTACGGCAACGCAGCCGAGCAGCGCAACGCCAAGAATGGCTTCGGCGAATTCCACGCAATTGGGAATGAGCAGGCCGACATGTTCGCCACGGCGGACGCCCAGAGCCGTCAGCGATCGTGCGACTCGAACAGCCCCATCGCGCATAGCCGAATAGGTGGCGCGCTGGCTCGGCAGCACGAGAGCATCACGCTCCGGAGCGACTGCCGCTGCCCGGAAAAGCAAGTCCCCCAAGGTTGAAACTTCGGTCGTGATCGGACGATCCATCATGTTCCTCTCCGCTCCAGGCCGTGCAGCTTCGCACAGCATCATCGAGCCGAATGCACTTATGCGAAAAAAAATTAGCGGTCGTCAACACGAGAGTTGACAAGTCCTCCGAAAGGGGATTGGATTAAGGGGTCGACACAGGATCAACCCTAAGAGCGGGGGAGCATGAAAGCTCCTTTGGGGATGGAGAGGTATGAAGTTTCATCTTATGCAGACCGGTGTTGTCGGTCGCCGTCATGAAATCGAGCAGGGCATGGCCGGTCAGCGGCCGGAACTGTATCAGCGTTTCCTCGAAGAAGTTAAGGGCTATGTGCAGCTTGCCGACGAGCTTGGTTTCTACGGCTATTGCCAGCCCGAGCACCACCTTCAGATCGAGGGTTTCGAGGCCAATAATCATCCTGGCATGTTCAGCCTGTTCGTCGGGCAGCATAGCAAGCGGATGAAGGCCGGCATCATGGGCTACACCATGACCACGCACAATCCGGTCCGCGTCGCCGAGGAAATCGCAACGCTCGATCACATGCTGCAGGGCCGGCTCTATTGCGGTTTCACCCGGGGCTATCATGCCCGCTGGGTCGATGCCTACGGTATCAAGGAAGGCGTCAGCGCCACCACTCCCGACAATGTGAAAGCGCGCGACGAGCAGGATGCGCGCAACCGCTCGCTGTTCGAAGAAGGCGTACGCGTCGTCAAGAAGGCCTGGACCAACGACGTGTTCAGCCACAAGGGTGACAACTGGCAGTTCCCGCCAGAAGGAGGCTCCACCGGTCATCCCGCTTACGCCAAATATGGCAAGGGACAGGACGAGAATGGCCGGGTGCAGCAGATCGGCATCGCGCCGCTGCCATTCCAGCGCCCTCATCCCCCCATCTATGGCGGCTTTGCGGCTTCCGGGCGGACGATCGACTTCTGGGCCGAAGAGGGCGGAAAGCTGATCGTTCTTTCCGACAATATCGACTTTTGCGAGCAGTTAAACAATCGCTACATTGCTACGGCCGCCAAGAATGGCCGCGAGGTCACGAAAACGGATGCATCGGCCTGGGGCGGCTTCCTCATGCTGACGGACGACAAGGACCGCGCGGCCAAGCTCATGGAAGAGCATATGTGGTTTTGGGACGAGTGGTTCATTCCCCTTGGCCAGCGCCCGCCTAACGTCCTGATCGGTTCGGCTGATGAGATCGCCGAGAAGATTGGCCGCGCCCATGATCGGCTCGGCTTCGACGAGCTTTTCCTCATGTTCGGGCAGGGCCATCTGGAGCCTGAGGCTAATCAGGAAGAACTGGAAAAATTCATCAGCAAGGTCGCGCCGCGCTTCTCGATCAAGGATGCCGAAGGCACGTTCGTCTAAGCCGGTTCAAAGGTAATTCAAAGATTAGGAGAGAGAAATGGCAATGCAGTGCGGCATCTTCATGACCCCCTACAACCCGCCGAGCCGGACGGCACGGCAAGTTTTCGACTGGGCGCTCGACATAGCGCGGATCGCAGATGAGGCAGGCTATGCCGATTTCATGATCGGCGAACATTACACCCTTGGCTGGGAAAATATTCCCATGCCCGAGGCCATCATTGCGGCATGCGCGCAAACGACTAAGCAGATTCGCTTCGCGCCGATGGCGCATCTGCTGCCCTATCACGATCCTGCCACGCTCGCGATCCGCATCGGCTGGCTGAGCCAGGTTATGGAAGGTCGCTACTTCCTTGGCGTAGCACCGGGCGGCCACCATACGGACGCCATTCTTCACGGCTTCGAAAGCATCAGCGAACTGCCGCCAATGCAACTCGAGGCTCTTCATTTGATCGAGCGTGTCTGGGAGGGAAAGCCTTTCCTGGAAAAGGGTAAATATTTCAAGGCTGGCTTCCCAGGCGCGGATACGATGCCGGAATATAATGTCATCATCGCCGACAACAGTCCCTATGGCGGTCGAGACAAGATGGAAATCGCAGTCACGGGACTATCGCAAAATTCGTCGTCGATGCGTTTCGCCGGCGAGCGCGATTACTCGCCTATCTCCTTCTTCGGCGGTACCCCGCAGATGAAGGCGCACTGGGATACCTGGGCGACGGCGATGGAATCGAAGGGGCGTACACCCGATCGCAAACGCTATCGTGTCTGCCGCGATATATTCATCGCGGACACCGATGCGGAGGCCAAACGGCGCTTCCTTGCCAGTGGCCTTGCCCAAACGTGGAAGCATTATCTCAAGGAAATCTACGTCAAGTTCGGCCTGTTCAACGGCATCATCCAGGACTCCGGCAAGGATTTGACGCCCGACGATATCGACGAGGATTTCCTCGCCGAGCATGTGGTGTTGTGTGGCTCGCCCGAAACTGCGATCGAGAAGCTCGAAGCCCTTGCCGACAAGGTCGGCGGTTGGGGCCAGTTGGTCTATAACCAGCATGACAGCATCGACGATCCCAAGCCTTGGGAAGAGTCGTTACGTCGGTTCGCGTCGGAAGTCGCACCGAAGGTGCGGATGCCCGGTATCGACTAAAACCGCAAACAGGGCATCCTTGGAGGCGCGCTACCTGTTCCCGTCCTTGCTGACTGCACGAGGTAAGGGCGGGAGTGTAGCGGGCAGGGGGCACGCCTGCGTTTTGTGTCACAAAGATTCCGACAGGCCCAACGAGGCAGATCGTAAGGAGAGAGAAAATGGCAACCGGCCGCGCCACCGTCCTGGTGGAACCCAACAAACTGGAAACGTGGGACGTGCCGGTGGTCGAACCCGAGCATGGCGGGGCGCTGGTGCGCATCGTGCTGGGCGGCGTGTGCGGCAGCGACGTCCACATCACCACGGGACAGGCCGGCATTATGCCGTTCCCCATCATCCTGGGCCATGAAGGTATCGGACGGATCGAGAAGCTCGGTGGCTTTGATACCGATTATGCTGGCGTGCCAGTCAAGCCGGGCGACTTGGTCTACTGGTCGCCGATTTCCGCCTGTCATCGCTGCCACAGCTGCAACGTCCTCGACGAAACTCCTTGCGAGAATTCGCGGTTTTTCGAAGACGCCAACAAGCCCAATTGGGGCAGCTATGCCGACTTCGCCTGGCTGCCCAATGGCCTTGCCTTTTTCAAGCTTCCGGACGGCGCAGATCCGCTTGCCGTCGCGGCGTTGGGTTGCGCTCTGCCAACCGTGCTGCGCGGCTTTGACCGCTGCGGACCGGTTCGCCTCGGCGAAACAGTCGTGGTGCAGGGCGCCGGACCGGTTGGCCTGTCGGCCGTCCTTGTCGCCAAACAGGCTGGCGCCAGGGATGTCATCGTCATAGACGGTGTCGACAGCAAGCTGGAGGTGGCGCGCAGCCTAGGCGCGACAGCAACAGTCTCGCTGTCGGATTCGCCTGAAGAACGGCGTCGGCAAATATATGACATCGCCGGTCCTTCCGGCCCGTCGCTGGTCGTAGAGGCTGCGGGTTTCCTGCCTGCTTTCCCTGAAGGTGTCGATCTCACCGGCATTCATGGGCGCTACGTCATTCTGGGCCTGTGGGGAGCGATCGGAACGCAGCCCATCTCCCCGCGCGACATGACGACCAAGAATATCACGATCGCCGGGGCGACCTTCCCGAAGCCCAAACATTATCACGGCGCGATGCATCTGGCCGCGCAGTTGCAGGATAAGGTGCCCCTCGCATCGCTGGTGACGCATCGCTACGCGATCGAAGATGCCGGCAAGGCCCTAGACGCAGTCCATCACGGCAAAGTGATCAAGGCGGTCATCGACCCCGAACTCTCGCCGGCAAGCTGAGGAACGGGAAATGGGCAACAGCGTCACCGGCAAGAGTATCATCGTCACGGGCGCTGGAAGCGGCATGGGTCGAGCCTGCGCCATCGAAATGGCCCGTCAGGGCGGCAAGGTCTTCGCCGTCGACATCAACCTCCAGGCAGTCGAGGAAACCGTCGCTCAGATAATCGGGGAAGGGTTCGTCGGCGTCGTGCATCAATGCGACCTGCGTGACCCCGAGCAGATCAAGGCGATGATGGCGAAAGCGGCGGAATTGTTCGACGGCATTGACGTCCTGCACAACAACGCTGCCGTGCATGAGACCGACCTTACCGCGCAGACCTCGATCGAGGACCTGCCTGATGACGTGTGGGACAAGGTCTATGAGATCAATCTGCGCGCCGTATGGCTGGCGATCAAGTATGCGGCGCCCTATCTCAAGGCGTCGAAGCGCGGTCCTGCCATCGTCAATGTGGCATCGACCGGCGCATTCGTATCCTACCCCCAGGCCGGTGCCTATTGCGCAACGAAGGGTGGCGTCCTGATGCTGACCAAGGCGGCCGCTGTCGATCTCGCCAAATATGGCATCAGGTGCAACTGCTACTGTCCTGGCGCTATCGATACGCCGATGGTCCAGAAATATTACGAGGCGGCGCCGGACAAGGATCTTATTCTGACCGTGATGACCGGCTCCCATCTCATCCCGCGCCTTGGGCGACCCGAGGAGATTGCGAAGCTCGCCTGCTTCCTGGCCTCGGACGATTCCAGTTTCATCACCGGCGCTGCCTATGTGATCGATGGTGGCACGCTAGCTTGGCGCGGCGTGAACGCCTGAATTTTAAGGGGCGAAAGCGGCATTCCGATCATGTGGTCGGGATGCCGCTTTTGATTCAATCCACGCCCACATGTGCCGGTGTCTGAGCGGCAAGTTGCAGGCAGTCCTCGAGTGCGCGCCGTCCTGCCCCCAATTTGATGGCATTGTCCAGGTGCAGTCTAAAGCCCGGCATGAACCGGTGCGAAGGCATCGCATCGCTAGCCATGGCAAGCAGTTCTTTGGTGCGGGCCGACACCGTCCGTGTTTTCCACGGCACCGCGCAGAAGTCGAAGAACGCCTCGAACTGCGCTGGCGACAGTTTGAGCATCGAGCGCAGAAATCCCGGCAATTCGTTTTCCATCCGATCCCAGAAAGGATCGTTTCCGACGCGGGCGTCCCAGATCTTCTGCTCGTCTGCGTTGAAGGCAATGGTGCCGTCGCTTTCGGTCAGGCCGGCCCCTGTCGTGATTAGACTGGACGTCAGCATCAGCGAATGCACGCCCAGACCCGCCATCAAAGAGACGATCTCCTGTATCTGCTGTGGGGTGGCCCCAAGTGTCAGGGCCTCGCTGATGCCAAGTCCGCTGGCAGCTTTGTTCAGGGACGGGAGGGCACAGGCAAGGCCCAGTTTGACAAGCGCCCGATCGATAGGGGGCAGGGCCTCACCATCACCTACGTCCGCAGCCGTTACCAGCGCGCTGAACTCCTCAATCCCAACTCCCGACGACAACGCCATGATTTTTTCTCCGGTTTTTCAACTCTGGTGTTGACGGCTCAATATGCTTGTGTCAACTCCAGCGTTGACGATGGAGGGGCGTACTGAGTCCCCCACGTGAACTGGCCTTAACACGGCCTATAGGAGAGGGAGGATAGCTTGACCCGAGCAATTACCAAGCAGCTGCGCCATATGAGCCTTCTGGCGTCTACAGCCATTGCTATCACGACACTGCCAGCCGGCATTGCCAGCGCGCAGGTGGCCGATCAGGCTAACGAACCCGCCACGCGCGGCGGTGCGGCCGACATCGTCGTTACGGCGCAAAAGCGCGAACAACGTCTGAACGACGTGGGTCTTGCGGTCACAGCTATCGGCGGCGAAGCCCTTCAAAATCGCCAGATTGCGAGCCTTACGGATATCGCCTCGGCCGTTCCCGGACTCGTATTTTCCAACAGTGCGTCCAACACGCCAGTCTACACCCTGCGCGGCGTAGGCTTCAACGACACGACGCTTGGCTCCTATCCTGACGTCAGCGTCTATCTGGACGAAGCGCCGCTTCCGTTCCCGGTCATGACCAAGCTGGTCGGGTTCGACCTGGACCGTCTTGAAGTACTTAAGGGGCCGCAGGGCACGCTCTTTGGCAACAATGCCACTGGTGGCGCGATCAACTTTATCGCTGCCAAGCCGACCAAGACTTTCGAGGCCGGCGGAACGGTAAGCTATGGCCGTTTCAACACCATTGACGGCAAAGCCTATGTCAGCGGACCGATCTCCGACACGCTGGGTGTTCGCATTTCGGGCAAGGCTACGCATTCCGACGACTGGCAGAAAAGCTATACCACCGACGCAAAGACCGGTGGCAGCGAGAATTATGCCGGCCGCATCATCCTTGCCTGGGAACCGACCGATCGGCTCCGGGTCAACCTCAACGTCAACGGATGGCTCGAGAAGGGCAAACCGCCAGCGCTGCAGCTGATCGGCATCCGCAACGCAGGCCCTGGCAACCCAGTCACAGGATATCCGCTGGCTCCCGAGAATGCCCGCTCGGCTGATTTCTCGACGAACATCGATCCTTATCTCGACAACAGCATGTGGCAGGCGATCGGACGGATCGACTATGATCTGACCGATGATATCTCTGTGACTTCGCTGACGTCCTACGTCGATTACAAGCAGAAGATGGCGTTCGACGGCGACGGCACTACGCTCAACAACGCGGATTTCCGCTTCTTCGGCGGCGGCATCAAGAGTTTCTCGCAGGAACTGCGGATCGCAAATGGCGGCAACAACCCGTTCCGCTACATTCTGGGTCTGAACTATTCCGACGATCGTGCGAAGGACAGATCGGAACTCGACTATCGCGACTCCACGATCAATACCGGCACCGCGGCATTCGGCGGGATTTTCCGGTCTGGTTTCCGCGCCAACCAGAATATGAAAAATTACGCCGCCTTCGCCAACGCGGAATATGATGTCGGTGACCTGACCTTCAAAGGCGGTATCCGCTATACGAAGTCCAAGCGCGACGCGAACAGTTGCTTCTTCGGCATCGCCGCCGAAGGTTCGAACCTGCCGTTCGCGCCGCTCTACACTTTCTTCGCCAACCTGCTCCGTTCGCAAAACGGACTGTCACCGATCACTGTCACGCCCGAACAGACGCTGGGCTGTCTGACCATCGACAATACCGGATTGCTGGGCGCTGATCCCACTTTCCTGCCCGGCCAGTTCGTCGGCAAGCTGAACGAGGATAACGTCTCATGGCGTGCGGGCATCGATTACAAGCCGCGTCCCGGTATCCTGCTCTACGCCAACGTCGCAAAGGGCTATAAGGCGGGCAGCTTCCCGTCGGTCGCGGCCTCGACGACCCAGCAGAGCCAGCCGGTGCGTCAGGAATCGCTGCAATCCTACGAAGCGGGCTTCAAGCTTTCGCTGATCGACCGGACGCTCCAGGCCAATGGCGCGATCTTCTACTACGACTATCGCAACCGCCAGATCCGTTCGAAGCTGCTCGATCCCAATTTCGGTCCGCTCGACGTTCTCGTGAACGTGCCCAAGTCCAACGTGAAGGGTCTCGAACTGGAACTGACGGCTAATCCCGCAGACTGGTTCAGCGCCTACGCCAACTTCACCTATCTCGACGCGAAGGTGAAGCGTTACACCGGCCTCAACCCCGAAACGCTGGCGGTCGGACAGAATTTCGACGGTGCGGCACTGCCCTATACGCCGAAATATCAGATCTCGACGGGCTTCAGCGTGGACTTCCCGGTCAGCGACAACCTCAACGGTTTCGGTGGCGCGGATCTCAACTATCGTAGCCAGACCAATGCGTTCATCGGCGCCTCGAACCTGTTCGAGATCAAGGACTATGGCACGCTCGATCTGCGGGCAGGCATCAAGTCCCAGGATGACCGCTGGTCGTTCCAGGTCTGGGGCAAGAACGTGACCAACAGCTACTATTGGGACAACGTCGCCTTCTTCTTCGACACCGTGACGCGCTGGCCGGCCCGCCCGGCTACCTATGGCGCAACCTTGAGCGTCAAGTTCCGCTGACGCTTGCTCTCCCGCTCGGCCGAGGGGGCGAGCGGGAGGGACTACCGCTTTCAAAGGAGAATGACGAAAGATGACTGACCAGCAGATATCGCGGCTTTTGGAGCAGCAGGCGATCGAACGGATGATGTTCGAATATTCCTACTATCTCGACATGAACGATCCCGTGAACATGGCGACGCTCTTCGTGGATGACTGCGAGGTCAGCTACGCTCCCAATTTCGGCGCGGTCGGCATCGAAGCCTATAAGAAAACCCTCGACGGTATCGGTACCTTCTTCAAGGGCACCAGCCACCATAATTCCAATACTGTCGTCGACTTCATCAGCGAGACCGAAGCGGACGTCCGCTCGATCGTGCTGGCGGTCCATCGCTACACCAAGGAGCGTCCCGACGGCATCCTGTACGGCCAGTATTTCGATCGCGTCGTCAAGGTCGATGGGCAGTGAAGTTCAAGCGCCGCGAGCTGCGCACGACCATGACCACCGACTATCACGTCAAGGCTTTCAACCCCATCGGCCGACTGGAGTAATTGCTCCATGCCTCCCTATGAAGCCATCAGGATAGAGCATGAGGAGGCGTTGAGCTGGATCGTCCTCAATCGTCCCGAGGCCGCCAACGCCTTGTCGCCGCAATTGCTCGACGAGTTCGGCCATGCGCTCGAAATGCTCAAGCATGAAGGCGGTCCGGTCATCGCCATACGGGGCGAGGGCAGGGGCTTTTGTTCCGGCATCGATCTGGGAGGCTATGGCGGGGGCGACAAGGGGCCGGCCGATCCGATGGCCGACCGCGCCCGCCTTGAAGCCAACGTCGCGCGCTGGTTGCAGATGTGGGACCACCCAAAGCCCGTCATCGCGGCGGTCCATGGCTATTGCATGGCCGCCGCCGCACAGATGTGCGTGTTCACCGACATCACGGTGGTTGCCGATAATGTGAAGATCGGCGAACCGACCATCCCCATAGGCGGCGGCTTCATTGCTCCCGCCTGGGTTTCCCTCGTCGGGCATAAGCGGGCGAAGGAATTTGCATTCGTGCCGGGCAACTGGATCGATGGTCCCACGGCCGTCGAATGGGGCTGGGCCAATCACTGCGTTCCGGCCGAAGACCTCATCGCCTGCGTCCGCTCGCTGGCCGAGCGCATTGCCCTCACGCCGCCTGAAGTGCTCAGGCTCAAGAAGCTGTCGATCAACCGTGCGGCCGAAGCCCAGGGCTTCCGTCAGTCGCTCTCCGGCATCGCCGAGATCGACGCGCTGCTGCACCTCGCACCCGCCGTCCTCGAGATCCGTGCCCGCATGAAGGACAAGGGCCTCAAGGCGGTCATCCAGGAATATAAAGTCGCGCCGACGAGCCCGCTGGTCGCGCCAAAGGAGTCATGAATGTCTGACATCGAATTCACTAAAGACGGCCATACCGCGCATGTGAAGCTCAACCGTCCGCAAGGTCTCAATGCGATCACGCAGGAGATGGATGATCTGCTGCTCGCTGCATGGACCGACATCAACGACGACCCGGATATCTGGACCGTCATTCTTTCGGCTGAAGGCGAGAAAAGCTTCTGCATCGGTGCGGACGTCTCCGGAGGCGCCGAGCGCAAGACGCGCATGGCGCTGGCTGGTGGCCTGACCGGCATCGGCGGCCCGCTCGTAAAACTGAAAAAGCCCCTTATCGTTGCGGTCCAGGGCTTCTGCGTTGGTGGCGGTTTCGAACTCGCCATGTGCGCCGACATCATCGTTGCGGCCGACACAGCCCAGTTCGGCCTGCCCGAAACGAAAGTTGGCATCATCGGCGAATGCGGCGTCGTGCATCGCGCCGTGCGCCAGCTTCCCCACCATATCGCAATGGCCATGATCCTGACCGGCGATCGCATCAAGGCGGAAGCCGCGGAGCGCTATGGTCTGGTCAACGAGGTCGTTCCCTATGCCGATCTCGCTGCCACGGCGCAGAAATGGGCCGACAAGATCAATGGTGCATCGCCGCTGGCCAACCAGGCCGCGAAGGTCGCCGCCCTCGACCGGCTCGGCTACCCGCTCGAGGTGGCCCTCATGACGAAGTTCGAGGAAATCGAGCAATATGCCGCCAGCGCGGACAAGCGTGAAGGCGAACAGGCCGCGGGCGAACGCCGCAAGCCGGTGTGGACCGGACGCTGACCTAACCAAGGAGGAGCCAGGTAATGAGTGATCATGTCTATCGGGTTATTGAGATCGTCGGCTCCTCCACGTCGAGTGTGGACGACGCGATCAAGACCGCCATCGCGCGCGCCAGCGAGACACTGCATGGCCTGCGATGGTTCGAGTTGGTTCAGACCCGTGGACATATCGAGGACGGTCAGATTCAGCATTTTCAGGTCACATTGAAAGTCGGCTTCGTCGTCGACCCCGTGACCGGCTCCGACTGAACGCCATACTGAACGAGGCGCCCTGTGTTATCTTCTCAGCAAGTCCTTCCCATCGACCCCAAATGGTATCGCCAGGTTCTCGGGCAGTATCCGACCGGTGTCTGCGTGATCACCGCGACGGCCAGCGATGGCGTTCCCGTATCGATGGTCGTGGGTTCCTTCACGTCGGTCTCGTTGAACCCGGCGTTGGTCGCCTTCTTTCCCGATCGAGGATCGAGCAGTTGGGCCAAGTTACGCGACTGCGAGCATTTCTGTGTGAATATCCTGGGTGCAGAGCAGGAGCCTGTCTGTCGCCAACTTGCGTCCAAGGACCCTAACAAATTTGACGGCGTCGCCCACCGGATTTCGGAACGAGGCTGTCCTGTCCTTGAAGATGTGGTCGCGTGGATAGAATGCCGACGCTACGCCATCACCGATGCTGGGGACCATGAGATGGTCACAGGCGAAATTGTCGCGCTCGACATCGCTGGCGGCGGACTGCCTCTTCTCTTTTTTCAGGGCGGCTATGGCCAGTTTGCCCCCGGCTCGCTCGTCGCGAGCGAAGCGCCGGGCCTGTCTCTTGCCCAGCTTCGGCAGGTCGATCGGGCGCGCGCCGAACTGGAGCGTCTTGCTGCCGAAACCGGAGGACGCTGCATTGTTACCCTCCGGTCCGGCGAGGAACTGATCGTGGCAGCGAGTGCCGGACAGGGACATATTCCAGGCATCGCAACGCTCGTCGGGCAACGATTGCCGTTCCGCCTGCCGACCGGGTCGGTGTTCGCAGCCTGGCTCTCAGATCAGGAAGTCGGCCCCTGGCTTGGCCGCCACGATGTTCCGGTTCGCGAAACTGCGGCCACCGTTCTTGCCACAGTGCGCGAACGCGGCTTCTCGGTCGGCCTTATCAGCGAGGCACAACGCATCTTCTCCGCGCAACTGGCCGCCGCGGGTGACGACGAGATCGCGGTCGAGGCGCTGGAGGAGCTGATTTCCGACCTGGCCTATGATCCGGCCGAATGGACCGATGCGACCAAGGGACAGGCGCGGGTCATCTCGGTGCCGGTTTTTGGTACCGACGGCGCCGTCGCAATGGCGCTGACACTCTATGGTTTTCCCAAGCCTCCAGAAGGCGGCATCGATATCTATATCGCGCATCTGATCGAAGCAGCCACCCGCGTTGGCGCGGGTCTTGGAGCCCGCGCGCAATAGAATATGAACCTGCCGGGCGACAGCAGCCTTTTCATTCAACTTACAAGGAGACACCGATGGACATGCGTGATGTCGCAGCAATCGTCACGGGAGGCGCATCGGGCCTGGGTGGCGCAACAGCCTCGATGCTTGCCGCGCACGGCGCACGGGTCGCGATCTTCGATCTCAATGAGGAACAGGGGACAAGGAAGGCCCAGGAATTGAGCGGCGCGTTCTTCCGGGTCGATGTCGCCGACGCGCAGAGCGTGAAGGATGGGCTGGAAGCCGCAGCACAGGCGCACGGCACGGCGCGCATCCTGGTGAACTGCGCAGGCGTCGCGCCGGCGATCAAGACGGTCGGTCGGGAAAATGTGCCGCATCCGCTCGACAGCTTTCGCCGCGCCGTCGAGATCAATCTCATCGGCAGCTTCAACGTTATCGCTCAGTTCGCCGCCCTTCTGGCCGCTGCCGAGCCCCTCGGCGAGGAACGTGGCGTCATCGTCAACACCGCAAGTGTTGCCGCCTATGACGGGCAGATGGGCCAGGCGGCCTACGCCGCGTCCAAGGGCGGCGTCGTGGGCATGACGCTACCGGTCGCCCGCGATCTAGCGCAGCACAAGATCAGGGTCATGACGGTCGCGCCGGGCATCTTCCTGACGCCGATGCTGATGGGATTGCCCCAGCCGGCGCAGGATTCGCTTGGTCAGCAGGTTCCACATCCCAGCCGCTTGGGCCGGCCGGAAGAATATGCTCAACTGGTGGAAGCCATCATCGGCAACCCCATGCTCAATGGTGAAGTCATCAGGCTCGACGGCG
>NZ_CH959306.1:1459453-1532507 GCF_000153545.1 Sphingomonas sp. SKA58
TCCACAACTGGTACGTTCAGGATCATCATGTAGTCGAGCCACCGCATCTTGCTGGCAAACCGATGATGAAAGGCTTTGCGTCGTGGGCGCGTGAGCACTTCAGCGGGGACGACCTCGACCTGGCAATCATGCTTCAGCGCGGCGTTTTCGTCGCCCGAGGCCGGCGGCATCTGGTTGATCTTTCGCCGGCCGTGCCACTCAACGCCGCGCCAGCGATGCGCGACGCCTGCCACAGCTATTCCCAAGACCATTTCGACACCGCGACCAGCATCGTCGGCTACGTCCGGGACTTTACCGACGGCGTCGCCGTCGCCTCACTTCCACCGCATGTTACCGCATATTTCAAAGGCTTTTTCCAATGACTGACTATGGTGAAATTGCGCCGATCGAAGAGATCATCGAGGATGCGCGCAACGGGCTTCCCTATATTCTCGTGGATGCGCCGGATCGCGAAAACGAAGGCGACATCATCATTCCCGCGCAGTTCGCGACACCGCGGATCATCACCTTCATGGCGACCCATGCCCGTGGCCTGATCTGCCTAGCGATCACAAACGAACGCGCCAAGCAACTCGATCTGCGACCGATGGCAACCCGAAACGAAAGCGGTCATGGCACGGCGTTCACCGTCTCGATCGAAGCCCGCGAAGGGGTTTCAACCGGGATCTCGGCGCATGACCGGGCTCATACCATTGCCGTAGCGGTGGACCCCTCCAAGCAGGCGCATGATATCGTCTCGCCCGGACATGTGTTCCCGCTTACCGCCCGCGACGGCGGCGTGCTGGTTCGCGCTGGCCATACCGAGGCAGCCGTCGATATCTCGCGTCTGGCTGGCCTCACGCCTGCTGGCGTCATTTGCGAGGTCATGAATGACGACGGCACGATGAGTCGCTTGCCTGATCTTCTGCGCTTCGCTCGCGAACACAAGATGAAGGTCGGGACGATATCCGACCTTATCGCCTACCGTCGACGTCTTGAGACGTTGGTAGAGCGCGTGGCTGAGGCGCCGTTCGAGAGTTGGCATGGTGACTTCCAGGTGATCGTCTATCGCAACAAGATAGACGGCGCCGAGCATGTCGCGCTCGTCCGGGGCTCGCCTACGAAGGATAAACCGACGCTGGTGCGCGTGCATCAGCTGGATCTGACGGCGGATATTCTGGGCTGGCGGGAAGCACATCGCAACTATGTCCCGACAGCACTGGCTGCACTTTCGGAGTATGACGGGCCAGCCGTGGCGGTGTTCGTATCCGATCCCAATCCGTCATCGATTTCGGAGCGGATCAAGGGCAACCGCAAAGCCTATTCCGACACGCACGGCTATCGCGACTACGGTATCGGAGCGCAGATGTTGCTTGATCTGGGGGTAGGAGAAATGATCCTTCTCACCTCAAGCCCGACGAAAATGACTGCGCTGGAAGGCTTTGGTCTGAAGGTGGTGGCCAAGCGACCGCTTGTTGAGCCGGCCATGCGCCTGGTGCAGTCGCAGGCTTGACTTGTATCGCCATCGGGAATGCCGGCTCGCCGGCATTCCCCTGAAGCGCATGCAGCGCCCGGTGACCTGACGCGATAAGCCAACATACACTGCTCGAACGACGTACGGAGCGCGACCGGTAGGGCGCGCTCCGCAGTTTAGTCGTCCTATCGGGTAAGGTCAGTCTTCAGGCGCGATCGTCAACGCCATCCCGTTCATGCCCGCATTGACCACGAGCTGACAGGCCAGACGCGAGCGCTCGTTCCGGTGATCGGAACTGTCCAACAGGTCGTTTTCATCATCGGAGAGCGCGGGCAGCCGGTCTTCAAACTCCTCAGCCACATAGACATGGCAGGTCGCGCAGGAACAGCATCCGCCACATAGCGCCAGCAGCTCGTCGATCCCGGCGTCCCTCACCGCTTCCATTACGCTGATGCCTTCAACCACTTCGATTATGCGCGACTCGCCCGTTCGCGTCATGACATTGATACTCGGCATAAGTTCAGCGCTCCGACCAGATAAGAGGGACATTGTCGACAGCTGCAACAATGCCGGAATGATAGATAGGCTGCGCTCCTGGCTTCATGGCGAAGGTGGGAATGCGCTTGAGCCATTCCTCGATGGTGACGATCACTTCCATGCGCGCAAGGTGGAGGCCGGCGCAGCGATGAGGACCACCGCCGAAGGTGCTGTGCGAGATGCCGCGACGTTCGAGATTGATGCGCCAGGGATCGTCGTTCAACTGGTCGTCCAGGCCATGCAATGCGGTCGGCAGCAAGATCATGTCGCCCCGCTTGAGTTCGATGCCTCGGAAATCCTGGTCCTTCGCGACCATGCGCGCCTCGGAAACAACCGGAAAACGCCGAAACATCTCTTCCGCGCTGCGCATCAGCTTCAGGGGATCAGCGCGCAATTCCTCGACGACCTGCGGGTTTTTCGCAAGGTGGATCATCATGAAGCTGAGGAAGTTCACGACCGTATCGAGACCACCCAGCAAAAGCAGGGAAATGAGACCGAGCGCCTTGTCATGCGTGATCCGCTCGCCGTTGATCTCGGCATTCACCATGACGGTGATCAGATCTTCGCCCTCCTTGCCTCGACGGGCCTGGATGATCGGTTCGACATAGGCGAAGAAGCCCTTATTGCCTTCCTCAAGATGCTTGGCCATTTCCTCGGGCGTGTTGCCCTCCGGGCGCGTCATCATCTTGGCGAAGCGGCTGAGCGTGGGCACGTCGCTTTCGGGGAGATCTGCAAGCGCCATGAAGACCCTGACAGGGAAGACATTGGCATATTCGGCCGAAAAGTCGCATTCGCCCCGGCTGACGAAACTGTCGATGAGATCGACCGCGACCTTGCGCACTTTCGATTCCACCTTGCGAATCTGGGCAAGGCTCAACCCCTTGTCGAGCGCCTTCCGGTAAGGCGTATGCTCGGGCGGATCCATGCGGGTCGGGACCATCTCATATTTTTCGCCAGCTTCCTTCGGCAGGAAAATGACCTCGCTCGAGAAGCGGGTAGGATCACTGTAGACCTCGCGTACGGTATCCCCATTGGTCGCGATCCAGTGACCACCGGTAAAGGGGGTCCAGATGAGATCGGGCATGTCGGGCTTGGGGATATTCTTCCACGCCTCATGATAGCCCTGCTCGATGCCTTCGAGCGCATACATGTCGATTTCATGCACATATTGCTCGGGAATATGCTCCGGGCGGGGAGCGCGGGCGCGCGACATCGTTTCAGGGACATGTTCAGGCATCGTAGCCAAGATCGCTCTCCTTATCTCAACATGCCCAGCCGTTCCCGGGCCATGCGTGTTCTTTACACGCACGGAAAATGCCGCGCAAGAAATTTCAACGCTGGCGTTGATCCGAAACATTTGCGCCGAACGCGGTCAGGCGCTTAGGTAGTCGACATGAAGATGCGCGAACTAGAAGAGCGGACCGGTGTAGATCGCGAGGTCATACGGATCATGATCCGTGAAGGCCTGCTACCAGAGCCACAGCGCCCAGCGCGCAATGCTGCGGAATATGACGAGGGTCACGTCAGCGGCATCGCCACGATCAGGCATTTGCAACAGACTTCGCGCATGACGCTCAAGGAGATCAGATCCGCTCTGTCGGGGGAGGCGCTCGAACGCCCAGGCCCCGCATCGGCTTACAGTCACCTCGAGGCTTTGCTGTCACGCTCTTTCGGACTGGAGCAACCGACATCGGTCTCGTTGCAAAGCCTTTCCGAGCGCTATCCCCGCGCCGAACGCGATGCCCGTGCGTTCGAGGCCATGGGGATGCTGACGCTTTTGCCGACCGAGAGCGGTTGGAGCCTTAGCCTGACCGATGCGCGACTTGTGGAAATATGGGGAAAGATACGGGAAGCGGGATTTGTCGAGGAACAGGGCTTTCCTCCGGAAAATATCAGCTTCTATCGCGAAGCCGCCGAACTGGTCGCCCGGCATGAGGCATCGATATTCTTCAGCGGGTCGGATGGCGCGATTAGTGAAGAAGATGCCGCCAGGATGCTCCAGATAGCTCTGCCACTGATGCTCGATTTCTTCGGCCTTCTCCGGATCAAGGCTTTTATGACCAATGTACATCGGTCCCTCGAGACGGGCGACCGCTAGGCCGTCGCGGCTCTCTTCCGATCCAGACATCGTGCCAGCAAACGCCAGAAGGGATTTTCGACCGCCAAACCCTTTTCGATTAGGCTGGTTAGAAACAACTGGAACGGTTACGGACAATATTGTCCGGATAAGACGAATGGAATTGGGTGTGCGCAGAGATGCCAAAGATCGGCGTGAGCGGATTATCGCAGCGGCGGCGACGATATTCGCAAGGCACGGATATGCCGTGGCGCTTGATGCGATCGCTGCGGAGGCTTCCGTCGGCCGTACTACGCTCTACCGGAATTTTGCCGATCGATACGCGCTCGCTCTTGCGGTTATGGAACGTCGCATCGAGGATGTCGCAGCAATAGCGGACGAACATCACGACCGGCCCGACACCTTTCTCCTGATGGTCAGGAAGATGTGCGAGAGCCGCACCGATTACGCAGCGCTGGCCAACGCAGTAGCCATCCAGCATGGCGCCGAAGGTCGCCAGGCAATCGCCGTGCTGCGCGCTCGCATGGAGGGGGTCTGCTCCGTTCCGATCGCACGCGCCCAGCGTGCCGGCCTCATTCGATCCGACTTCGCTATCACCGAAGTTCACCGCCTCACCATGATGCTGGCGGCCGGCGCGACGGAATGGGATCAGGACGACCGCGATCGCGAATTCGATCGCGCCCTGCGCCTCGTCATGGAAGGGCTGCAGCCACCCACGGCCGCGCGGAAAAAATAGATCATCAACATTGATGTTGACGAATCGCTTAATAAGCGGTCATTTGTGTCCGGTAACGACGAGAGCTGCTGTGAAAGGCTGCCAGTAACCCTGCCCTGACGTCTGCTTTCCAAGAGCGTCAGGCCCCCGGCACAGGAGAGATGCGTGATGAAGTGCGGATTGTTCCACACCCCCTACAACCAGCCTCAGCGGACCCCGAAGCAGATCTTCGACTGGTCCATCGAACTGGCGCAGATATGCGACAAGGCGGGTTTTTCTGATTTTCTTGTTGGTGAGCACTATACGCTTGCCCTGGAAAATATTCCCATGCCCGAGGCGATCATCGCATCTGCCGCGATGGTGACGGAAAAGCTCCGGTTCGCGCCGATGGCGCACCTTCTCCCCTATCATGACCCTGCAACGCTCGCGATCCGCATCGGTTGGCTCAGTCAGGTGCTCGAAGGACGCTATTATCTCGGCGTCGGCCCAGGCGGTCACCATACCGACGCGATCCTGCACGGCTTCGAGAATCTGTCGCAATTGCCCGCCCGGCAGATCGAGGCGCTCACGATCATGGAGAAGGTCTGGCAGGAAGAGCCGTTCCGCTTCGCAGGCGATTTCTACAGAGCAGGATTTCCAGGTCCTGACGATATGCCCGGCTATGACGTGACCATCGCCAAGAACGGGTTATGGAAAGAGTCGCCGTTCGAAATCGCCGTCACCGCGCTCTCGGCCAATTCGAATTCGATGAAGTTCGCCGGCGCGCGCAATTACAGCCCGATATCGTTTTTTGGTGGTGTCGATCAGATGATTTCGCACTGGGAAACCTGGTCGACCGCCATGCGAGAAGCGGGCTTTACGCCGGAACGGGAGCGGCTTCGCGTCTGTCGCGAGGTGTTCGTCGCGGATACTGATGCGGAAGCGAAGCGCCGTGCGATCTCTGGCGGCCTTGGCTACAGCTGGGAGCATTATCTCCTGCCGATCTACAAGAAGTTCAAGCTGCTCGACGGGATCATCAAGGATTCTGGGGTCGATATCAGCGCCGATGAAGTCGACATGGATTTCCTTGCCGAGCACGTGTGGCTCTGCGGTTCGAGCGAAACCGTGACACAAAAGATTGAGGCTCTTGTCGACAAGGTCGGGCCATGGGGCATGCTGTGCATCAATTCGCATGACAATATTGACGACATGGCGCCCGCAAATGAGTCGCTCCAGCGCTTTGCGCAAGAGGTTATGCCAAAAGTGGGAGCAACTGTTCCTGCCTGACGCATGACATCTCCATCAAGAAGACGGCGTTCACCGCTCTTGATGCAGCTTTCGAACCTCGTCGTCCAGATTTGCAGAACCGTTCCGCTGGTAAACCCAACGCGCGACGCGGGAGCAGCGGGTCGGACAGACGGGTTCGAGGCAGATGAAAAACCTATCTCGCGCCTACCGTCTCTCGTCGGCGCGGGACAGAGCTTTGACTACCCTCTCCCGCCCATCGCGGACTTAATCAGGAGTTTTGGAATGGACCTCGCTGGCAAGAAGATAATCGTCACTGGCGGCGCACAGGGGATCGGTGCAGCAATCGTGCGGGCCTACGTAGCCGCCGGCGCAATGACCGTCGCAATGGACCTGCAAGAAGAACTCGGACATCGAACGGCCGCTGAGGCGAATGAGCACGGACCGGGTCAAGCGACCTTTCAACTACTCAATGTTACGGATCGCAGCGCGGTAGACAAGGCTTTTGGAGAAGCCACTGCGCGATTGGGCGGCCTGGACGTGATGGTAAATGTCGCGGGCGTGCAATCCTTCGTTGACGTCATCCAGGTCGACGAAGCCGCGTACCGCCGCCTGTTCGACATAAATGTTCTGGGCACCATGAATACGAATGGCGCCGCCTATCTCGCGATGAAGCCTAGCGGTAATGGGGCGATCATAAACTTCGGTTCGGAATCAGGTCTGACGGGCGAGCCGGACAATGCTGTCTATGGCGCGACCAAGGGCGCGGTCCATACGTGGACACGATCGGTTGCCCGACAGTGGGGGCCAGACGGGATCCGGGTCAACGCGGTACTCCCCTATGTTGTCACGCCCATGTATCAGAAATTCCGGGACGCTTTGTCGCCGGAAGCGCTCGCACGACATGACCATGAGGTCCAAACTGCCATTCCGCTTGGAGGAAAGTTCGGAGACGCTGACAAGGAACTGGCGCCGGTACTGGTGTTTCTCGCGAGCGACGCTTCGCGTTTCATTACCGGCCAGATGCTTGCGGTCGATGGCGGGCTGGTTTCGGTTCGCTAGCTTAGGCGGCCCGATCAAGGGCATGCCATCAACTGCTTGGGGTCGCTCGAATGATGTGCTTGTGTTGGCAGGGCTGGTTCCATTTATGGGAGCCGGCCCTTCAGCCGCTCAATGCCCCTCAATCGATCCACTCAGCCGTCAGCACTGCGATGCTTTGCCTGATCGCATCCTTAATTAGATAATGCTCTTTCCCTGTCGCGTCCAGCGATGGTTCACCCGAGAGACCTACCAGCACGTTCAGATACAGCAAGGAGGCATCCCGATCTGGAGTGGGCCGGATTCACGCATGAAAAGCTGACCACACATGGTTTCCGATATCAGGCGACGACATGGAAGGATCCCAAGCTCGAAGAAATGGATTGATATCGACACTTACCGTGCCGGTGCAGCATGCAAAGCTGGCGAAGGTGATTACAGGATACTCGTGAGCATCCTTCGATGCTGCGCGTCCCCTGTGATTTAGCAGCAACCCTCCGCGCTGCAGTAGCCTCCCTTTTTTTCGCGCAACCGAAATTGAGTAGCATTCGATCCGGTCAGCAATCCACAGGCCTAGCTAGGTCCGCAATCCAGTCGATACGCTGCAGGGTCACACCGGAGGTTCGGAGGGCCGTTCAACTTAATGCTGAGCTTCATCTATGTTGATTTCCACTGAGAAGTGACCCGGGTTTTCCATCGAGAAGTGACCCGTCTGCGGATTATGTTTCGGGTGTCACGGGTGGGTCAACCCGTGGTTTTCTCTTTTGGGTTCTGGCCTGCTTGGCAGAGCTGTTTTTGAAGCGGAAGCTATCGTTGCCGGTCTCCAGGATGTGGCAGTGATGGGTAAGCCGATCGAGGAGCGCCGTGGTCATTTTGGCGTCGCCGAACACGGTGGCCCATTCGCTGAAGCTCAGGTTTGTGGTGATGATGACGCTGGTGCGCTCGTAGAGTTTGCTCAGCAGGTGGAAGAGCAGCGCGCCACCTGAAGCACTGAACGGCAGATATCCAAGCTCATCCAGGATAACGAGATCGGAGTGCAGGAGGCGATTGGCGATCTGACCGGCCTTGCCCTGTGCTTTTTCCTGCTCGAGCGCATTGACCAGTTCGACCGTCGAGAAGAAGCGGACGCGCTTTCGATGATGTTCGATGGCCTGGATGCCCAGCGCCGTTGCCACATGGCTCTTGCCGGTGCCAGGACCGCCGACCAGCACGATATTGTCGGCGATGTCGATGAAGTCGCAGCGATGCAACTGACGCACCAGAGCTTCATTGACCTCGCTACTGGTAAAGTCGAAGCCGGCCAGATCGCGATAGACAGGGAAGCGCGCGATCTTGAGCTGATAGGCCACAGACCGAACCTCCCGTTCTGCTGTCTCGGCTTTGAGTAACTGGGAGAGGATCGGGATGGCGGCTTCGAACGCTGGAGATCCCTGTTCCATGAGATCGGTGACGGCCTGCGCCATGCCATGCATCTTGAGGCTGCGGAGCATGACGACGATGGCGCCGCTGGCAGGGTCATGACGCATGACGCTTCTCCTTGCGCAGATCATCATAGCGTTCGACATTGGCCATCGGTTCGCTGACCAGCTTGAGCGCCTGGGGCGCCGTCACCGGCGGCGTGGAGATCGGTTTTCCGTCGACCAGCCTATAGAGCAGATTGAGGATATGGGTCTTGGTCGGAACGCCAGCCTCCAGCGCCATGGTGACCGCCGTCAGCACCAGTTGCTCATCATGATGAAGAACCAGCGCCAGTATTTCGACCATTTCCCTGTCGCCGCCGGGATTGCGCAACAGATGTCGCTGCAGACGCTGGAACGCATCGGGTAGCTCAAGGAAGGGCGCACCGTTGCGCAGGGCGCCGGGCTTGCGCTGCACGACCGCCAGATAATGGCGCCAGTCATAAACCGTATGACCTGGACCGTCGTGAGAGCGGTTGATGATGCGCTGATGTGCGCAGATTGGCTGCCCCTCGGCGACGACCTGGAAGCGATCAGGATAGACGCGCAGGCTGACAGTGCGATTGGCGAAAGAGGCCGGTACGCTGTAGCGATTGCGCTCAAAGTGGATGAGGCACGTCGGCGATACCCGTTTGCGATATTCCACAAAACCATCGAAGGGCCTGCCCGCAACCATCAGACACTCAGATTCATCGGCCCAGGCATTGGCAACCGATCCGGGTTCGATCCCGTGAGGGATGTCCTCCCATAACGCCTTGCAGCGCTCCTCCAGCCACAGGTTCAGCGCATCAAGGCTTTCGACCTGCGGCGTGGGTTGCCACAGACGGTGCCGCGCATCCTGGACATTCTTCTCGACCTGCCCCTTTTCCCATCCCGCAGCCGGGTTACAGAACTCAGCTTCGAACAGATAGTGGCTGACCATCGTCAGGAAGCGTGCGTTGACGGTGCGTTCCTTGCCACGCCCGACCTTGTCGACGGCCGTGCGCATATTGTCATAGATACCCCGGCGCGGCACGCCGCCCAGCACGCGGAAGGCGTGATTATGGGCGTCGAACAGCATCTCATGGGTTTGCAGCAGGTAGGCGCGCACGATGAATGCCCGGCTGTAACTGAGCTTGAAATGCGCGACCTGCAGCTTGGTCCGAACCCCGGCGATGATTGCCCAGTCCTCACTCCAATCAAACTGGAAAGCTTCCCCCGGCGCGAACGACAGGGGCACGAATGTCCCACGCCCGCCAATCTGTTGCTGGCGCCGATAATCTTCGCGCCAGTCCCGAGCAAAAGCGGATCGTGTCCCGGGGGATGGTGTAACAGCGGGTATCCTCGGTAGAGGATCGGACTGGATCAGGCTGCCACGCCGGGCAAACTGATGAGGGGATTGTCGCTGACGGTGGCGAGACTTTCAAGTGTCATATATCGGCGAGCCACGGCCCATTCGTCCTGCTGTTCGAGCATGAGGGCTCCGACGAGGCGTACAATGGCCGCGTCATTGGGAAAGATGCCGACAACGTCGGACCTTCGTTTAATCTCTCCGTTGAGACGTTCCAGGGGATTTGTGCTGGAAATCTGCGGCCAATGTTCTTTCGGGAAGGCTGTGTAAGCGAGGACGTCTTCGCGGGAGCCATCCATCATCTCAGCAAGTTTGGGAGCGCGATCACGCAGGGCATCGGCGACTGTTTGCCATTGCTTATGAGCCTCCTGAGCAGTTTCCTGCGCGAAAATTGTCTTGATCATGGCGGTGACGGCAGCACGCTGCTTAGTGGAAACATGGGCGAGCGCATTGCGCATCCAATGAATCCGACAGCGTTGCTGGGTTGCGTGGAAAACCTTGCTGGCAGCGGCGCGTAGGCCCTTGTGATCGTCTGCAATGACAAGCTTGACGCCCCGGAGCCCGCGATCGGCAAGAGAGCGCAAGAAGCCCTTCCAGAAGGTTTCGGCCTCGGTTGGCCCGGTGTCGACGCCCAGTATCTCGCGGCGGCCATCGTTGCTGACACCGACAGCTATTATCGTCGCGGTCGACACAATCCGGCCACCCTGGCGCGATTTGATGTAGGTCGCATCGAGCCACAGATAAGGGAATTCGCCCTCGATTGGCCTGTTGAGGAAAGCGTTAACCCGTTCGTCAATCTCTTGGATCAGTCGGCTGACGGCGCTCTTGGAGATGCCCGTAGCGCCCATGGCCTTCACGAGATTATCGACCGATCGCGTCGAAATGCCCTGGACATAGGCTTCCTGGATCACCGCCGTCAGCGCCTTCTCGGCAGTCCGACGGGGTTCAAGGAAGGATGGGAAATACGATCCCTTGCGTAGCCGCGGGATCTCCAGTTCGATGTGGCCGGCCCTGGTCTCCCAGGAACGCTCTCGATAGCCGTTGCGCTGGACCTGTCGCCCGGCAGGGTCGCGAGCGCCATGCGCGGCGCCAGTCAGCACCTGCACTTCAGCTTCCATCATTCGCTCAGCGGCAAATGCCAACATCTCGCGAACGAGATCCGCATCAGCGCCCTTTTCAACCAGCTCAATAAGGGCCATTCTGTCTGTGGTCATCGTCGTCTCCGATAGGTTCATTGGTTTCGCAACCCGAACTCTACCGAAGATTGGCGATGGCCGCCTAGACAGAAGCCATGCCACCGTTGGGGCATGAAGCTCCGGTCGCTACGCTCCCTCCGCTTCACGCCCCAACGGTGACGCTGTTACACCACTTAACGGGACACGGCCCAAAAGCGGCAACCCGGTTGTAGGATCCTTCATAACCCAGGCTCACCAAATCGGCGTGAAACTGCTTGATCGTGCGCTTCTGCTTGCGCGATCGGCCCATATCGCGCCGCAGCCAGGCCGCCAGATGCTCAGCAAATGGGTCCAGTTTGCTTGGTCGATCAGGCACCTTGAACCGCGGATCGATCGTCTCGGACCGCAAATATTTGCGGATCGTGTTGCGTGATAGTCCGGTGCGCCGCGCTATCTCCCGGATCGGTAGATGATCGCGAAAATGCCAGCGCCGGATAACGCTCAATAACGCCATGTCCAACACTCCATATACCCTCGCTTGTCAAAGCCAGGGACGAGTTCAACATGGGTCAATTCTCAGTGGAAATTTACGCCCTACCCGGGTCACTTCTCAGTGGAAATCAACACCCTATGGATCGCCTGTGGAGCCTAGACTGAACTGATGCGGTGGATCCCTCCCTTCATCGGGCATCGTATGATGCTCAGTAGCGCTCTGGCGGCGCATGAAGGAGGAGCATATGGAAAATGCACACATACTGTCGATCGACCTGGCGCAGCGCAGCTTCCAAGTCTGTGCGACTGATCGAGCAGGATCGTGTGTGGATGCGTCCCAGATTGCAAGGCGATTTTCTGATTTTGCTCGGCAGAGCGCTTCATCGGTCGTGTGTCAGGCCTCTGGTGTGGCTTGCTGGCGCCACGGGCCGTTATGCAGTTCGAACGATCCGGGCCATATCGGTTCAGCGAGTTGGTTCGCTCTCGCCCCGGGACTGGTTAGCCGCATCGTGAACATTGAAGTCCTTGCCGCATAGTATCAGTCGATCTCCTCGTCAGGAACAAGGGCGGTGTCGGGAAACTTGACGTTTGGCTGCGCATTGATACTCGCTGCGCCCGGTTGGCACACACCATAATATCTAACATCTGCATAGCCGAAAATATGAGCGGTCGATGAGTTCTGATCTTGCGTGAAAGAACCGTTGAGGCGGTGCAAATCCGCCTCCCGGTACGATTGCGCGCTTAGCCAACAGCCTCTCAGCTACGACCTGGCGAAAAATGAAACAGTTTGAATTCGCCGCCGCGATCGAGATTGGCAAGGGACAATCTTCATAAGAGCGATTTCCAGAACATACTTGACTAATATCCAATAACGTACCAAGACGTCTTAAATCGAACTCCGAAAAATTTCTGGTCATTTGTTGTGGAATTGTTGTTTCCATAAATTCGGTTGATACTTAATTCTATTTTTTGCAATCAGATGCGGCTTAAGTACGAACTCTGTCTCCGTAACCAATTTTTATATCAAGTGCGCTCAAATCTGCTCGTGAGAGCTAGCGACTGAGCCACCGTAATCAACGGGTTGATAGTGCCAGCGTTGGCCGCCACTGAAATCCAGGTGGCCTGAGTGAAGCAATTCATTGTTGGCGGAAATGTTGTTCGCCTCGAGGCGTGGGACGCGGAGATGAAAGATTGGTCCCTTTCAAGCGCTGGCGACGCCTCAGCAGATCATCGGTGGAGACCTCGACAACCGAGACTTTTAGCGACCCGGTTTGTCTTATCGATGTCCGACGGTTCATATCCCATTTGCCCCGCTGCGATGTTTGCATTCTCGCCGCCGCCATCTTAAATATCCGGGAAACAGGCATTGAAGGTTCAGCGCTGGTGACCCTTGGTATCCCGTTTGAAGGTGTCGGGGCGTGGTTGTTCCTCCTCTGAGTCTGCATCGACTGGTTTACAAACCTTGACATGCACATGGAGGCGATCATGGCAGCTACGTTTAAAACTGGAATGGATGTGCTCGCGGTACTGTGGGCCCTAGTGGGATGAGCAACCACGCCAACCGCACAACAAACGATAATGCCATTGGTTTAGCTGAGAGCGCCGCGGGGGCGGTGCAATTCCGTCCCCCCACACCCTTCATATAAGCAACTTGAGGTCATTGCTGTTCGACGACGATTGCGGCATAGTCTCGCGTGGCGGGCAGACCTTCTAATGGAGGTTCGCCATGAAGTCTGACGCATCTCAGTCCCCTCTAGGCCCGGCGACTTCTGCGGACGCAGGGTCATCTTATGGTAAGGACCGCCGAACAGACCGGCTCCTGCGGAAACCTGAGGTTACCGCAAAAACCGGGCTGTCCGTGTCGGCTGTCTATCGGTTGGAAACAGCCGGCCGCTTCCCTCGCCGCCGTCGCATCGGATTGCGCTCTGTCGCCTGGTATGAAAGCGACATCGAGGAGTTTATTGCTGATCCTCTAGGCTACCGTTCAGGTACCGGCTGACCACGTCCTGCGCTGGGTCGAGACCACATGTTATGAGGTCGGCCCAAATCTGGATGAGCGTTCCCCGCGGTTTGCGATAGCGAGATCGGTTGTACGACCATTCCGATGCGGACACCCCTGGCGGAACATGGGCGAGGACCAGATCGATCACCATCCGGTCTCCATCCCGCTCGAGCTCGGCCGCCCGCTCATTCATGATGGTCGAAAATGACGATCTCCAACCGTGGGGCACCATCACATTCTTGTATCGCCCTCCTCCCATGCGTTTGTACATGGTGCTTAGAGCCGCATCGGACATCGGCTCTCGCCATGATTTCGAATTAGGAAAGAGGAGTGCGAAGCCGCCCGTCAACGGCCGCAGCGCGCGGAGCACTTCAACGGCCTGATGTGGCAGTGGCACGTCATGTCCGAAAGCTGGATTGCCTTTGTCCTCGACGTCGAGCTTCATACGGCTCGCAGGGATACGCCAGATAGGTGCATTGGGTATTGCGTCCGGATTATCCCAATCAATGCCTTCAAATTCGCTCCAGAGAGCGGTTCGCAACACCCCCACCCGGACCAGGGTCAGCGCCAGAAGACGGGAAGCAAGCTTGACGGTCAGGCTCGAAGTAGATCGATCCACGGCCTTCTGAAATTCCAGGGTCTCAGGAACTTCTGTAAGCGCCGGCTGCTTTGATCCCCGGCGCGCCGGCTTGAGCGCATCCTTTATCTCGTCGATCTCCAGCAGGATCGCATGGTCGACGAGCCCTTCCCCCTTCGCGCGCCGGAAGACACTTTTTATGTAGCCACGGACGCGCTTGGCGGTTTCGATGGAGCCCCTCGCCTCGATCTTCCGGAGCGCGCGCAGAATCGGCGCGCTTTCGATCTGGCAGATCGGAAGATTACCGAACAGGGGATAGAGGTCGCGTTCAAATCGGTGGCGAACCCGCTTGGCGTTCGAGACCGACCAGATCGGCTCCTGGTCGGCCAGCCATTCTTCGGCAAGCTTCCTGAAGGTTATCTTCGCAGCCTCAATCCTGGCGATCTTGGCCTTCTGCTTCTCCAGCGCCGGATCCTTGCCTTCAGAGACGAGCTTGCGTGCCTCGTGATGGGCCTCCCGTGCCGCGACGAGTCCCATCTCGGGATAGCGGCCAAGGGTGAGCGTCTTTTCCTTTGGTCCGATCCGATATCGGTACCGCCAGAATTTTCCACCGGCTGAGGTGACGTGGAGAAAAAGCCCTTGAGAATCGGCAAGGCGGTAATCGCTTGCCTGAGGCTTGGCATTCTTAATTTCGACGATGGTAAGCGACATGAGATTATACCCTCAAATCGGCCCGCCATGCCCGCAATTATGCCCACAGATTCGCTGAACTGTCCTGGTCTGTCCTGACCTGTCCTGAACAGCAAAAACGCTGAAAAACCCCAATATTCCAGAGGCTTATCATAGCATCAGAACTGTCTTGAAAGCAATATTTGGTGGGCCCGGCAGGACTCGAACCCGCAACCTAGCCGTTATGAGCGGCCAGCTCTAACCATTGAGCTACAGGCCCCACCTTAGGCGTCGGATAGGCAGCATCACGCCGCTTTGCAAGCCTCGGCACGGGGTGGAACGGCTGCGAGCAATTCATCGAGGCTAGCGGGAGCGACGCCGCGGCGCGCCATGTGGGCCAGCACCGCATCCCACCATTTGTAGAAATCCGTGAGATCCGCGTCGCTGCGCACGTAAGGCGTATGGCCGGGCGCCAAGGTGGGCGAGTGGAAGCTGAAATTGAGCAGTTGCACCCCCTCTTCGATCAGCGCGTCGATGGCCGCGATCGCGTCTCGCACCGGAACGCCTTCCGGCGTCAATGGCACGCGGCTGATCAGGCGGGCGCGCGACAGGACGCCGGCCAGCGGCCTGACCCTATGTGCCGCGCGATACAGCGCCTCACCCCCGCCACGCGCCAGCCCGACAAAAGCCGTCGACAAGGGAAGCTCGATCAACGAGCGGCCGGGTGCCGCCCAATAGGGGCATTGGGGCAGCCCCTGAAAATCAGGTCCATGCTGTTCGCTGTAGTCAAACCGGCTTCGCACCGATGTGTCGAGCCTGAACCCCGCTTCCTCCAGGAGCCGCGCGCTGTGCGGCCCCACGCCGTACCGGCCTGCCCTATAGCAGATCGGACGAGCGCCAAAGCGTGCCTCCATCTGGTTGCACAAAGCGTCCAGCTTGGCGCGTTCAATCGCCTCTGGAAGAAAGCCGACATAGGAATTTGCGGCGTTCACCTCTTCCAAATGCGGCGGATTGACCCAGGGATGCAAATGCGCGCCAAGGTCGGCCGATCCATCCGCCCGCCATTGCCCAAGCAACGCCACGGCCTTTTCCGATTCCACGATGGGATAGTCGGTGACGTAAATCGGCTTTACCCCGGCGGATTGAAAATAGGCCTGCCCCCGCGCCAATCCTTCGAGCGCGGTGACGCTATGACCGGTGCGGCGGAATGGGCCGTCCCAATCAAATTCCTCCTCTGTGTCCACGAAAAGCATGAATCGCGTGCCAAAGCCCGGTTCAAGCCGTATCCGATCCCGGTCCAGTGGAGGCAGCAGCAGGTTGCCGTCATGCGAAGAAGCGATCATGCACATCCCCTAGCGTCCAATGGTTGCCATAGGGTTGCGATGACACCCACGGTCAGCGGATATCGACTGCTCCGCTCGCCACGCCCGCAACCGGAATGCTCAATATCATCCGGCGCGCCTCTATTTCCAGCGATCCGCCACAGGCGCTCGCAAGGCTGCGGATCAATCGCAGTGAAAATCCAAGGCCTAGCAGTGGACCATCGACCCAATTGCCGTCCGCGCTGTAGCCAGGATCCAGCAATTGCCCTTCTTCAAGCCCGATCAGCGTCGATGGGCGGTCGACCGCCAGCACGACACAGCCATGACCGGCATCCGGACGCAGCCAGCAGGCCCCCGTCACCGCCTCGTCCCGCGGCGCGACGGACACCATCGTTCGCAAAAGATGTTGCACCATGCGCTCACCCTGAACCGGATCGACCAGAATCTGCGGCAGATCGGACGCGATTGCGATGTCGATCGTCGGCAGCTCCAGGCCGCCTTGCTCCCTGAAACGGTCGATCACCTGAGTCACCAGCCGGTCGGGATCGATCAGTTTCGGCGCGCCATTGCCATCGCCGCGCGAAACGCGCGCGGCCAGATCCAGATCCTCGAATGCAACCAGCAAATGCCGCGCGTCTACCGCGATATTGCCCGCCATCTCGCGATATTGCATGCCGACCGCGCCGAATAATTCCTGCTCGATGATCTCGGCAAAGCCCAGGATCGCATTCAAGGGCGTGCGCAGTTCATGCACCAATTGCCGCAGCGAATCGGCCGACAAGCCTGTGATCTCCATGGGAGCAGGCGTCGTCCGGGCCGCGACTTCGTGCAGATAGGGACGCCGCGCTTCCCCGCGAAACCCTTGAAACCGGCCGGATTTTGCGTCGAAGAACGGAACGGCGGACATGCGCCATTCGCCGGTCATGACTCCATCCACGATCGTGAAGCGACCATTTTGAAAGCCGCTCCGTCGGGCGAAGGCGCCGGCCACATGCCCGTCCGGACCACTCCCGCCCTCCAGGGCGGCTTCGCCCAGCGTGAGACCGATCAAAGCCGCCCGTGGCCCGTGGTCGATCCAGAGGATGGCCCCGGAGGCATCCGTCTCGAATGCGAAGGACCGAGGCGCGTCATTGCGCGCCACATTATCGGCCCGTGCCTCGCCGACCGGGCGGCGATTGCTCGTAAATTCCGCGATCCGGTCAACGAGGTTCCGAATTTGGTCCTCATCTCGGCCGGATGCGCCAATTTTGGGGGACGCGACGCTCAGGTCATCCGCGCTTGCCATGGGCGGATCGGGCTCTGCCTCTTCCGTCAGAAGCAGCGCATCGTCATCCTGTTCCTGATCCTGATCCTGATCCTGATCCGCAGCTCGAGGCGCCGCGGTCAGCACCAGATCGGCCGAGCCGAACGCTTCCAACGCCTTGCGCGTATAGGGACCGATATCGCGTCGACCACGAAGCACGCCACGGGCCGTCGGCGTCAGATGCTGCAGGATTTCCGCCCATGCCAGGTCGGGCAGCTGGGCACGCGCGATGGCTGCGGCTGCGACCGATGGTCGGTCATTGGCGAAGAAACAGATGAGCGCCGGTGACCGCAGACGCCGCCCCAATTCCACGACCGTTGCGATTCGTTGCGCTTCGCTCAACTGGGGCCGCAAGGTCGAAAGCCGGTCGAGCAGCAGGTCCCGCTCCTCGTCCGCCATGCCGTTCCTGTCCGGACGATCATGCTGCGCCAGAAGATCGACGCACTGCCGCCACAACGTCACCGCGCTCAGTCCAGAGCGGCTTTCCGCTGCCAGTACCGTTTGCAAGAGATCGTTGAACCGCACCATATTCCCCATCAAACCACGCGATCGCGCGTTGCCACCCCATCGATAGGCCGATGTTCGCTCCAGGGGAAGGGGCACGGCATGCGACAGAAACGACCCGTCGCATAGTGGGACAATTGCAATGCCCTGAAATATTATTATGATGAGGCCATCACACAGGATAGGAAATAATCAGGATAATGGCCGGCCCCAATATCGACGACATCGACTTGCAAATCCTCGGCGAATTGCAGAATGACGGGCGGATGACAAACGTGGAACTGGCGCGCAAGGTTGGACTGACCGCGCCACCCTGCCTGCGTCGTGTGCGCGCGCTGGAGGAGTCGGGCGCCATCACTTCCTATCATGCCGTCGTGGACCCTGCCATGCTGGGCTACACCATCACCGTATTCGCCATGGTAAGCCTCAAGAGCCAGGCGGAAGCGGACCTGAAAGCGTTTCAGGAGCATGTCGACGACCTGCCAGAAGTGCGCGAATGCCACATGCTGAATGGCGAGATCGACTTCATCCTGAAGGTTGTCGCCAGGGACCTCCAAAGCTTCCAGCAGTTCCTGACGTCGAAATTAACGCCGGCGCCCAATGTCGTCAGCGTCAAGACATCACTGACGATCCGGACGTCGAAAAACCAGCCGGGCGTGCCACTGCCGGTCTGAACCGACAGCGGCGCGCCAATGCCGTCAGGCGGCGCTGGCCTTCTGGTTTTGCTGGTCGATCCAGGTCGACCAGAAGCCGGCCACATTGGCCCAGTCACTGTCGCTCGCCTGGGCAAGCGCGGCCTGCGCGCCGGCATAATCGCCCGAACGCGCCAATGCGATGCCCAGCCGCGCGTTGACGCGGCCCGCGTCCACACTGCCCTTGGACAGCGCCAGCCGATACTGCTCAACCGCCTGCGGGAATTGCGCGAGCGACATATAATTGTCGCCCAGGGCAAGCGCATCCTTGCCGGTCGAAGCGCTGGCCGCCTTCTTCGCCATCGCTGGCAGGGCGGCAATCTCCTTGGTCGCCTTGGGCGTGACCGATTTGAGCAGCTGGCTCGTGGCCGCCTGATTCGCGGTCAGTTTGCCAGCCTTGCGTCCCGCTTCGATAATGGCCTTCGCCTCGGCATAAAAGCCATTCTTTTCCGCTAGCTGCGCATAGGCCTGATAATCCCGCTCGCTGGCCATCGCGCCATTGGCGGCCTGTAGCCGGTAAAGATCCAGTTGCGCCTGCGCCTCCAGTCCGGCGGCGGACAGATAATTGGTCAGGGCCGAGCGCCAGTCCTGCGGCGTTGCCGTGCGGGCCAGGCGTTCACGATACAGCGCGCCCACCTCGTTGAAGTCCTGCGCCTGATAGGCGAGCGAGATCGCGCGGTCGATCCATGCCAGCGGCACCTCTTCGCCAGAAGCGCGCTGACGGGCAAGCGCTTCGCGCAACAGGGGTCGCGCTTCCTTCGGCTTGTTCCGGCGCAGCGCGATATCCGCGCGCAGCATGGTCGCGTCGATGCCGTCATAGCCCAGCGTCTTGGCGTAATCGAGTTGCGCGGTCGCATCGTCATAATTGCCGACCAGGAACGACAGATAGCCCGCAACATAGCGCAGCCGCGGCGCTTCCGCCTTGGGCAGTTCCGGGCTCTTGAAAAGATCGGTGAGCGCGATCCGCTGTGCCTGCACGTCGCGGCGCTGCACCGCAAGTTGGTAGCGCATGGCGGCAGCGACATAGGTTTCGAACTCGGATGTCGGCGACAAGGCGCCAATGCGGGCGGCGGCCGTCGCCGTATCGCGCGCCTTCAACGCGGTTTCCGCGGACGCCGCGCTGGCGCGAAAGCCATCGGACATGGTAATCGGCGGCCCGGCCACGACGATCTTCTTCTTCTTTGCCGATACAGGCGTCGCCACCAGCGCGCCAAGGGCGACTGCCATCAACAGGCCGCCACGCAATCCGTTCAAACTACCCACAAAAGCCCCCGCCAATCCCGTCATTGCCGTCGGTGCGATGCCAACGCTTTATCTGCTCCGCCCGAACACTAGAACGCCGCCGGGGCCATGATCGGCCCCGGCGGCCCTGCGCCGTCAGGCGCCCTTCGTGCCAAGATAGGCCAGCCACAGAGCGGCGATCTGCTTGCGCGCGCCGCTTTGCACCGCTTCGAACGCGGCCTTTGCGCCTGCCATGTCGCCACCCAGCGTCTTGGCGATGCCCAGACGCGTGTTCACCTCATCCGCGTCGACGCTGCCCTTTTGTTTGGCCAGCTCGAACATCGCAGCGGCCTTGGCATAGTCGCCATAGCCCAGATAGGCGTCACCGGTCGCGGCCGCGATCTTGCCATTGGCCGCTTTCTGGGCATCCGCTTCGGCAGCGCCCAATGTGCTTTTATCGCTCGAAATCTTCGGAACCGCGGTCTGATAGAGGTCTCCGCCCTGGCTTGCGTTCAGCACACCCTTCGACCGCCCCTTGTCGATCACCGACTTGACCTCGCCATAAATGCCGGTCTTCGACGCCATTTCGGCATATTCGGTGAAGTCCTGCGCGACGACCAGTCCGTCCGACGCCCCCAGCAGGCGCAGAACGTCCAGATTTTCGCGATTGGTGATGTTGGGATTGGCGCGCTGGAACAGGCGAACCAGCGTGCGCAGATTCTGTCCGCTCGGATCCGCCCGATAGGCCATCGTGGCCCACTCCGTCACCTCGGGCAGCTTGGCCGCTTCAGAGCGGCTGACGCCGATCTGATACCATTGCGCGGGAACCTGCTGACCCGATGCCTTGGACGCCTCGGCCGCCGCCTTGAGCGCAGCCAAGCCCTTCTGTGTGAAACCGCGCGCAGGCTCGGCCGACGTGTTGGTCGTGCCGGCCTTGCCGAAATAGGCCTGAGCAATGGTCGGCTGCACGGCTTCGGGCTTGTAACCGGCCGCAAGAGCCGCCTCGCCGCGCTGGATCGCGACGTCGTAATTTTTCTGCCCCAGCGCGGCATCGGCGGCAACAGCATTGAACTGGCCAGCCTGCTCCGGCGGCGTCAGACCGCTGTCGAGCATCTGGTTGAGGCCCTCCATCTTGAGCGCTTCGTCATTATTGCCGATGCCTGCGTTCAGCTTGATCGCGCCGATCTGATATTTGTCGTCATTCGACGTCGCCTTGCTGTCCGCTTCGGCGAGCGCGGCCTTGGTGGCGGCCAGATCCTTGGCTTCGGACGCCTTCTGCGCAACCTGCAACGCCTTGAGCACATCGGGCGTGACGTTCAGCTTTGGTCCGGCTTTCTTCTCTTCCTTTTTCGCGGCGAAAGCGGGGGCGGAAACCGCGCCGCCAGCCATCGCCAAGGTCAGCGCGAGCGCCACCGGGGTTACAAAACGCATGATCCTCATCTCCTCTACGCCTGCATTCAGGCGACCTTCCAGGGTTTGGTAGCCGGTTAGGGGCCGGCGCGTGAACGGGCTTTGAACAACCCTAAATCGCAGTGATTTGCAACCTCTATGCGGACCTTTCGTTCCGGGCCGCACGCCAGGGACGCGCGACAAGCGCACGCGCGCGAGGGGTGACAGATTTGTTTCGCTGGGCTAGTGCTTGCCCATCGCAACGCACCATCCAAAAAGAGAATCGCATTGACCGACGAGACCGTCCTCGCCGACCCTTCGGACATCAGCCCCATCTCCATCGTGGATGAGATGAAGGCCAGTTATCTTGACTACGCCATGTCCGTCATCGTCGCCCGCGCCTTGCCGGACGTGCGCGACGGGCTGAAGCCGGTGCACCGCCGCATTCTCTTTTCGGCCCAGGAATCGGGCTTCGTCTACAATCGTCCCTATCGGAAGTCCGCGCGCCTGGTCGGCGAGGTGATGGGTAAATATCACCCGCATGGCGACAGTTCGATCTACGACGCGTTGGCGCGCATGACGCAGGACTGGTCGATGCGCGTCCCGCTGATCGACGGTCAGGGCAATTTCGGGTCGATGGACCCTGATCCGCCAGCCGCGATGCGCTACACCGAAGCGCGGCTTGCCAAGGTCGCGACGGCGCTGCTGGACGATCTGGACAAGGACACGGTCGATTTCCAGCCCAATTATGACGCGTCGGAAAACGAGCCGCAGGTGCTGCCGGCGCGCTTCCCCAATCTGCTGGTCAACGGCGCGGGCGGCATCGCGGTCGGCATGGCGACCAACATCCCGCCGCACAATCTGGGCGAAGTGCTGCGCGCCTGTCTTGCCTATATCGACAATCCCGGCATCAGCACGGACGAACTGATCCAGATCGTCCCCGGTCCCGATTTTCCGACCGCGCCGCTGATCCTGGGTCAGTCCGGCGCGCGCAGTGCCTACAACACCGGTCGCGGTTCCATCATCATGCGCGCGCGCCATGATGTTGAGGAAGGGCGCGGCGACCGCCGATCCATCGTGCTGACGTCGATCCCCTATCAGGTCGGCAAGTCCGGCCTGGTCGAGAAGATCGCCGAGGCCGCCAAGGACAAGCGGGTCGAAGGCATCAGCGACATTCGTGACGAATCGAACCGCGAGGGCGTTCGCATCGTCATGGATCTGAAGCGCGACGCGACGCCGGAGGTCGTGCTGAACCAGCTGTGGCGCAACACGCCGGCGCAATCGAGCTTCCCCGCGAACATGCTCGCCATCCGTGGCGGTCGCCCGGAAATCCTGGGCCTTCGCGATATCATAGAAGCCTTCATCAAGTTCCGCGAAGAGGTCATCACCCGCCGCACCAAATATGAGCTGAACAAAGCGCGCGATCGCGCGCATATCCTGCTTGGCCTGGTCGTCGCGGTCACCAATCTGGACGAGGTGGTGAAGATTATACGCGGATCGGCCAGCCCGGCCGAGGCGCGCGAGACGTTGCTGGCGAAGGAATGGCCGATCGGCGAGATCGCGCCCTATCTCCGCCTGGTCGAAGCGATTGAAAACGACATCGATGGCGACAGCTACAGGCTGAGCGACATTCAGGTGCGCGCGATCCTGGACCTGCGCCTGCATCGGCTGACCGCGCTGGGCCGCGATGAGATCGGCAAGGAACTGGCCGAACTGGCCGAAGCCATCACCGAATATCTCGCTATCCTCGCCGACCGCGTGAAGCTCTATGCGGTGATGCGCGAGGAGCTGGAAGCGATCGAGCGCGAGTTCGCGACACCGCGCCTGTCGGAAATCACCGCCGCGGCCGACGGGATCGAGGACGAAGACCTGATCGAGCGGGAGGACATGGTCGTCACCGTGACCATGCAGGGCTATATCAAGCGCACCCCGCTCGACACCTTTCGGGCGCAGGCGCGGGGCGGCAAGGGCCGCAGCGGCATGGCGACCAAGGATGAGGACGCCATTACCGAATTGTTCGTCACATCGACCCATACGCCGGTGCTGTTCTTCTCGACCGCCGGCAAGGTCTATCGCCTCAAGGTCTGGCGCCTTCCCGAAGGCGGGCCGGCGACGCGCGGACGGCCGATGGTCAACCTGCTGCCGCTGGGGCCGGGCGAAACCATTTCCACCGTCCTGCCGCTGCCGGAGGACGAGGAGGAATGGGGCAAGCTGCACGTCATGTTCGCGACCGCCATGGGATCGGTCCGTCGCAACAGCATGGACGCCTTCGCCAATGTGCCGTCCAACGGCAAGATCGCGATGAAGTTCGAGGGCGAGGATGAGGACGACCGCCTGATCGGCGTCGCCTTGCTGGATGAAAGCGACGACGTGCTGCTCGCCACCCGCCAGGGCAAGGCGATCCGATTCCAGGCAGAGGATGTTCGCGAGTTTCAGAGCCGCAACTCCACCGGCGTGCGCGGCATGAAGCTGGCGGACGGCGACGCGGTCATTTCGCTGTCGGTGCTCCATCGTTCGGGCGCGGACGGCGAACAGCGCGAGGAATATTTGCGCTTCGCCCCCTGGAAGCCGGAGAAGGACGGCGAGATGCAGGATCAGGCGATGTTCGCCCGAATGCAGGAGAATGAGCAATTCATTCTCACCGTCTGTGCGAACGGCTACGGCAAATTGTCGTCGGCCTATGAATATCGCCGGACCGGGCGCGGCGGCCAGGGCATCACCAATATCGACAATATCGGCCGCAACGGACCGGTGGTCGCGAGCTTCCCCGCAACCCGTGCGGACCAGCTGATGCTGGTGACGGATCAGGCGAAGCTGATCCGCATGGGCCTTGATTCGCTGCGCGTCATCGGCCGCAATTCGGCGGGCGTGCGTCTGTTTAACGTGGCGGACAATGAACATGTCGTCAGTGCCGCGAAGATTGAGGAAAGCGAGGCGGAGGCCGATCTGGACGGTGAAACCGACAGCAGCGAGGCATGAACGAGCTGTTCGCCTACAAGGTACTGACCGCCGAACAGTTTGACCAGTTCAAGGCCGACGGCGTGTTCAAGGGCGCGCCGGTCGATCTGGCTGATGGCTATATCCATATGTCGACGCGCGAGCAGGCGGCAGACACGGTGGCGAAGCATTTTGCCGGTCAGGATCGACTCGTCATGCTGATGATCGACCTTGCGCCCTTCGGCGACGCGGTCAAATGGGAAGTGTCACGCGGCGGCGCATTGTTCCCACACCTATATGGCGAGTTGCCGATGAGCGCAGTCGCGGGCAAGGTCGTGCTGCGGATCGGCGATGATGGCCTGCACCAATTTCCGGCCGGTTTTTAGGCTCTTATCCGTTGATGTTAAGACGGCATATCAGCCGGGTGTGCGGGACATGCTCGTGACCCGGCCTTGCTTCACACGATAAAGCCATCCGCCCCAGCGTATATTGTCTGAGCAAGCGGCAGCCAGCTGCACCGCCAGATGCGACCAGGCGACGGCAAATGGCAGGGCGATATCCCAATAGAGCGAGCGCTGCGCCTGCCGGATCTGGGCGGGTTCAAGCACGCTGATCAGTATCTTCCGCCGGACCAGCGCCCTAACCCAGGCCGCGCTATAGCCGATCGCGATCGCGGCCCAGCCTCCCCATCCCAAAGCCCATAGCCAGGCTGCCGACTGCGCCGCGACCATGCCGGTGGCAACGCCCCACATGCGCAGGCTGTTGGTGCGGACGTGCCGATATTGGCGCACCCCAAACGCCAGCAGGTCGGCGGCGCGGCCGTCAATCGGGCTGGCAACAAGCAGATCGCGCACCGGCCGCATCCGCAGCTTTGCGCGCCAACCGGCCAGGCCGATCGCCATGTCATCGGACAGCCGCCCGGCAAGCACGGCGTCCAGCTCCAGCCGATCAGCCACGCCGCGCGTCATCGCCATCGCGCCGCCCCAGGGCATGGTGGCGGTGGCGGAGCGCGGCAATGTCGCAAGCTGCATTTCCACCGCGCTGACCAGCGTGGGCATCCAGCCCCGGCCAGGAAGCAGCATGCGGTAGCCGGTCGCGATATCCGCCTTTTCGCGCGCGAGCGGAAACAGCAGTCGCCCGATGAGCCGCGCCGGTGGCGCAATATCCGCGTCGAGGAAGACGAGATAGCGATCATCCGGTCCCAATGCCCCCAGAGCCGCGCGGAGCTTGTGCACCTTCTGCCCTTCATCCTGCGCAACGCCGGCGGAAACCAGCTGCACCCATGCGCCTTCGCGGCTTGCAAGGTCGCGCGCGGCGGGACAATGGCCCGATGTCGCTAGGATCAGGCGGAACCGGGCATGCTGGGCCTTTAGTCGGGCGATCAGGTCAGGAGCGCCGTCCCAATCGTCGCGCAGGCTGAGGATGACGACCACGCCATCACGCGTTTCTTCCTTTCGTTCGATCGGCAGGTTGCGCCAATAGCTGGCGACCCCGATGAGGGTGAGCGCCTGAAGAACTGCCCAGAGCCATATCATCCTTGCCGCCGCACCCTTTACCGTTTCGACGGCTGCTGTATGACGCTCGGCCCATGCTCTCCAACCCCTTTCTCTTTGCACTGATGCGTCATTTGCCCGTGCGCTTGGCGTCGTGGATTGGCGGGTGGCTGTCCGCCCATGTCGCGCGGCGCACCATGAAGCTGCGAGATGCGCGGGCGCGCGCCAATCTGGCGATCCTGCGGCCTGATCTGCCCGAAGCGGAACGCGAGGTGCTTTTGACGCGACGCTGGGTCAATGTCGGACGCACCATGGCGGAACTGGCCAATATCGATCGACTGGTGAACGACAAGCATGTGCGGGTCATCGATGCGGCGGGCTATAAACAGGTTCTGGATGGTCCCGGCCCGATGATTGCCCTCACCTGTCATCTGGGCAATTGGGACCTGCTCGCCGCCCATATCAAATGGTCGACCGACCGCCCGGGTCTTGGCGTCTACGAAGATCCCGAAAACCCCAGGATCGCCGCCCAGCTTAAGAAGGCGCGCTCCAGCTATATGGGGGAGGCGATTGGCGGCGACGGGGCGGCGCGCGGCGTGCTCAAGCATCTGACGCAGAAGGAGCGCGCGACGCTCTATATCCTCGCCGACGAGCGGCGCGAGCGGCAGGTGTGGTTCCCGACCTTCGGTCGGCCGCTGCTGCCGTCCGGCAATCTGTCGATCGCGCTGCGCCTGGCGCGCAAGGTGGGCGCGCGCATCCTGCCCTTCTACCTGCTGCGGACCGACGGTCCCCGGTTCGACCTGCACTGGCATGCACCGCTCGATCCCAGGGAGATGGACGACGCGACCATCATTGCCGCGCTGGACGCCTATCTGGGCACGGCCTGCATCACGCACGCCGATCAGTGGCTGGCGCTGCATGACATGGACCTGACCGTCGACGGCCATCGCCCGCCATGTGACTTCGCGGCCGATCACCGCTAAAGCGCGGCCATGTCCCGACTCGCGATCAAGATTTGCGGCCTGTCGACGCCGGAAACGGTTGGCGCCGCCGTGCGCGCAGGGGCGAGCCATCTGGGCTTTGTGCATTTTCCCAAAAGCCCACGCCATGTCGAAGCCGATCACATGCGCGCACTGGCCGCGTCGGTGCCAGCGCATGTCGGGCGCGTGGCGGTGGTGATCGATGCAGACGACGCGGAATTGGCCCGCATCGTGGGCACAGAGGCAATCAGCGCCCTCCAGCTTCACGGCAAGGAAAGTCCCGAACGCAGCGCCGCCATCCGCGCGCGTTTCGGCCTGCCGGTGTGGAAGGCGATTTCGGTCAAGTCTCGTGCGGATATTGATGGCGCGTCTGCTTATGCCGGCGCGGTCGATCGCTTGCTGTTCGACGCCAAGACGCCCGATGGCGCGGCCTTGCCCGGCGGCATGGGCCTGCGCTTTGACTGGAGGCTGTTGCGGGGGGTAGCGGTGCCCGCCCCCTGGGGCCTGTCAGGCGGCCTGTCCACCGCCAATGTCTGCGAAGCCATCAGCGAGACCGGCGCGCCGCTGATCGACATTTCATCGGGGGTTGAGGACGCGCCCGGCATCAAGAGTGTGGACAAGATCATGGCCTTCTGCAAAGCGGTATCCGCATGTTGACGTTCACTGCCCCTGCCCCGCGCATTGAAGGACGATGGCGCTGATCGCGTGCCGGACTGGCACCTGCGAACGCCCTTATTGTCGTCCTTCTGGAAAGACCGATTCATGACTGACACCATTGCCCTGCCCAACAGCCTGCGCAGCCAGCCCGACGCCAACGGCCATTTCGGCGCCTTTGGTGGTCGTTACGTTGCCGAAACCTTGATGCCGCTGATCCTGGAACTGGAAAAAGTCTATAAGGCGGCGAAGGCAGATCCGGCCTTCGACGCGGAAATGGCCGAGCTGCTCCGCACCTATGTCGGGCGCCCCAATCCGCTCTATTATGCCGGTCGGTTGACCGAGACGCTGCGCGCCAAAGCGGAACCGGGCAAGGGCGCGAAAATCTACCTGAAGCGCGAGGAACTCAACCACACCGGCGCGCACAAGATCAACAATTGCATCGGCCAGGCGCTGCTCGCCCGGCGTATGGGCAAGAAGAAGGTCATCGCGGAAACCGGCGCGGGCCAGCATGGCGTCGCCACTGCGACCGTCGCGGCGCTCTTCGGCCTGGAATGCAAGATTTTCATGGGCGCCAAGGATGTTGAGCGGCAAAAGCCCAACGTTTTCCGCATGAAACTGCTCGGCGCGGAGGTGATCCCGGTCCATTCCGGTTCCTCGACGCTGAAGGATTCGATGAATGACGCGCTGCGCCATTGGGTGTCGAATGTGCACGACACATTCTACATCATCGGCACGGCGGCGGGGCCGCATCCCTATCCCGAACTGGTGCGCGATTTTCAGTCGGTGATCGGCAAGGAAACCCGCGCGCAGATGCTGGACGCCGAAGGCCGCCTGCCCGACATGCTGATCGCGCCGGTAGGCGGCGGGTCCAACGCCATTGGCATGTTCCACCCCTTCCTCGACGATCCCGAAGTCGCGATGATCGGTGTGGAGGCGGCGGGCGAAGGGCTGACCGGCAAGCATGCCGCGAGCCTGGCGGGTGGCGCATCGGGCATTTTGCACGGCAACCGCACCTATCTGCTCCAGGACGAGGATGGCCAGATAACGGAGGCGCACAGCATTTCGGCGGGCCTCGATTATCCCGGCATTGGCCCTGAACATAGCTGGCTGCACGAAATCGGCCGGGTGAAATATATGCCGATCACGGATGACGAGGCGCTGGAAAGCTTCCAGTCGCTCTCGCGCCTCGAAGGCATCATTCCCGCGCTGGAATCCGCGCATGCCATCGCGGCGGCCGAGCAGGTCGCACCCACGCTGGACGCGGACAAGATCATCGTCGTCAACCTGTCGGGCCGTGGCGACAAGGACATCTTCACGGTGGCGGATGCACTGGGAGTTGAGATGTGAGGGCCAGTCGGCAATATCACAACCCGTTCGGGCTGAGCCTGTCGAAGTCCGGCACTTCTCTCATTAGAAGGTCGAAAAGAAGATCAGCCCTTCGACAAGCTCAGGGCGAACGGAAGTTGGGACATGCCCGTGACTGACCGCCTCTCCACCCGCTTCGCCGCCTGCAAGGCGCAGGGGCGCGCTGCGCTCATCACCTTCGTGACCGCTGGCGATCCGGACGTCGCGGCGACGCCCGCCATCCTTGACGCGCTAGTCGCGGGCGGCGCGGACATTATCGAGCTTGGGATGCCGTTTACCGATCCCATGGCCGACGGTCCCGCGATCGAACTGGCCAATCTGCGTAGTCTCGGCTCTGGCACGAAGACCAGGGACGTGTTCGCGCTGGCGGCGGATTTCCGCGCGCGGCATCCGGACACCCCACTGGTGTTGATGGGCTATGCCAATCCCATGCTGGTGCGCGGCGCGGACTGGTTCGCGGATCAGTGCCAAGAGGCCGGTGTCGATGGCGTCATCTGCGTCGACGTGCCGCCCGAGGAGGATGCCGAAATCGGCCCAGCCCTGCGCGCGGCGAATGTGCATCCGGTACGTCTGGCGACGCCGACTACTGACGCGCAACGCCTGCCCGTCGTCCTCGATGGCGCGAGCGGTTTCCTCTATCATGTCGCGGTCGCGGGCATCACCGGTAAGCAACAGGCGGCGCAATCGTCGATCGAGATGGCGGTCGCCCGGCTCAAGGCCGCCACCGACCTGCCGGTGGCTGTCGGCTTTGGCGTCCGCACGCCCGAACAGGCCGCCGCGATCGGTCGCGTCGCCGATGGCGTCGTCGTCGGATCGGCGATCGTCGATATTGTCGGTAGCCATGGCGACGCCGCCGCCCCCTTCGTTCAGGACTTCGTCGCCGCGCTGCGCGGCGCGCTCACCCATCAAGCCGAAGAGACTGCCGCATGAGCTGGATCAACCGCGTCCGCAACGCCCTGCCCTTCACCAAGAAGGAGACCACCGCCGAAACGCTGTGGCACAAATGCCCGTCCTGCGGCGAGATGGTGTTCATCAAGGAGTGGGAAGAAAATCTGTCGGTCTGCCCGCGTTGCGACCATCATGGACGGATCGGGCCGAATGAACGGTTCGCGCAGATACTGGACGCCGGCTTCATCCTGCTGCCCACGCCCCATGTCAGCGAAGACCCGCTCAAATTTCGCGACAGCAAGCGCTATCCAGACCGATCAAGGCCGCGCGCCTAGCCACTGGCGATCAGGACGCGCTGATCTACGCGCGCGGCGCGATCGACGAAGTCCCGCTGGTGATGGGGGTGCAGTATTCGCCTTCATGGGCGGGTCCATGGGCATGGGTGTCGGCGCAGCCTTCATCCAGGGGGTCAATGACGCGATCGCGCATGATTGCCCCTATGTCATATTCACCGCCGCAGGCGGCGCGCGGATGCAGGAAGGCATATTGTCGCTGATGCAGATGCCCCGCGCGACCGTCGCCATCCAGAAGCTGCATGCCAAGGGATTGCCCTATATCGTCGTGCTGACCGATCCTACGACCGGCGGCGTCACCGCGAGCTATGCCATGCTGGGCGACATTCAGATCGCCGAACCCAATGCGCTGATCGGCTTTGCCGGACAGCGCGTCATCGAGAGCACGATCCGCGAAAAACTGCCCGAAGGGTTCCAGCGCGCCGAATATCTGCTCGACCATGGCATGCTGGACATGGTCGTCCATCGCAGCGAATTGCGCGATACGCTGGCGCGGGTGATCGGCTATCTGCGACCCCGCGCCGCCGCCTGACCGCTACGCGCCAAGGGGGAATAGCGCCGTGGCCGACCATGCCGTTTCGGATGATCCGGACGTACAGGCGCAACTGGATCGGCTCTGGTCGCTATCGCCTGGCGCGGACATATTGGGGCTGGAGCGGATCACGCGCCTGCTGGAACGGCTGGGTGATCCACACCGCGCGCTGCCCCCTGTGTTTCACGTCGCCGGAACCAATGGCAAGGGGTCGACCTGCGCCTTCCTGCGTGCGGCGATGGAGGCGGATGGAAAGAGCGTCCATGTCTTTACCTCGCCGCATCTGGTGCGCTTCAATGAACGCATCCGCATCGCCGGCCAATTGATCGACGACGCGAAGCTGGCGCGCTATCTGGAACGCGTGCTGGACATTGCGGAGGGCGTGAACGCCAGTTTTTTCGAGGTGACGACGGCCGCCGCCTTCCTGGCCTTTGCCGAACATCGCGCCGACGCCTGCATCATCGAAGTGGGGCTTGGCGGACGGCTCGATGCGACCAATGTCATCGTTGATCCCGTCGTCTGCGGCATCGCGCAGCTTGGCATCGATCATCAGGCCTTTCTGGGCGGCACGCTGGCGCTGATCGCCGCGGAAAAGGCCGGCATCGCAAAGGCGGGCGCGCCACTGGTAACGCAGCGCTATCCAGACCTGCTCGAGCCGATCATGACGGCGGCGGTGACGCAAGCAGGGACGCAGTGGATCGGTCAGGGCGACGGGTGGGATGCCGCCGTCTATCGCGACCGGCTCCACTATCGCGACGCGCATGGACGGATCGATACGCCCTTGCCCCGGCTGGCGGGCGCGCATCAGGTTCACAATGCGGCGCTTGCCATCGCCATGCTGCGTCATCAGCACGTCGTGCCATTGTCCGACGCCGCGCTCAAGGCTGCGCCGCTCTGGGCGCAATGGCCCGCCCGCTTGCAGCGATTGGAGCGCGGACCGTTGCTGGCGCCCTTGCCGCCCAGTACCGACACATGGCTGGACGGCGGCCATAATGCCGCAGCGGGCGAAGCCATCGCCGCCTATTTTACGCCGGAACGGCTGGAGGGGCGAAAGCTTCATCTCGTGGTCGGCATGCTGTCCAACAAGGATATTGACGCCTTCCTCGCGCCCTTTGCCGGCATCGTCGGACATATCCACGCATTGCCCGTACCCGGCCATGATCATCACCCGGCCGATCGCTTCGCCGCCATTGCCAATCATTGGGGCATTGGCTGCACCGCCCATGAAGGGCCGGACGCCGCGATTCTGGCCGTGGCGTCCCTTGCCGAGCCGCCGGCCAAGCTGCTGATGGGCGGATCGCTCTATTTGGCCGGGCAGATTTTGCGACTGAACGGGCAATTACCCGACTGAATATACTTGCGACTGCTTCGCAATAGCCTATCCTGCGGCTTCGACCAATCAAGAAGGCGCGATTCTATGGCTTATGGAGAGACTTCCCCCGTCGATTTGCCCCGTCCTATTCCGGGCGGCTATGGCAACCGGCTATTCCTGTTCGTGATGCGCCGGATGGCCAGCGCCGGGGTGAATGACGCGCATGCGGCCAACGCCATGCTGGGGGCTTTCGGACGCAGCTACCGTCGGCCGCTGGTGCTGATGCGCGCGATGATGCTGGAACTGGCCCGCGCATCGAGCCGCAGGATCATGGTCGCACCCTGCTGCTGCGCGCGGATGACCCCTGATGAGGCAAGGATGATGGAAGCGACGGGGCTGGCCCTGCGCGATCCGAATCAGGCCTATGACCAGGTGAGCGCGCTTTTGGGCAATGACCATGCCCTGGGCGCGCTGACCTGCCTGCAGGCGGTGGCACAGGCCCACAGCGACCTGGGCCGACCGCTCGATCTTTACGCGGCGGGCTGATCCTTCCCCGCCGTCGCTGCCGTTCCCACGCTCGCGTCGATCAGGCCGGCGCGCATCATCAGCCAGAATAGCAGGATCCCCGGTACGGCTAGACCCGTGGTCAGAAGGTAGAAATCGACATAGCCAAAGCGTTCGATCAACGCGCCGGCCGTCGTGCCGGTCAGGAAACGGCCAACGATGCTGGCCGCGGCGGAAATCAGCGCATATTGCGAGGCGGTGAAGCGCAAGTCGCACAGGGCAGAGAAATAGGCGACGACCGTCACGCCACCGATGCCACTCGCGAAATTTTCAAAGCCGATCGCGCCGGCCATGCCCCAATTGCTTTTGCCGAGCGCCGCGAGCGCGGCAAAGCTGAAATTGGACACGCACATCAGCACGAGACTGATCAGCACCGACCGCTTCATGCCGAGCCGCGCATACAGAATGCCGCCAATGAAAATCCCGACAAGATAGGCCCAGAAGCCCATGCCGACGTCATAAATGGCAATTTCGTCATTGCTGTAGCCCATGTCGTCAAACAGCAGGCGGAAGGTCAGGTTGGCCAGCGTATCGCCGATCTTGTGCAACAGGATGAAGAGCAGCACCAGGAACGCGCCGCGCCGGCGGAAAAATTCGGCAAGGGGGCCGGCGATGGATTGCCAGACCTCCCCCAGTCCGCGACGACTGACGGCCTCGCGATGCCGCGTGGGCTCGCCGACGATCAAGCCTGTCAGCATGGCCGGAAGAGCGAAGACCGCGCAGGCAAGATAGGCGCCATGCCAGCCGATCCGCGCCGCCAGCACGAGCGCCAGTGATCCGGCCGCGACCGATCCGATGCGCCAGCCATATTGCGACATGCCCGACCCGATGCCCAGTTGGCGCGGCTCCAATATTTCGATGCGATAGGCATCGATGACGATGTCATAGGTCGCACCGGCGACACCGACCAGGATTGCGGCATAAGCGGTCTGGAGCAGGCTGGTGGTCGGATCCACCAGGGCTAGGTTGACGACCGCGAGGATCGACAACGCACCAGCAATAAGCAGCCAGGACACGCGCTGACCCAAACGGCCGATGATCGGCACGCGGACGCCATCGACAATCCACGCCCAGATCCATTTCAGATTATAGACGAGAAACGCCAGGGTGAAGGCCGTCACCGCCTTCTTGTCTATCCCGTCCTGCGCCAGGCGCGTCGTGAGCGTTGCGCCGATCATGGCGAAGGGAAAGCCGGAGGAAACGCCCAGGAAAAAGGCGGCGAGCGGGGCTTTTTCCGCATAGGGTTTCACAGCATCCACCCATGAGCGCCTGCCCTGCATAACTTCGGTCATAAATGCGCGCGATCCCCTTGGCGTCCGTTTGCGCCACCATATGGCGTGAGGCGCATCAGGCAAGCAGCGATTGCAGCGATCAGCCGCGCGGCTCGAACAGGGTGAGGCCCGGCGGCAACTTGGGCCGGCGCGCGCCGCGCAGGACCGCGTCGACCACCTGGATCGCCGCGATCAGGTCTCGCTGGGCATAGGGTTTGGACAGACAGCCGATGGCCAGCGCGCGGGCGTCCCCCGGACAGCGCCCAGTGACGAACAGCACCGGCAGCTCGCGTTCCGCGGCATGACGCGCGACGTCGATTCCGCTTTTTTCGCCTTGGAGGGCGACGTCGGCCACCACCAGATCCACGCCGCCTTCATCAATGACGCGCACGGCATGATCATGGTCGTCGACGGTGGCAGCGATCCGGTAGCCCGCCTGTTCCAGCGCATGTTCATTGTCAAAGGCTACCAGCGGCTCATCTTCCACCACCAGGATGGATTTGATTGCCTTGCGCCGTGAGGGCCGCTTTTCTTCCTCTTTCAACAAACCGAAAAACATTTGCCAAGCCCGCCCTGATTCCGCCATGCGATAAGAGAAACGCCGCGCGCCCGCACCGGGTTGCCCCACGGGACGCAAACTCCTTCGCATAGTCTCCGGAGCGGCACATTTCAGCTCAATGCTGGCTTTGTTCGGATATGGGAACGGCCAGTGACAAGGAAAAGGAATTGACCGTGGAACCGCCGAAAAAATCCGGATCGCCTCGTAGGGGGGCAGGCGGCGGTGGCCCTAAGCGTCCTGACGGCCCGCGTCAGCGCCCCGCGACGGGGAAGTCCACCGTCCGCCGATCGCCCCGGGCCGCGCAGGAAGCCAATCCGCATCCCGCCCGCGCGGCCGCAGCAGCCTCCGGCAAGAACGAACCTCAGCGTATCGCCAAGCTGCTGGCGCGGGCCGGAGTCGCGTCACGCAGGGAAATCGAAAGGATGATCGCAGACGGGCGCATCGCCCTGGATGGCGCGCCGGTTGATACGCCCGCGACGCTGCTGACGTCGCTGCATGGCGTTACGGTCGACGGCGTCGCCATTGCCGCCCCTGCGCCCACGCGGCTGTTCCTGTTCCACAAGCCCACCGGGTGCTTGACGACAGAACGGGATCCGGCCGGTCGCCCGACCATTTATGATCGCCTGCCCGACGGACTGCCCCGTGTCATGCCGATAGGGCGCCTGGACATGAACACCGAAGGGCTGCTGCTGCTGACGACCGATGGCGGTTTCAAGCGGCAGATGGAATTGCCTGCGACCGGCGTGCCACGCACCTACCGTGCGCGGGCGTTCGGAGAGGTCAGCCAGCAACAATTGGAGGACCTGTTCGACGGGCTGGAAATCGACGGCATTCGCTACGGCCAGATTGAGGCTAATCTGGAGCGCCGGACCGGGCGCAACCAATGGATTGAAATGACGCTGACCGAAGGCAAGAATCGCGAGGTCCGGCGCGTGCTGGAACATCTGGGGCTGAAGGTGAACCGATTGATCCGTACGGCCTATGGCCCCTTTTCCCTGGGGGAACTGGCGGTCGGAACGGTGGAGGAAGTGCGCCAGCACGACCTCATTCTTTTTCGCAAGACCCTGAAGGGCGGCGCGGCATGAGGATCATCGCCGGCGAATGGCGCGGTCGCCCGCTGACCGCGCCCAAGGCCGACGCGACGCGCCCCACGGCGGATCGCACGCGCGAAACGCTGTTTTCCATGCTGACAAGCCGGATCGGGTCTTTCGAAGGTCTGGCGGTAGGGGACTTTTTCGCAGGGTCGGGCGCCTTGGGGTTCGAAGCGCTCTCACGCGGCGCGGCCACATGCCTGTTCGTCGAGCAGGACAAGGCGGCGCTGGACGCGATCCGCGCCAATGGTGATCGCTTTGGCGTTCGTCCCGACATTCGTCCGTCGAGCGTATTGACGCTTGGTCCAGCCCCTGCGCCGCTGGACATCATCTTCATGGACCCGCCCTATGACACGGGCGCGGGCCAAGTCGCACTGGATAAGCTCGGACGATTGGGATGGACCGGACCGGCCAGCTGGATTTCGATCGAAACCGGCCATCGGGAAGACGTCGCCGTGAAAGGCTATGCTATCGACGCCAGCCGCGACGTCGGCAAGGCGCGGTTGACGCTTTTGCGGCCGGAATAAGGCACGTCGCGCAGACAAGGCCGGTCCGAAATGCCGGACCGGCCCTCATATGGCCGAGCCATTGGCTAAGCCGGCCGACTCAGCCGGGCTTGCGCATAGCACGGGCTTGGCCGCGATTGATGCAGCTGTCCTGAACCGTGCGCGAACAGACGGGATAGTCCTTCGCCTCGGTCGGGGGCGGCGTCATATTGCCGCCCATGGTCACGGGATTTTCCGCCGAGCCCATCGGCGCTGCGGGATCGCGGGGCGCATTGGCAGGGGCGGGCATCATACCGGGATCAGCCGGCACGGCGCCGGTAGGCTGGCCTGCATTCGGGTCAGCGGGCATGGGCATGGACGAGCCGTCGGGTTGCGTCGGCATATTCGTCGAGGGATTTGCGGGCGGCGTGGGCATGGCCGGGTCGGTCTGCGGGGTCATGGTGTCGGCGGGCGGCTGACTGCCCGGTGTCATGCTGCCCGGTGTCATGGCGTCTTGCGCGAGGACCGTGCCGGAAATGGCCGAAACGCCAAGCAGGGCGGCGCCTGCCAACAGGAACGTTTTCATCGGGAACATCCTTTCCTTTTATCGTGCCCCGGTGCCCGCTCGTGCGAAAGACAGAACACCGCGCAAGGAAAAGCCGTTCCCGAATAGCGACGAAAATATCCGGGTGCCATGCCCTTCTTAAAGCTCAAGGGGCTTCGGGATAGCGATCGAACCTGGGCAAATCCTGTATCGCCTTTACCCATGGCGCCGCTTCGGCCCATTGGATATGCGCTTGGGGAGGGATCGCGTCCTGATCGTCCAGCGTCGCGGTCTGAAGGTCGATCCCGCCCGGAAAGACAACGGGATTGCGGTAGAAAAGCCCGGTGCCGCAGGTCCCGCAAAATTGACGGATCGCGTTTTCGGACGAGCGATAGCTGACCGGCTCGCCACTGATGATAAGCTTGTCCTCGGGAAACAGCGCCCATCCGACCATCGGCGCTCCGGCGCTCGCCCGGCAATCGCCGCAATGGCATAGCGCGCTATACGCCGGATCGCCCTGCACCGTATAGCGAATGGCACCGCATTGGCATTGGCCGGTGAGCATGACAGTCATCCCCTTGCATGATTCGCTTTTTGTTCTCATAGAAAGGGCGAACTGGCAAGGCCCTGCCCTTGCCCCCATCCCTGCCCGACCCTAGTTGATTTTGCATGACGCTTCCCGCACCTTCACCCAACGATCCCTCTTATTTGAAGGGCCTCAACACGCCACAGCGAGAGGCCGTGCTGACGACCGAGGGGCCGGTGCTGGTGCTGGCCGGCGCGGGAACCGGCAAGACGGCGGCGCTGACGGCGCGGCTGGCCCATCTGGTCGCGACGCGTCGCGCCTGGCCGTCGGAAATTCTGGCGGTCACCTTCACCAACAAGGCCGCGCGGGAAATGCGCGCGCGCGTCGGTGCGATGATCGGCGACGCGGTCGAAGGAATGCCCTGGCTCGGCACTTTCCACGCCATCGCCGCGCGGATGCTCCGGCGTCATGCCGAACTGGTCGGCTTGCAATCCAATTTCACCATCCTGGACACCGATGACCAGCTGCGGCTGATGAAGCAATTGATCCAGGCGGAGGGCATTGACGAAAAGCGGTGGCCCGCCCGCCAACTGGGCGGCTTGATCGACCAGTGGAAGAATAAGGGGCTGACGCCGGACGAAGTCAGCGCGGGTGAGGCGGAGGGCTATGCCCATGGCAAGGGGCAGAAACTCTATGCCGCCTATCAGGCGCGGCTGCGTGACGTGAATGCCTGTGATTTCGGGGACTTGTTGCTGCATGTTCTGACGATCCTGAAGATGCATCGCGACGTGCTGGAGCAGTATCAGCAAAAATTCCGCTATATCATGGTGGACGAATATCAGGACACCAATTCGAGCCAGTATCTGTGGCTGCGGCTGTTGGCGCAGGAGCGGAAGAACATCTGCTGCGTGGGCGATGACGATCAGTCCATCTATTCCTGGCGCGGCGCAGAGGTTGCCAATATCCTGCGGTTCGAAAAGGATTTTCCCGGCGCAACGATCATCCGGCTGGAACAGAATTACCGGTCGACCCCGCATATATTGGGCGCGGCGTCCGGCGTGATCGCCGAAAATGGCAATCGTCTGGGCAAGACGCTGTGGACCGACATTGATGTGGGCGAAAAGGTCAAGGTCATCGGCGTCTGGGACGGCCCCGAAGAAGCGCGGCGCATCAGCGAGGATATCGAAGCGATCGAGCGGAGCGGCGGGTCGCTGGACGATGTGGCGATCCTAGTGCGCGCGCAGCATCAGACGCGCGAGTTTGAGGATCGCTTCATCCAGATCGGCCTGCCCTATCGCATCATCGGCGGCTTTCGCTTCTATGAGCGCGCCGAAATCCGCGATGCGCTCGCCTATCTGCGCCTCGTCAACCAGCCGGCCGACGATCTGGCCTTCGAACGGATCGTCAATGTGCCCAAACGTGGCCTAGGGGACAAGGCTGTCGAAAAACTGCATCGCCTTGCCCGCGCGCAGGGGATTCCGCTTACCCTCGCCGCCGCGCGGATCCTGGACACGGACGAATTGACGCCACAGGCACGCCGGTCGCTGGGCGCCTTCATCGGCGATCTGGCGCGGTGGCGTGATCGCGCGGGGCAATTGCCTCATGCCGAACTGGCGCGCCAGATATTGGACGAGAGCGGCTATACCGCGATGCTACAGGCCGATCGCACGACCGAAAGCGCCGGGCGGCTTGAAAATCTCACCGAATTGACCCGCGCGATGGAGGAATATGACACGCTGGGCGCCTTCCTGGAGCATGTCAGCCTGGTGATGGACAATGAGGCGCAGGCGGAAGAGCGCAAGGTCACGATCATGACCATCCACGCCGCCAAGGGCCTGGAGTTCGAGCATGTGTTCCTTGCGGGGTGGGAGGAAGGCCTGTTTCCCTCGCAGCGCGCGCTCGATGAGGGGGGCCTTAACAGCCTGGAGGAAGAGCGCCGGCTCGCCTATGTTGCGATCACGCGCGCGCGGCGGCGCTGCACCATCCTGCATGCCGCCAACCGCCGCATCTATGGCCAGTGGACCAGTTCGATCCCGTCGCGCTTTGTCGGGGAGCTTCCGCCTGAACATGTCGAGGAGGAAAGCAGCATGAGCGGCGGCGCGTCGCTATGGCGCGCCAATTGGTCGGAACGGGAAGACCCCTTCGCCAATGTCGCGCGCGGCACTGGCCGGGGACCGGGCTGGCAGCGCGCCCAATCATCGGGCCAGTTTAGCGCAGAGCCGGTGCGCATCGTGGAAGCGCGGTCCTCCGCTGTCTCGCTGGGCAATAAGGGCCGCAGCGACATGAGCATCGGCCTGCGCGTCTTTCACCAGAAATTCGGCTATGGCACCGTCGCGGAGATTGAGGGCAACAAGCTGGAGATCGACTTCGAAACCGCCGGCCGCAAGCGCGTGATGGACAGCTTCATTTCCATCGCGTGATCATTGCGCGCCACTCAATCGGGGGCAGGCACCCACAGCAGTGGTGACGCCGGCGGCTTGCAGGCGACAGGCGCTTGCTCCGTACAGGCGTGCGGCCTGTCCTGATTGACGCCCTGCGCGAACCACCGCAATTCGCCTTCGATCGGACCATCCAGGCCGTTCTGGCGGACCTGAACCTTGCGGACGGTTGCCTTGTCCATGCCCTTGGGGATTTTCAACGTGACGTCGGGCATCAGTTTTGCGCGCGCCCTACTGGCATTCGGGCCGACATCGGGCCGCCATGGCTTTGCCGTCAGTGTATCAGGATCGAGCAGTAATTCGGTCTGGTCGCGAGCGATGACCGCGCTGACATGCATATCGCCATTGGAACGGGTTTCACCAAAACGGAATACCGGCAAGCCCGGCATGCTTCCGCCCCCGGAGACCTGCACCGCCGTCTTGCCGACGACAATCGTCTGTTCGCGCCAGGCACCGTTCATTCTTGTCGCCGCGACAACGCCGCTTTTTTGGCCATCGACGAACTTGGTGTAGAGCAAAACCGGCTCCCCCGACCGGCTGATCTGCAACAAGGCATTGTTGACCAGCCCATGCTGCACGCCGGGCGCATCGACCATTTCCATGGTTTCCGGCGACAGCGGACCGTTGACACGACGGCCCCCGACATCCCATTGGCGAAAGTCGCGCGTCGATGCATAGGTCAGCGAGAAATTGGTTGCGACGTCGGGCGTCCGGCGCCACACCACAGCAACATGGAACCGTTCCGGTCCGTCCTTTACGAAGCGGTAGGATATGCGTTGACGGGGCCTTTGGTGTCGCGATCGGCGAATAGCTCGCCGATGCGTTGCCACTTACCGCCATTCCATGCGTTGAGCAGCCAGCTACCGTTTCCCGACATGCCATCGCGATAAAGAAACAGCAGGTTGCCATGGTCGTCATGCATGAACTGCGGATAGGTGGCCGAGGCTTCATTGCGTCCGAGCATCGGCTGCAACCGGACTGCGTCCAGGTCATCCAGCGGCCCTCGCGCATACACAAGCGGACTGGCATGCATGTTGCCGGCAATATGCACTATGCCGGCGTCGTCGATCGCCACTGTCAACGCGTTATGCGCGTCCCATCCTGCGAAACGGGACGCCAGTCGCTTATGGCAAAGACGCTCCGCCTCCGGGTCATAGGTGGCGAGCGTCAGATATCGCTCCGCATCGTAATAGGCTGCCACCAATCGGCCGTCGCTGTTCACCGCTGATCCGAAGGGCACGATCGTGCCGCTCCAAGCCTGGCCGATCGGCAGCGCTCCACCAGCCTGGCGAGGCGGCGGCACCTCGCACAGATCATTGGGACGCGCGTCCGAAGCACAGCCGGTTGCCACCAACGCGCCGGCGGCCGCCAGGGAAAGAGAGAATTTCATTGCGAAAGCCATTCTTTTGTTGCGGCTGCTTAACCCTCGAACATGTGGTTCGGCTCCGCAAGCATGATCACCATGGCGACAAATGCGCGCCCGCAACGACCATGCGCCGCGACGTCAGGACGCGACAGATCCAACGCGCATTACGATATCCAGACTCCATTTGATTTTTGGTGGAGCCTAGCGGGATCGAACCGCTGACCTCCTGCATGCCATGCAGGCGCTCTCCCAGCTGAGCTAAGGCCCCATCCTGCGCGGGAGCGCCGCAGCAATCAGGTCGGGCCATGTCCGGAAAACCGTCGGCCAAATAATGGTGCAGCCCCGGACTGAGGTCCGCCCGGCGCTGACGCTTCGGGAGTTTTGCCGGCAAATGCCCCTGGACATTTCCCTGATCGGCAAAACTGGTGGAGCCTAGCGGGATCGAACCGCTGACCTCCTGCATGCCATGCAGGCGCTCTCCCAGCTGAGCTAAGGCCCCGTCACCAACCCGAAGCGCCGCTTGGGCCGGCGCTTCGGAGGTCGCTGCCTCTAGGATCGTCAGACCCCATTGGCAAGCGGAATTTTCAGTTAATTGTCGTCATTGTCGTCGTCATTGCCAGCTTCGACGCCCAGGTCGTCGTCACCGCCCAGATCGACGTCATTGTCCGGGGAATCGTCGTCATCATCGACGTCGATATCCAGGTCCAGATCGTCGTCAGCCGTTTCCCGCTCGCCATCGGCGGTTTCCACCACCTTCTTGGGCGCTTCCTCATAGGGCAAGGGCTGCTTCGATTTCAGCACGGGCTCGGGTTCCCAAGCGGTGTTGCAGTTGATGCACACCACCGGATCGTCCTTGCCCAGATCGTAGAAGCGAGTCGCGCATTTCGGGCAGGTCCGCTTCGTGCCCCATTCAGCCTTCACCATGTCCGGCCTGTTCCTTCTTCGATGCTCAAACAGAAATCACGCGGCGCGACAGTCTGGTCGCCCGCGAAACGAGGCGCGCCTTGCCATAGGCAAACCCCGCTGTCAAAAGCCGCGGAGATTTTTTCCGTTCCATGACAAGGGGCATTTGTGACCCAGACCGAAGACCAGCCTATGCCTATGACCTTCCGCACAGCGCCGCCCCTTTCGGGCAGCGTCACTGTGCCGGGCGACAAGAGCATATCGCATCGGTCGCTGATGCTGTCGGCGCTGGCGGTCGGGGAAAGCCGCGTTGAAGGTCTGCTGGAAGGCGAGGATGTGCTTGCCACCGCTGCGGCGATGCGCGCCATGGGCGCCCGGATAGAGCGCGATGACGATGGCGTATGGCATATCCACGGGGTGGGCGTCGGCGGTCTGTTGCAGCCTGGCACCGCGCTCGACATGGGCAATAGCGGCACGTCCACGCGGCTGCTCATGGGCTTGCTGGCCAGCCATGATCTTACCGCGACCTTCATTGGCGACGCATCCTTGAGCAAGCGGCCGATGGCACGCGTGACGGAGCCGCTTGCCCAGATGGGCGCCAGCTTCACGACCAGTCCTGGCGACCGCCTGCCGCTGACGATGAGGGGCGCGTGCCCGGCGGTGCCGCTGGACTATGTGCTGCCCGTCGCATCGGCGCAGGTGAAGTCCGCCATTCTCCTGGCCGGTCTCAACACGCCCGGGATCACGCGTGTCGTCGAGCCGATCCCGACGCGCGACCATAGCGAACGCATGCTCCAGGGATTCGGCGCGGATCTGCGCGTGGAGCAGCAGGCCGATGGCGCCCGTGTCATCACGCTGATCGGCGAGGCCGAACTCAAGCCGCAGCAAATCATGGTGCCGGGCGATCCGTCCTCGGCCGCCTTCCCGATGGTCGCAGCGCTGGTCGTGCCGGGATCAAAGGTGACGATCGCCAATGTCGGCCTGAACGCGACGCGGGCCGGGCTGATCGACCTGCTGCGTGAAATGGGCGGGTCCATCGAGGTGGTGAACGCGCGCGATGTCGGCGGGGAGCCGGTTGGCGACCTGGTCGTCACAGCATCGGTGCTGACCGGCGTTGAGCCCGATCCTGCCCGTGCCCCCAGCATGATCGACGAATATCCGGTTGCCTTCGTCGCAGCGGCCCTTGCGCAGGGGCGCAGCGTCTTTCGCGGACTGGAGGAACTGAGGGTCAAGGAGTCCGACCGGATCGCGACCATGGTAGAGGGGTTGCGTGCGATCGGCGCGCGAGTGGAGGAAATGGAGGACGGCCTCATCATCGAAGGCACGGGCGGCCAGTTGCTGCCCGGCGGCGGCCCGATCGCGACGAAGCTGGATCATCGCATCGCGATGAGCTTTGCCATCGCGGGCCTGGCGTCGCGTGAAGGGGTCACGATCGACGACATGCGCCCGGTCGCCACCAGCTTCCCGACCTTTATCCCGCTGTTGCGCGTATTAGGGGCGGTCGCATGAACCTTGACCTTGCCAATCTGGTTGGCCTTGCGGGCAGCGCACTCATGGTCGTCGCCTATGCCTACAGCAACATGGCCCGACAGCTGAACTTCCTCATTTTCAACCTTCTCAACCTCGTCGGGTCGCTGCTTCTCATCTGGTCGCTGACGGTCCATTTCAACATGGCGTCGATGGCGCTGGAAATCGTCTGGGCCGCAATCGCGCTGCTCGGGCTTGGCAACGCGCTCCGCAGGAAAAGACAATGATTATAGCCGTCGATGGCCCCGCAGCATCCGGCAAGGGTACGATCGCCAAGGCATTGGGCCGCCATTATCGGTTGCCGGTGCTGGACACGGGCCTGCTTTACCGTGCGGTGGGCCTGTCGGTGCTCAAGGCCGGCGGCGATCCCGATCATCAGGAGGACGCCCTCGCCGCCTGCAATTTCGGTGACGCATTGCTCGCTGACCCGGCGCTGCGCAGCGAAGCGGTCGGCAGCCTCGCCAGTCGCGTATCCGTGCATCAGGTCGTGCGGGATGCGCTGGTTCAGCGGCAACGCGATTTCGCGACCCAGCCCGGCGGCGCGATCCTGGACGGACGCGACATCGGGACGGTGATCGCGCCCGATGCCGACGCCAAGATTTTCGTTACCGCCAGCGTGCATGTGCGCGCGGAACGCCGATACAAGGATGCGCTGGCGCATGGCGGGCACCCGGACATGGATTCGCTGGTCGCGGACATTCAGGCGCGCGACACCCGCGACATGAGCCGGGACCACGCTCCGCTGCGGGTCGCCGATGGCGCGGACTTGCTCGACACGTCGGAATTGACTATAGACGCGGCCGTCCAGCGGGCGATCGCGCTTGTGGACGCCCAGCTGGAAGGTCGCTCCGCACGAGTGACCCGATAAGGCGCGCGGATTTTCCGGGCGCCCTTTTCGCTTTTCTCGACGGCGCGTCCCTTGGCTCTCAACCCATTGGATACGCGACGGGTATTCGGCCTGGCGCGTAGTTTGGCCAAAGACCACCGGATACAACCGGTTGGCCAGCAATGACGAGTGAAGGAACGACTTAATGGCCTCTACGGCATTTCCCTCGCGCGACGATTTCGCCGCGCTGCTCAATGATTCTCTCGGTGGCGAAGATGGCGGTTTCGAAGGCCGCGTCGTCAAGGGCACCGTTACCGGCATCGAAAACGACCTGGCCGTCATCGACGTTGGCCTGAAGTCCGAAGGCCGCGTGCCGCTGCGCGAATTCGCGATGCCCGGCCAGAAGGCTGACCTCAAGGTCGGCGACGAAGTCGAAGTCTATGTCGACCGCGTCGAAAACGCCCATGGCGAAGCGATGCTGTCGCGCGACCGCGCCCGCCGCGAAGCCGCCTGGGACAAGCTGGAAGCCGAATTCACCGAAAGCGCCCGCGTCGAAGGCGTCATCTTCGGCCGCGTCAAGGGTGGCTTTACCGTCGACCTCGACGGCGCCGTCGCGTTCCTTCCCGGCAGCCAGGTCGATATCCGCCCCGTGCGCGACGTCACGCCGCTGATGGACATTCCGCAGCCCTTCCAGATCCTCAAGATGGATCGCCGCCGCGGCAACATCGTCGTGTCGCGCCGCGCCATTCTGGAAGAAACCCGCGCCGAACAGCGCAGCGGCCTCATCCAGACACTGGCCGAAGGTCAGATCATCGAAGGCGTCGTCAAGAACATCACCGATTATGGTGCGTTCGTCGACCTGGGCGGCATCGACGGCCTGCTGCACGTTACCGACCTGAGCTACAAGCGCATCAATCATCCCAATGAGATGATCAACATCGGCGACACGGTTAAGGTGCAGATCATTCGCATCAACCGCGACACCCAGCGCATCTCGCTGGGCATGAAGCAGCTGGAAAGCGATCCGTGGGAAGGCGCGAGCGCCAAATATCCGGTCGGCGCGAAGCTGACGGGCCGCGTCACGAACATCACCGAATATGGCGCCTTCGTCGAGCTCGAGCCGGGCATCGAAGGCCTGGTCCACGTTTCGGAAATGTCTTGGACGAAGAAGAACGTCCATCCCGGCAAGATCGTGTCCACCAGCCAGGAAGTCGAAGTCCTGGTTCTGGAAGTCGATCCCGAAAAGCGCCGCATCAGCCTGGGCCTCAAGCAGGCGCAGTCCAACCCCTGGGACAGCTTTGCCGAGCGTCATCCCGTTGGTTCGACGGTCGAGGGCGAAGTCAAGAATGCGACCGAGTTCGGCCTGTTCATCGGCCTGGACGGCGACGTCGACGGCATGGTCCACATGTCCGACATCGCCTGGGGCATTTCGGGCGAAGATGCGCTGGCCCTGCACCGCAAGGGCGAGACGGTTCAGGCCGTCGTTCTCGACATCGACGTCGAGAAGGAGCGCATCAGCCTCGGCATGAAGCAGCTTGAGCGTGGCGGCCCGGCCGCTGGCGGCACCGCGGCTGCGGCTGCAGGCCTCAACAAGAACGCGATCGTCACCGTGACGGTTCTGGAAGTGCGTGATGGTGGCCTGGAAGTCCAGGCCGGTGAAGACGGCGCCGCCGGCTTCATCAAGCGCAGCGACCTTGGCCGCGACCGTGACGAACAGCGTCCGGAACGCTTCCAGGTCGGCCAGAAGTTCGACGCGATGGTGACCGGTTTCGACCGCGCCAAGAAGCCGACCTTCTCGGTCAAGGCCATGCAGATCGCCGAAGAGAAGCAGGCGGTTGCGCAGTATGGCTCGTCCGACAGCGGCGCCTCGCTGGGCGACATTCTGGGCGAAGCGCTCAAGGCCAAGAACGAAGGCTGATCCCTTCCGACATGGCAAGGCGAAAGGCCCGTCGAACCCCGTGTTCGGCGGGCCTTTCCCGTTATGACACAAGCGCAACGATAATGCGGCGGACGATTGTCAACGCCTTACAAAAGCAGTATGAAACGACAGGGGGAACAGCAGAGGGGAGCTGGACACCAATGATCCGTTCGGAATTGATTCAGAAACTGGCCGAAGAAAATCCGGGACTGACGGTGCCGGAGGTCGAACGGATCGTCGATCTCTTTTTTCGTGAGATTGTGGATCGGCTTGCCTCGGGCGGCCGGGTTGAACTGCGCGGTTTCGGCGCATTCACGACCCGCGCTCGCGATGCCCGAACAGGGCGCAATCCCCGCACCGGCGAACAAGTGCCGGTCTGCGCCAAGCGCGTTCCCTATTTCAAGCCGGGCAAGGAAATGCGCGAACGCTTGAACAGCGGCAGCGAAGCCTGATTTCTGCGACTTGACCTGATCGCCGCGCCGGCTATGGCCATGGCTTACGCGGACGTGGCGAAATCGGTAGACGCAGCGGACTTAAAATCCGCCTCCCCCTGGGAATGCGGGTTCAAGTCCCGCCGTCCGCACCAGCGTGCAATGCTGCCCTTGGCATTCGCCATCAGGCGGCAACAGACGCGTCGATCGGCCATGGCCCCCCAGCACTAGCGATCCCGATGCATCCCCGGAGCGCCTGCCCCTGCCATGCCCCTTCCGGCAACGGGCTTATCGCAGCCTTCGCCGCCGAGATTTCAAACCTGAACGAAGCCATTCGAAGCTTTTTTCTACTTCCATGCTGGTCTTTCGCATGCCCAGCGGCAATGATGGATCATGGCCGGCGCAATTGATCCCAACAGTTTCAGTGACTCTCTCGTAATCCTTGGCGCAGCGGGGCTGGTGATACCCGGCTTTGCCCGCTTCCGGATCAGCCCGGTCATCGGCTTCATCCTGGTCGGGCTGGCGGTGGGGCCGGCTGGCCTGGGGGCCTTGGTCGAGCGCTATCCCTGGCTTTACCATATCACCATTTCGGATGGGGAGGCCATCGAGCCATTTGCCGAACTCGGCATCATTCTGCTGCTTTTTTCCATCGGGCTGGAATTGAGCTTCAAACGGCTCTGGTCGATGCGCGCGCAGGTTTTCGGCGTCGGTGCGGCCGAATTATTCGGAAGCGGCCTGCTGATCGCGGCGGGGCTGTATCTTCTGGGGCAACCGACCGCCGGGGCGATCGGCCTCGGTCTTGCGCTCGCCCTGTCCTCGACCGCCGTCGTGCTGCCCATGGTCGGCACCCAAAGTGCGGTCGGCCGCGCCGCCTTTTCGATGCTGCTGTTCGAAGATCTCGCGCTGGTGCCGATCATCTTCATGCTGGGTGCGCTCGCCCCCTCTGTCGCCAGCAGCCCCGACGGCGCCTGGAGCGCGTTGGCCAGCACATTGGTCAGGGGTGGCGTGACTGTCGGTGTCATGCTGATCCTTGGCCGCATCACCCTGCCCCATATTTTCAGTCAGGCGGCGCGCACCAAAAGCCCCGAAGTCTTTCTGGCCGCCAGCCTGCTCGTCGTCATCATCTCCAGCATGGCGACGTCGATCGCCGGCCTGTCACCGATCGTCGGCGCGCTGGTCGCGGGCCTGCTGATCGCGGAAACCGACTATCATGGCGAGGTCGAGGTCATCACGGCCCCGTTCAAGGGTCTGGCGCTCGGCGTCTTCCTGATTACCGTGGGCATGAGCCTGGACCTGCGCGTCATCCTGGCCAACTGGCCCAGCCTGATGCTGGCCGTATTCGGTGTGGTGCTGTGCAAGACGCTGGTCACGGCGGCGCTGCTCTATTTTTCGGGCACGCGCAAAGGGACGGCGCTGGAGGTCGGCGTGCTGATGTCCAGCCCGTCGGAAACGACATTGATCGTGCTGTCCGCTGCGGCCGCGGCGCAACTGATCCTGCCTTCGACCGCTGCTTTCTGGCAGATCGTCACCGCGATCGGCCTCACCATCACGCCGCTGCTGGCCCGCTTCGGCCATGATATCGCCCGTCGCCTGGAAATGGCGCTTGGCGAAGAACGCGTGGAAACCGACGACGTCCAGACGCAGGCCGCCGCGGTGGTCATCGGCTTTGGCCGGGTCGGCCGCATGGTCTGCGACCTGTTGCGCACGCATAGTCAGCGCTTCATCGTGGTGGAATCCGACCCCGACGTCGTGGCGGAAGCCCGCCGGGCGGGCTATCCCATATTATTTGGCGACGTCGCCCGCGTGGAAATGCTCGACAGGTTGCGCCTGGGTCATGCGCGCGCGCTGATCCTCACGATGGATGATCCGGTGTTGTCGGTTCGCGTAACGCAACGTGTGCGCGGCTGGGTGCCGGACCTGCCCATCATCGCCCGCGCGCGGGACGCGGACCATGCCGCCCAACTGTATCGCGCCGGGGCCAGCGATGCGGTGCCCGAAACGCTGGAAAGCTCGCTGCAACTGGCGGAAACCGCGCTCGTGGATCTTGGCGTTGCCATGGGGCCGGTCATCGCCTCCATCCATCAAACGCGCGAGGATTTGCGCATGGGCATCAAGGATGCGGCTCAGATGCAAAAGACGCCCAAATTGCGGCGGCTGCGCGCGGACGAGACAAACTGACGTCACCCGGCGACGGGCGGGCTGAAAATCGACCATCCGGTGCGGCTGGATAGTTCCTCCAGCGCCAGCGTGCCCAGCTGGCTGTTGCCGCTGGCGTTCAATCCCGGCGACCATACCGCGATCGACGCGCGGCCGGGTACGATGGCCAATATGCCGCCCCCTACCCCAGACTTGCCGGGCATCCCCACGCGAAAGGCGAAGTCGCCCGATGCATCATAATGGCCGCAGGTCAGCATCAAGGCATTGATGCGTCGCGCCCTGCGCGGCGACACGACCCGGCCACCATCGGGATGCCGTCCGTCAAGCATCAGATAGCGGCCCGCAAGTGCCAATTGCCGGCAGCTCATCTCGATCGCGCACTGGTGGAAATAGGCGCCGAGCACCAATTCGACCGGATGGCGCACATTGTCGAAGGCTCGCATGTAATTGGCGAGCGCCATGTTGCGAAAGCCCGAGGCGGTTTCGGATGCGGCAACCGCTTCATTGATGGCGATATCGTCATCCCCGGCAAGATAGCGCAGGAAGCGGAGCATCTCGCCAATGGCGACGCGCGGCTGGTGCCCGCCCAGATTGACGTCGGCTACCACGATCGCCCCGGCGTTGATGAAGGGATTGCGCGGAATGCCCTGCTCATGCTCCAGCTGCACGATCGAGTTGAAGGCGGTGCCAGATGGCTCACGCCCCACACGGTCCCAAAGCTGGTCACCAACCTTGCCAACCGCCAGGGTCAGCGCGAACACCTTGGATATGGACTGGATGGAAAAGCCCATGTCGGCGTCGCCGCCTGTCACCATCTGCCCGTCGGCCGTCGCGATAGCGATGCCGAAATGGCGGGCCTCAACCTTGGCGAGCTCGGGAATATAATGGGCAACGCGACCCCGATCCGGCGCGCTCCGCATGCTGGCGACGATGTCCGCCACTATATCCGTCAGATCTTCCGTCATGTCGCCCCTGATATGCGCAGAGCGGTACCCTAACGACAAGCCGCGCGGGAAAGAAGATGCTCAGCGAGCGAGGACACGCGCCTCATGGGCCAGCAGCCACTGTTTGGCGTGCAGGCCGCCTGCAAAGCCGGTCAAATCGCCTTTCCTGCCCACCACACGATGGCATGGCGTGATAATCGACAGCGGATTGCGCCCATTGGCGGCCCCGACCGCCCGCACCGCTGTCGGCCGACCGATATCGGTCGCGATAGCGCCATAGCTGCGCGTCTGACCATAAGGAATGGCGTCCAGAGCGCGCCAGACATCCCGCTGGAACGGCGTTCCAGCCGGCGCGCACGGCAGGTCGAAGCACCCCAGCTCGCCGTCGAAATAGGCAGCCAGTTGCGCCGATGCCTCCTTGAGCAACGGATCATCCTTGGCCTCGCCAAGGGCAGGCAAGGGCACGCGCGAGGGTCGATCCTGCGGCCAGAGCACGGCGACCAATTGACCGGCGCTCGCCACGATGGTCAGAAGGCCGACGGGCGAGGCCAAACGGATGCAGCTGAAAGTCACGCGACGGTCCTTCAGAAAAAGTGGCGACGTCATGACAACGCCGCCATCGTTCCGCTTCCCGCATTTTGCGGCCAAAGCCTATTTGAGACCGCCACCCATGGCCCGGTAGAGTTCGACCATATTGGCCTCACGCGTCAACCGCGTCGCCACCAGCGACTGTTCGGCGGTATAGAGCGAACGCTGCGAATCCAGCGTCGTCAGGAAGCTGTCGACGCCCGCCCGAAAGCGCGCTTCGGAAAGCGTATAGGCGACCCGCGCGGAATCCCGCAGCGACGTCTGGGCCTCCAGCTGGCGCTCCATCGTCCCGCGGCGAGCCAACGCATCGGCAACTTCGCGAAAACCGGTCTGGACGCTTTTTTCGTATGTTGCGACCATCGCGTCATAGGTGGCCCGGGCATAACGCAAATTGCCCTGATTACGGCCGAAATCGAAAATCGGCAGGTTGGCCGAAGGCGCCACCGACCAGAAATCCGATCCCGATCCGAACAGGTTGGAGAGGCCCTGGCTGATGGATCCGAAAGCCGCCGTCAGTGAGATATTAGGAAAGAAGGCCGCCCGCGCCGCGCCGATATTGGCGTTCGCGGCGCGCAACTGGTGCTCGGCCGACGCGATATCGGGCCGTTGCAGCAAGACATCGGATGTGATGTTCGCCGGCAAATTCTCAAGGGTGGCCCCTTCCGGCGTCAGGCTGTCTGGAAGGTCGCTGGCGGGCACGGTCGTACCGGCCAGCAGGTTGAGCGCATTTTGATCCTGCGCGACCAGCGTCGTCGCTTCGGCAATATCCGATCGCGCCTGATCATAGCTGGTTTGCGCCTGGCGCACTTCCAGCTCCGATGCGATCCCCCGCTCAAACCGGGCCTTGGTCAGGGCCAGCGTCTTGCCGAACGCCCCCTCCAGTTCCCGGGCGATGCGCAATCGTTCCTGATCGGCCGCCATCACCAACCACGCATTGGCGGTTTCCGCCACGAGACTGGTCTGCGCCGCCTTGCGATTTTCGTCTGTTGCGAAAAATTGCTCGAGCGCCGCCTTGCTGAGGTTGCGCACGCGGCCGAAGAGGTCGATTTCCCACGCCGAAATGCCGACCTGCGCCTGATAGACATCATTGTTCAGCCGCTGAGTTTGGCCGAATTGGACGAGCGGCTGTTCGGAATAAGTGGCCGTGCCACTCGCATTCACGCTTGGAAAGAGGTCGGCCCTTTGCACGCGATATTGCGCGCGCGCCTGCGCTACATTGGCGACAGCAATGCGCAGGTCGCGATTATTGGTCAAAGCCGTCTCGATCACCCGGACCATCCGGGGGTCCGTGAAGAAATCCCGCCAGGCCGTCTCTGCCGGAATCGCCGCTACGCCCTCGCCTGTTTCAGCATAGGCAGGCCCCTGCGGGCTTTCGACCGGCACCGGCAGATCGGGCCGCACATATTTCGGCGCCATGTCGCACGCCGCCAGGGCAAGCGACAGGGTGACGGCGCTCAGCGCCTTGATGCTGCGCATGATCTCAGGCCTCCTGCGACGAAGTGGGCGCATCGGCATTGTCCGCCGCTTGATTATCATGATGTTCCCGGAACAGACGTTTCACCACGGTGAAGAAGACCGGCACGAAGAAGATGGCCAGCACGGTCGCCGACAACATGCCGCCTACCACAGCCCAGCCAATGGCATTTTGGCCACCCGCGCCCGCGCCGGTCGACAAGGCCAGCGGCAAGACGCCGAAGATGAACGCGAAGCTGGTCATCAGGATCGGCCGCAAGCGCAACTTGCCCGCTTCCAGCGCTGCCCGCGCGGGCGACAGGCCCTCACGCATCTTTTCTTCCGCGAACTCCACGATCAAAATCGCGTTCTTGGCCGAAACGCCAATGGTCGTGATGAGGCCGACCTGTAGGTAAATGTCGTTATTGAGGCCTGCGAGCGTGGCCGCGATCACCGCACCCAGCACGCCGAGCGGAACCACCAGCATGACCGCGATCGGCACCGACCAGCTTTCATACAGGGCAGCAAGGCACAGGAAGACGATCAGCATGGACAGCGCATAGACATAAGGCGCCTGCCCCCCCGATGTCTGTTCTTCATAAGAAATGCCGTTCCAGCTGAAGCCGATCCCTGCGGGCAGCTTGGCGGCATGTTCCTCCATCGCCTGCATGGCAGTGCCGCTGGACACGCCGGGCGCGGCGCCACCCTGGATGTTCATCGAAGGCACACCGTTGAAGCGTTCCAGTCGCGCCGGCCCCTGCACCCATTCCGTCGTCGAGAAAGCGGAAAGGGGCGCCATTTGGCCGGAACTACCCCGGACATGATAAGCGCCTATGGCATCGGCCGATGTGCGATAGGGCGCGTCAGCCTGGACGTAGACGCGCTTCACCCGATCACGATCGATGAAATCGTTGACATAGGCGCCGCCAAGATTGGTGCTGATCGTGTCATTGACATCCGCCTGGGCGATCCCGAGGGCGCCGGCAGCCGCCTGATCGACGTTCAGCTTGAGCTGGGGCGTATCCTCCAGGCCGTTGGGACGCACCTGCGCCAGCCGCTCGTCGCCCATTGCCATGCCAAGCAGCTGGTTGCGAGCCGCCAGCAGCTTATCATGGCCCAGATTGCCCTGATCGAGCAGCTGGAAATCGAAACCGGACGCATTGCCCAGTTCCTGGACGGCCGGCGGCACGAAGGCGATGGCCATGCCAGCGGAAATCTTCTTAAACGCCATATTCGCGCGCCGCGCGATCGCAGGGACGGCATTTTCCGCGCCCTTGCGATCCGCCCAATCCTTCATCCGGGCAAAGGCGATGCCCACATTCTGCCCCTGCCCCACAAAGCCGAAGCCCGCGATGGTAAAGACAGCCTCCACATTACTCTTCTCATCGACCAGATAATGGCGCCGCATTCGCGTCAGCGACCGTTCGGTTTCTTCCAGCGTGGATCCCGCCGGCAGGGACAATTGCGCGATGATAATGCCCTGATCCTCCTCCGGCAGGAAGCCTGATGGCAACCGCAGAAAGATGAACGCCATGCCGATGACGATCAGCAGGTAAAGCAGCATCGTGCGCACCCAGCGGCGCTCGACCTTCTCGACGCCCTGGCCATAACGCGCGACGCCCTTGTCAAAGGTACGATTGAACCAACCGAAAAAGCGTCCGAAAATCGACCCGAAACGCCCCGACCATTGATCATGGCCATGCGATGCGGGCTTCAAAATTGCGGCGCACAAAGCTGGCGTCAGAATCAGCGCCACCAGGACCGACAGGATCATCGACGACACGATGGTAATGGAGAACTGGCGGAAAATGACGCCAGTCGAGCCGCCGAAGAAGGCCATCGGCAGGAACACTGCGGACAGGACGAGACCAATACCGATCAGCGCGCCACTGATTTCGTCCATGGATCGCCGCGCGGCTTCCTTCGGCGTCAGCCCTTCATCCTGGATCAGGCGCTCGACATTTTCGACCACGACGATCGCGTCATCGACCAGCAGGCCGATGGCCAGCACCATACCGAACAGAGTCAGCGTATTGATGGTGAAGCCCGCCGCGTAGAGCACCGCTAATGCGCCAAGCAGGACAACCGGCACGGCAATCGTTGGGATAAGCGTCGCGCGCCAGTTCTGCAAAAAGATGAACATGACGACGAAGACGAGCAGAATTGCTTCGAACAGCGTGTGGATCACCTGCTCAACCGACAATGTCACGAATTTGGAATTATCGACCGGAAAATCATATTTGACCCAGGTCGGAAAATTCTTGGACAATTCGTTGACGCGGTCTTTCACCGCTTCCACTGTATCGAGCGCATTCGCGCCAGGCGCCAGCTTGATGCCAAAACCGGAAGCGGGATGGCCGTTGAACTTGACGCCAAAGCCGTAATTCTCAGCCCCAAGCTCGACGCGAGCGACATCGGACAACAGGACGACCGATCCATCGCTGTTGCTGCGAAGCCGAATTTTCTCGAACTCCTCCGCCGTACGCAAACGCGACTGGGCGGTGACAGTCGCATTGAGCGCTTGTCCCTCGGGCGCTGGCGCTCCGCCGATCTGGCCGGCCGAAACCTGGGCATTTTGCGCCTGGATCGCGGACTTCACGTCTCCCGTGGTGATGCGCAAATTGGCCATCTTGTAGGGATCGAGCCAGATGCGCATCGCATATTGCGACCCGAACAGCTGCGTATCGCCCACGCCGGTGACGCGGCTGAGCGGATCCTGCAAGGTGGCCGCGATGAAGTCGGCCGCGTCTTCCTGATCGTGAATACCATCGTCCGTGTAGACCGCGGCGATCAAAAGGAAGCTCGATGTCGACTTGCCGACGCGTAGCCCTTGCTGCTGGACCTCTTGCGGCAGCAACGGGGTCGCCTGCGACAATTTATTCTGGACCTGCACCTGCGCAATGTCAGGGTCGGTTCCCTGTTCGAACGTCAGCGTAATGCTGAGATTGCCCGACCCGTCGCTGGTGGACGAAAAGTAACGCAGATTGTCGATGCCCTTAAGCTGCTGCTCGATAATCTGCGTGGTCGTGCTTTCCAGCGTCTGGGCATTCGCGCCGGGGTAGCTGGTCTGGATCGTGACCGCAGGTGGCGCGATTTCCGGGAACTGCGCAACCGGCAGGGAACGGATCGCCAGCAGGCCCGCGAGCATGACGACGATGGCGATGACCCACGCAAAGATGGGCCTGTCGATGAAATAGCGCGCCATGATTTAGTTAGCCTCGCCCTGAACCGGCTGGTCGACCGCCTGGCCGGGACCGCGCTTCGCGCCCTGCTGCTGCGCCGTTATTTGCTGCGGCGCACCAGGGCGAACCACCGTTCCAGGCTTGAGATTGACCAGGCCTTCCACGATCAGCTTGTCGCCGGGCTTAAGCCCATTGGTGACGATCCATTTGTCTCCGACCGCACGATCAACCTCCACCTGACGCATTTCGACCTTGTTTCCCTTGCCCACGACCATCGCCGTGGCGCGCCCGCGGGCATCGCGGCTGATGCCCTGCTGCGGCGCCAGGATCGCTGAATTGCGCCGTCCTTCGACGAGGCGGGCACGGACATACATGCCAGGAAGCAGCAGTCCATCGGGATTGGGAAAGGTCGAACGCAACGTGACCGCCCCGGTGTCCGGGTCCACGGTCACTTCCGAAAACTGGAGACGGCCCTCTATCGGGTATGTGCTGCCGTTGGGCAAGATCAGTTGGATGCGCGCACCATCAGCCTCGCTCACGCCACCTTTCTTCATGGCTTGCTTCAGGTCGATGATCTCGGCCGCCGACTGGGTCACATCCACATAGACCGTGTTCAGCCGCTGGATCGTGGCGAGCGGGTCGGACTGACCGGTTTGCACCAGCGCCCCCGCGGTAAAGAGCGAGCGCCCGATGCGGCCAGAGATGGGTGCGCGGATGCGCGTAAAATCCAGGTTGACCTGTGCCGCCTGTACCGCGCCGCGCTGCGCCGCAACATCGGCCCGCGCCTGCTGTGCGGTGGCCACCGCATTGTCATATTCCTGCTGGCTGACAGCATTGATGCCGACTAGGTCCTTATAGCGTTGCGCTTGCAAACTGGTCGATCCGATAGTCGCCTGCGCGCGCGCCAAAGCACCCTGCGCCTGTGCCAACGCCGCGCGATAGGGCGAATCTTCGATCTCGAACAAAACCTGGCCGGCGCGCACATAGCCGCCTTGCGAGAACAGGCTGCGGCGGATGACGCCATTGATCTGCGGGCGAACTTCGGCCGTTTCCAGCGCCGCCACACGGCCCGGCAGTTCATTGACCAAGGGGACAGATTGCGTGCTGACCGTCGTCACACCGACTGCGGGCGGCGGGGGCGCGGGCGGTTGGCTTTCACCACAACCGCTTAACGCCAAAGCCGACGCGCACGCCAGCAACCCGGTGAAAATCCCCTTTTGCATAGCCCGAATCCGTTTTTGCTTGATACCTGAGTACGGAATGAACGTTCATTCCGCTTGCTGCGCAGGTATGATCCTGCCACAGAAAGTTCAAGGCTCAAAAAGCCATTTGGGGGTAGAAGTGGTTGCAGTGCAGCATGAAGCGGACGGCAGGGCACGTATTCTGGCTGCGGCGCGCACGCTTTTTTCCGCCAACGGGTTTCATCAGACGTCCATGGCGCAATTGGCCAGCGCCGCTCAGGTGTCAGTCGGGCAAATCTATCGCCTGTTCAAGGGCAAGGAAGAAGTGATCGAAGCGCTGGTGCGGATCGACTCCGATGCATGGACTGCGCAGATGACCATATTGCGATCCCGGCTGGATGCGCATGAACTCTCTGCCGAACAAGCGTTCGAGGCCATGCTGCTCCATAGTACCGATGAAAAGGAAGAAGCGCTCTTGTTTGAAATCATGGCCGAGGCGTTTCGTAACGAGGCTGTGGGCAAGATGATCGGACAGTTGTGCATCGGATTTCGCGTTGTTCTGCGCGACTTTGCCTGCGTGGCAAATCCTGACCTGTCAGGAGAAGCGCTCGATGCAGCTGAAGAATTGTTGCTGGCATGCATGTTTGGCCTTGGCCATCGCACCCTGTCGCGTCCCAAGCTGCCAGCGGCCAGTACGGCGCGTCGGGCGGCGGAGACGATCGTCGCGGGGTTGAAGGCGATACACTAACGCCGCTCAGCGCAAACGACGGTAAACCTCTACGGTTTCCCGCGCGCACCTGTCCCAGCTATAGCGACCGGCGACCTCCAGCCCCTTGGCAATAGCGTGCCGTCGCCAGCTTTCATCCTCAAACGTCAGCTCCAAGGCCCGCGAAAATCCCGCAATATCCTCAGGCTCGACCAGCATCGCCGCGCCGCCAGTGACTTCAGGCAGGCATGACGCGTTCGATACGACGACTGGCACGCCACTGGCCATGGCCTCGACTGGCGGAAGGCCGAACCCTTCATAGACGGATGGATAAACGAACAGCGACGCGCCGGCATAGAGCAGCGGCAAATCTTCCTCCGGCACGAAGCCCAGATAACGCACCCACCCCTCGCGCGCCCCTTTTTCCATCAAGTCGCGAACGGCATCGCTCAGCCAGCCCGATCCGCCCGTCACCATCAGTGGCCAGCGGCTACGGACGGCAGCTGGCAGGTTTCGCCAGGCATGCAGCAATTGCGTGATGCGCTTACGCGGCTCGACGGTCGAAACACACAGCGCATAACCCTGCGGCGTCAGATCGTAGCGCGCCAGCGCAGCAGCGGTCGCATCGGCACCGCGCGGCTGAAACACCGGGCTCGCCGCCAGCGGGACGGCCGTGATCCGCGCCAGATCGAACCCCAGGAAATCAGCCACTTCTTGACGCGTCGTCTCACTATCGGTGATGATATGCGCCGCACGATCCACCGACAGGCGAAAGTAACGTTCGAACTGGGCCAGACGCTCGGCCGGGTGCGTTTCGGCGTAGCGGAACACCGACAGGTCATGCACGGTGATGACCCCGCCCTCACCGGCCGGTGGCAGGAAATAATTGGGCCCGTGGAACAGATGACTGCGCATGGTCGCGGCCTGTTTCAGGCGCACGGCCCATTGGTTGCGCTTGCGCAGCCATCGCAACGGCTTGTTCCCCCACAAGGGTTGCCGGCCATCCGTCAGCAACAGGCCGGGATCAGTGATCCACTGGCCGTTGCGATAAAAGCGGACGCTCTCGACATCCTCGATCAACGGCAAGCGCTGGGCCAGTTCCCAGCTATATCGACCTATGCCGGAAAGCCGCGGTTCCAGCGCCTCTACCGACAGGATGACCCGCACGCTCAACCCCGTCCGCCCTTCATTGCCCTGCCCTTCGCTTCCGGAGCCGTCGCCTAGTCGTCCAACACCGGCTGGAGCAAGCGGAAAAGCCCGTCACCGCCGTCTATTTGGCGGATACGCCTTCGGGCAGCACGATCACCGACCAGCTTTTGGCAGGCACCAGATATTTGACGGCCAGCGCCTGCAACTGCGCTGGCGTGACGCTCAGCATATCCTTGCCCATATTCTGCATTGCCTGAACATAGCGGGGATCATGCGTCGCCCCTTCCATCTGGTTCATCCAGAAAGCGTTGCCGGTGCTTGCGCGCATCAGCAATTGCTGCATCGGCGCGACCGCGCGCTGGAGTTCATCGGCGCTGACGGGATTGGCCGCCAGATCGGCCGCCGTCGCCTTCACCGCGTCGTAGAAATAGCTGATACGGTCCGGCCGCACCTGGCTCGTTACCAGGATATATCCGCCGCTTTCATAGGAAAATGGCCAGTTATTCTGGACGCTGGGCGAATAGGCCGCACCCTCGGTCGACCGTAGCTTGTCGAAAAGGCGGTCGTTGAAAATCTGGGTCAATATCTCCAGCTGGCGGCCCTGCTGTTGCAAATCGAAGCCGCCTGCCGTTGGCCACGCCATGACGGCGGCAGCCTGATCCTTGTCGCCTTCATGGCGCAGGACCACCGGCTTTTCGACATGGGCGGGAAAGCGCATCGCCTTGTTACTGGCCGGAACCGGCGTATCGCCGCGCGATGGCAAGGCGCCGAAGGTAGCGGCAACCGCCTTGATGGCGTCTTCGGCATCGACATGACCGAACAGCTGAACCTCGATCGGGCCCGAAGCAAGGATCGGCGCCCATGTTGCGCGGAACGCCTCGGGCGTCAGCGCTTCGATTTCGGCGCGGGACGGCGTGCGGAACCGCACATCCTTGTCATGCAGCAACCAATTGAGATCGCGTCCAAGCACCGAATCGGGCGCACGGGACATAGCGTCATAGGCAACCATGGCCCCCGTCTTGACCCGCGCGATCGGCGCGGGGTCCCAACCGGGTTCCCCAAGCTTGGCAGCAAACAGCCGCAACTGATCCTTATAGTCGGCCGGCCGCGTCACGGCCTGCATTTCGAAGGCGTCGTCGTCAGTTTCGAAATTCATCCCCATGCGTCGGCCGATCATCAGCTCGTCCAGTTCGCGCTGGCCCAGCTTGCCAATGCCGCTTGCCATCAGCGCATAGCCGCCGGCCCAGCTCGGCACGGGCTTCACCGGCGAAAAGGCCTGCTGACCATGACCGAAACGGACATTGATCCGGACCTTTTCCGGTTCGGCGTCATTGGCGAACAGAACCAGCTTGACGCCATTGGAGAAAGTGATCGTCTCCATGCCGGGCAAGCCCACCTGGCTGCGCGACACCACCGTGCCCGGCGCGCCGAGATTGGGCAGGTCATCCATCGTTACCGGCTTGTCCGACAGCCGCGCATTGGTCGCGGCCTTGACCGGGGCGGCAAGCGCGGCCGCCAGTCGTTCGTCCTGCCCCGGCTCGACCTTGCTTGTCACCAGCATTGCCCGGAACACCCCGGCGGAAAACAGCCGCTGCGTTGAATCGAGAATCTTTTGTGGGGTCATGGCGGGCTTGCCCGCGCGGAATATCTCGACAGCGGCCTGCGGGCTGACCGTCGTCTCGCGAATATCGACCGCGCTCACCAGGTCGGTTGCCTGTTTGGCCCCGGCTTCAGTCGGCGCATTTTCGACCTGTATGGCGAGCGCGGTATCGATCTGCGCATATTCGCGATCGATTTCCGCCTGGCTGGGCGGCGCTGCCTTTGCGTCCTCAATGATGGCCCGCACGTCGCGCAGCGCCTTTTGCCAGTCGTCATTGCTGGGTATGATCGACACGAAGGTACCGTCGGCGGATCGGCTGACGTCCTGCTGCTCGACGCTCGCCTGAAGGAAACTCCCCCCGCTCCGCGCCGCCTGTTCCAGCCGCCGGCTGACGATCTGCAACGCCAGCATGTCGGTCAGCTTGTCCTGATTATAGACGATCGTGTCGGCATGCGGGGTCCAGGGTCGCAGCCACGCCATGGTCAGGCTGACCGGCACACCCGGTTCCACGAAGACGCGCGTCGCCGGCGCCTTCGGGTCGGGTGCGCCAAAATCAGGGATCGCCGCCCCCTTTCCAGGCGCAGTCCAGTTACCGAAATTATCCTTGATCAATTGTTCGGCAATGGCCGGATCAATGTCCCCGGAAATTGCGATCACCGTGTTTTCAGGGCGATACCAACGCTGGTGGAACGCCTCCATCTTCGCCGCGGTCGCGGCTTTCAGCGTGTCGACCGTGCCGATCGGCGCATGTTCGGCCAGTGGCTGTCCGGCGAAGAAATGCAATCGATTGGCATCCGAGATGCGGCTTTGCGGACCGTCGCTCTCTCGCTTTTCCGCCAGCACGACCGCCCGTTCGGCATCGACCGAACCGGCGTTGATATTGGGTTCGGCCATCATCCCGGCCAATATCTTCATGCTTTCGGTCAAGCTGGCCTGCGTCGCCTGGGGCAGGTCGAGCGCATAGGTCGTGCCGGTGGGCGTTGTCTGAGCGTTGCTGTCGCTGCCGAAGGTGACGCCAAGACGTTGCCAGATACGCTTGGATTCGCCATCCGGCACATGGCGCGACCCCCGCATGGTGAGATGCTCCATATAATGAGCATATCCCTGCTCATCCGCGCGCTCCATGAGCGATCCGACGTCCATCCGCAGCCGGATCGAAACCTGCCCCGGCGGAACGCCATTGCGCCGCACCGCATAGCGCAGCCCGTTGGAAAGCGTGCCGAACCGCCATGCAGCATCGATCGGCACGTCGCTATTTTCATAGAGCCAGGGGCGGACCTGCGCCTTGCTCGCCCCCTGATCGACCGGTGTTGCGGTCTGCTGCGGCTGGGCCAGCGTCTGCGGCGCGCCGGCCAGCAACAGGGACAGGATGAGGAGCGAAGCGGCCGAACGGCGGGGGGAAAAACGCATAGGCGGTGAAGCCTAGCGGCTTTTTCCTGAACCACCACTGACAAAATAAGGAAAGGGAGGCGACTGAGCGCCGCCTCCCTTTCTTTCATTGCTGTTTAGCGCGCGCCGGTCCGCTGCACCGCACCCTTGTGCGCGCCCACCGCGCCACGCCGGCGCCGACGGAAAGGCTTCTTGGCCCCCGTGCCGTCGCCATCGCCACGATGCGCCTTGTCGGGGGTGCCGCGCTGCGCCTTCTGCTGGTCCTGATAGCGGCGCTGCCCTTCGGCGCGCTTGGCCTGCTGCGACGGGCTCTGGCTGGGGCCTTTGCGCTGCGGCGCGGGCTTGGGCAGGTTACGGACGGCTTCCAGGAAATTTTCCGGCAGCGGTGCGACGTCCAGCTTAACGCGTGTCGCCCGCTCGATCGCCTTGAGATAGGGCCGCTCATCATCGGCCACAAAGCTGATCGCCACGCCTTCCGCGCCCGCGCGCGCCGTACGGCCGATCCGGTGAACATATTGTTCGGGCACGTTGGGGATTTCGAAATTGATGACATGGCTGACGCCCGACACGTCGATGCCGCGTGCGGCAATATCGGTCGCCACCAGCAGCTTGACCTTGCCCTGGCGGAACGCCTGCAGAGCGGTGGTGCGCTGGCCCTGGCTCTTATTGCCATGGATGGCGAAGGCGTCGATGCCTGCCCCTTCCAAAAAGCGAACCACGCGGTCTGCGCCATGCTTGGTCCGCGTGAAAATGAGCGCGCGATCAATGTCTTCGGTTTCGAGCACGATGTGCAGCAACGCCTGCTTTTCCGCCTGATTGACGAATGTCGCCTGCTGACGCACGCGCTCTGCCGTCGTCGATTGCGGCGCGACGCTGACCTTGACCGGATCGTTCAGGAACTGACCGGCCAGCGCCTCGATCTCCTTGGGCATGGTGGCCGAGAAAAACAGGTTCTGCCGATCGGTCGGCAGCAGCTTGGCGACGCGTTTCAACGGGTGGATGAAGCCCATGTCCATCATCTGGTCCGCCTCATCGAGGACGAAGATTTCCGTGTCCTTGATGGTGAAGCACCGCTGGTCGATCAGGTCGAGCAGGCGGCCCGGCGTCGCCACGACGATATCCACGCCCTGACTCAGCGCCTTGATCTGCCGGTTGATCGGCACGCCGCCGAACACCGTTTCGACGCTCAGCTTGAGGAACCGGCCATAGTCGCGAAAGCTCTGCGCAATCTGCGCGGCAAGTTCACGGGTCGGCGACAGCACCAGCATCCGGCAACCGCGCACCGGCGTCGGCTTGGGGTTGCGCGCGAAATAATCGAGGCTGGGCAGCGCGAAGGCCGCCGTCTTTCCGGTGCCGGTCTGTGCGATGCCGCACAGGTCGTGGCCTTGCAGCAGCACCGGGATCGCCTTTTGCTGGATGGGGGTGGGCGCGGTGTATTTCTTGGCGGAAAGCGCCTTCAGAATCGGCTCTGACAAGCCCAGATCGGTAAATTCCATGATAGTCTCACATGTCGGCCAGCGCCGACCGTCCGTGACTGTCACAGAGAGGGCGCGAGGCGGGTTACGAAACGACCCGCGTGAAAAGGGAAGCCTCAAGCTTGGCGCAGGCTGGTCATTGGCCGGTCCCTTCCCGCTCGATAAGCGTCAGGGACGATCACGCTGCCAATCGCTATGGGCCTGTGAGAGCCGGTTGCTGCGCCGCAGCGCATATGCCTGCAACGCGCGCAAAAAGCAAGCGGCCACCAACCAGGCAGCCGCTCACCACAAGTTCAGGTGTTCAAAGAGAGACTTCGGCGTGCTTGCCCTTCATCTCTGAACGCACGTCGCCACCGAACATCATCTTGAACACGCCTTTCAGGGACATTTCCGCTTCCCAGATTTCAGCGGTGTTAAGGTCGAACCGCAGCATCAGAAGACTGGGATCATTCCGACCCTGCGGATACCAGGCCTCTACCTGCTTGGACCAGTAACGATCGATCACGGCCGGGTCTGTTTCCGGGGTCAGCGTGCCATCGACGCATGCGAACAGGTCATGATCCTTCGACGCATATTGCGCCATGGCCGGGCCGCCTGGTGCCAGCCGGTTGTCCTTGGACGTATAAAACCAGAAGGAATGATTGGCGTCCGGGTCCAACTGCGCAGTCATCGGCAGATTATGGTCCCGCGAACCCTGCAGGCCGACCATCAGAAACGGGCTTTCCGACAGTTGCTTCCAGAAACGTTCGCGGATTTCGGTCTCGGTGCTCATCGTCGCATCTCCTTCATATTTGCTACACTCAATCAACGGTCGCGGGCGAAGTTCCGACGGGTTGATCTTGCCGCAGCAAATCGCCACATGCGCACCATGCTGATCGAGACCGAACCGACGCCCAATCCGGCGACCGTCAAATTCATCCCCGGCCGCGTGGTCATGGGCGCTGGCACCCGCGATTTCGCATCCCCTGAAGAGGCCGAGGCATCGCCGCTCGCCAGTGCGCTCTTCACCTTGGGAGACGTCACCGGCGTTTTCTTCGGCGGCGACTTCATTTCCGTGACCATCGGCGAAGGGTCTGACTGGCGCGACGTGAAGCCCGAAGTGCTTTCCATCCTGCTCGAACATTTCTCCGCGAACATGCCTTTGTTCGTGGCCGGATCGGCAGGCGAAATCCATGTTCCGGCCGACGACGACGCCTTCGCCGAAAACCCCGAAGATGCCGAGATCGTGGATCAGATCCGCGAACTGATCGACACCCGCGTCCGCCCTGCCGTCGCCAATGATGGTGGCGACATCATCTATCGCGGGTTCGACAAGGGCACGGTTTACCTCAAGATGCAGGGCGCCTGCGCTGGTTGCCCATCGTCGTCGGCGACGCTCAAGAACGGCATCGAGCAACTGCTCAAACATTATGTTCCCGAAGTGACGGAAGTGCGCGCGGTCTGATGCCGCAAGGCCATTTGGCAAATCGCCCAGGATCGACTAACCGCTAGGCGAGTCCGCATCTGGCGGATGCTGAACGGGAGTATTCCTTGCGCCTGCTGGTGATCGACACTGCGACACAGGCTTTGTCCGTGGCGCTGCTGGAGGACGGCACGCCTGTCGGGCGATTTCACGAGATTGTCGGTCGCGGCCATGCCGAGGCGCTTCTGCCGGCTATCGCTGCCTTGCCTGACGGAGGACGCGCCGATGCGATCGCCGTCGATGTGGGGCCGGGCAGCTTTACCGGCGTGCGGATCGGTATCGCCGCCGCCCGTGCCCTGGCTCTGGCCTGGGGCGTCCCGCTTCACGGTTTCAGCGCGCCCTCGATCATTGCGGCCCAGGCGGCGCTCAGCGATCATCAGGGCGGCCCCATTGTGGTCACCATCACCGGCGGGCACGGCGAACTATTCTGGCAATGCTTCGATGCCGATGGCCGCACCCAGCATGGCCCCATCCGTTCGACCCTGATTTCGGACCTGGCGCGACAGATTGAAACGCCCTTTATCTACGGCACCGGGGCCGAGACGCTGGTCACGGAACGCGGTGCCGGCACAGCGGTCACCCTCTATCCCGACGCCAGCGCATGGCCGCTGATCGAGGCTCTGCCAGGCCTGCCGCCCTCCCCCATTTATGGCCGTGGCGCAGACGCGAAGACGATTGCGGAGCGCGCCCTGCCATGATGCCCGGCCTCTCCCTTGACCTGCACGAAGGTGCGGATCGCAACGCGATGGCCGACACCATGGACGTGATGACTGCGGCCTTCGACCCCGTTTTTGGCGAAGCCTGGACCTTGCCGCAATTGGCGGGGGTGATGATCATGCCTGGCACCTGGCTTACGGTTGCGCGGCTCGACGCCTCGCCGCTCGGCTTCGCCCTGGTGCGGTCCGTTTTGGATGAATGCGAATTGCTGTTGCTGGCGGTCGCGCCGCTCTGGCGCGGGCGCGGTATCGGGGAAACATTGCTGCGGGACAGTTTACGCACGGCGCGTCGGCGCGGCATCACATCGATGAATCTTGAAGTACGCGCGACGAATAACGCCATTCAACTCTATGAGAAAATTGGGTTCGAATATGTGCATCGCCGCCCGGGTTATTATCGCGGCAGTGATGGTCAATTATATGACGCCTTAAGTTTTCGCATCGATATGGGCATTTGAAGCAATTGATGGTTGCGCAAACCCCATGTGAAGATTAGGCGACGCAATACCGCTCCTGAAAACATTCCGTCGGGCGGGTCGCATCACTGTATAAATTGGCAGGAAACAGGACCATGGAAACCGAATCCGCGCAGAACGAACTGCTTATCACCTTGACCTCTGACATCGTTGCCGCGCACGTCTCCAACAATAGCGTTGCGGTTTCGGATGTGTCGTCGCTGATCCAGAATGTTCACGCCGCCCTGTCCGCGCTCAACCAGCCCGTCGAAGCGCCCGAGGTCCGCCCCGAACCCGCCGTGTCCATCCGCGCGTCGATCAAGCCCGACTATATCGTCTGCCTTGAAGACGGTAAGAAGCTCAAGATGCTCAAGCGTCACCTGATGACCCATTATCAGATGACGCCGGAAGATTACCGCGCCAAGTGGAACCTGCCCGCCGACTATCCGATGGTTGCGCCTAACTACGCCGAACAGCGCCGCAATCTGGCAAAGAAGATCGGCCTTGGCACCAAGCGTCGCCGCACCCGCGGCAAGTAATCACACCGCGCCAGCGCGACTTTCCCGGAAAGGGGTGCATCGGCCGATGCGCCCCTTTCCCGCATGGGTAAAAGGCGCTAGGCTATGCCCGACTTTTCGCCTGAATCCAGTAAGCGAGCCTGCATGAACCGCAAAATTGACGTCGAAGCCCTGTGTCATGAAAAGGGGCTGCGCATCACAGAGCAGCGCCGGGTGATTGCCCAAGTGCTCAGTGACGCGTCCGATCATCCCGATGTCGAGGAATTGCACAAACGCTCCGCCACTATCGATCCGGGCATTTCCATCGCCACCGTGTATCGCACCGTACGCCTGTTCGAAGAGGCCGGCATCCTGGAACGCCATGATTTCGGCGACGGTCGCGCCCGCTACGAAGCGGCGCCAGAATCGCATCATGACCATTTGATCGACGTCGAAACCGGCAATGTCATCGAATTTGTCGACCCGGAACTGGAACAGTTGCAAAAGCAGATCGCCGAAAAGCTGGGTTTCCGGCTGGTCGATCACCGTATGGAGTTGTACGGCGTCGCGCTCGACCGCAAGAACTGACAGGATCGCGCCCCTGCGCTGCGCTGGCCGCCTTTTCCTGCTGGCCAGTGCCCTGCTGCTATGCCTCATCCCTCATCTCGGCTGGCGCCTGGCCGGCCGGCGCTCGCCTTGGCCCTCACGGTTTCTGGGGCTCGCGGCGCGCGCGATCGGCGCGCGGATATCTCTCGACGGTCGACCGGCCGGCGGCGACATTTTCCTGCTCGCCAACCATGTCAGCTGGATCGACATTCTTGCGCTGGGCGGGGCCACCGGCACGGCCTTCGTGTCGAAAGATGGCGTAGCACGATGGCCCGTCGTTGGCTGGCTGGCGGCGCAGAACAACACGGTCTTCGTTTCGCGCGAACGCCGCGGCGGCCTGTCGGGGCAGATGGACGCGCTCCGATCGGCCTTGATGGGGCATCAGCCGGTCACGCTCTTTCCTGAAGGCACGACCGGCGACGGCACCACGCTCTTGCCGTTCAAGCCCACCCTGCTGGCCGTATTGCTACCGCCGCCGCGCCCTGTGATGATCCACCCGGTGCACATCGACTATGGCGCAGCCGCCCCGGACATCGCCTGGATCGGTGACGAACCCGCGGTCGACAACGTCCTGCGAATTCTGCGACGCAAGGGCCGATTGCCGATGACGATTCGCTTTCTAGCGCCCTTCGATCCGGCCAAATGCGCGGATCGCAAGGCGATCGCCGCGCTGGCGCGAGACCGGATCGCCGCCAGCATCGCCGCGCATCACCACTCTTCCGCTCCCCCCTTGCCGCCTGTATAGCTGGACCGCATGAATCGTAACGACGCCCCCCGAAATCCTGCGACAACCGCGCCCACGACATTTCACGTCAAATCCTTCGGTTGCCAGATGAACGTCTATGATGGCGAGCGCATGGCCGAAATGCTGGGCACGCAGGGCATGACCCCGGCTGCCGAGGGCACGGACGCCGACCTCGTCATCCTCAACACCTGCCACATTCGTGAAAAGGCGGTGGACAAGGTGTATTCCGACATCGGCCGCCTGACCCGCGACGATGGCAGCCGTCCGATGATCGCCGTCGCCGGCTGCGTCGCACAGGCCGAAGGCAGCGAGATCCAGCGCCGCGCGCGCAATGTCGACATCGTGGTGGGGCCACAGGCCTATCATCGCCTGCCCGATCTGATCGACAAGGTCGGTCGGGGCGAAGCGGCGGTCGATACCGACATGCCGGCGGCCTCCAAATTCGGCGCACTCCCGGCGCGCACCAAGCAGGCGCGCCCCACCGCCTTCCTTACCATCATGGAAGGGTGCGACAAATTCTGCACCTATTGCGTGGTCCCCTACACACGCGGTGCGGAGATCAGCCGCAGTTGGAGCGCGATCGTCGATGAAGCCAAGGCGCTGGTCGATGGCGGCGCGCGGGAAATCACCCTTCTTGGCCAGAATGTGAACGCCTGGACCGGGGAGGATGACAAGGGCCGGGCACAGGGCATGGACGGACTGGTCCGTGAACTGGCGAAAATCCCTGACCTGCGCCGCATCCGCTATACGACCAGCCATCCCAATGACATGAGCGATGGCCTGATCGCGGCGCATGGCGACATCGACAAGCTGATGCCCTTCCTGCATCTCCCGGTGCAGGCGGGCAATGACCGCATCCTAAAAGCGATGAACCGCAGCCACAGCGCCGACAGCTATCTGCGCATCATCGAACGGGTGCGGCAGGCGCGCCCCGACATCGCCATTTCCGGCGACTTCATCGTCGGCTTCCCCGGCGAAACGGATGCCGAATTCGAAGATACGCTGCGCATCGTCGAACAGGTGCGCTACGCCCAATGCTACAGCTTCAAATATAGCCCCCGCCCCGGAACGCCAGCCGCCGACATGGATCACCAGATACCGGCAGCGGTCATGGACGAACGGCTTTCGCGGCTTCAGGCCTTGCTCAATCGTCAGCAGGCCGAATTCAACGCCGCGACCGTAGGGCGCACCACGCAAATCCTGCTGGAGCGCAAGGGTCGGCACCCCGGCCAGCTCATTGGCAAATCGCCCTGGCTCCAGTCGGTCGTCGTGACCGCGCCCGAGCTGTCGATCGGCGATCTGGTCAACGTCGATATCATCAGCGCCGGACCCAATAGCTTGGCTGGCGAAACCGTGAGGAGGAAGGCCGCTTGATCCATCGCACCGTCGTTCCCGCAAGGACGGGGACCCATCTCCGGGCCGTTCCGCTAGACGCTTGGTTTGGAAGATGGATGCCCGTCTTTGCGGGTATGACCGTGCAAGGGAGAGGTTGACCTATGTCGAAAAAGCCGCATCACAGTCCGCGCCCCGACATCGCCGAGCGCGCCCGTCTGGAAGTCACTTTCGATAAACCGCATCTGCTGGGCGCGCTGTTCGGGCAATATGACCAGAATCTGGTCGCCATCGAAAACCGCCTGGGTGTCTATATCGCCGCGCGCGGCAACAAACTCCAGATCGAGGGTGAGGCCGAAGCCGCCGCCCGCGCCCGCGACGTCATGACCGGCCTCTACAACCGGATCGTCGCCGGGCAGGAAATCGATTCCGGCGCGGTAGAGGCGGTGATCGCCATGTCCGCCGAACCGACGCTCGACGGCATCATCCGCCATGACGTCGCCGAACCGCCCAAGGTGATGATCCGCACCCGCAAGAAGACGATCGTGCCGCGATCAGCGACGCAGGTCACCTATATGGAGGCGTTGACCCGCAACGACATCATCTTCGCCCTCGGCCCGGCAGGCACCGGCAAGACCTATCTCGCGGTCGCGCAGGCCGTCAGCCAGCTTATCACCGGCAGCGTGGATCGCCTCATCCTTTCCCGCCCGGCGGTGGAAGCGGGCGAGCGGCTGGGCTTCCTGCCCGGCGACATGAAGGACAAGGTCGATCCCTATCTGCGCCCCATCTACGACGCGCTCTATGACACGCTGCCGGCCGAACAGGTCGAACGGCGCATCGCGAGCGGCGAGATCGAGATCGCGCCGCTCGCCTTCATGCGCGGGCGCACCTTGGCCAACGCGTTCATCGTGCTGGACGAGGCGCAGAACACCACCATCGCCCAGATGAAGATGTTCCTGACCCGCTTTGGCGAGGGCAGCCGCATGGTCATCTGCGGCGATCCCAAGCAGGTCGACTTGCCGCAGCCGGGGATTTCCGGCCTCGCCGACGCGGTCGCCCGCCTGCATGGCGTGGAAAGCATCGCCATGGTGCCATTCGGCATCGGCGACGTGGTGCGGCACCCGGTCGTCGGCCGCATCGTCCAGGCATATGAGGGGCCGGATGCTTGATCTGATCCCTACACCGGTCGCCCGGATTGAGGGACTGAGCGTGTCGACAGCTGTGTATCGAAGGGCAGGCGCGCACCCCATCCTTCGATACGCCGCTTCGGCAAGCTCAGCGGCTACTCAGGACGAACGGACACATAACTCATGATCGACGTCGCCCTCCTCCACGAAACCGGCTGGCCCGACGCGGACTGGCAATCCCTCGCCGATCGCGCCGTCACCGCCGCGATCGCGCACAGCCCCTATGCCGGCTTCGCAGCAGCACCCACACATTATGAAATCGCGGTGAAGCTGACCTCCGACGAGGAAGTGCATGGCCTCAATCGCGCCTATCGCGACAAGGACAAGCCGACCAACGTCCTGTCCTTCCCGATGGTGCAGGACGATCTGCTCCAGGCCACCGCCAACACCGACGATGGCGAGGTGCTGCTGGGCGACATCGTTCTGGCCGAAGGCGTCTGCGCCGCCGAAGCCGCCGACAAGGGCATCAGCATCTTGGATCATGCCACGCATCTTATCGTTCACGGCACTTTTCATTTGCTGGGATATGACCATATGGACGACGCAGAAGCCGAAGCGATGGAAGCGCTGGAAATCGCCGCGCTTGCGTCGCTGGGCCTGGCTGACCCTTATGGGGACCGCAACGATATTTGATGAGGCGTTTTTCCTGCAAGGTCGCTAAGGCCGATCGCGAAACGCTTCGAACAGGGGACTAGGACGACCGATGGCTGAAGGCAGCCCCAAGGATGGCAACGCTTCCAAGGAAGCGGACAGTAGTAACGAAGGCGGCTTATGGAGCGGCATCAAGTCGCTGCTATTCGGTGAGAATGCAGAAACCAGCCTGCGCCAGGAACTGGAAGAAGCGCTCGACGAATATGATGAGGAAGATGAAGAAGATCATCCGCCGGTGAAGGGCGACCTGTCCGCCATCGAACGGCAGATGTTGCGCAACCTGCTGCACTTTTCCGAACATACGGTCGATGATGTCGCCGTGCCCCGCGCCGACATCGTGGCGATCGAAGAGACGGCAAGCTTCGCAGACCTCGCGGCGCTCTTTGCCGAAGCTGGCCACAGCCGCATCCCTGTATACCGGGAAAATCTCGACACGATCGTGGGCATGATCCACATTCGCGACGCCTTTGCCATCCTGGCCGGCAAAGCGCCGGCGCCCGACACGCTTGCGCCCCTGATCCGTCAGCCGCTCTATGTGCCTGAAAGCATGGGCGCACTGGACCTGCTTGCGGAAATGCGCGCCAAGCGGACCCATCTTGCCATCGTGCTTGACGAATATTCCGGCACCGAAGGGCTGCTGACGTTCGAGGATCTGGTCGAGGAAATCGTTGGCGACGTCGAGGACGAGCATGACGACGCGCCCGAAGCGATGCTGGTGCCGCTGGACGATGGCCTGTGGGACGCTGATGCCCGCGCTGAACTCGACGATGTCGCCGAAGAAATTGATGCCCGCCTTGGCGATGTGGAGGAAGATGTCGATACGCTGGGCGGTCTGGCCTTCGTGCTCGCCGGCCGCGTGCCCGAGATGGGCGAGATTTTGGACCATCCCGAAAGCGGCTGGAAACTGGAAATCACCGCCAGCGACAGCCGGCGCGTGACGCGCCTGCGTCTGCATCCCCCCGTGGCGCTGGAGCCGGAAGCGGAATGACGACGCCGCCCTATGTAACGCTCCGTTGAAAATCTGGCCACATTGCGAGACAGTCGCGAAATATTAAGCCGTCGCGGCTAAATTTTGCCGATGCGGAACGAACGACAGCGATTTTCTGGCCTGGAACGCGCGGACATGCTGTTCGCCGCGCCATGGAGCGGGTCGGAAAAGCTGTTGCTTGCCCTCCTGTGCCTGCTCACACTCTTCTTCTGCCTCGTGACGCCCCCCTTCCAGGCGCCGGACGAAAATCAACATTATATGAAGGCGTTGGCGATCAGTCAGGGGGATGTGCTGACGCAGCAGCGTGGTCCGGCGATCGGCACGACATTGCCACGTGCGGCGCTGGACATCCATCGCATCGACTTTCCCACCGACGTGCCCGCCACGGTGCGGGTGTTCGACGTGGATCAATTGCGACGGAGCGCCGCCGCCGACGCGAGACGCACCGGGACTGACTTTGCCGATTTCCCCAATGTCGCCAGCTATGCGCCCACACTCTATGTGCCAGGGGCCTTGGGTCTGGCGGCGGCCAAGGGGCTGGGCCTGTCGTCGCTTGGCACCTTCTATGTCGGACGCCTCGTCAACGCGCTGACCGGCCTCGCCCTGCTGATCGCCGCGCTGCAACTGCTACCTTTCGGCCGTAATGCGCTGCTCGTCACCGCCTTGCTGCCGACCTTCGCCTACCAGACGGGCTCACTTTCTCCCGATGCCGTCATCAACGGCCTTGGCTTTGTGGGCCTGGCGCTTGCCCTGCGGATCGGGTTCATGGGCTCGGCGCCGGCTCGCTTGGTCGGACTGCTCCTCACCGGACCGTTGCTGGCCCTGTGCAAGGGCGTCTATCTGCCGCTCATGGCCGCAGGCCTTCGCTGGCCGACACGACGCAATCCCCGCCAGTGGCTGATCCTCGGCGCGATGGCGCTGGGCGCGATCGCCTTCCTGGGCTGGATGCACTATTCCGGTGGCAGCCAGGCGCTTTACCATATCCAGTCGCGCAAAACCGGCGAGACGATGATGACCGCGCCACTGGGCGATCAGCTTGCCATGATCCTCGCCTCGCCAGTTGGTTATGTCCATATCCTCGTCACCAGCGTCATTGAACGCGCGCCGGTCTATGCGCTTCAGATCGTCGGGCGGTTCGGCTGGAACGCGATCCTCCTGCCCCTGCTCGCCTATCCGCTCGCCGCGCTGATGCTGGCTGCCGGGGTGGCGACGGGCTCGGCCGCGCGCTTTGGCCTGGGGCAGCGTATCTGGTGGCTTGCTGTCGCCCTCGGTGTCGCGCTGCTCGTAGAAACCGCTATGTATCTGACTGGCACGCCGCTCGGCGCGGATTATATCCAGGGTACGCAGGGGCGCTACTTCCTGCCGGTGCTGCCGCTGGTGCTGATTGCGCTGTCGCCGGCGCGCGCTGTCATCGGCGCGCACAGGCTGCTCATCTGGACGGCGATCCCCTTATCGCTGATCGCCGCGACCAGCGCCTTCGACAGTTTCTGGGTCCACGGCTTCATTACCAGCGATGGAATGCCTCCGCACGGCAGCATCGCGCGCGCGCTGCTGCTTCCCTCCCCGCGCTGGTAGCCAGATCGCGCAAAAGGCTAGCCAGCCCAGCCCCTCGACCCAGCCGGCCAGTACGTCGCTGGGCCAATGGACCCCCAGCCAGACGCGGCTAACCCCGATCAGCAGGATTGCGACCGCCGCGCCCCAATAGGCGCCACGCCGCCCGGCGAGCATCGCCAGCGCGCCGAAAAACATCATGTTCCCCGCCGAATGGCCGCTTGGAAAGCTGTATGTGTGGACGATATCGAGATGCGGCAGCAAGTCCGGGCGCGGCGCGGCAAAGGCCTGTTTCAACGCCAGGTTGAGCAGCGTCCCGACCGCCATCATGCCCGCCAGCCACATCGCGGATCGCCGATAGCCAGCCCAGATGAGCGGCGCCAGCACCACCGCCAGCATGGTGATGCGCCCCAGCGTGCCACCGATGGCAGACGCCAGCCGCATCACCATCGTCACCGTGCCGCCCGGCCCGGTGTCCCGCCCTTCGCCCGCCAGCGTCATCAGCCCGACATTGATTTCGTCCAGCCATCCGAAACGCTGCCCGAACGCGATCAGCAACACGCAAAAAAGCGCGAGAGCCAAAGCTCCCGCGCCTTTTGTCACTGATCGCCGGTCAGATATGAAGCGCGCGCCCATAGGCCGCGAGCACGCTTTCATGCATCGATTCCGAAATGGTCGGATGCGGGAACACCGTGTGCATCAGTTCCGCCTCGGTCGTTTCCAGCGTCTTGCCGATGGTGTAGCCCTGGATCATCTCGGTCACTTCCGCGCCGATCATGTGGGCGCCCAGCAATTCGCCGGTCTTGGCGTCGAACACCGTCTTGGTGAAGCCTTCCGCTTCGCCCAGCGCGATCGCCTTGCCATGCCGATGAAGGCGGAACATGCCGACCTTCACTTC
>NZ_CH959306.1:1532607-1600636 GCF_000153545.1 Sphingomonas sp. SKA58
TCATAACCCGCTTCCTTCGCCTTGGCTTCGGTCAGGCCGACGCTGGCGATTTGCGGATGGCAATAGGTGCAGCCGGGAATATTACGCGCGTCCATGGCATGGGGGTGTTTGCCCGCAATAGCTTCGGCGGCAATCACGCCCTCATGGCTCGCCTTGTGCGCCAGCCACGGCGGCGCGGTGATATCGCCGATCGCCCACAGCCCCTCGACATTGGTGCGGCACATTTCGTCGGTCTTGAGGAAACCGCGATCGTCCACATCGACGCCCAGTTCCTTAAGGCCGATGTCGGCAGTGTTGGGAACGATGCCGATGGCGACAATCATGTGGCTGAACTCGGCGGCGCTTTCCTTCCCGGCCTTGTCCTTCAGCTTGGCCGACACGCCCTTGTCGGTCACCTTTATGTCACTGACGCCTGCGCCGGTCATGATGGTCATGCCCTGCTTTTTGAGCGCCTTTTCCAGGAATGCCGAAACGTCGGCATCCTCGACCGGGACGATGCGGTCCATCATCTCGACCACGGTGACGTCCGCGCCCATGTCATTGTAGAAGCTGGCGAACTCGATGCCGATCGCGCCCGACCCGATGACCAGCAGCTTGCTTGGCATTTCAGGCGGTGTCATCGCATGGCGATAGGTCCAAACCCGCTTGCCATCGGCCGGCGTGCCCGGCAGGTCGCGCGCGCGCGCGCCAGTCGCCAGGATGATGTTCTTGGCCGTCAGTTCCTCGGTCTTGCCGTCCTTGGTTACGGACAGCTTGCCCTTACCCGTCAGCTTGCCATCGCCCATGTGCACGGCGATCTTGTTCTTCTTCATCAGGTGCGTCACGCCCTGATTAAGCTGTTTGGCCACCCCACGCGAACGCTTGACGACCGCCGCGATATCGGCGCTGATCTTTTCCGCCGCCAGACCATAGTCGCCGGCATGCTGCATATAGTGGAAGATTTCCGCCGACCGCAGCAACGCCTTGGTTGGGATGCACCCCCAGTTGAGGCAGATGCCGCCCAGATTTTCGCGCTCCACGATCGCGACTTTCAAGCCCAGCTGTGCAGCGCGGATCGCGGCGACATAGCCGCCGGGGCCGGAGCCCAGAACGATGAGATCGTAATTCTCAGCCATGATGTCTTCTCTCTATTCTGCCGGAAGGGGCGGCACGGAACGGGGCTGGCGATCTTCGCCGATCGCCACGAAGGTGAAGGTCGCGCGGGTCACGCGGTAACTGCGGTCGTCATGGCGGGTTCGGCGCCATGCTTCCACGTCAATCTTCATGGACGTACGCCCAACGGATTTCAGGGTTGCGAAGACCGAAACCTCATCACCCACGACCACCGGCCGCAGGAATGTCATCCCTTCCACCGCGATGGTGACGGCGCGTCCATGACTATGGCGCGCCGCGACCGACCCGGCGGCCGAGTCCATCAGGCTCATCAGCCAACCACCGAAAATATCCCCATAGGGATTGGTATCGGCGGGCATGGCAATGATCCGCACAGCCGGACTTGCCTCGGGCGGCTGTTCGTCGGGATGCCCCATCAGGCAAGCAGGCCCATCGGATTTTCGATCAGTTCCTTGAACACCTGCATCAGGCGCGCGCCATCGGCGCCGTCGATGGCGCGGTGATCGAAGCTGCCTGTGGCCGACATCACCGTCGCGATCTGCACGGCGTCATCGACGATATAGGGCCGCTTTTCACCCGCGCCGATCGCCATGATCATGGCCTGCGGCGGGTTGATGACCGCTTCGAACTGCTTGATGCCGAACATGCCCATGTTGGACAGCGAAGCCGTGCCGCCCTGATATTCCTCTGGCTTCAGCTTCCCGTCCTTGGCGCGTGCCGCCAGATCCTTCATCGCGGTCGAAATGGCGGCGACGCCCTTGCCGTCCGCCTGCGTGATGATGGGCGTGATCAGGCCGCCGGGGATCGACACCGCGACCGAAATGTCGGCGCGCTTGAATTGCAGCATCTGGTCGCCGGCAAACTGCACATTGCATTCGGGCACCTGCATCAGCGCGACGCCCAAGGCCTTGATCAGCAGGTCGTTGACCGACAGTTTCACCTTGCGGCTTTCCAGACCCGCATTCAGCTCCGCGCGCAGCTTGAGCAGCTTGTCGAGCTGGATGTCCACCGTCAGGTAGATGTGCGGCACCTGCTGCTTGGATTCGGTCAGGCGGCGCGCGATCGTCTTGCGCATGCCGCTAAGCTTGATGACCTCATGCGGAATGCCGAAGTCCTGCGCAGCGGGCGCAGCGGGCGCAGCGGCCGGCGCGGCGGCCGCGGTAGCCGGCGCAGCCGTGGCGGACGAAGCGGCGGGCGCAGGCGTATCGCCCGGCTTGGCCGCGTCGATGTCCGCCTTGATGATACGGCCGTTGGTGCCGCTGCCCTTGACGCTGGCCAGGTCGATGCCCTTCGCTTCGGCCAGGCGGCGCGCCAGCGGGCTCGCCTTGATGCGATCGCCCGAAGCGGTTGCTGCGGCAGGTTCCGGCTTTTCGGAAGGCGCCTCGGCCTTAGGCGCCGGGGCATCCTCCGCCGTTTTGGGCGCTTCATCCGTCGAAGCCTCTGCCTTGGGGGCGGGTGCGTCGGATGAACCGCTTGCGGCATCGGCGACATCTTCGCCTTCTTCGGCGATGATCGCGATCACGGTGCCCACCTTCACGCCCTCGCTGCCTTCCGACACCAGGATCTTGGCGATGACGCCCTCGTCCACGGCTTCGAACTCCATCGTCGCCTTGTCGGTTTCGATCTCCGCCAGCAGGTCGCCCGACGACACGCTGTCGCCTTCCTTCACCAGCCACTTGGCCAGCGTGCCTTCCTCCATCGTCGGCGAAAGGGCGGGCATCTGGATTTTCTTGCTCATGTGCGGGGCCTCTTCTTCATTATCCGGCGGTCGCCATTTGTGGCCGTGTTTCCACCCATTCGCCGGATCGGTCAAGCAGCGGGTTGCAGAGCCGGCATTTATCACCCACATTTCACCGGACTGGTTCGTTGAGATCGGATTACCGACCTTTGCGGCCAGAAGTTCAAAGCGGGGCGCTGAAATTATGCGGACATATCTGGTTGTTGTGGACGAATCGCCGGAGGCGGAAACCGCCTTGCGCTTCGCCGCCCGACGTGCGGCCAAGACTGGCGGCGCGGTACGCATCCTGGCGCTGATCCCGCCGGCCGAATTCGTGCAGTGGGGCGGCGTTCAGGCGACGATGGAGGATGAAGCGCTGCAACGCGCCGAAGCGCTGGTGACCAGTGCGGCCGGCACGCTCAGCGACGAATCCGGCATCCGTCCCAGCATCACCGTGCGTCAGGGCGACGCCGTCGCCGTCGTACGCAAGACGCTGGAGGAAATGGAGGATGTCGCCGCCCTGGTCCTGGGCGCGGCGGCCACGGGCAACCCCGGCAAGCTCGTCAGCCATTTCGCCGGCGCCGACGCGGGCAAGCTGCCCTGCCCGATCATGGTCATTCCAGGCGGCCTGGATGGTGAGGCGATCGACCGGCTGAGCTAATTCCAAAATCCGGTCATTTCGAGCGTGCCGAGAAACGGAAGCGCCGCGCCATCGGCATCTCGCCTCCGCTCGAAGCGGGCGCGAGTCAGTTTCGGTGTCTGCCCCGCTTGCCGCCGATATGGCGGATATTGGCGGGGCGTCCCCGCTTGATGCCCGGTCGCGTGCGATCCCGCTTCGTCGGCGCGCCGCGCGGCGCGGGGCTGTCGGGCAGTTCGAAGCGCAAGGATCCATTGATCGGGTCGGCGTCCGCCAGCCGCAACTCCAGCCTCTGCCCCACCGTATAGCGGTCGCCGCTCTCTACCCCCTGCAAGGCGCGACCAGCCTCGTCATAAAAGAAATGCTCGGTCCCCATGGTCGACACCGGCACCAGCCCGTCGCCGCCCAGCCCCTCCACCGTGGCAAAAAAGCCGAAATTCTGCACGCCGGTGATCCGCGCGGGCATCACTTCACCGACATGCGCCGCCAGATAGGCGGCGACATAGCGGTCGATCGTCTCTCGCTCCGCCTCCATCGCGCGCCGCTCATGGCCCGAAATCATCTCGCCCACGCGCCCCATATTCTCATAATCGTCCTGGCTGAGCGACGAACGATCCGGAACGTCCCTGCCCTTGGGCGCGGGCAGGTCCAACCCATAGGCGCCCACCAGCGCGCGATGCACCAGCAAATCCGCATAGCGCCGAATGGGCGAGGTGAAATGCGCATAGCTGCCCAGCGCAAGGCCGAAATGCCCCATATTCTGCGGCGCATAATAGGCCTGGGTCTGGCTGCGCAGGATCATCTCCATAATCTGCGGCTTCTCCTCCGCCTCGCCGATCTTGGCGATCAACTGGTTGAAGGTTGAGGGCTTCACCACCTGCCCCAGAGCAAAGGAGATATCGAACGTCGCCAGATAGTCCTTAAGCGCCACCAGCTTGTCGCGGCTCGGCGGCTCATGCACGCGGTACATGACCGGCGCTTTCTTCTGCTCCAGCGCCTTGGCCGCCGCGACGTTGGCGGCGATCATATAATCCTCGATCAGCATATGCGCGTCCAGCCGCTCGCGCACGGCAACGCTCACGATCTTGCCCGCCTCGTCCAGCACTACTCGCCGTTCGGGCAGGTCCAGCGCCAGCGGATCGCGCGCCTTGCGCGCCTTTTGCAACAATTCCCAGCAGGCCCAGAGCGGTTTCAAGGCTGGCTCCAGCAGCGCACTGTCCCTGGTCCCGTCGATCGCCGCCTGCGCATCCTCATAGGCGAGCACCGCCGCCACCCGGATCACCGCGCGCGTAAAGCGCCATGCCATCACCTTGCCCTGCGCATTGATCGTCAGATGGCACGCCATCGCCGCCCGGTCCTCGCCCGCGCGCAGCGAGCACATATCGGATGACAATTGATGCGGCAGCATCGGCACGACCAAATCGGGGAAATAGACGCTGTTACCGCGCTTGCGTGCTTCCTTGTCCAGCGCGCTGCCGGGGCGGACATAATAGCTGACGTCCGCAATCGCCACGATCGCCTTATATCCCCCCGGATTGCCCTCGTCCTCGTCGGGCGCGGCCCAGACTGCATCGTCATGGTCGCGCGCATCGACCGGGTCGATCGCCACGATCGGAAGGTGCCGCAGATCCTCTCGCTTGTCCTCATGCAGGGGCAGCGCCGCGACGGTCAGCGCATCGTCCTCGACCCGGTCGGGAAAGACGTGGGGAATGCCATGTTTGTGAATGGCGATCAGGCTGAAGCTGCGCGGCGCAAAGGGATCGCCCAGAATTTCCGTCACCCGCGCCGAAATGCGGGGCGGCCGGCCATGCGGCTCGGCCAGCACCAGGTCGCCGGGCCGGGCTTCGCCTGCGTCGCTGATCGGCGTGTCCTTGCGGATGCGCTTGTCGACGGGGCGCAGCCACAGCTTGCCGTCGGCCATCTCCTCTACCACGCCCAGCAATTCCTCGCTCGCTTTCGCCAGCTTCTTCATCGGGTGCGCGATCCAGCCGCGCCCCGCCTCCTCCGTGCGCGCCAAGATGCGGTCGCCGATGGTGAGCGCCCCGCGTTTACCCCGCTCGACGATACGCAACCGGGGCGCAGGCTGACCCTCCGCTTCCCATTTTTCCGGCGTCGCGATCAGGGTCGTGTCGTCCACATCGACGATGCGCAGCACCGTCACCTTGGGCACGCCGCCCATCTTGTGAAAGGCGCGGGCCGGACCAATGTCGATCAATCCTTCATCGGCCATGTCCTTGAGCAGCGCCTTGAGCGCAATCTTCTCCTGCCCCTTGAGGCCAAAGGCCTTGGCGATCTCCCGCTTGCCCGCGGGCGTATCGGCTTCGGCGATGAAATCCATCACCTGCTGACGGGTGGGCAGGCCGGCAGGACGGACCTTGGCGGGTTTCTTCTGTTTCTGGTTGGAAGCCATCTTTCCGCTATAGGGACGCCCGCCCCCGCGCGCCAGTGCCGCACCATCACCCTGCGAGCGCTTGCGAATGTTCTCTTATTGTTCTAGTATGTGGTCATGGTGGCGGAAAAGGGCAGGGGCGCGACATTGAACGGCGAAAGCCGCCGCTTCGCGCTGCCCGAACGCCAAGCCAATGGCGATTGGCTCGACATGGCGGAGGCGATCGACGGGGCGCAACCGCGCCTGCGTACCCAGGTCACGGTCGAACATCCCCGCACGATCATCGCCCGCAACAGCTCGCCCGACATCGCTTTCTCGCAATCGATCAACGCCTATCGCGGCTGCGAACATGGCTGCATCTATTGTTTCGCGCGGCCGACCCATGCCTATCTCGATCTCTCGCCGGGGCTGGATTTCGAAAGCCGGCTCTTCGCCAAGCCCGACGCCGCCGCCCTGCTGCGCAAGGAACTGGGCAGGCGCGGCTATATCGTCAGCCCCATCGCCATGGGCACCAATACCGATCCCTATCAGCCGATCGAGAAGGATTGGCGCATCACGCGGCAGGTGCTGGAAGTGTTTGTCGAAACCCGGCACCCGACCTTCATCACCACCAAGTCCGACCGCATCCTGCAGGACATCGACCTGCTCGCCGATCTGGCGCGCGACAATCTGGTCGCGGTAATGATTTCGGTGACGACGCTCGATCCCAGGGTCGCTCGCACGCTGGAGCCTCGCGCCGCTCATCCCGAAAAGCGCCTCGCCGCCATCGCCCGGCTGGCGGATGCGGGCGTGCCCGTATCGGCCAATATGTCGCCCATCATTCCGGCGATCAACGACCATGAAATCGAAAAGGTCGTTGCCCGCGTCGCCGCCGCCGGCGCGCGCGACGTCAGCTATATCCTCGTGCGCCTGCCCCACGAAGTCGCCCCCCTCTTCCGCGCGTGGCTGGACGAACATCACCCGGACCGCGCGGGCAAAGTCATGGCCATCATCCGCGACCTGCGCGGCGGCCGCGACAATGATCCCAATTTCGGCAGCCGGATGAAGGGGCAAGGCGTCTGGGCCGACCTCATCCGCACGCGGTTTATCAAGGCCAGGCGCAAGGCAGGACTGGGCGGCGAGAAGCTGGCGCTGCGCACCGATCTGTTTCGCCCGCCCGAAGGCGCGCAGATGCGGTTGTTTTGATTGGCTATGGTTGGATTATGGATGGTGGGATTTTGGAGAGATGACCAATGATAATGGACACCAGGCCGTACGAGGACCATTCCGCAACGAGGGCCGAATTGCGGACAATGGAAATTGCTGCCAGCCTCCCTTTATGATCAACTTCCATACACTCGGCCTATGCCTGATTTTAGTGTCCATAGCTTCGGCTGCTATCGGTCAAGATCGAGATGATACCAAAAATAAAATTGTTGTTCATGGTTATTTGAATGCACATTGGGAGTATCCGAAATTCTTTCCAGACAAGGATTCAGGAATGGAAGTCATGGACTTCCAGATAAAAGAAGAAAAGTGGCAGGGAATTTATTTTGCTCCTGTGAATCAGGCGATGATAGCTGGTTCTGATGAAACGATCTGCTTCCGCGTCATTGGGCAAGGATATGTAGCGCCACGTCGGCAGTCTTACATGCAGCCATGGGAGGGAAGTCAGTTCATTTTCGTGAAAATCAAGAAACTGAAACTACTCAAGTCCGACGCGAAATGCGACCCCCGGTCAAATACGACGGTTCGTTAACAACTGGATCGCTGATTCCGTCCTGTCATTGGAATGAGCGCCTTGTTTCAGAAGGGCTGACGAGCAGGATAGACAGACCAACAAATTTGCGACCGGACCGCGCAACCGTCATCCCAGCGAAAGCTGGCATCGCAGACGGAAGCGCGCATCGGTTGTTTCAGGCGCACATTCCAAATCTTGCGTGTCGTCGCCTGAGACCCCAGCCTACGCTGGGGTGACGATCGGATCACGGCCGGTGGACACACCGGACAAAACCCTCACCCCACCAGCCGCATGCCCGACCGGCGCGTTCGCGTGCGGTAGCCGTCAGCTTTCACGTCCATCCGCTCGAACTTGTGGATCGTCAGCCCCCTGATGGTCGCGATCGCGTCCACCTGATCCGCGCCCAGGCTGTATCCATCACCCACGAAGACGCGCGCTGCCTGTCCGTCACTTAACGGTGCGCGCAGGAAGACCTCGCTGCGGCCGCCACCCGCGCCGGCCAGTAGCGCTGCTAGCGCCTCGACGGCGTCCGTCGTCTCGATATCGACCGTCAACTCCATGCGCGATGCGCTCGCGATCGCGCGGAAGGGCTCGACGCTGCGCACGGTCACGCGCGGCGTTTCCTCGCCCGGCAGGCGATCCAGCTCGACGATCAGCAGCGCGCAATCGCCATCGCGCGCCAGTTCCTCGATCGCCTTGCAGCCATCCTCATCGAAGCAACTCGCCTGGAACTGGCCGCTCTGGTCTGAGAAGGTCGCGCTGGCGTAGCGCGCGCCGCGCTTGGTCTCGCGCCAGCGCACATCCTCGACCATCGCCGCCATGATCGTCATTGCCCGGCCTTCCGCATTGGGCGCGGGCATGGGGGACTGACAGATGAGGCCATAGCTGCGCGCGCCGCGCGCGTCGGCCAGATGCTTGTAGCGGTCCACCGGATGGGCCGAGAAATAAAAGCCGAACGCCTCCTTTTCCTGCGCCATGCGGTCCGCCACGGTCCAGGCCTGATGCGGCGGAATGCGCACATCGGCATGGGGTGTTTCAACGTCGCCGAACAGCCCCCCCTGTCCGCTCTCGCGCGCGGCGGCATTGCTGGAGGCGACGGACAGGATCGTCTCGGCCGCGGCATGAACGCCCGCGCGGTCGGCATGGATACCATCGAACGCGCCCGCCGCCGCCAGGCTTTCCAGCTGCCGCCGGTTAAGCAAGCGCGGCTCGATCCGGTCGGCGAAATCGTCGAGGCTCTTGAAAGCGCCGCCCTTGTTGCGCTCCTCGACAAGCTGCTCCATCGCCTTTTCGCCCACGCCCTTGAGGCCGCCCAGCGCATAGCGCACGGCAAAGCCCAATCGCGCGTCTTCGCCCTCATAAGCGACCGGCTCGACGGTGAAATCCGCCTCGCTGCGGTTGATGTCGGGCGCAAGGCAGGTCAGGCCCATGCGCCGCATATCATCGACGAACACCGTCAGCTTTTCGGTAAGGTGGATGTCGAACGCCATCGACCCGGCATAGAATTCGGCCGGGTAATGCGCCTTGAGCCACGCCGTTTGGTAGGCGAGCAGCGCATAGGCGGCGGCGTGAGACTTGTTGAAGCCATAGCCGGCGAACTTGTCGATCAAGTCGAACAGCTCGTTCGCCTTGGCGGCCGGAATGTCGCTTTTGGCGGCGCAGCCTTCAACGAAGCGGGCGCGCTGCGCATCCATCTCCGCCTTGATCTTCTTGCCCATGGCGCGGCGGAGCAAGTCTGCATCGCCCAGGCTGTAGCCGGCCAATATCTGGGCGGCCTGCATTACCTGTTCCTGATAGACGAAGATGCCATAGGTTTCTTCGAGTATCGGTTTCAGGAGAATGTGCGGATATTCAATATCTTCCTGGCCATTCTTGCGACGGCCGAACATCGGAATATTGTCCATCGGGCCGGGGCGATAGAGCGACACCAGCGCGATGATGTCGCCGAAATTGGTGGGGCGCACCGCCGCCAGCGTCTTGCGCATCCCTTCCGATTCCAGCTGGAACACGCCGACCGTATCGCCCCGCTGGAGCAGGTCATAGACCGCCGTGTCGTCCCAAGCGAGCGTGTCGAGATCGACCGTCACACCTCGTGCGCTCAGCAACTGCACCGCCTTCTGCAACACCGACAGCGTCTTCAAGCCCAGGAAGTCGAACTTCACCAGTCCCGCGCCTTCAACATATTTCATGTCGAACTGCGTTACCGGCATGTCGGAGCGCGGATCGCGATAGAGCGGCACCAGCTGGCTCAGCGGCCGGTCGCCAATGACAACGCCGGCGGCGTGGGTGGAGCTGTGGCGCGGGAAGCCCTCCAGCTTCATCGCATAGTCGATCAGGCGCTTGACCTGATTGTCATTGTCATATTCGGCCTTGAACTCGCTGACCCCATTCAGGGACCGTTCCAGCGTCCAGGGATCGGTCGGGTGATTGGGCACCAGCTTGGCGAGCCGGTCCACTTGCCCATAGCTCATCTGGAGCACGCGGCCGGTGTCCTTCAGCACCGCGCGCGCCTTCAGCTTACCGAAGGTGATGATCTGCGCCACATGATCCGCGCCATATTTCTGCTGTACGTAACGGATCACCTCGCCCCGCCGCGTTTCGCAAAAGTCGATGTCGAAGTCGGGCATCGACACACGCTCGGGATTGAGGAAGCGCTCGAACAGCAGCCCGAGTTGCAATGGGTCCAGGTCGGTGATGGTGAGCGCCCAGGCAACCAGCGACCCCGCGCCCGATCCGCGCCCCGGCCCCACCGGAATATCCTGCTCCTTGGCCCATTTGATGAAGTCGGCAACGATCAGGAAATAGCCGGGAAAGCCCATCTGGATGATGATGTCGGTCTCGAACTTCAGCCGTTCATAATAGGGCCGCCGCATCTCCTCGCCCAATATGCCGGCCTTTTCCAGCCGCGCCTCCAGTCCCTCCGCCGCCTGATCCCGCAGCATCGCGGCCTCGCCCTCGATATCGCCGGCAAGGCTGGGGAGGATCGGCTTGCGCTTTGGGGCGGCCACGGCGCAGCGCTGCGCCACTACCAGCGTATTGGCCAGCGCTTCAGGCAGATCCTCGAACAGCCGCTTCATTTCGGCCGCCGGCTTCATCCAGGCGTCGGGCGAGCTTTTGCGACGGTCGGCGGTGTCCACATAGGCGCTATCGGCGATGCACAGCATCACGTCATGCGCTTCATGGAAGTGCGGTTCGGTAAAGCAGGTGGGATTGGTCGCCACCAGGGGCAGGCCGCGATCATAGGCAAGATCGAGCAGCGCCGCTTCCGCCTTGCCCTCCACCGGGTCGAGGCGGCGGCAAATTTCGACATACAGCCTGTCGGGGAACAGCGCCTCCAGCCGCTCGGCATAGGCCAGGGCAGCATCGGGCTGATCTTCCGCGAACAATCGCGCCAGCGCGCCCTCGCCACCCGCTGTCAGGGCAATGACGCCATCGGTGCGCCCTTCCAGCGCGTCGAGCGTCACATGCGGCACCTCCTCCACCGGCCGGTCGAGATGCGCCATCGACACCAGGGCGCAGATATTGTCATAGCCGCGCGCATCCTGCGCATAGAGCGTGATCCAGTCATGCACTTGTGCCGCATTGGCGGGACGGCCCGGGCGCAACACGCCCAGCATCGCCCCGATAATCGGCTGCACGCCCTCGCCTTTGCAAGCGTCGGAAAAGGCCATGGACCCGTAAAGTCCGTTGCGGTCGGTGATCGCCGCTGCCGGAAAACCCAGCGCCCGCGCCTGCTTGGCGATCTTCTTGGGATCGATCGCCCCTTCCAGCATGGTGAAGGAGGAAAAGATGCGAAGCGGAACGAAGGCGGCATGGGACATGGCGGCACCTTAGGCGTCGAGCATGAGTCGGCGCCAGCCCCCGACGCGCGAAAGCTGTGGACGAAAGGAGGACGATGGGATCGCACATCCGTCCACTTCGCTGTCATGCTTAATCAATCGCCAACTTCTGGCCGGTAGATTGCCGCCATGCGGCTTTCCACGATTACCAACTGGGCCTATGGCGCCACCGTCGCGCTGACCCTCGTGTCCGGCGCCACCATGCTGCTCGCCTCGTCCGTCGAGGAGCAGGAGCGTGCCGCCGTTACCCAGCGCGCGACCTTCGACCAGCTTACCGCCACGCTGGAAGAGGATGTCTATCGCCTTAGCGAACAGGCGCGCAGCTTCGTCGTCACCGGCAACCCCAGCCACCTGATCGCCTATCGCCGTGAACGTGACGGTTTGCGGTCGGTCGAGGAGCGCGTTCGTCATCTCAAGGATGCCGGCGCCAGCTACACCGAACTTCAGGCATTGCGGCAGGGCATCCATTGGGCGGATGCGCTGATCGAGGAGCAGGAAACGGCGTTGAAGGCCGTTCAGAGCGGCGACGCGCAATCCGCGCGCGCCATTCTGTTCGGCGACGAATATGGGCGGGAAATGGACCGGGTCGCCGCCCAGATCGCCCGCTTCCAGTATATGCTGGACCAACGCACGGATCAGGCCGTCGCCCGCGCCACCGAAAGCGCGCGCCTGTGGCGCACCATGTCGGAAATCATGCTGGGCGCCACAGCGCTGCTGTTCCTGTGCGTCCTCTATTTCGTTCTCAAGCAACGCATTCTTCGCCCCGTAGTGCGGCTGAGCGATGTCGTGACTCGACTGGCGGCGCAGGATTATGACGCGATCCCGCCCGAAATGGCGCATGTCGATGAAATAGGCGATATGGCGCAGGCGATCCGAATCTTCCGGGAAAATGGTCTGGAACGCCAAAGGCTGGAACGCGAACGCGCCATCGACCACCGGATGCGCGATCTTCTGTCCCGCCTGACGCAACGGCTACAGGGCTGTGACGACACCGCCGATCTGGTCGGAGTCGTGCGCCGATTCGTGCCCGAAATAACGCCCGACTTTCCAGGCAAGCTGTACATCTACGATGCACGGCGCAATGCGATGGCCCAGGCCTGCGAATGGCTGGACCCCACGCATTCGGTGACGGAATTTGCGCCTTCGGCCTGCTGGGCGCTGCGCCGGGGCCAGACTCATCGACCGGTTGGCGACATGGTCGATATTCCATGCGAGCATCTGGGCGCGCAGGGCAGTGTCCAGACGATCTGCATCCCCCTGACAGCGCAGGGTGAGAGCATCGGCCTTCTCTATTTCGAGGAACCTGCGGGCGCGAGCGCAACGCATCTGGAGCGCAGTGGCACCTATCTGGAGATGCTGGCAGAAAATATCGGTCTTGCCCTATCCAACCTGCGCCTGCGCGACGTGCTGCGCGACATGGCGATGGTCGATCCCCTGACCGGCCTGCCCAATCGCCGGCAGTTCGACCTGCTGTTCAGCAGGCTGGCGCAAGAGGCCGATCGCAACGCCACGCCGCTCTCCTGCCTGATGATCGACATCGACCATTTCAAGCAATTTAACGACAATCATGGTCATGATGCCGGTGATGCGATCCTGCGCGCGGTGGGCGCTTTACTGAACGATTCTCTGCGCGAGGAAGGGCACGCCTTTCGGCTAGGTGGTGAGGAATTCGTCGTCCTGATGCCGGGCTTCTCGCTGGATCAGGCCCTGGCCCGCGCGGAACAGATACAGAAACAGTTGCAGGATCTGCGCGTCGATCATGGCGGCACGGCGCTGGGACCTGTGACCGCAAGTTTCGGCCTGTCAGCCTTTCCCGATCATGGCCGCGCCGACCGCCTCCTCAAAACCGCCGACGCTGCGCTGCTGCGTGCCAAGGCGCAGGGGCGCGATCGGGTGTTGGTCGCGGCGATGCGGGACGCGGCCTGAGACGCGATCATTGGCGTCAGGCCGTTTGCAAACGGCCTTCGTGCAATCGCACCACCCGGTCCATTTTCTGCGCCAGCCGCTCATTGTGCGTGGCGACCAGCGCCGCGGAGCCTTCGCCTCTGACCAGCCGCAGGAATTCGGCCAGGACCACGTCGGCCGTGCGCTCGTCCAGATTGCCCGTCGGCTCGTCCGCCAGCACCAGCGCCGGCCGGTTCGCCAGCGCGCGGGCCACGGCGACGCGCTGCTGCTCGCCGCCCGACAATTGGCTGGGACGATGATCCAGCCTGTGGCCTAGCCCCAGTGACGTCAGCAGCGATTCCGCGCGCGCCTGCGCGCTCGCCATGTCCGCATCGCGAATGACCTGGGGCAGCACCACATTCTCGGTGGCGTTGAAATCGGGCAGCAGATGATGGAACTGATACACGAAACCCAACGCATCGCGGCGCAACCGGGTGCGTCCATCATTGTCCAGCTTCGCCGCTTCCTCCCCCGCGATCCGGATCGATCCTTCGAACCCGCCTTCCAACAGACCGACCGCCTGCAACAGCGTCGATTTGCCCGAGCCCGAAGGCCCCAGCAGCGCCACGATCTCGCCTTCGCCCACGCGCAGGTCGACGCCGCGCAGCACATCGATCGTCACGCCGCCCTGGGTAAAGCTGCGCGCAAGGTCGGTGACTTTGAGAACATCATTCATAACGCAGCACCTGGACCGGATCGGTATTGGCGGCCTTGAAAGCCGGATAGAGGGTGGCAAGAAAGCTGAACAGCAATGCCATGACGCAAATCACCGCAATTTCGACCGGATCGGGCTGTGACGGCAATTCTGTCAGGAAGCGGATCGATGGATCCCACAAATTCTGACCCGTCACGAACTGAATCGCGTTTACAACGCTCTGCCGGAAGAACAAGAAGGTGAAGCCCAGTGCCATGCCGGCCACCATGCCCAACGTGCCGATCGTCACACCAACCGTCATGAAAATCTTGACCAGCCCTGCCCGGCTTGCTCCCATCGTGCGCAGGATCGCGATGTCGCGGGTCTTCGCACGCACCAGCATGATGAGCGAGGAGAGGATGTTGAACACCGCAACCAGCACGATGATGGACAGGACGACGAACATCGCCACCCGCTCGACCGCCAGCGCTTCGAACAGGGACGCATTCATCTGCCGCCAGTCGGTGATGACCGCACGGCCGGCGACCTTTGCCGCCAGTGGCTCCAATATCTGACCGACCCTGTCCGGATTGACCGTCTCCACCTCGATCATGCCGACGACATCGCCCAGCAGGAGAAGCGTCTGTGCATCCTCCACCGGCATCACGACCATCGCCTTGTCATAATCATAGATGCCGACCTCGAAGATGGCCGACACTTGGTAGGATATCTGCCGCGGCACGGTTCCAAAGGGAGTCGATCGGCCCGCAGGATTGATGATGGTCAGACTGTCGCCCAGCTGAACGCCCAGATTTTCAGCAAGCCGCGACCCGATGCCGACTTTTCCCGCGCCCGGCGTCAGGCTGTCCAGACTGCCGGCCAGCACCTTGCCCTTCAGCGTCTTGTTCGCGCGAATGTCGGGCACGGTCATGCCCCGGACCAGAACCGCTTCGACCCTGCCGTTAAACGTCGCCAGCAAAGGCTGCTCGATCATCGGCGTCGCGCTGGTGACGCCCGGTGTCGCCTTTGCCTGCTTCAGGATGGACTGCCAGTCCGGCAGCCGCCCGCCATAGCCCTGCACCACGGCATGGCCGTTCAAACCGACAATCTTGTCGAACAGTTCGGCGCGAAAGCCATTCATCACGCTCATGACGATGATGAGCGCCGCAACGCCCAGCATGACCGCGACCAGGCTGATGCCCGCGACCAGGAAGATGAAGCCCTCGCCCTTGCCCGGCAGCAAATAGCGCTTGGCAATCATGCGTTCGTAACGGGAAAGAATCATGTGGCGCGAACGGCCCTTCGATGGTGGTTTGCAGCAGGCTCTAGGACCGGCCGGGACCCACGGCAAGCATTGCCGGATTGTTGCATCGTCGCCACAGGGTCGCACCGAAAATCACCACGTCCCGATTTTGCCCGTGACTCGCCGTCGCAGCAAGCATAGCAAGACAGTCGAAGCACAGGTGAAAGGCCGTGGTTCAGGGATACTGCATCCCGCTTCGAGCTTAGGGGGCTAAGAAGTGGTTGAGGCAGGCCAAGGGGGAGACGAGCAATCGTCCATTAAGCACCCGGATCATGAAAGCATGATCCGGGTGCTTTTTCTTTAGCACGACCATCCTGGCCTTTCGGCGTCTTCGCCGTTTCTTGCTGCGACACAACAAACTTCAATGTTGCCATTGCGAAATGCCTTTGACGGACCGCCGCATGATCGGTTCCGCGCAATGGATCGCGCCGAATGCCTGGGCACATTCGGGCCTCTTGAAAGCGGCATTCGTCAAACCATATCCCAATCGTCCGGCCGCCTCATGGGGCCGGGCTTGGTATCGCCGGACGCCGGTGTGACGGGTTCGGCATGGTTCATTTTGCTCTTTAGGAGATTATGACGATGCGTGCTTTTGACTTGACCCCCTATCGCCGCTCGACCGTGGGCTTCGATCGTCTGTTCGACCTGATCGAAAATAATGCCCGGTTGCAGCAGAGCGACAATTATCCGCCCTTCAACATTGAGCGGCTGTCCGAGGATCGCTACCGCGTTACCCTCGCCGTGGCGGGTTTCCGCCCTGAGGAGATCGACATTACCGCGCAGCAGAATCTGCTGCAGGTTATCGGCCGCAAGGACGATACGGCGGCGGATCGTTCCAAATTCCTGCATGTCGGCATCGCGAACCGCAGCTTCGAACGCCGCTTCGAACTGGCGGACTTCGTGCGCGTGGAAAAGGCCGACCTTGCGGACGGTCTGCTGGTGATCGAACTGGTGCGCGAAGTGCCCGAAGCGATGAAGCCCAAAAAGATCGCCATCAATGGCGGTCAGCTGGTCGACATCAACGCGACGGATCGCGACGCCGCCTGATCGGTGGATGATAAGAGAATGTGGGGCGCGACCTTCTTGGTCGCGCCCTTTTTATCGGCCGATTTCAGAAACGATGAATGGCCATCGTTCACCTCTGCACGGTGTGAACTTCGCAGGTCGCAGCGTCAGATTTCGACCTGACTGCCCAGTTCGACGACACGATTGGTAGGCAGGCGGAAAAATTCCATCGCGCTTTCCGCATTCCGCAGCATCCAGGCAAAGATTTTTTCCCGCCACAGCGGCATGCCGGGCTTGGCCGACGGCAACAGGGTCTGCCGCGCCAGAAAGAAGCTGGTGTCCATCATTTTGAACGCCTGACCGCATCCCGTGACATTCTTGAGCGCGGCCGGCACGTCGGGTTCCTGCATGAAACCATATTGAAGAATCAGGCGGAAAAATCCCCGGCCCAGATCTTCCAGCTTCGCACGCCCCTCATCCTCGACGACCGGCACATCCTTGATCTTGACCGTCAGCAGGATCACGCGCTCGTGCAGCACCTTGTTGTGCTTCAAATTGTGCAGCAGCGCATGGGGCACGCCGTCCGGCGTTGACGTCATGAACACGGCCGTGCCCGGCACGCGCACGGCGCTGTTGGCAGCGGACGCAACGAAGACCGGTATCGGCATTGCCGCCTCGCGCAAGCGGTCCTGCACCAGCCTGCGCCCGCGCGACCAGGTCGTGAGCAAGGTAAACACGATGAAGCCGATCAACAGCGGGAACCATCCGCCATCGGGCACCTTCGTCATGTTGGCGGCCAGATAGGCGCCATCGACCAGGAAGAACACCGCCAGCAGGGGCGCGGCATAATACCATTTCCAGCGCCACAGCCGGTACAGCAGCACGGTCAGCAGCAAATTGTCGATGAACATCGCGCCGGTGACCGCGATGCCATAGGCCGCCGTCAGGTTGGACGAAGTCCGGAACACCAGCACCAGCAGGATGACCATCGTCATCAGCCCCCAGTTGATGAGGGGGATATATATCTGCCCCGCCGCCGATGCGCTGGTATGCGAAATGCGCAGCCGCGGCATGAAGCCGAGCTGGATCGCCTGCTGCGTCACCGAAAAGGCACCGGATATGACGGCTTGCGACGCAATGATCGCCGCCATGGTGGCGAGGATGACCAGCGGCAACTGACCCCATTGCGGGGCGAGATTGTAGAAAGGGCTGTCCAGGGCAGCCGCACCGTCGCGGAACAGCAAGGCGCCCTGCCCCATATAGTTCATCATCAAGGCCGGCAGGACGAAGGCGAGCCATGACACTCGAATCGGGCTGCGGCCGAAATGCCCCATGTCGGCATAGAGCGCCTCAGCGCCCGTCACGGCCAGCACGACCGAACCCAGGGCCAGGAACGCTGGCAGCGGATCGGTGACGAAGAACATCAACGCCCAATAGGGATTGAGCGCGAACAGGATGCCGGGCGTCTGAAGGATCGAAATCACGCCAAGGGTCGCGATCGTCACGAAATAGGTGAGCATGATCGGGCCGAACAGCGATGCCACCCGATTTGTGCCCAGCCCCTGTATCCAGAATAAGCCGAGCAGGATGAGGATTGCCACCGGCAGGATCATCGGCGCAAGGTTGGGATTATAGACCGCGATACCCTCAACCGCCGACAGCACCGAAACCGCTGGCGTGATCATCGAGTCGCCATAGAACAGCGCGGTGGCGAACACGCCCAGCAATACAATGCCCCGCGACCAGCGCTGCGTCTTCGTCTGGCCGTTGATCAGCGCGAGCAGCGCCAGGCTGCCGCCCTCGCCCTTATTGTCCGCACGCATGATGATGCTGACATATTTGAGCGTGACCACCAGCATCATCGACCAGAACATCAGGCTGATGACGCCCAATATATGATCCGGATCGAGATCAAGGTGGTGATGGCCCGCAAAGGTCTCCCGGAACGCATAGAGCGGGCTGGTGCCGATGTCGCCGAACACGATGCCGATCGCGCCGACCACCAGCTTCGCCGTGGCCTTCTGCCGCACATGGCCGTGACCGCCCTCTCCTTCTTCCGAAGACGAAGGAGCGGTATTGGGAAGAAGATCAGCCATGAATGATATGCCGAATGGTCATGCTCGTCTGGACACCCACCCGGGGGCCTGGGCGGAAAAGTCCGCTACCCCCGCAAACCGCCGCGCCCTATCACGGCTCCTGCCGCCGTGCAACGCGAACGCTGCACCGCATCATGGCTGACCAGCCTCACGACCCGCCAGCATGGCGTCGATACGCGCGATATTGCTTTCAAGTTCCTTACGCACTTCACTGTCAGCAGGCGCACGCGCGACCAGCGGCGCCCACAGGTCGCGCGCCGCCTGCAACTGTCCTGCGCGGGCCAGCGCCAAACCGTAGAAATAGCGCGGCGCCGGCGCTTCAGGGTCGATAGACAAGGCCCTGCGATAGGCAAACTGCGCGCCGGGCGAGAGCATGCCATCGCCATGCGCAACCAAGGCATTGCCCAGCCCCAGCCATAAATTCGGGTCGTCGGGCTGATCACGCAGGGCCGACAGCAGCACATTGGCGGCCGCCTTGGTCTTGCCCTGCCGTGCGAGCCCGTCGGACAACATCATCCATTGCGCCGCCGGGCCAAATCGTTCGGCCAGGCCACGCCGTTTTTGCGCAAGCGCCTCGTCAAACGGCTGCCCATCGGCTTCGGCAACCCGGCGGGGCGCCCCGGCAAGCCCGGGATTGCCTTGCCACGCATAGCCAGCCAGCCCCAGCAGCAAGGCGGCGGCGCTGATTTCCCATGCTGATCGAGGGATACGGCCAAGCAACAGAAGCCCGACCAAAACCAGTGCCGCCAATGCAGAAGCGATGAGCCAACCGGTCACGACCTGCTCCTCCTGATCCGACCGCGCATGAGGACAAGCCCCAAAGCCAGCAGGACCAGCGGCGCCGCCCACAGCGGCCACAGAATCGGATCGGCGCTTGGCGCATAGCTGACCCAATCGCCGTAGCGCGCCACCAGCCAGGCCCGGATCGCTTCGGGCCTTTCCCCCGCCATGATGCGCTCGCGTATCTGCGATCGCATGTCGGCCGCCATGCTGGCATTGGAATCGGCGATCGACTGGCTCTGGCAGGTGAGACAGCGAATGGTTTCCATCAGTGCCTTTGCAGCGCGCTCCTGCCGCGCATCGGGTATCTGCCGGTCGGCCCATGGTGCGGGCGGCAGCGCGGTCTGCGCCAGCGCCGGCAGGGCGGCAAACGCCAGAAGCAAGGCGAGCAGCGCCTTCATCGAGCATCCTCCAGCCGCGCCAAAATTGTCGGCACGTCATCGGCGCGGATTTCTCCGATATGCTGATAGGCGATGCGCCCCCGTCCATCGATCACGAATGTTTCCGGGACGCCGGAAGACCCAAGCGCGATCTGGACGGCGCTGCGCGCGTCCAACCCGATCCGCTGATAGGGGTTGCCGTTGCGTGCCAGAAACGCGTCGACATCGCTCCGCGCATCGCGGATGGCGATGGCGTCGATGGCAACGCCGGCCTGCTTCAGTGCCATCAACTGGGGCGCTTCGACCACACAGGGCACGCACCAGCTGGCAAAGATGTTGAGGAGCCGGGGCTGGCCGCTGGTCATGGCCTCGCTGCTAAGGCCAGGACGATCGCTCGCGGCGGCGGGGAGATCAAAGGCCGGGAGGGGCTGACCGACCAGCCTTGAATGGATGATGCGATCATCCGGCTGGAACAGGCCGCTGGCGAACAGGCCGATGAACGCCACAAACAGCAGCAGCGGCAACCAGATCAGGATCCGCCTCATGCCACCGCCCTCCGACCACGCCATTTCACCAGCCATCCGCGCCGTTCGTGCCCGATCAGCGCCAACGCGCCACCCAAGGCGATCAGCACGCCGCCAAACCAGATCAACGTCACAAACGGTTTCCACCAGATGCGCAGCTGCCAGCGGCCGCCTTCAACCTCTTCGCCCAGCACGACATAGAGCTGGCCATCCCACCGCGTCAGCAACGCCGCTTCGCTCGTGGTGGTCGGTGGCGACGTGAAGAAACGGGACTGGGGGCGCATCATCACCGCGCGCCCTCCGCGATCGACCGCCATATCCGCTTGCAGCGCCGTCCAATTGTCGCCAGCCAGCGGCATGATTTTAACGAAGCGCAGCGTCCAACCGGCCGTGCGAATCGCTTCCCCCGGTCGCGCCGCGACCAGTTTTTCAACCGTGAAGGCCGAATCGCATGCCATGCCCGCCAGGCTGACAGCGCAGCCCAGATGAGCGATCACCATACCCCAGGTGAACAAAGGGGTACGCAGCAGCTTGCGCTTCCAGAGCGGCGCCAAGCTCGCAATGCCGACACCAATGGCGACAGTCAGCCCGAAAAAGGGCAGCGGGCCGATCCGCCCCCACGCGACTGCCGCTATGAACACGGCTGCCATCGCACCACCCGTCGCCGGAATGACCAGACGCCTGCCCACCGCCGGCAGCCGATCGCGCCGCCACCGGGTCAGCGGCCCTACCGCCATTGCGATCATCAACGTCAGCGCGATCGGCCCGGCGATCCGGTCGAAATAGGGCGCACCCACCGAAACCTTATGGCCAAAGGCTTCGGTCATCAGGGGGTAGAGTGTCCCGATAAGCACGATCCCCAAAATCACCGACAGCAGGAGATTGTTCACCACCAGCAGCGTTTCACGGCTGACCAGTTCAAACGGCACCCCTTCCCGCACCGACCCGATGCGCCAGCCAAACAGCGCCAACGCACCGCCGATATAGATAGCGAGCAGCGCGAGGATGAAGCTGCCCCGCTCGGGATCGACGGCGAACGCGTGGACGCTCGTCAAGATGCCCGACCGCACCAGGAATGTGCCGACCATCGACATGGAGAAGGCGACCACCGCCAGCATGATGGTCCACGCGCGCAGGCCATCGCGCGTCGCCAATACCGTGACACTGTGCAGCAAGGCCGTGGCCGCCAGCCATGGCATCAGCGAGGCATTTTCCACCGGGTCCCAGAACCACCAGCCACCCCAGCCCAGCTCATAATAAGCCCAATAGCTGCCCGCCGTGATGCCGAGCGTCAGCAATATCCATGCGCCCAATACCCACGGACGCATCGCCCGCGCGAAGGCAGCATCGACCGCGCGTGTCAGCAACGCGCCGACCGCGAAGGAAAAGGCGACCGACAGGCCGACATAGCCGAGGTAGAGCGTAGGCGGATGGAAGGCGAGACCGGGGTCCTGCAACAGCGGATTGAGGCCCTGGCCGTCAGGCGGCGGCGGGTCGACTCGCGCGAAGGGATTGGACGAAAACAGCAGGAAGGCGTAGAAACCCAAGGAAATGGCCGCTTGTGCGCCCAATGTCGCCATATGCGTGTCGCGCCGCAAGGCCCGCTCGAACAGGGCGACGGCGCCGCCCGCCACGCCCATCACCGCGACCCACAGCAGCATCGACCCTTCATGATTGCCCCAGGTGCCTGCGAATTTGTACAGCCAGGGCTTGGCCGAATGGCTGTTCATCGCGACCAGCAGCACCGACATGTCCGACCGCAGGAAAAGGGTGATGAGCAGCGCGAAGGCAAGCGCCGTCAGCACGCCCTGCGCGACCGCGACCGGACGCATGGCAGCCAGCAATTCCACCTTGCCGCCTTTCAGGCCCGCGAAAGCGAGGAACAGCTGAAGCAGCGCGAGGGACGCGGCGAGCCAGAGGGCGATAAGACCGGCTTCGGCGATCAAGGCTTCACCTTCAGCTGATGCGTGGTTTCATTATACTGCATCCCCTCCAGTTCCCGCGGCATATAGCGTTCGTCATGCTTGGCGAGCAGATTGGTCGCGACGAAGGTTCCCTGGTTGTCGAAGGCGCCTTCCGCAACGACCCCGCTGCCCTCCTTGAACAGGTCGGGCGCGATGCCGCTAAAGGTCGCCGGCACCGTTGCCTTCCCATCGGTGACATCGAACCGGATGGTGACGCCATCGGCTGCCCGCGTCAGGCTTCCCTTCACCACCATGCCGCCCAGCCGGATCGCGCGGCCCGGCTCCACGCCCTTGGCCTCGACGTCGGCGGGCGCATAAAAATAGGCGGCTTCGTCCTTGAGCGCCGACGCGGCGAGCAACCCCGCGCCGACGATGGCAGCCAGCGCAACAAGCGCCAGCATCAGCCTTTGATGCTTTGCCTTCATGGTCTGTCCGACAGCCGTTCCGCTGCGCGTTCAGCGCACGCCATCGCGCGCCAGTTTAGGAAACTCATGACAATTGTCGCGATCGCCGTCACGGCATAGGCGGCAATCACGAAGGCCCACTGGTTCATTTTATCCTCTCGCCAGACGCTGCATCCGCGCCTCAACCTTGTTCTGCGCCAGGATCGCGCGCATCCGCATCAGCACGATCGCGCCGAACCAGAGGGAGAAGCCCAGCAAAGTCAGGCCCAAAGGCCACAGCAGCGCCGTTTCGATGGTAGAGCCACGCATCGTGATGCTCGGCCCTTGGTGCAGGCTGTTCCACCACACCACGGATCGGTTGATGATAGGAATGTTGACCGCGCCGACCAGTCCAAAGATCGCGGTCACGCTGCTGACGCCGCCCTGCCCGTCGCGGGCGCTGGCATTGGCCAGCGCGATATAGCCCAGATAGAGGAACAGCAGCACCAGCATGGATGTCATGCGCCCGTCCCATTCCCACCAGGTGCCCCAGGTCGGCCGCCCCCAGATGGAGCCGGTCGCCAGGCAGATGGCCGTGAACAGGGCGCCGGGCGCCGCGATCGCCCGCCCCGCTATGGCTGCAAGCGGATGTCGCCAAACCAGCTGCATCAGAGCGGCAAGGGCGATCCCCGTCCAGCCGCCCATGCCCAGCCATGCGGCAGGGACATGGATATAGAGAATGCGTACCGTCTGTCCTTGAAGATAATCGGCCGGCGTCACCAGCAGTCCGCAAACCGCGCCGATCAGGATCAGCATCAGTCCGGGCCAGAACAGCCACAGCGTTAATGGACGCGCGATCTTCAAGAAGCGGGCGGGGTTGGCGAAACGATGCATCAGGGCTGCGTGTGTAGCTGCGCCGAACGGACTGCGCCAGTAGGGCTTTTTGCCGATAGCGCAGAGCGAGAAACGCAGCGTTGTTGGCGTTTAGCCGGTTTTTTGTGACAAGGAGGCGACAAACCGCCCTCAAGCGACTATATGCGCGCTCAAAGGCGGCCCGGACGGGCGGCAAGAACGGCAACGGAACCGGTTCGCACCCATGATCACGACAAATCCCTTCGACGACGACAAGTTGCGCGAGGAATGCGGCATTTTCGGCGTCTCGCGCGCGGAAACGGCCTCCGCTATCGTCGCGCTCGGCCTCCACGCGCTCCAGCATCGCGGCCAGGAGGCCGCCGGCATCACCAGCTGGGACGGCCACGAATTCCATACCCATCGGGCGATGGGGCATGTCGCGGGGAATTTCGACCGCGACGATGTGATTCGCAGCCTCCCGGGCGAGAGCGCCTGCGGCCATGTTCGCTATTCCACCACCGGCGAAACATCGCTGCGCAACGTGCAGCCGCTATATGCCGAACTCAATTCCGGCGGCTTCTCCGTGGCGCATAACGGCAATATCTCCAACGCGATGAAGTTGCGCCGCGAATTGATTCGTCGCGGCTCTATCTTCCAGTCGACGTCCGACACCGAAGTCATCATCCATCTCGTGGCCACGTCCAGCTACCGGACGCTGCTGGACAAATTCATCGACGCCCTCAAGCAGGTGGAAGGCGCCTATTCGCTGATCGTCATGACGCCCGAAGGCATGATCGCTTGCCGTGATCCGCTGGGCATCCGCCCGCTGGTCATGGGCACGCTGGGCGACGCAACCATCTTCGCGTCGGAAACGGTGGCGCTCGATGTGGTGGGCGCGGATTATGTCCGCACCGTCGAACCGGGCGAGTTGGTCATCGTCACCAACAGTGGTGAAATCCGGTCCCACCGCCCCTTCGGCGAAACCCATCCACGCCCCTGCATCTTCGAGCATGTCTATTTTAGCCGGCCCGATTCGATCGTGGACGGCTCCAGCGTCTATTCGGTGCGCAAGGCGATTGGCGCGCAGCTGGCGATCGAAAACCCCGTCGAGGCCGATTACGTCATCCCCGTGCCTGATAGCGGCGTGCCTGCCGCCATTGGCTATGCTCAGGAATCGGGCATTCCCTTCGAGCTGGGCATCATCCGGTCGCACTATATCGGCCGCACCTTCATCCAGCCGGGCGATAAGGTCCGTCACTTGGGCGTGAAGCTCAAGCACAATGCCAATCGCGCGCTGATCGCGGGCAAGCGCATCGTGCTGATCGACGATTCGATCGTACGCGGCACCACCTCGCTCAAGATCGTGCAGATGATGCGTGAGGCCGGCGCTGCCGAAGTTCATATGCGCATCGCATCGCCGCCGACCAAGCATAGCTGCTTCTATGGCGTAGACACGCCTGAGCGCACCAAGCTGCTCGCCCACCGGCTCGACATTGGCGGCATGCAGGACTTCATTCACGCCGACAGCCTGTCCTTCATCTCGATCGACGGCCTGTACAAGGCATTGGGCGAAGCGAAGCGGGCCGACATACGGCCACAATATTGCGACGCCTGCTTCACCGGCGATTATCCGACCACGCTGACCGATCAGGACGAAGCTGTGGTTCAGAACCAGTTCGAACTGCTGGCCGAACGGGTCGTCTGACACGCGTAAAGGGGCAGCCCGCCATGGCCGCCCCTTCTTTCCAAACAAATGACAAGTCCGGCCCCCGGCCGGCAATGACGGGAGTGCCATGTCCAACCTTCCTCTTACCGGCAAGCTGGCACTCGTCACCGGCGCCAGTCGGGGCATTGGCGCCGCTACGGCCGAAGCGCTTGCCACGGCAGGCGCGCACGTCATTTTGACCGCGCGAACGCCCGGCGCGCTGGAGGAAGTGGAAGAGCGTATCCATGCCACCGGCGGCAGCGCGACTATTGCGCCGCTGGACCTGATCGACGGCGACAGCGTCGGCCGCCTGGCGCAGGCGATCGGGGGCCGCTGGTCCGCGCTGGATATCATGGTCCTAAATGCTGCGACGCTGGGGTCGCTGGCTGCTGTGCAGGCGATCGACGCTAAGGAATTTGCGCGCCTGCTGACGCTCAATATCGCCGCACCTCAGGCATTGATCGCAGCGTTCGATTCCATGCTACGCGCAAGCAGCGACGCGCGCGTCGTCGCATTGACATCCTCGGTCGGAACGGCACCGCGCGCCTATTGGGGCGCCTATGGCGCGTCCAAGGCGGCGCTGGAGACGCTGATTGGCGCCTATGGAGAGGAAGTGCGGAACATTTCCGCTATCCGCACCCATATCGTCGATCCCGGCGCGACCCGCACGGCCATGCGCGCCCGCGCCTATCCCGGCGAAGATCCCGCCACGCTCAAAGGTCCCGAAACAGTGGCCGACGCCATCGTCGATCTGGTGGTGCGCGATACGCCGACGGGCCACCGCATGCGCGTCGACGGCTGAGCGTTACGCAGGCTTCACCAATGTCACCTGCGCGACATCGATGCCGCCGCCGCGAAACCCGCCCTCGCAATACATCAGATAATAGCGCCACAACGCAACGAAATGCTGGTCAAAACCGGCTGGCAGCCGTCCTTCTTCAATGGCGCGATCAAAGCACTGCCGCCAACGGCGCAGCGTTTCGGCATAATGTAGGCCGAACCTGCGTTCGTCGCGCCATTCAAGCCCCATCTCCTGCGCAATGCGCCGGAAACGGCTTTCCGAAATCAGCATGCCGCCGGGAAAGATATAGGTCTGGATGAAATCGACGCCGCGCGCATAGCGCTCGAAAATCGCGTCGTCGATCAGGATATACTGGATCGCAGCGCGGCCGCCAGGTTTCAGAAGCCGATAAATGGCTGCAAGATAATCGGGCCAGTAACGCTGCCCCACCGCCTCCACCATCTCGACGCTGGCAATGCCGTCATAGATGCCCCTCGCGTCGCGATAATCCATCAACTCCACGCTGGCCCCTGACCCCAGCCGGTCGCGGGCATAGTCGGCCTGCTCGCTCGACAGCGTCAGGCCAGTGTAGCGCAGCGCTCGCCGTTCCATTGCCCGCTCCGCCAGCCCGCCCCAACCGCATCCAATTTCCAGCAATGCATCGCCATCCTTGAGGGTCAGGCGATCGAGTATGGCATCAACCTTGCGTCTCTGCGCGGCTTCCAACGGCTCCAACCAATTGTCCGTATCGGCGAACAAGCCACTGGAATAATGCATGTCTTCATCCAGCCAAGGCTGGTAGAAATCATTGCCCAGATCATAATGAAAGGCGATATTGTGCCGTGACCCCGCCCTGCTGTTGCGGCGCAGCCAGTGCCATATGCGGCCAATCCATCGGGTTGGCCCACGCGGCCTGGCAAGCTGGCCCAGGCTGACGGCATTGCGCATGAAAAGGGCAAAGAGCGGCACCGGATCAGGACTGGCCCATTCACCCGCAGCCCAGGCGCGATACCAGCCCGCCGAGCCGCCGGTCGCCAATCGCACCAGAGCGCGCCAGCTATGCAGATGAACGACGCAATCGGGTCCTGCCGCCCGACCGCCCAGCAGTCGGCGCGTACCATCCGGCAGGTCTGCTTCCAGTGATCCCGCCTCAAGACCCTGGTCGATCCGGTCCAGCATCTGATGAAACAGGGGCGCAATCCAACGAGAGATGCCAGCGCTCCCCGTAATGCGGGATTGCCTGAAGACGGACGGGGCCTGTCGGCCGCGGCGGGGATCGGTCGCGTTCATGGCTGCGATCCTGCCGCAAGCCATCGCGCGCTGCAATCATCCCTTGATGCGACGATAGGCCGCCAGCGCGCGTTCGCGCCCCGCCCTGTGGCCTATGATCTTGGCTGGATAATCGTCCGGCCGAGCGTCATGGGCATCGGGATCATGAATGACCTCATTCGACAAGGCGGCTAATTCAGGCACCCATTGGCGAATATAATCGCCTGCATCGAACTTTTCGGACTGGGTCAGCGGCGCCATGATGCGGCTGAACATATTGGCGTCGATCCCGCTGCCGGCGACCCACTGCCAATTGACGCTGTTATTGGCATAATCCGCGTCGACCAGCGTATCCCAGAACCATTTCGCGCCATGTCGCCAGTCGATCAGCAGATGCTTGATTAGGAAGCTGGCCGCGATCATGCGCACACGGTTATGCATCCATCCAGTGGTCCATAATTGCCGCATGCCAGCGTCGACAATGGGATAGCCGGTGCGCCCCTTCTTCCAGGCGACGAAATCGCCCCGCGCCTCCCGCAAGTCTCGCCAATCCATCCGGTCGAAGTCATCGCGCGCATTTTTCGACCCATAGGCGGGCATCTCGCAAATTTGCGTATGGGTATAATCCCGCCAGATCAGTTCCTTGAGGAATATCTCCGCGTCTGCGTTGGAAGCCGTCACCCGGTGCCAGACATAGGCAGGAGAGACTTCGCCATAGTGAAGGTGGGGCGACAGGCGGGACGTCCCCTCGACTGAGGGCAGGTTGCGCCCGGTAGGATAATCCCCAACCTCGTCGATGAACGCGGCGACATTGGCCCGCGCGCCGTCCTCGCCGGGCGTCCAGTCCTTTTTGAAACCGCCGGCCCAGTCAGGCTTGGTCGGCAACAGGCCCCAATCGCTCAACCGGTCGGTTTCCGGCCAGGATTCCGGCGCGTCGATGGTGGCGGGGGTCCGGTTCGGGGCTGCCGGCGGCATCTGTTCCATGACGGCACGGGCGAACGGCGTATAGATTTTATAGATGCCTCCCGATCCTGTTCGCACCGCACCTGGCGGCAGCAGCAAGATGCCATCATGCAGGCAAAGGTCCAGCGCCTTGGCGACGGCCTTTTCCGCATTGCGCCACCAGGGTTCATAATGGTGCAGCGCATGGACGCGTCCCGCTCCGCATTCTTTTGCCAATGCCTGAAGCACATCGGCGCTTTTGCCACGGCGCAGGGTCAGACGTGACCCCTTTTCCCGCAACGCCCTGTCCAGGCTGGCCAGACTATGGTGCAACCACCAGCGGGAAGCCCCGCCCATCACCCATTGCCGCGGTGTATCGTCATCCAGCACATAGACCGGGACAACCGGCCCCTCAGACGCTGCGGCGATGAGAGCGGCCTGATCGGAAAGGCGAAGATCCTGGCGGAACCAGAGCAGCACGGGAGCGGTCATTCGTATCCAATGCCGGGCAACATATCCCGGTTCCAAGCGTCCATTAGGGCAGCTTGTCGCAATTCGCCATGCGGGAGAGATGCGGGGCCGATTCGGCCCATGGACGGCGCCAGAAGCCCGGTTTATCGTCGCGCAGCGTCTTTGAGACGCCGAAGGCGGCCTTGAGGACGAGCCGTCAGAACTATGGCAACTGGGGACTTACGACTTTGGCGTCCAAGGAACAGGAAATGGGGTATCGCCCCTGCGTCGGCATCATGCTCGTCAATACGGAAGGAAAGGTCTTTGTCGGCCAACGACTCGATAATGTCGTCGAGGCCTGGCAAATGCCGCAGGGTGGCATTGACGAGGGGGAAGATGCCAGGACAGCAGCGTTGCGCGAACTGCGCGAGGAAACGGGCATTGATCGCACGCATGTCGACATCATCGCCAAGGCGAAGGATGAGCATTTCTACGACCTGCCGCCCGAACTGATCGGAAAGCTTTGGGGCGGCAAATATCGCGGCCAGCGACAATATTGGTTCCTCGCCCGCTTTCTGGGACAGGACAGCGATATCGACATCGCAACCGATCATCCCGAGTTCCGAGCCTGGAAATGGGCTGCGCCGGAAACGCTGCCGGACCTCATCGTCCCGTTCAAGCGCAAGCTCTATCGCGACATCGTGCAGGAATTCCGGGCGCTTATCTGATCAATCCGCCGCTAAGGGGGTTAATTTTCGCTGTCGAGACGATATGAAGGCGCCATGCGCGCTCTTCTGTTACCGTTATCGCTGTCCCTCGTCGTCCTGCCCGTCACCGCCGACGCCGCCGAGGACGCATTGCTGCCCGCATCCGTTCGCGAAATGCTGGAAGCGGCGATCGCCAATGGCAACGAAACCGACATCGCGACCGTCGCGAAGATCGCCAAGCAGACAAATCCTCAATCCGCCGATCAGATTCAGAGGATGGTCAACAGCTGGAAAGAACGAACCAAGGCGACGCACGAAACCGTCATCCGCGAAGCCGGCATCGGCGATCTGTGGACCGGCCGGATCGAGGCCGGAGGTTTCCGTTCGACCGGGTCGACCAGCGAACTGGGCATCAGCGCATCGGCCACTGCGACACGCACCGGCATCCAGTGGACGCATAAACTGACAGCGAGCGCGGATTACCGCCGCGCCAATGGCGTCACATCGCGCGAACGCTATTTTGCCGGCTATGAACCACGTTACGAGTTCGATCCGCGCGGCTTCGCCTACGGCCTGGCGCAGTTCGAACGGGACACATCAATCGGTTATGACGAGCGCTACACCGCGTCGGCAGGAATCGGGTACAAGCTGATCGTCAGCAAGCCTGTGGATCTGTCGGCCGACATCGGCCCATCGATACGTCATGTGAAATATCTAATCGGAGAACGCGAAACCAAATTGGGCGCGCGCGGATCCATGGCGCTGGCCTGGCGCGCCAGTCCGACGCTGACCTTCAAGCAGACCGCATCTGGCTATGCCGAAAGCGACGTCTATACACTCAACGCCCTGACTTCGCTGGAAACAAAAGTGAGCACCCGCTGGTCGGCTGCCTTTTCCTACAACATCCAATATGAATCTGAAACAGTATTGGCCGCCCGCGACTTCGATACGCTGAGCCGTCTGACCCTGACATATGATTTCTGACATGCGTAATTTTCGTGCGGGGGTGGAGCGCCGTTCCGGCCTCTGATAGACAAATGGCATGACCCGATTGTCTGTGGAAGAAGAACGACTGCTGGACCATGCGGCGGCCGCGCCGATGCTGGATCAGGTGCAGCGATGGGCGATGATCAACAGCGGATCGCGCAATATCGACGGCCTTGCGCACATGGCGACGATGCTGGCCGACGCATTCAGCGCCCTGCCCGGCGACGTGACGCTTGTTGATCCCGCCCCCGTAGAAAGCGTCGCGCCCGATGGCCGCGTACAGCCGCTCGCCCATGGTCAGCATCTGCTCCTATCCGTGCGGCCCGCGGCATCCACACGCCTGTTGCTGACCGGGCATATGGATACGGTCTTCGCGATCGATCATCCGTTTCAGAACCAGCGCTGGCTGGAACCCGGCATCCTCAATGGACCTGGCGTCGCGGACATGAAAGGCGGCATAGCGGTCATGCTCGCTGCGCTGTCAGCAATGGAATGGACCGGCGTTGTCGATCATGTCGGCTATGACGTGGTCATCAACAGCGACGAAGAAGTGGGCAGCGCATCGTCAGCCGCGTTGCTGCGCGACAGGGCGGCAGGCAAATTGGCCGCCTTCACCTATGAACCGGCGCTGCCGGACGGGACTTTGGCGGGCGCGCGAGCGGGCAGCGGTAATTTTTCCGTGATCGTCACGGGCCGCAGCGCCCATGCCGGTCGCAACCCCGACGATGGCCGCAACGCCCTGCTCGCAGCGGCGGACCTGGCCCTGCGCCTCAAGGCCGCCAGCGGATCCGGCTTTTCCTGCAACCCGGCCAGGATTGATGGTGGCGGTCCAAACAATGTCGTGCCAGACCATGCCGTCCTGCGCGTCAATTTCCGCCCTCGCACGCCCGATGACGAACAGGCAGCGCGCGCCTTGATCGATCGCGTCATGGCCGACATCGCGCGTGATCATGACGTCTCGCTCCACCTTCACGGCGGGTTTGGCCGCCCGCCCAAGCCCATGGACGCCAAGGCCGAACGGCTGTTCGGCTTGGTCACGCAATGCGGCGCAGACCTTGGCCTGTCGATCGGATGGCGCGATACGGGCGGGGTGTGCGATGGTAATAATATTGCCGCCTGCGGCGTACCGGTTGTCGATACCATGGGCGTGCGCGGTGGCAGCATTCACAGCGACGCGGAATTTCTATTGACCGACAGCCTGCCCGAACGCGCGCGGCTGTCGGCGCTTTCCCTGTGGCGTATCGCGCAGGGCCAGTTTCAACCGGGACAAGAGAGAGGATGACCGCTTGAGCTTCATCATGCGCATCGCGCGCGCGGACGATTTGCAGACGCTTTATGAAATGGCCAAGCTGACTGGCGGCGGATTTACGAATTTGCCGCCCGATCGTGCGTCCCTGTCGGCGAAGCTTGAACGGACGGAAAAGGCGCTCGCGCGCACGAGCGACGGCATCGAGGACGAATTGATCGTCATGGTGCTGGAGAATGTCGAAACCGGGCAAGTGCGCGGCACATGCCAGATTTTCTCGACCGTCGGGCAAAACTGGCCCTTTTATTCCTACCGTCTTGGCATGCTGACCCAGCATAGTCGCGAACTGGGCCGCACCTTTCGCGCGCAGATGCTTTCGCTGACCACCGATCTGGAAGGGTCCGTCGAAGTGGGCGGCCTGTTTCTTCATCCGCGCGAACGGGCGGAAGGCCTGGGGCTGTTGCTCGCGCGCAGCCGCTACCTCTATATCCGCAATCACCGCGCGCGCTTTGGCGACCGGGTCATCGCCGAACTGCGCGGCGTCATTGACGAGGCGGGCGGGTCGCCCTTTTGGGATGGCTTGGCGGGCCGGTTCTTCGGCATGAACTTTCAGGAGGCCGATGAATTCAACGCCGTCAACGGCAACCAGTTCATCGCCGACCTGATGCCCAAGACGCCCATCTACACCGCGATGCTGACCGATAGTGCCCGCGCTGTCATTGGCCTGCCCCACCCCAATGGGCGCGCTGCGATGCGGATGCTGGAAACCGAAGGGTTTGAAAATGCCGGCTATGTCGATATTTTCGACGGGGGGCCGACCATGGTTGGTCAGGTCGATCAGTTAAAAACCATCGCCGCCGCGCGCGACGTCACGCTGGCCGCGACGCATGAAAGCGGCGGGCAGAAAATGCTGATAGCCTGCGGGCAGCTTGCCGATTATCGCTGCACCTGGGGGCTTATCGAAGAAGACGCGGATGGTGCCATTTCGCTCGACGCCGAAAGCGTCAAGCGGATCGGCCTTGGAATTGGGGACCGCTTCACCATGGCGGGTCGGGCATGACCACCACCGAAATCAATTTTGACGGTCTCATCGGTCCCAGTCACAATTATGCGGGCCTCAGCCTCGGCAACCTTGCTTCCGCGCGCAATGCTGGCGCAGTGTCGCAGCCCCGCGCCGCCGCCTTGCAGGGACTGGAAAAGATGCGGGGCAATGTGGCGCTCGGCCTGAAGCAGGGCCTCTTCCTGCCGCAATGGCGCCCCGATGGCGACTGGCTGGCTCGGTTGGGGACCGATGTGTCCGGCGCCGAGCCGCATATTCGCGCCGCCGCCATGTCAGCCTCCTCAATGTGGGCGGCCAATGCGGCGACGGTGTCTCCTGCTGCCGATACGCGCGATGGGCGCACGCACATGACCGTCGCCAATCTCGTCACCATGCCGCATCGCAGCCATGAATGGCCCCAGACACTGGCGCAGCTGCGCCTGGCCTTTTCCGATACACGCAGCTTTGCCGTGCATGATCCTGTGCCCCCACCCTTTGGCGATGAAGGCGCGGCCAATCACATGCGCCTGGCCGAACGCCATGACGTGCCGGGGGTAGAGGTCTTCGTCTATGGCCAGTCGGGCGGCCCCTTCCCCGCCCGCCAGCATGTGGAGGCCAGCAAGGCGGTCGCGCGGCTGCATGGTCTGGACCCAGCGCGCAGCCTGTTCGTCCAGCAATCGGAGGAAGCGATCGCCGCCGGCGCATTCCATAACGACGTGGTCGCGGTTGCGAATGAGCGCGTGCTCTTTACCCATGAGCAGGCCTTCGCGGACAAGGACGCCTTCTATACCGCCCTGCGGGACGCGCTGCCCTGCGTGGAGATCGTCGAAGTGCCGGCGAGCGCCGTCAGCCTGGCCGATGCGATCCGCAGCTACCTCTTCAACGCGCAGCTCGTTACCCTGCCCGACGGCGTCATGGCGTTGGTGCTGCCGACAGAGGCCAAAGATACGCCAGCCGTGTGGACCTGGTTGCAGCAGATGATCGCGGGCAATGGCCCGATTCGCCGCCTCATTCCCGTGGATGTCCGCCAGTCCATGGCCAATGGCGGTGGTCCGGCCTGCCTGCGGCTGCGCGTGGTGGCTGATCCGGCCACAATCGACCCGCGCTTTTTGCTCGACGAGCGCAAGCTGGACGAAATCGCCCGGATCGTCGCGACCTACTGGCCAGAGGAAATCGCGCCGGATGACTTGGGCGACACTCGCCTTATCGCCCGGATCGAGCAATCATGGTTAACGCTTGTTGACCATTTGCAGCTTTCGGGCGATCTTCTTCCCTGACGGGGCGACCAGCCAATGGGACGATGATGGAACGGATCAAGGGCCTTTTTACGATCAAGACCAAGTTCGAGGCGTTTCTGATCATCTATGCGCTCGCGCTTGGCGCGACCGAACGTGGCGCCGTTTACGTCCAGCAATATCCCGGTTTCGGCGGCCAGTTGCTGGCGTTGGCCTGTACGGGCGCGGTATTCATGGCCGGCGGTAAGATCATTGACGCTGTGGAGTATCAGCGCGGGCTTTGAGTTGCACTGCCGGTCCCGGTCGGGCAAGAGCGCGCGATGGGCGCGATCATGTTGCAGGGGACCGGCTCTGACGTCGGCAAATCGGTTCTGGTCGCGGGGCTGTGCCGCGCATTGAGGCTTCGGGGCCATAACGTGCGCCCCTTCAAACCCCAGAATATGTCGAACAACGCGGCTGTCACAGTCGATGGCGGAGAAATTGGCCGCGCCCAGGCACTCCAGGCGATAGCCTGCGGCGTTCCCGCGCATACGGACATGAACCCGGTGCTGCTGAAACCGCAGGCCGACCGCAGTTCCCAACTGATCGTGCATGGGCAGGTGCGCGGGACATTGGGATCGGGCAATTTCCGAGCCGCTCGCGGCGCGCTGCTGGACGAAGTGCTTGAAAGCTATCACCGGCTGCGCGGCCAATGTGACATCGTCGTGGTGGAGGGCGCTGGCTCCCCTGCCGAAATCAATCTGCGCGCTGGCGATATCGCCAATATGGGCTTTGCGCGCGCCGCCGATGTTCCCGTCATATTGGTCGGCGACATAGACAGGGGCGGTGTTATCGCGGCGGTCGTCGGCACGCGCGCCGTGCTCGATGCCGCCGATGCAGCCATGATCCGCGGCTTCCTGATCAACAAATTCCGTGGCGACCTGTCCCTGTTCGAGGATGGCTATCGCCAGATTGAGGAGCGTTCGGGCTGGCGGGGCTTCGGCGTCGTTCCCTGGCTGAATGCCGTCGCGCGGCTACCCAGTGAAGATGCGGTGGTGCTCGAGCGCCCAGTTGCCTCCATAGAAGCGCCGATCGTCATCGCCTGCCCAGTATTACCGCGCATCTCCAATTTCGATGATCTCGACCCGTTGAAGCTGGAGCCGGCCGTCGACCTACGCATGATCGGGCCTGGCCAACCCATTCCGGGTGATGCTGCGCTCGTGATCCTGCCCGGGTCGAAGGCGACGATCGCGGACATGCTCGCGATGGTCGAACAGGGCTGGGATATCGACATACGCGCGCATCATCACAGAGGCGGCGCCGTGCTGGGGCTTTGCGGCGGCTATCAGATGCTGGGCCGGACGATCCGCGATCCCGACGGCATCGAAGGCTCGGTGCGCGAGATCAACGGTTTGGGCCTGCTTGAGGTGGACACCATTCTTGCCGGTGCCAAGACGCTGGAACAAGTCCGCGGCCGCGCGCTGACAGCAGATTTTCACGGCTATGAAATGCATATGGGTCGCACCGAGGGGCCAGGCTGCGCGCGACCCTTTGCGATGCTGGGAAACAAGCCGGACGGGGCGATCAGCCCGGACGGGCGCGTGATGGGGAGCTATGTCCATGGCCTTCTCGCCAGCACGCAATTGCGCGCCGCCTTGCTGCAACGCATTGGTGCGACGTCGGCCCAAGCCGATTATGGCAGATCAGTCGAGGATGCTCTGGATGCGCTTGCCGCGCATCTGGAACGGCATTGCGACATTGACGCCATGGTCGCGCTGGCCAGGGGGGAAAACAAATAGGAAAAAGGCAGCCACCGCCGCCCCATGAGGGAAATGGCGCACCCGGAACGATTCGAACGTCCGACCCTCAGATTCGTAGTCTGATGCTCTATCCAGCTGAGCTACGGGTGCCGATTTCCGGCAGCCGGCTGAAAGCCGCACTGCCTGTTTCCAAATGGCGCACCCGGAACGATTCGAACGTCCGACCCTCAGATTCGTAGTCTGATGCTCTATCCAGCTGAGCTACGGGTGCGTTGGAGAGGCGCAGATAGAAGCGCCCGGCCGATTGGGCAAGCCTTTTTTACACTTTTCCTTCCGCTCGATCCGCCTGCGCGAGCATGGGGCAACCTTTGCGTCCGTCCGCCGTTCAAGCCGCAGGAAAGGAGGCCATCATGAGCTTCACCATAAATGACCTGGCGCTGTTGTTGATCGCCCTGATCGTTGGCTGGTTACTCGGGCTGATGATGAGCGGGCGCGGCAAATATAAGCGGCTCTGGCGCGACGAGCAGATCGCGCATCGCACCGTTTTGAAGGAGCGGGACGGCGCGATCCGGGAGCGCGATGCCCGCCTAGAGGCAGCCAATGCGCGCATCGCCGAGCTGGAACGGCATAGCGGGCCGATCGGCCCGGGCACGGCTACTGCTGTTGGCGGCGCGGTCCATGGTCGGGATGACCTCAGCCGGATCACGGGTCTGACGCAGGCGCAGGAAGTTGCGTTGAACGAAGCCGGCTATCACCGCTACGGCCAGATCGCCGGATTGAGCGCGGAACAGGAAGCCACGCTGGAAGCACGCCTAGGATTGAAGCCCGGCACCATCGCGCATGAGGACTGGCGGGGTCAGGCACGGTCGCTTGAGCGCGGCGACAAGCCGGGCCTGCTGGGTCGCCTTACCGGATCAGCGTAAGCCGCCTCAAACCCATGTGATCACGAGAAAGGGCGGGAGCATTTACTCCCGCCCTTTTTTGTCATTTGCTCGCCAATGCCGCCTGGGCGGCCGCTAGTCGGGCGATCGGCACGCGGTAGGGCGAGGCCGAGACATAATCGAGCCCGGTTTTCTCACAGAAAGCGATCGACGCGGGATCGCCCCCATGTTCGCCGCAAATGCCAAGCTTGATGCCGGTGCGGGTCGCGCGGCCGCGCTCGGCCGCCAGCTCGATCAACTCGCCTACGCCCTCTACGTCGATGCTGACGAAAGGATCACGGGCAAAAATGCCCTTGTCCACATATTGCGTCAGGAAGCGGCCGGCGTCGTCGCGGCTGATGCCGATGGTGGTTTGCGTAAGGTCATTGGTGCCGAAGGAGAAGAATTCGCCAACTTCGGCGATTTCCCCGGCCTTGAGCGCAGCGCGCGGCAGCTCGATCATCGTGCCGACCAGATATTCGACCGATGCGTCCTGTTCGGCGAAGACATCCTTTGCGACCTGATCGACGATCGCCTTCATCAGTTCCAGTTCCTTGCGGGTGGCGACGAGCGGGATCATGATTTCGGGGATCGGTGCTTCGCCGCTGCGCTGCTTCACCAGCAACGCGGCCTCGAAAATGGCGCGGGCCTGCATCTCGTAAATTTCAGGATAGGTCACCCCCAGGCGGCAGCCACGATGGCCGAGCATAGGGTTGAATTCATGCAGTTCGCTCGCGCGGCGCTTCAACGCCTCGACACCGACGCCGGCGGCCTTGGCCACCTCCTCGAATTCCGCCTCTCCATGGGGCAGGAATTCGTGCAGCGGCGGATCGAGCAGGCGGATAGTGACGGGCAGGCCGGCCATCACCATGAAAATCTGGGCGAAATCGTCGCGTTGTTCGGGCAGCAGCTTGTCAAGCGCGGCACGGCGCCCCTTCTCGCTGTCGGCCAGGATCATCTCGCGCACGGCGGTGATGCGCGCCGCATCGAAGAACATATGTTCCGTCCGGCACAGGCCGACGCCCTCCGCACCGAAATCGCGTGCAGTCTGGCAATCGAGCGGAGTTTCCGCGTTGGCGCGCACCTTGAGGCGACGAACCTTGTCGGCCCACTCCATCAGCGTGCCGAAATCTCCGGCCAGTTCAGGTTGCACGGTCGGCACTTCGCCCGCCATGACCTCACCGGTCGCGCCGTCGATCGTCAGGACATCGCCTTCCTTCAACTCGCGCGAACCGATGCGGAGGATCTTCCTGGCATTGTCGATCGACAAGCCGCCCGCGCCCGACACGCACGGACGCCCCATCCCACGCGCCACGACAGCGGCATGGCTGGTCATGCCGCCACGCGCGGTCAGGATGCCCTTGGCCGCGTGCATGCCGTGAATATCCTCGGGGCTGGTTTCCACGCGGACCAGGATAACCGCGTCACCCAATTCGTTGCGCCGCTCGGCGGTATCGGCATCAAACACGATGAGGCCGCTCGCCGCACCCGGCGAGGCGGGCAATCCCTTGGTCAGCACGTCGCGCGGGGCGTCGGGATCCAGCGTGGGGTGCAGCAATTGATCGAGCGCGGCGGGATCGACGCGCGCGACGGCTTCCTCTTCGGAGATCAGCCCCTCATGCGCCATGTCGACCGCGATCTTCAGCGCGGCCTTGGCCGTGCGCTTGCCCGAGCGGGTCTGGAGCATCCACAGCTTGCCCTGCTGCACCGTGAACTCAATGTCCTGCATGTCGCGATAATGGGTTTCGAGGATTTCGAACACCCGCGCCAGTTCGGCGTAGGTTTCGGGCATCGCCTCTTCCATCGACAGCGGCTTTGCCCCTGCCCGCTCGCGCGCGGCCTTGGTGAGATATTGCGGCGTACGGATACCCGCGACCACATCCTCGCCCTGCGCGTTGATCAGATATTCGCCATAATAGGCGTTCTCGCCCGTCGCGGGATCGCGGGTGAAGGCGACGCCCGTGGCCGACGTGTCGCCCATATTGCCGAATACCATCGCTTGCACATTGACCGCCGTGCCCCAGTCGCCCGGGATCGAGTTCAGGCGGCGATAGACCTTGGCGCGATCCGCCTGCCAGGACCCGAACACAGCGCTGATCGCACCCCAGAGCTGATCATGCACATCCTGCGGGAAGGGCTTGTTCCACAGCTTTGCAACAAGCGCCTTATATTCGGTGACGAGCGCCTTCCAGTCGTCGGCGCTCATTTCGGTGTCGAGCGTATAGCCTTGATCTTCCTTGGCGATTTCCAGCGCTTCCTCGAACGCGCCATGGTCGAGTTCCAGCACCACGTCCGAATACATCTGAATGAAGCGGCGATAGCTGTCCCAGGCGAAACGCTCATCGCCCGACGCAGCGGCGAGGCCGAGCACGGTTTCATCGTTCAGGCCAAGGTTCAGCACCGTATCCATCATGCCGGGCATCGAAATGCGCGCGCCCGAACGGACCGATACCAGCAGTGGGTCGGCCTTGTCGCCGAACGTCTTGCCGGTCACGCTTTCGATATGGGCGATGCCGTTCGCCACTTCATCGCGCAGGCTGTCTGGATAGACGCCGCCATCCTGATAATAGCGCGTGCACATTTCGGTCGTGATGGTGAAGCCCGGCGGCACCGGCAAGCCGATCGCGGCCATGCCGTCCAGATTGGCGCCCTTGCCGCCCAGAAGATTCTTGTCGCCCTCGCCCCCGTCATTCACGCCACCGCCGAACCGATAGACATAGCGGGTCATGCTGTTCATCTGGGCCTCTTGTGTCTTCACCATGTTCCGGCTCTCCCTGCACTGATTGCCGAGTTTTGTGCGTTGCAATAATATTACCGCAATTAGCGGCTCAATGCGTGGCAGGATAGGCATATCCCACCCGCCTCATCAAAATTCTTGTCACCTTTGCAAGCTTCTTGCCTCAACCCGCAATCTTCGAAAAGTCGGCGACATTGTGCACTGCGTCACGAACCCTTGCCAGCAGGGCAAGGCGACTCGCGCGCTTGTCCGGATCGGGATCGTTGACGGTCACGCTGTCGAAGAAAGCATCGATAGGCGCGCGCAGCGTCGCGAGCGCCGCCATTGCATCCTCGAACCGCTCCTCCGCTACGGCCTGGGCGGCGCGGGGTTCGGCGGCATCGAGCGCGGTAATGAGATCGGCTTCGGCGGGCTCGGGGGTGTAGGAAAGCGCATCCGCCGCATCGTCACCCCGGACCTGATCCGGGGTCCCGCTACCTTCCGCGTCGTCAAAGAAGCGGGACCCCGGCTCAAGGCCGGGGTGACGGGCGGAGGAAAGGTCGGGCGCATCCTTCTTGAGGATGTTTGCCGCGCGCTTGTAGCCCGCAAGCAAATTCGCGCCATCGTCGGTCGCAACGAAGGACTGGAGCGCCTTCACGCGAGCGAGCAAGCGGACGAGATCGTCCTCGCCCCCGATCGCGAACACCGCGTCGATCAGGTCGTGGCGAACGCCGGCTTCCTTCTGCTGGACCTTCAGGCGGTCAGCGAAGAAGTCCAAGAGCGCAAGGCCATTGCCTCGAAGGAGAATGCCATTCACGGCAGCCAAGTCACCTTCGCCGCCTGCTTTCAACCAGTCACGAAAATTATCCTCGAACACAAAACGCTGAGTGAAATCTCCCTCATTGCCGCGACTTACATAAATGATGAGATCAAGCAGACGAAGACGCAGATCATTTTTTATGACCAACTGAATAATACCCAATGCCGCCCGTCGGAGAGCAAAGGGATCTTTTGAACCGGTCGGTTTCTCATCAATTCCGAAAAACGATGTAATCGTATCCAGCTTATCCGCCAAACTCACTGCCACCGTAACCGGCGCAGTCGGCACATCGTCGCCCTGCCCGACCGGCTTGTAATGGTCGCGGATGGCGTCGGCGACGGCGTCCGGCAAGTCCTCGGCGCGGGCATAGTAGCCGCCCATGACGCCCTGCAGTTCGGGAAACTCGCCGACCATTTCGGTGACAAGGTCGGCCTTGCACAGGCGCGCCGCCTGTTCGGCTAGGGTGGCGAGTTCCGCCCCGCAGTGCTCCTGCAAAGGCAGGAGCCCAGAGTTAGGTTGCGCTTCGTCACCCTGGGCTCCGGCTTTCGCCGGAGCACTAGCACCGACGATCCCCTCCTCCACCAACCAACGGGCGAGTTTCGCGACGCGCTCGACCTTGTCGGCGACGGTGCCGAGTTTCTCGTGGAAGGTGATGCGCTCCAGCTTCTTCGCATGATCCGCGAGGCTGGTCTTGCGGTCTTGCTCCCAGAAGAAGCGGGCGTCGGAGAGTCGCGCGGCCAGCACCTTGCGGTTGCCCGCGATGATCGCCGCGCCGCCGTCCTTCGCATCGATATTGGCGGTGCAGATGAAGGCCGGGGCCAGATTCCCGTCCGTATCCCGCAGGACAAAATATTTCTGATTGATGCGCAGGGTCAGCTGGATGACTTCGGGCGGCACCTCCAGGAAGGCCGGGTCGAAATCGCCGAGCAACGGCACCGGCCATTCGGTGAGGCCCGCATTCTCCGCGACCAGCCCCTTGTCCTCTATCACGCTATAGCCGTGCGCGGCGGCGGCCTCGTCGGCTTTCGCCGCGATGATCGCCTGTCGTTCCTGGTGGCTGGCGATCACGTGACAGGCGCGCAGCTTCTCCAAATAATCATGCGCGCCGCCGATGGTGATTTCGCCGGGATGATGGAAACGGTGGCCGAGCGTCGCATAGCCCGATCGCAGCCCTTCCATCTCGATATCGACCAGCTGCTCGCCCAATATCGTGACAATGCCCTTCAATGGCCGCACCCAGCGCAGGCTTTCGGTCGTTTGGCTCGCAGCGCCCCAGCGCATCGACTTGGGCCAGGGGAAGGCGCGGATCACCGCCGGGACCGCTTGCGCCAGCACGTCGGCGGCGGCGCGGCCGGGCTTGTTCACGACAGCGAACCACACGCCGTCACGCTCTTCCAGCTGGTCCTGGGTCAGGCCGGTCTTGCGCAGGAAACCGTCGAGCGCCTGCGCCGGCGCGCTGGTGCGCGGGCCTTTAAATTCTTCGCTGACGGCGGCGGTTTCGAGCGGCAGGTCGCGGGCGATGAGGGCGAGGCGGCGAGGAGTCACGAAACTGTCGATCGCGGACGGCTTCAGCCCGGCCTTGGCCAGTTCGTCCGCAAACAACCGCGCCAGATCGTCCGATGCCTTCACTTGCATGCGCGCGGGAATTTCCTCGCAGCGCAGTTCGAGGAGGAAGTCAGTCATCAAAAGTCACCCAGTCCAGGAACTTCGTCGGCGCTCAAGGTCGGTTCTTTCCACCCATTAACTTCCATCCACTTCTCGCAGCTGCCCTTGGCTAGGTCGCGGACGCGGCCGATATAGCTGGCGCGCTCCTGCACCGAGATGACGCCGCGCGCCTGGAGCAAGTTGAATACATGGCTCGCCTTGATCGCTTGATCATAGGCGGCGAGCGGAACGCCCGCTTCCAGCGAGGCCTTGCACTCGGCCTCGGCATCCTTGAACCAGCGCAGCAGCTTGTCCGTGTCGGCGACCTCGAAATTCCATTTCGACATCTGCCGCTCATTTTCGAGGAACACGTCGCCATAGGTGACGCCGGCATCGTTGAATTTCAGGTCGTAAACGCTGTCGACACCCTGAATATACATGGCAAGCCGCTCAAGCCCGTAGGTCAGTTCGCCCGCGACCGGCTTGCAGTCGAAGCCGCCCATTTGCTGGAAATAGGTGAACTGCGTCACCTCCATGCCGTCGCACCACACTTCCCAGCCCAGGCCCCAGGCGCCCAGCGTCGGACTTTCCCAGTCATCCTCGACAAAGCGGATGTCGTGAACCAGCGGGTCAATGCCGATTTCCACCAGCGACCCCAGATACAGCTCCTGCAAATTTGCGGGGCTGGGCTTCATGATCACCTGATATTGGTAATAATGCTGGAGCCGGTTGGGATTTTCGCCGTAGCGACCATCGGTCGGTCGGCGGCTGGGCTGCACATAGGCTGCGTTCCAAGCGTCCGGTCCCAGGCTGCGCAGCGTGGTGGCCGGGTGGAATGTGCCCGCGCCCACTTCCATGTCATAGGGTTGCAGGATGACGCAGCCCTGCTTCCCCCAATAGGCGTGGAGGGTCAGGATCAGGTCCTGGAAGGAAAGCGCCTTACTCGTCGCCACCGATGGTCCTTTTCGCTCGAAACTTGGCCTCGCGCCTTGGCGCATGGCAGGAAAAGGGTCAAGGGGAAGCGGCCGCAAACAGGGTTAAGGGCCTTGCCCTGCGCGCCTGCGCTGCGCATGGATGGAACATGACGATTTTTTCCACCTTGCTGCGCGTCGCAGCCGCCGCGATGCTGCTGGTCGGCGGAAACGCGCAGGCCCGTTCCGACACTGTCGCCACCCCTGCCCTCTGGCGCGTCAGCGATGCGGACACCACCATTTATTTGTTCGGCACCGTCCATGTCATGAAGCCAGACGTCGTCTGGTTCGATGGCAAGGTGAGGCGCGCCTTCGACGCATCGGAAGAGCTGGTGCTGGAGATTATCGAACCGGACGATCCCCGTGCTCTGGGCACGACCATGGCCGGCATGGCGCTGGCCAAGGACGGGGTGAAGCTGTCCGATCGCCTGTCGCCGCCCGCCCGCACCGCCTATCAGGCCGCGATGGAGGCCAATGGCCTGCCCTGGCAGAGCTTTGAATTGTTCAACCCCTGGATGCCCGGCATGGCGCTGTCGGTCGCTCCCCTCGCCCGCGCAGGGTTTCGCACCGATCTTGGCGCGGAAAAGATCCTGCGCGCGGCCGCCACCGACGCAGGGAAGAGCGTCGACGCCCTCGAAACCATCGAGCAGCAGATCGGCTTCTTTGCCGGGCTGCCCATGGATCAGCAGATCAGCTTTCTCAACGCCACGGTCGATGGCCTGCCCGATCTAGACAAGAGTTTCGACTCCCTGCTGCGGCACTGGAAGGCTGGAAAGCCTGAACAACTGGCGCGGGAGATGAATGAGTCGCTGGAGGCCACGCCGGAATTGGCCCGCGTGCTGCTTACCAATCGCAACGCGACCTGGGCGCAATGGATCAAGACCCGTCTGGACCGCCCCGGCACCGTCTTCGTCGCGGTAGGCGCGGGCCACCTGGCCGGCAAGGGCAGCGTACAGGAGCAACTGGGCGCGCTCGACATCAAGGTCAGCCGGGTGAAGGATTGACAGCATGACCAGCCTTATTCTCCGGTTCCTCGCGCTCTGTTCGCTGACGCTGGCCGTCGCTTGTGACAAGGCGCCGCCTTCCCCCACGCAAGAGCAGGGCGGACCGGCGTTGTGGCAGGTGGAACGCGGCGCGCTCAAAGGCTGGCTGTTTGGCACCATCCACGTGCTGCCAACCGGCGTGGCGTGGGACACGCCGCCGATCCGCGACGCGATGGCGAAGGCCGACCGGCTGGTGCTGGAGGCCGCGGACTTGCAGGATCAGCAAAAGACGCTCGGCATTTTCGAAGATATGGGCCGCAGCCCGAACCTGCCGCGGCTGGAGCAGCGCGTTCCTGCGAAGGAAAGGCCTGCGCTGCTCAAGGCGATCAGCGATGGCGGCACATCCTCCCAACTTCTGTCGGGATATGAAAGCTGGGCCGCTGCCATGCTGCTGTCCGCCGCCAGCCAGCAGGCGCTCCACGTCAGTCAGGATAATGGCGTCGAACCCGCGCTGATCGCCGCCTTCAAAACGGCCGGGAAGCCAATCAGCGGACTGGAAACCGTCGAACGCCAGTTCCGCGCGTTCGACACGCTGCCCCCGGAGGCACAATCGAAATTGCTGGTGCAGACCGTGCACGAGGCCAAGGGCATGAAGGCGCTCTACGATCGCATCCTGACCGCCTGGCTGAAGGGCGATATGGAAGCGATCGCGAAAGAGGACCAGATCGGCGAACAGCCCGACCCGGTTGTCGAGGAAGCGATATTGACCGCACGCAACCGGGACTGGGCCGAAACCATAGAGCCGATGACCGGTCGCCCCTTTATCGCGGTGGGCGCGGGCCACCTGACCGGCAAGGACAATCTGATCGAGCTGCTGAAGGACCGGGGGTTCACGGTGACACGGGTTCAGTAGAAGCGGAATCACAACTGCCCGCTGCTGTCACTTTCGCTGTCGGCCTGCTTTGCCATCCCGGCGACGTCCTATGCTTGCCTTTTGCCCATTTTCTGCTAATGGCGCGCCTTCCCGCGATGGTCATCCCTGGAGGCGTGGCGGGAATTTGTGCAATCAAGCTTTTGGAGACACGCAATGAGCGAGCAGCTTACGCTGTCGGCCGAGGCACGCGATCGGGCAGGCAAGGGAGCCTCCCGCGCTCTCCGCCGTGAGGGCCGCGTACCCGCCGTCATCTATGGTAACAATGAAGAACCCCAGTCCATCCATGTCGAGGAAAAGCTGCTGAGCAAGCTGCTCGGCACCGGGCACTTCTTCAATTCGGTCGTCATGGTCGAGGTGAACGGCAAGGCCGTGCGCACCCTGCCCAAGGATGTCGCTTTCCATCCCGTGACCGACCGTCCGCTGCACGCCGACTTCCTGCGCGTTTCGGAACATGCCACCGTCAACGTCAATGTGCCGGTGCGCTTCGAAAATGAAGACGCGGCGCCGGGCCTCAAGAAGGGCGGCGTGCTCAATGTCGTTCGTCATGACGTCGAACTGATCGTCGATGCCGCCAACATCCCAGAAGACGTCGTCGTCGACCTCAAGGGCTTTGAAGTGGGCGATTCGATCCATATCAGCGCAGTGACGCTGCCCAAGGGCGCGAAGACCGCGATCGACGATCGCGATTTCACCATCGCCACCATCGTCGCGCCGTCCGCGCTCAAGAGCTCGGAAGGCGACACGACCAAGGAAGACGAAGGCGAAGCAGAGGCCGAATAAGGCTTTTGCCGGCCTTTCGGCTGGAAAAGATCATCCCGTCCGCCTACCCGGCGGGCGGGATTTTTCATGGGAGCGCGGGATATGCAGATATGGGCGGGCCTCGGCAATCCGGGCACGCAATATGCGATGCACCGGCATAATGTCGGCTTCATGGCCATCGACCTGATCGCCGACATGCATCGCTTTTCCGCGCCGAAAAAGCAGTTTCAAGGCTGGTCGCAGGAAGGCCGGATCGGCAATGACAAGATCCTGCTGCTGAAGCCCGCGACTTTCATGAACGAAAGCGGGCGGTCGATTGGCGAAGCGATGCGCTTCTACAAGTTGACGCCCCAGGATGTGACCGTCTTTCACGATGAACTGGATCTGGTGCCGATGAAGGTGAAGGTGAAGCGCGGCGGTGGCAATGCCGGGCATAATGGCCTGCGCTCAACCGACGCACATATCGGCAATGATTTCCGCCGCGTGCGGATCGGCATCGGCCATCCCGGACACAAGGACAAGGTGCATGGCTATGTGCTGGGCAATTACGCCAAGAGCGAGATGGACGCGCTGGCCGACATGTTGGGCGCGATTGGCGCGGAAGCGCCCTGGCTCGCCGCCGGCGACGACGCGCGTTTCATGAACGAAGTCGCATTGCGCCAGGCATGAAAACAGCGCCCGGTCGCCCGGGCGCTGTTTTGTTGCTGTAAATTGTCTAGGCTCAGACGATGACAAATTCAGCGTTGGTCATCGCCAGCCCAGCGGACAGATGCGCGAACAGCACCGCCGCCCCCGCGCCGCTGCCATCGGCGTCGTAAAATAGATCGCCGGTCGCGCTGTTGTAGATGATCCGGTCATTGGCATCCGCAGCCGCCGCACCGATGTGGAACGCGTTTGCCGCCAGCGTGCCGGTTGGCAACCCACCGACCGCTGCCGACAGGATGTTGATCGTATCATTCGCGACGCTGTAGTCCGTTATCGTGTCGACATTGGTCGGACCAAAGCCGTTGAGGAAAGCAAACACATCATTACCGCCACCGCCGGTCAGACTGTCACTGCCCGATCCGCCGTTGAGGTAATCGTTATTGTTGCCGCCATTCAGGTCGTCATCACCGGCACCACCATTGAGCGTGTCATTCCCATTTCCGGCCAGAATGAAGTTGCTGAGCGAATTACCAGTCAAATTATCATTATAGGATGATCCAAATATGTTCTCGATATTGCTCAAGGTATCTGTACCAGCACCCCCAGTATTCTGAGCCACTCCCACGCTCAAATTCACCGTAACTGCGGCACTTGAGGAACGATAATCCGCAGCGTCAATTCCATTACCGCCATCCAGGATGTCGTTGCCCACGCCGCCATCCAATATATCATCGCCACCTTCGCCCAGCAGAGTATCATCCCCCCCGCCGCCGACGAGTTTATTGCCAATAGCACTTCCGGTGATGATATTATTTAGTCCATTTCCGGTGATTAAGGAAGCTGATCCAACAGCTGTAATATTTTCAACATTTGTTCCGGCAATGGAATAGGTCACCGATGCATAAACGATATCGGTCCCGGAATTTGAGAACTCGATGACTGCATCGCTGGCGCTATCCACATAATAGGTATCATTGCCCGTGCCACCGGCCATATAATCGACGCCAGTTCCACCATCGAGCAGATCGTTACCATCTTCGCCATACAGAAAATCATTTCCTCCTTGGCCAAGGAGTGTATCGTTGCCGCTGCGCCCCCATAGCGAATTGACCTCTCCAGACCCGCTAATCGCGTCCGAACCGGTGTTGCCAATAACATTCTCAATACTGGACAGGCTTATCGCTCCTGCGCCACCGGGCGTATAATTGAAGGTTCCGTCGGCCAGATCGATCGTGGAGGTCGCTACGCTGGTACCGGAGATATCAAAAGTGTCGGACCCCGCGCCCCCTACGATTATCTCTCCATAGCTGCCGTTCCATCCGTCAAAAAGTCGGAACAGATCATCGCCAGCTTCGCCATACATCAGGTCACGGCCACTGCCACCGTCGAAGACATCATCACCATCACCGCCGATGAGAAGGTCGTCTCCAGCACCGCCGTCAAGGATGTCATTGCCAGCGCCGCCATAGAGCATATCGGAACCGGCACCTCCGAAGATGGAGTCGTTTCCGTTCATCCCATCAATACTGTCATCTCCAGATTGACCGTATAAAGTATTGCCGGCCGCATTTCCCGTGATTGTATCGGCCAATTGGGTGCCGTAGACATTTTCGACCCCCGTAACCGTCCACGGGCCACCATAGAGCGGGTTATACTGCCAGGTTCCGCCGGCCAGATCGACGATCGCCCCGTAAAGATCGATCTGGCTGAGATCGAGCGTATCGACCCCGGTACCGCCATTCACATTGTCGCCAAATTCCGCAACGCCGCCGATCTGGCGCTGTATGAACCAGTCGTTCCCCGCTTCGCCATAAACGCTATCGGTTACGAAACCGCCATAGATGATGTCGTTACCATTGCCGCCATAGATGACATCGGTGCCGCCCGCGCCGTCCAGGATATCGTCACCGTCACCACCATAGAGCGTATCGTCGCCCTCGCCTCCGGCCAGATAGTCGTTTCCAGCATTGCCATAGAGCGTGTCATTGCCGTCATTGCCATAGAGGCTGTCATCCCCTCCATTGCCGCGCAGCACGTTGTCGATGCTGTTGCCGCTGATGACGTCATTGCCCGACCCGCCATTGGCATTTTCGATCATCGATGCGGTATTGCCCTGATAGAGCATCGCATTGAAGATATTGCCGCGCGCATAGACGCTGCTGCCATTATTGCCGAGATAGGCAAGCTGCGCCTGGCTGAAGACGGAATAACCACCGGGATTGAGGTCCAGCGTCAGGTTGCTGGAGTAATTGGACAGGTCATAGGTATCGACTCCGCCGCCGTCCCAGATGGTCGCGAAGATGCGATTGCCACCCGGATCGATCGCGACTTGCCCGTTGATATAGGTTTCACCGGTTGTCGGATTCCACGAATAGGTGGTGTTGCCCGAGTTCACCGTGAAGTCAGCACCATACATCGCCTGCAAGGCCGCAATGTCGAGCATCATATAGGTTTGGGGCGCCCCCCACTGCTCGTAGGAGTAGCCGCTCAAAGGCGCGCCGACGTAGCTGCGATAGGTCATGACCGTGAATTCGATCGAATCCCAGGCGGTTGGCAATGGGCCATAGGCGCCGCCCGTCTGACCATGCGCCAAGCCCAGCGAGTGGCCCAGTTCATGAAACATGGTGTGCCAGGCATAGTTGCCGGCGACGGGCGTCTTGTAGGAATAGATCGTCCCATCATAGCCATTGCCGAAGAATGTATCCCCGCCATAGATGCTGCTGCTGGGATAATAGGCATAGGCCGTGCCCGGATCGCTGGAATTTGCGCCGCGGATCGTCGCGATCGACGAGCCTGCTCCATCGTAGGACAGGCTCAATCCCGTGAAGGATTCTACGCCGAAAGCGGTAGCCGCGCTTGTTTGGGTATAGGCGACTGAATTGAGAGCCGTGTGAAAGGCTACCATCTGCATCGCAGTGAACTGAGAGAAGCCCTCATTCTGCGCGCTGACGCCGTCGCCATCCGAATCCGAAAAATAGCCGGACTGATAATCCGCCGCAGAATCCGTGTCGCTATAATAGACGGTTTGCGCGGTGTCCCATTTGATCCCGCTCAAAATACCGTCAATCAACTGATTGCCGGTCGCCGCCTGCGCCAGCGTTGTATTGCCATTCCCATTGAATTGCGGATCGTCCAGACTGCCTGGCTGTCCGACAGGATCGCCAGGGTCTTCCATGACATCCTGGGGATACAGCAGCAGAATATCGCTGCGGACGGCTTCGTTGCCCATCATCGACCAAAGGTCGGCGGTGCTGCTGATGGAATAGGAAGTAGGCGAAACAGACGCGCTATTGTCGTCTTCGTTAAATATGACCTTGGCCGGCCCGGCCCCCGAGAGCTTGAGCATACATCCTCCTGCAAGATGAGTTGGATGACACGTTCACTGTGCCCGTTGGCGACCCCTTACCAAGTCGATATAGTCTTTATTTGAGTTTATTGCCAAACATTAGTTTTTGATGATTTTTCATTGTGATAGCATGTAGTAAAAACCAAGATATTGAAATGTTTTGACTTATTTTCTACTTTATTGTCAGTTAAAGTTTCACAATATTTCAATTGGTTAGCCTTTGATTGTCAGGGCGATGGCCATAGTTGCCATGAGCAAGATTTTTCCTAGGGCTTTTCCGTCTATCGGCGCGGTGAACCAAGCACTGAGTCGAGCCTCTTTTCCGCGTCGCTAGCCAGCGGATGATCAGGATAGCGGGAGATGAACAGCTGGTAGGCGGCAACTGTGTTTTGCTTCACTGCTTCTACATATTGATCGCGGATCGCCTTTTCGGCATCGCCCGGCGGCGGCATCACGCCGCCTGTTCCCGGGGGTGCATGCGGCATGGTGGCAGAGACGGCATCATCGGTTGAGGCGGAACTGGCGGCATTGCCCGCACAACCGCTCACCGCGACAAGGATCATCAAGACCGGATTGGCACTATGGACAAACATGGCGCGTCCCTCTCCACTTGATCATATCAGCGCAGATGCGCGCATATCGGCCCAAGCAGACCGCAGTCTTTATTCGCGGAATGCCGTTTCGCTCAAGCGCGTCAGCGGTGTCAAAATATAGGCCAGCACGGTTCGCTTGTCGCCCAGAAGATTGACTTCGGCACCCATGCCGGGGCCGATCGGCAGCCGGCGCCCGGCGTCATCCGTGATGGCGTTGGCTGTGGTGCGAACCCTGACCAGATAATGGCTTTCCCCGGTTCGTTCGTTGAGCACTGCGTCGGGCGACACAGCGACCACCTTGCCCTTCATCGATCCGTAGACGGCGCTGTCATAAGCAGAAATCTGGACCTTGGCCTGCTGACCCAACTTGACCGATGCGATATCCTTTGCCGCCACAGCGGCTTCGATCAGCAAAGTGTCGTTAATCGCCACCATTTCGAGCAGCGAATCTCCGGGGCGGACGCTGCCGCCCACTGTCGTGACGAACACCCGATTGATCCGGCCATCCAGCGGCGCGCGAACCACCGTCCGCCGCAGCTTATATTCATAAGCTGGCATTGTCGCCTGGCGTACGGACAGGTCAGCGCGCGCCGCCGTCAACTCGTCTGCCGCGCGCGTCAGCCAGTCGCGCCTTTGCTGCTGCGCGCTTGCCTGCGCCTCCGCCAATACCGATCGTGCCCGGGCAAGGGCCGCCGCTGCCCCCGCCGCCTCGCTGGTCGATACGGCATAGCTGCTTTCGGCCTGCAACAATGATCGGCGTGGTTCAATGCCCTCCCGGACCAGAGGTCGAACGAGATTGAGGTCGGCTTGGGCCGCATCGCGCGCCGCAATCCGCGCTTGCTCGGCCGCGCTCGCCTCCGCGATCGCGCGACGGGCCTGATCTACCCTGGCCGACGCGACATTCGATATGCTGGCCAGTTCGGCCATTCGGGACCGATAAAGCCCCTGCTCGACCGCGATCTGGGCTGCCATCATCGCGTTGCGAGACTGGGGAAATTTCGGTGTCTGCCCTGTTATCTCCGCTGTCAGCCGGACGATCTTGAAATTGAGAGCATCGCTGCTGGCAAGATTGCCTTCCAATTCTGCGCCAGGCTGGACCGGGCTGAGACGGACGAGCGGCGTTCCTTGTCTCACATCCTGCCCCACCTTGACCATGATCTGCTCGACAACGCCGCCTTCCAGGTTGGACACAACCTGCAATTGCGAGCTGGGAATGACACGGCCGTTGGCGCGAACCGTGCGATCGATTTCGGTCAAGGCGGCCCAGCCTATGGCGACGAGCACGAACGCCAGGATGATCCACAGAATGATGTTCGCCGGAACCTTTGGCTTTATGGTCATGGGATGGCGGAAGCCAATCTGCGCGGTCATGCTGCTTTCCCCCGCGCCAGGCGCTGCAGCACTGCATCGCGGGGGCCGTCCGCCACCACCTTGCCACCATCCAATATGACTATGCGGTCCACCAGAGCAAGGAGCGAGGTGCGATGGGTAATCAGGATCATGGTCTTGCCAGCGATTTCCGGTTTCAGCCGGGCGATCAAATCCGATTCTGTCTGTGCATCCATCGCGCTGCTGGGTTCATCGAAAATCAGCACCGGCGGGCTGCCCGCAAGCGCGCGCGCTATGGCGATCGACTGACGCTGCCCACCTGAAAGGCCATCACCTCTGTCCGCCAGGCGCAGGTCATAGCCATTGGCGATCTGCCCCATGAAGCGGTGCGTCCCGCTGATTTCTGCGGCGCGAATCATTTCGTCCTGATCGACGACGGCCCTATCGAGGCAGATATTCTGCCGGACGGATCCGGCAATCAGGACATTGTCCTGCATCGCCGATCCTATCAATGCGCGAAGCTGCGCCGGCGCATATTGGCGCACGTCGATCCCGTCGATCATCACCACGCCCTCTTCCGGCTCATACAGCCCGAGCATCAACCGCGCGAGCGTTGACTTGCCGGAACCGACGCGGCCCAGAAAGCCGACGCGCTCGCCGGGTTTGATGGCCAGGTTGACGCCATCGAGCGCGCGTTCAGGCGCGCCTGGATAGCGAAACCCGACATTGCGCAGCTCAATGGCCCCCTCCAGCCGGGCTGGGTGCAGCGCATCGCCCGTTGGCCCTTCCGTCGGCGTATCCATCAGCGCGCTGATTTGCCGGTAGGCCACACGCGTCGCGGATAGGCGCGAGAGCAGGGTGGCGATCTGCGCTAAAGGCGCCAGGGCCCGCCCGCACAGGATGGAACAAGCCAGCAGCGCACCTGTCGTGATCGTGTTGCTGCGCAACAGGCCCACGCCTACGATGATGATGCCGCAATAGGCGATGGTCGAGGCGCTGTTCGCGACTGTCATGGGAACAGCGGCGGCAAGGCGCTGGCCCAGCGAACTTTCGGAGTGGCTGACGAGGGCAGCCTGCCAGCGACGGCTGAGCATGGGGCCAGCGCCGATCGCCTTGACGGTTTCAAGGCTGCCGATCGCTTCCACCAGCACGGACTGCTTGACAAGGCCATCCCCCAGGCTGCGCGAGGACAAGCGATCAAGCGACGGCGTGGCCAGCAGTCCGGCGCCGATGACCACGGGGATCATCGCCAGCGGCAGCACAACCAGGATGCCCCCCAGCATCGCGATCACCGCCAGTGTCACAATGATGAACGGCACGTCGATGATCGCCGTCAACGTCACCGACGCGAAGAAGTCGCGGAGCGTTTCCAGCTCGCGCATCAGTCCTGTCAGCGTGCCGGTGGACCCACGCTTCTGGTCCAGACGCAGCGCCAGCAGATGCGCGAACAGCGTTTCGCCCACATCATGGTCGATATTGGCGCCGGCGATATCGACGAAATAGACGCGCAGCAACCGCAAGACGAAGTCAAAAATGATGACGAAGATGAGCCCGATGCTCAGCCCGATCAGCGAAGACGACCCTTCGTTCGGCACGATGCGGTCATACACCGTCATCGTGAAAAGCGAGGAGACAAGCGCGAAAATATTGATAAGCGCGGCTGCGACCGCGACCTTCATATAGGTTGCGCGATTGCGCAGCATCGGCTCCACCAGCCAGGGAGCGAAACGCGGCTTGTGGTCCACGAGCAAGCGATCTTCCCTCATGGCATTTGCCTTCCGTCGGTGCGCTCGGTGGCCGGGTCCACCTGAATATGCAGTTCGTCCAGCAAGGCACCCGCCTTGGCGAGGAGCACGAACCGGGACAGATCCCGTTCCGCCAGCGTCTGGACATAGGTGGCGATCGAATAGAAATAATTATCTTCGGACGTGACGAGGTCGAATAGGGTGCCGCCGGACGTTTCGAAACGCGCCGCATAGACGTCGCGGTTATTCCGACTGGCCAGATAAGCGGCCTCGGCTGCCGCAAGCTGAGCCTCCAGCCCCTTCACATCGCTCCATGCCATTTGCGCGTCACGCAGCGCCTCTTGCCGGACACGCAGCGCGTAGGCATCGGCCGCGTCCGCCCGAGCTGTGGCCTGATCAGCGCGCGCATTGAAGCCCGCACCGATCTGAGCCCGCATGATCACGCGGCCTCGCACATCATAGTCTCCGGAATTTTCGAAAACGCCGTAGCGGCCTGCATCGACCCCGGCGGCAATGGTGGGCAGCCGTTCCGACCGCGCGGCGCGCGCATCCTGCCGCGCCGCCCGCGCTTCAGCTTCAGCCTTCTGCACGACCGGCGCGCGCAGAGCCATGGCCTCCACGACATCCTGACCGAGCCGGTCGGCCAAAGACAATGGCACGCGATAGACATTCGCTGGCGCATCGTGGCCGGAAAGAGCGCGATATTGCGCCTCGGCGCTGGCCCGGTCGCGGCGAAACATCGCCAGCCTCGTGCGGACATTGGCGATGGCGCTGTCAATGCGCGGAAGGTCACCGGTTGCTGAAAACCCTTGCGTGATTCGGCGTTCAACCGCGGACCGAAGGTCTGCCTGACGCATGCCATAGTCGATGGCAGCTTGCTCCATGAGGCGCTGAGCGAGAATGCTGTACCAAGCCGTGACGAGCCGCAGCGCCACATCAGCCCCTGATGCGAAGGTAGCGGCGCGCGCTGCGCTGACCCGCGCATTACCGGCATTGATCCGGCTCGACGTCGCGCCGAAATCCAGTAATCGCTGACGCACAGACGCGGTCGCGTCGGTACGCCCCTCGGGCCTTGATCGCTCGATGATGTTACCGGGATCGTTCGAGAAGTTCCGTGCAAACGAGCGATTGGCATCGACCGTCAGGTCCAGCGAAGGGAATAGCGCGGCGCGCGATTGCATGCGCGCGGCTTCAGCCTCCCGCTCTCCGGCACGGGCTTCCTGGGTCAGCATATTGGTCTGAACGGCAGCTTCGACCTCGCTGCGGAACAACGCTATTGGGCCGACCTGTTGCGACATTCGCAGCAAGGGGTCGGATTGCACAGGCTGCGAAAAAGGCTCAGGATTGGGCGGCAGAAGCAGGCTTTTGTCGGCAATCTCGGTCGCACTGACGGCAGGCGCGATCAGAAGGGCGAGCGTCGCGGCAACCCGCTGCGCCCAACCGGCATGGAAGGCCGGCCTTCCCCAAGGCCGAAACTCTCTAAACAAAATGTCTGGCACCCCAAAGCCGCACACATTTCCGCCCGCACAGGATCCGTTAGCGACAACGCATCCCGCATGAGTGCGACCAAGGCGATTATGCCCTAGACTGGAGCGCCGCGCAATGCGGGTTTCCAGCGTGAACAGCCTTTGTCATCAACAGGGGAGCCGGCCGACATCGGGCCAATGGTGCGGGTGGTCGGAATCGAACCGACACTCCTTTCGGAACCGGATTTTGAGTCCGGCGCGTCTACCAGTTTCACCACACCCGCATCGTCACTGCACAGCGGTCGTCACACCTGCTGCTATGTGCTCAGCGCCGTGGGGTACTTCAGAAGGTTCCCAGCGACGCCGGTCCGCCAGATGGCAAAATCTGCTCTCTGCGTCCAGCCGAAAAAGGACTTGGCGAAGGGCGATGTGAACAAAAGAAGTCGATGTGCCTTTTCCCATGGGTCTGCAACGGCCGGCAACGAGACATGATGCTCAGGCCACACCTTGGCCGGGAAAAGGGTTTGCAGCGAATAGCTGCGCGAGGTGGGCTGCATTCCCGGCCACCATCTGCGCGGTTTTGGCGACAGGCTCGGGGGTCTTGTCGAGATCCTGGAAATCTTTCGATCCCATGGCTTCTCCCACCCAATAACAGGCGCCCACGGCTGGAATCGTCCAGCCCACGTCATTGAGCGCCTGAAAAATCTGCGCCGAGGCGAAATGGGCACCATCTTCATTCCCCACAATCGCTGCGACAGCGACCTTGGAATAGCTGGGCATCCGCCCTTGATCATCGGTTTCCGACAGAAACGCGTCCATTCTTTCCATCGCCCGCTTGGCGACACTGCTCGCCTGGCCCATCCAGATGGGCGTGCCGAAAATAAGGATGTCGGCTGCCAATATTCTTTCCCGGATCGCCGGCCATTCATCGCCATCGCCTTCATCCGATGTCACGCCGGCCGGAACATTGTGCGCTGCCAGGCGGATCGTATCCGCGACCTCGACGCCCAGAGCGCTGAATTCGCGCGCCAGGACGGCAATCATCGCATCCGTGGAGCTTGGCGTCGAATCATCCCGCTTGAGCGTGCAGTTGAGGGGCTGGGCTTTAAGCATCTCATTCTCCTGTCTTCTGGCTCCAAGCGCAGCGCGACCGGCTAAGTTCCGGGGCAACCAAAGCCCGCCGCCAGGCGTAATGTTGCGACGGACGCCTTCGGGCGATACCCTGCTTGCGTAACGATCCGCGCCCGGTATAAAGGCGCCATCGTGCAGACATGACAAACACCAACCGGAGAAGGATCATCCTTTGACCGAACCGTCTGCCACGTTCCTGCTATTCGGTGCCACCGGCGACCTCGCCCGGCGCATGATTTTTCCATCGCTCTACAATCTTCTGGCCGATGGGCTGTTGCCCGATGATTTCATGATCGTGGCCTCAGGCCGATCGGAAATGTCGGATGACGCATTTCAAAAGGATGTCTGCGCGGCATTGCGGCAGTTCCTGCCCAATGATCGTTATGACGACGATGTCGCCGCCCGTTTACGTGAAATGATCTGCTACCAGCCGGTGGATGCGGCGAAGCCTGAGCAATTCGCGGCGCTGGCGCAGAGGATCGACGGCAGGCTGGAGCGCGGCCTGTCAATCTATCTTTCGACGCCCCCAGCGCTTTTTGCGCCCACGGCGCAAGGCCTGGCCGACGCCGGCCTGATCGCCGCCAATACGCGAATCGCCATGGAAAAGCCCATCGGCAAGGATCTGGCATCCTCCAAACAGGTGAATGACGGCATTGGCGCCCTGTTCGCCGAGGAGCAGATTTTTCGCGTCGATCATTATCTGGGCAAGGAAACGGTCCAGAACTTGCTGGCGCTGCGCTTTGGGAATGTCATGTTCGAGCCGCTCTGGAATACCGGGGCGATAGATCATGTTCAGATCACCGTTGGGGAAACCGTCGGCCTGGAGGGTCGCGTCTCCTATTATGACGGGGTCGGCGCACTGCGCGACATGGTGCAGAACCATATCCTCCAGATCCTTTCGATCATCACGATGGAGCCGCCGGCGCGCATGGATCCGACGGCAGTGCGCGATGAAAAGGTAAAGGCGCTGCGGTCGCTGCGGCCGATGACGGCGGAAACGGTCAAGACCCATAGCGTGCGCGGCCAATATACGCCGGGTGCAGTGCAGGGAGAAATTGTCACTGGCTATGCCGACGAACTGGGTCAGCCGTCCGACACGGAAACCTTCGTCGCGCTCAAGGCCTACATCGACAATTGGCGTTGGCAGGGTGTCCCCTTTTACCTGCGCACGGGAAAGCGGATGCCCGCGCGCCAGTCGGAAATTTTGATCCAGTTCAAGCCAGTGCGTCATTCCATCTTCTGGCGCGCCGGGCACGGCACGGGTCTTGAGCCCAACACGCTTATCATCCGGTTGCAGCCCGAGGAATATATCCGCCTGCTGATCATGAGCAAAAGGCCGGGGCTGGAGCGGCAGGTCCATCTGGAGGAAGTGACGCTCGACGTATCCCTCACCGCAGCCTTCGCCGGGCAGCGACGTCGCATCGCCTATGAACGGCTGATCCTGGACCTGCTGGCAGGCGACCAGACGCTGTTCGTCCGCCGCGACGAGGTGGAAGCGCAATGGACCTGGATCGACAGCATCATCGATGGCTGGAAAGAGGCGAATATGAAGGTCGCCCCCTATAGTTCGGGGAACTGGGGTCCGTCCTCGGCCATTGCCCTGATCGAACGCGACGGAGCAAGCTGGCATGACTGATCTTCACCCCACAATCGCCAAGGTGACGGAGCGCATCGTCAAACGCAGCGCACAAAGCCGTCGCAAATATCTTGACCTCATCGAACGGGGCCGCGACGCCGGCACCAATCGCGACCAGCTGTCCTGCGGCAATCTGGCCCATGGTTTTGCCGCCAGTGGCGAGGACAAGCCCGTGATCCGCACCGGCAGCGCCATGAATATCGGCATCGTCACCGCCTATAATGACATGTTGTCGGCGCATCAGCCCTATGGCCGCTACCCCGAGCAGATCAAAATCGCCGCGCGCGAGGTAGGAGCGACGGCGCAGGTGGCCGGTGGCGTGCCCGCCATGTGCGATGGCGTGACCCAAGGCCAGGCAGGCATGGACCTTTCCTTGTTCAGCCGTGACACGATCGCGCTCGGCACCGCTGTTGCCCTGTCCCATGCAATGTTCGAGGGCGCGCTGCTGCTTGGCATCTGCGACAAGATCGTGCCGGGCTTGTTGATCGGCGCTTTGCGCTTCGGTCATCTACCGACCATCCTGATCCCAGCCGGGCCGATGCCATCGGGCCTCGCCAACAAGGAAAAGGTCCGGATTCGCCAGCTTTATGCGGAAGGAAAAGTCGGGCGCGACGAACTGCTCGAGTCGGAAAGCGCCTCTTACCACGGCGCAGGCACCTGCACCTTCTACGGCACCGCCAACAGCAATCAGATGATGATGGAGATGATGGGCCTGCACATGCCCGCGGCGTCCTTCGTCAATCCGGGCACCAAGTTGCGCGCCGAACTCACCCGCGCGGCAACGCACCGGATCGCGCAGATTGGGTGGGATGGTGATGATTACCGCCCGCTTGGGCACTGCATTGATGAAAAGGCGATCGTCAACGCGATCATTGGCCTGATGGCCACAGGCGGATCGACGAACCATGCGATTCATCTGCCCGCGATTGCCCGATCAGCTGGCATTCACATCGACTGGACCGACTTTGCCGACATTTCCAATGCAGTGCCGCTGCTGGCCCGCGTCTATCCCAACGGATCGGGCGACGTGAACCATTTTCATGCAGCCGGTGGCATCAGCTTTGTCATCCGGGAATTGCTGGATGCCGGGTTGCTGCATCGGGATATCATGACCGTCGCGCGCCAGGATATGACCGACTATGGCAAGGAACCAGCGCTGGAGAATGAAGCGCTGACGTGGAAGGACGTACCTTCGTCCCGCGATGAGGCCATGCTGCGACCGGTGTCCAATCCGTTCCAGGCCGATGGCGGCATGAGGCTTTTGCAGGGCAATCTTGGCCGGTGCGTCATGAAGACGAGCGCGGTCGATCGCGAACGCTGGACGATCGAGGCTCCGGCCGCCATTTTCCATGATCAGGATGACGTGCTGCGCGCGTTCAAGGCAGGCGAGCTTGAGCGCGACGTCGTGGTCGTCGTCCGCTTCCAGGGGCCGCGTGCCAATGGCATGCCCGAATTGCACAAACTGACCCCGGCGCTCGGCGTATTGCAGGATCGCGGCTTCAAGGTCGCGCTATTAACCGACGGCCGCATGTCAGGTGCGTCCGGCAAGGTGCCCGCCGCCATTCACCTGTCGCCCGAGGCGCTTGGCGGTGGGCCCATCGGCAAGCTCCGCGATGGAGATATGGTCCGGGTCTGCGCGCAAAGCGGCTCGGTCGAGGCGTTGGTTGACCAGGCCGAATGGGACCGCAGGGACCATCCCGAAGCCCCGCCCCCGCCCTATGATACGGGTCGCGAACTGTTCGCGCTGTTCCGCCATCATAGCGATCTTGCCGAACAGGGCGCGTCGCCAATCCTGGCGGCGATGGACAGCGAAGTTTGATTTGATCCCGTTCGCGCCGAACCTGTCGACGCCCTTCTCCCTTTGAAGAGAAGTGCGGCCTTTCGACGGGACCCGGGCGAACGGAGGGAGAGTGACATGACCGACATCATCGCCGCCGATATCGGCGGCACCAATGCCCGCTTCGCCCGCGCCGCTCTTGATGAAAAGGGTGTGCCAACGCTCGGCACCGTGCGCAAATATAAGGTGGAGGATTATCCCAGCCTCACCGCTTGCTGGGCGGCCTTCGCCGCTGATGAGAAAAAGGATGGCGCTGGGGATCTGCCCGACGCGGCCTCCATCGCTTTTGCGACCGCAATCGGGCGGGACGTCATCAAGCTGACCAACAGCAACTGGATGATCCGGGCCGATACGCTGGCTGCTGACATCGGTGTGCGCACGGTTCGGCTGGTCAATGATTTCGAGGCGGTGGCCTTTGCGGTGTCGCGGCTGCCCCAGGAAAATCTTCCGCTACTGTTCGGAGAGGACAAGCCTTTCCCCTTTGATGGCGGCGTGACCGTCATGGGGCCGGGCACAGGTCTGGGCGTGGCCATGATCGCGTTCGACAACGGCCATCCGCATGTCGTTGCGACCGAGGGCGGGCACCTCGACTTCGCGCCGCTGGATCATATGGAAGAGCGCATCCTGTCCTACCTGCGGGACAAATTCCTGCGCGTGTCGACTGAGCGGATGGTATCGGGGCCAGGCCTCAACAATATCTACAAGGCAATGGCGACGATCGGACATGAGCGCGTGGTGCTGATGGAAGATCCCGAATTGTGGCAGGCTGCGCTCGACGGGACGGATGATTTCGCCCGGCGGGCGCTGGAGCGTTTCTGCCTTTGCTATGGATCAGTCGCGGGCGATCTGGCCTTGGCACATGGGCCGCACAGCGTCGTGCTGGCTGGCGGCCTCACCCAACGGATGCGCGATTTTCTGCCACAGAGCGGTTTCCATACGCGGTTCAAGGCCAAGGGCCGGTTCGAGAGCCTGATGGCGACCGTGCCGATCCGCTGCGCCATTCATGACGAAATCGGGCTATTCGGCGCTGCCGCGGCCTTCAGGGAGAAATGAGAATGAGCAAGCTGACGGTCGAACAGGTGATGGAGCTTGCCCCGGTCATTCCTGTGCTGGTGGTCGAGCGCGTAGAGGATGCGTTGCCGATCGCGCAGGCGCTGGTGAAGGGCGGCCTTCCCGCCCTGGAAGTCACTCTGCGCACACCCGCAGCGCTGGACGTGATCCGCGAAATGTCACAGGTCGAAGGCGCGGTCGTGGGCGCTGGCACCGTGCTCAACGCAGCGCAACTCGACGCTGCGATGGAAGCGGGCGCGCGCTTCATCGTCAGCCCGGGCCTGACCGAACCGCTGGGCAAAGCGGCCATCGCCGCGGACGTGCCGTTCCTGCCGGGAACCACCACCGCGGGGGACGTCATGCGCGGCATGGACATGGGCCTGTCCCGCTTCAAATTCTTTCCGGCCGAAACGTCGGGCGGACTGCCTGCGCTCAAGGCCCTGGCCGCACCGCTCCACGCCGCCCGTTTTTGCCCGACCGGCGGCATCACGGCGCAAAGCGCGCCGGAATGGCTGGCACAGCCCTTCATCACATGCGTCGGCGGCAGCTGGGTCGTGCCCAAGGGACCGGTCGACGCGCAAAAGATCGAGGCGCTGGCGCGAGAGGCAGCGGCGTTGCAGCGCTGAGGCGGTTGCCACGGCGCGCGGCCCGTCTTAAATGCGAGGGATGACACCCCGACGCCTGCTCGCCGCCCTTGCCCTGATGCTGTCGGGTTGCGCCAGCGCGCCGCAAAATTATCCCTCGCTTGCCAAAAGGCCGATCGAAAGCGCGCCGGTAGCCGACGTTGCGCCGCCCCCGGTGCCGCAGCCCGCCGACGCGGCTTTATCCGCGCAAATCGCCCGCTACGCCGAACAAGCCGACAAAGGAGCATCCGCGTTCGATGCGGCCTATGCCAAGGCTGACCGACTGGTCGGCGCCGCACGTACTGCCGGCGTGTCGAGCGATGCCTGGGTTAGCGCCCAGGTCGCAATCAGCGCATTGGAATCCGCCCGAAACGACAGCGTATCCGCGCTTGCAAGCCTCGACACGCTCTATGTCCAGCGCAGCAATGATGTGGCCGACGGACAAGCCGCAGGCGGCGTGCAAGATATTGACGCTGCCCGCAGCGCTGCGCTGGCGTTGGTCGATCAGCAGAATGACCGGATCGACGCGCTGAAGGCCCGTCTCCCTCAGCCCTGACCCGTCACCCATAGTTCGCCTTGACAGAGCCTTTGTGGGCTTTGCCATTATGGACATAATGATCGACGCCTTCGCGCATGTCGATCAGTGCTTCATCACTGAGATCACGCATATATTTGGCCGGACGACCCGCCCATAATTGCCGGTGTGCCACCGTCTTGCCCGATGTCAGCATGGCGCCCGCCGCCAGCATGGCGTCGCTTTCCACTGTGCAGCCGCTCATGACGATCGCGCCCAGCCCGACAAAGGCGCGGTCCTCCAGCACGCAACCATGCACCATCGCCATATGGCCGATCAGCACATCGTCACCGATAATCGTGGGCCATCCATCAAGCGGTCGGCCGTCAGCGCGATCACCGGGACTGTCGCAGTGAACGACCGTTCCATCCTGGATGTTGGTCCGTGCGCCGATCCGGATGCGGTTCACGTCGGCGCGCAGGACGCAATTATACCAGATGCTGGCATCCTCGCCGATTTTCACGTCTCCAATGATCCGGCAGCCGGGCGCGATGAAGGCGCTTGGATGAATGACAGGCGTCCTGCCGTTGAAAGGAATGATGCTCGTTTCAGGATGGGCCGTCATGCCGGATGCTCCAATGTGTAAGTAATATGCCGGCGCAGGGGATGCCCGGATGGCAGATCGGGATGATCGAAGTCCATATTCGGTTGCCGCTGCATTCCCAGCGCCGTCATCAGACCCCGGGACGCGCTGTTGCCGGGAACCGTATAGGCGATCAGCCGGCCGTCGAGCGGACGATGCTTGCGGCACCATTGCACAGTTGCGGCTGCGGCTTCCTTGGCATAGCCCTTGCCCCAATGCGACGAGGCCAGCCGCCACCCCAGTTCCAGAGCGCCATGGATGGGCGTTCCGACATGCCGCCCGCGCCGCGGCCCGCAAAATCCGATGATCGCCCCTTCGGCCTTGTCTTCCATGATCCAGAAACAGTGGCCGTGCTCAGCCTGGCTCTGCTGCATAGCTGCGCAAAGACGGTCATAATATTCAGCCGGCTGCCGGCCGCCGAGCCAGCGCGTGACCTCATCCGTATCCAGCGATCGCCTGAAAGGTTCAGCGTCACCCGACCGCCATGCGCGCAACCATAGCCTGTCCGTTTCCAGACAAAATTCAGCCATGCAGCAACCGCGCGGCGTGGAGCGCGTGGTAGGTCAGCACGCCCGAACAGCCCGCCCGCTTGAACGCCATCAGCGTTTCAAGGATCAGCGCGTCGCGATCGCCCGCGCCTGCCGCGGCAGCATGTTCGATCATCGCATATTCGCCCGACACCTGATAGGCGAAGACCGGGACGGCGAACCGGTCGCGCACGCGCGCGACGATGTCGAGATAGGGCAGGCCCGGCTTCACCATGACGCTGTCCGCGCCTTCAGCCAGGTCGAGCGCCACTTCGCGCAGCGCTTCTTCGCCATTGGCGGGGTCCATCTGATAGTTTTTCTTGTCGCCTTTGAGCAGGCCGCGCGACCCTACCGCGTCGCGGAAAGGACCGTAAAAGGCGCTCGCATATTTGGCGGCATAGGCCATGATCTGGACATTGGCGTGGCCGGTTTCCTCCAGTGCCTCGCGGATCGCACCGACACGGCCGTCCATCATGTCGCTGGGCGCGATGATGTCCGCGCCCGCTGCCGCCTGGTTCAGCGACTGGCCGATCAGCACGTCCACCGTCGCGTCATTGACGACATAGCCGGTGGGGTCGAGCAGGCCGTCCTGCCCATGGACGGTATAGGGATCGAGCGCGACGTCGGTTAGAACGCCGATATCGGGAACGGCATCCTTGATGGCGCGAATCGCGCGGCACATCAGATTGTCGGGATTGAGCGCTTCGGCGCCGTCGTCGCTGCGCCGGTCCGCCTGGGTATTGGGGAACAGCGCTAGGCACGGGATGCCGGCATCGTGGGCTTCGCGCGCGCGGGCCACGATGCCATCGACGGACCAGCGGGACACGCCGGGCAGCGCGCCGATCGGCTGTTCCGCCCCCTCTCCTTCAGTGACGAACAAGGGCCAGATGAAGTCGCTGGGAGACAGGCGGTTTTCCGCATGCATGGCGCGGCTCCACGCCGATGCGCGAGTGCGGCGCAGGCGCAGCGCGGGATAGGGAGCATAGGTCATGGATCGGGTGTAGGCGCGGCCGCAGGGTCGATCAAGCATGGCCGCATCGCTTGCACTTGAAGCACGCGAGGGGGGCGCTATCGATAGGTCCATGACCGCCAAGTCCGCCTTTCCCAGCCGCCGCCGATCCCGCTGGATCACGATCCCGCTGCGTGCCATCGCGGGTTTCGTTCTGCTGTCGCTGCTGCTGGTGACGCTGTACCGCTTCGTGCCGCCGCCGGTCACGATGACGATGCTGCTCGACCCCAAGGGCATCACGAAGGACTGGACCAGCTTGAAGGATATCGACCCCGACATGGCGCGCGCTGCTATCGCGGCCGAGGATGGCAAATTCTGTAGCCATCACGGGTTCGATGTGGACGCCATCGCCAAGGCGGCGATGCACAATGCCAGTGGCGGGCGCATCCGGGGCGGATCGACGATCAGCCAGCAAACGGCGAAAAATGTGTTCCTGTGGCAAGGGGGCGGGTTCGTGCGCAAGGGGCTGGAAGCCTGGTTCACGGTGTTGATCGAGGCGATCTGGGGCAAGCGGCGGATCATGGAAGTCTATTTGAACGTCGCGGAAACCGGCATCGGCACCTATGGCGTGCAGGCCGGCGCGATCCGCTATTTCCGTCATGGCGCGGACCGGTTGAGCCGGGCGGAGGCGGCGCGGATCGCCGCGGTCCTGCCGCTGCCCAAGAAACGCGCCGCGGTGGCGCCGAGCGGCTTTACGCGGCGCTATGGAAATACGATCGCGACGCGCATCGGCGTGGTGCAGCGCGATGGGCTGGACCGCTGTGTGAAATAGCCGACCCGGTCTGTCGAAGTTCATAGTGTCGTCGGGCTTTTTCGGCCCGAAGCGACCACGAAGCGACCACAAGGCGACACCGAAGCGACAGGTGAGCGGAAGGCGCGGCAGCGCTGTGCGCTGGCGGTCGATCGGGGGCATGGGACGTGGCGGCTTGTTCCATCCAGCAGGATAAACCGCGAAATTTCCAACATTTCCAGCCAAATAGGAGCGTGCGAGCGCAGCCCGCAACGGGCCATGTCGCGCGCCCAAAGAAAAAGGGCGGGGATCGCGCCCCGCCCTTTCCTTTTACCTGCGTCGGTCGATCAGAACGCGACGACCAGCGAACCGCTGATGGCGCGCGGGGCGCCATAGTTGACGAAGGTGCTCGACGCCGTCGTCAGGCCACCGCTGAACGACCCGATGTAGAATTTATCAAACAGGTTCGACACGTTGAACTGAACAAAGGACTTTTCCAGGCCCAGATTGGCCAGGTTGTAGCGCAGGTCGAGATCGACGACCGTGTAGCCAGCAACCTTGAACGTGTTGATGTCGTTCAGGTAGCGCGAACCGGTGCGCTTGATCTGCGCGCCAAGATCGACCGGGCCCAGCGTACCCTGGATACGACCGCCGACCAGATAGGACGGCGCGCCACGTTCGCGATTGCCCTTGGTCGCGGCGAAGTCGGTCGGACCGGTCTGAACGTCAGAACCGATTTCCGATTCGATCCACGAACCGAAGGCGTAGACCAACAGGCCGGGGGTCGGACGGACCGACACATTGGCATCGATGCCGTATTTCTTCACGCCACCCAGATTGGTGTCGATCGAGCAATCGCATTCGATGCTGTAGGCCGATGCGATGCGGTTCTTATACTTGGCATACCAGCCGGTGACGGCCGCCTGCACGATGTTGTTCTGGTAGCGCAGGGCGAGGTCGAAGCTGTCCGACGTTTCCGCAACCGGCTTCGACGCGGCATTTTCGGCCGGCAGATAGATCGAGTTGTAGAGCGTGTCGGTGCCGGGAACCGAGATGTTCGCGGCATAGCTGCCCGCGATGCTGATTTCCGGCGTGATCTTGAAGATCGCGCCGACGTTCGGCAGCAGCTTGTCATATTTATAGTTACGCGACTGCGGCGCGGCGAAGGTCGGGTTGGCAGCGGCATAGGCCGCCACGTCGCCACCAGCGACGCAGTTGACGTTGCCGTTGGGCGCCGAGGTGAAGCAATATTGGTTCAGTTCGCGCTTGAAGAAGGGCGCACGGACGCCAAGGTTGACGGTCAGAAGATCGTCAAAGAAGGTGCCGCGATATTCGCCCGCGACCTGGTTGAGCGTCGCATAGGATTTGCGGTCACGCTTTTGCAGGACATTGCCGTCCGCGTCGGTCAGCGGATCATTGACCGGGAAGACGTCGGTCGGTTCGCCGTTGAACAGCACGCGCGCGCCTTCGCCGGTCTGGCGGTGACGGGCACGGTCGAAGCTGTACGACAGACGGACGCGGTTGTTTTCGTCAATCTCGTAAGAGAGGTTGGCGATCGCGACATAGCGCTTCGTCTGCGTCTGGCTGGGGTTGTTGATGAGGACGCGGTCGGATTCCGCCGGATCGATCCGGCCATTGCCGTTGGCGTCAACGCCGAGCGTGCCATCACCGTTCAGATCCCGGCCGAAATAGGCGCTGCCGTTGAAATAACCGGTCAGTGCGTCCGTGCCCGAATAGAAGGGCGCTTCATAGGCGGACGTCGTGCCGCCGCCGTTCGCCTTTACATATTGATAGGCCGCGTCCGCCGAGAAGATCAGGCGATCGGTCAGGGTCAGGCGGGTGCTGAGACGCGCGTTGCCGGTGTTCGACGGGTTGTAGCGACGTTCGAACTGCGTGCCGCAGCTGTTGGTCTGATCCGCGATCGCCGGATTGGCTTCGGTGTTGATTTCGCACGGAATGCCGCCCGAAACATTGTAGAAGCGCGCGCTCTTGTCGCCGCTGAACGCCGCGGCCGAGGCAGGCGAACCACCAAAGTTGTTGCGATTGACGTTATAGTGGCCGGCGAGCGAGATGAAGTCGCCATTCGCGCCGATATCCTGCCAGATCTTACCGTTATACTGGGCCTTTTCAATCTTGCCATAATCGGCGAAGCTCGCCTTGTTGTAGGCGCGCGAGGCGGACACCCATGCCTTGGTGCCATGGCCGGTGAAATCGCCGGTCTGGATCATGCCGAACACGCGATGGAAAGGACGGTCGCCCGAGCCGTCGGCGACGATGTTGCCGTAGCTGACGCTACCCATCCCGCCGAAATCATCCTTAGGCACCATGGTGTTGATGTTGACGGTGCCGCCAACCGCAGCGGCGGTCGGGCTGTCGACGTCGGTCGCGCCGAGGTTGACGTTGATGCTTTCGACGATTTCCGGGTCAACCTGCTGGTTGGTGTAGATCGCGTAGTTGCCCGAGTCGTTGAGCGGAATACCGTCAAGGATCTGCGCGATACGATCCGAGCTGAAGCCGCGGATGGTGAAGCTGCCGCCCGACGAACCCCAAGGATCGTTGTTGGTGAAGCTGACGCCCGGCACTAGATTGATGATTTCGTTGACCGACTGGCCAGGACGCTGACGTTCGATGATTTCCTGCGTCAGAACGACCTTCGCCTTCGGCGAGTCCGGGATCTTCACGCCGCCGACGCCCTGGTCGACGGTCGCGCCAGTCACGACGATCGTGTCTTCGAAATCCTGCGAACCGGTCGACTGCGCGAGCGCAGCACCAGGAATGGCAACGGCGAGGACCGCCGCGCTGCCCATGAGAAACTGTTTCATTTGACCCTTGTCCCTTTGCAAGAGTGGCGTCCGCCACGCTTCAAACTGCTTTGCTCTCTCAAGCTGACGCCGCTCTTTGCGGCTTCTGGCGTCGCCCCTGTGATGCTCCCTTTGCATTTTTGTTACAGCGCATCATCGGGATTGTCACATTCCCCCCACCGCCTGCGCCCATGGCGTCGACGACAGCGCCCCTATTGTCCTAATATGTTGAAATTGTGTGACATTGGAGGAACTGCAAAGGTTCCTGCGCGTATGATGCAATTTTGCAACGAAGCGAAATTATTTGTGCGATGGCGAAGAAAAATGCAAAAAGCCGGCAATCGCTTGCCGGCTTTTTCCTGAATTTTGGAACGGATGACGCCGATAGGGATCAGGCTGCGTCGTCGGCGCGCTTCTTGGTTTCGCTGAAGACGCGAATCGGCTCCTTCGTGCCGGCCACGACATCCTTGTCCACAACCACTTCGCCTACGCCCTCCATCGAGGGCAGATCGAACATCGTGTCGAGCAGAATCCCTTCGAGGATCGAGCGGAGACCGCGTGCGCCCGTTTTGCGCTCGATCGCCTTCTTCGCAATCGCGGTCAAAGCGTCGTCGGTGAAGCTCAATTCGACATTCTCCATGTCGAACAGCTTGGCATATTGCTTCACCAGAGCGTTCTTGGGTTCGACCAGGATCTTCACGAGCGCGGACACATCCAGATCTTCCAGCGTCGCGATGACGGGCAACCGGCCGACAAATTCGGGGATCAGGCCGAATTTGAGCAGATCCTCAGGCTCGCTCTGACGCAGCAGTTCGCCGGTCTTGCGCTCCTCGGGCGCGGCGACATGGGCGCCGAAACCGATCGACTTGGCTTCCAGACGATCGCCGATGATCTTTTCGAGGCCAGCGAAAGCGCCGCCGCAGATGAACAGGATGTTGGTCGTATCGACCTGGAGAAACTCCTGCTGCGGATGCTTGCGGCCACCCTGGGGCGGCACACTGGCAGTAGTGCCCTCCATCAGCTTGAGCAGTGCCTGCTGCACGCCTTCGCCAGACACGTCGCGCGTGATCGACGGATTCTCGGCCTTGCGGCTGATCTTGTCGATTTCGTCGATATAGACGATGCCGCGCTGCGCCTTTTCGACATTATAGTCGGACGCCTGGAGCAGCTTAAGAATGATATTCTCCACATCCTCGCCGACATAGCCCGCTTCGGTCAGGGTCGTCGCGTCCGCCATGGTGAAGGGCACGTCGAACGTCTTGGCGAGCGTCTGGGCC
>NZ_CH959306.1:1600775-1614918 GCF_000153545.1 Sphingomonas sp. SKA58
GACCGAGAGGACGCGCTGGCGCGGCTCTGGCCGATCACATAATCGTCGAGCACATCGCAGATTTCTGCGGGGTCGGCACGCCGCCATCCTTCTTGCCGACGAGACCGCCCTTGGTCTCTTCGCGGATGATGTCGTTGCACAGTTCCACGCATTCGTCGCAGATGAAGACGGTCGGCCCTGCGATCAGCTTGCGCACCTCATGCTGCGACTTGCCGCAGAAGGAGCAGTAAAGCGTGCTTTTCGAGTCCGAACCGGTAAGCTTAGTCATTCGCCATTCTCTCTATCCCCCCCGGAAGTTAATCACCAGATCCGCGCCGGCGGGAGATTTTTCTGGTCCAAAGGCCATTCTAGCCCGCAGCGCGTCCGTTCCACAAGGGGAGAAAGTGACGCGCTGCGGTAAAGATAGTCTTTAGGCCTCGTTGGGGTCCGCCATTTGCGGGCGGCGGTCGAACACTTCGTCGACCAGGCCAAACGCCTTGGCTTCGTCCGCTTCAAGGAAGGTGTCGCGGTCCATTGCCCGCTCCACGGCCTCCAGCGTCTGGCCGGTATATTGGACATACAGGTCATTGAGGCGGCGACGGATACGCAGGATTTCCTTGGCCTGAATCTCGATGTCCGAGGCCATGCCCTGCGCGCCGCCCGAAGGCTGGTGCACCATGATGCGCGCATTGGACAGCGCGATGCGCTTGCCCGGCTCGCCAGCGGCGAGCAGGAAGCTGCCCATGGACGCGGCCTGACCGATGCAGACAGTGCCGACCTGCGGCCGGATATATTTCATCGTGTCATGGATCGCCATGCCGGACGTCACCACGCCGCCGGGCGAATTGATGTACATCCAGATATCCTTCTTCGGATTTTCCGATTCCAGGAACAGGAGCTGGGCGACGATCAGCGAGGCCATATGATCTTCGACCTGGCCGGTCACGAAGATGATCCGTTCCCGCAGCAGCCGCGAAAAAATGTCGAAGCTGCGTTCGCCGCGGTTCGATTGTTCGATGACGATGGGGACCAGCGCGGCCATGGGGTCGGACATGATATCGGTCATTTTTCTCTTTTCCGGGTAGTTGCTTTTGCCCACGCCCTACATCGGCACAAAAAGCCACGGGTTCAAGGGGGAACCAACCATCCCGCAATCTATTGATCGGCCAGCATCCAACCGAAGGAAAGACCCGTGTCCGATCAGTCCCCGCCCTTTGCCACCGTCGCCGGCGGTCGTTGGCCCTACTCCTCGCGGTGGAAGGCGCTGCTGGCGCGCGGGGTGATCGGCGTGCTGCTGGGCATCGTGGCGATGCTGTATCCCTTCACCGCGCTGGTGGCCTTCACGATGGTGTTTGCCGTCTATGCCTTTGTCGACGGGGTGTTTTCGTTCATCGCCGCGGTTCGGCGCGCTGGTGAAGGCGCGCACTGGATCGCGATGCTGGTGCGCGGTCTTCTGGGCATAGCGCTGGGCGTGCTGTTCGTGATGATGCCGCTGGCGGCGACGGTCAGCTATGCGATGCTGACGCTGTTCTTCGTGGCGGGCTGGGCAATATTGGCGGGAATGCTGGAAATCGCCGCCGCCATCCGGTTGCGCGACGAGATCGAGGGCGAATGGCTGCTGGCCGTCAACGGCCTGCTCACGCTAGCGCTGGGGATCGGCATCATCATCCTGTTCACGCTCAATCCGGTGGTCAGCATCCTGTCGCTGGGATGGGCGATCGGCGCCTATGCGCTATTGTCCGGGCTATTGCTGATCGTCCTGGCCTTCCGCCTGCGCCGGAAGGCTCAGGGACGGGCGTAATCCGACGGCGCGCGGAAGGCGAGATAGGCAAGCCGGCGCACTTCCCGCCGGCCGCGCACGACTGTATCGAGAATGAGCCCGCAAGTGGCGGACAGGGTGGCGAGGATCATGAGGCCCGTCACGAGGATCGCGGTCGGAAAGCGCGGCACCAGGCCGGTTTCGAGATAGGTGACGATGAGCGGCGCGGCGAGACCCAGCGCGAGAACGGCCAGCAGCGCCGCGATGATCCCGAAAAACAGCACGGGCCGTTCGATCCGGTATAGCGTGATGATCGTGCGCAGGATGCGAAAGCCGTCGCGATAGGTGCTGAGCTTGCTGACCGATCCTTCGGGCCGCGCGCCATAGGCGGTGACGACCTCCGCGACGGGCATGGCCAGTTCCAGCGCATGGACCGACATTTCCGTTTCAATCTCGAAACCGGCGGAGAGGACGGGAAAACTTTTCACAAAGCGGCGGGAAAAAACGCGATAGCCGGACAGAATGTCGGTGAAGCTGCGTCCGAACAGTTGCTTAAGCAAGGTGGTGAGCGCCCAGTTGCCGAAGCGGTGGCCGCGGCGATAGGCCGCCTCCACCTCGTCCCGGCGGCTGCCCACGACCATGTCGAGATTATCCTCCAGCATGGCCGCGACCATGCGGGGCGCCGCGGCGGCTTCATAGGTCGCATCGCCATCGGCCATGACGTAGATATCGGCGTCGACGTCCGCGAACATGCGACGTACGACATGGCCCTTGCCCTGCTGGCTGACGCGGCGCACGATGGCCCCTGCCCCGGCCGCCAGCTCACGGCTGCCGTCGCTGCTGTTATTGTCGAACACATAAATGTCGGCATGCGGCAAGGCTCGGCGGAAATCCTCCACCGTCTGCACGATGGCGCCGGCTTCATTATAGCAGGGCAGAAGGACGGCGATGCGCGGGGTGGCCGCGCCGGTTTCGCTGTTCACTGCGGGAAATTCCTTCATCGCCTTCTCATGCCCTGCCTTATGCGTGCGACAGCCATGGCGCATCATGATTAAGATTTCATCTGCCATGCCGGTCCCGAAATGAAAAGCGCCCGCGCTTCCGTAGAGGAAGCGGGGCGCCTGTTCATGTGTGGCCGTAAGGCTTATTCAGCCTTGGCAGCAGCCTTCTTGGGAGCAGCCTTCTTCTTGGGCTTTTCCTCGGTCGTGGCATCGGCCTCTACGGCATCGTCCTTTTTGGCCGCAGCTTTCTTGGCGGCTGGCTTCTTGGCAGGCGCTTCTTCGGCGGCCGGCGCAGCGTCTTCATCAGCCTTGGCGGGTTCGGCGGCCTTTTTCTTGGGGGCAGCCTTCTTCGCTTTGGGCTTGTCGTCATGATCATGGTCATGACCGCAGTCGGGGCCATGGACATGCGGCTTGATGTCGCCATCTTCCGCCTCGATTGCCGCTTCCAGTTCCTCACGGGTCACGGCGCGATCAGTGATTTCCGCCTTTTCGAACAGGAAGTCGACGACCTTGTCCTCATAGAGCGGCGCGCGCAACTGAGCGGCGGCCATCGGGTCCTGACGGACATATTGCACGAAGCGCTCGCGATCCTGCGGGCCATACTGCTGCGCAGCCTGCATGATGAGGCGATTCATTTCCTGGTCCGACACGGCCACGCCATTGGCCTGGCCGATTTCCGAGAGCAGGAGGCCCAGGCGGACGCGACGCACGGCGATGGCGCGATAATCCTCCTTTTCGGCTTCCATTTCCTTGAGCGCGGCTTCGGGATCTTCCTCGTGGCTCGCTTCATGCTCAAGCTGCTGCCAGATCTGGTTGAATTCGGCCTCCACCATGCTGGGCGGGACGTCGAAATCATGATTGGCGGCCAGCTGGTCCAGCAGCTTGCGCTTCATATGGGTGCGGGTGAGGCCGTTATGCTCCTGCTCGATCTGGCCCTTGAGCAGTTCGTTGAGCTTGTCGAGGCTTTCCAGGCCCAGCGACTTGGCGAAATCCTCGTCCACCTTGGGCTTGTCGCCGTTCAGCACCGCCTTCACCGTGACATCGAAGGTCGCAGCCTTGCCGGCCAGATGTTCAGCGCCATAATCTTCGGGGAAAGTGACGTCGATCGTCTTTTCCTCACCCTTCTTGACGCCGGTCAGCTGCTCTTCGAAGCCCGGAATGAACTGGCCCGAACCGATCTTCAAGCGGATATCCTCGGCGCTGCCGCCTTCGAACGCTTCGCCGTCGACCTTGCCGACGAAATCGATCACCAGCGTGTCGCCTTCGGCCGCGGCATGATCATCGGCATGGTCTTCCAGCGCGCCCTGCTGGCCGGCGATACGGGCGGCGGCTTCGGCGACCTTGTCGTCGGCGACTTCGACGGTCAGCCGCTCAAGCTTGAGCCCTTCGATGCTGGGCGCCGTGATTTCGGGCAGCACTTCCAGCTCGACCTTGACCTCAGCGTCCTTGCCGAATTCGAACCCTTCGTCCAGTTCGACCGACGGCTGCATCGCGGGACGCAGCTTCTGGTCGGCGATCAGCTTCTGGATGCTGTCCTGGATGCTGTTGTTGAGTGCATCGCGCTGAAGCGATTCACCGTGCATCTTCTTGACAAGGTTGGCCGGCACCTTGCCGGGGCGGAAGCCGGGCATCCGCACCTGCGGCGCGATCGCCTTCACTTCCTTGTCAACGCGAGCGTCGATATCCTTCGATGTGATGGTCACGGTGTAGGCGCGCTTCAGGCCCTCGTTCAACGTCTCGACAGTCTGCATCTCTTCTCTCAAACGCTTTCTTCAGCTGAATTTCGGTGGCGCCTGCGATGGCCTGGACCTGGCGCACTGGTGCGGGCGAAGGGACTCGAACCCCCACATCTTGCGATACCAGAACCTAAATCTGGCGCGTCTACCAGTTTCGCCACGCCCGCATCGGTCGCCGGTCGGCGCGGCATAGAGAAAAGCGCGGTCAGTGGCAAGGGATAGTGGATCAGCCGGCGGAACTGGCTGAACGCGCCATGCGTAACTGTCATGACAAACCCCCGTCAAGGAGAGGCCCATGGCCACCCAGCCCGACCCAAACCCCGCCGCCGTTCCGCCGCCCGACCGCATTCAACCGCAATCACCCGACGAAATGCCCGTGCCCGAACGGCCTGCCGAAACGCCGATGACCGAGCCGGACGAAATCACGCCTGTATCCCCCGATTATGACCAGCCCGATCGGGCACCGACCGAGCTGCCACCGCCGCCGGATTGATGCGCGGCGCATCAACTGTGCGCCATATGCCACAGCAGGATAATAAATTTACTCGGATTTGGAACTTTTGGGTCGATCGTTAAAAATAGGCTTCCGTTCGGGTGGACAGGCCCCTGCATCCATGATTGAACTATGACAGATAAAAGAAATCGGGAGAGGCGCGGCTGACAACGATCAGGGGGTCCATGTGCAACGGGTTCGCGCCAAACTGGAATGGTTCAAAACGGTCATATTACCGCAGGAGGCTGCGCTTCGCGGTCGGCTGCGGCGAATATTGCCGTCCACCCATGAATTGGAAGACATGGTCGCCGAGGTTCTGGCCCGCGCCTATGCCACTGAAAATTGGGAAAATGTGACGACGGGCCGGGCCTATCTGTTCACGATCGCCCGCAATCTGGTCATCGACACCGCCCGCCGCAACAAGGTGGTGAGTTTCGAGACGATCGCCGATCTGGAACTTCTAGGCGGCGAAAATAACATCGAGGCGCAGCTTCATGCCCGTGAAGCGCTGCGCCAGGTCGAGGTGATCGTCGAGTCGCTGCCGCCGCAATGCCGCCGCGTCTTCATCCTGCGACGCATTCACGAAAAATCGATGCTGGAAATAGCGGAGGAAATGTCCCTGTCCGTTTCAACAGTTGAAAAACATCTGGCCAAAGCAATCGCAATAGTTATGCGGGCCTGGGCGGAACGTGAGGAAACGGACTTCGAACGTGCAGGCGTCGGAACCAGATTCAAGCTACGCGGGCAGGGACGCGATCGAGGCGGAAGCCGCGCGCCTGCTGGCCAGGCTTAACAGCGATCCCAGCCCGGACGATGAAGCAGAAATCTGCGCCTGGATCGAGGCCGATCCCCGTCATGCCGTAGCCTTTGCCCGGGCGGAAGCCGCCTGGGACGCATCGGAACGGCTGAAAAGCGCAGCCGCCGACATCACGCTGCCCCCGATACAGCAAATCATCAGCGAAGCCGACCAGCGCCGCCTGTCGCGCAACATCATGGTCGCCGCCGGTGTCGCCATATTATTGTTCGTCGTCGCCGCGATCGTGACCGTGCGTACGTTCAGCGGCGTGGAGCGCTACGAAACCGGCGTGGGCCAGATGCGCGACATCGCGCTGGAAGATGGGTCCATCCTGCACCTCAACAGTGACAGCGAGGTCGAGGCCCGGTTCACCAGCAATGGCCGCAAGGTCCGGGTGATGAAGGGCGAGGCGTCGTTCGAGATCAGCCATGATCCCGCGCGCCCGTTCGATGTGGAAGCGCGCGCTGCGGTGATCCGCGCGGTCGGCACCGCGTTCAACGTCCGGTTGCGGCCGTCGCTGGTGGAACTGACCGTCACCCATGGGAAGGTAACCGTCCATTGCGGCGACAGCCCGTTGCAGCAGGTGGCGGCCGGCAGCGGCGCGGTGATCCAGCCGCGCAGCATTTCCCTCACCCGACTGGGTCCAAAGATCGTCGAGCAGCGCACAGCCTGGCGCGCGCAGATGGTGGAACTGGACGGCGAAACCGTCGAACAGGCGGCCGATGAGTTCAACCGCTATCGCAAGGCCCCGATCCTGATCGGCGATACCCGCGTGTCGGCGCTGCGGATCGGCGGACGATTTCGCACCACCGACAGCCAGGAGTTTCTGTCCGCTCTGCAATTGAGCCTGCCGATCCGAGTGGTGGATGGCGAGGATGGATCAGTGATGCTGCTGTATCGCGACAATGCCGCGGATGGTGAGCCCCCTCCTCTCGCCTAGGCGCGCGGATTTGGAGCCCGGCGCCGCTTGCGGCGCGGATAGGGGGTCGAACGCCGCTTGCGCCTAGCCTAACAGCATGTCGACCAGTTCGGTCACGAGCCGCGTGGCGGGGCCGAGTCGGGTTTCATCGAACAGGGCGCTGCCCGCCGACGGCTCCAGATTGAGTTCGATGGTGCGCGCGCCAGCGTCACGGGCGGTCTGGACGAAACCGGCGGCGGGATAGACTGCGCCTGAGGTTCCGATTGACACGAACAGGTCCGCCCGTTCGAGCGCGGCGAAAATTCGATCCATCTGATAGGGCATTTCGCCGAAAAAGACGATGTCGGGACGCAGCCGTGGTTCGTTGCACTTGGCGCAGGTCGAAGCCGGCGGCAGAGCATCAGTCCAGGGCGCAGCCGCCCCGCAGGCGGCGCACAGGGCCGATTTCAGCTCTCCATGCATGTGGAGCAGCCGCGTCGCGCCGGCGCGCTCATGCAGATCGTCGACATTCTGGGTGACGATCAGCAACCCGCCCGGCCACTCCCGATCAAGACGGGCCAGCGCCTGATGGGCGGCATTAGGCGCGACCTGCGCCAATTTGGCCCGCCGTTCGTCATAGAAACGGTGAACCGTCGCCGGATCGCGCGCCAGCGCTTCGGGCGTGCAGACGTCTTCTACCCTATGCCCCTCCCATAGGCCGTCAGGCCCTCGGAACGTCGCAAGGCCGCTTTCGGCCGAAATGCCGGCGCCAGTCAGAATGACGATCGAGTCGGAGCGGTTCATCTGCATGACCAGGACCTTAAGAGCGCTGGACGGACGCTTCCACCGTCAGGTCGATCGGACGCGCTAAAATAGCCTAGGCCACCGGCGCCAGCTTGCGCGCGCGGTCCCGCCATGTTTCCGCCAGGACCGGCATGTCCGCGAGGGCGCGCACGCCGGCAGAGTCCTTCTTGTGCCCGCCGCCGATCAGCAGCCGGAATACGCGATCGATGGTCCATTCGGGAAAGGGTCGTTCAAGCAGGGTCATTCGGATCCCCGCCTCCGCCTCGCCTTCCTGGATGACGCGCAAATAAATGCCGCACCGGCCGGTCTTGACGATCGTCGCCATGACGTCGCGGGTGCCGAAACGATGGTCAAGTTTCCAGCAGGGCTGGCGGCCATGGCTGATTTCTACAACGGCGCTGCCGAAGGTGAAGCGGTCGCCAAGGCAAAGTTGCGATTCGGTGAGGCCCCGCGCCGCAATATTCTCGCCAAAGGCACCAGGGCTTTCAAGCAGCCTATGGCCAGGCAGACGATCGCGCCACCAACCATAATGATCCTGCGCATAGAGGTGAATTGCTTTGTCCCAGCCACCATGATGGACGCGGTCGGCAACCGCATCGCCTTCCAGTCCGTCCCACCCGACGCGGACCGGCCCGGTCACGGGCCGTTTAGCGATGGCGCTATAGGCATCGTCCCGAAACGGCACGGGCGTCCCGACGAGGAGCGCATCGACGGTCATGAAATTCACGGTCATTCCGCCCGGATGCCATGATGGCAGGCAGGATGCCATGGCCGATCTGCGGCCACCGGCCCCGTCAGAAGAACTTGGCCAGCGCTCCTAGCTGGCGCTCAGTTCCGATCCGAGCTTGAGCACTTCCCCGCCATCGTCCACCTTGATCAGATAGGCGGGATTGTCCTTGCTGCCATTACGGCGGATTTTGGAGCCTTCGATCGTGCGTTCGACATGGCGATCGAACCGCTCTTCCACGCGCCCCCGGCCGACGCCCTGCCCCCAGTTCCACTTGACCCTTTTTCCTTTGCGGAAACTATCGGTCATAGGGGCATCCTCTCCTTTATGGGGCGCATGCCGCGCCGGCCGGTTCATCAACGTGCGAAAGCAAAATTCCCAAGGGCTTGCGCGGTTCCCTTGGGTTTTCATTTCTGTTCGGCTAAGGCGCTGCGATGGATGCTACCGGCCTTCGTGTCGCCCTGTTCAGCGGCAATTACAACTATGTGCGCGATGGCGCGAACCAGGCGCTCAACCGGTTCGTATCCTATCTGCTGCGCCAGGGAGCCGCCGTGCGCGTCTATTCGCCGACTGTGGACACGCCCGCGTTCGAGCCGGCCGGCGACCTGGTCAGCGCCCCCTCCTTCGCCGTGCCGGGGCGAAAGGAATATCGCGTCCCCTATCGCCTGTCCGGCGCGTTGCGCCGCGATCTCAAACAGTTCGGCCCCAATCTGGTGCATGTGTCGAGCCCCGATCCGCTGGGACATCGTGCGGTCAGCTGGGCACGGGCACACGGCCTGCCCACGGTCGCGTCGGTGCATACGCGCTTCGAAACCTATCCACGCTATTATGGTCTGGCCTTTCTGGAGCCGCTGATCGAATCGATGCTGCGGCGCTTCTACCGGCGGTGCGACGCTATCGTCGCCCCGTCCGAATCCATGGCGCAACTGCTGCGCGATCAGCGGATGAGCTATGATGTGGGCATCTGGACACGCGGCATAGATCGCGAGATTTTCTGCCCGGCGCGGCGCGACATGGCGTGGCGGCGATCGCTGGGTATCGGCGACGACATGCCGGTGATCGGCTTCATCGGCCGGCTGGTGATGGAGAAGGGGCTGGACGTCTTTTCCGACACGGTCGATCAACTGGCGCAGCGGCAGGTGCCGCATAAAGTGCTGGTGGTGGGCGAAGGCCCGGCGCGCGAATGGTTTGAAAACAGATTGCCCGGCGCGGTCTTTACAGGCTTTCAAAAGGGCGCGGACCTGGGCCGCGCGGTGGCCAGCATGGACATGCTGTTCAATCCTTCGGTCACCGAAACCTTTGGTAATGTGACGCTGGAAGCGATGGCATGCGGCCTGCCAACGGTTGCCGCGCGCGCGACCGGCAGCGAGAGCTTGGTGACGGAAGGCGTGACCGGACGGTTGATCCGGCCTGGTGCCATCAGCGCGTTCGCGGACGCCTTGCAATATTATTGCGTGGACACGGCCGCGCGTGCAGCGGCAGGCCAGGCGGCGCAGCAGCGGGCGGAGCGCAACGGATGGGATCAGGTCAATCAGGCGCTGGTCGATACCTATCTGCGCGTCATTCGCCAGCGCGCGCAGGGACTGGCTCCGCGTTCCAGCCCTGTTCCCTGATCGCCCGCCCGCCCCTATATCCCTGGCGATGGCCGACCTGTTCGCTTCCCCAGATGACGCCGCCGCCGGTGGCGCGCCCGATACCGCACCGCTCGCCGACCGGCTGCGCCCGCGCACGCTGGGCGATGTCGTCGGGCAGGAGCATCTGACCGGGCCGGACGGCGCGATCGGCCGGATGGTCGCAGCGGGGCGATTATCCTCCATCATTTTCTGGGGCCCGCCGGGTACGGGCAAGACGACGATTTCGCGCTTGCTTGCCCATGCGGTCGGTATGCGGTTCGAACCGATATCCGCGGTGTTTTCGGGCGTCGCCGATCTGAAAAAGGTGTTCGCGGCGGCCAAGGATCATGCGCGCCACGGTGAAAAGACGCTGTTGTTCGTGGACGAGATTCACCGGTTCAATCGCGCGCAGCAAGACAGTTTCCTGCCCTTCGTCGAAAATGGCACGGTGACGCTGGTCGGGGCGACGACCGAAAATCCCAGTTTCGAACTGAACGCGGCGCTGCTGTCACGCGCGCAGGTGCTGATCCTGCGCCGGCTGGACGCCGCTGCGCTGGAGCAATTGCTGGACCGCGCCGAAGGGCTGATGGAACGGCCCCTGCCGCTCGATCCGGCTGCGCGTGAGGCGTTGCTGGCGAGCGCGGATGGCGACGGGCGCTTCCTTTTGAACCAAGTCGAAACCCTCTACGCCATCGACATTCCAGAGCCACTCGATCCGGCCGGGCTGTCCGCGCTGCTCCATCGCCGGGTCGCGGTCTATGACAAGGACCGGGAGGGCCATTATAATCTGATTTCCGCGCTCCATAAGTCGCTGCGTGGGTCCGATCCGCAGGCGGCGCTCTATTATCTGGCGCGGATGCTGACGGCGGGCGAGGAGCCGCTCTACGTGCTGCGCCGGCTGGTCCGGTTCGCGACGGAGGATATTGGCCTCGCCGACCCGCAGGCCGTGGTGCAATGCCTGGCCGCCAAGGATGCCTATGACTTTCTGGGCAGTCCCGAAGGCGAACTGGCCATCGTGCAGGCCTGTCTTTATTGCGCCACCGCGCCAAAATCCAACGCGGCCTATATGGCGATGAAGGCGTCGTTCCGTTCGGCGCGCGAGACCGGATCGCTGATGCCACCAATGAATATCGTCAATGCGCCCACCAAGCTGATGAAGCAGGTCGGCTATGGCAAAAATTACCAATATGACCATGATGCGGCGGAGGGCTTTTCCGGCGCGAATTATTGGCCCGAAGAGATGGAGGCGCAGACTTTCTACGCCCCCACCGATCGCGGCTTCGAGGCGCGCGTGGCAGAACGCATGGCCTATTGGGACAGGCTGCGCGCGGAGCGCGGCACAGGGTGACACCCCGGTTCGAGCGATTTGCCGCTATCGACTGGTCTGGTGCGAAGGGCGCGCGCCACAAGGGGATAGCGGTAGCGCTTTGCGGGGCGGGCGACGCCGTTCCGCAGTTGATCACCGCGCCGGAGGGCCTGTGGTCGCGGCAGGCGGTGGCGGATTGGGTGAGGGCGGAGGCGACGCGCGGCAACACGCTGTTCGGGTTCGATTTCAGCTTCGCCCCGCCCTTCGTTGAGCGAGGCGGCTATCTTCCCGGAGACGTGGTGCCCGATGATGGGCCGGAGTTCTGGGCCTATGTCGATGCGATCTGCAACGACACCGATCTGGGCGCGGCGAGCCTGTTGGAGATTACTCATCGCCGCCATTTTTATTTCGGCAAGGCGGATGGGGTGAAAGCAGCCTTCATGCATCATCGCATCTGCGAGGCGCGCTATAATGCAGGCGGAGGCGGCAAGCCGTCCGCCGTCTATGATGCCATCGGCGCGGCACAGGTCGCGAAGGCGAGTTTCGCGGGCATGCGGATGCTGCACCATGTGCGGCGGCAGGTGCCGGTCTGGCCATTCGACCCCTGCCCCACCGCCGGCTCGCTGATCGTCGAAATTTATACCAGCATCGCCGCGCGCGCGGCCGGGCGGCCCAAAGGGCGGACGAAAATGCGCGATGCGAATGCGCTCGATTCGGCGCTGGCGGCACTTGGGTCGAGGCCGCATGACGGGCCCATGCCGGATGACCATGGCGCGGACGCGATCGTCACCGCCGCCTGGATGCGCCGCACGGCGACGACCCCCGCGCTCTGGGTTCCGGCCATGCTGACGGACGAGATCGCGCGCACCGAAGGGTGGACCTTCGGGGTGGTGTGACACGGTTTCAGGAGAAATGGTGCCGGCTGAGGGGATCGAACCCCCGACCTTCGGTTTACAAAACCGCTGCACTACCGCTGTGCTAAGCCGGCTGGATGGCGAGTGCCCTAATGTCGGGCGGCATTGCGGTCAACGGCGAAATGCCGATGCATCGTCAGACGAACAGACGCGCTCTAGCTGCCAGGCGACCAACCGGGCGGCGCGAGGGTGAAGCCGGCAAATTCGAAGCCAGGCGTGACGGTGCAACTGACCAGCGTCCATCCGCCCATCGGCCTTGCCGATTGCCAGTGATGCGCAGGGACCAGCATCTGGGGCATCTGGCCACCGATGATGTCGGCCCCCAGGATGGCTTCGGATGCCGGGCCGTCCGCAGACGCGATGGAGAGGATGAGTGGCGCGCCGGCGTGCCAGAACCAATGTTCGTCCGCATCGACCCGATGCCAATGCGAGTGTTGATGCGCCTCCAGCAGGAACAGGATCGCGGTGCCGGCCGCCCGCCCGTCAGCAGCCGTCGCCGCGCGCCAAGTCTCACGATACCATCCGCCTTCCGGATGGGGCGACAGGTCAAGGGACGCGATCAGCGCCCTCCCATCCTGCTCATCGACGCTGCGCATCATTTCACCTCAAATTTTATGGCTGTGGAAACAAAGGCTTGGGCTGTTGCCGCAGGTTCATGCAACCTCAATCAATAAAAGGGGGTTCAAGCGTCAAATCACGCTAAAGGAGGAGATACTCATGCGTAAAGCTCTTATGGCCCTCGCCGCCGTGTCGCTGGCGGTTCCGGTTTCGATGGCAGTCCCCACTGATGGCGCGCAAGCGCGCAAGCATCATCGCTACAAGGAATGGCGCGGTCGCGACGGACGCACCTATTGCCGCAAGTCGGACGGGACCACGGGCCTGATCATCGGCGGCGTCGGCGGTGCGCTGGTCGGCCGGGCGATCGACACGCGCGGTGATCGCGCCACCGGCACGATCCTGGGCGCTGCTGGCGGCGCGCTGCTGGGCAAGGAAATCGACAGCAAGCGCCGCTGCCGCTGAACGGGCGTTGCCCGCTTAGCTGAAAGCAACGCGAACGAAAAAAGGGACGACATCCAGTACGGATGCCGTCCCTTTTTTATCCGTGAAAGCGGGCGTCAGTTGGATGCGGCGCCGCGGGCTTCCTCGACGGGGAAGCTGACCGACTGGCCGTTCGACACACCCGAAACCTTGCCATCCTTCACCGACAGGTTGAAGGCGACCGAACCGGGGTAGCGACGGCCCGAAATCTTCTGGCCGGTCTTGGTATCCTTGACGTCATAGACGTAGGTATAGCCTTCGTGCGTGAAGCGCTGCTTGGTGGCGTCTTCAGCCTGGGCAGCAGTGGCGGCGATGGCGCTGAGCGCGCCGGCAACAATCAACTTGGACAGCATTCGCATAGGGTTTCTCCTTGTGAATGCCGATCAAACACCTCTTGAACATATTATTATCTGCTTGCCGTCACACTATGTTGCAGCGCAGCGGGACGGCAATCGCAAAAACGGGCATGCTGGTTGCAGTCGACGCAACCAGCCAGAACGACGGGCGTCAAGCCTTTGACATAGCGACAATATGGTCGAATTGCGCCGGTGTCAGGGGGCTGACGGACAGGCGCGGCTGCCGGATGATCGCCATGTCCGACAGGGCGTCCTGCGTCTTCATGGCCTTGAGTGTGACCGGATTGGCAAGCCTTTCCTTCGGCGCGACATGGACCGCGATCCATTTGCCCGAGGAATCGGTGCTGTCAGGCGCGGCTTCCTCCACGATGGACATGATGCCGACCGCCGCGAGGCCGATATTGCTGTGGTAGAAGAGGGCCAGATCACCCTTGCGCATCGCGCGCATATGACCCTGCGCGGCATGGTTGCGCACACCGTCCCACTCCGCCTGGCCCTTCGCGACCAGGTCATCGTAGGAGAAGACATCAGGTTCGGATTTCATGAGCCAATAGTGCATTTTGCCTTCTTGCAACAGCGGCCCGGGACGATCAAGGATGCGGCCATACACGGCCCTGCCCCCTTGGCGGAAAAGGGTCATTCAAGAATGTGGAGATAGCAAGGTGTCGCAAACGGTGCTGGATCAGGTGCCTGTCCTGTCCATGGCGGAGATGTCAAAGGCGG
>NZ_CH959306.1:1615410-1649324 GCF_000153545.1 Sphingomonas sp. SKA58
CTGGTGGGCGGGCTTCCTGCTGGCGGCCATCGGCATGCTCTGTTCCTGGGCGCTGATCCAGTTCGACGGCGGAAAACTTGGCGGCTATGGCGAACGGCCCGAAGGGGCCAATCCGCGCAAGGACCTGCTGATCTACGCCCTGTCCATCGCGGCCATTCCCCTGATGTGGTTCCTGTTCGTCAATGTGATGGACGCCGCGCAGGCGCAGGCGGGCGCGGGCATCGTCGGCTATCTGCTGGCTCTGCCTATCCTGGGCAAATTGCTGTTCATCACCTTCCTGATCGCCGTGCCCGCCATTCTCATCTGGTCCTGGCGCGTGGGCAGCAAGGTCGAGTTTCAGATGATGCTGGCGGCGATGGTGATGATCGTCTTCAACGTCGTATTCTGGACCCTGTTCGAGCAGGCCGGATCGTCGCTGACGCTGTTTGCCGATCGCAATACCGACCTGTCGGTCTTCGGCCTGTTCAGCCTGTCGGCGGGCCAGACGCAGTTCTTCAATGCCTTCTTCATCGTGACGCTGGCGCCGCTGTTCAGCATCGGCTGGAACGCGCTGGGCCGCCGGGGGCTGGAGCCGTCCATCCCGGTCAAGTTCGCCATTGCGCTCGTCGGCGTGGGCCTCGGCTTCCTTGTCCTCGTCTGGGGCAGCGCCTTTGCCGGCGCGGATTTTAAAGTCTCGATCTGGTGGCTGGCATTGCTCTATCTGATCCACTCCATGGCGGAGCTGTGCATTTCGCCGGTCGGCCTGTCGATGATCACCAAGTTGTCGATCGTGCGCATCGTCGGCCTGATGATGGGCGTGTGGTTCATGTCGATTTCGGTCGCCCAATATGTCGGCGGCATGATCGCGCAGGTGGCCAGCGTCGAAACGGTGGGCGGGCAGGTGACGAACCTGGCCGTCAGCCTGCAAACCTATGTGGACGTGTTCCGCACGATCGGCCTTGCGTCGATCGGCCTTGGCGTCCTTCTTTTCATCCTCGCATTTCCGATCAAGAGGTGGATGCATGGCGTTCAGTAAAAGGGGTGTTTCACTGACGGTCGCGGCCGTCTTGCTAGCCAGCAGCGCCGCGCCGCTGGCCGCGCGCAAGGACAAGGATGAACGGCCCGCCTCGCAGGGGGCGTCGGCGGAGCCCGAAAATCCTTATCCTTCGACCTATCGTCCTTATGGCGGTCGGCCGACGGTGCTGCGCGGTGCGACCGTCTTTGACGGGGAGGGCGGACGCATCGATAATGGCGTGGTCTTCCTGTCCGACGGTAAGGTTACGGCCATTGGCGGACCGGACACGCCAATCCCCGCGGACGTGGTGGTGATCGACGCCCAGGGCAAATATGTGACCCCGGGCGTCATCGATATTCACAGCCATCTGGGCGATTATCCCTCTCCCGGCGTCGAGGCATTGTCCGACGGCAATGAGGCGACGTCGCCCGTCACCCCGCATGTCTGGGCCGAACATAGCGTCTGGCCGCAAGACCCCGGCTTTTCCCGCGCGCTCGCCAATGGCGGCGTGACGACGCTTCAGATTCTGCCCGGTTCGGCCAACCTGTTTGGCGGCCGCAGCGTGACGCTCAAGAATGTGCCCGCGCGCACCATGCAGGGAATGAAGTTTCCCGGCGCGCCGCAGGGCCTGAAAATGGCGTGCGGCGAAAATCCCAAGCGGGTCTATGGCAGCAAGGGCCGCGAACCCAGCACCCGCATGGGCAATATGGCGGTCAACCGCCAGACCTGGATCAAGGCGCGCGAGTATCAGCAGAAGCGCGCCGCCGGCAAGGATCAGACCCGTGACCTGGGCATGGAAACTCTGGCCGATGTGCTGGAGGGCAAGATCATGGTCCATAACCACTGCTACCGCGCCGACGAGATGGCCAATGTCATCGATATGAGCAAGGAATTCGGCTACAAGGTGTCGACATTTCACCATGCCGTCGAAAGCTACAAGATCGCGGACCTGCTCCGCGACAATGGCATCTGCTCGGCCCTGTGGGGCGACTGGTATGGCTTCAAGATGGAGGCCTATGACGGGATCAAGGAGAATATCCCGCTGGTCCACAAGGCCGGCGCCTGCGCCATCGTTCATAGCGACGACCAGGACGGTATCCAGCGGCTCAACCAGGAAGCGGCCAAGGCGCTGGGCGCGGGGCGCCGCATGGGCATCGACATCAGCGACGAGGTCGCCTGGACCTGGCTTGCCATCAACCCGGCGCGGGCGATGGGCATCGCCGACCGCACCGGCAGCCTCAAGGTCGGCAAGATGGCAGATGTCGTGCTGTGGAACGGCAATCCGTTCAGTACCTATACCCGACCGGAAAAGGTCTGGATCGACGGCGCGCTGCTTTACGATGCCTTCGACCCCAAGCGCCGGCCGGTGAGTGATTTCGAACTGGGCCAGATCGGCGCGGGAGACGTGAAATGACGAAGAGCTTTTCCCTTCGCGCCAACGCGGGACGCCTGGGCGCGGCGCTGATCGCGATGGTCGCGGCTGTCCCCGCGCTTGCCCAGCCGATCGCCATCACCGGCGCGACGCTGGCGATCGGCGACGGGTCCGAACCTGTCCAGAACGGCACGGTCGTCATCGACGCGGGCAAGGTCGTCGCCGCCGGCGCTGGCATTGCGGTGCCCCCCGGCGCGAAAATCGTCGATGCGTCGGGCAAATGGGTGACGCCGGGCCTGGTATCGGGCTTTTCACGGGTTGGCCTGGCCGAAGTGCCAGCCGTGCGCGAAACCAACGATATCAGCGCCAATTCGCCCTTTTCCGCCGCGATTGATGTCGCTCCCGCGATCAATCCGCTCGCCAACCCGATCGCGATCAGCCGCAATGGCGGCGTGACCCGCGCGGTCGTCGCCCCGGCGGCCTCCAGCGGCATATTTGCCGGGCAGGGCGCGGTCATCGATCTGGGCGCGGACATGAGTCCGGTCACCAAGGGCCGCGCCTTCGAATATGTCGAAATGGGCGAAGCCGGCGCGGCCGAGGCGGGCGGCAGCCGCGCGGCGATGATCCTGACGTTCAAGATGATGCTGCGGCAGGCGCAGGACTATGCCAAGGCGCCGGCGGCCTATGACGGCAATTCCAGGGATTCGCTGCTGAACCGCGTCGATGCAGAAGCGCTGGTGCCGGTTGTCACCGGGGCGACGCCGCTGATGGTTCACGCCGAAAGCGCGCGCGATATCCTGGCTGTATTGGCGTTGCGGCAGGATTTTCCCGCGCTCCGCCTGATCCTGGCCGGGGCGACCGAAGGCTGGATGGTGGCGCCGCAAATCGCAGCCGCCAAGGTGCCCGTCATCACCGCAGGGCTTGAAGACTTGCCGTCCGCCTTCGAAAAGCTCGCCGCGACGCAGAGCAATGTTGGTCGGATGGTGCAGGCGGGCGTTTCGGTATCGATGGGTATGCTGACCGGGGACGATGCGTTGCAACTGCGGGTCGCCAACCAGCAGGCGGGTAATATGGTCGCGCTGACCAAGGTGCCGGGCGCGACCGGGCTGACCTGGGGGCAGGCGCTGCGCACGATCACGCTGGCCCCGGCCGAGGCAATGGGGCTGGGCGATCGGCTGGGTTCGCTTCAGCCGGGCAAGGCGGGCGACGTGGTGATCTGGGACGGCGATCCGCTCGAAATGACGTCCGCGCCTGTGGCCGTCTGGATCGACGGCGTTGCGCAGCCGATGACGGATCGCCAGACCCGCTTGCGCGATCGTTATGCAACGCCGGACGAAGGCAGCCTGCCCAAAGCCTATGAATGGTGATGGCCGGGGGGCGGGGCTTTGGCCCCGCTCCCAGCTTTGGGGCCAGGGCTATGGCCTCATCCGTCGATAGCGCCCCAGATGTCGCTGGCCTTTACATAGCCGCGCCGACCCTTGACGTCGAAGGCGCACCAACCGCCTGAACAATCGGATATGCGACCCACAACGCCGCGTTCGGCGCGAAACAGCGTCGCTGATCCGTCGCTCGGCGATCCATGCAGCGGCGCGATGGCCGACCGGACGATGGCGGTGGGCGTGTCGCTCAGCAGGCGGACGTGCATCCACCCCTGCGCGCCGTCCGGGTCCTGCACCTTGCGCCACAGGCCAAGGACCTGCACCACCTTCACCGGCAGGTCGCGGCGGCGATAGACCCAGTTGGACGGGTAATCCAGGCTGGGGCCGACCCGCATGCGCGCCTCATCATGCGACAGCGATGCCCAATAAGGTGTCTTCTTGCCGGGCGCAGCGTTGGCAGAACTTGCCGCAAGGACCAGAAGAACTGCGCCGCCGACGGCCATGGCCGTGTAAAGTTTCGAAATCCTGTCACCCATGGCCGACCCATAGCCCGTCGATCGTCGCCGCGACAGTCTTTCCTCGCCAGACCTGGCTTATCCGCTTGACCCGCACCTTGTCGCGCAATAGCGCCACCATCATGGTTGAACCGCGCAAGACTCCGCCGCGTCCCGCCAAGCCGCGCGTGATCGTTACGCGCCGCCTGCCGCCCGATGTGGAAGCGCGCATGGCGCAATTGTTCGACGCCAGCTTCAATATCGCCGACGCGCCGATGGATCGGACGGCAATGGCCCGTGCCATGGCCGATTGCGACGTACTGGTGCCGACCATCACCGATCAGATCGATGCGGATTTGATCGGCGGAGCGCCCGACACGTTGCGCATGATCGCCAGCTTTGGCAGCGGTGTCGACCATATCGACCTCGTCGCCGCCCGGGAAAAGGGCATCATCGTCACCAACACACCCGGCGTGCTGACCGAAGATACCGCCGATATGACGATGGCGCTGATCCTGTCGGTACCGCGCCGCTTGGCCGAGGGCGAAAAGCTGGTGCGCTCCGGCGCGTGGCAGGGGTGGAGCCCGTCAGGCATGCTGGGCCACCGGATCGGCGGCAAGACGCTGGGCATCATCGGCATGGGCCGCATTGGCCGCGCCGTGGCGCGGCGGGCGCGCGCCTTTGGCCTGTCCATCGCCTATCATAACCGCCATCGCTTGCCCTTCGAGGTCGAGCAGGAGCTTGAGGCGCGATGGCAGGGTGATCTGGACGCACTGCTGACGCAAAGTGATATCCTGTCGATCCACTGCCCGCTCAATTCCGACAGCCGCGAGCTGGTGGACGCGCGGCGGATCGGGCTGCTGCGGTCCCACGCCTATGTCATCAACACGTCCCGCGCGGAAATCATGGACGAGGGCGCGCTGATCGACGCGCTGGAAGAAAGTCGCATCGCCGGCGCGGGGCTGGACGTCTATGCCCATGAACCTGCGGTCGACCCGCGCCTGCTGGCCCTTTCCAATGTCGTGCTGCTGCCGCACATGGGGTCGGCCACGATCGAGGGGCGCCATGCCACGGGTGCGCGGGTCATCGCCAATATCCGCACCTGGGTCGACGGGCACAGGCCACCGAACCAGGTGCTGGAAGGCTGGGTCTGACCGTCAGGCGACGACCTGCTGCTTCAACTGATCGACCATCGTCAGCCCGTGGCGCACGGAATCATGCGCGCGGCGAACGATGGCCAGCGTTTCGGCGTCGATGGCATCGTCTTTCAATACACGCGCGAATTCTTCGCTGAGATAATCCTCGCCGCGGTCGATCGCCTGGATGATCGCCTTGTCGCCGCCACCCAAGGCGACATGGATATCCTCGATCCACCGGTGGACCGTGCCTGCGGCGGACCCGAATTCATTGGGCTTGCCTTCAAGCTGGCGGCTGCGTTCCTGCAGCAGTCCGACCGCTGCCTGCCGTTCGGCGGCCAGATCGCGAAACAGGGTTTCAAATGGCGCGGATTTCGCCTTTGCCGCGCTATGCTCATATCCCTTCACGCTGTCGATCAGCGTGGTGATGAGGTCATCCAGCTTGCTGATGGTATGATTGTGCATAACCGTCTCCTTCCTATGGGCCGTCGGGCAATCTGCCTCCCAAACGGTTCCAAGCTGCCGCCGGTTCAACCAACCTCATGATATTCAATCTTAATATGGCATTAGGCATGTCGCACTATCCGCTACGCAGGTGGAACAAGCCGGCCGCTCGGGGGTTGGAGAAATATCTTTCTATCGGATTTGAGGATCTTACTCATGATCAAGCTCGCGATCATTTCGCTGGTCATTGCAGCCGTGCTGGCTTTGCTCGGCTTTGGCGGCGCAGCCGGCACTTTCGTCGGCATTGCCAAAATCCTGTTCTTCATCGCACTGGCGGTGTTTGTCGTCTTCCTGGTCCTCGGCATTCTGGCCGGCAAGGGCGTCAAGGACGCCATCGACTAAGCATCATGATGGCGGTCGGCGCCACTATCGACGAAACCGGGAGGCTGGTGCGCGACGCGGCCGGCTTCCTGCTTCGCCGGGACGGCGGCGGCAGCTACCGGCTGGTACTCTTGAGGGTTCCGGTCGACTTAGTCGAAAAGCAGGTTCGTGTGCGCGGCATTCATATCGGCGAGGACGTTGTCGAGGCAGAAGGCGTAGCCCCTGCATAATCGCCTGGCGCAAGGTCATGCCGGCCTAAGCCATCGGACATAATCGGTCTTGCCAAATGTGCATGTCGGCGGGCACCATCGCTACCATGCGCAAAATCCTCTATACCGCCATTGCTCCCTTCTGCCTTGCCGCCATTCCCATCGCCGTCCAGGCGCAAGAACCTGCGGCCACCCCCACCCAGACATCGACGGCGCAGGCCCAGCTTGCCCGAATTCTCGACGATCACTGGAAATGGTATCTGTCGGTCCATCCCGTCGAAGCGACCGCGCGGGGCGTGCGTAGCTATGACGATCGCATCTACGACATGTCGCTGGCGGCGCGCGATGCGCAGATAAAGGCCGAACGGCAATTCGTCAGCCGATTGGAGGCGGTGCCCGAAGCGGAATTAAGCGCGGCGGACCGAGTCAACCGCAATGTCCTGCTCTGGATGCTGCGCGACGACATCGCCAGCGATGGCCATCAGGCAGAACGGCTGATGCTGTTCACCACCTATTATGGCTGGCATCAGGGATTTTCCGGCATGGCTGATGGCCTGCCTTTCTACAATCGCGCGGATTATGACAGCTATCTCAAGCGGCTGGCACTTTACCCGAAGCAAAATGCAGATGCGCTCGACATCACGCGGCAGGCCATCGCCGGTGGCTATGTTCAACCCTGTTCCGTCCTTCAAAATTATGCCGGCACGATCAGCGGCATCGTGGAAGGAAAGCCGCAGGACACGCGCTTTTACGAACCCTTCAAGCGCCCCAGGCCGCGCGACGTCAGCGATGCCGACTGGGCTGCGATGCAGGCCCGCGCGGTGACGCTCATCCGCGACGTGCTGACGCCGGAATATCGCAAATGGCATGACCTGTTCGTTGCGGACTATCTGCCCCATTGCCGCAAGAGCGACAGCGCCTCGTCGCTGCCGGGCGGCGCGGCCTGGTATGCCAGCCGCGTGAAGGCGCATACAACGACTGACCTGACGCCCGATCAAATCCACCAGATCGGTCTGGACGAAGTCGCCCGGATCGGCCGGCGCATGGACGATATCGCCGCCCAGGCGGGCTATCCCAATCGCGCGGCATACATCGCTCATTTGCGCACCGATCCGTCCTATTATGCCAAGACGCCGGAAGAATTGCTGCGCGTCGCGGCGCGGCAGGCCAAGACGATCGATGGACTGCTGCCGCGCTATTTCGGTACGCTGCCGCGTCTGCCCTATGGCCTCAAGCCTATTCCGGCCGCCGAAGCGGAAGGGACCACCACGGCCTATTATGGACCGGGCGCACCGGAATCGGGCATTTCGGGCACCTATTGGGTCAACACGTCCAAGCTGGATCAGCGTCCTTTCTGGGAGGTGCCGGCGCTGACCGCGCATGAGGCGGTGCCGGGCCATCATAATCAGATCGCGCTGCAACAGGAATTGCCGTTGCCGCCTTTCCGCAAATATCTTGCCGGCTTCACCGCCTATGTCGAAGGCTGGGCGCTCTACACCGAATATCTGGGTGAAGAGATGGGCCTGTATGACACGCCTGAAAAGATGATGGGTCGCCTGTCCTATGAGATGTGGCGCGCCTGCCGCCTCGTGGTCGATACCGGCATCCACGCCAAGGGATGGGACAAGGCGCGCGCCGTAGCGTTCATGAAGACGAACAGCGCTCTGTCGGACGCCAATATCGATGCCGAAGTGAACCGCTATATCAGCTGGCCGGGTCAGGCGCTTGGGTACAAGCTGGGCGAGATCAAGATACGCGAGTTGCGCGTCAGGGCGGAAAAAGCCCTGGAGAAAAATTTCGACCTGCGCCGTTTTCACGACGCGGTGCTGGCGCAGGGCGCGGTGCCCCTGACCGTGCTGGAAAGCCAGATTGACGCCTGGATCGCGGCCGAAAGGGCGCCAGAGGCCTGATCAGGCGGTCGGCAGCCGTTCCAATGGCCGGAAGGCGGTGCCGGCGCCGGACCAGCCGCGATAGGCGGCGTCGATCGGCAGGGCGGCTTCGCAGCAGGCGCATTGCGCCATGACCCGGCCCACCAGCCATTGGATTTCCCCACAGGAAGGGCAGGGCATCGCCCGACCGGGGCGATAGGCGCGCACATGGCCTGCGGCGTCGTTCGCGCAGCCGGGCAAGGGTATCGGCATGAATGGGGGTCCCCTGTTGATCCAAATCCAAACGCCGCTCAGGGACCTTGTTTCCTCTTGCGAATCGTTAGCAGGGGAAATCGCGAACAGGCGGGATATTCGGCGATTTTGTCCATTTGACACTGCCGCCCCATTCTGTATGGCGCTGCACCATCGGGACATACCTGCTTCGACCACCGGTTGGGGCGCATCCCTGACCTTCGCCGTCCAGTCCGTTCGCTGTCCGGCGAGGTTCTGGTGGAATCGCGTCATCCTCTGGCGGAGCGCCACGCGAGGAGACGCACATCTTATGACCGCCATCGGACAGGACACGCTGGGCACCCGCGACATGATGAATGTCGGCGGCAAGGACATTGCCTATTATTCCTTCAAGAAGGCCGCTGCAAAGCTTGGAGACGTTTCGCGCCTGCCTTTCTCGATGAAGGTGCTGCTCGAAAATCTCCTGCGCTTCGAAGACGGCGTCACCGTCACCACCGACGACATTCAGGCGATCGTTGACTGGCAGAAGGATCGCGGCCAGGCGCAGCGCGAAATCCAGTATCGCCCGGCGCGCGTGCTGATGCAGGATTTTACCGGCGTCCCCTGCGTCGTCGACCTTGCCGCGATGCGCGACGCGATGACGGCGCTGGGCGCCGACGCAGCCAAGATCAATCCGCAGGTTCCCGTCCACCTCGTCATCGACCACTCGGTCATGGTTGACGAATTCGGCACGCCCCAAGCGTTCGAGCAGAATGTGGAAATCGAATATCAGCGCAACATGGAGCGCTACGACTTCCTGAAATGGGGCAGCAAGAGCCTCGCCAATTTCTACGCCGTGCCCCCCGGCACCGGCATCTGCCATCAGGTGAACCTGGAAAATATCGCGCAGGCCGTCTGGTCGAGCGAAGGGCCTGACGGCGTCACTGTCGCCTATCCCGACACGTGCGTCGGCACAGACAGCCACACCACCATGGTGAACGGCCTTGGCGTGCTGGGCTGGGGCGTGGGCGGTATCGAGGCGGAAGCCGCGATGCTGGGTCAGCCCGTCTCGATGCTGATCCCTGAAGTCGTCGGTTTCAAATTTACTGGCACATTGAACGAGGGCGTCACCGCGACCGACCTCGTCCTTACCTGCACCCAGATGCTGCGCGCGCGCGGCGTCGTTGGCCGCTTCGTCGAATATTTCGGTCCGGGCCTCGCCACGCTGTCGCTCGCCGACCGCGCGACGCTCGCCAATATGGCGCCCGAATATGGCGCGACCTGCGGCTTCTTCGGCATCGACGACAAGACGCTGGACTATATGCGCCTGACCGGCCGCACCGAAGAGAATATCGCGCTGGTCGAAGCCTATGCCAAGGAACAGGGTTTCTGGATCGACCCGGCGGTCGAGCCGGTGTTCACCGATACGCTGGAGCTTGACCTGTCGACGGTCGTCCCCAGCCTTGCAGGACCCAAGCGTCCGCAGGACCGCGTGTCGCTGCCCGAAGTCGATGACGTGTTCAACGCCGACATGGAAAAGACCTACAAGAAGGCGCAGCAGCGCGTTCCGGTCGAGGGCAAGGATTTCGACATTGGTGATGGCGACGTCACCATTGCCGCGATCACCAGCTGCACCAATACGTCGAACCCCGGCGTTCTGGTCGCGGCCGGTCTGGTCGCCAAGAAGGCGAACGAGCTGGGCCTCAAGCCCAAGCCCTGGGTCAAGACCTCGCTTGCGCCCGGCAGCCAGGTGGTGACGGACTATTTGGAAAAGGCCGGCCTTCAGTCGCATCTCGACGCCATCGGGTTCAATCTGGTCGGCTATGGCTGCACCACCTGCATCGGCAATTCCGGCCCGCTGGCCGAACCGATCAGCAAGGCGATCAACGACAATGGCCTGGTTGCCGCTGCCGTGATTTCGGGCAACCGCAACTTTGAAGGTCGTGTGTCGCCCGACGTGCGCGCCAACTTCCTCGCTTCGCCGCCGCTGGTCGTCGCCTATGCGCTCAAGGGCACGGTGGTGGAGGATTTCATCACCACCCCCATCGGCACCAGCAAGGATGGCGAAGCGGTGTATCTCAAGGACATCTGGCCCAGCAATGATGAGGTTTCGACCGTCATGGCCGGCTGCATGGACCGCCAGATGTTCCAGGCCCGCTACGCCAATGTCTACAAAGGCGACGCCCATTGGCAGGCGATCGAAGTGACCGGTTCGGACACCTATCAGTGGCGCGCCGGTTCGACCTATGTCGCCAACCCGCCCTATTTCGAGGGCATGTCGATGACCCCCGATGCCGTGACCGACATTCAGGGTGCCAAGCCGCTCGCCATCTTCGGCGACTCCATCACCACCGACCATATTTCGCCGGCCGGCTCGATCAAGGTCGACAGCCCGGCGGGCAAGTGGCTGATGGAGCATCAGGTCAGCAAGGCCGACTTCAACAGCTATGGCGCGCGCCGTGGCCATCATGAAGTGATGATGCGCGGCACCTTTGCCAATATCCGCATTAAGAACCAGATGCTGGACGGCGTCGAAGGCGGCATGACCAGCTATAATGGCGAAGTCATGCCGATCTATGACGCGGCGATGAAGCACAAGGCGGACGGCACGCCGCTGGTGGTCATCGGCGGCAAGGAATATGGCACCGGCTCCTCGCGCGACTGGGCGGCCAAGGGTACCAACCTGCTGGGCGTGCGCGCGGTGATCGTGGAGAGCTTCGAGCGCATCCACCGCTCCAACTTGGTCGGCATGGGCGTGCTCCCGTTGCAGTTCAAGGATGGCGAAAGCCGCGAGACGCTGGGCCTCAAGGGCGATGACAGCTTCACCATCGAAGGTGTCGCCGACCTCAAGCCCCGCCAGGATGTTGAGGTGAAGGTCACGCGCGCCGATGGGTCGACCTTCAGCTTCACCGCGCTGTGCCGCATCGATACCGTCAACGAATTGGAATATTTCCTGAACGGAGGCATCCTCCAATATGTGCTGCGCAAACTCGCCGCCTGATCGCGCGATGCAGTAATGAAGAAGGGCTTCTCCCCAAGCGGGAGGAGCCCTTTTTCTCTGCCCGGTTCGTCGCATCAGTCTTGATTCCGGCAATCCTTGTGAAAGGATCGCTCCGTCCTGACGAAGAAAGGCATGATATGCGCGCCCTTGTTCTTCCGCTCATCGCAGCATCATTGGTCGGGACGCCGGCCGTGGCGCAGGATCGCAGCGCCGCCTATCGCGGGCGGCCCGATCAGGCCGATCGTCCGCGCAACACCGCGCCCGTGGACAGCGCCGAGGCGAAGCGCTGGATGCAGCGTTTCGCCCAGTGCGTGGTCGCCGGCAATCCGACCGGTGCCAGACAGTTGCTCGCGACATCGCCCGGCTCGACGGACGAGCGGGACATGCTGATCCGCATCGCCCAGCAACGCGCCAACTGCCTGCACCACGGCAAGTTGCGGATGAAGGGCAATTGGATGCGCGGGGCGATCGCCGAACAACTTTATCTGCGTGCCTATCCAAAGCCGGTCGAAGCTGCGCCGATGCCGGACGCGCCGCTGACCGCGCGGGCGGATGCGCAGCAATCCCCTTATCATGCCTATGCCGACTGCATCGTCGCGCGCAACGCACCGGCTGCGGACGCGATGCTGCGCGCCGAACCTGGCAGCGCCGCGGAAAAATCCGCCTTGCAGCAGACAATGCCAACGCTCTCCTCCTGCCTTGCCGGCGGGAAGGACGGCAAGCTGGCGATCGATCGCACGATGCTGCGCGGTTATCTGGCTGAATCGCTTTACGTAAAGCGCTTGCCGGCAGGCTGAGCGCTCAGGGATGATAGCGTGTGGTGGAAAAGGGACGCGCGCTGGGCTTCGTCGCCCAGGACGTGTTCGGCCTCGCCTGCATCGTGAAGCGCAATTCGCCGCCCGCACGAATCTGCGCATCGGTGATGACGCTGCGCTCCAACGGGGTGCCGTTCAGCGTCACGCGGCCGACATAGCGATTTGCGTGCGACAGTCCGTCCGCAACGACCGTGAAACGCTGTCCACCGGGCAGCGTCATTTCCGCTCGATCGACGAAGGGGCGGCCGATCACATATTCGTTGCTGCCTGGCGCCACCGGATAGAAACCGAGCGCCGTGAACACCAGCCAGGCGGACATCTGACCCAGATCGTCATTGCCCGCCAGCCCGTCGGGTGTGGGCTTATACTGGCTCTCGACAATCTGCTTCAGCCGCTCCTGTGTGCGCCATGGCTGTCCTGCGTAGTTATACAGATAGGCCACATGGTGGCTGGGCTCATTGCCGTGGATATATTGACCGATCAGGCCGGCGATATCCTCGGCATGGCTATAGTCGATCTGGCTGTTGTCATAATCGAACATGGCGTCGAGCTTGGCGACGGCCTTGGCGTCCCCGCCCAGCAGCCGGAACAGCCCGCCCTGATCGTGCGGCATGAACCAGCTATATTGCCAGGCATTTCCTTCCGTATAGTCTGACCCATAGTTGATCGCGGTCGGGTCGAACGGCACGCGAAATGTGCCGTCGGCCTTGCGCGCGCGCAGGAATCCGGTCTTCGGATCGAAACTGTTGCGCCAATTCTGCGCGCGTTTTTCGAACCTGGCGGCGATCGCAGTCTCACCCAGCGTGCGGGCAAGTCGCGCAATGGTCCAGTCGTCAAAGGCATATTCGACAGTCTTGGATGCAGCTTCGGGTTCGCGGTCTATCGGCACATAGCCCAGCGACATATAGTCGCCCAGGCCGCCATAGGGCGCATAGTCGGCGCTGGCGACCATCGCCTTGAGCGCGCCCGCGCAATCTATGCCAGCGATGCCCTTCAGGCACGCGTCGGCGATCACCGGGACGGCATGATAGCCGATCATCGTCCAGGTTTCCTTGCCCGCAAATTGCCAGACGGGCAGGATGCCGAACGGGCTGGCCTTCTGGCTGGCGACCAGCGAGTTCACGAAGTCCGCATTCTTCGCGTCCGGCTGGATCAGCGTCAGCAACGGATGTTCGGCGCGAAACGTGTCCCACAAGGAAAAGGTGGAATGCATGGTGAATCCTGCGCTGTCATGCACCTGGTCATCGGGGCCGCGCCAGCGCCCGTCTGCGTCGCCCCAAACGCTCGGCGCCATCAGGCTGTGATAGAGGGCGGTATAGATATTGGTGCGCATGGGCTGCGGCGCGTCGATCTTGACCCTGTCCAGCGCCGCGTTCCAGGCCGCGCGCGTGCGCGTGCGGACCGCGTCGAAATCGCCCGGCTCGCTGGCGAGGTTCGCAATCGCGCCAGCCTCGTCCACGCCTGACAGCGCAACCTTTACCTCCAGTGCTTTGGTAAGCAGTCCAAAGTCGAATTGCGCCACCAGAGCCCGGCCAGACAGCGCATCGAGCGTTTCGGGGCCGCGCCCCGGCCCCTTGAACCCCTTGTAGAGAATATTCTCCTCCGTGCTGACCAGCTTGTGGCCCGTCATCGGCGCGGAAAAGCGCATGGCGAAGAAAATCCGGCGCGGCGTAGCCCATCCGCGCACTTCGCGCGATCCGGTGATCGTGCCATCCGGCCGAATCCGCACTGACGACCACAGGATTTTTCCGGGATAATCATAGATGATGCTGCGCAGATCGAGCATGAGGTGCGCCGCCTTGCCGGCCGGGAAGGCATAGCGATGCACGCCCACGCGCGTACCGGCCGTCATTTCCGCTCGCACGGCCGGATCGGTCAGGGTGACGGCATAATAGCCCGGGGATGCGACTTCGTCCGCCTTGTGTGACCGGAATCCCGGCGTCGTCGCGTCGCCCGCTCGCAACGGCACTGTGTCCCCGGTGACCGGCATGACCAGGAAATCACCCAGGTCGCTATGGCCTGCGCCCGAAAAATGGGTGTGGGAAAAGCCCAGGATGACTGGATCCTCGTGCCGATAGCCCGACGCCCAGTCATAGGTTTCGCGCGCAGGCCCTACATGCGTATCGGGCGAAAGCTGCACCATGCCGAACGGCGCCACCGCGCCGGGAAAGGTGTGGCCTTCGCCGTTCGTGCCGATGAAGGGATCGACGGCATCGACGGGATCGGACGCGGGCCGCTGGGCGAAAAGGGCGGTGCTGGCAAGCAGGCCGGCGGCAACGGCCAGGCGGGTGAGGCGGATCAACATGGGCGCGGTTAAATCATGCCTGTTCCGGCCCGCCAAGTGCTTAGCGCTTGATCTTGCGGAACGACAGGGGTTTACTCCTACAAATGAAGAGGATGCATCTGGAAACAAGCCGCCGTACGGTGCTGGCGGGCAGCATGGTGGGACTGACGGCTGCGGCGGTCGCGCAAACGTCGCAGCGCAAGGCCGGCGATGGCGCACCCATGCTCGCCCCGCGTCCGCCCATGGGCTGGAACAGCTGGAACAGCTTCGCCACCACCATTACCGAAGCACAGGCGCGCGAAACCGCGCAGATCATGGCCGACAAGTTGCTGCCGTTCGGCTATGATATCTTCACCGTCGACATCCAGTGGTATGAACCCGAGGCGTCGAGCTACACCTATAACGCAAAGCCCAGGCCCGCGATGGACGCGCATGGCCGGATGATCCCCGCGCCCAATCGCTTCCCCTCCAGCGTAGGGGGCAAGGGCTTCGCGCCGCTGGCGCAGGCGGTGCATGCGCTGGGCCTCAAATTCGGCATCCATGTCATGCGCGGCATCCCGCGCGCGGCGGTGGAGGCAAATCTGCCGATCCTTGGCACCGGCTATCGTGCCGCCGACATCGCCGACCGGACCAGCATCTGCTCCTGGAACCCGGACATGTATGGCGTGGACATGGCCCGGCCCGGCGCGCAGGCCTATTATGACAGCATCTTCCGCCTCTATGCCGACTGGGGCGTCGATTTCGTCAAGATGGACGATATGAGCCGTCCCTACGACGCCCATGCGGCGGAGATCGAGGCGGCGCACATGGCGATTCAGGCGACCGGCCGCCCCATCATCCTCAGTCTCTCTCCCGGCGAAACGCCGGTGATCCGCGGCGATCATGTTCGAAAATATGCGCAAATGTGGCGCATCTCGGACGACTTCTGGGATGAATGGCCGATGCTGGAGGCGCAGTTTACGCGCCTGGAAAACTGGACGCCCTGGCGCGGGCCGGGGAGTTGGCCCGACGCCGACATGCTGCCGCTCGGCCGGCTGGCGTTGGGCGAGCGCGATACCCGCTTCACGCCTGACGAGCAGCGCACGCTGATGACGCTCTGGGCGATCGCCCGTTCGCCGCTGATCATGGGCGGTGACCTGCGCCACCTCGACGCCGCGACGCTGGCGCTGCTCACCAATCGGGAGGTGATTGCGGTCAACCAGGCAAGCCGCGACAACTGCCCGCATTTCATCGCGGATGGCACGCGCATCTGGTCCGCCAATGCGGAGGGCAGCGCGGACCGTTATCTCGCGCTGTTCAACACCAGCGACAAGGCGCGCGAGGTCGGCATCGACCTCAGCACCCTTGGCCTCAGCCGGCCCGTCGCCATACGCGACCTATGGGAAGGCAAGGGGCTTGGCACACAGGCGCAGCGTATCGTCGCCCATCTGCCCCCACATGGCGCTGCGCTTTATCGGCTAAGTTGAACCGGCACGGACCGGGTTATTTCCTGACCCCGGCGCTCTTGTCGCGGATCGCCTTGAACTCTGAGCCGGGCTTCCATTCCGGCCAGCGGTCCGACGTGGCAAGGTCGCGCCCGATGTCGAGCATCAGATCGATGTCCTGCGCCGCGCCGTCCAGATTCCAGCTGTCGTCCACCGCGTCACACGCCTGATGATAACAATTGCCCGTATAGGCATCGACCCACGCCTGCCCGGCGGCGCGGCCCCCATCGACCAGGTCGGATGCCCCGGCAATGCCCATCATCAGCAGCACCGGCACGCCGCGTTTCGCCATGGAGAAATGATCGGCGCGATAGAAAAGCCCGCGTTCGGGTAGGCTTTCCTGCGTCACGACGCGCCCTTGCCAGGCGGCGAAACGAGCAAGATCGTCCTCCAGCATATTCTGTCCCTTGCCGACCAGAATGACATCCTTCGCCTTGCCGGCGGTCTGGAGGATATCGATGGTCAGGTTCGCGACGGTCTTGTCGAGCGGATAGACCGGGTTTAGCGCATAATGTTCGGACCCCAGCAGGCCGCGTTCCTCGGCCGTCCAGGCGGCGAACAGGATGGAGCGGTCAGGCGCTGGCCCGGCTTTGAACGCGCGGGCGATCTCGAACATGCCGGCGATGCCCAATGCGTCATCATTCGCCCCGGCGCGATAGATACGCCCCTGCGCATCGGGTTCGCCCTTGCCATAGGCGTCCCAATGCGCGCCATACATGATCGTTTCGTCGGGGCGTTTGGCCCCCGGGATGCGGGCGAGCACATTGGCGCTCTGCACCACATCCTGCGTAACCGGGAAGCTCGCGGTAAAGGTCGCGCCTTTCAACTCGACCGGCTTGGACGCCGCTGACCGCGCCTTTTTACGCAGGGCCGCCAGATCTTGACCCGCACGGGCAAACAAGGATTTGGCCGCTTCGCCCGCAATCCAGCCCTGAAGCTGAAGGCTTGTCAGCCTGTCGGCAGGGCGGACAAGGTCGTAATTCTCACCGCCCGGGCTTTTTACCACATTCCAGCCATAGCCAGCGCCGGGCGTATCATGCACGATAAGCGCGCCGATCGCGCCGCGCCGCGCGGCTTCCTCGAACTTGTAGGTCCAGCGGCCATAATAGGTCATGGTCTTGCCGCCGAACTTGCCGACAGCGTCCTCGCCCTTCACCGCTTCGAAATCGGGATCGTTGACCAGGAAGACGGCGACCTTGCCTTTCAGATCCACGCCCTTGAAGTCGTCCCAGCCCCGTTCGGGCGCGGAAACGCCATAGCCCACGAAGACCATCGGCGCCTTGTCGATGCTGACATTGTCCTTGGGTTGCAGGGTCGACACATAGACATTTTCGCCAAAGGTCCATGGCGTTGTCGCGCTCCCCTGGGTCACGGCGAGTTGCGTGGGCGTGCCCAATTGGGTGTGCAGCAACGGCACTGTCTGCACCCACTGACCGTCGGGGCCGCCCGGTTCCAGCCCCAGCGCCTCGAACCGGCCGACGAGATAGCCGATCGTCCGCTCCTCTCCGATGGTGCCGGGCGCGCGCCCCTGAAACAGGTCGGACGCCAATGTGCGTACGGAAGATTCCAGTCGATCAGGGGCGATTGCCTGGGCTTGAGCGGCGGCGGGGAGGAGAGGGGTGGCGGACAGGCCCAGGGCCAGGAGCATCGTGCGAACAGTCATGCACATAGCCTTACCCCCCTAAGGACGGAGGGGAAAGGCCCTAGAATTCGGTCTCCAACTCGATCATTTCGTCGGGCTCCTGACGGGCGGCGTCGATCCATTCGCGCATCAGCGGCCACTCGTTTATGGTTTCGCAATAGGCGGCGGACATCGGGCTCACCGCCACGGCATAGGTCAGGAATCGCTGCACCACGGGCGCGAACATCGCGTCGGCCACGGTGGGTGAGGCGCCGAACAACCAGGGGCCGCCATAATCGCCCAGACATTCCGCCCATAGGGTCTCGACCCGCTCGATGTCGGGGCGGGCGCCGGGGAAGATCGGGAAGCGATCGTGCCGGACCTTCAGGTTCATCGGCAGCGCGGACCGCAGGTTGATGAAGCCCGAATGGATTTCGCCCGATACCGACCGGCACCGGGCGCGGGCGACGCGATCGGCGGGATACATGCCCGCATCAGGATACAGTTCGTGCAGATATTCCGCGATAGCCAGCGTGTCCCAGACGCTTGCGCCCTCATGGGTCAGGCGCGGCACCAGCACGGAGGGAGAAAGCAGCAGCAACTCCGCGCGGTTGTCAGGGTCGTCAAGGGCGACCATCTGTTCCTGTACCGTCAGCCCCGCGAGTCGACAGAGCAACCAGCCCCGAAGCGACCAGGATGAATAGGTGCGGCTGGAAAGAGTGATTTGCGCGTCGGCCATGGATTTACCCCTCGCTATCCTGCGCAGGTTCCCATTTATGATGGTGCAGTGCAACAGAAAATGCCTGTATAGCGTTTCATCAAGGAACCGATTCGGTTCATAGGGTCAATATAAGGCAAGTTTGCGATCATGCGGATGCTCTACAGCGGCTATCAGGCCTGGAACGACATGCTGGCGCCCGCGCGCCTGGGCGCCGAATGGGCGCTCGGCCTGCGCAAGACGATGGGCCCGATGGCAGAATGGGCGATGCCGCGCCGAATGTTCGCATTGATGGACGTGTTTCAGGGCGCGAAGCTGACCCACAAGCGGCCGGCCTACGATATCAACCTGGTGCAGAGCGGTAATGCGCAGGTGGCCGTGCGTGAAGAAGTCGCGCTCGACATGCCCTTTGGCAACCTGCTTCATTTCGTGAAGGACGACGTCGCCGTCGATCAGCCGCGTGTGCTCGTGGTCGCGCCGATGTCCGGCCATTTCTCGACTTTGCTGCGCAACACGGTCGAAACGTTGCTGCGCGATCATGATGTCTACATCACCGACTGGAAAAACGCGCGGGACGTTCCTCTGTCCGCAGGTCGCTTCGGCTTCGACGACTATGTCGACTATGTGATCCGTTTCCTGCAGGAATTGGGGGAGGGCGCGCACCTCGTATCCGTATGCCAGCCATGCGTGCCGGCCATGGCGGCTGTCGCCTTGATGTCGGAGGATCAGGACAAGGCGACTCCGCGATCCATGACCCTGATGGGCGGGCCGATCGATCCCAACGCCGCGCCCACCGCGGTCAATGATCTCGCCAATGAAAACCGATCAAATGGTTCGAGGAAAATCTGATTTCCGTCGTTCCGTTCCGCTATGCGGGGCGCGGGCGGGAGGTCTATCCCGGCTTCTTGCAACTGTCCGCGTTCGTGTCCATGAACATGGCCCGGCACGGAGCGCAGCATCGCGAACTCTATCAGTTGCTGGCCGACGGCAAGACGGAACAAGCGGACAAGATCAAGACATTCTACGAGGAATATTTCGCCGTCCACGACATGACCAAGGAATTTTACCTCGAGACCGTCGACATGGTGTTCCAGCGAACCCTGCTCGCCAAGGGGGAACTCACGGTGCGCGGCCGCAAGATCGATCTCGGTGCGATCCGCAAGACCGCGTTGCTGACGGTCGAGGGCGAGCGTGACGATGTCTGCGCCGTGGGTCAGACGTCCGCCGCCCACGCGCTGTGCACGGGTCTGCGCCCGCATCTCAAGCGTCATCATCTTCAACCGGGCGTTGGCCATTATGGCGTGTTTTCCGGCAGCAAATGGGAAAAGCAGGTCTACCCGCAGGTGCGGAACATGATCCTGGCGATGAATTGACGACAGGCGATCCCGGCCCGTTCAAGGCGGGTCGGCGCCTGACTTGTGCCTGTTCGCTGGTGCTGCGCCATGCCGGTTGATGTCGATGCCATCTACATCGTCTGCGCGCTGGTTGCCGTTATCATATCCGGGCTGGCCAAGGGGGGCTTTGCGGGCGTGGGCGCGCTTGCCATGCCCATCATGGCGCTGGCCATTGATCCGGTCCGGGGCGCTGCGATCCTGTTGCCGATCCTGATCTTGCAGGATGCGGTCAGCGTCTGGGCCTATCGGCGCAGCTGGGACGGACGGACCCTTGCGGTCATGCTGCCGGGCGCGGCGGTCGGGGTTATGCTTGGCTGGCTCTTTGCAGCAAAGGTGTCGGAAGTCGCGGTCCTGGGCGTATTGGGTGGCATTTCGGTGCTGTTCGGCTTGCAACGTCTGTGGGTCGAGCGGGGCGGCGCGGTCACGCTGCCGTCCAATTCGCCGGCCTGGGTCGGTTTTCTGTTCGGGATCGCCAGCGGTTTCACCAGCCAGATCGCGCATGCCGGCTCACCGCCTTTTCAGATGTGGGTATTGCCCAAGAAGCTTGCGCGCGACATGTTGGTGGGCACGACCGCCTTCGCTTTTGCTGCGATGAACTGGATGAAGGTTCCGGCCTATGCCGCCCTGGGGCAGTTCACCCGCGACAATCTGGCCGCCACCGCGATGCTGGCGCCGGTCGCGATCCTGTCAACATTCGCGGGCGTCGCGCTGGTGCGGCGGGTTGATCCCGCGCGCTTCTACACGCTCATCTATGTGCTGATGATCCTGCTCGGCCTCAAATTGATGGCTGATGCCCTGACGGCGTGACGCCATGAAAAAGGCCGGCGCTGTGGCCGGCCTTTTTCCTATTCCTTCTCGCGCTTCTTGCGATGGGTGTCGAGGTCGAGCACGGTGGTATCCAGTCCTTCGGGCAACAGGCCCAGCCGCCGCGCCACTTCCTGATAGGCTTCGACTTCGCCGCCCAGATCGCGGCGGAACCGGTCCTTGTCCAGCTTCTCGTTGGTGGCCATGTCCCACAGCCGGCATCCGTCCGGGCTGATTTCGTCGGCCAGGATGATGCGGCTGTAATCGCCGTCATAAAGCCGCCCGAACTCCAGCTTGAAGTCGATGAGGCGTATGCCGATGCCGGCGAACAGGCCGCACAGGAAATCATTCACGCGGATCGCCATGTCGGCAATATCGTGCATTTCCTCCTGCGTCGCCCAGCCGAAACAGGCAATATGCTCTTCGGACACCAGCGGATCGCCGAGCGCGTCATCCTTGTAGCAATATTCGATCAGCGTGCGCGGCAACTGCGTGCCTTCCTCGATCCCCAGTTTCTTGGAGAGCGATCCGGCAGCCACATTGCGCACGATCACCTCGATCGGCACGATTTCGACCTGCCGGATCAGCTGTTCGCGCATGTTGAGCCGACGAATGAAATGGGTTGGCACGCCGATCTGGCCGAGCAGCGTGAAGATATGCTCGGAAATGCGATTATTGAGCACGCCCTTGCCGGAAATCGTGCCTTTTTTCTGCGCGTTGAAGGCGGTGGCGTCATCCTTGAAATATTGGATGATCGTGCCCGGTTCGGGGCCTTCGTAGAGGATCTTTGCCTTGCCTTCGTAAATCTGGCGGCGACGGGCCATGCGCGTTCCTGACCTTTTTTCTCAAAAACAATGCGCCCCGGCAATCGCGAATCGGAAAGGATCAGCGGGTGCCGGGGCTGTTCGGGCAGGCCTTTAGAACAAACTCACCGCCGGTGCAATTGGCGGGGCAGGGCGCTCCCTTGCTGCTAGAGAACATCAGCAAACATGAACCACAGCAGCGCGACCCAGGCGATCAGTCCCACCGTGGCGATGATGACGCCCGACCGGGCCTGAATAGCAGATAAAAATCCGCCTATGTCTTCATCGTCGTCCTGCTGCATCCGCGAGGCCTAGCGAGCGCGCTGTTCGGGCTCAACCCTCCGCGGGCGCTGCGGCTGACTTTTTGCGGATCGGCTCGGCCGCTGTCAGCCGGTCGGTGAAGGTCTGACGCCACCAGCTGATATCCTGCTTTTCCACGCTGTCCATCATCGCGCGCCAGCGCCGCTTGCGTTCGTCGAGTGGCATCGCCAGCGCGCGGTTGATCGCATCGGACATTTCTTCGCTGCTATAGGGATTGATGAGCAGCGCGTCGCGCAACTGGATCGCAGCGCCGGCAAAGCGCGACAGCACCAGCACGCCGGGGTCCTCCGGGTCCTGCGCCGCGACATATTCCTTGGCCACCAGGTTCATGCCATCGCGCAAAGGCGTCACCAGTCCGATCCGCGCCGCGCGATAGATGCCGGCCAGCTTGTCGCGGGGATAGCCCTGGTTGACGTACCGGATCGGCGTCCAGTCGACATCGCTATATTCGCCGTTGATCCGGCCGGCGAGCGAATCGAGAGTCGCGCGAATGTCGCGATAGCTTTCCACCTCTCCACGCGAAGGCGGCGCGATCTGCGTCAGCACGACCTGGCGATGATGTTCGGGATGATCTTTCAGGAACCGGGCATAGCCGTTGAACCGCTCCTCCAGCCCTTTGCTGTAATCCAGTCGATCGACACCTACGATCAACGACCGGTCCTGCAAGGACGCGCGAACCTGCCCGTACATGTCCTTCGCCGCGTCGCTGATGGCGGCGTCGGCGAATTCCTGCGCATTGATGCCGATGGGGCAGGCGATCGCCTGGATCGTGCGGTCGCCCACGGTGACGAAGTCGCCGTCAACCTTGCCGCCCATTTCCTTCTCGACATAATGACGGAAGGATTCGAGCCATTCCTCGGTATGAAATCCCACCACATCATAGGCGAAGAGCGAACTGACCAGCTTTGTATGGTGCGGCAGCGACACCAACAGGCGCGTGGGTGGCCAGGGGATGTGCAGGAAGAAGCCCATCCGGTTCTTGAGGCCCCGGTCGCGAAGCATCTGGCCGAGCGGGATCATGTGATAGTCATGAACCCAGATGATGTCGTCCGGCTCGATCAGCGGGCTGGTCGTTTCGGCAAAGCGTTTGTTGACGCGGTTATAGCCGCCTTCGAAATCGCGCGCATATTCGGCAAGGTCGATGCGGAAGTGAAATAGCGGCCACAGCGTCTTATTGGCATAGCCATTATAATATTCGTCGACATCCTGTTCTTCCAGGTCGATCGTCGCGGTCTTGACGCCGTCATATTCGGCAAAGCCGATATGGCCGGTGAAATTGTTGGTCACCTCGCCCGACCAGCCAACCCATATGCCCCGGCTTTCGCGCAAAGCTTGCGACAGCGCGACCGCCAACCCACCCTGATTGCCGCTCTTGCTGGGGCGACTGACCCTGTTGGAGATGATAATCAGGCGGCTCATCGCATCGCGCTCCACGGTTTGCTCAGCAAGACGGCGCAGTTGATGATGCCGACCAACGAGTAGGTTTGGGGATAGTTGCCCCACAATTCCCCGGTCACGGGGTCGATATCCTCCGACAACAGGCCCGCGGCCGTGCGCCGGGACAGCATGACCTCGAACAATTCGCGCGCTTCTTCGGTGCGGCCGGTGCGGTGCAGCGCCTCGATCAGCCAGAAGGTGCAGACGTTGAACGCCGTTACCGGCTCACCGAAATCATCGGGCGCGCTGTATCGCAGCATGTCGTTGCCGCGTCGCAAGTCCGCTTCCAGTGCTGCCAATGTCCCGGTGAACTTGGGGTCATCGGCGCTCAGGAAACGCAGGTCGAGCAACTGGAGCAAGGAAGCGTCGCGCGAATCATCCTCGAAATTGGCCGAAATCGCATTGCTGTCGTTGCGCCAGGCCGCTTCCAATATGCGTGCCCGCATCGTTTCCGCGCGATTTTCCCAATAAGCCGCGCGCATGTCCAGCCCTAAAGCCTTGGCCGCATGGGCCAGACGATCGCACGCCGCCCAGCACATGACCGCGCTATAGCTGTGGACATGGGCGCGGGTGCGCAATTCCCACAGGCCAGCGTCGGGCTTGTCATAGACTTGCCAGGCGCGCTCGCCCACCGCCTCCAGCGCCTCGAAATCGGCATGGCCCGCCATGCGCAGCAGACGCTGGTCGATGAAGCCCTGAACCGACGACAGCACGATCTGGCCATAGGCGTCATGCTGGATCTGTTCATAGGCCGCATTGCCAACGCGCACCGGCCCCATGCCGCGATAGCCCGGCAGCGCTTGCGCCTCCCATTCCGTCAGCGTGGCATTGCCGCGGACATCATAGAGCGGCTGGATATGCCCGCCCTTGGCGCCATCGACGATATTGCGCAGATAGACGAGATAGGTTTCCAGCACGTCCAGCGCACCCAGCCGGTTGAGTGCCTCCACCGTGTAATATGCGTCACGAATCCAGCAATAGCGATAGTCCCAGTTACGCCCGCTGTCGGCATGTTCGGGAATGGACGTCGTCAGCGCCGCGACGATCGCGCCGGTTTCCTCATGCTGGCACAGCTTCAACGTGATGGCGGATCGAATGACCGCTTCCTGCCACTCGGCGGGAATGGCAAGACCCCGGACCCAGACCTGCCATTCCAGGATCGTATCGTCCAGCATCCGTTCGATCGCGGGGCGAAGCGCGTCGGAAAAGCCTTCGTCCGGCCCCATGAAGAAATGCATGTCGGCTTCCAGCCGAAACCAGCTTTCCTGGCTGATGAGGCCGATGGGCGCGTTGGTCGATACGCGCATCGCCATATAGGACAGCACCATGCGGATATGGTTGGATCCGTAGCTGATCGGCACCGTTTCCGCGTTCCAGCTCGTCGTCGGGCGCAGTCGCACGCGAATGCGCGGGCTTCCCGCGACCGGCCGGACGATCCGTACGAAGGCGACCGGGCGGTACATGCGCCCCTTGTGCCGATGGCGCGGGCAGAAGTCATAGGTTTCGATCGCGTTGCCCTGCGCATCGCGCTGGCGCGTCACGAGTATCGGGGTGTTGCGGATATACTGTTGTTCGACCGCGACGACATTTTCCAGTTCGATCGCCCAGAATCCGCGTGCGTCCGGATCATCCCAGGACTGGTCGTCGAGCAGGGCGGAAAAGACCGGGTCGCCATCCACGCGGGGCACGCAGCCCCAAACCATGCGCCCGGCGCGGTCGATCAGAGCCGACGCCTGGCAATTGCCGATGGGCCAAAGGTCCAGCGTCTGTTCGCTGGCATGCGTTTCGCCGTTGCTGTTGCTGATGTTTCTGCCCCCTTTTTGACTGCAACCAAGCCAATAGGCCGCCGTTCAGCCGAGCCGGGCAGCCCCTTCAGCCAGATAATGCCTGACGGCGGCAACCTGTTCCAACCCAAAGGCGGCAAAAGTCGATCGCGGCGCGCCGACCAGTATCCCCGCGCCGCCCTGCTCGGCGGCGGCGGCAAAGCCTTCCTCATCGGTCACATCGTCGCCGATGAAGACGGGAACGCCGCCCGCCATCGGGGCCTGCGCCATCAGCCGGCGCACCGCGCTGCCTTTGTCGGCGCCGCCGGGGCGCAGTTCGAACAGCATCTTGCCCGGTTGCACCGCCAGGTCGTGATCGTTGGCGAGCGCCATGGCGAGCGCGCGGGCCTCGTCGCCCCATTGCGGCGCGCCGCGAAAATGCAGCCCGACGCTGATCGTCTTGCGTTCGACCAGCAGGCCCGGCTTGGCCGCAACGAAAGCGTTGAACGCATGCTCCACCGCGTCGATCGCCGGCAGGCGCGCGGGCGCGTCCACGTCCGCGCCCGGCGCAGCGAACTCCAATCCGTGCGTGCCGGCAATCAGGAAGTCGGTAAAGCCAAAGTCCCGCAGCGTCGCGACCGACCGGCCACTGACGATCGCCAGGCGCCCGTCCAGCGCGTCGCGCAGCCGCAGCAGCGTCCCGATCAGTTCTTCGTCCACCTCGACGCCGCAGGGCGTATCGGCGATCGGCGCTAGCGTTCCGTCAAAGTCTAGAAACAGCGCCGCGCCCTCCAACAAGCTGACGGATGGGGCCCGGAGCGGGGTGACGGCTGGGGAAGGGGGAGAATCAGACACCGGCGCAAAGTGGCGCTTTCCTCCCAAACCGCAACCCCTCTTATGGTGCACCGCACGCAAAATATTCCCGTCAGCGATGGGCGGGCAGGGCCCCGTCTCACCGACGTTCGCCATCGTTGCCAAAGCGCTGCGCGCTGCTATCCTGGACGGAATGACAGACTTCCGCGACCCGTTCGACGCCATCAAGGACCATCCCTTCGACGAAGCGCTGTCCCAGCGCTATCTCGTCTATGCGCTCTCGACCATTACCGCGCGCTCGCTGCCGGACCTGCGTGATGGCTTGAAGCCCGTGCATCGCCGCCTGCTCTGGGCGATGCGGCTGTTGCGGATGGAGCCGGGCGGGGCCAGCGCCGATGTGCTCACCGCCAATCCTGCGCGCAACACCACCGCCTACAAGAAATGCGCTCGCGTCGTGGGCGATGTGATCGGCAAATATCACCCGCATGGCGACGCGTCCGTCTATGACGCCATGGTGCGGCTGGCGCAGGATTTTTCCTTGCGCACGCCGCTGGTCGACGGGCAGGGAAATTTCGGCAATATCGACGGCGATAACGCCGCGGCCATGCGTTATACCGAAGCGCGCCTGACCCAGGCGGCGGCCGATCTGATGGCGGGCCTGGATGAAGGCACCGTCGATTTTCGCCCCACCTATAATGGCGAGGATGAGGAGCCGGAGGTGTTTCCCGGCCTCTTCCCCAATCTGCTCGCCAATGGCGCCAGCGGCATCGCGGTCGGGATGGCGACCAGCATCCCGCCGCACAATGTCGCGGAGCTGATCGACGCCGCCAACCTGCTGATCGACGATCCCGACGCCGATCATGGCGCGCTGATGCAGATCGTGCGCGGGCCTGACTTTCCCACCGGCGGCGTGCTGGTCGACAGTCCGTCGATCATCGCCGAAGCCTATGCCACTGGGCGCGGCGCCTTCCGCACCCGCGCGCGCTGGCACAAGGAGGATCATGGGCGCGGCACCTGGATCGCGGTCGTCACCGAAATTCCCTACCAGGTGCAGAAGTCGAAACTGATCGAGCAGATCGCGGCGCTGATCAACGACAAGAAGCTTCCGATCCTGGCCGATGTGCGCGACGAATCCGACGCGGACATCCGCATCGTCATCGAACCGCGCGCCCGCACCGTCGACGATCAGGTGCTGATGGACAGCCTGTTCCGCCTGACTGACCTCGAAAATCGCTTTCCCCTCAATCTCAATGTGCTCGACTCCACGCACACGCCGCGCGTGCTGGGATTGAAGCCTCTTCTGGTCGAATGGCTGCGGCACCAGATTGACGTGCTGGTCCGGCGCGCGCGTCACCGGCTCGACAAGATCGCGGCGCGGGTCGAACTGCTCGACGGCTATATCATCGCCTATCTGAACCTCGACCGGGTGATCGAGATCATCCGCACGGAGGACGAGCCAAAAGAGGTGATGATGGTCGAATTTGGCCTTACCGATCGCCAGGCCGAAGCGATCCTCAACATGCGCCTGCGCAGCTTGCGCAAGCTAGAGGAAATGGAGCTTCGCCGCGAGCATGACGAACTGCTCAAGGAACGCGACGAACTGGAAAAGTTGGTCGAAAGCCCGGCCCGGCAGCGCACCCGGCTCAAGAAGGACCTCGCCGCCCTGCGCAAGCGCTATGGTCCCGAAACCGATCTCGGGCGCCGCCGCACATTGGTCGAGGAAGCCGCGCCCGCGCGCGAAATCCCGTTGGAAGCGATGATCGAGCGAGAGCCGATCACCGTGATCCTCTCTGAACGCGGCTGGATTCGCGCCATGAGTGGCCATCGCGATCTGGCGGCGGCCGATACGCTCAAGTTCAAGGAAGGGGACGGCCCGCAATTCGCCTTCCATGCCTACACCACTGACAAGCTGCTGCTGGCGACGTCCACAGGGCGCGTCTTCACCCTGTCGTCGGATAAGCTGCCGGGTGGCCGCGGGTTCGGCGATCCGGTGCGCTCGCTCGTGGACATGGATAATGAAGGGGCGATCGTTGCCCTAATGCCAGCGCGCGCTGGCGGCGACCTGCTGCTTGCCTCGTCCGACGGGCGCGGCTTCATCGCTGCGATGGCCGACATCATGGCGGAAACGCGCAAGGGCAAGCAAGTCGTGAATGTCCGCGCCGGCGCGCGGCTCGCGGTCGTCCACCCTGTGACAGCAGACGCGGACAGCATTGCCGTCATTGGCGAGAACCGGAAATTGCTGGTCTTCGCCATCTCCGAAATGCCGCGCATGGCGCGCGGGCAGGGCGTCCAACTGCAACGCTATCGCGATGGCGGTCTGTCTGACGCCATCGCCTTCCGCCTGGCCGACGGGCTGACCTGGGCGATGGGGGGCGATTCGGGCCGCACCCGTAATGAAACCGATATGACGCCGTGGAAGGTCGCGCGCGGCGCTGCCGGCCGAATGCCGCCCAACGGATTCCCGCGCGATAACCGGTTTTGAATTATTCGATTTCGGAATCTCGTTTTCAGAATATTTACCTAATCGCTTTAGCCCGGTCCCATGGAATCCGCGTCCGTGCGTCCTCGCCTGGCTCAGACGATCCGTAGCAAAGCGAGCTGCGGTGGCGCGGACCCCTGTGTCTGCACCATCGATGACCCTGCCCAATTCCTGATGGCGCTGCCCCAGGCTGCGGCGATCGTGGCCTATCATGACGATGGCCTCTCCGTGATCGCGGGTAACACGCGCTTCAATCGCGCGCTTGAACAGGGCCGGGTCAGTCCCGCAGATGTGTTGCCCAATTCCGCCTGGGCCGAACGCATTCGCGAATTCATCGCTTCCGGCAAGGATAACGCCTTTTTCGAAACGCGGCGTGAAGGAAAGCTCGGCCCGGAATATCATATGTGCACGATCGGTCGGCTGCATAGCCAGGATCCGGCGCAAAACCTGCTCCTGTTCACCGCGACCGACCACACCAATGAACGGGCAATCGAAAAGAATTTGCGGCGGGAACTGCTGGCAGACGGTCTCACCGCGCTTCCCAATCGCACGGGCTTTGGCGAAGAAATTGACGACCGGCTCAAGAATGGCATCTGGCCCGACACGGCGCAGTTCGGCATCATCGCCATCGACCTGAGCCGGTTCAGCCGGGTCAATGAATCGCTGGGACCGATGGCCGGGGATGAATTGCTTATCACCGTGGCAAAGCGCCTGAAGTCCAGCCTGCGCCAGGGTGACGTGCTGGCGCGGATCGGTGGCAATGATTTCGCGATCTTTGCCCGTTTGAACAATGGCTTGTCGGACGTTCTTCACATTGTTCAGAGAATTCAGGACGCCATGGGATCGCCCATCCGGCTGAGCGATCTGCAAATTCGCGTCGATTGCGCCATTGGCTGCGCGTTGTCTTTGAACCTGGATGATGATCCCGATGACGTCGTCCGCAAGGCGCAGGCCGCGGTCAAGATCGCCAAGCGAACCGGCAAAGTCGAAATTTATCGCAACGGCGTCCTCAAGGAAGCACAACGCCGCTTTTCGATCGAAAGCCGGCTGCGCGACGCCTTGTCACAGGGTGGATTGTCGCTGGCCTATCAGCCGCTCATTCACCTTCAAACTGGCGAGATTACGGGTTTTGAAGCGCTGGCCCGCTGGAACGACCCGGACCTGGGCAATGTGCCGCCGACCGAATTTATCGCGGTTGCCGAAGAAAGCGGCCTGATCACGTCCCTTGGACGCTGGGCCGCCTATGAAGCCGCACAGGCCCTGTCGCGCTGGGACGCGAAATATGGCCAGCCGCTGCCCGTCAGCGTCAATGTCAACGTATCGGCCATCCAGATCGCGCGCGACGACGTGGAAAGCATGTTCGAAGAAGCGCTGCGCTATGCCGGAATAGACGGCCGCCGCATGACCGCCGAACTGACCGAAAGCGCGATCGTTGCCGATCCTGACAAGGCGCGCAAATGGCTGGTTGCGCTCAAGGATCTCGATATGTCCATCGCCATGGACGATTTCGGAACGGGTTTTTCCAACCTTGCAAGCCTGCACAGCCTCCCGATTGACATTCTCAAGATCGATCGCAGCTTCGTGTCCTCCATGCTGGAGGATCACGACAAGATGGTGATCGTCCGCACCATCCTCTCGCTCGCGGAGTCGCTGAACCTCAAGGTGACGGCGGAAGGGATCGAAACCCAGGCTCTTGCGCTGCAACTCCAGAATCTGGGTTGTTGGCAGGGGCAGGGCTATTATTTCGCACGCCCGATGAACGAAGCCGACGCCTTCGACTATTGGCGCGCGCGCTGGAATTTCGAAACGATCTGATCGGCGATCTGATCGACACGGCCGTCGTCGGGAAAGTCTTCGTCCACCCATATCTGTTCGACCTGGCGCAGCGCCTTCGCCACATCCGGCCCCGGCGTCAAGCCTCGACTGATTAACGTGCCTCCGCTGATCGGCAGCTTGGGCGGCGTCCAGCCAATCACCTGGTCGAGCATGTCGATGGGCCGGGCGCTGTCTAGCAGCAGGCGGTCGATCGCGGCTTCGGTGCCGATGCGAAACGCCAGCGCCCGTGGCCGCTCGCCTACGCCGTCCTGCCCGAGCGCAAGCACCAAGCGTTTGCGCGCCTTGTTCGACAATTTCAGCCGTGCGCCGACCTGATCGGCCACAGCAGCGTCGGGCGGCAAAAGGGCCGCAAGCCGCCGCACGGGCGATGGCGGCAACGCCGCCTGCGCCTCTCTTTCGATCAGCGCCTCCACCCGATCGACGCCGTCCATCGCCACCTCCGGCAGCACCGGGCGCAATATGCCGCCCTCGATCATCAGGCGCAGCGCCTGGCCGGGCGCTGCGACGGCCATCAACTTGAGCAATTCGTCCGCAATCCGCTCGCGCGACAGCGCCATCAGGCTGTTTGCGGCGGCAACGCAGGCGGCATAGGCGCTATTGTCCACATCATTGTCGCCATAGCGCGCGAGGAAGCGGAAATAGCGCAGGATGCGCAAATGATCTTCGGCGATGCGCGCGTCCGCCTCGCCAATGAAACGGAGTCGCCGGGCTTCCAAATCCGCGATCCCGCCGAAATAATCGCTGATCGCGCCGGTCAGCGGGTCAGCATAGAGCGCGTTGATCGTAAAGTCCCGCCGGGCCGCGTCCTCGCGCCAGTCGTCGGTATAGGCGATGGTTGCGCGCCGGCCGTCGGTGCTGACGTCGCGGCGCAGGGTCGTGATCTCTACCGGCCCATCGGCCAGCACGGCCGTTACCGTGCCATGCTCGATCCCGGTCGGCACCGTCTTGATCCCTGCCCCCTGGAGGCGTTCCATGACCGTCACCGGTGGCAGCGACGTGGCGATGTCCAGGTCATTGACCGGCAGGCCCAGCAGTCCGTCCCGTACCGCGCCGCCGACATAGCGCGCCGTGCCTTCGGCGGCCCCAAGGGCAGATAGCAATGCGGAAAGGCCCCCGCGATGACGCCAGGGCGCATCAGGCAGCGAGACGGTCATGGCCGAGCCTGCGGGACAGATTGGCGAGAATGGCGGCGGTGATGCCCCATATGCGGCGACCTTCCCAGAATATCTCATAATAAGGGCGCATCGCACCGGCATATTCGACCTCGCGACGGATGCGGTTGGCAGGGTCGAGCGCGAAGGCGAGCGGCACCTCGAACCAGGCAGCCACTTCGCTTTCCTGCGCGCGGAGCGGCAGGTCGGGCGGAATCACGCCCAGCACGGGCACGATGTCGAAACCGGTGAAGGTCTGGTAGCGATCGGATATCCCGATCACCTCGACCTGGTCTGGCGCTAGCGCGATTTCCTCCTGCGCCTCGCGCAGCGCGCCGGCGATTTCGTTGGCATCGGAAGGATCGACGCGGCCGCCGGGGAAGGCGACCTGCCCGGCATGTTTGCGCAACGCGGTCGATCGTTCGGTCAGGATCAGCCCCGGTTCGGGCCGATCGGTGATCGCGACCAGCACAGCTGCCGGTGCCAGCAGGATGTCGCCCTGGATCCGTGGATCGCGCACGTCCGACAGCGGCAGCGTGTCGCCCAGGCTATGCCCTTCTTGCAGCGCGGCGCGCAGCCGCAGCGCCAGCGTCATCGGGCGTTGTCCAGCGGGAAGAAGGTGCCATGGCTCCACACGCCGACGGGCTCCCCGCCTTCCTCCAGCGCCAGGTTCATCAGCTCATAATAGACGCTGCGGGAAATCAGCGCTTCCAACCCGCCACGCACGTGCAGATAAGGGCGCGGGCCGTCATCGGTATCGCGCAAGGCCAGCGCATTGTCCGGCCCGGCAGCTACCAGGTCCCCGGTGTTGAGCCGGAAGGCGAGCGCGCGATCCCGGCCTTCGCCTTCGCTCTTGAGCTCGACGGCAACAAAGGGCGCGTCCTCAACCTCGATGTCCAGTTTCTCGACCGGCGTCACCAGCACATGGGTGCCATCGTTCTCCAGCCGCAAGATGGTCGAAAATAGCCGCACCATCGCCTCTCGCCCGATCGGTGATCCCTGGTGATACCAAGTGCCGTCCCGGGCGATCCGCATTTCGCTGTCGCCGCAATGGCCGGGATTCCACTGCTCGACCGGCGGCAGCTTCTTTTCAGCGAGCAGCCGGGCAATGTCGGGCAGCGACAGGGTGGCGAGATCGGGCAAGGGGTCCATCGGCATGGCTTCGAGATAGGAGCCCAAGCCGCCGAAGGCAAAGGGGGAATCAGGCCGAAATCGTGATCCGGGGGGTCAGCATGCCTTCGCCGCCCACCGGTCGGCCATCGAGCGACAGGGCGAGCAGACGGCGCTTCTCGAACGGACCGGGCGCATCCCATCCGCCCGTGCCATCGGCTGTAAAGCCCCAGAAACGGCCATAATATTCCGGATCGCCGATCATCATCAACGGTTCGGTGCGGAGCGCGCGTGCCTTGCCGATGACGGCATCCATCATCGCCCGGCCATGGCCGTCCTGTTGATGCGCAGGAGCCACCGCGACCGGCCCGATCATGATGAGCGGTATCTGCTGGCCATCCGCCTGCGTCAGGGCGACAGGCCAGCTTTGCAGCGTGCCGATCAACTCGCCGCCGCGACCGGCAATGGCCACCGACAGGGCCGGAATGATCGCCATGCCTTCCCGGATACGATAGGCGGTGCGGCCGTGGCGATCGGGCCCGAAAGCGGCGTCCAGCAAAGCCTCGATGGCGTCAGATGCAACAGTGTCCAAAGGGATAATGTCAGACACGCCTTGCCGATCCGCGATCAATGGCGCATGGGGCAGCGCCGGAAGCGGGGGCTTTAGCGCCCGCCTCGCAAAAGGAAAGAAAAATAGTCCCTGTCTGGGGTCAGGCTGTGGGCGATGGTTGGCAGGCTATGCATACGGGTTTTGACGATTTTCTGACGCTGGAGGTCAATAATCTCCATGTCGACGTGCTCACCGGCATTTATTCGGAGGAGACGCATCTTCCCCAGCCGCTGCGCATATCCATTCGCGCCCGCTTGCGAATCGCTGATCATTACGAGCCGGAAACGCCGCTCGGTCAGTCGAAAAACTATATGGACCTCAAGCATGCGGCATCGACCGCGCTGCCCGAAGGCGTGCATTTCACACTGATAGAGGCGGTGGCCGACCATATCATCGACACCATCTTCCTTCAGGACGACAAGGTCAGCCATGTCGAAGTGAAAATCGTCAAGCTCGCGCTGAGCGAACGCGGCGAGGAAATCGGCATTACGCTGGGCCGCGGGCGGAGATAGGACGCGCGGAAAACAGCCCCGATTATCGCCCTTTTTGGGGGCAGGGGGCCGTTCTCGCAACGCAGGGTGAAACCGTCCCGCCGCCTCCTCGACGGCGGGACTTCGCTACCCCTTCTGGATCAACCCGATCTCGATCAACCGCTCGGTCAGATAATCATGCGCGCTGATCGGCGGATCGCGACGCGGATTGTCGGCACTCACGCATTGGGGCAGGGCGTCGATCATGAAGTCAGGGCGCAGATGCAGGAAAAAGGGCATGGAATAGCGCGAATGCCCCCGCCTTTCGGGCGGAGGATTGACCACGCGATGGCTGGTCGATGGCAGGACATGGTTGGTCAACCGCTGGAGCATATCGCCGACGTTGATCGCCAAAGCGCCCGGCGGCGGCACGACCGGCAACCAGTTGCCGTTGCGATCCTTGAGTTCCAGACCCGCCTTCCTCGGCGCCCA
>NZ_CH959306.1:1649639-1685192 GCF_000153545.1 Sphingomonas sp. SKA58
CCATCCTCATGCCCGCGAATGGCAAGGCGGGTGTCGCCATCTATCAGATATTGCTGGCGCACGTCGCCTTGCTTGGCGACCTGAACCTCATAGCGTTGGCCATCGACAAGGGCATAGGGCTTGGCCGCCTCCCCGCCGAAACACAGCGTGAAATAGCCGATCGCCATGATGATCGCGCCGAACTTCACCGACCGTTTCGACCCCAGATACCGGTCCGCTATGAAGCCGCCGATGAACGGGGTGAGATAGACCAGCGACATATAGGCGCCATACGTCCCGCTGGCGCTGGTATCGGAAAAGAGGAAATGGTCGGTCAGGTAGAGGACCAGCAAGGCCCGCATGCCGTAGAAACCGAATCGCTCCCACATTTCGGTGGTGAACAATCTGGCAAGCTGACGTGGATGGCCGAACCAGGATGCGTCGGCGTCGTTGATATGTTCGGCCGCCTGTGCCGCCCGGTTGGGGTCGGCGGGTGAAATGGCCATGGCGCGGTGCTCCCCGATCTTCTAGGGGAGGTCCGCCTCCCCGCTTCGCTCGCGCGAGACTAGCAGCAGAATTGCGTGAGTGAAGAACAATATTACAACCGCATGAAGGATGGCCCGATGTTCAACGACCGTTCCACGCCACTTTCCCTGCTCCAGACCCGCCGATCGGGCAAACCGCGCGACCTGGCTGCGCCGGGGCCAAATGACGCGGAACTAAGGCAGATATTGGAGGTGGCGCTGCGCACGCCCGATCATGGCAAGCTTGCCCCCTGGCGTTTCGTCATCGTGCCGCAGGACAAGCGCGGCGCGCTGGCGGACCTTCTGGAACGCGCCTATCGCGCCGAAAAGCCTGACGCTGGCCGTATCGAAATCGAGTCCATGCACCAGTTTGCGCATCAGGCGCCCACGCTGGTGGTCGCCCTGTCCTCACCCGTGCCGGGCAGCAAGATTCCCGTCTGGGAGCAGCAATTGTCGGCGGGGGCGGCGATCATGAACCTGCTCCATGCCACCCATGCGCTGGGCTATGCGGGCGGATGGCTGACCGGCTGGCCCAGCTTCAACGACGATGTGCGCAATGCGTTTGGGCGCAATGGTGAAACAATCGCCGGATTCGTGTTCATAGGCACGCCCGCCAAACCGCTGGAGGAGCGGCCTCGGCCAGAATATAACGCTATCGTATCGGTCTGGGACCGATAATTACAAATCTTTACGATCCGGAAATCGTCTCTGACTTGACCCCATTAGCTGTATTATGGCAGTGAAGCAGTATGGCCGAAGACTCAAAGCCCGTCTATCTCCGCCTTCGCGAGATCATCGCTGCGTCCATATTGGATGGAGAATTTTCCGACGGAGATTTGCTGCCATCGGTTCGTGCCTTTGCCGCGGCGCAGGGCGCAAATCCGCTCACTGTCGCCAAGGCCTATCAAAGTTTTCAGGATGACGGGCTGGTCGTGGTGAAGCGTGGTGTCGGCATGTTCGTCGCCGCCGGGGCCACGCGCCGCCTGCGCGAAGCGGAGCGGGAACGGTTTCTGGAGACGATATGGCCGCCGGTCGCTGCCCAGATGCGCCGCCTGGGCCTTCGCATCGAAGATATGGATCTGGCGCAGGTCTGATCGATATTACAGGGCTTTGAGCGCCTCCAGCGCCTCCTGCCGATTGCCGAAATCACGGACGGATGCAGCGCGGTTGAGCGCCAGTCTCGCGTCCCCCTTGCGCCCCGCCGCTGCATAGGCCTGCCCCAGATGCATTTGCAGCGCCGGTACGAATGGCGCGAGCGCCACCGCCTTTTCCAGCAGATCGACGGCCGCTGGCCCCTTGGCATCGGTGCGCAGCAATACCCAGCCCAGCATGTCCGCCGTCGCTGGATTTCCCGGCATCAGCGCATAGCCATGTCGGGCATAAGCCAAGGCGGCGCTTTCCTTTCGCTGTTCCAACGAGACGCGCGCCAGATCCGTCATCAGCAGCGCGTCATTGTCGCCAATCTGCGCGCGTAGCGCCTGAAGCAGCCGCTCCGCGCCGCGCCAGTCCTCCCGTCCAACGGCATAACCAGCCGCCACTCGAAGCATATCGCGATCCATCGGGTGCTGGCGCAGGAAAAGCTGGGCCACCTGCTCCGCGCGCGCTCCATTGCCGGTCGCTTGCAGGGCACTGACCAGACGAAGGGCCGCATCGCGATCGAAGCGGATATTGGCCCCGGCCTCATAAGCGCGCACCGCCGCCTGTCCCTGTCCGTTCGCCTGCAACAGGTCGCCCAAAATCAGCCAGGCCGCCGGCGCGCCGGGGTTGGCCCGGTTCAACAATCGCGCCCGGTCCAGCGCTTCCTCCTTGCGTCCCATAGTCAGGAGCGCGCGTATATAAGGGATATTGTCGCGCGCGGTGCCGGGGTCGGCAGGCGGAGCGCCGTTCGACAAAGCCGTCGCGAAGACCGAAGCCGCAGGCCGCACAGGCCAGGCCGCCCGCGCCAGCATATCGTCGGCCATCGCGCGGTCGCCAAGCGCTTCCTGAACACGGGCGGCAAGGGTCAGGACATAGGGGTCGGCATCTTGCTGCTCGACCATCGGCGCCAGCGTCGCGGCGGCCGACATCTGGTCGCCATTGTCCGCATAGGCCCGCGCCAGCAATGTGCGCGCGGGCCGGTTCCAGGGTTGGGCGTCGACCAGAGGCGCCAATGTCTGCACCGCCAGCAAAGGATTGCCGTCCTGAAGATGCAAGACCCCGCGCAACAACTGGGTCGCGGCTTCCCCGTCCAGCCGCCCGCCCGTGCGTTCCAGCAATTTGCGCGCCAGGTCGTCCTGACCGGCGCGCGCGGCCATGACCGCCTGCATCATCCAGGCGCGGGCATTGCCCGGATCGAGCGCCAGGAGGCGGCGCGTCATCGCCAGCATGCGCGACGCCTGGCCCGCATCGGCGAGCGTGGCGGCATATTGCTCAAGCACCGGTACGGAATCGGGGTCGACCGACATCGCGCGATCAAACCAGGGAAGCGCGGCGACCAAGCCATATTGCGTCCGGGTAAGTTCAGCACGCAGGCCCAGCGCAGGCGCGCTTTTGGCATTCAGGGCCACCGCCTGGTCGGCCGCGGCAATAGCCCCGGCCTGATCGCCGGTCGCCATGCGCAGGCGCCCCACCTCCACCCAGGTTTCGGAATCGCGAGCGTCCATCGCCAGCGCTTGCTCCAGGGCCCTCCCGGCTGCACGCACATCTCCCAGCGCTAGCGTGGCGCGGGCGACGACATGCGCGGCGGCAAGGGCCTGGTCTTCGGGCAGATCGGCCGCGCGCGCTTCGGCAAGAGCGCCTGCAAAATCGCCCTGGAGAAACAGCGCCTGCGCCATCACGGCGCGCGTGGCGGCCGGCGCCTGACCAAGCGACCGGGCGCGCTCGACCTCCGCCTGCGCGCCGGCCCCGTCGCCCAGTTCGGCCAGCGCCCGCGCCTGCGCCGCGCGAGCAATGGCGGAGCGCGGATTTCCCTTGATGGCGTTCATCAGTTCGACCCGCGCTGTGCGCACATCGTCCCGATCGAGCGCAGACAGGCCGCGCGCCAGGGCGGCGCTGCCGTCCTTTTCATGCGCGCGCCATTGCCACAGTCCAGCCAGGGCCATGGCGGCGGCGATCAGCCCGACGATCAGGAAAAGACGAGAACGGCGCATCGGTCAGCCCTGCATGTGATAATGTTTGAGCAAGTCATAAAGTGTCGGCCGGCTGATCCCCAACATTCGCGCCGCGCCCGATATATTGCCGTCCGTGCGCGCCATCGCATGGCGGATCGCGCGCCGGTCCGCCATTTCGCGCGCCAGCTTCAAATTGATGATATCCGCGCCCCCTCCGGCCTCCGGGTCCAGATCGAGATCAGCAGCCGTGATCAATTTGCCTTCGGCCAAGATCATCGCGCGCTTCACTCTGTTTTCCAGTTCGCGCACATTGCCCGGCCAGGACCAAGCGTCCAGCGCAGCCAGCGCATCGGGCGCCAGCCCCTTGACCTGCGGATTGAGGTCGTCGGCCAAGCGATTGATAAAATGGCGCGCCAAAAGAGCGGGATCGCCCGGCCGGTCCTTGAGCGCAGGTATGCGCACCACGACCTCTGCGAGACGATAGTAAAGGTCTTCCCGGAACGTCCCGGCGGCCGTCATGGCACCAAGGTCGCGATGGCTGGCGCACAGGATCCGTATATCGGCTCCATTCGCGGCTTTTCCATCGGCGTTGCCCCTCTGCTTGAGGAACAGCAGCAATTGCGCCTGGAGCGAAAGGTCCATGTCGGCGACCTCGTCGAGGAACAACGTGCCGCCTCGCGCCGCATTGATCCTGCCGCCCGCATCAGACGCGTCCCCCGGATCACGACCAAACAATTCCGCCTCCAGCATCGCGGAGGACAGCGCCGCGCAATTGACAGTGACGAACGGGCCGTCCCGTCGCTGGCTGGCATCATGCAGCGCCTCCGCCAGCATCCCCTTGCCGGTTCCACTCCCCCCAGCCAGGAGGACAAAGACATCGGTCGGGGCGACCCGCTCTATCGTCCGCGCGACCTTGGTCATTTCCGGTGCCGCCGTTATGACCCGGCCCAGCACCTGCTTGTCCCGGGGCGCTGCCTCCACCAAACGCGCATTGTCGCGTTCCAGCGCCTGGACGTGGAAGGCCCGGCGCACGATCAGCCCCAGTTCATGGATGTCGACCGGCTTCTGATAGAAATCGTAGGCACCGCCCGCGATCGCTTCCAGCGCGCTTTCCCGTTCGCCATGGCCGGATGCGACGATGATCTTGGTATCCGGCTTGATGCGCAGCATATCGGCCAGCGTCGCAAATCCTTCGCTGGTGCCGTCAGGGTCAGGCGGCAATCCCAGGTCCAGCGTCACGACATCGGGCGCTTCGGCGCGCAGCATGTCGATCGCTTCTTCCCGATCGCCGGCAATGAACACGCGATAGGCGTCATAGGCCCAACGCAGCTGCCGTTGCAGGCCGGGATCATCCTCCACGATCAGCAATTTGGGCCGGGTGTCGCTCATCAGGCCGCCTGCTCGCCCTGCGCCGGCAAGACGCTTGCCGACGCCAGCGGCAGGAAGAGGGTGAACCGGCTGCCCAGGCCCGGCTTGCTCTCCACCATCACCCGCCCACCCATGGATTGCGCCAATGCACGCGCCTCAAACGCGCCCAGACCGAAGCCGCCGGCCTTGTTGGACGCAAAGGGCTTGAACAAGTCGCGCCGGACGAATTCGGGGCTCATCCCGCGTCCCTGGTCGATGACTTCCACCATCGCCATCCCGTCCTCGCGCCCGAGGCGGATGACAACCGGCCGATCCGGCGGGCTGGCGTCGATGGCGTTCTGGACCAGATGCATGATGATCTGTTCGACACGCGCAGGGTCGGCCATGACGGCAGGAGCATCCCCCTCGACCCGGACCGCATGCTGGCGCGCGCGCGTCTGGGCCACACGGGCAAGCAGGGGTTGCAACCCGATGGCCCGCGGTTCCTGAGCTGCCGCCTTATTATGCTGCGATAGCCGAGCCAGCATGTCGTTCATCCGACCCACCGATTCCTTCAGGGTCAAAATCATGTCGGCCCGAAAATCGGGATTATCTGCATGGCGCTCCGCATTATGCGTCAACAGCGACAACTGGCTGACCAGATTTTTGACGTCATGCAGGATGAAGGCGAAGCGGCGGTTGAATTCATCGAAGCGCTGGGCGTCGGCCAGAGCCTGCTGTCCCTGTGCTTCGCTGATATGGCTGGCGGCTTGCCTGCCGGCCGCGCGCAGCATGTCGAAATCTTCCCAATCGACCCTCCTGTCAACCGGAGGACGGGCCAGCACAATGGCCCCGATCAGGCGGCCATAATGAATAAGGGGCGCCACGGCCCAAGCATGGCGATCCTGCGCCAACCATTGTGATGGCGCCGCCCGCTTGTCCACGCTGCCAAGATCGATGATGTGCCCCTGCTCCAGCCGCAGAACCATGTCCGTGGGAATGGCGGCGATATCCGCGCCATCATCCGGCCAGTTCCACTGCGTTTCGAAGTTCAGACCGCCTCTTTCATCGCGCAGCAGCAAAATCGCAGCAGGCGACTGGGTGATGTCGGCAACCGCTTTAGCGACGCGCTGGCCAAGCGGCGCGGAGGCCTCGCCCGGTCGGCCGATAGTCTCGCCAAAGCGCATCCATTCCATGCGATAATCATAGCGATGCTGGAAAAAATGCTTGGCGACCTGAATGTGCCAAAAGGCCTGGAGCCGCGGCGAGGGTAAAAGCACGAGCGCCGAAACCGCCGCGAAGAATACCGCGCCGATTTCAACAAGGCGCGCATAGGGGCCGGCGATCATCTCGATCAGAACGGCGACGGCCATGATCAGCACGACATAGAGACCGATGGCGAAAACCGACACGGACTGCATCGTCAGGGTGCGCGACACCTGCACCCGTCCGCTCAGATCCTTGCGCAGGCCGATCGCGATGACGGACGCCACCACCGCCATGAGCAATCCGCGTAGTGCAAACAGCGCGTCCGCGCGCTGCGGCGCGACATAGCCAATCAGGTACAGGGCGAAATCATAGCCCCACATCGCCGCCAAAGCGCCGAGCAACAGGCCCATGCCTCCGCGATCCTCGACCGGGCAAACGCTGTATAACTGGTGCAGCAACAGCAGACTGCCGATCGCCGTCATCATGCGCAGCACCAGGGTGGTGGCGATCAACGCGTCCTGAACGTCGCCGGAAAGCGCAAATTGACGCCAGGACAAATCGGTAAAGGTCTGGAGCAGGATCAAGCCGGCAACTGCGACATAGACGGCAACGACGCCGCCCTTTGGCCCCTGCCGGCCCGCCCAGGCCCGCCGCAGGAGGACGAACATCACGAGCAACCAGCCGGCGTTGCGGATATTCTCGCCCAGGCCAGAGAGGGGCTTTGCAACGCTGCCGAACGAAATATAGAGCGCCCAGCCCGACGTCAGCAGCAGGGCGGCGGCCAGGCTTCTGATTTCCGCCGCACTATCGCGGCGCCTGAGGAGGAAGATGCCGAGCGCGGCAAACAACATGGCCGCCAAGGCATGGCCCCAGTCCCCGATGATTTGCAGCAGGACCGACATGACCGGACGTCAGCGCGCGCCGTCGGGCCAAAGCACGACGCGCACCGTCTGTAACAGGATCAAAAGATCTAGGAAGGGCGTGTAATTTTTGGCATAATAAAGATCATATTCCAGCTTGTGCCGGGAGTCTTCGATCGACGCGCCATAAGGATAGTTGATCTGCGCCCAGCCTGTAATGCCCGGCTTCACCATATGCCGTTCGGCATAATAGCGCAGATGCTGCTCCAGATCCTCGACGAACTGGCGGCGTTCCGGGCGCGGCCCAACGAAGCTCATCTCTCCCTTCAGCACGGTCCAGGTCTGCGGCAGTTCATCGATGCGCAATTTTCGCAGCCAGTAACCAAGGCGGGTAATGCGAGGATCGTCCTTTTCCGCCCAGACCGCCTGCCCCGCCACTTCGGCGTCCTGCCGCATGGTGCGCAGCTTCACGATCCAGAATTCCTGGCCATAGAGGCCGACGCGTTGCTGACGATAAAAGGCCGGCCCCTTGCTATCCAGCTTCACCAGCAGCGCGCCCAGCAGGATGATCGGTCCGGTCAGGATCAGCAGGATCAAGCTGGCCACGATGTCGAAAATGCGCTTGGCGATGCTGGACAGTCGGCGCCCGGCCGAAAATCCATCGGAAAAGATCAGCCAGCTGGGATTGACGCTGGCTAGGTCGACACGGCCGGTTTCCCGCTCCAGGAAGCTCGACAGGTCGTTGACATGGACGCCCGTCGTCTTGATGCGCAGCAGGTCCGTCATTGGAATGGCGTTCCGCCGTTCTTCCAGGGCAAGCACGACCTCGCTGGCATTCAGGCGCACGACGAAATCGGCCAGATTATAGACGGCGTCGCGGTTAATGGCTTCGGCAATTACCTGCTCGCCATCATTCATGGCGATATAGCCGACCACCAAAAATCCCGATCCGCGGCGGCGTTCCAGCTCGCGGATGCGATTGGCGCGATTGCCTGCCCCCAGCACCACCAGCCGTCGCTTGAATGCTTCACCGCCCAGCATCGACCCCAGCAGCAGACGGATCAGCAGCAGCACCGCAACCGCCAGCCCCATCGCGTAAAGCGAATTGGACCGCCACAGGGTGATGGATGGCAGCAGAAAATAGAGAACGGACAGGAAAATGACGCCCAGCGATACAGCCACGAGCAGCCGGGCCAATGCAAATCGGATCGACTGGAGCGATTCAGGGCCATAGACCCCTACAGCGATCATCGCGGTCTGAATGGAAAAGGCGAAGCTCAGGAGTGGTGCCAGGCGCGAGGCCATAGGCTCGACATCCATGCCGATCTGATGCGCACGCAATACCCAGCCAGCTTCGGCCGCAGCGATCAGCAGCAGGAAATCCAGCAGCCCCAGCAGAAGTACCGCATGCGGTACATAATGTTTGAACAGCCTGATCATCGTTGTGCCTCACCCAGCCATCGCCACTAGCGGCTTGGCCCGTCGGATGCTCCTTACACCCTCTGTAGGAAAATCCGACGCTTGGAAGAGGCTTGGACCAAAATCACAAAAAAAGACTGAATCTGATCGGTTTCAGCGCGAATTTGTTCTTTCAGCGCGTACGGTTCAGGTCATCGGCGGCATTTTGCGCGGCATCGCCCATCGCCTGTACCGCTTCGTCCGCCGAGGCCGCTGCCTGTGTAACAGCGTCCGCGCGGCGATCCCGCCGATCATCGTTGGTCAGATAAAAAAAGCCTACAGCCAGCACTAGGGCCAGGGCAACCAGACCCAACACCACGCCACTATTGGGGTGCGGTTGTCGTGGGGGTTTGGGCGGTTCCGGATCGTCCATCACAGCTCTCCTCCTCAAGAGACCGGGACGACGGGGTAAAATATTCGAGCCGTGTTCCCGATCAACTGCCAGAATTGCGGAGTTCGCCACCGCGGCTCAGCCGATCGACGTCGTCCATGATCTCATCGAGCACAGCCGTTTCGGTCGTTTCCTGACTGCGCCGGGAAGGCAGATCGCCATTTTCCAATATCTGTTCCAGAGCGGCGCGCCCGCGCGCGACACGGCTCTTGATCGTTCCGACTGCAACGCCGCAAATCTCGGCCGCCTCTTCATAGGCAAAGCCGCCCGCACCCACCAAGATCAGCGCTTCGCGCTGCGGCTGGGGCAATTGCAACAGAGCGCGCTGCATATCGCTCAGTTCGACATGCTTATCCTGCCCTGCGGGCGCCGCCAAAATCCGGTCGGCCGTCAGATCGTCCCAATCCCCGCGAAAGCGGGACCGGCGCATTTGCGAAAGATAATGGTTCCGCAGAATGATGAAGGTCCAGGCGCGCATGTTCGTCCCTGCCTGGAACCGGGCGCGGGCCGCCCATGCCTTGAGTAGGGTTTCCTGGACAAGATCATCGGCAACGTCGCGATTGCCCGAAAGAGACCTGCCAAAGGCGCGCAGATGCGGAATAACGGCCGCCAGCTCGCGCTTGAAATCACTATCCGACAATGGAGCGCGCTCTTCCGACGCAACGATTTCTTCATTCACGAGAACGACCCCCTTGCTGGCCGCCACTCCTGTCGTCTGAGCCGACATCGTCAAAGCCATACTGCGCCCATATCCTAACTCTTATGTCCCTTAAGACAAATCCTGATTGCTGATAATCACAGCAACAGCAGAATGATCATGACGATCACGGCGAGGGCGAGCGATGCACCCAGCACGTAACGCACGGTATGCTCGGTAGAACCCCCGCGCGCTTCGTCTGTGGCGACATGCTTTTCCTGATCCACCATGTCTCTCTCCCGATCGTTACGCTTCATTAACGCGAGGTACGGCGGGGAGTTCCGTTGGAGGGCAAACAGATAAGCGGCCTACCCCATCAGGCCGGGGCTGTGGCCTGATCGAAGAAGAGCGCCTGCGAAATCGCAGCTTTGACCGTAGAGCGCTGGAAAGGCTTGGTGATAAGGAAAGTCGGCTCGGGCCGTTCACCGGTCAGCAACCGCTCGGGGAATGCGGTGATGAAGATGACCGGGACCGAGATTTCCGACAGAATATCCTTCACAGCGTCGATGCCGCTCGAATCGTCTGCCAGCTGAATGTCGGCAAGCACCAGGCCCGGCCGCTCCGCCATGGCTTCGCGCACGGCATCCTCGCGCGTTACGGCTATGGCCGTGACATCATGACCAAGGTCACGCACGATCGTCTCGATATCCATGGCGATGATCGGCTCATCCTCGATGATCAGCACCTTCGCGCGCGTTTGGGCCTCAATCTCCGCCAGCGCCTCTTCCACCAGCGCCTCGACGTCGGCGGGGTCCATCGCGATCAGATAGGCGACATCATCGACGGTAAACCCTTCAAGCGCCGTCAGCAGCAGCGCCTGCCGGGGCAAGGGGGTCAGCCTTGCCAGACGCGCCTGCGCGATCGCCTCACGATCATCGCCGCCGCCGGTCGGTTCGTCCTCCAGATGGGAGGACGACCAGATGGCATGAAAGGTGCGGTAAAGCCCAAGTCGGGGATCCACGTCGGCGGGGAATTCTTCAGGAGCGGCGACGATCGCTTCGAGGGTAGCGCGCACATAGGCGTCGCCATGCGTCTGGCTGCCCGTCAAAGCGCGGGCGTAGCGCCGCAGAAACGGAAGATGAGGGTGCAGTTTCTGTCCAAGCGACATGTATAGTCTTCTCCCTGCCCGATCAAAGGCATCGTGTATCCCGGCCCATCATGGCGGGAACAAGAAGAATGGAATGTCCATGCCGCATTGGCAAGCCCGCCCCACTTCGTCCCGCCCGAACCGGCAGCGTCAAAAAAACGCCTCGAAGGCCGGAACCATCGAGTTTGCAATTTGTTTCGCTGCCATATGGATTTTTTGACGATATCGTGATTTTCAACCGGACGACGCGGAACGATGAATTGACGATCCGCGCAATTCCCGCAAATACGGGCAGGCTGGCGTGACACAGATTGCTTCAGAGGGGCAGATTTTGGTTTCTTCGACAACGGAAAAGCAGCCGACGGAAACGGGACGTGACCAGGAATCCTCTCCTGCGCAAAAGCGCGGCGGCAACAGCCGCAAGGAGGAAGGCCAGGTCTCGCAGGCGCTTCGCACCGTCTATCAGCGCGCCGTTGACGAGGACATTCCCGCGGAAATGCTGGATCTTCTAAGCAAGCTGGACTGAGTTCGTCATGAGCGGGGGCAGCCATCCTCCGGCAGCCCAATCGCTGACCGCATCATTTTTCGGCTCGACCGGCGTCAAGATGTTCCTGATCTTGACCCTGGCGCTCCTGCCGCTCGGCCTGATCGCCCTTGTCGCGTCGCTCCAGGCCATTCAAACCGCCGATCTGGAAAAAGAGGCATTGCTCCGCGTGGCCGTGAGCCAGAGTGCGCGGAAACTCACAGCCGATCTGGAATCCGACCGCACGGCCCTGCAACTGACCGTCAACAATCTGTCAACGACCCCATCCGACACCGGCATCTGCGCGCGCCTGCAACTGTTTTTGGCGTCCAATGACCGGGAAGGCGGACGATATGCCGTCTATGATCGCGCTGGCCGACGCCTGTGCGCGTCGGACCCCGCGCAAGTGCCAATCCTCGACCCGGCCGAACGCTTCACTGGTCCCGCGGCGCAATTGCTCGATAAAGCCCCCTATCTCCTGGTGCGCGTCCGCAGCAACAACGGGGCGCTCGTCGGGTTCATCTATTATTCCAGGGCGCATCTTGAACGGGCGGCTGACCCGGCGACCGCGCTTCAGAATCGGCGGCTGACGCTCTACGAAGGGCATCGCCGGCTTGACCTCACACAATCGCAGCCGCCCCTTGCCGCAGGGGATGGCATCACCAGCCTTTCAGCCCCGCTGGAACCGCCCAATATCGTGCTGACGATGACGGTGCGCGATCCGCCAGAAACATTGGCGCGCACCCTGTCTCTCTTCCTCCCGCTGGTCATGTGGTTCGCCGCTGCCGCGATCGGGTGGTTCGTGGTCAACCGCCTGCTCATCCGGCCCCTCGTGCTCTTGCGTCGCGCCGTAGCCGCCTACCATCCCGGCGAAGTGTTGGAGCCGATGCAAAGGGTGCGCACGCCGGCGCGGGAAATCATTGCACTGGGCGAAACCTTCCGCGAAATCAGCGAAGATGTCGCCACGCATGAGGCCGAACTGGCCGAAGGACTGGACACACAGCGCAAACTGACCCGCGAAGTCCATCATCGCGTCAAGAACAACCTACAGATCATCGCCAGCCTCATCAACCTGCATGCCCGCTCCGCCCATGAGCCAGAAGCCGTGGAGGCCTATGCCTCGATCCAGCGGCGCGTCGACGCGCTGTCTGTCGTGCATCGCAATCATTTTGCGGAACTGGAGGAAAATCGCGGCGTCGGCGTGCGCGCGCTGATCAGCGAATTGTCAGCCAGTCTGAGAAGCACGGCACCCGTTGCAGCACGCCGCTTCGGCATTCAGATTGACAGCGACGATCTGCATATCAGCCAGGATGTCGCCGTGCCGATCGCCTTTCTGGTGACCGAACTGGTAGAATTGGCGATGCGGCTCGATCCGGCGGGCCGGATGCGCATATCGGTCAAGGCCCAAGGCGATGATCGGGCGCTGGTGACCGTCCTGTCCTCGGGTCTTCACGATACGCCGGACATGAAGGCCTATATGAACGAACGCTATGGCCGGGTCCTGACCGGCCTGTCACGCCAACTTCGCCAGCCGCTTGATCATGACGGGGACGCCGGCCGGTTCACCATCGCGATCACCATCGTTCCCTGACAGTCACACCCGCTGATAATCGCGCCTGAACTGGGCAGCAAAGGCCGCGAAGCGGCCAGCCGCGATGGCTTCGCGGATCCCTTGCATCAATTCCTGATAAAAATGGATATTGTGCTGCGTCATCAGCATGGCGCCCAGCATTTCGCCGGTCTTGACCAGATGATGCAGATAGGCGCGGCTCCAGGTCGCACAGACGGGGCAGCCGCAGCGCGGATCGAGCGGCCCCATATCCTCGTTGAATTTCGCGTTTCGGATATTGAGCGGCCCGCCCCAGGTGAAAGCCTGCCCATTGCGTCCCGATCGCGTGGGCAGGACGCAATCGAACATATCGATGCCCCGCTCGACCGCCCCGACAATGTCGTCCGGCTTGCCGACCCCCATGAGATAGCGCGGTTTATCGACAGGAAGCATATCCGGCGCGAAATCCAGGGTGGTGAACATCGCTTCCTGCCCCTCCCCGACCGCCAGACCGCCGACAGCGTAACCATCGAAGCCGATGTCGATCAGCTTGTCGGCCGAAACCCGTCTCAGCGCCTCATTCAGCGACCCTTGCTGGATGCCGAACAGCGCCGCGCGCTCCGCATGGTCGCCGCCAGCATCAAATTGATCGCGCGACCGCTTGGCCCAGCGCATCGAACGCTCCATCGATTGCGCTGCCTCGTCATGGGTGCATCCGTTTTTCGTGCATTCGTCAAAGGCCATAACGATGTCGCTGTCGAGCAGGCGCTGAATGTCCATCGAGCGTTCAGGCGTCAGCATGTGCTTCGACCCGTCGATATGGCTGGAAAAAGCGACACCGTCCTCGCTCATCTTGGTAAGCGCCGACAGGCTCATTACCTGATAGCCGCCGCTGTCCGTCAGGATCGGCCGGTCCCACCCCATGAAACCATGCAGGCCGCCCAGTCGCGCCATGCGTTCAGCGCCCGGCCGCAGCATGAGATGATAGGTGTTGCCCAACAGGATGTCGGCGCCGGCCGCGCGGACCTCGGCCGGTCGCATCGCCTTCACCGTGGCGGCGGTGCCGACCGGCATGAAGGCGGGCGTGCGAATGTCGCCGCGCCGCATCTGGATCGTACCGGTGCGGGCCTTGGCATCAGTGGCGGAAATGGAAAAGGAAAATCGGGGCTTCGTCATGCGCGCGCTCTAGGATCGAATGGATCGGCGCACAAGGATAGCGCGGATCACCCGGCCTTGCGCACCCCGTCAAAGAGCAGCATCGCGTCGATGTTGAACCCTTCGACCCGCCGATAGGCACCGACGAAGCGTAGACAGTCGCGCGATAATCGCAAGGGCCAGGAACGGCCCTGCGAATCCTGGAGAGCCAATGTCACACATTGGGAAGGGTCGGACTGTCTCGCCATGCGCAAATGGTAAATGTCAAAGATTAACAAAGCCCTCTTTGCAGGCGGCGAAGGGGAGAGCCACCGACTGACGCGACATTTTTGCAACACACCTTTTAGGACACGAGGATTTTGGGCGGCAAGGAGGCAACACCCGCCAACAAAAATGGTTAAACCTCTATCAATCATGATCCCGCTGACGGCATCATTGCGGCGAACCTGATCCTATCATCATCATAAAACTGGGGCCGCAAATGATTGATTCGGGACGCTTTGTCGTGACACACAACGAGACAGAAGCCGTGAACGACGATCCGATGGAGGACCACAGCCTCTCCGATGCGGCAAATGCCGGTACGGAATGGGGACTTTCGCAGGAATTCAGCCAATCGACCTTATTCGACCTGGGGCAGATCGACGTTCGCTGGGATGAAGACCTGGCCACCTTGTGGGCCTTCATGACGCCGCTCGAAAGGCCCAATTCGAATCTCGGCCTGATGCGTGACACCATGGCCTGGCAAAGGGAAAGCCGCCGCGTCTTCGGCGACAATGGCCCGCTTAAATTCATGGTGCTGGGGTCACGCTTTCCCGGCGTGTTCAATCTGGGCGGCGATCTGGAAATGTTTGCCGAATGCATCCAGCGGCGCGATCGCGAAACGCTGCTGAAATATGGCGTCGCCTGTTGTGAGATCGTTGATCGTATCTGGCATTGCAACGATATGAACATCATCAATATCGGCTTGGCCCAGGGCGACGCACTGGGCGGCGGGCTTGAGGCGCTGCTGTGTTTCGACGTCATCATCGCCGAGCGGCAGGCGCGCTTCGGCCTGCCGGAGGTATTGTTCGGCCTCTTCCCCGGCATGGGCGCCTGGTCCATTTTGCAGCGCCGGGTCGGCCCTGTTCTGGCGCGTCAGATGCTGTCGGAAGGTCGCATCTACACCGCTGATGAAATGTTCGACATGGGCATCGTCAATCAGGTTGTGGAAACCGGAGAAGGTGAAGCAGCAACAATCCAGTGGATCCGCGATCATCGGGCGCATCATCCCGGTTATGTCGGCATCAACAAGGCCGCGCGGCGCGTCCATCCTCTGACGCTGACCGAATTGACCGACATCGTGGAAATGTGGACCGAAACCGCTCTGTCCCTGTCGGATCGCGATTTGCGCATGATGCGACGCCTGGCGGCCGCGCAAACGAAGCTGCGCTGATTTGCCCTTTAGGCCCGGCGACGGCGTGACTTGATCGCGGGGTCGGGCCGTCCCGTCCCTTGCAGCGGGCCTGCGGCAATCATATCCGCAATCTGGCCGGCCGGAACCGGCCGGCTGAACAGATACCCCTGGACGTTGGTGAAGCCCGCTTCGCGGGCGTGTCCTAACTGGTCGACCGTCTCGATGCCTTCCGCCACCGTATCCATGGACAGGTCCCGCGCCAGACTGCCGATCGCCTTGACGATGGCGCGGTCTTCTGCATTGGCGCTGACGCCGGCCATGAAGCTCTGGTCGACCTTGAGCGTATCGAAGCGGTAAGATCGCAGATACGCCAGCGACGAATAGCCGGTGCCGAAATCATCCAGTGCCAGCCGCAGCCCGATCCGTTGCAATTCACGCAGGATCGCATTGGTCTGCCCGCTGTCGTCCAGGAAAATGGACTCGGTCACTTCCAGTTCCAGCCGGCGGGCCGAAACGCCGGTTTCCAGCAACGCGGCGATGACATTGCCGGGCAGTTCGGGCGATTTGAGCGATGCCGGCGATATGTTGATCGCCACCCGCACATGCTCGGGCCATTGGGCAGCCACTTCGCATGCCCGGCGCAGCACCCAGCCAGTCATCGCTTCGATCAGGCCCATATTCTCGGCGATCGGTATGAATTCGGAAGGCGGGATCGGCCCCAGCACCGGATGTTCCCAGCGAAGCAGGGCTTCGCAAGCCTCTATATGTCCGCTATTCAGGTCGACGATCGGTTGGAACATAAGGTTTAGCTCTCCGCCCGAAAGCGCCCGGCGCAGGCCGGTTTCAATCTCGTGCAACCGGTTGAAGCGCTCTTTGAGCGACCAGTTGAAACTGGCCGACCGGTTCCTTCCCTGCCCCTTCGCCTCATACAGCGCCAGGTCGGCATGTTGCATCAGCTCGTCCATGTCGCGACCGTCCTGTGGCCCAACGGCATAGCCGACCGAAGCCGTCACCTGGAGGTGGTTTTCACCGATTTCGAAACCATGGGCGAAATAGGACACGATTTCCTGGGCGATGCCGGCGGCGGTCACTCGATCTGTGTCGGAGCAGATCAGGACAAACTCGTCCCCGCCGAACCGCGCGATCTTGCCACGCCCCTGGACCACTTCGGTCAGGCGTTCGGCCACCGCGCGCAGCAGTTGATCGCCGACCATATGACCCAGCGAGTCATTGATCTCCTTGAACCTGTCCAGATCCATCCACAGGATCGCGACCGCGTCGTTGCGCTTTTCATTCGTCTGGAAAATGTCCCGCAAACGCATCTGCATCGCCATGCGGTTTTCAAGGCCGGTCAGGCTGTCGAAACGCGCCAGCCGTTCGAATTTTTCGGCCAGCAGCGACTTGTCGCGCTTCCCGATCAGCGCCTGAACCACGATCCTGTGCGTCGTGGCGCTGATTTCGGCCAGGCCCAGCACCATCATCACCATCGCGACGGACAGGACGCGATAGCCTGTCGATCCTTCCAGCCACAGCCCCGTCGCAGTCGGCAGCAAAGCCAGGCAGACCTGCCCGATGGCGATTTGCACCCGCCCCGCATTCCGGCCCGAAATGCCGCCTGCATAGCCCGTGGCCATCGATACGGTCAGCATATGAATGATGCTGTTCCCCGAATTGATGAGCGACACGAACGCCATGAGCCCCAGCAGGCCTGCGTAGACCCAGGCGCCAAGTTCATAAGCCAGTTCCCAGCCGCGCGAAGCGACGGCCGTGCCCCGCACCAACTGCCTATGAAAGAATATGGCGGACACGACCCGCAGGGTGGCGACCAGGCAAAGCATGGCCACGACCGCGTGAATGGCCCCGCGATCCGTCATACTGGCGACCACCAAACCGACAGCGACGCCCGTTATCGCACCGATGGTCAGGGAAGCGGGCGACGCGTACAGCGATTCAATCAGGCTGGCATGGACGTCAGCATCCTGCGACCGCTTTCCGACGCGTCGTTCCAACAAAGATTTCAAAACGCGCAAAATGGCGGGTCTCCGATTTGGGTCGCCTTTTCGCAATTTCCCTTTATTTTTTGGTTAATCCGGCATCTGGCCTGGATGATTATTCCTGATCCCGATCAAATTTTCCCGGTCATCCGATCATCATCAGGCTGGCATTCCCCCCCGCCGCGGTGGTGTTGATCGACGTCGACACTTCTTCCAGCAGCCAGTCCAGGCAATAGCCTTGACCATGTTCATCGACATGGACCGGGACAATGGGTCCGGGCATGTCGGCGACGCATTGCGCGGTAGCCGCAATCTTGGCGCTGTCGCCTTCGACCAGCGCCGCCGCGAAGGGACCGCTTTCGTTCGTCGAAAAGCATGCGGCCACGTCCTGCGGGAGGTCGGCGGGCAACGTCATCCCCTGTACCACGCCGTGATTGCCGGTCGCCAATATCGCCGCCATCTGCCGGAACAGGCCCTGCCGCGTAGCCGGGCGCATCAACACCCGGCCGCGCGGATGCAACGCGTAAAGATTGCGCTCACCTACTGGGCCTGGCAGCGACAATTCGACCCCCAGGGCCGAAGCATCACCAGTCCGCCGCGCCTGAGCCGCTGCTTCCCCCTCACCCTGGCGGTCCAGCCAGTCGGCAAAGCCATGCAGCGGCGATCGTAGATGCGTTACCCGCTCGGCAAAGACGGGCGGCGTGGTGGTCAGCCGGCCCAGATAGAGCGGGCCACCGGCCTTTGGCCCGGTGCCCGACAAGCCCCGCCCGCCAAAGGGCTGAACCCCGACGATGGCGCCGATGACGTTGCGGTTCACATAGATATTGCCGACCTTTGCCCGGCTTGTGACGCGGGCGATCGTTTCGTCCAGCCGTGTGTGCAGACCGAAGGTCAGGCCATAGCCGGTCGCATTGATCTGATCGACCAGCGCATCCAGTCCTTCCCGCTTGAAGCGCAGCACGTGAAGAACCGGACCGAAGACTTCGCGCTCCAGATCGGCGATGCCGTCGATCTCGATGATCGTTGGCGCGACGAACGTGCCATGCGCGGTTTCAGGCGGCAGGACGCTTTGTTCAACCCCCCGCCCCTTCGCGCGCATCGCGTCGATATGAGCGATAATCCCGTCGCGCGCCTCCGCTGTGATGACCGGCCCGATATCCACGCTCAGCGCATCGGTGCGCCCGATGCGCAATTCGGCCAGCGCGCCCTTCAACATGGTCAGCGTCCGGTCCGCGACATCCTCCTGCAGGCACAAGATGCGCAGCGCCGAACACCGTTGCCCTGCACTGTCGAAGGCAGAGGCTATGACGTCCGCCACCACCTGTTCGGCCAGCGCCGAACTGTCGACGATCATGGCATTCTGGCCGCCCGTTTCAGCGATCAGGGGGATCGGCCGGCCGGCGCGCGACAGCCGCGGCGCAAGCTGGCGCTGGATCAGGCGGGCGACCTCGGTCGACCCGGTGAACATCACCGCCGCCGTTTCCGGGGCCGCGACCAGCGCCGCGCCGATCCCGCCGTCGCCGGGCAGCAGTTGCAGCGCATCGGCAGGCACGCCCGCGTCATGCAGCAATCGCACCGACTCCGCCGCGATCAGGGGCGTTTCCTCGGCAGGCTTGGCCAGCACCGGATTGCCCGCCATCAGTGCGGCGGCAACCTGACCCGTGAATATCGCCAACGGGAAATTCCACGGGCTGATGCACACGACCGGTCCCAGCGACTGCTGCTGTGCGCCAAAGGTCGCGTGCGCCTGCCGAGCGTAATAGCGCAGAAAATCGATCGCCTCCCGCACTTCGGCAATGGCATTGGGCAGCGACTTGCCCGCTTCCCGCACGATGAGGCCGAGCAGGATCGGCATGCGCGCCTGCATCGCGTCGGCCGCCGCTTCCAGCATGGCGGCGCGATCAGACACCGCGCTATTGGGCCAGCGCGACTCCGCAGCGCGGATCACCGCGGCACGCGCATCTGCTTCAGTCGCATCCGTGACCCGGCCGACCACGTCCCGATGATCGGCCGGATTGAATACGGTCCGCGCTGGCCCCGATGCCTTTTCTGGCGCTGCCGTCCATGCGATTTGCGCGCTTTCCCGCAACGCATCGCCAAGCCGCGCCAATTCGGCCTCGTCGCTCAGGTCCAGTCCGTCGGAATTGCGCCGGTCTGGATACAGATCCGCCGGCAGCGCGATCTGGTGGTGCCGCGCGCCCGGATGGGGCATCGCCTTCACCACCTCCGCCGGGTCGGCAATCAGATCGTCGATTGACACGGCCGGATCGGCGATGCGGTTGACGAAACTGCTGTTTGCGCCATTTTCCAGCAAGCGCCGCACCAGATAGGCCAGCAATGTCTCATGCGTGCCGACCGGGGCGTAAATGCGGCAGGGGCGGTTCAGCTTCTCTGCCCCGACCACCTGCTCATAAAGCGGCTCTCCCATGCCGTGCAGGCATTGAAACTCATAATCGCCAACCGAAAAGTCCGGTCCGGCCAGATGATAGATGCTGCTTAGCGTCTGGGCATTATGCGTCGCAAATTGCGGAAACACCACGTCGCGCGCCGCCACCAGCTTGCGGGCACAGGCGATATAGGCGACGTCGGTATGAACCTTGCGCGTATAGACGGGGAAGTCGGGCAGGCCGTCAACCTGCGCCCGCTTGATTTCCGCATCCCAATAGGCGCCCTTGACCAACCGCACCATGATGCGCCGGTCGCTACGTCGCGCCAGGTCGATGATCCAGTCGATCACGAAGGGGCAGCGCTTGCCATAGCCCTGCACCACAAAGCCAAGGCCATTCCAGCCGGCAAGATCGGGATCGCCCGCCAGGCTTTCGAGCAGGTCGAGCGACAATTCCAGCCGGTCGGCTTCTTCCGCATCGATATTGAAACCGATGTCATACCGCTTGGACAGCAGCGCCAATTGCTTCACCGCCGGCAGCAATTCGCCCATCACCCGGTCCGCCTGGGCACGGACATAGCGCGGATGCAGCGCCGACAATTTGATCGAAATGCCCGGCCCGGCATAAATGCCGCGCCCGGCCGACGCCTTGCCAATGGCGTGGATCGCCCGTTCATAATCGGCAAAATAGCGCCTGGCGTCGGCGGCCGTGGTCGCGGCTTCGCCCAGCATATCATAGCTGTAGGCGAAGCCCTTGGCCTCCATCTCCTTCGCGCGCTTCAGCGCCTGCTGGATCGTCTCGCCCGTTACGAATTGTTCGCCCATCATCCGCATGGCCAGATCAACCCCGCGCCGGATCACGGGTTCGCCCGCACGCGCGACCAGCCGCGTCAGCGCTGCGCCCAGTCCCCGATCGTCAACACTGCCGACCAACTTGCCAGTGACCACCAGACCCCATGTCGCGGCATTGACGAACAGCGATTTTTCACCACCCAGATGCGCGCCCCAATCACCGTCGGCGATCTTGTCGCGGATCAACGCGTCGCGCGTCGCCGTATCGGGAATACGCAGCAATGCCTCGGCAAGGCACATCAGCGCCACGCCCTCCTGGCTGGACAGCGCATATTCCTGCACCAGGCCCTCGACACCGCTCCCCTTGCGATTGGCGCGCAATGCGGTGACGAGCTTGCGGGTCGTATCGGCAATCGCATCGCGCATGGCATCGGGCACCGTCGCGGCCGCGATCAATGGCTCCAGCGCCTCCGCCTCGTCGCGCCGATAGGCAGCGGTGATAGCCTGTCGCAACGGCGTAGGCTGGCGGATGGCGGGGGCGAACTGGGCGAAGGGCTTATCGGTCATGCTGGAAGAATATGCTCAAATTGAAGATCGTTCCGCCCTTTGATCAGGTTATTTTCAGGAAATTTGCCTTATTATGCCAATCAGTTTAGCTGATATGGATGAAAAACACGCCAGAAACAGTCGAACTGGACGATTTCGACCGCCGCATGATCGCCGCTCTGGTGGACGATGGCCGCATGACGGTTACGGACCTTGCCGAAGCGGTTGGTCTGTCGAAGACACCGTGTCAGGTCAGGCTGAAGCGGCTCCAGCAAGCCGGCGTCATACGCGGCTTTCGCGCGATCATCGACCCCGCAAAGCTTGGCCTCGACCACATCGCCTTCACCGAAGTCAAATTATCGGATACGCGCGAAGCGGCCCTTCGCGAATTCAACGCCGCTGTCCGCCGTATTGCGGAGGTAGAAGAATGCCACATGCTGGCCAGCAATTTCGATTATCTGCTCAAGGTGCGGACGGCCGATATCCGCCGCTATCGCATCGTGCTGGGCGAAAAGATCAGCGCCCTGCCCCATGTCGCCAGCACATCCACCTTCGTGGCGATGGAAACCGTGATGGAGGCCGGGCATCGCCGGACGAAAAGCGGCCGGTAAGGCGCGATCGCTTTGCAATATGCCATGCAAAGGTCGCAGACCCGAACGTCAATAGCCCGCTTCCACCGCGATCCGGATGGCGTCGGCGGATGTCGAAACACCCAGCCCCTTCTGCAAAGCCGCCTTGTGCATCTTCACCGTCCGTTCCGACAGGCCCAGCGTAAAGGCGATCTGCTTGTTCAATTGACCGGCCGCCATCTGCACCAGCACTTCGTGCTGGCGCCGCGTCAACGCCGCGACGCGGTCGCGCGCCATCATCTGACGGGTCGGCCCCAGCGCCGGATCAGTCACTTCCATCAGAGAGCCCAGGAAATATTTGAGCGTCCCGGAATCATCGAAAATGGGGGCAATCAGAACCGCATTGCGAAAAGGCGCGCCGCCTTTCTTGTAATTCAAAATCTCGACCAGGATCGGTCGCCGGTCGCTGATCGCCGCGCGAATTTGACCCGTAAGTTCCGGTTCGGTGCCCGCGCCGCGCATAAAGCGGCAATTGCGGCCTATCACCTCTTCGCGCCTATAGCCCGTCAACGCCAGAAAGGCGGAATTGCACTCGATCACGGGCGTATCGGCGGTGGACGGATCGCAAATCAACGCCGCGATCGGGCTTGCCGCGATCAAGTCGGACAGGGGCGTCCCATGCGCTATCAGTTCCATTCCCGTCATGACGACACCGACATAAAGCAAACACGGGCCCCATTTCAACTGAACTCCGTCGGCAGCGCGGAGCGCCTTGGAGGTCGCTGGACGGCCGGGCGGAAAGTCCATTTCGGACCATCATCAATATTCCCGGACTGCAATTTCCTAATACTCTTCACGGACCAGATGCGTCGTCGAAAACATCGACAGGCACACCGGCCCCAGTGGGAGATATATGATGGCGATCCTCAATCTCGACCTTCTGAACAGCGATCAGACGATCAACAGTGACAATGCGGACGACACCAATACTGTCAATATTGTGGCGCTTGGCACGCATACTCTGACCGTGGACGGGGTCAGTGCGACCGTTTCCGGGCTGGCGGGGGTCCAGGCGGCCTCTTCGCCGACCTTTTCGGCGGTGAATGACGGCAATCTCACGATCGATTATGGCGCGCTGGGCGCCAATACCCTGTCTGGCGTCACTTATAATGTCGGCGACACATCAAACATATCGGTCCAGGGGCCGTCGGTTCTGGGGCTCAACCTTGGCGCTCAGACCATTAATTTCTCCGGCAATGGCGCCGGGTCCTTCACCTATGACAAGGGGCTGATCGACAGCGTCTCTTCCTTCGACGTGAACGGCTTCGACTGGGGGGACAGCGTTGGCGTCGATGGGTATGAATTTGACAGTTTCGACTATGATTCCGTTTCGGGCAGCGCGACGCTCGTGCTGACGAACGGCGCATTGATCGGCGAACAGACTGTCACCTTTAATATGACCGGCGTCGATCCTGAACTGGCGGCGGCAATCCTCGCCGATCCGGCGAGCTTCGTGGACAGCACCGGCCAGTTCGTGGCTCCGGTCTGCTTCCTGCGCGGAACGATGATTGACACCGATCAGGGGGAGATCGCGGTGGAGGACATCAAGGCCGGCGATCGCGTCCTTTGCCGCGGCGGCCTGCGCACAGTGCGCTGGGTAGGCCACCGCCATGATTGGGTCGATCGCATCCCGCAGGCGCATCTTGACGATATGTGGCCCATCCTGATCGAAGCCAATGCCATCAGCGACGCCGTGCCCAGCAGGGATATCCGCGTTTCGCCATGGCATCATCTTTATGTCGATGGTCTGCTGGTGCGGGCAAAGGATCTGGTCAATGGCGCCACCATCCGCCCGGACAAGAGCCTCAAACGCATATCCTATCATCACATTGAATTGGACCAGTTCGATGTGATCCGCGCGCACGGCATCTATTCGGAAAGCTATACCGATGGCGGCAATCGGGACTTTTTCCACAATACGTCCGTCACCCGTATGACCGCGCAGCCACAGCCCCGGCGGGATGGCAGCCGCCCGGGATTCCATGCGGTGCGCGACGCCAGGACCATAAGCGCGATGCAGAAGCGCCTCGCCGACCGGGCATCGCTTATCGCCGCCGAAACCAAACAGGCGCGCCGCGTCGCCTGACCCCGAGTGCCCGCGCCGCCGTGGTGGCGCGGGCATCCCATGACCTGCGCCTGCGGGCTGCAAAGGCCAATTCTCATGTATCAGCCCGCTGCGGACCAGTTTGACGATCAGGCAACGGCCGATGCCGAACCCACCGCCCACGCGCGTCGCGCTGGCATATCGCCCAAACGACTGATCGCAGGGACGACGCTGGTCGCCTATCCCGACTATCGCGCCACCAATCCTTACCAGGATGGGTTGTACCACTCCTTCGGAGCTGACCTGCGCGTTGAATATGGTCCGATCCAGCACGCCATCGACTTGATCGAGCGCTCCTCTGGCAGCCAGCCCGTATTGTTTCACCTGCACTGGCCCGACCCGCTTTTCGCCGACTGCACCGATCGGTTCGACTACCAGATCCGCGCGAGTGAGTTCCTGCACGCCATCCGCCTCTTTCAGGCGCGTGGCGGCGCGTTCCTATGGACGGTGCACAACAGCCTGCCGCATGAACCCATTTTCGAGGATCTGGCGCTGCATTTCCACGCGCGTCTGGCGGCCGCCGCGAACGTCATCCATGTGCATAGTGACGCAGCCATTGCCGAATTGCGCCGCCACTATGCGGTCGACGAAAACAAATGCATCGTTGCCCCCCATGGCAGCTATGAAGGCTGTTATGGCCGCGCCTTCGACACCCATCAAAGCCGTCAGCTGTTGGGATTGGAAAAGGTCGAAACGCTGATCCTGTGCTTCGGTCAGATCCGTTCCTACAAGGGCGTTGACGGGCTGGTCCGGGCCTTTCACGGGCTTGCCGCCCGACCAGACCGCGACCATGTCCACCTGCTGATCGCGGGCAAGGTCATGGGCGACTTTACCCCCGCCCACGCCCGCCTTCTGGAGGAAGCGCATCCCCAAATCCATGTGATGGACGGCTTTGCGCCCGACGCCAAATTGCCGCTGCTCTTCGGCGCCGCCGATGTCATCGCCCTGCCCTATCGGCAAACGCTGACCTCCGGTGCGCTGATGCTCGCGGCGCTCTATGGCAAGCCTGTGGTTGCGCCCCGTCTCCCGGCGCTGGACGCAGTCGACGCGATCGGGCTGGGCGTCCGATATGATCCTGAAGCCCCCGACGCACTGGAAAGCGCCCTTGATCGCGCGTTGCGCCTGGGCGATCGCCAAAGAGGGGCGATACGTCGCGCCGGTCGCACCTGGTCGAAGGCAATGTCGTGGGACCAGGTCAGTGCTGGCTTTCACAATGCCATTGCGGAGCGGCTCACGCCCGATTCTCGGCCTGTCGAGATAGACGGCGAGCTACGAACCCTGTCGGTGTTGCGACGGCCCCAACCGGAAAGGTCTTTGCTGGCGATCGGCCTGGTGAGCAATGGTGGCCAAGACAATCTTGCCGCGCAGCTGACAGCATTGGCGAAGCTGCAAGCCGGGCGTCCGCACGTCTATCTGTTCGACTGCAATCCCCGGCATCGTCCCGATTTTGGGCTGCATGCGCGAGTCGATACCCTGCTGTCGATCGACGCGCCTATCGGGTTTGCCGCCGCGGCCAATAGGATGCTGGCACGCATGCGCGCGGACGGATGCGAACAGGCCTTGCTGCTCGATCCCACGCTGCATCTGGATGGCGATGCGCTGGACCATCTCCTGGCGCATCCCCGCCCGGACGCGATGGTGGCGCCCCTGACGCTCGGCGACAATGGCCACGTCGCTGCCGGCGGCTATCGTTGCTGCACCCAGTCCGATGGCCATGTGCATTTGGAGCCAATATTGGTTGGCGAAGATCCCCTGCTGGATCGCAGAGCCTATAAGGCGCAGGCGTCCCCCGCCCCGCTGCTGATACCACTCAGCCTGCTCGATCGCGTCGGCTTCCTCCCGGAAAATGCGGTCACGGCGCAGGCGATCATGGACTGGACCCTGCGCGCCACGCGCCAGGGCATTCCCCTCGTCATAGAGCCATCAAGTCAGGCGCGGCCGGCCGTTGCTGACAATGCGTCACTCTTCCCCGGCATCGAAACCCTCTATCATGATGTCCGTGCGCAGGTTCAGCGGGCCCTGGCCCTTGCCTCACCGGCCGCGCGCGCAAGTCCCCGACTGGTCGCCGATCATGTCGAGCGGCGGCATATCGCGCCACTGCGCAAAGGCCTCGCCAAATCCCATACCGACCTGCTCCCGCTTTTCGATCGCTGCGTTCGGGCAGGCGTCGAAGACGGCATGGCCGGGGTCACGGAAATGGTCTACGTGCCGGCACGGATCGACGCGGTCGCGCTGACGACCGAGGCGGCGTGCGAAGGTCGCATCGACCGAAAAAATGCTGCGCACCTGACCGGCTGGGCCGTAGAGCGTGGCAAAGACGGGACCCCCTGGCGTCCTGCCGCGCTTTGGCTGTTTCAAAATGGTCGGCCGCTCAAGCGCATCCTGCCACATCTGGACAGGGCCGATCTGGTCGCGGCAGGCTATGGAAGCGCGGCGGGCTTCGACTTTGCGATTCCGCGATCCCGTGATGGAGAACGCGCGCGCTTCGATCTTCGCTACGCCGCCAACGGCCGGCGCGTGCCCGTTTCGACAAGTCTCAAGGGCGATATCTGGCATATGTCGCCGCCTGCCACGACGGGCGTGAAGCCACGATTGAAGGCGATGCTGGAAAGCGTCGGCGATGGCCAACTCAAGGGCTGGGCGCTCGACCTTGCTCATCCCGACATTGCCCTTGCGCTCGACATATTCGTCGACAACGAACTGGCCGCGCGCGACGTCATGGCCGAAAATGACCGTCCTGACCTTCGCCGCGCGGGTCTGGGGGATGGTCGCCACGGCTTCAGCCTTCACCTTCCCAATCGCTTTCTGTTACGCGAAAGCCTGTCGATCGAACTGCGCCTGGCAGGAACCGCGACCAGCCTGACAAAGAAAAGTCTGGCGGTCGCCAATGATCCCCGCGGTTTTTCGCCCTATGTCTCGCTAAGCGACCATCTGCGATGGGGCTTTTGTGAAGACCGAATGGGTGCGGGTCATGCAGACCATGCGCTGACGCTGCTCAGCCAGCTGGAATTGCAAAAACGCTTGCTGGTGGCGCGGGCGCAGGAGGCACAGGCCGACACATTCGTTTCGATCATCATGCCGGTGCTGAACCGCGCGGCCATCATCGGCGACGCCATCGCATCGGTATTGGCCCAGAGCCACGCGCATTTCGAACTCATCATCATCGATGACGGCAGCACCGACGACCTTCCCTCCGCTCTCGAACGATATCCCGATCCGCGCATCCTGCTGATTTCAAACGCCCGTAGCGAACGCGTATCCGCCGCCCGCAACCGAGGGCTGGACCGGGCATCTGGTGAGATCATCGCCTATCTCGATTCCGACAATAGCTGGGACCCCGACTATCTGGCCGTCATGGTCAACGCCCTGGCTGACCATCGCGGCCATGCCTGCGCCTATGCCGGGCAATCCATATTTCAGGCCGTGACCAGCGCGGATGGCGCCGGACAGGAAGAACGCCGGGCCATCCGCCTTTGCCCCTTCAACCGCAGCCGCCTGGAAGAACGCAATTATATCGACCTCAATATCTTCGTGCATCGCCGCCATCTGGTGGCACTGCATGGCGGCTTTGACAAATCCCTGCACCGGCTGGTCGATTGGGACCTGATCCTGCGGTATACGCCCGAGAGCCCGCCGTTGATGGTGCCAGCACTGCTCGGCACCTATCGCGCAGGGGCGGCCGACAACCAGATTACCGCGACGGAAGATTTCGCCCGCAACCGCCGCCGGCTTCGCATCGTCAGTCCGGCCAGCCGGATTGCGGGCAGCACGCAGGAACCAAGGCCGCTGGACATGCTCGTAAACGCCCGGTCATCGGCGGATCTGTCGGCCTGGGCGGTCGCCAACGCACGGCTGCGCGCGTCGGCCACCGGCATGGTCGCGGGCGTCTGGATGGAGGACGGCCGTACATTTGGCGCGTGGATCGATCCGCAAACGGGACAACTGGGTGATGCAACAATAGTCGACAGGATCGGCGCCCTGCTTCGCGACAATGAAATGGACAGGCCGATGCTCATCATCGATAGCGCGCATGTGCTCAGTGCCGACTGGGCGAGCGCACTCGATCGCATATCGCCCGCGCGCAGCTATGCCGCCGCGACGGGCAGGCTTTACGGCCCATTGCGGCGGGGACGGTTTGGCAGCCTTTATCACGACATGACCCCCGAACGGATCAGCGCCGCCATTATCGAATGGAGCCTTGGCCCAGCGCTGCACGGCCAGTCCGTCGACCGCCCCCCAAAAGAATATGTCTTCATTCCAGGCGAACATATAAACCGCCTGAAGCTGTCCGCTTCGCTGTCCCGGTCCACTCCAGATATGCTGGACCATTATTTCGACTCCTTCGCGACGGAGCCGGTGTCCAGCCTTTATCTGCCCGACCTCATCGCCTGTCATCGCGATGATATTCCGCCCTGGGCCTGACGCCCCCGGTTAGCTTATTGAAGTCTTTACCCCGCCAGGGGTAGGAGAACGCAATCCTCCTTCACTGGAACCTGCGATGCGTCTCCTGCCTGCCCTGCCCTTGCTGCTGCTAGTCGCCCTGCCCCAGCCGGCCTTTGCTCAGGTCGCAGCGGCAGACAGCGGCGACACGGCATGGACACTGACCTGTTCCATCCTTGTGCTGGCCGCGGCGCTGCCTGGCGTGATGCTGCGTCATGCCGGGCTTGTGAATGTCCGCAACGCACTGTCGGTGATGGCGCAGGGAACTGCGGTAGTGGCGATCGTTTCGCTGGCATGGGCGATCGCGGGCTACAGCCTGATCTATGCACCCGGCGGCGGATGGATCGGCGGGACTACCAATCTGATGCTCGCTAATCTTGCGGCGCTGCGCGACGGGCTGACAATCCCGGAATCGGCGTTCGTCCTCTTCCAGATGGCCGGCGCATTGATTGCCGTATCGCTGCTGGTTGGCGCCGTTGCGGAACGCACACGTTTGGCCTGGTTCATGGGCTTTGCCCCTTTATGGTTGCTGATGGTCTATGTGCCCATCACTCATGCGATTTGGGCGGGCGGCTGGCTCGCGCAACTGGGCGTCATGGACTTTGCCGGCAGCCTCGTCGTCCACGCTTCGGCGGGCTGGTCCGCGCTGGCCCTTGCACTGATCGTCGGCGCTCGGCGGCAGCCTCCCGCCGCTGGCCACAGCCCGGTGCTGGCTCTGGCGGGCGGCGGGTTGCTGTGGATCGGTCTGTCTGGACTGGTCGGCGGCTGGGCACTGGGCGCAACCGATGATGCGGCCACCGCGCTCCTCAACCATCATTTCGCCGCCTGCGGCGGCGCGCTGCTCTGGATCGCGACTGATCGCCTGCTTGGCGCGCGCAGCAGCGCCACTGGCGCGATGGCGGGCGCGCTTGCCGGCATCGCCGCCATCGCCGCCTCGGCCGCATTGGTGGGAAGCGGCGGCGCAATGCTCATCGGCGGGATCGCCGCTCTCTTATCCCGCCTGGGCTTGGCCGTTACGCAACGCTGGATCGACGATGCGGCGCAGATTTTCGTCATCCACGGCGTTGGCGGCCTGACCGGGGCGCTTTTGCTGCCGTTTGGCGTCCTGCCGCTACTGGGGGGCGTAGGTTTCGAAGCGGGCATCAGCCTCACCGACGCGATCGTCGGCCAGCTCATCGGCATCATCGTCGTCGCGTTCTGGGCCATGGCGGGGAGCGCAATCGTCGCTCTGGCCATCTCGGTGATCATCCCGATGCGCGTTGCCGAACCGGTCGAGAATGAGGGGCTGGACGCTGCGCATCATGGCGAACAGAGCTGGGACTTCCGCTAAAGTCATGACCATCGCGGTCGGCATCTTCGCGCATCAGGAGGAGCGGCGGATCACCGCCTGTCTCGCATCGCTGCCGCTGGACCGACCGGACACGATTTTTCATGTCCTTATCAATGGGACGACGGACGGGACAGTCGATCGCGCCAAGGCAACCGCTGGCGGCCGAAACAATGTCATCGTCCACGACATTGCGCAGGGTGGAAAATCGCGAACCTGGAATCATTTTGTCCACGACCTGCTGAACGGCAAAGAGACAGTGATCGTCTTCATGGACGGCGACGCGGAAATCGCCCCCGGTTCGATCGACGCGCTCGTCGCTGCTCTTGCAAGTCATCCTTCTGCCAATGCAGCCGCCGGCATGCCGATGAACGGCCGCAAAGTGGAAATGTATCGCGCAGGCCTGCGCGCCGAAGGCGGCCTATTCGGGGACCTTTATGCCCTGTCGGGTCGCTTCGTCGCGGCTATTCGGGCCAAGGGTATTCGCCTGCCCGATGACCTCATTGGCGACGATGGAATGGTCGCGGCCTGGGCGCACACCGACCTGGAGGCAGACAGCCAATGGGAGCATGACCGGGTCATTGCCTGCGAAGAAGCAGGGTTTGTAGCGGAACAGGTCAGACTCTGGCGACCATCGACCTGGATCATGCAATATAAGCGGCTGATCAACTATTCGGTGCGCTTCTATCAGAACCGGATCGTGTCCGACATCATGGCGCGTGAAGGCCCCGGCGGCCTGCCCCGCAGACTTGCAAGCCTCTATGGCCAATGGCTGCCACGCTGGCGGCCGCGGCCCGGTTTGACGGGCTGGTTCGATCGCAAGGCGCTCGCGCGGATGCGCAAGGCAGTGCAAGGCTGAAACGGATCGCGCCGCTCGGACCCGGTGATCCGAGCGGCGCGCACGGCCCCTGCCGCTTTGGCTTTACGCTTTAGCGGTCGCGGCCTGCCAGTTCCTTGTTGATATACAGCGCCACCATGGTCGCGATCGCGCCCGAAAGCAGGTACACGCCAGAAGCGGCCAGGCCGAACTTGACCGACAGCAGCAAGGCCACGAGCGGGGCAAAGCCCGCACCGACCAGCCACGCCAGGTCGGACGTCAGCGCGGAGCTGGTATAGCGCGCCTCCGTCGCGAAGTTGGACGCGACCACGCCGGAAGACTGGCCAAATGCCAGGCCAAGCAGCATGAAACCCAGGATCATGAAGGCGACTTCGCCCAGATCACCCCCGTTGAGCAACAGCGGCGCCATGAGCGCGAAGACCGCGATCCCGCCGGCCGACCAGCCCAGCAGCGAGCGCCGCCCGATCTGGTCGGCAACGAAACCCGAAACGACGATCGCCAACAGGCCCACCGCAGCCCCGATCATCTCGATCACCAGGAAGCGCTCGATCGGCTGATCGGTATAGAGCGCGATCCAGGACAGCGGAAACACTGTCACCATGTGGAACAGGGCGAAACTGGCGAGCGGCGCAAAGGCGCCGATGACGATGTTGCGGCCTTCGCGCTTGACGGTCGGGAGAACCGGCGAGGGAACCAGATCGCGCTGCTCGAACAAGCGTTCAAATTCATGGGTCACGACGATGCGCAGGCGCGCAAAAAGGGCCACCACGTTGATCGCGAACGCGACGAAGAAGGGGTAGCGCCAGCCCCAGCTGAGGAAATCGGCTTTCGACAGGGTGAGCAGGAAGAAGGCGAACAGGCCGCTCGCCACCAGCAGCGCCAGGGGCGCGCCTAGCTGCGGCACCATGGCGTACCATCCGCGCTGATGCTGCGGCGCGTTGAGCGAAAGGAGCGAGGCGAGGCCATCCCATGTGCCGCCAAGCGCAAGGCCCTGCGCCGCCCGTAAAATGACAAGGACGACCGCGGCATAATGGCCAATCGTCTCATATCCTGGTAGGAAGGCGATCGCCACGGTGGAGCTGCCAAGCAGGAACAAGGCGGCGGTAAGCTTCGTGCCGCGACCATAGCGACGGTCGATCGCCATGAAGATCAGCGATCCGATCGGCCGTGTGATGAAAGCGACCGCAAAGATAGCGAAGGAATAGAGCGTCCCGGTCAGCGCATCGACATAAGGGAAGACCAGGCTGGGGAACACGATCACCGAAGCGATGGCGTAAACGAAGAAGTCGAAAAATTCGGAGGTGCGACCGATGATCACACCGATGGAAATATCCCCCGGCGCAACCTTGTGGTCGCGCGCATTGATCCTGCGCGCGTCATCCTCAAGTGACGTGGAGGTGAAGGCTATGGCCCCTGAACTCATCTACATCCGCTCCTTGGCTGGGCCGCCGGTGCGGTATGCTCGTCTTCCAGCGGCCAGGGAATGGCAACATAACAGAAAACCGACAGAGTCTAAGCAGTATCCCAGGCCAGACAGAATTTTTGCGCCTGCACAGCTTTGGACAAATTGCCCACTGGCCGACTCAGACGTGACAGGCTAGGCGCGCGCCATGTCACAGCCACACTCTCCGCTAAGGATCAGGCTTTTGCGCTGGTCCGCTCCGATTCTGGCAGCGCCGCTCGCGGGCTGTAACTGGGTCGTGATGAACCCGTCGGGCGATATTGCACTGCAACAGCGCGACCTGATCCTGATTTCGACGGCACTGATGCTGCTGATCGTGCTGCCGGTCATGGCCCTCGTCGTCGTCTTCGCCATGCGCTATCGCGCGACCAACAAGGCGACCGACGCGGACTATGATCCCGACTGGGATCACAGCACCAAGCTGGAACTGCTGATCTGGTCGGCGCCGTTGCTGATCATCATCGCGCTGGGCGCGCTGACCTGGGTCAGCACGCACAAGCTGGACCCCTATCGGCCGCTCGACCGGATCGACGCGAAGACCGCTGTCGACCCGAAGGTCAAGCCGATGACGGTGGAGGTCGTCGCGCTCGACTGGAAATGGCTGTTCATCTATCCCGACCTTGGCGTTGCGACCGTCAACGAACTGGTTCTGCCCACCAATGTGCCGGTGCGTTTCGACATCACCGCATCGACTGTCATGAACAGCTTTTACGTTCCTGAACTGGCGGGCCAGATTTACGCGATGCCGGGGATGAAGACGCAGCTGCATGCCGTCGCCAACAAGCCCGTCACGGGCACCGGCTTTTCCGCCAATTATTCGGGCGCGGGCTTCACCCATATGCGCTTCGCGTACAAGGCAATGGACCAGGCCGGGTTCGACGCCTGGGCGGCGCAGGTCAGGGCCAGCAAGGTCTCGCTCGATCGCAATGTCTATCTGGCCCTCGCCAGGCCCAGCGAAAAGGCCCCGGTCGCCTATTTCGGCGCGACCGACCCCAAGCTGTTCGATGCCATCGTCAACCTGTGCCCCAAGCCCGGCCAGCGTTGCATGAGCGAGCTTATGCACGTCGACATGATGGGCGGTGCAGGCAAGGAATCGGCGCACGACACGCAGGGCCTGCAATATGACTTCCCCAACAGCCATGTGATCGAACAGAGCGACCAGAATAAGGGGCAGGAAACCGCCCCCGACGCGCCTGGCGCACCCGGTCCGCACCACGAACCGGCGAACGACCACAGCAACCACAGCGGCGCTGACGCGCACGCGCAGCATCGGTAAGGCCCATGACTGGTACACTCACAACAACCCAGATGATCTTCGGTCGTCTGACCTGGGACAGTTTCCCATGGCATGAACCGATCGTCGTCGCGACCTTCTGCGCCGTCGTCCTGGGCGGCGCGGCGGTGGTCGGCGCGCTCACTTATTTCCGCCTGTGGGGCTATCTCTGGAAGGAATGGTTCACCAGCGTCGATCACAAGAAGATCGGCATCATGTACATGGTGCTGGGCCTCATCATGTTCCTGCGCGGCTTTGCCGACGCCATCATGATGCGCCTGCAACAGGCCTGGGCCTTCAACGGTTCCGAAGGCTATCTGAACGCCCACCATTATGACCAGGTGTTCACCGCGCACGGCGTCATCATGATCTTCTTCGTGGCCATGCCCTTCATCACGGGCCTCATGAACTATATCGTCCCGCTCCAGATCGGCGCGCGCGACGTCAGCTTCCCCTTCCTCAACAATTTCAGCTTCTGGATGACGACGGGCGGCGCGGTGCTGGTGATGTGTTCGCTGTTCCTGGGCGAATTCGCCCAGACCGGGTGGCTCGCCTATCCCCCCCTGTCGGGCATAGACTACAGCCCGGCCACCGGCGTCGACTATTATATCTGGGCGCTGCAGGTGGCGGGCGTCGGCACGACATTATCGGGCATCAACCTGATCGCGACCATCGTCAAGATGCGCGCGCCGGGCATGAGTCTCATGAAGATGCCCGTCTTCACCTGGACGTCGCTGTGCGCGAACGTGCTGATCGTCGCATCCTTCCCGATCCTGACCGCCACCTTGGTCCTGCTCTCGCTCGACCGCTATGTTGGCACAAACTTCTTCACGAACGACTTCGGCGGCAACCCGATGATGTACGTGAACCTGATCTGGATCTGGGGTCATCCCGAAGTCTACATCCTCATCCTGCCGCTCTTCGGCGTCTTCTCGGAAGTCGTGTCGACCTTCTGTAGCAAGCGCCTGTTCGGCTATACCTCCATGGTCTACGCCACCTGCACGATCATGGTGCTCTCCTACCTTGTCTGGCTGCACCACTTCTTCACCATGGGATCGGGCGCCAGCGTCAACAGCTTCTTCGGCATCACGACGATGATCATCTCGATCCCGACGGGTGCCAAGCTGTTCAACTGGCTCTTCACCATGTATCGCGGCCGCATCCGGTTCGAATTGCCGATGATGTGGGCGGTTGCCTTCATGCTGACCTTCACCGTCGGTGGCATGACCGGCGTCCTGCTTGCGGTGCCGCCTGCGGACTTCGTGCTCCACAATTCCCTGTTCCTGATCGCACACTTCCATAATGTGATCATCGGCGGCGTGCTGTTCGGCCTGTTCGCGGCGATCAACTATTGGTGGCCCAAGGCGTTCGGTTTCCGCCTGAACCAGTTCTGGGGCAAGGTCAGCTTCTGGTGCTGGAACATCGGGTTCTGGCTGGCCTTCGGTCCGCTCTATGTCCTGGGCCTGATGGGCGTCACCCGCCGCATGCGCGTGTTCGATGATCCGTCGCTGCAAATCTGGTTCGTCATCGCCGCGATCGGCGCCGCCATCATCGCAGCGGGCATCGGCGCCATGCTCATCCAGTTCGCCTGGTCGATCTGGAAGCGCAAGGAACTGGCGGTCGAGGGCGACCCCTGGGATGGCCGCACGCTCGAATGGGCGACCAGCTCGCCACCGCCGGAATATAATTTCGCCTTCACGCCGGTCGTCCACGACGCCGACAGCTGGGCGGATATGAAGAAGCACGGCTATCAGCGCCCGGTCACCGGCTTCAAGGCGATCCACATGCCCAGCAGCACCGGCACCGGCGTCATCCTCGCCGCCCTGTCGACGCTCTGCGGCTTTGCCCTCATCTGGTACATCTGGTGGCTGGCAGGGCTTGGCTTCATCGGCATCGTGGCGGTCGCGATCGCCCATACCTTCAACTACAAGCGCGACTTCTACATTCCCGTAGAGGAAGTGACGCGCACCGAGGAAGAGCGTACGCGCATCCTCGCGGCGGGAGTCTGATCCATATGAGCAGCGCAACTGCAAACGCGCCGACGGAGCCTCGGGCCTATCATCTGCCCGAGGAACCCCACCTCCACGAAGGCCACAGCACCATGCTGGGCTTCTGGATGTATCTGATGAGCGACTGCCTCATCTTCGCCATCCTGTTCGCCACCTATGCGGTGCTCGGCGGCAGCTATGCCGGCGGGCCGGGTCCCAAGGACCTGTTCGATCTCAACCTCATCGCGCTCAACACCGCGATGCTGCTGTTTTCATCCATCACCTACGGCTTTGCCATGCTGGCGATGGAAAAGAACCGCATCAGCGCGACGCAGGGCTGGCTGTTCGTCACCCTGTTGTTCGGCGGCGCCTTCCTCTTCATCGAACTCTATGAATTTTCGCACCTGATCCATGAAGGCGCGGGTCCGACGCGATCGGCCTTCCTGTCGTCCTTCTTCACGCTGGTCGGCACGCACGGCCTGCACGTCACCTTCGGATCGATCTGGCTGG
>NZ_CH959306.1:1685458-1687994 GCF_000153545.1 Sphingomonas sp. SKA58
AGGACCACGATCACCATGGCAGGATCATGCGCGTGCAGCGCCTGGACGCAGGCAAGGCCCGATTGCGCGCCAAGCTTGAGATCGACGACAGCAAAGCCAGGGCGGTGTGACGCCAGCAGGGCCGTCACGCTCTCCAGGCTGTTGGCCGACAAGACGTCGTAGCCCCGCCGCTCAAAGGAGCGCTTCAGCGTGCGCGCAAATCCTTCGTCATCCTCCACGATCAGCAATTGCTTGTCAGTCGACATCGCCATCCTCCTCCAGAGCGACGGTCGAAAGCGGTAGACGCATCTGGACCATCGCGCCGCCGTCCGCGCCATTGCTGGCGTCCACGCGGCCGCCCAGTTTGCGCACGACATTCACGACCAGAAACAGGCCAAGGCCGCTGCCCTGCCGATCCTTGCTCGATCGATAGGGCTTGCCGAAGTCGGCCAGCATATCCGTGCTGAAGCCCCGTCCATTGTCGCGGACCGCCATGTGGAGCCATTCCCTGTCCCGGCTGACCATCAGATTGATATAGGTCGCCCCGGCTTCGCGCGCATTGTCGAGAAGATTGGTCACGGCTTGGCGGATGACCGGATCGGCGATGATGCGCGGATAATCATGCGGGCCGAAATCGCACCGCAGCGGCAGGTCAGGATTGGCATCACGCCATTGCTGGGCGATGTGGTCGATGAACGCGCGCACGTCGGTTACCATCGGCGCTTCGCCGCGCGCTTCGCCCGCGGACAGAAGGATGCCGCTGAGGATCGTTTTGCAGCGCTGCACGGCGGCCTGCATCTCGCCAACCTCTTCCATAAGGGTCGGATGGCGGTTGATTTCGGGCATGTGTCGCCAGTCGCCCAGCACCACGGCCAGTTGCGCCAGCGGCGTGCCCAGTTCATGCGCGGCACCCGACGCGAGCAGCCCCATGCGAACGATATGCTCTTCTTCCGCCGCGTGTTGCCGCATCTTGGCCATATAGGTTTCGCGATCCTGCAGATTGCGGTTGATGCGGGTCATGAACAGCACCAGCAGCACCGCGATCATCACGAAACAGACCCAGGTGCCAAGGATATGCAGGTCGAACAAACGGCCTTCGAGCATTTCGGTAAGGTCGAGCGGCCGGTAGACGAAGGTCAGCCCGGCAGCGCAGAGCGCCGACATGGCCACGATGCCCCACGCGCTCCAATGATGCAGCAGCATGGCGCCGAGCGCCACCTGCACCAGATAGAGGGAGATGAAGGGATTGGTCGCCCCGCCGCTGAGATAAAGCTGCGTCGTCAAAGCCACGACATCGAAGAGGAGGGCGAGGAACAATTCGGCATGGCTGATATCGGTGCGCCCGCGCACAACCAATATGCTGCCCAAATTCATGGCCGCTGCGATGCAGGGGACGACGAGCATGGGCAGGATCGGCAGGCGGATGCCCATGCCAAAATGCACCAGCAAGATGGTGGCGATTTGACCGGCAATGGCGATCCAGCGCAACTGGACCAGCAGGACCATATTCTTGCGCCCGGCGGCGTCGGCCGGCCAGCGGCTGGGAAGCCAGCGCGCGCGGGTCGCCGCTGGGCTGGTCATGGGCGCTTGTCGGTTGCCGTGTGCCGCATGACGATGATGTAGGCTGCAACCGTCATGATCGCCAGAGCGAACCAGGTGATTGCATATTGCAGGTGGTTGTTGGGAAAGCGGACCACGGTCAGCCCCCCGACGGGCAACCGGTTGGGGGAGGGGCCAGCCTGCGCATCGATGAAATAGCTGGTGACGGCTGGCGCCAGCCGCCGCGCGGTGGCGATCGCGGCAATGTCGCGCGAATACCAGCGATCGTTGGATGGATCATTGGCGCGCAGAAAACCACCGCCCGGTTCGGACAGGCGCAGCAGGCCCGTCACCGTCACTTGCCCTGCGGGACGATCATAGCGGGTCTTCGCATCGGGCGGCACAAAACCGCGATTGATCATCAGAAGCGCGCCGCTCCGCTGCCGCAAGGGGGTAAGGACCCAATAGCCCGCGCCGCGGACCGTCGCCGCCTGAACCAATGTGCTGCGATCATGAAGGAAGGTGCCGGTCGCGAATATATGCCGATATTCGTCGGATGGATCGGCTTTGGCAGGAGCGGGCACGGGCGTGGCATGGATCCGGGTATCCACCCGGGCGATGAGGTCCCGTTTCCAGCCGAGGCGCTGGACCTGCCACGCGCCCAGGGCGCAGAATCCGGAAAAGAGAAGCAGGGCGATCAGCGTCAGGCCGATCAGGAAGCCCGGGGACCGCCGGCGGCGCTCCCCGGTCTCGGGCGATATCACGGCATCTCGCTCATTTCGTTGGACATACGCATTTCCTGCGTCGAACCCATATCCATCTGCATGTCGGCATGCGGCATCATGTTCGCATTGAGGTGATACATGACCCACATCGAGCCCGACAGGACGATGACGACCAGCACGATGGTCAGCATCATCGCCATGAACGACCAGCCGCCTTCGACGCGGCTGTTCATGTGCAGGAAGTAGATCATGTGCACGACCACCTGGACCGCTGCGAAGGCCAGGATGAGAAG
>NZ_CH959306.1:1688268-1693367 GCF_000153545.1 Sphingomonas sp. SKA58
GCGCCTGGGCATGCATCGCCGCACGCTCGCGCGCAAGCTCGCCAAGCGTCAGGTCGGCTAGACAAGGCCGGATCGTTGTTCCGCCACTGACGTTATGGTTGGATGCCGACAGGCGCAAAGGGGGACAGCATGGCCGACATGTTCAAGACATGGCGCAAGGCGACACGGCTGGCGCAGAAGCGGCGCCCGATTTCAGCAGCTTTGGCGTTGCAGGACCTGTTCAAGCCCGCCGCTTCGGCGCGCGTTCGCAAGCGGTCCAAGCCGCAGCCTGGCCCTCAGGAAACGCGGCCGATCCCAGGCAGTTTTATCACCGCCAAGCATAAGAGCCGATATGGCGTCATCGCCTACCGTCTTTACACTCCGGTCGGCTCGTCCCGGCGTCGCATGCCGCTGCTCGTCATGCTGCACGGCTGCACCCAGACGGCGGAAGACTTTGCGACAGGCACGCGCACGAACCAGCTCGCCGACGAGCTTGGCGTGCTGGTGCTCTATCCCGAACAGTCGCAGAAGGCCAATTTCGCGCGCTGCTGGAATTGGCACACACCCGAAAATCAAAGTGCAGGCGCTGGTGAAGCCGGCATGATCGCTTCGCTGACGCGCCACGTCATCGGCCTTTGCAACGCTAATCCTGCCCGCATCTATATTGCCGGCATATCGGCGGGCGGCGCGGCCGCGGCGATCATCGGCGCCGCCTATCCTCGGTTATATGTCGCGATCGGCGTCCATTCCGGCGTTGCCGTGGGAGATATCCAGACCCTGCGATCGGCGCTGACGGCCATGCAAGGCAAGGGGGGCGCGCGGCCAACGGGCAAGCTCCCGCGGCAATTGCCCACCATCGTCTTTCACGGCGATCAGGACAAGGTGGTACACCCGTCCAATGCCGGAGGCTTCCTGCATAATCTGGAACGCGCCGCCATGGGACCGCTCACGCTGCGGACCGTAACGGGCACGTCCGACGGCGGCCGCGCCTTCACGCGCCGTGTCTTTCAGGGTCGAGCGGGAAGCGCCTTGTTAGAGGAATGGATCGTCCACGGCAGCGGCCATGGCTGGTCGGGCGGCAGTCCGCTGGGGTCGCATACCGATCCTGCCGGACCGGATGCATCGCGCGAGATGCTGCGCTTCTTTCTCGCTCGCAGACGGGGCGTCTGACCTGCTCCCCGCCTCCATAAACCGGCAGCGATCGGCCACTAGACACCGCAGGTCCGCCGCGCTGGCGCTTCCGAAAGAAACCGTGAGATTGGAGCGGTGAGGGGAATCGCAAGCCTTCCCTAACGATTTGTAATCGAACTAAATGCTGCGGTGCAGCAAAAAATTGGGCCCCATACAGTGGCCCCACTCCCTTTGCGTAAATCGGGTTTGAAGCTTAAACGTGGCTCGCTGGCGGGCCGCGATTGGACAAAGCCACCCTACCTCGTTGGGCCGATCCGGGCAATTTCCAACCGCTCGCCTACTGAGTTCGCCTTGCTTGAATGGTCTGCAGCCGCCGACAAACCGACGTTCGCGGGGCGAATCCCGCTCCCGAAAGCAGTCTTTCGTTCATCGGCATTACGGATTCTCTGATCGGCGCCCTCTGAGCCATCTCCTGCGTGTCCGGTGTTAGGCAAGAGGGCAGATTTGAAGCTCCCGTTTGACCGAATCGATGCCGCGGTCTGCACTCGCCGAGATCTCGGTCGTCGGGCGCCAGACGCGCTGGCCCGGTCCCTAGGCTTGCGGCGCGATGCCCTCGAATTTGGCGGATGCCACTGCCAGCGCCGCAATCAACCCGGGGGTCTTGGGAAGCATATCGGCCTTGGCCTGGCCGCCCAACGCGCGGACGACGCGATCGAATAGCCATCCGAGCTTCATCCAGACCTTGGGATCTTCGGTGCTCGTCAGTTCCATGCTGAGACGGTTCGCGACGCTCGACAAAGCCGTGCCGCCGCTGACCATCACCGGCTGGCTTTGGATTTTTGCTCCGGAGAGCTCGTTGAACCGATCAAGCGTTTGCTGCTGGATGGGCAGCTCTCGCTGAATTCGATCCCAGAATCTTGGGCTGAACGGATCTAGGAACTGTTCTTCGCCCAGGCTAATGAAATCGGTGCCGATCGGGGCCTCCATCGCCAGCGGATCGAGCAGGACCCGAGGGAATTGGGCCAGCTTGCTTTCCAGATGATAGGCGCGGTTGAGCGCCGGGCCAAAGACAATATGCTCGTCATGATAGAGGTTGCCGATGGTGACGCCGCCGCGCATCCAGAACCCATGGACTGCAAGGCCAAGCTGGGTGATCGCCAGGCTCTGCAGGAGCCAGTGCACGTCGCCCGGCTCGAACGGCTTGCTGAAGACCACATTGTCGGAGAAGGTCGTTATGCGCGCCCCTGCATCGCCGACCTGTGCCGCAGTGGCATTGAACATCCGGACCGCTGACGCGAGCCTGCCGATATGGCGTGGATCCTCTCCGGCGGTGTCGATCTCATTCTTCCAGCCCAGGATATCGAAGAAGAAGACGAGCCTCTTCTCGTAGTGGACCTCTCCGAAGCAAAGTTCCGTCTCGTCCAGGATCATCTCCATCCACTCGCTGCTCATTGTTCGGCCGGACAATCTCGGACCGTCACGGGTCGCAAGGGGCCAGGCAAGGGCGCGCACCCGTCTCTACCAAGCGCCATTCGCGGTTGTGTTCGCGAGCGCGAGATGCGTCACCGTCCCCTTTTCGTCGGCCATCGCGAAGGTCGGCGCCTGGCGCGCGCGCCGCTTTCCGTACCATGCAGTCGCGACGTTAAGCAGGTCAGCGTTGAGCTGGCGGTCGAAGAAATGGTCAGCCAGCTCCTGGGTGAGATCGGGATTGGGATAGTAACGAAAGTCGCCGGCCTGGCGCAGTGCGTCGAGGCTGGGCGCCTCGTCCTCTAGGCGCCTCTGCATCATCTTGCGTGGCAGCGGGGCCGCGCCGGGCCTGGCGGCGAATGCCTCCCGATAGATGGGGGCCATGAAGTCGAAAACATGAGTTTTAGTCTGGACCCACATGTGGAAGGCGTCATCCGCCGAGACCAACTGGTCCTTCTCGATCCTGCCGAAAAAGGCGATCTCGTCGGCGTCGCTCATGGCGAAGCTGAAGGCTCCGGCTACGACCCGCGCGTCGATGCCATATTCTCGGTTCAGGACATAGGCGCCGAAGGTCGCGAAGAAGGTGCAGGCTTTCTCGGCGTTTGCCTCGGGAATGCCCAGCAGGACGCCATGAACCACTTGATAGACACGATTATATTCGGTGAGCGGCAATAGAAATCTACTCATGGGCCTCCGGCGTCGCGGCAATATTGGATGCGGACAGGACGGCGATTATATCGCGGACATGGCAGGAGACTATATCGAATTGGGGCGCCGATTCCGGCGTGCGAATGAAAAGGATGAGCGTCCTTTCGTGGGGCTGTTCGATCGCAGCTTTCGGGGGGAAAGCCGCGCGGGAAGAAGGCGAAGGCCGAATGAACCAGCATGACCTGATGGTGTCGGTGCTCACCGCCGCGGGCGGCGAGCCGATCGAGAGTCATGCGGCGCCCGGCTATACGGGCAAGATCGCGGATATCCTGTTCCCGGCGGACAATGTGATCGTCGAGGTCAAGTCGCTCACCACGGATCGGGCGGCATCGGACGAGACGTCGGAGGCGGTTGGAGAGATGTTTTCGCGCCACACGCATATGGGAGCACCTGTGATATTCGGCACTGTGACGGTGAAGTTGCATGATCTACCGTACGCGATCGCCATGAACACGCTGCGGATCGCTGGAAAAAGGGTCTTGGCCGAGGCGAAAGCCGCGAACACGCAGCTCAAAGCGACGAAGGCTGCGCTGGGTCGGCCAGAGGCGATGGGGCTGCTGGCCCTGATCACCCCGCCTTTTCGGCTGGATCGGCATTCGATCGTGGCCCTTGTGGGAGACGCGATGCGTGACAATCGGTGCCGGTCCATCGATCAACTCTTCCTGGTCGACCCCCCCCTCGCGGCGCCCGAGCCTTATCGGCGGTGGGGAAACAGCTTTATGTCTTTGCATTCGCGACCCGATGCTGATCGAATCCTACCGCAGCATCTCGCCGAAGCGATCGGGCGCGCCTGGGGCAAGATCACCGGGCAACCGGCGGGCCGGGGAAATGAAGAGGATTATCACCGCTTCGGAGCGACATCTTGAACCGCGACCCGGAAGCCGGTAGCTACGGCCTGAGCCGCCGCGATAGCGGCCATTCTCAGTGCCGGATTAGCTCGTTGAAAGCTGCCATACATTCAGGTGCTAGCCGGTGGTGCTCCGCTTCTCCAGCTGGAACTGCCCTGTTCCTTGGTGTGGTGAGCTCTCAAGTCGCGCCATCGGAGGATCTGCAACTCGGGGAGGTTGCCATGGCTTCTCAGTTGAGCAAGGCCTGCCTCACTTAGCTCAACCCGTTGCCCCTCGGCCCAGCGCGCGTCGTTATGCGCCATTTCCTGTTGCCAACCGTCGCGCCAAAATCGCGTTGCCGCCATGACGTGACCGTCTTGGTTTAGAAAAACGAAGGGATCACCTCGCGAGTGCTGCCAGCCCAGGCTCTTAGCGAAAACGGGGTCGAACATCAGGATTTCGGATCGCTCGCCGACTAGCGACACTCGCAAGTTTCTCACCATCGGTGGGGGGGTATTAAGCTCGACGTCAACTATACCTCCACAAGACCAGAAAAGCTTGGGAAGTTGGCCGATCGCTCCATCTAGATCATCAGTGGTGCCGATCCTCACACCCCGGACGACGAGCAGCCCCTCGCTGAACAGTGAGTGCGATTCCAGCGCCGCGAAGCGTGCCCATTCACCAACTACTCGTTCGGAGCTAGTCAAACGTTGGATACCCTCCGCCTGCAGCCAATCCTCGGCGCGTGCACTCCAGCGCTGGTCAGGCAACGTCGGCCAGTCTAAATCCGCGGGCCTTGCCGACACGCTAGTGCGGGGCGGCAAGAGCGGACCGCCGTCGAGTCGATGGAGCAGCAGGTCAAATTCGACCTGCGACAAAGTCCCAGCGCGCCAATGTTCGCCGACTATCACGCGCAGCGCACGGATGCATGCCCCGATATGCGGGCGAACAAAGGGGAGTCGCAAGCCGAGCGCACCGAGCCGATCA
>NZ_CH959306.1:1693467-1701677 GCF_000153545.1 Sphingomonas sp. SKA58
GGCTGCCATCAGGAGCGCAGATTGGGATAGCAGACGTTCCCAGCCGGCGAGCCGGCGCGTCAGCTTCGCGCCTCATTCGAGCCGTACAAGCGTAGCTAGGCTATTCCTGAAAGCAGTCGCTCGCTCGTCGAGATCGATATCCCACCAGGCGCCCATGCATAGGCAGTATCGTTCCATACGCCCCTGCGTCCGTAAGTTCTGATGGAGGTTCGTATCCAACAGATCTCTAGAAGTTTCGGAGATTTAGTCGGAGACCTGAACAAACTCATACTATGCAACATTTCTTGAACTTCTTCCCACTGCCGCAAGGGCATGGATCGTTGCGACCAATCTTCGATCTATTTGGCGCGCGACCGCCAGGCTTCGGTTGAGAGATATTGCGGTTGCCGTTGACCACCATCCCCTGCGTCAGATTATCCATGCGGGCGTCCCGCTTCCACGGGAAACGCACCGCGAGGCTGGCCTTGGGTAATCCGTCGGTCTCACGCACGAGAAGTCCGAACCAATTGTCGGCGCGGTGAACATATTTGCGGCGTCGGCAATGGCTGGCGAGCGCCTCGAGCGAATCGCTCGGTAAAGCCCGACTACAATGGATTGTGAGCCCGGCATCACCTGTATCGAACCCTAACGTGAAGTCGTGGGGCCGTCCGTCAAGACGGGTACGCCGAGCGACATCCTTCATCCCTTGGTCGAGTTGTCTGACGGTATCGCCGTTGATGTTGAGCAGGAGGAAGCCGAGATCGATCAGGTCAGGATCGGCCTCGTGTGCGATCTTCTCAATGACCCGGGCTACATGTGTACCCGTGAATCTGGTTAGGATGCCTTTTGGCGTCGCTGTACCTGGAATGCCCTCCCGGCGGACCGTCATCGCTGTATCGAGGTCGAGCGAAAAATCATCCGCCACCATCGCGACGCTATTATCGTCGTCGAACCAGAGGTTCTGACTCAAATGGTAACCCAAAATGGCGAGTTCGTTCGTCCCTTGTATGCGTTCGGCATAGCCAACCCGCCTGTCGATATAGCTGAGAAACCGCAAAGGGCTGGCGAGCATCTCAGCAAGCACGTCGATTAGAAAGACGTCGGCGACCAAGGGGGCGTGGATAACCGCATCATCCTCATATTGGAGGAAATGCCGCGCTTGGACCGTTAGCACCGGATAGTGATCAGAGACCGCGCAAAGGATGTAGACATTCCTCAGTTCGGGAATTTCGAGCTTGGCTCCGTCCTCCTTCATGAAGTTCAGTTCTGGCCGGCTGAGCGAGCGAGCGCAGAGCAAGCCTTGATCATAGGCGTCTTGGACGGCCTTCTGGAAATCGTCGCGCAGCGTCTGGTCGTTTCCCTTACGCGACTCCAGCGTCATCTTCTTTGACTTGCACTGGACGATCAGGGCTCGGTCGCCAAACAGGACCAGCACGTCCATCTCGGAAACCCGACCATTCGCGGCTTCGATGTTGACGTTGGTATGAACATTCTGCTCGCCGAACACTGACCGCAACCGCTTCGCTACGAACTGCTCAGTGAAAGCACCTCGGTGCGCGGAGGCTTTGGGGCGATAGGATTTGTCGCCGACCATCCAATAAAAGGGAGAGTCATAAAGGGACTCAACGATCCCGTATGTCTGAAGCGAGAGGTAGCTCCCATCCGGTAGCGCCACGATCGGGCACGCGTTGGCCACGTTGAATGCGCCGAGCGAAGTGAAATCCTGATTAGCGGGTGCCGCGACACTAATGGTCGCCAGCGCGGCTCGCACTGTCTTTGCCGACAGACCGCAATGCCCTACGATCTCATCAATTGTGGTTGTGAAGGCTGGCAGCAAGGACGGGAGAGAAGGCGATTTGGCCTTGAGGCGCGATAATACGCTGACGATTTTGTCGGTCTGAATCTCCGAGATTGCTTCGGCAACTGCCTGCGCGTCTGCGATGCAGAAACCCTTGTTCGCGGTCAGCCATCCTTCGTCTGCGGCGTACCGTTCGAGCGCCATATCTCGATACTGGAAGCTATAGGCGGATTCGCCGCCGTAGAAGATGGGTTCCCGTAGCACATCGGCGCGAGTGAATGGGGAAGAAGGACGCTCCGCTCCTTCCTCCTGCATTGCTTTCGCCGTCTCGATGATTGAATCCCACATCGGTCGGCCCAGCCGCTCATGCAACTCATTCAGCAATGTACCGGTTCGATCGAACAATGCCTGGATTTCTGCCGGCGTCGGTTCACTCAGGTCAATGGGCCGGCGGATCAGCAGGCCGAGTAAGGTCGAGAATTCGGTCCGAACCGTTCGACCACGCGCATAAGATGCAGCCAGCGCCTCGCTGCCCATGGCGCCATCGAAGGTCACATAATTGTCCCGCAGCGACATCCAGGCAAGCGCGTGAGCAAAGCCGGGTGCGGCGCATAGCTCCGCGAGATCGTCGAAGATGTCCTGCTCCGCGCGGGGTTCTGTCGAGGCCATGATACTGGGAATTAGCCCGCGACGACGCCGTATTCGCCAAGGTTCGGCACCCGCTCCTCAACGACGAGCGCGACATAGCCCACCATGTCGCGGGGGGTTGAAAACGCGTCCTACCACGTCCCAAACTCTACGGTTCTTCGGGTCGTGCCGATTGAGCCCTTGAAGCACGCCTGGGTCCACGATCATATCACCGATCGCCGGAATGACTCCAGCGAAGCTCTCTATGTCGAATTCCTGTTGGCTATCCTCCAGCGTGCCGTCTGACTCTCGAAAATAGATACGAATGTGAACATCAACCATGTCATGTTCCCTCATCTGATCATTTTGAATGGGCTAGTCGTGCCACTGGGTATTTGCAATGATCTTGTTTTGTTCCTTGCGGAGGGCTATCTGGTTAATGGTTCTGAGAATGGCTTTGCATAGGGATATCCGGTCGTCAGCCGCCCTAGTCTCTATGGCATCCGGCGGGAACTAGATCGTGAGGGACTTCGTGCTGATAAACTTGAGGATATATGGCAGTTTGACGGGTGCATTCCGGTTGCCATTGTCACTGACTATCGCGCCTTTAGCCTAACCTCTAGGTAAGGTCGTCGACCACCTTTACCTTCATCCGTTCATCGGCGAACATAACCATGGCACTTACATCCGGAGCCGGCGAACGGGCAGCAAGGCTAGGGCTTAGATATCAAGACCGCGCCTCCGCCCACCTTGCCTATCGGGCAATATTGGACGGTACGCTGACATTTGTGGCGTTAGCAGATGATCATGCCGGCATGTTCGACGACCTCGTCATTGGTATCGCGGGCAAGGTCATTGGGCATCAGTACAAATCATCGGGCAAGCCTAAACCGGTGGGCGTCACGGGCCTATTGCTCGGCTCAGATAGGGTCATCGCGGACTGCGCAGCATCCTTCGCTATGCTCGAAAGCGAATTTCCTGATCTTTTCGTTCAACTGCGTTATGTATCGTCGCACTATCCGACGACATCGGATCGCGGTAAATTTGGAGTCCCCAAGCGGGATTCGGCGGACTTTTTTCGCGATAAGGCGCGCCATCCAGATCGGTCGTTGGCCGACTGGCGATCAAGCGAGTGGAAGCCGCTCATCGAAGCGCTGCTACAGGCGTCTGGCCTGACGGAGCCGGGTTTTGAGCGCTTCTTTGGCCGTCTCGAATTCGCGCTCGGGGCATCGGCTAACGCGGAATCCCTCATCACTCAGGACGCCGCGGCTCGTGCGCAGATCAATGACCTGGCCCATACATTGGGCGACCTTGTCGGACGCAATGATGGCAGGACGCGATGGACGCGCCGCGAACTGCTGGATGCACTCGGTTGGGCCGACCGGTTTCAGCTTCGTTTCGAGCATCGGTTCCCGCTTGGCGCCCATGTACAGAGCAATGAAAAGAGTGAGGCAGAATTGGAAGCGGCGCTGGGCGCGCATGCCTCGGGCTATCTCTGTCTGCTCGGGCCCCCAGGAGCTGGCAAATCTACCTTGCTCGAGCGCTTCGTGCAGCCCAGTCCCGAACGCAATGTTGCGCGCTACCTTGCGTTCATACCTGGCGAGGCACAGGGACAAGGTCGCGGTGTCGACGCCAATTTTCTTGATGACCTGAACAGTCAGCTCATTGGCTTCGGATATCAGTCGCAGCGTGCCAAGGACGACACGCTCGAGCAGAAGCGGGAGACATTCGAAAGGCTGCTCGAGCAAGCAGGCAAGCAATATGCGGCCGATGGGCAAATGACCGTCATCGTAGTCGACGGCCTCGACCATGTTCCTCGCGAGGAACGGCCCGATGCCAGTTTCCTACGCGCGTTGCCACTGCCGCAGAGCGTCCCCAAGGGCGTCCTCTTCTTGCTAGGTAGCCAGCGGATCGACCTCGCCGATATTCCGCCCGAGGTCCGTGATCAGGCATCGGATGGCGGCCGACGGATCGAGATCGCACCGCTCAGTGACAATGCTGTGGCGGAGATGGTCATCTCGGTGGGCCTGGATCGCGAGCAGGTCGACCCCGCCGAGGTTTTCGCCGTGAGCCTCGGCCATCCGTTGGTGACGCGCTACCTACTCGGCAAGCTCCTGAGTGCCCGACCTGAGGAGCGCGAGGCTCTGCTAGCTGGCGGTTTTGAATATGATGGTGACCTTGAGAAAGTTTATCGCCAGGCTTGGCGCGAGGCGCAGGGCGCCGGCGCCGATGTCTCGAAGACCCTCTTTGTCCTGAGTTTCGCCGATGGTCGGATCGAGCCAGAGTTGCTGGCACAATGGTTGTCGAGCAGCGCGGTCGACAAGGCGTTTAAACTTGCCCATCATTTGATCGACCATGGCGGTGGCGCTTGGAGGATATTTCACAACAGTTTCCGTCTTTTCCTGCGTCAGCAGCGCATCACGCTCTATGGCAAGTCAGACCCGGCGTTCAGTGATCCTGTCATTTATCGGGGCTTGGCTGAACTGGCCGGATCAGCGCCGCAGACAAGCGTCCAGCGCTTCCTTGAATTCCGGTACCGCTTTCTCGCTGGCGATCTCGATCAAGCCGCAGCCTTGGTCAGCCGCCGTTACTTTGTTGGCCAGTTTGTCGATGGTCGACGCAGTTATGAGGTGAGCAACGATATCGGGGACGCTGTAGTCTGTCTCGGTGCCGATCCCAATCCCGCAGCCTTGTTTGACCTTATGCTCGCCCGTGACGAGATCTGGCGACGCCAGGACGCACTGACCATGGCCGAGCGGATCGTCACGGCGCAGATCGCAGCAGGCGACCTCGACATGGCGGTTGCTCAGCTCGATTCTAATCATGTCGCTGGCGATGAATGGCTTGTTATCGATGCCCTGCTCGACGACGGCCAAGTAGACAGGGCACGTCTGCTGTTCGACAGTGAGAATCCATGGAAATGGTTCGACGAAAGCCACGGCCAAGGCACTAGAGAAGCCATGGAGGCCTGGGCCGACCTCGCAGTCGTGCTTCTCGACGAAGAACAGATCGAACGGCGCATCCGCCTTCCGATCGGCAAACAGGGCAGTGATAAGGATTCGTTCTCCGGCAGGACGCGGGACGACTACCTCCTCGAGTTGCGCTACATGCTTGCGCGCGCGATCGTGCGCCATGATCCCGACCGGGAAATTACCGAAATTGCGACGCAGCATCGAGTAGACCGAGGCGCCCACCTCACGATCCTTCATCTTGAGAGCGCAGAAGCAAAGATGATTGCATCGCGTACCGAGGAAGCGCTTCAATGCGTGGCCGCGTATGCGACCTTGTCCGAAGGGCAGAATCTGCACGACAGCTGGCATCTGCATGCGGCCCGCATCGCGATTGCTGGCAAGGATCACGAACTTGCGCGACGGCTATTTGCAAGGGCCGCCGTCCCAGACATGACCGGTCTCGAGCACAAGTCGGATGAGGTCGAGAACGCAGTCGACGCCATTCTCGGTTATACGGCGATCGCAGGGCAGCTTGGCGAGGCGCCGGCTCAACCCGCGCTTCCGAAAGAATTTCTGTTCCGCGGAGTGCAAGCCCAAGCAGTGCGGCTAGGCACGCTGATCGGGGAGGTCAGGGCGGAGCGCCCGGTTGCGTCTTCGCAGATCGTGGCACAAATAAAGGCGTCGCTGGCATTTCTGGCAGGCGCAGTAACCAATCGACACGATGATGTGCTGCTCGGCTATCGCCTCCGGTACGCCGACAAGCCATTATTCGATGCCATCTGCAAGCTGGTCCGACTAGTGCCTGATGCTGCGACCGGCTTTGCGGCCGAGTTCGATGCATGCCTGCAATTGCCTGTTTGCAGCTTCCGCCAAACCCCGCAAATCCATCGCAGATTCGCCGAAACCATGTTCGCATTCGATGGCGATGCTGCCGCCGCGGTCGGCCGCCTAGAAAGGCCGCATGCCGGACTGGGCCATGCCCGTTCCCCGCAAGAGGCGATCGACTTGCTTTCCGAGCTCGCGATCGCCTTCGGCAATATCGGCTTGCATGAGCGAGCACGCGAGCTGCTGCACATGATGCGGCAAAAATCGCTAGGTTGTTACCTCGCGGCGAAGAAGGACGGGCTCTATCAGCTATGGGAAGGTGTGCTCACAGCCGCCAATCGGGCGGATCCGCCCGGTTCGGCCGATCGTGCCTTTCGGATGCTGCGGCTTACGGCCGGTGTCGACGATAGCGATGCGCATGACCAAGCCTGGCGCATGGCAAAATCGGTGCTTGTCGATTCGATCGCAAGTGGCACGGCAGCGGCTTGGGATGCCTATAGGTGGGCAAAGGAATCGGGCGTTTGGCATTGGGATGCGCTGGTCGACGCGGTTACTCGGGGGATTTTGCGACGACGCCCGGATCTTGCGATCCCGCTCGCCATCACTTGGTCAGCGCTCGCGCTTCCCTATTATGAGGAAGTCTATAACAGCCTGACTCGTACCGGGCAGTTCCTGCGTGATCTCGCTGCCGCAGCGCCTCAGGAAACGCTCACCACCATCGAGCGAATGATCGTCGCCAGCCTAGAACGCGATGCCAAACCATCGCGGCGAGCGCAGCTCCTCCGAGGTTTCCGGGACGGTTTGGCTGATCGCGACTATACTTCTCCAACGGTGGACTTGGCCATCGACCGTTGGAATGCCGAGCCTGCTCAGGACAAAGATGCTCTCCCTGACTATTTCCAACTCAAATCCTTCGAGGATGTCGAGCGCGCGGTTGCCGTGGAGCGCGCCAGGCGCGAAGCGCAGACCAGTGTCCATTATGGTGATTTCGTCAACTATAAGCTCGGCAAGCGGATAGGCAGGATCATCGCGAATAAGACTTGGGAAGAAGCGGAGGCATTCGCCGCCCGAAATCCCGAGCTCGTTCGCGACCGGCCAGTGAAGACCGCTCTTGCCAGTGCCGCGCTCGCAGCAGACAGGCGTGGCTATGCCGAAGCGCTGCTATTAGGCGGCACCGAGACTCGGCAGGGATGGGGCGGCTGGGCAGACAGCAACCTACTCAACCATCATCGAGCGCGGCACCTGCTCGGCTGTCCCGACGCGCATAGCCGCGCCCGGGAAGATTTCTTGCGTGACCTTGCCGCAGGCGGCCACGGCACGGGCAGCGCGTTATGGGGCGTGGACGACATCTTTCCATTGCTGTTCGAGAAAATCGATTGGCCGGCACTTTGGGCGCGCCTCGATGAACAGATCCCTGAATATCGGGACTATCAAAAAGCCATGGAAATCCCCCGCAGCGATGGGGAGGAGGCAGACGATCTCGACCTGCTCGTTCTTCTGTTCCTCGACGCGGCGCAGTTGGGCGTTTCCGATCCACTCGAGCAAGCGGCTGCCGGTCTGCTGGAACTCGCTCAGGTGGAATCGAGTGAGGCGATAGCTGTCTTCTCGCGGACCTGCGAAAAGCTGATCGAGGGCGACGGGCCAAACGCGTTGTTCGGCCTCCGCCTCTTGTTTGAGGCGCGAAGCTGTGATGGCATCCCACAATCAATTAAGAACAAGCTGAATAGGCTGGCCGAGCATCAGGACGGGTGCGTCGCAGTGCTGGCCGAAATATTGAGCGGTATATGGGGCGGCGCCGCGCAGGTACCGGAAATCGAACTGCCGCCAATCTACGGGCTACAATTGCCGCCGCTCGATTCCGCCACCGGCAGAAGTCTGCGCGATGCGGAGTCGCTGGGACCGGTCATCGACGATGCCGCCGCCTGGACAGAAGGATTTGAGAGCTGGATTCAGATTCTCGCGGACTATTCCGGCGTATCGGTCGCGAACATCCGACACCGCGCTGCCCAGCTGATCGCTGGATGGGGTGG
>NZ_CH959306.1:1701766-1754629 GCF_000153545.1 Sphingomonas sp. SKA58
TTGCCGGCAGGGACCGGGCAATGGCTCCGGGCAGAACGGCCCAAACGAAGATGCCGACGAGCATCCCCGCTGCCACGCACCATATCTGGCGCTCGACCTGCCGATCGGCGGCCTGGCCGCGCTTCACGACACTGTCGATCCACCCGGCTGATCGATCGAGCGCGGCGCGGGCAGTGTCGAGCATGCGTCGGTCCTCGATGCGGACCGCCTGAGCGGCGAGGTTGATCTGCTTCGCCATTTCGGCTGGCGTCAACGAGACCGCCGGGGTCTGTTCGACGGCGGCAAGCCGGGCGCGGACATTGCCCAGACTGCGGTCGATGCCATCGAGCGCCGCAGTGTGGTCGGGAATTCGTTCGCGCGCCGCCGTCAGATTGGCGACGGCGTTGTGCAGGAGGCTGAGCTCGTGCCGCACGGCCTCGAAAGCCTGCGCGGTGGTCACTTCGGTGTCGGTGGTATCGGTCATGAACGGCAGGCTAGACCTTGCCTAATTCAGAATGCCAGACGCTGGAACCTCGCTGGAAGCGGTGAGATTTGTGGGCGTGTCGGCGCGCATGGCATTGAGGCGCCGTGAGATTGTGCCAAGCAGTGAAGGCTCTGCGACTCGGGGCTTGGACTCGCCTAAAGCCCCAGCCCGCGACCCCGGCCAAGATCGAGGCCGTGCTCGAACGCGAGCTGGGCGCCAAGTTTGCGCTGGCTGTCCATCATGGTGATCCCAAGCTGGGCCTTGCGAATGGCGAGGAGGGATTCGAGCTGCGGATCGCGCTCCAGGCTCTTGGCCATGTTTGCCATGGCCGAGCGGGCACTCTTATGGGCGTCCATGTCGCCGGCTGCGTAGTGGCGATCGGCACTGGCGCTGAGCTCATTCCAACGGCTGACGAACCGGTCGGAGCGAAGCTCTGGATTGGTGCGCAGCTCAGTTTCCAGCTGAAGCGCGCGGATCGCGCGATTGGCACTGCCGCGTGCCGCTTCGCTCGCCAGGCTGGGGTCCTTGGCATAGGCCGCCTCGGCGTCGCGAGGTCCATGAGGGCGCAGGTCCTCGAACGCCTTGCGCGCGGACATGAGCTCGGCTAGCTGCTCGGAGCTTTCCCGGCCGCCGTGTGTTCGGGCGTTGTAGATGCTGTCGATCGCCTTGGCATGGCGTTTCAGGGCCTCGGTCCGCTCACGCCGCAGCTGCGCTTCGCGGGTTTCGGCCGTGATCGCGGTCGAGGTGGGTTCGGGTGACGGCGCGACCGGCTGGAGCGGCTCCTTCGGTACCTTGAGCCGCACGCCATCGAAGTTCACCCGTTCGGGTACGACCGAGAAGTTGGGCACCTTGAGCTTGAGCCCGTCGAAGATGCCGCGCCTGGGCTGCAGTGCGGGGATGGGCTCGGGCACGCGGGCATAGTCGGACGCCATATCCTTGCCGCGCTCGCGGCTGAGCGTGCGGACAAGCCGATCGCGGTCGGCAAAGTCATCCTTGCCGTAATGCAGGTCAACCTGGTCCCTATGCCGCGAGAGCGCGACATAGGAGGCATGGCGGTCGAGCCCCGGCGTTGCCAGCACATGGACGCTGTCCACGGTCATGCCCTGCGCCTTGTGGATCGTGGCGGCATAGCCGTGATCCTAATGGGCATAGTCCTTGAGATCGAAGGTGATCGATCGGCCGTCATCGGTGCGAACGCGCATGGCAATGTGGCTGACGTGCTCGACGGCGCCGAGCGTGCCGTTCTTCACCTCCAGGCTGCGCTCGTTCTTGAGGAACATCACACGGTCGCCGGACGCGAAGGAGCGCGGCCCACGTTCCACTTCAAGGCCAACATCCTCGCCGAGCAGACTGGCGGCACGCATGCGGCTGCGCGCGGCTTCGTTGAGTTCGCGCACCTCGTCGTTGGTATGGGTGAGGATGATCCGGCCGGCATCGGGATTGGCCATCCGGTCACGATCCCAGCGATCGATCAGCTCCTCGCGCGCCTGTTCGCGCGTCTCGGCGGCATGGACATGGCCCGCCTCCTCATAGGCCGTCAGCGCTTCGTCCGTGCGACCGGTGGCAAGCTGGCGTGTCGCATCGCGCTGCCAGTCTTCGGACTGACGGCGGATGGTGGTGATCTCGACCGCGCCGTGCCGCTCGGCGATCGAGCGGAACGAGGCCCCGGCCTCGATTGCCTGGAGCTGCTCGGGATCGCCGACCAGCACGACCTTGGCGCCGCGCTTCTCAGCCTCACCGATTGCACGCTCCATCTGGCGCGTGCCGATCATGCCGGCCTCGTCGATGACGAGGATCGATTTGTTCGTCAGCAGCTCGCGGTCCTGGCCCCATTGGTGTTCGAGGCTGGCGATGGTGCGGGATGTAATGCCCGAACCGCTTTCCAGGTTCTCGGCGGCGATGCCCGAGAGGGCCGCGCCCTGCACGGAATAGCCAGCCGACTCCCATGCTTCGCGGGCCACGCCGAGCATCGCGCTCTTGCCGGTGCCGGCATAGCCGATGACGTTGCTGATGCCGCGCGCCTCGGTGACATGCTCGAAGGCGCCGCACTGTTCAGGGGAAAGCACCATGCCGCGTTCCTCGGCATGGGCCAGCGCGCGTTCCAGGTGACGGTCACCGACGCCGTGATGCCGCCGCGCGTCGAGCGTGATAGTCGCGCGCTCCAGCCGCTGTTCGGTCTCCAGCATCGAGCGCGAGGTGAAGCGATCCTCGCCGCGCCCGTCCTGGCCCAGTTTGACCAACTCCGGCGAGGACCGCACCGCCGCCATCACGGCATCGAACTGGTCCTTGCCCTCGCTGTGCCGGTGCACGAACATGGCAAGGTCGCGGCTGGTGAAGGTCGATTGCTGGTGGGTGATCGCATCGAGCGCGATTTCTGGATCGGCGAGCAGCTTCTCGCCGTTGGCCCGGGCAATGGCGTGATGCTCGTCGAGACGCTCGCTGGAGAGCCTCTGTTCTGCCATGCGCGAGGCTGCGGGGCCGATCTTGTGCTGCGGCTCCAGATCGATGCCCTGCGCTTCCAGCGAGCGGTGATCGATCCGGGCGTCGATGTCGAGTTCGGCAAGCCGGGTATTGACGTGCTGCGCCCAGGCTTCGCGCCAGTGGGTGAGGAGTTCGGTCTTGTTCCAGTCGCGGACCTTCTGGCCGAAGCCTTCCTCGGTAACTTCACGCATGCCCAGCATCACGTGCGCATGCGGCTTGGGCTGCCCGTCGGGCCCGACATCCCAGTGCACGTTGAGATCGGCAACCATGCCCCGGTCGACAAACTCCTTTTGGACAAAGTCGCGGGCCAGTTCGATCCCGTCGGCCTGGCTCATCTCGCGGGGAATGGCGAACTCGACTTCGCGGGCGAGCTGCGCGTCCTTGCGCAGTTCCGCCGCCTCGACGTCATTCCAGAGCCGCTCGCGGCCGTGCCATTCGTCAGGCGCGCCAGCGGGCAGCAGCACTTCGCTGTGTACGACGCCCGGCTTGTTGGAAAAGTCGTGGTGCCGGTCGAGCCGATCGTCGCGCAGGCGCGAGGCCGAGCGGTAGGCGGCCGCTGCCACGGCGGACGAACCGGCAGCGCGGGAGATCACTTTGGCCGAGAAGTGGTAGATCGCCATGACGGCAATCCATTTACACTCAAAAGCGCACGTCGGCACGACGTATAAGCGCGCCCTCGAAAGATTTCATCAGTTTCGGGAGCGCGAAATCTCAGGAGATTTCACGATGTTGTGACTAATCGGGAACCTCGATAACTGGTTCGTCCGACCCATACAATTGGAAGGACGGACCGATGCGCAAACCTCGCGATTATGATGCCGAACTCAAGGCACTGACCGGCAAGGCCAGACAACTGAAAGGCCGCAAGCAAAGCCAGCTTGGCGAGCTGGTCGTAGCGACCGGCGCCGACGACCTGACCATCGAGGAACTGGCCGGGGCCTTGCTCGCTGCCACCACAGCCGAACGTCCGACACGGGAGGCGTGGCGCAAGCGGGGCGCCGCGTTCTTTCGCGGGGACCGCGAAGGCGCTGGCAGCCGCTCTGGCCATGAACAAGGCGGCGCTGCGAAGGACGACGGCCGCGCGCAATCGCCTTCAGGCGAAGCAGGCGCGGCGTGACACCCGTGACTGGCAAGTGAAGCGGCGCGAACGCACGCGGCATTTGATCGAACTGGGCGGGCTCGTCGCCAAAGCCGGGTTGGTCGAACTCACCGACGACGATCGCGCCGTGATCCTTGGATTGCTGATCGAGGCGGCAGCAAAACTGCGGGGGCCGGATCGCGAGCAGATGCTGACAATGTGGCATCGGCGAGGGAAGCGCGCGTTTGCCGACACAGGGTCAATCGTGGCCGCCCACTCTGGCACACCGAATTGAATGACCGGCGATCAACGCGTGGGATCAGTGTTTGAAACAGTGCTCGCGATGCCAGGACAGGAAACTGGGATGCGGTCTGTCCGCGATCCTCTCGGGCGGCATCGCAAACCCCGTGCGATTGACCAGCGAGCGAATGCCGTCAGGATCGTTCGCTTGCCGGCTGATCAGGATTTCCAGATCGTCCTTCAAGCTGATGAGCCCGCGATCGAACATCCAATGGACCGTTCCTGACAGGGCGAGGCCGTTGTTGACGATGTCGGGGCCGCCTCGCTCCACGGGGCGAATGTGGGCGGCTTCAACCTCGGCCCGGCCACCGCCATTGATGAGCTTGAGGCCCGTAATCGCACACCGCGCGTCATAGGCGGTGACGACACGGCGGCGGAACAACCGGTCCCGCACCAATCTCGACCCGAGGTAGGCGACCCGGTCCCGCTCGATCTCGTGAAGGAAGGGCGTCCGCTCCTCGCGCAGCGAATTGTCACTCCCGCTATCGACGCGCGGCAAGAAGTCGTCCTCTTCCGCAGTGCCGAGATCGATGATGCGATTGAAATCCGCAATTGAAAGTGGGCGAACGGCGGACTGTGCCCGGCCCGATATTTTGCCAGCCTCGTTGAGCACACCGCGCTCGACCAGACCGAGCGGACCGTTGAAGGGGACAGGGTTGACGAAGTCGAGATATGTGCCCGGCTCGATCAGCGCCTGGTACATGTCCTTCGCCTTGGGATCCGGCACGACCTGGGCGACCTTAGCGACGGCAAAGTAGCCGCGCGTGCCCTGGATTTTGCTCGGCTCGTAGTAAATGATCCAGTCACCGACACAGGCGCTCACGCGCCCGAGATACGGCGCCGAACAAGAAGGCATCGGCATTTACCAGGTCACGCAGAGGAATGGTGAGCGCTGGAGCGCCGCACGGGCCTATCTGCACCCGCATATCGGCCATCGCCGCAACCTGCTGGTGGTGACAGGCGCCCAGGCGACCCGCCTCCTGTTTGAAGGGCGCCGCGCCGTGGGCGTGGTCTGCACGCATGCCGGGCAGGAAAAAATCTACCGCGCCCGCAAGGAAGTGATCCTGAGCGCTGGCGTTTTCCATACGCCACAGCTGCTGATGGTCTCAGGGATCGGACCCGCGCAGCATCTTGGTCAGGTAGGCGTGAAGGTGCTGCACGACCTGCCAGGCGTAGGCCGGAACTTGCAGGACCATCCCGATTTCATCTTTGGCTACGCTGCCAAGAGCCTGGATCTGATGGGCATCTCTTTGGGTGCCTCGGTGCGCATGACGCGCGAGATCATCCGGTACCTGCGCTCGCGTCAAGGCATGCTCACCAGCAACTTTGCCGAAGGTGGCGGGTTCCTGAAGACGGATCCCTCACTGGCCGCACCCGATGTGCAGCTGCACTTCGTCATCAGCCTGGTCGATGATCACGCACGCAAGTTGCACGCGGCACATGGCTATTCCTGCCACGTCTGCGCACTGCGACCCAAGAGCCGGGGGCAGGTCACACTAAAAGGCCCGGACATGCTTCAGGCACCGGACATCGATCCCGCCTTTTTACAGCATGGGGACGATCTGGAGACCCTGGTCAAAGGCTTCAAGCTGACGCGCCGGTTGATGGATGCCCCCGCGCTGGCCAGCTTGCGGCACAAAGACCTCTTCACGGCCGACGTCCACACCGACGAAGACATCCGCGCCGTGTTACGGGCCCGCGTCGATAGCGTCTATCATCCCGTCGGGACGTGCCGGATGGGTGTCGATCCGATGGCTGTCGTCGACCCTCAACTGCGGGTGCATGGTCTGCAAGGCCTACGCGTGGTGGATGCTTCCATCATGCCCACGCTGATCGGCGGCAACACCAATGCCGCCGCCATCGCGATCGCCGAGAAAGCGGTGGATCTGATCCGCACCGTGCACTGAGCTCGCCCCCCATGTCCAACGCCCCATTCAGGAATATTCCGATGCGCCAACGTCCTTGGCATGCCAGCTATGGCAACACGCCGATAGAAATCGATGCCGATGCCTATCCATCGGTCGTCGCCATGATGGAAGCGGCCATGGTCGAGTTCGCCGATCGGCCGGCGTTCAAATGCTTCGGCCAGACGCTGAGCTATGCCGATGTGGATCGGTTGTCGCGCGACTTCGCCGCCTACCTGCAGTCCCGTCTGGGCGTACGCAAGGGTGACCGCATCGCATTGATGACGCCGAATTTCATGGCCTTCCCGATTGCCTTTCTCGGTATCGCCCGCGCCGGCGCGGTGCAGGTCAACGTCAATCCGCTTTATACGCCGCGCGAACTGGAGCATCAGTTGCGCGATGCGGACGCCCGGATACTCGTCGGCTTCAGCGGCGCTTCTGCCACTGTGGCAGAGGTGCTGAGCAGGCCCGATGCGCAGTCGCTGTTGCAGACAGTCATAATGATCGGCCCTGGCGACGGTACTGCAGCGGCGCTGCCCAGCCCGCCGGTCGATGCGCGCCTGCAGGGCACGATTGCCCTCGCGCAGGCGCTGATGGACGGCGAAAGCCTGCCCTTCGCGCCGGTGGCGCTGGGTGGAGAGGATCTGCTGTTTCTGCAATATACCGGCGGCACCACCGGCTTGTCCAAAGGCGCTGCGTTGACGCACCGCAACTTGGTGGCCAACGTGCAACAGTTCAAGTCGATCGTGGCGGACAACCTGCGCCCTGGCGAGGAGGTGATCGTCACCGCTATTCCGCTGTACCACATCTTCGCGCTGATGGTGAACTTCGTCACCTACTTCTCGGTGGGCGCCGAGAACTGGCTGGTGCCCAACCCACGGGACATGGATAGCCTCATTGACGTGCTGAAGGCGTCGCGCTGCACCGTCTTCACCGGTGTCAACATGCTGTTCGCAGGGGTGGCTACGCATCCACGCGCGAAGGAGGTCAACTTCTCGCGCCTGCGCATGGCCGCCGGCGGTGGCTCTGCGATCCTTGAACCGACATCGGCGAAATGGGAGGCATTGACCGGATGCCCCGTTCGCGAGGGCTATGGCATGTCCGAAACCAGCCCCGTGATCAGCTTCAACCTCGCTTCTGCCGGGGGCTATAATGGCACCACCGGCGTGCCGCTGCCCTCCACGGACGTCATGCTGCTCAAAGAGGATGGTACTGAGGCCGCACAAGGTGAGGCCGGTGAAGTCTGCGTCAAGGGTCCACAGGTGATGCGCGGCTATTGGCAGCAACCGCAGGCCAATGCCGAAGCGTTCACGTCCGATGGTTATTTCCGCACAGGCGACGTGGGCCTGTTCACGCCTGACGGCCTGTTGAAGCTGGTCGATCGCAAGAAGGACATGATCATCGTCTCCGGCTTCAACGTCTTCCCGAACGAGATCGAGGGCGTGGCCACCGCGTGCCCCGGCGTACTGGAGTGCGCCTGCGTGGGCGTTCCAGACGAGAGGACCGGTGAGGCCGCGAAGCTGTATGTGGTGCGCGCACCCGGCGCTGACGTGGGCGCCGAGCAGATCGTCGCGCACTGCCGCAGCCAGCTCACCGCCTATAAGGTGCCCAAGCAGGTGGCATTCGTGGATGCCCTGCCCAAGTCCACGGTGGGCAAGATTCTTCGGCGCGAGCTGCGCCAGATCGCCTGACTCCAACACCCGCTAGGAACCCACATGGACGCACGCACCCTTGCATCCGATCAGCTGCAGATGCCGGCCGAATTCCAACAATGTTTCGATCGTCAACGCGCGGCCTATCTCGCCTATCCGGAACCCACGCGAGCCGAGCGCATGGCCGACCTGGACGCGCTATCGCGGTTGCTGAAGGACAACCGCCAGCGCCTCGTGGAGGCGATCAACCTCGACTACGGTAATCGTTCGGAGTTCGAGACCCTCTTCGCCGAATTCTTCGTGGTGCTCGAAACAGTCAAGGACTCCGCCAAGAATCTCAAACGATGGATGAAGCCGCAGCGTCGGCACATCGACGTGATGCTGTATCCCGGCGCTTCGAACCGGGTGATTCCGCAGCCGCTGGGGGTGGTGGGCGTGATCGTGCCGTGGAATTTCCCGCTCAACCTGTCGTTCTGCCCGCTCGCCGCGATCCTGGCGGCGGGCAACCGGGCGATGGTCAAGATGTCGGAGAACTCGCGCCATCTGGCAGCCCTGTTGATCGAAATCAGTCCCCGATATTTCCCCGAGGAGAAACTGCGCTTCTTCGACGACGGCGGCGGCAGCGGGCCGGCATTCTCGTCATTGCCCTTCGATCACCTGCTGTTCACCGGTTCCGGCGCTACCGGCCGCGCAGTGATGGCCAACGCGGCGCGCAACCTGACGCCGGTGACGCTGGAATTGGGCGGCAAGGCGCCTGCGGTGGTCGGTCCGGACTTCTCAGTCAAGACCGCTGCCGAGCGGATCATGTGGGTGAAGATGTTCAACGCCGGGCAGATCTGCACGAACATCGATTATGTGTTCCTGCCCGAGGGGGCCACCGAGGAATTCGTAGCGCACTGCAAGCATCTGTTCGCCGAGCGCTTCCCCGATATCAACGGCAACGACTACACCTCTATCATCGATGAGCGCGCATATGCCCGCCTGACCGCCACGCTTGAGGACGCGCGTGCCAAGGGGGCAAAGCTGGTAAACTTGGCTGAAGGCCAGACGCCCGATGCGGCGTTGCGTAAGTTCGCGCCGCACCTGGTGTTGAACCCGACGCCGCAGATGCAACTGTCGCAGCGCGAGATATTCGGTCCCATCCTGCCTGTCCGCACGTACCGCAGCGCGCAGGAGGTGGCCGACTATATCAATGCACACGACCGGCCGCTGGCGATCTATCCGTTCACGCACGACAAGGCATTGCAGAACTTCTACATCTCACGCGTCATGTCGGGGGGAGTGGGGGTCAACGAGGCCTTGCTGCACGTGGCCCAACATGACCTGCCCTTTGGCGGGGTCGGCCCCAGCGGCATGGGGCACTACCACTCGCGCGAGGGGTTCAACACTTTCTCGAAATTGCGCCCGGTGTTCTACCAGGGACGGCTCTCGGCCATCCAGATGCTCTTCCAGCCGCCTTACGCCGGTAGGGCGATCAAGCTGATGAACCTGCTGATCCGGTTCAAGGGCTGAGCCGCGTCATGTCCCACACCCTCGACCAATTCTTCTATGCATGCGGAGACCAAGATGTTTAACCAAACAGCCGTTCTGGATGGTCCCGGATTGCCGGAGCCGGCCTTTGCGGAACAGGCGCAGGCAGATTGGGCGGTGGCAGGAAGATTGCGGGCCACTTCGGAACTGCAAGCCCTTCACGCAATTCCCCTTTGGCCGCTGCCGACGCTGTGTCTAGTCCTAGGCTGCTTCGCCACCTTCGGCTTGTCGGCCTACGGCATGTTGGAGGGCTGGATGCCCATTCCCCTCGGCATCATCATCAATACGCTGGCCATATATGTTTCCTTCACGCCGTTGCATGACGCAACGCACCGGGCCGTGTCGCGCAACCCATTTGTCAATGACGCGATCGGCACCGTCAGCGGCCAGTTGTTGTTTCCCGGATTTGAAGCGGCCGTCTACCGCGTCCTTCACCTGGCCCATCACAAGTCGACGGGGGAACTCCACGAAGACCCGGACGAGGGCGCAACGGGTTCGCTATCCGGCCTGTTCTTTTTTGCATTGTTTCTCGAGTTTCATTGGGTTTCCTGGTACCTGAAACGCTTCGGCCAGTGGTCGACTGCACAGAATGTGCGCTTCATCCTAGCCCTTTCCCTGATGGCGGGCTGGTATGCCTTTTGGATCGCATCCCCCTGGGCGCTCGAGTGGGCCCTGATCTGGTGGATACCCCAGCGCATCGGAATCCTGCTGACCCTCTATGTTTTCGCACATATCCAGCATCCGCCGGGCGTCGAGCAGCGCGAGCATCCGGTCAAGGCGACCGCGATCATCAAGCCCAACAAGTGGCTCGACCCTTTGATGCTCGGTCAAAACGCCCATCTCATCCATCATCTCTACCCACAAATTCCCTGGTATCGGTTGGTGGCGGGCTGGCGCGCAACAGAGGCGGAGTTGTCGCCGCGCGCTCCACTGATGCGCGACTATTGGGGAGAGTGGAGCCCGGAGGCCTTTCCGAACAGCGAGACGCCATGGCGACTGGCCAGGGTCGTCGCGACCGAAGACATCGCCCAGGACATACGCCTGTTCACGCTTGAATCGGCATCTCCCTCGTCGCTGCCGATCTACGAGGCCGGCGCTCACATCGATGTCCGGCTCGAACCTGGCCTGGTGCGCCAATATTCACTGATCGGTCGGCCGGGCCATGCGGGGCAATGGCAGATTGCTGTCAAGCGAGATGCCGCCGGCCGCGGCGGCTCCATGGCCATGCATTCACGTCTTCAGGAAGGGACGCTCGTCGAGGTCGGCAGCCCCCGCAACCATTTCCCACTGCAGGTATCCAGCGGGCGTCATGTCCTGATCGCCGGCGGCATTGGCGTGACACCCCTCATCTCGATGGCCTATGCGCTCGCGGCGAAAGACTTTGCGCTACATGTCTTTGCGCGTACGCCGGCTCATGTTCCCTTCGACCAGACGCTTCAACGCTTTCCGTTCGCAGCGCGTATCCAGTTGCATTGCGACGACGGCAAAGGCATTGAGGACGGTGAGATCGCCAGCGCGCTCGGTCAATATCAGGCGGACGATCAGGTCTTTTTGTGTGGACCGGCGGGCTTCATGGAACGTGTCAAGGCGGTCGCGGCAACGATGGGCTGGCCGGCGGACGCGATTGCGACCGAGAGCTTCAGCCCGCCCCGCCCTTCGCACCCTGATGTACCTTTCACCATCGAGTTGGCGCGCAGCGGTCGGCAGCTGCGGGTTGAAGTGGGACAGAGCATCGTGGAGGTTCTCGAAAGCGAACGTCTCGCTATCGACACGGTGTGCCGTCAGGGCGTCTGCGGCACCTGCCAGTGCCGGGTCCTCTCCGGCGAAATCGAGCACCGCGATGCAGTCCTAACGACGGCGGAACGCGAAAAAGGAAACAAGATTCTACTCTGCGTATCCCGGGGAACCGGGAGCGGGCCTCTGGTGCTCGACCTGTGACGTGGCACTATTCCACCACAGGCGGGCCATGACGGAACAAGCGTGGCTTCGCCAGTGCCCGGCCAGGGACATCAACCCCTGGCGGCGTGGCCAGCCCTCTACAGGAGCAACCAAAAAGTCGGCTTGAGCGGGTGTTTTCCGATGCCAGAGCCGCTTTGCCGCAAGCATTTCATTCCAACAATCAGCTGGCAATGACCAGTCCAAAGGAGAGAGAATATGTCAAACATCAAAGCCGCCTGCGTCTCTGTCGCGGGGCTTGCCCTTGCATTTGGCAGCACTGTTGCACATGCACAATCTGAAGCGGCTGCCAACACGCTGAAGATCGGCTATGCCGAAATTGGCTTCAACACGAAGTCCGACGACCTGGTCGGACTTCCCGGCACCACGCCACCGGGAATTCAAACCCACTTGCGCAATACGCGCACCCTTGCGCTGGTCTATGAGCGGAAGATCTCGGGGCCATGGTCGGTCGTGGTGCAGGCGGGCGCCCCGCCCCTGATCAAGTTCGATGGTGCTGGCGCGGGGGCGGCGCTCGGCCGGGTGGGGACAGCGAGAGCCTGGTTCCCCGCGGTGCTGGCAACCTATACCGTCACCGACCTGCCGGGCATTCGGCCCTATGTCGGCGCCGGGGTGAACTACACATCTTTCGCCAACAGGCACGTGAGTGCCGGATATACCGGCGCGTTTGGCGGCACCGGCAGTTCCTCCAAGCTGAAGGATTCCTGGGGCCCCGTGGTGAAGCTCGGCGCGGAAATTCCTATCGCGAAGAACTGGATGCTCGACATGGCCTACTCGCGCTACTGGATCGACACCAGGGCCACCCTCACCACGACGACGCCCGGAGTAGGCGACATTGCCCGGACGATCGACGTCAAGGTCGATCCCGGTGTGTTCAGTCTGATGGTCGGCTATCGGTTCTGACGGCGCACTGGTCCACGGGCAAACCGGATTGAACAGAGGTAGCGTGGGAGAGGTTTGCCTATTGGCTGAAATGGTCTCCTGATGAGAAGGTGCGGGTGCTGAGACCACCACCACCTGATCAGGAGACCACCTTATGGCGGATACCACGACAGCGGTGAGCCCGCTGCTCCGTCATATGATCGACGACATGATGTTGCGCAACTTGTCGCCGGCTACCCAGCGTCCCTACCTTCACGCCGTCACGAAGTTCAGTCGTCACTTTGGACGTTCACCGGGTCGGCTTGGGCTCGAGGATGGAAGATGCCACAAGGTCGCGGCCTGACGATCATTCCACGATTGCCCGCCAACCCGTTTGTGAAGGCGCTGCCTCTCCGTACCCTCGCTACGGAAGTCAGACCCGCTCCCACACCGCGGCGATGCCTTGTCCACCGCCGATGCACATCGTCGTCAGCCCGTAACGGCCGCCTGTACGTTGCAGTTCGTAGACCAGTTTCGTCGTGATGATCGCCCCCGTCGCGCCGACCGGGTGACCAAGCGATATCCCGCTGCCATTGGGGTTAACTTTCCCAGGGTCGAAACCCAGTTCGCTCGTGACCGCGCAGGCCTGTGCCGCGAACGCTTCGTTGGCTTCGACGACGTCCAGGTCGGCGACCGTCAGTCCTGCCCGTTGAAGCGCCTGGCGGGTCGCAGGCACCGGACCGATGCCCATATAGGCGGGATCGACGCCAGCATGGCCATAAGAGACAAGGCGCGCGAGCGACTTGAGGCCGTGGGTCCGCACAGCTTCCCCGCTCGCGAGGATCACCGCTGCGGCGGCATCGTTGATGCCCGACGCATTACCAGCGGTAACGGTGCCGTCCTTCTGGAACACGGGCTTGAGCTTGGCGAAATCTTCCGGGCCGGCATTTGTGCGGACATATTCGTCGGTGTCGAACGTCACGGGCTTGCGCTGCGCGATGATATCCACGGGGGCGATCTGTTCGCGGAAATAGCCCTCGGCGATGGCATGGGCTGCCCTACGCTGGCTTTCCAGCGCGAGGTTATCCTGCGCTTCGCGGCTGATGCCGTAGCGCGCCGCGACGTTTTCCGCGGTGACGCCCATATGGATCGCCTGGAACGGATCGGTCAATGCGCCGGTGAGCCCGTCGACAAGAGCCGCCTCCCCCATTTTTTGACCCCAGCGGACGGCTGGTGCGAAATAGGGCGCGCGGCTCATGATCTCTGCACCTGCACCAAGGGCAATTTCACAATCGCCGAGCAGGATCGACTGTGCCGCGGCTATGATGGCCTGCAGCCCTGATCCGCACAGCCGGTTCACCGTATGCGCGGGGCATTCCTGGGGGATGCCCGCGCCGATCGCCGCGATCCGCGCCGCATAGGCGTCACGCGGTTCGGTGTGGATGACGTTACCCAACACGACATTACCGACCAGGGCGGCGTCGATGCCCGCGCGCGCGATCGCCGCTTTCGCCACATGGGCGGCCAGTTCGCCCGGCTTCTGGTCCTTCAATGACCCGCTAAAGCTGCCGATAGCGGTCCGCGCCGCAGAAACCAGATATACGTCCGTCATTGTCTGTCTCCGATCGCCACATCGTGGCGCTTCATGCATTCAGGTCTAAGAATGTGCGGCCTTGCGCCGCCAGTTGTTCGATCAAGGGAGCGGGCTGCCAGGCCCAGCCGTTCCGGCATGCCGCTTAGAATTGCAGCCGATCGGCCAGTGTCGACAGTCTGATCTGGTCGCAATGACAGCCTGCTGGCGCCGGCCATGACGATGGCCTGGCAATCGGGATCAGCCTCGGCTGCCGTCGCAGTTTCACCGATCTGATCGACAAAGCCATTGGCTATCGACAGGGCATCACGGCACCGTTGGACAGGCGCGGCACGCTGGTTGCGCCGTTTCGTTCCACTTGAACCGCCATTTCCAATTCCCCGTTCGTTCAAAAAGCTTCCGCTGGAAGTGCCATGATGCTTTGCCCACCCGCCGCGATGCTCGCTGCCAGCCCGTGGACCTGCGACAAGACCCGCTGTCCGAAAAAGGTGGCGACGGTGAGCTTTGCGGCATGGAGCGGCGAGTTGCCCTTGATCGCGGCGCCGACCATCCGGGACCACATCCACCCCATTGCGACCAACGCGAACAACCGCAGATAGTCGACCGCCGCCGCGCCCGTCGCATCGGCATCGGCGCCACGCAGCGCGACGGTCGACGTCCGCAACAACGCGAGCGCCTGTCGCGTCTGCGCCACGACCGAGTGGTTGACGGCCGCCTCCGCAAGACTGTCGAGATCCGCGTCGATCAACGCGAAAAACTCCTCGACGACGGTGCCGCCCCCCATACCGAGTTTGCGGCCGACCAGATCCATCGCCTGGACGCCGTTGGTGCCTTCGTAAATCTGGGCGATGCGTGCATCGCGCACGAATTGCTCCATCCCCCATTCACGGATGTAGCCGTGACCGCCGAACACCTGCTGCGCCTGGACGGCTCCTTCAAAGCCAAGGTCGGTAAACGCCGCTTTGATCACCGGCGTGAGCAGCGCGACGCGCGCATCCGCTCGGGCGCGCTCCGAAGGGTCGGGATGCGCCTGTGCGCGGTCGAGTTGCAGCGCTGTCCACCCGGCCAAGGCCCGCCCAGCTTCGACAAAGGCGCGCACGCCCAGCAGCATCCGGCGCACATCGGCATGATCGATGATCGCCACGGGGCCGGCCTTGCCATCGGCACTCCGCCCTTGCAGGCGATCTTTCGCATAAGCGGCTGCCTGCTGATAGGCCGCGCCGGCAATGCCGAGACCCTGGATACCGACCATCAGCCGCTCAGTGTTCATCATAGTGAACATCGCCGCCAGCCCCCGATGAGGCTCGCCGACGAGCCAGCCGGTAGCACCGTCATAATTCATCACGCAGGTCGGTTGCGCGTGGATACCCATCTTCTTTTCGAGAGCACCAACCGACAGGGTATTGCGCGCGGTGAAACCACCGCTTTCGTCGGGAAGGAATTTCGGCACCAGGAACAGGCTGATGCCCTTCACCCCGGCTGGCGCGTCCGGCAAGCGCGCCAGCACGAGATGGACGATATTGCCGCCGAAATCATGGTCGCCCGAGGAGATGAAGATCTTGGTGCCGGTGATGGCATAGCCGTCGTCCAGCGGCGCAGCCCTGGTCTTGAGCAAGGCCAGATCGGTGCCCGCCCCGCTTTCGGTCAGCGCCATGACGCCGGTCCATTCGCCACTGATCATGCGGGGCAGATAGGCAGTCTTGAGCTGGTCATCGGCATGGGCTGCGATCGCCTCGCACGCGCCGCGCGTCAAACCGGGGAAAAGGCCGAACGACAGGTTCGCCGCCGACATCATCTCGTCGAGCCAGAGCTGCAGGATGAAAGGAAGCCCCTGCCCGCCATACGCGGGGTCCGCCGACAGCGAGGCCCAGCCCGCCGAGGCAAAGTCGCGATACGCATCCGCGAAACCCGGCGGCGTGCGCACGACGCCATCGACCAGCTGGCTACCCTTTTCGTCCCCTTCCCGGTTTAGCGGATAGAGGCGATCCGAACATAATCGTCCGGCCTCTTCCAGCACCGAGGCCGCCAGATCGGCATCCACCTCGAACCCGAGCTCCGACGTCTGGGCATCGAAGCCGAGAACCTCGTTCAGGAGGAAGCGGTAATCCTCGATTGGCGGCACGTAACTCGGCATGGCGGCACTCCCGGCTATTCCGGGACGCTGCTATACCAAACATCTGTTACAGTCAATTCGCGAGCGCTTAATCAGCCTAATCGGCTGAGAAGGCCCGGTCGTTATTGGTGGCGAAACACGATCGCTATCTGATGGGCGAGCTGCGCCGGCGTGAGGCGGCCCGGTCGAAACCAGGCCGCAGCCGTGTTCAACTGCGACAACAGCAGATTGCGATATACCGACCGGTCGATCGCCGCCGGTAGGTCCAGTGCATCGACCAGCTTCCGAAACTGATCTTCGAACTGGTCGCGCCGTCGGATGAGCGCCGCTCTCACCTCGGCGGGCACTTCCCGAAAGTCGTTCATCATCGGCAATGTCAGGGAATCCGGGTCGAGCTGGATTTCAAGCATGGCCACGCACGCCGCTTCGAGCCTTTGCCATGCATCGTCATGGTCTGCGATCGCCGTCGCGATGCGCTCGGCGGCTGCATCCAGCGCTACGTTGTGCAACTCGACGAACAATGCGTCTTTCGATTTTATGTGATGGTAGAGCGACCCGCCGAGCACACCGGCTTCTTCGCCGATATCGCGCATGGTGGTGCCCCTATATCCCTTACGCGCGAACAATTGGGCGGAAATTTCCAAAATCTGGCGTCGGCGGTCACTGACAGCGCCGGCAGCTTCGGGCGATTGGGCTTGGGGGGACAGCATGGTCTTTCGCATATGCCCAACAGTGTAGCAGGGGCGAACTGATGTCACCAACCTAACTACCGAACCGATAGACCAGAGGGGTTTAACCAGGCTGCGCCATGCGCCGACCAGCGGCCCCTTGCTCAGCGGCAAGGTTCCGATTGTAAGCGAGCGGCATGCGTGGCGATTTCCATCAATGGAAAGCACCGTCGCCGCCCCACCCGCAAATGCCAACGACATGCAGTACGCTTTCCCTCTCTCCCGGCAATCTATGACTGTAGTCGCTCAAAGAACCGTAAGAGCTTCACGGGCATCATACTCACTCCGGGCAGCTTCGACATCCGACGCATAGCGCTCGGTCCAGTCAAAAAGAGCCGAGAACGGTCCGCTGAGCGTCCGGCCGAGAGGCGTCACGCGGTATTCCACAGCGACTGGTGACGTCGATCTGACGACACGTTGCAGGATACCATTCCGCTCAAGTCGCCTTAAAGCCTGCGTCAAAGCCTTCTGCGAGATCCCGGGGATACTGCGCTTGAGCAGATTGAAGCGTAGCGGTTCCTCACAGATTTGCGACAGGATCAAGATAGACCATTTGTCGGCAATTTGATCGAGAAGCAGGCGATTGCCCAAATCCGGGTTCTGAGCGTCCAGCATGCGGTTCCTTCATGTATACCTAGGCGATCTCTAGTGCCTAATTGACGCTAGGTTTCGATGCTATACCAGTTTGCGTGCCAACATACAAAACCGCTCTTTGGCTCCTTGCAGACTGATTGAGATGGCAGAAGTGATAAACAAGGCCCCTGAAACATCACGACGCTATATCAATCGACATGCTCACCTCTACGAACAACCTGCATGGATCAGGTTAGGAAACCATCACATGGTATATGAAGCATTGTTCGAACCTTTTTCACTCAACAAACTGGTTCTCCCCAATCGTTTTGTCATGGCGCCTATGACGCGCCTTTTTGCAGATGACGGCATTATTCCTCCAGAGGCAGGAGCATACTATCGCAAGCGTGCAGAAGGTGGCGTAGGTTTGATCCTGACGGAACTTAGCGTTGTCGATCGTGAGGCTTCCCACGGCGACCCAGCAATGCCCCGGTTGAATTCAGAAGCTTCGTTCGAGGCCTGGCACCGGGTCGTCGATGATGTCCATGCGGCGAATGGTCGAATCGGTCTTCAGATCGGCCATCTCGGAGCCAACCCAAATCCGATAAATGGCTGGTTGCCGGAAGGTCGTATCGACAGCGTCTCTGGATTCGATAATGCCGGGAATCCGCTCGGCGAGCCGATGCGCGACGCCGACATTGCCGACACTATCGCCGCCTTTGCCAATGCCGCGGCGGAAGCACAGCGCATAGGTTTCGACACCGTTGAGATTCACGGGGCGCACGGCCATCTTATCGACCAGTTCGCTTGGGCGTTCACAAATCGTCGCGGTGACGCATGGGGCGGCGTTATGAGCGGACGCGCGCGATTTGGCGCCGAAATTGTTCGTGCCGTACGCGAAGCGACCGGTCCCGATTTTCCGATCATCATGCGACTGTCGCAATGGAAGGTCGGGCATTATGAGACGAAGGTGGCAGCGACACCTGCCGAACTCGAAGCGTGGCTGGCGCCCCTTGTCGATGCCGGTGTCGATGCTCTTCACGGATCACAACGCCGCTATTGGGAACCGGAATTCGAAGGTTCCGATCTCAACTTTGCCGGATGGTTGAAAAAACTGAGCGGCAAGCCGTCGATCACTGTCGGATCGGTAGGCCTGTCCGGCGAATTCATGGCTGCCTATGCCGGCGAGAGCGCAGAGCCGAGATCAATTGACGGACTCTATGAGCGAATGGAGCGCGGCGAGTTCGATCTGATCGCGGTGGGTCGGGCGCTACTTGGCGATCCTGATTGGGTCGAGAAGGTGCAGGCTGGCCGGATGGATGAATTGCGCACCTTTGACCCTGATGCGCTCAAGACATTGGCTTAGCAGTTTCAATGCCATGCCATGAAACGGGCGAACCGGGCTGGCTCCAAATATGGCGTGCTGTGATGCGGGTGTAGGCCGGGACGTACGACGTAACGACGTTGTTGAGCGCTTCCACCCGCCGCTCTTGTGGCATGTACGGAGCGCTTAGCCCGCCGTTGAAGGTCCGGTCCCTGGAGGCATGCCAACGTCCAGTTATAGACCCGAAGCTGCCGTTCAAACCCAATCGGCAAACGACGTGGTTTGGTCGCAAGTTGCCGGTAGCGAACGTGATCCGCGAACGACCGCTTTGCCCGGCGGCCTTCAAGAACCCGCCAGTCTCTTCGCGGTCCAATCCCAGTCGACCAGCGTGTAGAGACAGCCGTACGAGACGGCAGCCGGACTGATCCCATTACGGTTAGCCAGCCATTGCCCCGGGAAAGGGCAGGATGGTGGCTCCACTCCGTAACGAATCCAGGAGATCGGACCACCATTGCGCCATCGCGACCCGTTCTTTCCAATGGGCTCCGCGATGATAGGCCGCGCGCACCTTGTCACCGTCACCATGCGCCAGCGCGCGTTCGATGGCGTCGGGGGACCACTTGCCCGATTCGTTTAGCAGAGTACTCGCCATCGCCCGAAAGCCATGCGCGGTCATTTCATTGGTGGCATAGCCCAGGCGGCGCAAGGCGGCGTTGAGGGTGTTCTCCGACATCGGCCGCGTTCGGGATCGCATCGACGGGAAAACATAGCCAGACGATCCCGTGATCGAGCGGATTTCCTGCAGGATCGCGATCGACTGGCGCGAGAGCGGCACATGGTGCGCCTTACGCATCTTCATCTTTTCGGCCGGGATGGTCCACAGTGCGGCTTCGAGGTCGACCTCATCCCATCGCGCGTGACGAAGCTCGCCGGGGCGCACGAAGACGTGCGGTGCAAGTTGCAGTGCCCATTTCGTCATGCCCTGGCCTTCGTAGCCATCGATGGCCCTGAGCAGGTCGCCGACCTCACTGGCATCGGTGACCGCCCCGTAATGCGTGACCGTGGGGGTCATCAGCGCCCCGCGCAGGTCACGTGTGGGGTCGGACCGCAGGCGGGCCGTGGCTACGGCATAGCGGAACACGGCGCTGGCCAATTGCAAGGTTCGCCGCGCGCTTTCCAGCTTGCCCCGCTTCTCGATCTTGCGGATCGCGGCGAGGGCGTCGATCGGCTCGATCTCATGGATCGGCATCTTGCCGATCGAGGTGTCCAGCAGGCTGAGGAGATATTCGCAGCGCGCGGCTGTAGCCGGTGCCCAGGCCCTGTCACCGTCGCGGCGCCGCTTGCGGCAATATTCGTTGGCGATGCTGGTGAAGGTGTTTTCCGCCAGCGCGCCGGCCCGGAGCTTCTCCCGCTGCTTTTCAAGGGAGGGGTCCTTGCCTTCCGCGAGCAGGTCGCGAGCGTCATCGCGCATTTTGCGCGCGTCGCGCAGACTCACCTGAGGGTAAGCGCCGAAGCTGAGTTTTTTCTCAGATCCGCCGTGACGGAACTTCATCCGCCAGAGTCGCGAGCCAGACGGGGAGATCACCAGAAAGAGGCCCAGCTCATCATACAGCTTGTAGGGCTTGTCGCGCGTCTTGGCTCGACGAATTGCTATATCAGTCAATGACATAGGTCAGGCCTTCCATGGCGAGGCCCCCACCCTTGGGGGCCTCGTGCATTTTTTGGCCCGCTATTTTCGAAAAAGGCCCCACATTTGCCTGGGCTTCCATGGCATGAGGCGAGATTTCACGAGCCGGATGACCCGAAAAATACCGCAGATTTCAGCGGTTTGTAAAGCTGTCGGGGACGCCCTGAGATCGGAAAATGGAGCGGGTGAGGGGAATCGAACCCCCGTCGTCAGCTTGGGAAGCTGCTGCTCTACCATTGAGCTACACCCGCGAGGCTGAAGCTCAATGGCGCAGCGGCCCGATACTGTCAACGGGCGTCATATGGGGCGTTGGCGTCCTTGTCCGGGATCGCGCCGCGCCGGCCGATATTCCATCCGGCAAGGCGATGGCCGGCCAAAGCCGCTTCGAGCGGAGAGGATGCGGCGAGCCGGGCATGAAGATAGCCGGCATTGAACGCATCGCCCGCGCCACTCGAATCGACCACGTCAATCCGGCGTGGTGGAGCGACCTGCTGGCCATCGACCAGACACCCGTCGCCGCCCAGCTTCACGATGATTTCACGCCCCTCGCCCGCGCCCCAGCGGGCAGCCGCGTCGGCCGCGTCGTCGGCCTCACCCATCTCGACCTCGTCGGCCAGCGTGGGCAGGCCCATATCCGCCATCGCGATCGCGCGATCCCTCCAGTGCCGCGCCGTCGCTACATCGGGCCAGAGCCGCGCCCGGTAATTACCGTCGAACGCCACGCGCCCGCCATTGGCCCGCACTTGTTCGCACAGCGCCAGCAGCGCTTCGCGCCCTTCATCGGGAAGAATGGCCAGCGTAATGAGCGAGAAATAGAGCAGGTCAGACTGCGCCGCGTTTGCCACCATCATATCGCTGTCGGGCAAGGCGAACATGCGCCGCGCGGCCGCTTCACTTCGCCAATAGTGAAAGCTGCGTTCACCCGCGGCATCCGTCTCGATCGCATACAGGCCGGGCAGGCGATCGGCCGCAGCCAGAACGAGCTGCGTATCCACGCCTTCCGCCTGCCATTGCGCGATAAGATGCGCGCTCATCGGATCGGTGCCAAGCGCGCTCGCCAACCGAACCTTATCCCCGAAACGGGCAAGATGGACGGCCGTATTGATGACGTCCCCGCCATAGCGCAAATTCCAGCTGGCGCCGTCACCATGGCTGAGTTCCAGCATCGCTTCGCCGATGACCGTGATGACCGTCCCTGCCTTCATTTCCATGCCTTGGCTGCTCCTTGATCCGCGCCTGCGTGGTGGGCAGAGGTGGTCGCCAAGTCAAGTCGCCTTGCCCGGCGCACCCGCATCTCTACGGGAACGATCGGGGACACGGGACGTTTTGCTCAGGCAAAAGCAGGTTCGCGCGGGCCAGCGAACCATAAGGGGACTAAATGAACACCCTCCCATCGGAATATAGCGGCAACCGGTTTGAATTATTGGTTCAGAGCGTGACGGATTATGCGATCTTCATGCTGGATACCGATGGCCGGATTGCCAGCTGGAATGCCGGCGCGCGCCGCTTCAAAGGCTATGAGCCCGACGAGATTATCGGCCAGCATTTTTCCCGCTTCTACACACCCCAGGATCAGGCCGCAGGGATACCCGCTGCCGCGCTGGCGACGGCACAGCAGGAAGGGCGATTTGAAGCCGAAGGCTGGCGCGTGCGCAAGGACGGCACCCATTTCTGGGCCAATGTCGTGATCGATCCCATCCGTGATACCGATGGGCGATTGCTGGGCTTCGCAAAGGTCACGCGCGATCTGACCGAACGTCGCGCGGCGGACGAAGCGCTGCGCAAGAGCGAGGAGCGGTTTCGCCTGCTGGTCGAAAGCGTATCGGACTACGCCATTTACATGCTCGACCCCGTCGGGACCATCACGAGCTGGAACATGGGCGCCGAGCGCGCCAAGGGCTATAAGACGGATGAGATTCTGGGTAAGAATTTCGCCCTATTCTATTCGGAGGATGATCGCATTGCTGGCCTTCCTTCCCGCGCCCTGCACAGCGCCGAGCGCGATGGCCGGTTCGAATCGGAAGGCTGGCGCATCCGCAAGGATGGCAGCCGCTTCTGGGCCAATGCCGTTATTGACGCCATACGCGATTCCGCAGGACAGCTGATCGGATTTGCCAAGGTCACGCGTGACCTGACCGAAAGGCGCGAATCCCAGCTGGCGCTGGAGGATGCCCGCGCAGCGATCATGCAGGCGCAGAAAATGGACGCAATCGGCAAATTAACGGGCGGCGTCGCGCATGACTTCAATAATCTGCTTGCCGTGATCGTCGGTAGTCTCGAGCTGGCCCGGATGCGCCTTGCCAAAGGCGGCGACATAGAACGTTTCCTGGACAATGCCATGGCTGCGGCAGACCGGGGCGCCACCTTGACGCAGCGCATGCTCGCCTTTGCCAGACGGCAGGAATTGAAGCTGCAAAGCGTCGATTGCCTGGCGCTGGTCCACGGCATGACCGACATGCTGCAAAGCAGCGTCGGACCGGGCATCATCATCGACAGTCTGTTCCCGAAAAGCCTTGCGCCCGCTCATGCCGACACCGGCCAACTGGAAATGGCCTTACTGAACCTGGTGGTCAATGCGCGCGATGCGATGCCCGACGGCGGGCGGATCCTGATCAGCGCCAGTGAGATGCTGACGGCGCAGGGGACCGTTCCAGGCCTTGCGAGCGGCACCTACGTCAAGCTGTCGGTGATCGACGAAGGCCAGGGCATGGACAGCGCGACGCTGGAACAGGCTCGCGAGCCGTTCTTCACGACCAAAGGCGTCGGCAAGGGCACGGGCCTTGGCCTTTCCATGGTCCATGGCTTTGTCGAACAATGCGGTGGCGCACTGACCATCGAAAGCACCGTTGGCGCAGGCACGACCGTCTCGCTATGGTTGCCCGTCTCGCAGGAGGAAGAGACATCGATCGTCGGGACCGACACCCCGGAAGGCCCACTGATGCAGACTCCGCTCGTGATCCTGGCGGTCGACGACGACGACCTGGTCCTGACAAACACGGCTGGCATGCTGGAGGATCTGGGACACACCGTCTTTCGGGCCGGAAGTGCGGCCGACGCGTTGCGCATGCTCGAACAATCCCGCATCGACATGGTGGTCACCGATCATGCCATGCCCGGCATGACGGGCGCGCAGTTGGCCGACGCCATCGAGGAGGCCCATCCTCACCTTCCCGTCATTATCATTACCGGCTTTGCCGAACTGCCAGCCCATTCCAGCAGCCGGCCAAGACTGGACAAACCCTTCCGCCAAGCGCAACTGGCTCGCCTGGTCAATCAGGTCGGCGCACTTTCCTCAGGGAAAGAGCGCATCTCGTTTGGCCCATCGACCGATCCACTTTAACGACAATCATTGTCCCTGATCTTGCCGCAAGACGGCAATTTCACCGCATAGCGCTCAGAAATCACGGAAAATACGCCTTATTGTTTATTCGCGCTTGCAAGATGCAGTGGGCGCGCCAATGGTCGTGCGGACATGCAAAACGCTACCGCAGGATCCTGGAACATGCCGGCTGTACCTACTCCGACATCGCATTTCTTCACCTCCCTGCGGTCGCGCCTCCATTATCTGGACTGGGGAAATCCTTCTGCCCCTTTGTTGATCCTGGTCCATGGCGGATTCGATCATGCGCATAGCTGGGACTGGACCGCGCGTGTCCTGGCGCAGGATTTTCACGTGATCTCGCCCGATTTGCGGGGACATGGGGACAGCGCCTGGTCGCCCACCGGGGCATATCCGATCGCCCATTTCGTCTATGACCTTGCTCTGCTCGTCGATCTCCTCGACCGATCGCCGGTGACGATCATGGGGCATTCGCTGGGCGGATCGATCAGCCTGCGGTTCGCCGGCCTCTTTCCGGACAAGGTCGACAAGATCGTGGCGATCGAGGGATTGGGTCTGTCTCCCGACGCCGTCGCTCAACGACAGGAACAGGCAGCGCCTGACATTTGGGTCGACTGGATCGAAGGTCGCCGGGCCCGCGCGCATCGCACGCCCCGTTCCTACCCGACGCTGGAGGCCGCAGTGGGCCGGATGCGCGAACGTAACGAGAAACTGACGCTGGAGCAGGCGATGCATCTGACCCAACATGGCATCAATCGCAACGAAGACAGCAGCTATAGCTGGAAATTCGATCCTTATATGAAAGGCATCGCGCCGGAGGCGGCATCGGACGCAGAACTGCCGGCTTTCTGGAGCCGGATCACCTGTCCGGTCCAGCTCTATCTGGGGCGCGACAGCTGGGCGTCCAACCCGGCCAAGGACGGGCGCATGACGCATTTTCGCGATGCCAGCCTGACCGAGTTCGACAATGCCGGCCATTGGCTGCACCATGATCAGTTCGACCGCTTCATTGCCGAGACGCTTCGCTTCCTGCGGCCCGACATGCCGTCCGGCGCGGTCGCGCGCGTCAGGCCGTAAACCCCTCCACCGCCGCTCTATAGTCAGCCTTCAGCCCGGCAATGAAATCGGCGGCCGGCTGAACCTTCGCGATGGCGCCGATGCCCTGCCCCGCGCCCCAGACGTCGCGCCATGCCTTTTTTTCTCCACCCGTCAGGCTGGCGAAATCCATATCCTTCGCCTTGGGCAGCGCGTCGGGATCAAGTCCCGCGGCAACGATGCTGGGGCGCAGATAATTGCCCAGTACACCGGTAAAGACATCGGAATAGACGATATCCTGCGCGCTGCCGTCCACGATCATCTGCTTGTAGGCCGCCTGCGCATTGGCTTCCTCGGTCGCGATGAAGGGCGTGCCCATATACCCAAGGTCCGCACCCATCATGCGCGCGGCCGCGATCGCCCGGCCCGTCGCGATCGATCCCGACAGGGCGAGCGGTCCATCGAACCACGCACGGATTTCCTGGATCAGGGCGAAGGGCGACAGCGTGCCCGCATGCCCCCCTGCCCCTGCTGCAACGGCGATCAGGCCATCCGCGCCCTTTTCCACCGCCTTGCGGGCGAAGACATTGTTGATGACATCATGCAGGACGATGCCACCATAGCTGTGAATGGCGTCATTGACGTCTTCCCGCGCGCCAAGTGACGTGATGACGATGGGCACGCGATAGCGCACGCACAGCGCCAGATCCTCTTCCAGCCGGCTATTGGTGCGGTGGACGATCAGGTTGACGGCAAAGGGCGCATCGCTTTCGCCCAACGTCTCCCCCAATTGCTGCAACCAGCTTTCGAACATGCCCGCCGGTCGGGCATTGAGCGACGGGAAGGCGCCCACGATCCCGCTGCGGCATTGCGCAATGACAAGATCGGGCTGCGAAATGATGAACATCGGCGAACCGATCAACGGCAGCGACAACCGGTCCCTAAGCAACGGCGGCAAGGTCATGAACAGCGTCCTCTCTTATCGATCGTTCCGCGCTAACATCGGGAAAGTCGCAGAAAAAGCATAAAACGACTGTATTGATTGAATAATACAGTGATGCTAATATCCCGGCATCGAACCCTTTCGGGAAGGATAAGCCATGTATAGCGACAGCGATTTGCAGGATGCCGTAACGGCCGGCATTCTGTCTCCCGAGGCCGCACAGGCGTTGCGCGATCATGTCGCGCGATCGCGGGCGACCGTTGCGGTGGATGAAGAACAATTCCGGCTACTGACTGGATTCAACGACATCTTCGTCGCTATCGCCAGCGTCATCCTGCTGGTCGCGCTCGGCTGGCTGGGCGACAGCCTGCGATTCGGAGCGCCCGACCATCATCCCACCTTCATGTCCGGCCTGCTGGTCGCGGCGGCGAGCTGGGGCCTTGCGGAATATTTCACCCGGCAGCGGCGTATGGCCCTGCCCTCCATTTTATTGCTGTGCGGCTTTGTTGGGGGGATTGCGTTCGCTGCGGGCGCGCTCGGCGCGCAAATCTGGCCCGGATCCGGCGATCGCGCCGAATCCCTGATCCTGTCGGCCGCAGCCGCCGTCGGCCTGGCTGGCGCGGCCCTGCACTGGCGGCGGTTCATGGTCCCGATCACCGTAGCCGCGGGGGCAGCGGCCGGCGCCGGCGTGGTGGCTGGCCTCGTCATGGCCGCGTTCCCCGATAACCGCACTCTGCCCTTCCTGATGCTGCTGGCATCGGGTCTGGTGATTTTCCTGCTGGCGATGCGCTGGGACATGACCGACCGGGCGCGCCTGACGCGTCGATCGGACGTTGCTTTCTGGTTGCATCTGGCCGCAGCCCCGATGATCGCCCATTCGCTTTTTCATCTGTTGGGCGTTCTGAATGGGGGCGAAATTGGTGCCGGCCGTGCCTTGCTTGTCGTCGCGCTCTACATCGCCTTTGGCCTTGTCGCGCTTGCGATCGACCGGCGCGCTTTGCTGGTCTCCAGCCTCGCCTATGTTCTCTTCGCCCTCTACGCCCTGTTCAAGCAGGCGGGCGCAGTGGAGCTTTCCTGGGCGCTCACCAGTCTTGTGATCGGATCGGCCCTGTTGCTGCTTTCCGCGCTTTGGCATCAGACGCGCTCGATCATCGTCAACGGCCTTCCGTCGGTGCTGACCGACCGCTTGCCCTATCTCGATCGAGCGCCAGCCTGACGTCCATGGCCATGGGAGCCGGCTCATGATTGGCGCCGGCTTCTATTGCGCGAACCGCTTGAAGAAGCTATCCGCATTCCACCTTGGGCGTTCCGGTGCATTGGCCACGCGCAGCGCCACCGCCGTGACATAGGCGTTCAGCTTCGCGGTTTCCGCCGGTAGCACTGGTTGGTTGAGATCATCAAAGGGCGAATGATAGAGATTGGCGCGCCATGCCTTTTCCACCACAGCCTCAGGCGTCCCGGCCTTAAACCCATATTTGAAGAATAAAGCGGGAATGCCTTGTCGGATGAAGGCATATTGGTCCGACCGGATGAAGACGTTCCGATCAGGGAACGGGTCCGGCGTAATAGGCAAGTTCATCGCCGCGCTGACGGCAGAGGCGTCTTCGCCCAACGAGCTTTGGTCATAGCCGATCGGCGTGACGCTGGTCAGGGGAAAGATGGGCAGCGCCATGTCGAAATTGAGGTCAGCGACCATCGCATCGGCCGGCACTGTCGGCCGCCGGGCGAAATAACGAGACCCAAGCAAACCCTTCTCCTCGGCCGTGACGATAGCAAAAAGAATGGAGCGTTTGGGCTTTTGCTCCGCCTGTTGCAAGGCGCGGGCGATCTCCAGCAGGCTGGCGACACCCGACGCATTGTCGAACGCGCCATTATAGATGGCGTCGCCCTTGACCGGCGTGCCAATGCCATAGCCATCGAGATGCGCGGAGAGGACGACATACTCATCGCGCAGATTGGGGTCGCTGCCGGGCATGACCGCAATGAGATTGGGCGACGACAGGTTTCGCCGCGTCGCCGCAACCCGCGCACTCAAACGCTGGGCCAAAGGAAAGCCGGCGATGGGCGCGGAAGCATCAGCTGCGGCGGCGATCGCCGCAAAATCATGGCCCGATCCTTCGAACACCGACTGCGACCGGGCTGGATCGATCTGCGCGTTCAGGAAGGGCCGGTCACTTTCGCGTAAAGCCGCATCCGCATAATAGAGAGCGGGCGCGCCGGCCAGATTGACGCGCCGCTTCCAGGGGATTTCGACCTGCCTCGGCGTCACAAGGCTGATCAGCCCGACCGCCCCCTTCGACGCCAGATATTGTGCGCGCTCGGACCGGGCATGAGATTTCAGCGCGCCGGAGATCGTTGCCGGCCCGCCTGAAACCACCACCACGACCTTACCCTGAAGGTCAAGGCCGGCAAAATCGTCATGCCCTTCTTCGGGCAGATGCAACCCATATCCGGCAAAGACCATCGAGGCGTCGATCCGCTCGGGAACCGGACCGCCGCCGCCAGAAAAGATGAGGTCGCCGGGAACGGACAAAGGCGTTTCCCCGCCCGAACCGAGCAGGACAGCGCTGCTGCTGTCGGATCGAATGATCTGCTCGACAAAGGCAACCGGCTGCTTGTAGCCATCGGTCCCCATGGGCTTCAGACCGAGCGACTGGAATGCGCCGATGACATAGTCCGCAGCCCTGTCATAGCCGGGCGTGCCCGTGCCGCGCCCTTCCATATCGTCGCCGGCCAGCACCTGCACATGACCCCACCAGCGCGTGCCATCGTCCGGGGCGGCATCTTCGGCGCCGACTGCCGCCGAATTGAGCATGAGCGCCGCAAATGGCAGTGTCAGGGCTAGGCGCTTCATGGTCACACTCCGCTTTTCCAAAAGTCCATTGATCATCAAGAGCGCCGACGAACAAGAGGCTTGGAACCGCCATCATCTTGTGTATTATATAAGCAATACACATCAGGAGATTGCGATGTCCCGGTCCTTCCCCCTTCTGACGCTGGCGCTATCGAGCCTGCTTCTGTCCACGAGCGCCTGCTCGCGTACCGATGAGTCGCCCACGGCGGAGAGTGGCGCGGCTAAAACGCAGGACTGGTCCTCCCTCCGAGATTTTACCGCCATCGACGCAACCGGCCCTGACAATGTCAAAGTCACGATCAGCCCCCAATTTTCCGTCCGGGCGCAGGGCGATGAAAGGGCAATCGCCGACCTCGATATCCGGGTGAAGGGCGACACGCTGCTGATCGGTCGCAAGTCCAGCACCACATGGTCCGGTCCTAAAAGCGCGAATCGCGCCACCATCCATGTGACGATGCCTGCCATCACCGGCGCGGACCTGACCGGTGCGGGCGACCTGGATCTCGACCGGGCGGAAGGCGACAGCCTGACCCTGTCGCTGACCGGCGCGGGCGATTTTCGCATCGCCAAGGTGAATCTGAAATCCTTGACCACCGACATTACCGGTGCGGGCTCGATCAAGATCGCCGGCGCGACTGACCAGGCCAAACTGTCCATCACCGGCGCGGGCGACATTGATGGCGAAGCGTTGAAGATCGGGGACGCCGACGTGTCCGTTCTGGGTGCCGGCGACATCGACTTCGCGTCGGACGGCAAAGTCGCTATCAACATCATGGGTCCGGGCGACGTGACGGTGAAAGGCAAGGCGCAATGCACGATAAAAGGGCTTGGCCCCGGCGAGGCGCGCTGCGCGCCCTGATCCTGTTCGGGCTGGCGACGGCATCGCCAGCGGCGGCAGCAACGCGCGGCTATACCATCACCAGCTTTGACAGCATTCGCATAGACGCGCCAGTCAATGTCATCCTGGCCACCGGGCAGGGACCATCTGCTCGTGCCGAGGGCGATCAGGCTGTGCTTGACCGCTTGCACGTTGATGTGTCGGGGCGACAACTCACCATCGGGATGGACAGGCTGCGTCCGGGCGAGAAAAGCGGCGGCGCTGCGACCCTGCGCCTGTCGACCGGGATGATCGACCGCGTGATGCTGACCGGCGGCGGTTCCGTGCAGATCGACCACCTGAAAGGGCTGCGGGGCCAGATCGTGCTCGGCGGCAATGGCGACGTCACCGTTAGTGATGTGCAATTGGACCGGCTTGACCTGCTGCTGGCCGGTGGCGGGCGAGCGACGCTGGCGGGACGCGCCGGGGTCGCGAACATCCATGTGAACGGACCGGGCGAAGTCGCCGCGCAAGGCCTGCGCGCGCGACAGGCCGAGGTCGGGAATGACGGGCCGGGCAGCGTGGCGCTGACCGGGGACGTCGCCGTCAAGATCGTCGCCAGTGGATCAGGCGACGTTCAGATTGACGGCAAGGCCGCCTGCACCGTCGATCATCGGGGCACCGGCCGGGTGCTGTGCGGCGGGGAAAGCTACTGACCCCGTCCTGATTACCCATCAATACGACCCGACCGGGCTAAGCCTGTTCACGCCGGCACGCTGGCGAGCGCCGTCTTCACCGCGTCCAGCGCCGCCGTCGCCTTGTCGCCATCGGGGCCACCGCCCTGCGCCATGTCGGGACGGCCACCGCCACCCTTGCCGCCCAGCGCCTCAACACCGGCGCGGACGAGGTCGACGGCGCTGATCTGACCCTTGAGGTCATCGGTGACGCCGACTGCGATACTGGCGCGGCCGTCGACCACCGCAAGCACGGCGGACACGCCGCTACCCAGCGTCGCCTTGTTCTGATCGACGATGCCGCGCAATTCCTTGGGGTCGAGCCCTTCGATGACCTGGCCCAGAAAATCGATGTTGCCAATTTTTTCCGGTCCCGCCGTCTGAGCCGCGCTGCCGCCACCCAGCGCCAAAGCCTTTTTGGCCTCGGCAAGTTCGCGCTCCAGCTTGCGGCTCTGTTCGACCAGCGCGGCAATGCGGGTCGGCACATCCTCCGGAGTGGTCTTGAGCGCGGCGGCCGTCTGCCGCAGCTTGTCGTCGCGTTCGACCAGCCACAGGCGCGCGGCCTCGCCGGTCAAGGCTTCGATCCGGCGCACGCCCGAGGAGACGGCGCTTTCCGACACGATCTTGAACAGAGCGATGTCACCGGTCGCGCGGACATGGGTGCCGCCGCACAGTTCAACCGAATAATGCGCATCGTCCCCCCGGCCCATCGACAGGACGCGAACCTCGTCGCCATATTTTTCGCCAAACAGCGCCATGGCGCCCGCCGCGACCGCGTCGTCCGGGGTCATGAGGCGGGTCGTCACCTCCTCATTATGGCGCACCTGCGCGTTCACATCCGCCTCGATCGCGGCGATCTGCGCATGCGTCAGCGCTTCGGGATGCGAGAAGTCGAAGCGCAGGCGATCAGCCGCAACCAGGCTGCCCTTCTGCGTCACATGCGCGCCCAGTTCCTTGCGCAACGCGGCATGAAGCAAATGGGTGGCGCTGTGGTTGGCGCGGATACGGTCCCGGCGGTCGACATCCACGCTCAGATGCACGGTGTCGCCCACCTTGATACTGCCCGCCTCGATCGTCGCGTGATGGGCATGGACGCGGCCCAGCGGCTTGGCCGTATCATCGACCAGCGCGACAAAGCCGCCCTGCGTCGTGATCCGGCCCGCGTCGCCCATCTGGCCGCCGCTTTCGCCGTAGAAGGGCGTCTGATTGGTGACGATCGTGACGGTGTCGCCGGCCGCAGCACTGTCGAAGTTCACACCATCCTTGACGATTGCCAGAACTTCGCCTTCACCCTGCGTGGTGGCGTAGCCGATAAATTCGGTGTTGCCTGCCTTTTCCGCGATGTCGAACCAGATTTCGTCGGACGCCTTTTCGCCCGATCCCTTCCAGGCTGCGCGCGCGGCGGCCTTCTGTTCGGCCATGGCGGCGTCGAAGCCGGCGCGATCCACCGTCAGGCCGCGCGAGCGCAGCGCGTCTTCGGTCAGGTCATAGGGGAAACCATAGGTATCGTAGAGCTTGAAGGCGGTTTCACCGGCAAGCGTGCCGCCTTCCGCCAAGTCCCCGGTCGCTTCGTCCAGCAACTTAAGCCCGTTCTCCAAAGTCTTGCGAAAGCGCGTTTCTTCGCGCAGCAGGGTTTCCTCGATCAGCGGCTGGGCGCGGACCAGTTCGGGATAGGCGCCGCCCATTTCCGATACGAGGCTGGAGACGAGGCGATACATCAGCGGCTCCTTCGCGCCGATGATGTGCGCGTGGCGCATGGCGCGGCGCATGATTCGGCGCAGCACATAGCCGCGCCCTTCATTGGCCGGCAGCACGCCGTCAGCAATCAGGAACCCGGTCGAGCGCAGATGATCGGCGATGACCCGATGGCTGGCCTTATGCGCGCCGTCGGTCGCGGTACGACTGAGCGCCCCGCTTTCGGCTATCAGCGCCTTGAACGTGTCGGTATCATAATTGTCGGTGACGCCCTGCATCACGGCGGCAACGCGCTCCAGCCCCATGCCAGTGTCGATGCTGGGCCTGGGCAGTTCCGAAACGATCTCGTTCGCTTCCTGCTCATATTGCATGAAGACAAGGTTCCAGATTTCGACGAAGCGGTCGCCATCCTCCTCAGGCGATCCGGGCGGACCACCCCAGATATGGTCGCCATGATCGTAGAAGATTTCCGAGCAGGGACCGCACGGACCGCTGTCGCCCATTGCCCAGAAATTATCTTTGGTCGCGATGCGGATGATGCGCTCTTCCGGCAGGCCCGCAATCTTCTTCCACAGGTCGAACGCCTCGTCATCGGTATGATAGACGGTCGCGGTCAGCCTGTCGGCGGGCAGACCCCATTCCTTGGTCAGCAGCGTCCAGGCATGGGTGATCGCCTGTTCCTTGAAATAATCGCCAAAGCTGAAATTGCCGAGCATTTCGAAGAACGTATGGTGGCGCGCGGTATAGCCGACATTGTCGAGGTCATTATGCTTGCCGCCCGCCCGCACGCATTTCTGGCTCGATGTCGCGGTTTTGTAGGGGCGTGTTTCAAGACCTGTGAACACATTCTTGAACGGCACCATGCCGGCGTTGACGAACATCAGCGTCGGATCATTATGCGGCACCAGCGGCGCCGAGGGAACGATGGTGTGGCCGTTGCCTCCGAAATAATCGAGGAAAGAGCGGCGAATGTCGTTGGTCGAGGTCATGGACGCGATTTAAGAGGAAGCGGCCCGCCGCACAAGCGGGGGATTTGATGGCGTCTCCGCAATCGAAACGGGCCTCCGAAAGGCCAGTGACCTTGTCATTCGACCCGACGCCTGCAATGGCGGTCTCACGTTACGCAGAAGGTGGAGTTCAAACAACATGACGGCACACATTATTGCCGAGTGGAAAAGCGTCCGGAAAAATCAGGCTGTTCCCATGTTGTGGAATGATGGACTGACACCCCTGATCCAACAGCGACATGCGTATCCGGTTGAAACACCCGCAGCAACCATTTGGGCGTTTGACGATGTGCGCGTCATTGGTCCATGCATACCGATGATATTCGAAGGGCTTGAGCCCGACTTGAAAAACGCTCTTTTCCCCGGATATGTCGTCGTAAAATATGAAGACCCTGCTTTCATAAGTCATGTTGCGCCCGCAGCGACCCGGTCGAGGCATGTTGATCGGGCTTGGGCGGTTTGGAACTATAACTGCATTATTTACGGGCACTTTCTCTTAGAAGCGGTGTCACGTCTTCTACTGATCCGATCTGCCTATCGCGATGATCCTTCACTGTCCGACATTCCAATCCTGCTGCCTGCAAATGCGCCTGCCTTCGCTCGACGTTGGATTGAACTGCTGCTTCCCGATTTCCAAATAGAATTGAAGGACGCCGATGAGGACATCTTCGTTGGGCAGTTGATGGTCCCAAATTGGGGCAAGGGGTACATCTACTCCGATCGCGTTCAGAACGAATTGAACAGCCTTGCTGCTCCGTACCGGACCGAAGGCGGGCCCGTCCGGCGCATCTTCGTCGAGCGCCGGGTGCAGTCCTATCGCGTCCTGGCCAATGCCGATGCCTTGCGCGACATTGCTACGGGCTATGGATTTGAAGCCGTCAGTCCTGAAAAATTGTCGTTGGAAGAGCAAATCGCTTTGTTCGCCGACGCGCGCTATATTGTCGGCGAATTTTCCAGTGCGATGCACAACGCCTTATTTTCCCCGGCAGGATGCCGGATCATGGCATTGAACTACATCACCGAATGCCAGTCCCGCATCGGCAATTTCCGGCAGCACAGCGTCGGATATCTCCTGCCGGCAGAAGGTCCCATCAACTACGACCCCAATATTCCGGGCGAGCGGCATTTCACCATTGATCCGGCGCTGTTTGAAAAGAAGCTGAAACTCATGCTCGGCATCGCGTGAACAACGCCAACGGCCGCGTTCATAGCGGGCGACGCCTTTAACCAATCGGCTGCTCGATCGTCATGGGTGGTTTCGAGAACCAAGCCGGTCCCTTCTCGGTCATGTGGAAGCAGTCCTCCATGCGGATGCCCATGGTGCCGGGCAGATAGAGCCCCGGTTCGTTGGAAAAGCACATGCCGATGTCCAGCTTCGTCGTTTCGCCATGCACGAGGTTGACCGGCTCATGCCCTTCCATGCCGATGCCGTGGCCGGTGCGGTGGGAGAGGCCGGGGAGCGCGTAGCCGGGGCCGTAGCCGCTTTTTTCATACCAGCCGCGGACCGCGTCATCGACCGAACCGGCCGGCGCGCCGAGTTGCGCCGCGGCGAAGGCGATTTGCTGGCCGTGCGCCACGTCGTTCCAGACCTTGCGCTGCTGCGGCGTCGGGGTCGCGTCATGGACCCAGGTCCGGCTGATGTCGGACTGATAATCCTCCACCGTGCAACCACAGTCCATCAGCACCACATCGCCGGCGCGTACGGCCTGTGGCTTGCCGGAACCATGGGGATAGGCGGCGGCTTCGCCCAGCAGGACGAGGTTGAATTCGACCTTGCCGCCTAGCTGCCTCGTCGCGGCGCTCATCAAAGCGCCGATGTCGGCCGGGGTCATGCCGGCCGTCACCTGGGGGTAGGTCCAGCGATAGGCGGCCATGGTGACATCGGCCGCCTTTTGCATCAGGGCGATTTCGGCCGCGGTCTTGCGCATGCGCAGCGCACGGGTGACGGGGTCCTTCACCAAGGTGGCGGTGGGTATGGCAGCCTTCAAACCATCGACCGCGAAATAGCGCACCGTCTCCTCGATGCCGATGCGCCCCTTGGCCAATCCCTTCGCCGTCAGGAAATCGGCGATCGGCGTATAGGGGCTTTCATGTTCCTGCCAGACGCGGACCTCTGCGGGGATTGCGAGCGATTCGTCGATCGAGGGCTTTTCAAAAAAGGGACAGACGACGAGCGGCGCGCCGCTGGCCGGAATCACCAGCGCCGTAAGCCGTTCCGAGCGATGCCAGCGGATGCCGCTATAGTAGATGAGGCTCGCCCCCGGTTCGACCAGCAAGGCGTCGATGCCCGCTTCCCGCATCACTGCCTGCGCGCGGGCCAGTCTGCCAGCGCGCTCGGACGTGCCGATGGGCGTAACCTCACCGGTCATCGAGGCCAGCATCTCGCCCGCTTTCTCCTGCGCGAACAGGCGCGGGCTGACGATGCCGACACCGATGCTGACAGTTGCAAGACGCAGGACAGCGCGGCGGTCAGGCATAGGCATAGGGACCTCCCGCCGCCAGCGCCGCCTGATAGGCGGGCCGGCCGTGCATCTCGTGCAACCAGCGGATGAGGTGCGGGCGGCTTTCGTCGAGGCCACCGCGCGCGCGGGAGGCTTCCAGCGGAAAGCTCATCATCATGTCGGCGGCGGTGAAATCATCCCCGGCGAAATAGGGTCGGGTCGCCAGTTCGGTTTCCAGCCAGTCCAGATGATCATCAAGCATTTTCTGCACCGTGGGCCTGGCCGGGCGACCGAGCAGGCCCAGCTTGCCGACCACGAGCAGCGCCAGCAGCGGCGGCATCATCGACCCTTCGGCATAATGCATAAACTGACGATAGCGGATCGCGTTTTCCGCGTCCGCCGGCGCGCCGAACCGGTTGCAGGCGCGCGCGACGAGATAGTCCATGATCGCCCCGGTTTCGATCAGCCGGTGGCCATCGACCTCCACGACCGGCGACCGGCCGAGCGGGTGGATGGCGCGGAGCGAGGCGGGCGCGCGCATGGTCTTTGCGTCGCGTTCGTAGCGGCGCACCTCATAGGGCTCGCCCATTTCCTCCAGCAGCCAGAGGATGCGTTGCGACCGGCTGTTATTGAGATGATGGACGATGATGGTCATGACGGCCCTTCCCGTGCTGCGGAGCGTGATGGCTAACGCAGCATGGGGCCGTTGCCAAGTTCAGGCCAGCGCCTTGTCCTTGACGATATGTTTTCAGGCGTCTTCCAGAACCTCCGCCTTCTTCTTTGCGCGAAAGGCGTGGAGCAGGGGCTCGGTATAGCCGTTGGGCTGTTCGACCCCCTCGAACACAAGCGCGCGGGCGGCCTGATAGGCGAGGCTCTGCCCTTCCCGGCCGCTCATCGGCTGATAGAGCGGATCGCTTTCATTCTGCGCATCGACCTTCGCCGCCATGCGGGTGAAAGCGGCGTCGATCTGGTCCGCCGTGCAAACGCCATGCAGCAGCCAGTTGGCCATATGCTGCGAGGAGATGCGCAGCGTCGCGCGATCCTCCATCAGGCCGATGTCGTGAATATCGGGCACCTTGGAACAGCCGATCCCCTGATCGACCCAGCGGACGACATAGCCAAGAATGCCCTGCGCATTATTATCCAGCTCCTGCGCAATTTCGTCTTCCGAGAAGTTGCGACCAAAGGCGACAGGAATGGACAGCAGCGTGTCCAGCGGCGCGACAGCTTCCGCCTTGCGCTCCGCCTGGCGCGCGAAGACGTCGACGCTGTGATAATGGGTGGCGTGCAGGGTGGCGGCGGTGGGCGATGGCACCCAGGCGGTGTTGGCACCGCTCATCGGATGGCCGGTCTTCTGCTCCAGCATGTCGGCCATGCGGTCGGGCGCGGCCCACATGCCTTTGCCGATCTGCGCCCGGCCACTGAGGCCGCAGGCAAGGCCGATCTGGACATTGCGATCCTCATAGGCGGTGATCCAGTCGCTCGACTTCATCTCGCCCTTGCGGATCATGGGACCAGCCTGCATCGATGTATGCATTTCGTCGCCCGTGCGATCGAGGAAGCCGGTATTTATAAAGACGATGCGGTCCTTCACCGCATGGATGCAGGCCGCCAGATTGGCAGATGTGCGGCGTTCCTCATCCATGACACCGACCTTGATCGTGTGGCGCGCCATGCCGAGCATATCCTCGATCGCGTCGAACAGGCGATCGGTGAAGGCGACCTCGTCCGGCCCGTGCATCTTGGGCTTGACGATATAGACGGAGCCGGCGCGGCTGTTGTCCCTACGACCCTTAAGATCGTGTAGCGCGATCAGGCTGGTGACGATGCCGTCGATAATGCCTTCGGGCGCGTCGTCGCCATTGGGCAGGCGGACGGCGGGCGTCGTCATCAGATGGCCGACATTGCGGACGAACAGCAGGCTGCGGCCCGGCAGCGTGAAGGTGCTGCCGTCCAGCGCGGTGTAGGCGCGATCAGGGTTGAGCGCACGCGTCATTTGCGTCCCGCCCTTCTCGAACGTTTCGGTCAGGTCGCCGCGCATCAGGCCCAGCCAGTTGGCATAGGCGGCGACCTTGTCCTGCGCGTCGACGGCGGCGACGGAGTCTTCCAGGTCGCAAATGGCGGTCAGCGCGGATTCGAGGATGACGTCCGCGATGCCGGCTGGGTCGGTCGCGCCGATCGGATGGTCGCGGTCGAAGACAACCTCGATATGCAGGCCGTTATGACGGAACAGCTTGCCCTTTTCGCTGGTGCCGATGAACTGGGCAGGATCGCGCAGGACGATGTCCGCGTTGGTCAGGTCGGCCCAGCGGCCGCCGGCGAGCGGGATGGCATCATCGAGGAACGCCTTGGCCCAGGCGATGACCTGCGCGCCGCGCGCAGCGTCATAGCCTCTTCCGGCCGGCGCGCCCGTGATGGCGTCAGTGCCGTAGAGCGCGTCATAGAGGCTGCCCCAGCGCGCATTGGCGGCGTTGAGCAGGAAGCGGGCGTTGAGGATCGGGACGACCAGCTGCGGTCCGGCAAGGCGGGCGACTTCGTCATCGACATTCTGGCTGCCGATCGCGAATGGTTCAGGTTCGGGAACGAGATACCCAATGTCGTGCAGAAAGGCCTGATAGGCTTGCGCATCATGGGGCTGGCCCCGGCGCTGTTCGTGCCAGCTGTCGATCTGCGCTTGCAATGTATCGCGCTTGCGCAGCAGGGCGACGTTTTCCGGGGAGAAGCGGGCAAGGATGTCCGCCGTTCCGGCCCAGAAGGCGTGCGGGTCGATCCCGGTGCCGGGCAATGCGCGCATTTCGATGAAGTCGGCGAACGACGGCGCGACCATGAGGCCGGACTTGTCGATCATGCGGTCGGTCATGGCTCTTCTCCCAGCATCAATATGTCGCCCCACCCCCTACCCTATCGCCATTATGCCGTGTAGACGCTATTATGCGAACATAGTCATTCCTGTAGTGAACGAATATGATGGACCCCGACCATGACCTGTTCGTGACCGTCGTCGATGAAGGCGGGCTGGCGGCGGCCGGACGGCGGCTGCATATTTCCCCGGCGATGGTGTCAAAGCGCTTAGCGCGGCTGGAGGACCGGCTTGGCGCGAAACTGCTCCACCGCACAACCCGGCGCATGGCGCTGACCCCGGCGGGCGAGCGGCTGCATGCCGACCTGCGGGGCATATTGGCGGCGCTCGATGAAGCGGAGCGGCGGGTGTCGGGGCAGTCGGCGATGGTGAGCGGCCCACTGCGCGTGACCGCGCCAACCTCCTTCGGGCGCATGCATCTGGCGCCCTATCTCCAGGGCTTTCTCGACGCCTATCCGAAGGTCGCGCTGACCATCGACCTGTCGGACGCGTTCGCCGACCTGATCGAGGCGCGGGCGGACCTGGCGCTGCGCATCACTGCGAATCCCGGGCGCGGCCTGTCTGCAACGCGGCTCGCCACCAATCGCCGCATCCTGTGCGCTGCGCCAGGCTATCTCGATCGTCATGGCGTGCCGGACACGATCGCGGCGATCAAAGCCCACCGATTGCTCGCCGCGGACGGGCAGATGCCGTGGCGGCTGGTCGGCCCCAGGGGACCCGTCAGCATCGAAGGGCAGAGCCATGTGCGCACCAACAGCAGCGAACTGGTGCGCGAATTGACGCTGGCTGGGGGCGGCATCGCGCTGCGATCGCTCTGGGACGTGAGCGACGCCTTGGCATCGGGCGCGTTGCGTCAGGTCTTGCCGGCCTATGCCGGGTCGGCCGATGTTGCCCTGTTCGCGGTGCACCTTCCGCAAAGCCATCCGCCGCGCGCGATCAGCGCCTTTATCGACTTTCTGGCCAGCCTTTACGGGCCGGTGCCGCCCTGGGAACGCTCCACCATTGCCCTAGCGGAAGCAAGCCTCTAAGGCCGCGTCCATGGACGACAACACCCGCCGCGCGGCACTCGACTATCATCGCTATCCGCAACCCGGCAAGCTTCGGATCGAACCCACAAAGCGCATGGTCAACCAGCGCGACCTGGCGCTGGCCTATTCGCCCGGCGTCGCCGCGCCCTGCGTCGAAATCGCCGCCGATCCCCACAAGGCGCTGGACTATACCGCGCGCGGCAATCTGGTCGCGGTCATATCGAACGGCACAGCGGTGCTGGGGCTGGGTGCGATCGGCGCGCTGGCGTCCAAGCCGGTGATGGAGGGCAAGGCCGTCCTCTTCAAGAAATTCGCCGACATCGACGTGTTCGACATCGAAGTGGACACGACCGATCCCGACCAGTTTGTCGAAGCGGTCGCGCTGCTGGAGCCGACGTTCGGCGGCATCAACCTCGAAGACATCAAGGCGCCCGAATGTTTCGAGATCGAGCGGCGCCTGAAAGAGCGGATGAACATTCCGGTCTTCCACGATGACCAGCATGGGACCGCGATCGTCGTTGCGGCCGCCGTGCGCAACGCGCTGGTGTTGCAGGGCAAGACGCTGGCCGATGCCAAGCTCGTGACGTCGGGCGCGGGCGCGGCAGCGCTGGCCTGCGTCGATCTGCTGGTGTCGATGGGCCTGCCGATCGAAAATGTCACGATGACCGACAAGGACGGCGTCATCCATGCGGGCCGCGAGGGCATGTTGCCCAATATGGCGCGCTATGCCCGCACTACCAATGCACGCACCTTGCCCGACGTGCTGCCGGGCGCGAACCTGTTCCTGGGCCTGTCGGCGCCGGGCGTTCTGAAGCCCGAATGGCTGCCGTTGATGGCGCCCAATCCGCTGATCTTCGCGCTCGCCAATCCAGAGCCGGAAATCCGCCCCGAAGCCGCGCGCGAGGTCCGCCCCGACGCGATCATCGCGACCGGCCGGTCGGACTATCCCAATCAGGTCAACAATGTCCTGTGCTTCCCCTATATCTTCCGCGGCGCGCTGGACGTGGGCGCGACGCAGATCAACGAGGCGATGAAGGTCGCCGCCGCCGATGCCATCGCCGCCCTCGCCCGCATGCCCGCGCATGACAGTGTCGCCCAGGCCTATGGCGGGCGCAGGCTGGTGTTCGGCGCGGATTACATCATCCCAACCCCCTTCGATCCGCGCCTGATCGGTGAGATTGCGGTCGCCGTCGCGAAGGCCGCGATGGACAGCGGCGTCGCGAAAAAGACGCTCAATCTGGACGATTACAAGCGCAACCTGAACCACCAGAATACCCGGTCGGGCCAGTTGATGCTGCCGGTGTTCGAAGCCGCGCGCGGCAGCGGCACCCGCATCGCCTATGGTGAGGGCGAGGATGACCGCGTGCTGCGCGCAATCCGCGATGCGCTGGACGAAGGGATTGTCCGCCCGACCATCGTCGGCCGCCGCCGCATCCTGGAACAGAAGCTGCCCGAACTGGGGCTGAGCTTTGACCTCGACCGCGATGTCGAGGTGATCGACCCGGAAACCGACCATCTGGTCATGGGCGAACTGGTCGAGGCCTATCGCGCCGTCGCCGCGCGCAAGGGCGTGCCGGCGGATGAAATCCTACGCCATGTCTATCGCCGCCCGACCGTCACCGCCGCCATGCTGCTGCGCACCGGCAGGGTCGACGCCGCGCTGGTCGGCGGTCGGTCGGAATATTGGGGACAGGTCGAGCATGTGCTGCGCATCATCGATCGGGTGCCGAGCCACAGCCGCGTCTACGCGCTGTCCGGGCTGATCCTGGACGCGGGCGCGCTGTTCATCACCGACACGCATATGGTGCCCGATCCGACCACCGAGCAGATTGCCGAGATGACGATCGCGGCCGCCGCGGAAGTCGCGCATTTCGGCCTCAAGCCGCGCGTCGCGCTGCTGTCCCACTCCAATTCGGATCATCGCACACCGACAGCGCGCGCAAGATGCGCCGTGCCTACAAGAAGGTGCGCGATATGGCCCCGAATTGGCGGCCGATGGCGAAATGCATGCCGACGCGGCGCTCAGCCAGGCGCTGCGCGATCGGCTGATCCCCGACTCGCGCTTTGAAGGGTCGGCAAACCTGCTGGTCATGCCCAATCTGGACGCGGCCAACATCACGCTGACGGCGCTGTCGGCATCGTCCAGTTCGCCTACGGTCGGCCCCATGCTGATGGGCCTGTCAAAGCCGATCCATGTGCTGACGCCCGGCGTGACATCGCGCGGTATCCTCAACCTGACGGCCATTGCGGCGGCCGAGGTCGTGCGGGAAGGCGTCACTTAACCTTTGCCTGCTAGCCTGCGCGGCGAAAGGAGATTGCCAATGGCATCATGGTTCAACGCGATGGCGAAAAGCATCGGTCCCAAGCTGGTGATCGTCCTTGGCCTGGGCGGCGCGGCGTGGGGTGCGATGCATGTGCTCGATCGACCGGCTGCGGCCGAGGCTGAACCGATCGCGGCGCAGGCGGCCTCTCCCGCCGCAGAGGCCGCAGTCCCCACCCCGGCCGCCCAGCCGGTCGAACGACGCAGCGACCAGCCAATGGAGATCGATCCGCGCGCGCTGACCGTGAAGCGCGTGCTGGCTATCGACGGACCATTTCGTCATGGCGATTATGTCTGGGATGAAAAGGGCGCGCCCGCAACCGGGCCGGTCATCATCACCATCGACCTCAAGGCCGAGACGCTGTCCGTTTTCCGCGATGGCTATGAAATCGGCGCAGCGGTCATCCTCTATGGCGCGACGGACAAGCCCAGTCCGCTCGGCGCCTTTCCGATCACGCAGAAGGACGCGGATCATGTGTCCAACCTGTATGATGCGCCCATGCCCTATGCGCAGCGACTGACCAGCGACGGCGTCTTCATCCATGGCAGCGATGTCGAATATGGACGCGGCACCCATGGCTGCATCGGCGTGCCGACGGAATTTGCCAAGAAGCTGTTCGGCGTGACGAAGATCGGCGACGTCGCGGTCATCACCAACGGCAAGATGCTGAATGTCGGCAAGGCGAAGGTCGGCGCCTAGAGCGGCGTCGTTTCGATCCGTGGCCTGGGCGCGGCGGTCAGCGCGCTGCCGGCCGAAGCGACCATGATGCTGAGCATCGCGATCCACTGGATCGACGTCAGCCGCTCGCCCAGCACGGCAAATCCCGCCAGCGCGCCGATCGCGGGCGCTGAACTGAGCAGCAGCCCGAAGGTCGGGGCGGACAGCCGCCGCATCGCCTCCATTTCCAGCGTGTAGGGAAAGGCGCTGGACAGAAAGGCGACGGCGAGCGCGACAAGCAGCAGGTGGGGCGAATGAACCGCCGTATCGATGGCGCTAACCGCCGCCGGGCTGATGATGATGGCGGCGACCAGCATCCCCCAGGCGACGGCATTGCCGCCGATCCCGGCCGACACGCGCTTGCCCGCAAGGATGTAGAGCGCCCAGCACAAGGCCGCGCCACAGGCAAAGGCGACGCCCACGGGATCAAGCCGCGCGTCGGCACGAATGGGGAGCAGGATCAGCAGGCCCGCCACTGCTGCGGCCAGCCAAACGAAATCGCGCGGACGGCGCGATCCGAACAGCACGATGGCGAGCGGCCCCGTCACCTCGATCGCGATGGCGGTGCCGAGCGGGATCCGAGCGAACGCCTGATAGATGGACAGGTTCATAAGTGCGAGCGTCGCGCCATAGGCCAGCAGCGGCCAGCGCAGGCCAGGCGGCACCGCCTGCCGCCAGGGCCGACGGAAGGACAGGAGCAACAGTGCCGCCAGCACGATCCGCAAGCCCGCCACGCCCGGCGCTCCGACCAGCGGAAACAGCGTCTTGGCGAAGGCCGCGCCCAAATTCATCGACAAAAGCGACAGCATCACTGCCCCGGTGCCGATCAGCGCGTCATGCGCGCCCTGTTCTTCGCTGCTGGCCATCGCCGGGCGCTATAGCCTATCGCGCGGACGGCGCCATGATTCTGATCGTCGTACGATTGTGTGCATTGCGGAGGCAGGTGCAACAAAGTCATACGAATGCGGGATTGACCAACGCTGTCATCGCGCCCATCTGCGTCGCTTCTGTATATTGCACTGCAACATGGAGCCGGCGATGAACGCCCACCCCCATCAGGCGCACCCAGCGCTTGTCCTGTTCGCGCTGTCGGTCGGCGCCTTTGCCATCGGCACGACCGAATTCGCGGCGATGAGCCTGCTGCCTTTCTTCGCGCGCGACCTGGGCATCGATGCGCCGACGGCGGGTCATGCGATCAGCGCCTATGCGTTGGGCGTGGTCGCCGGCGCGCCGGTGATCGCGGCCTTTGGCGCCCGGCTGCCGCGACGCACGCTGCTGATCGGCCTGATGGCGATGTTCGCGCTAGCCAACGGGTTGTCTGCGCTGTCGCCCAGCTATCACTGGATGCTGCTGTTCCGGTTCCTGTCGGGCGTTCCGCATGGGGCCTATTTCGGCGTCGCTGCGTTGGTTGCCGCCAGCCTGGTGCCGATCGAAAAGCGGGCGCAGGCTATTGCGCGCATGTTCGCGGGTCTGACGGTTGCGACGATCATCGGCGTGCCGGTGGCGAACTGGATGGGCCAGGCGCTCGGCTGGCGCTGGGGCTTTAGCGTCGTGGCGGTGCTGGCGATCGCCACCGTGGCCCTGGTTGCCATTTATGCGCCGCGCGACAGGGGCGACCCCAAGGCCAGCCCGATGCGCGAGCTGACGGCGTTGCAGCGCCCGCAGGTGTGGCTGACGCTGCTGACCGGGGCGATCGGCTTTGGCGGGCTGTTCGCGGTTTACACCTATGTCGCTTCAACCATGATCGAAGTGACGCATGTGTCGGAAGCCTATGTGCCGCTGGTGCTGGCCATTTTCGGCGTGGGCATGACATTGGGCAATCTGGCGTCGGCCTGGTTGGCGGACCGGGCGCTCAATCGGACCGTCATCGGCATCATGCTGTGGAGCGCGGCGTCGCTGGCGCTGTTCCCGCTGATGGCGGGCAATTTGTGGACGCTGGGGCTCGTCATCTTCATGATCGGACTGGGCGGCGGTCTTGGCACGCCGTTGCAGGCGCGCTTGATGGACGTGGCAGGCGACGCGCAGACGCTGGCCGCCGCGCTGCATCACAGCGCCTTCAATGTCGCCAATGCGCTTGGCCCATGGCTGGGTGGCCTGTCGATCGCCGCCGGCCATGGGCTGGTGTCGACCGGCTGGATCGGCAGCGGGCTGGCGCTGGGCGGCCTTGCAGTGTTCCTGGTCGCCATCATGCTGCAACGGCGCGCGGCCCCCATGATCGCTGCGCCGGCCGAATAAAGGCGCTTTCGCGGGCCGCCGACGCCGACTAGACAGGCGCGATGACAGATACGGGACGGGAACGGGCGCTGGCGGACGCAGCGATGGCGGCGCTGCGGCAGGGAGATGCGCAACGAGCAGTCGCCACCTTGCGCGACATGCAGGAACCGCCGCCCATGCTGCTGGCGCAGGCCTGCAATCGCAGCGGCGACCTGGATGGCGAGGCGGCGGCGCTGCGACGCATCCTTGACCAGGACATTCGCAATCTGCCCGCGATGCTGGCCATGGGCCAGAATGCCGATCGGCGGGGCGACGCGCGCGGCGCGACCAGCTGGTATCGGTCCGCGCTGGCCCAAGCCGCGGCCACAGGCGCGCCGCCCCTGCTCCAGCCGTTGTTGCACAAGGCGCAGGACTATGTGGCGCGATCAAGCCGGACTTTCGAAGATCATCTGATGGATGCGATCAGCGGACTGCCGGCACTGCCCCGCATCCAGCTGGCGACCGACCTGCTGCTGGGCAAGCAGAGCCTGTTCCTGCAGCAGCCCAGCATGTTCTATTTCCCCGGACTGCCGCAGCGCGCCTTTTACGAGCGGTCGGAGTTTGATTGGGTCGCCCCGATGGAAGCGATGACTGGGGCCATGGTCGCGGAACTGGAGCAGGTGCGCGCGCAGGAGGCCGCTGCCTTCGCCCCCTATGTCCAGACGTCCCCGTTGCGTCCCGCGCCCAACAACCCGTTGCGCGACGATGATCGCTGGGGGGCGCTGTATTTCTGGCAGAATGGCGAGCAGGTCGCGGCCAATGCGGACCGCTGCCCGGCGGTGATGGCGGCCTTGGCTTTGGCGCCCATTCCCGTCATCGCCGGACGGTCGCCGATGGCGCTCTGGTCGCTATTAAAGCCCGGCACGCATATCCAGCCGCATCACGGCCTGCTCAACACCCGCCTCATCTGTCACTTGCCGCTGCTGACGCCAGACGGATGCGCGCTGCGGGTCGGGGCGGAAACGCGGACATGGCGCAAGGGCGAGATGCTGCTGTTCGACGACAGCATCGAGCATGAGGCGTGGAACCGCAGTTCGGACACGCGGGTCGTGCTGTTGTTCGAGATATGGCGGCCTGAAATCGAGGCGGAGGAACGCGACGCACTGACGCAACTGTTCCAGGCGATCGACCGGTTCGGCCCGGCGCAGGTCGATACGGGCGGCTGAATGGAGCGTTCGCGGCAGCGCCGACCGCGAGAGAGCAACCTGGGAATGCTCTAGCGCATCTTGGCGGTGACGACGTCAAAAGGCTGGGGCCGGCCCAGATGAAAACCCTGGCCGATGGGGCAGCCATGGGCGAGCAGCAATTGCGCCTGAAGTTCCGTCTCGACGCCCTCCGCCACGACTTCCATGCCGAAACTGTCACCCAGCTTGACGATCGCATCGACAATGGCCGCGTCGCCCGCGTCATTGTCCATGTTGCTGACGAAACTGCGGTCGATCTTGAGCACATCGACCGGATAATGTTTGAGGTGGCTGAGCGAGGCATAGCCGGTGCCGAAATCGTCCAGTGCGACTCGCACCCCTTCCTTGGCGAAACAGCGCAGCGCGGTGGCGACCTGATCCGCGCCCCGGCCCAGGAACACGGTTTCCGTCACCTCCAACTCAAGATGGCGCGTGGGGATATTGGCTAGACGCAGTCGTTCCAACACCGAATCGGCAAAGCCGGCATGAGTGAAATCGGCCGCCGACGCGTTGAACGCCACGCTGCCCGGATCAAGCCCCGCATCAAGCCATCGGATGATATCGCGCAGCAGCTTGTCCAGCATCGTCTGGGTCAGTCCGACCGCGATCTCCCCATGGTCGAAGGCGGCAGCGATGCTGCCGGGCAACTGCACGCCCAGGCGCGGATGACACCAGCGCAACAGCGCCTCATAGCCCGTGACCATACGGGTGCGCAGGTCGATCTTGGGCTGGTAATAGGGCATGATCAGGTCGTCGGCGATGATCTGGCGCGCCATTCGGATCATGGAGCTGCGCTGCTGCGCCTCGGCGCGCAGACTGGAATGGAACAGCGTCAGCCGCCCGCGCCCGGCCGCCTTCGACGTGTAAAGGGCCAGGTCGGCGGCCTTGAACAGCTCATCCCCTTCGCTGCCGGCGTCGCCGCCGAACAGCGCCGCGCCCATGCTGACGCCGCAATCGAGCGAGCGCCCTTCATGCATATGCGGTCGGCGCAGGGTTTCGATCAGCGCCTTGCCCCAGGCTTCGGCGCGGGTCGCATCACTCAACGTGCTGGACAAAAGGCCAAATTCGTCGCCGCCCAGGCGACCGATGACCGCATCGGGCGGAGCCGCGGCCTGCAACCGCTCGGCAAAGGCGCACAACAGCGCGTCGCCGGCATCGTGGCCCAGTGAATCATTGGTCCGTTTAAGGTCGTCTATGTCCATCAAAAGAAGGGCGAAACTGTCCCCCGACCGGCGCGCCGCCTTGGCCATGTCGTCCAGCGTCTGTTGCCATGACGACCGGTTGGGCAGTCGCGTCATGGCGTCATGCGTGGCCGCCCAGCGAATACGCCGTTCGCTGTCCTGCTGTTCGGTCACGTCCAGGAACGTGATGATGATGCGAACCGACCCGTCGGTATCGCACCGCGTCGTCCAGCCCGTGCTCTTGATCCAGCGAAGCGCGCCGTCGGTGGCGCGATATATCCGCAGCATGTCTTCAAAATGCGCTGGCAGGCCGCCGCCGGCAACCGCGGCCAATTTGTCCTGCAAGCGCGGGCGATCATCCGGGTGGACGAGCGACAGCGCCAGTTCGGTCGTCGGCGTGACATCTGGCGACACGCCCAGCATTGCGCGCAATTCCGGCGACCAACTGCGCTGTCCCGTCCTGCTGTCGAAATCCCATATCCCAAGTCCGGCCGACTGGATCGCCAGCCGGAACCGCTCCTCGCTTTGGGCGAGATCATGCTCGGCCATATGCCGTTCATGCACGTCTTCCAGCGATCCATACCAGCGAATGATCCGGCCATCCGCGTCGCGCCGCGCCGCCGCGCAGGCTCGCATCCAGCGATAATGGCCAGAGCGCAACCGCACGCGATATTCGATATCGACCGGTTCCCCATTGGCGAGATGCCGATCCCATATTCCCAGCACGCGGGTCTCATCCTCTGGGTGCAACACCGTGGCCCATCCCTGGCCAAGCGCTTCGTCTTTCGAAATGCCGGTTATTTCCGCGAATCGAGGCCCGACTTCCTCGATCGCTCCGTCAGGCCCGGCAGTCCAGGGAACCTGCGGGCTGAGCGCGACCGACCAGCGATAGTGATCGCGGCTTTCGGCGACAGCTGCGGACAGCAATTCATGATAGGGCTGAGCATCCGCCACGATGCCGTAATAGCGCCAGTCCCCGCCGGGCAGGGGGTGACGCCGCATCTCGACGCGGCACCAGCGCGGGCGGCCCGGTTCGAGCGACAATGTCACCATGATGGGGGACGGCTGCCGTTCCTTGCTGGCGGCGATCAGGGCGCGGCGATCAGCCGCGTCCAGCAGCGCCCGCCAGCCACGGCCGACAGGATCGATCGCCGGTCGCAGCGACGGCCCCGATACCGACCACCATCCGATCAGCCGACCATGCCGGTCGGCCACCCATCGAATGATGCGCGGCGACATCTCGACGAAATCGGCAGAGGGCGCCATATCGACGCCGGCGAGCAACGGGTCGGCGCCGACATAGCCATGTCCGGCCATGTCCCAACCCTGCAAAAACCGGTGGTCAACGAACCGGTCCACCGCTCCTCTCCCTCCAGGCACATTCCTGCGTCATGGAGACCCGTTTAGAGGAAAAGGTTAAACAATTTGGATATTTTCCAGCCTGGCGGGCAATCCCGGCCGGACCAGCGGCCTATCTGCGCAAAATTGTCGCGAGATCAGCGGTTCGTGGCGCGCGCTCTGGTGCTGCACCGACAGCTCCCGGATCGCTTTCGATCGGATCGAAGCGTGTCCAGCCATCGCGGCCGAGCTTTTCGAGCGGCTGGTACCGCACCTTATACTGCATCCGCGCCGCGCCCTTAACCCAATAGCCCAGATAGACATAAGGCAGGTCCGCGGCGGCCGCGCGCAGGATATGGTCCATGATGATATAGTTGCCCAGCCCGGGGCGATCCGGGGACTGGGTGTCGAAGAAACTGTAGATCATCGACAGGCCGTCGCCTTGCCGGTCGGTAAGACAGGCGCCGACCAGTTTGCCCGGCCGGCCATTGCTGCCGGGCTCTCGATATTCGACGACATGGCTATCGACCGGGGTCTGTTCGACCATGTCGGCAAAGTCCATTTCGTCCATTCCGGTCATACCCCCGCCGGGGTGGCGCACGTTCAGATAACGCTGGAGCAGCGCGAACTGCTCCTGCGTCGACCAGGGCTTGCAGGCGCTGACCACCAGATCCTCGTTCCGGCGCAGCAATTTGCGCTGGGTCGCATTGGGCCGGAATTCGTGCGTGACGACGCGGACCGACACGCAGGCGGTGCAATCGATGCAGCTGGGCCGATAGGCGACATTCTGGCTGCGACGAAAACCGATGCGGCCAAGCGCGTCGTTGAGTTCCGCCGCATTGTCGCCGCTGAGTTCCGTAAAGACCTTCCGTTCGCTCCGGCCAGGCAAATAGGGGCACGGGCTGGGATTGGTCACGAAGAAGCGCGGGAAGCGAAATGGCGCGGTCACGCGGCTCCCCCCGATCCTGTGCTGCCAAACCCATGCGTCATGCGCTCGTTATGCCGCTCCCGCGCGCGCAAGAAAAGCGCATTTACTATCAAAAAATGGGGGTCAAGCGTCCCATTATGCAACCTCGATCGGCGCGACCTCATAGCCGGCGGCGCGCAGCGCGCCGAGCAGGTTCTGGAGATGATCGCGGTCGCGCGTTTCGCATTCGACGTCGAGGCTGAGGCCCTTGGCCGGCAGGTTGGTGAAAATGCGCTGATGCGACAGTTCCAGGATGTTGACCGCCTCCTGATCGAAGATGCGCGCGACGTTGAACAGCGCGCCCGGCCGATCCTGCAAGATGATGCGCAGTCGTGCCAGCCGGCCCGAGCGGGCAAGGTCGCGCAGAAGCACATTGGCCAGCAGGCGCGTGTCGATATTGCCGCCGGTCAGCACCAGCCCCACCCTGCGCCCGGCAAATTGATCGCGATGCGTGAGCAGGGCGGCAAGGCCTGCCGCGCCAGCCCCTTCCACCACCGTCTTTTCGATCTGGAGCAGCAGGCTGAGCGATTCTTCCAGCCGCCGCTCGTTCACCAGCAGGATGTCGTCGGCCAGCCGTTCGACAAAGCGGCGCGTGACCGAACCGGGCTGCTTGACGGCAATGCCCTCGGCCAGCGTGTCGCCGTCGCAAGCGAGGTCCGTGCTTTTCATGAAGCCGTACATGGACGGATATAGTTCGGCCTGCACGCCGATCAGGCGAATGTCCGGCTTCATCGCGCGCGCCGCCGTGCCCATGCCCGAAAACAGGCCGCCGCCGCCGATGGGCACGACCAGCGTGTCGATTTCCGGCGCGTCCTCCAGCATTTCGAGCGCGACCGTCCCCTGCCCGGCGATGATGTCGGGCTCATCGAAGGGGTGGACGAAGGTCAGCCCCTGCTGCGCCTCCAGTTCGCGGGCATGGGCATAGGCATCGTCGAATTTCTCGCCAAATTGCACGACGGTCGCGCCGTGGCTGCGCGTCTGCGTCACCTTGATGATCGGCGTGGTCGTGGGCATCACGATGGTGACAGGCACGCCCAGCCGTTTGCCATGATAGGCCAGGCCCTGCGCATGATTGCCCGCCGACGCGGCGATGACGCCCTTCGCCTTTGACGCGTCGTCCAGTTGCAGCAGGCGGTTCAGCGCGCCGCGTTCCTTATAGGCGGCGGTGAACTGGAGATTTTCGAACTTCAGATAGACCTTGCAGCCCAGCATGTCGGACAGCGTCTGGCTGATCAACGTCGGCGTCTTGACGATCGCTCCGGCAATGCGGGTGCGGGCGGCCAATATGTCATCGACGGTGACGGGCAGCGGCAGGGCGCTTTCGATCTTCGCGAGCGTATTCATGCCCGCCCCCTAGACCAAAAACAGCTGCGAAGAAACTGGAACTGTCCCGGCACTGGCCCTATGGCGGAGGTCCAAGCACGCAAATATATGAGGCGGGATGGCTAGGATCGCGTTTATCGGCCTGGGGACCATGGGGGCTCCGATGGCTGGACATCTGGCGAAGGCCGGGCATGAGCTGACGGTCTACAACCGATCCATCGGCAAGGCGAAAAGCTGGGCCGAAGCCTATGGCGGCGCGGTCGCGATCAGCCCGGCCAAGGCCGCAGAGGATGCGGACATCGTCATCAGTTGCGTGGGCACCGACGATGATCTGGCGCAGGTGGCGCTGGGGCGCGAAGGCGCGTTCCGATCCATGCAGCCGGGCGGCCTGTTCATCGACCACACCACCGTATCCGCGCGCATCGCCCGGCAATTGTTCGTGGAAGGCGAAAGCCGGGGCATCCACAGCGTCGACGCGCCCGTGACCGGCGGCCATTCGGGCGCGCAGGACGGCAAGCTCGCCATCATGTGCGGGGGCAGCGAACCGGCGGTCGCGGCGGCGAAGATCGTGATGCAGGCCTATGCCACGCGCATCGTCCATGTCGGCGGCGCGGGCGCGGGCCAGACCGCCAAGATGGCGAACCAGATCTGCATCGCCGGCATTATCCAGGGCCTGTCCGAAGCCTTGCGGTTCGCGCAGGCGGCGGAACTGGATCTGGACGCGGTGTTCGAGGCGATTTCGGGCGGCGCGGCGCAAAGCTGGCAGATGGACCGATATTGGGGAACGATGGCGCGCGACGAATTCGACTTCGGCTTCGCCGTCGACTGGATGCGCAAGGATCTGGGACTGGCGCTGGACGAAGCGCGCGCCAATGGCGCGACATTGCCGGTGACGGCGATGATCGATCAATTTTACGCCGATGTGCAGGCCATGGGCGGCCATCGGCAGGACACGAGCGCATTGGTGCGGAGACTGACCCGAGCATGAAGATTTTCGTTTCGAGCGCCGCGATCGCGCTCGCCCTGTGTCCGGCGCCGGTTCTTGCGGCGGGCGTCATCGACAATGTGAACGGCATCGCGCTGGACGCCAATGGCAAGATCGTGCGCTTCGGCGCGCTGATGATCGACGATGACGGCAAGGTCGAAAAGCTGATCGAGGGCCGCTACAAGGAACCGGAATATAAACGGCCCAAGAAGCGCAAGAAGGGCGAGCCCTGGCCCGAGCCGCCCAAGGGGCTGGCATTCAAGCTGGACGGCGGCGGCAAGACGCTGATCCCCGGCCTCATCGACGCGCATGGCCATGTAATGGGCTATGGCCTGTCGCTGATCACTCTCGACCTGTCGGACACGACATCGCTGGCGCAGGCGCAGGAGAAGATCCGCGCCTATGTCGCCGCCAATCCGGGCCGCAAATGGATCATCGGCACGGGCTGGAACCAGGAACAATGGGGTCTGGGCCGATTTCCCACCGCCGCTGACCTGGACGCGGCGGTCAGCGACATTCCCGTATGGCTGGAACGGGTGGACGGCCATGCCGGCTGGGCGAACAGCGCCGCCATCCGCGCGGCCGGGATCACTGGCGCGACCAAGGCGCCGGCGGGCGGGCGGATCGAAATGACGGGCGGCAAGCCTGCGGGCGTGTTCGTCGACCGGGCGATGGACCTGATGCAGAAGGTCGTGCCGCCGCCCGCGCCCAAGGACCGCGATCTGGCGCTGGAGAAGGCGCAGCGCGCCCTGCTGTCGATGGGCATCACCGGCATCGCCGACATGGGCACCAGCATCGAGGATTGGCAGGCGTTCCGCCGGTCGGCCGATCGCGGCGCGCTGCGCGTGCGGATCATGTCCTACGCCATGGGGCTGGACAATATGGTGCTGATCGCCGGGCCGGAACCGACGCCGTGGCTGTATGACGACCATCTGCGCATGGGCGGGATCAAGCTGCTGCTGGACGGCGCGCTGGGATCGCGCGGGGCATGGCTGAAGGGCGACTATGCCGATGCGCCGGGCCAGCGCGGCCTTCGCATGATCCCCGACACGCAATTGCGCAACATCATGAGCCGGGCGGCGATGGACAATTTCCAGGTCGCGATGCACGCGATTGGCGATGCCGCCAATGGCGAGGCGCTGGACGCGATCCAGGAACTGGCCGAAACCTACAAGGGCGACCGGCGCTGGCGCATCGAACATGCGCAGATCATCGATCCGGCCGACCTGCCGCGCTTCGGTCCGCTGGGCGTGGTTGCCTCGATGCAGCCGGTGCATGAAGCGTCGGACTGGCGCATGGCGACGGCGCGGCTGGGCGAAGCGCGGCTGGCGGGCGCCTATGCATGGAAAACGATGCTCGACAATCGCGTGCCGCTCGCCTTCGGCTCCGACGTGCCGGTGGAAAGCCCCAATCCCTTCCCCGGCATCGCGGTCGCCATGTCGCGGGAGGATGCAAAGGGTCAGCCGGTTGGCGGATGGATGCCGCAGCAACGCGTGAGCTTTCAAGCGGCGCTCGACGGCTTCACCCGGCAGGCGGCCTATGCTGGTTTTGCGGAAAAGAAGTTCGGCAGCCTGGTGCCGGGCCAACGCGCCGATTCCT
>NZ_CH959306.1:1754824-1786356 GCF_000153545.1 Sphingomonas sp. SKA58
GTCTACGTAAAGGGGCAGTAACGCCCCTTCCCTGTCGCCTTACATCGCGTTGTCGGCGGCGTTGAACGCCTCTTCCATGGTCTGGGGCAGCGGCGGCTGGACCGGCTTGTCGCAGCCCGCTTCCTTCATATGCGCGCGCAGCATGTCCATGCGGTCGAGGTTCCAGCGCGCCAGCGGCACGCCCAGCGGCCGGAAGTCGGCGCGCTCGAACAGCTGCACCACATAATTGTGGCACAGTTCATCGACCTGCTCGATGGTCAGCATGCCAAGGTTCATGACCATCGGCCGCCCCGGCACGCCGTTGCGCCCGCGCACCAGATCGGTGACATAAAGGCCGCCGCGCGGATCGACCAGCACGACGTCGGCTTCGCTCGAATCGATCAGCCGGTGGCTGGCGGCATAGGGCGCGACAAATTCATAGGTGCGCCAGACAAGGTAGCCGCTGGATAATATGGTGATGAGCAGGCCGATGAGCACCGGCCGCATCGCGTCACGCGGGCGGAAACGCGCCCAGCCCAGGCCGGCAAGCAGGCAGAAGGGGCCGATGAAGCCATGGGCGTAGCGAAAGCCCCAGCCATAGCCCTGCGCCAGCGCCAGTCCGCACCCCGCCACGCAGCCCAGCGCCAGCGGCAGTGCGATTTCCCGACCGGCCAGCAGCGCGCGCCAGCGCATCGCCGCGACGCCCAGCGCGGCGAGCGGCACCATCAATATGTTGTTCCAGGCGATATAGCGGGTGAGGTTGACCAGCGGCTGCCAGCGATCGCCCAGCCGTTCGAACAGGCTGCCAATCTTGTCCGCCACCCCGGCCGACGGGCGAACATCCGCCGGCGCGCCCAGCGCGTGCAACAGGAAACCCGGCCACAGCTTGGCCCACACGATCACGATCGCCACCAGCGTCAGCGCATGGAAGGCCGCCACCTGCCAGCGGCGCGCCAGCAGCATCCACAGGATGAAGGGCGCGATGAACAAGGGCGGGAAATGCCATTGGTGCAGCCCCGCCGCGATCAGCGCGACCAGCCCCGCCGCGCCATGGCCCAGCCATCCGCCGCGCAGCACCAGAGCAAGCCAGACGAGGTTGAGCGCGAAATGCCCCGTCATCGCATAGGGGGTCATCGCCGTGACCCACAGCTGGCAGGATGAAAAGGCGAGGATCAGCGTGACCCAGACCGCATCGGGCCGGTCGGGCATCAGCCGCAGCGCCACGCGCCACAGCGCGATAAGGCCGGTCATCAGCAGCACCGGCCCGGCCAGATTGGGATCGCCCAATTGCCAGAACAAAGCCTGGATCGCACTGTTGACCGGCAGATAGGCGGCAGTCCAGTAATCCGCCGCGCCGAAGGGCGAAAAAAATTCGGGCATGATCGCCCGGCGATAGGGTTCCCATTCGATCGGGATGGGCCGGGCAAACAGCCCTTCGCGCATATAGGCGGCAGCGAAGCGGGCGACTTCTTCGTCCCTGCTGATCGCATAATCCTGAAACAGCGCATAATGGCCGGTCCAGGCGGCAAGGCCCAGCAGCACGACCAAGGGTATCACGATCCGCGCGGTAGGCGGCGGCAGGCTGAAACCACGCCCTGCCGCCCAGGGCGCGGCGAGCGCCAGCAGCGCCAGCGCGCCCAGCAGCGCGGGCAGATCCTGATCGAGGAGAAGGATGACGGCCAGGCTGATCCCCTGCCGGTAGGTGACATGCCACAGGAAGGTGCCGATCACCCACAGCGTCAGGCACAAGGCCCCCGCCAGGAACAGGCGTCGCGCGGACACGAACGATCCGGGCGCGCCCATGGTCAGTCGCGCACCAGCGTCCGGTTGACGAAAATGCCGTCCATTTCGACCAGCAGCGGGAAATGCCCCTTATTATTGGCGAAGAAGGCGGACGGCATGAAATCGCGCGCCTCCAGCCAGTCGATCATCGCGCGATAGCCGGTGCCGCCGTCATAGATGGGGCGCACGCCCAGTTCGGTCTGGACGCCCAGCATCCGGCCGATCTGATCTCCTGCGCCTTCGCACACCGACAGGTCATGGCCCTGCGTGTCCATCTTGAGGAATGGCCGGGCAAAGCCATGCTGCGCGAGCAATTCCGGCAGCAGCGTATCGAGCCGGCGGCACTGCATCTCGACCGTCTTCGTCACCGTGTTGCGATCGGCGAAGATGGCGTCCTGCACACTCGAAGGCTTTTTCAACGAACTGAACTGGTCGGCCGCCATGATGTTGAAGCTGGCCGTCCCGTCGAAATCGGACAGCGCCATATTGAACACATGCCAGCGCGGATCGGCGGCGGCGCGCTTTTCCAGCAGCGCAAAAATATCGGGATTGGGTTCGAAGGAGAGGATGAGGCCTCTGTAGCCCGCATCCCGGCGCGCCATCGTCGCATATTGGCCGCGATTGGCCCCGACATCGAACAGGCAATCGACGGCGAAGCTGGTGAGGAACCGGCGCAGCGCCTGCACCTCCGGATATTGGTGGACGCGGCCCGCCGCCGCCAGCCGCAGCGCCAGCAGCCGATCGCCCAGTTCGCGGCGATAGCGGCTCATGCCCGCTGCTCCAGCACGCGCTGATAAATGTCGATCGTCGTTGCCGCCATTTCCCGCCAGGACCCCATAGTTTCTCCATAGGCGCGCGCACGGGCGCCCTGTTCCCGCCTGATGGCGGGGCTTTCGATCAGGGGCAAGAGCGCTTTGCCCAAGGCCGCTGCGTCCCCGGCCGACGCGCGCGTCGCGACGCCATCGGGCAACTGGCCGAACATGCCCGCGTCCGACGTGACCATCGCCTTGCCATGATGAAGCGCGGACAGAAACGCGCCGCTCGAATCGATATGGCGATAGGGAAAGACGATCATGTCCGCGCGCGCCATATGCGCGTCGAGCCGGGCTTCGGTCAGGAAGCCCAGATCCATGACCAGCCGGTCGGCAAAACCCGCGCGCGTCACCGCCTCGATCATCGGCGCCATGTCGATGAAGGGCTTGCCCGCGATCGCCAACTCAAAGCGATGGCCGGCGCGCCATAGAGAAAGGCAAGCGTCGATCAGCACGTCCACGCCCTTATAGGGCCGGATGGTGCCGAAAAAGAGCAGACGCGGCAGGACGGGTCGCGGCACGGCGGCAAGGTCCTCCGGCGTCGCTGGCGCGAGGCGCATGGGCGGATGTGGCGTCACATGGATGCGAGCCGGGGCGATGCCCTGCCCGACCAACGCGGCGCGGGTCGTTTCCCCATGCACGATCAGCGCATCGAAGCCGTCAAGCAGTGCGCGGTAGCCGCGCCCCTGAACCCCCGCATCGGCATGATAGGCGTCGGCATTGTGGACCGTGTGGACCAGCGCTACGCGGCCCGCCAGTCGCTTCAGCATCAGCCGGTCGGCGGGTCCGAGCGGCAGCCACTGGACGTGGACGACATCGGCTTGCGTCAGCAGGCGCAGATCGCCTAGCGCGCAGGCCAGCCCATATTCGGCGGCCTTGGCCAGGCGAAAGGCGCGCCCTTCGCCCAGCCGGTCGCGCAGCGCCTCGCTGCTGCGGAAGAAATGCGGGCGATAGCGATAGCCCTGCGGCGCGATCGCATCGGTGGGGCGCATCGGGCGACCGAGCAACGTTACCTGCGCACCCTGCCCGGCCAGCGCCGCGCACAGGCTGTCGTCATAGCGCCCGGTGAAGAGCGACGGATCGAGCATCGCGACCTTCATGCGCGCGCCAGCGTCCGCAGCGAGAGAAGATGCAGCCCCGCCACCGCGATCAGGGTCAGCGCATAGAGCGTCAGGAAACCGAGATCAAAGCGACCGGGAAACAGCGAGAGGGCGAGCGGCGCGCTTGCCAGCGATCCGGCGAGAAAGGGCAGCGACCGGCCGAGCAGATGCGCGAAACGGCCCAGCGCCGCCTGTACATAGACCGACACGCTGATGACCGTGAGCGCGGCCAGCGCCAGCAGGATGAGGCCGATGTCCGGCCGGTCGATGCTGGCTTGGCCATCGAACAGGATCATGAACAGCCTGTCACCCGCACCCCACAGGACCGCCGCCAGTGCCAGCGCGAACAGCATCGCTGCGGCGAGCGCGCGGCCCAGCAATTGCCGCAGCCGCGGCCGGTCGCCGGCATGATAGGCGCGGGTGATGCGGGGCAGCGCTGCCTCCACCAGAGCGCGGACCAGCATCGACAGGGCGCGCGCCATCTTGAAGAAGAAATCGAACACCAGCATCGGCCGCGCGTCCGACGTGGCCACCGCGATGGTGAAATAGGGCGCATTATAGGCGATGATGTCCGACACGGTAAACGCCGCCGACGCGCCGATGTCGCGCAGATAGTGGCGACGCACATGCCCGCCGCCGACGCGCAGCGCCAGCCAATGGTGGGCGCCCATTCCCAGCCGCCGGTGGACATGGCCGATGGCGCCGCCGATCATGATGACGCTGACGACCAGTTGCAGCGCGACGGACAGGCGCGGGTCGAGGCCCGCAAGAATAGCGAGCAGCAGTGCGATGGTGACGAAGCGGCGCGCGCAATCGAGCGCTTCCCACAGGAAATTGCCATCGACCGCCGCCAGCGCACGCTTTGCGAGCAAAGCCGGCAGGTTGAGGCAGGCAGACAGGAAGAACAGCAGGAACAGGAAAGGCATGGCCGTCGCCAGCCATCCCATCGCCAAGGCGACCAGCAGGATCAGCGTCCCGCCCGCGACCAGCAGGCCCAGGAACAGGAACAGTACGCCCATTTCCTCCAGCCGGAAGCCGCCATCGTCCGCGCCCTCGCCGCGTCCCAGCCAATGCCGCCGCAAGCGGGCATAGATGATGCTGGTGAGGCCGAATTCCGCCGAAATGGTGAAATTGCCGAACGCGACCAGCAGCAGGAAGGCCTGAAATTCCGCGATCGGGAGCACGCGCACGAATACGAAGGTGACGGCAAAGCCCCAGATCAGCACCAACCCGACATTGGCGAGTTTCACCAGGGCCAGGATGCGGGCGCTGCCCTCCAGCCGGGCGAGGCGGCTCATCGCGGCTTGCGCGCCCTGAACAGCCGGTCGTCGAGCGCGTAGAAATGACGCAGGTCGGGGTCGATCGACGCGGCGTCAATCTCCTCCAGATCGAAGCCCGCGGCGCGGATGCGGTCCGCGAAATCGGGGCCATATTGGCGGACATGGTCCCACTGGCCAAAGCGCCGTTCCCGCTCGCGCGGGGGCATGGCGAAACTGCCATCCTCGGTCAGCTTGTCCCATAACGGGACAATTAGCCAGGCCTCGCCGCCCGGCTTCAATGCGCGCAATATGTTGCGCAGCACCCCCCTATCGTCGGGCACATGCTCCATCACATGGCTGGCGTAGAAGAGGTCGTAGCGATCGACGTCGGCCAATTCCATCAGGTCGACGCGCTGCATTCCGGGAACGGTGTAGCGCGCGGGGTCGAGATCGGCGGGGACATAATCGGCCGCAGCGGAAAAGCGGCGGACCAGGCTGCCTTCATTGGGGGCCATGTGCAGCACCGCGCCATCGACCGGCACGGTCAGGCGGCCTTCCCCGATCAGCCAGTTCATCAGCCGCTCGCGCGGGGACGCGCCGCAGGCCGGGCAGCCCCATTCGGGGTTGTCGCCATAGCGGAAGAAACCGACCACCGTCCTGCCGCAGGCCGGGCAGCCGCGCGACGCGCGCGCGCCCAGCGCCTGGCGCAGTTTCAGCGCGGTCCGGGTCAGATGCTTGCCGGCGGCCTTGGCCACCCGCTGGACAGTAATCACGTCAGTCTCCGCATGGGGTCAGGCCAGCGCCTATACTATATCGTCGCGCAGAAGCGAGAGGGTCAGCGCGATTGCGCCGGGTTCCAGATGGTGACGGTGCGCCCGCGCATCGCCTTTGTCACGCCCTGCAAGGTGGCGGCATAGGCGATCAGCATGTCGACCAGCGCCGCCAGGGGGCCGCGGCGCGCGCGGATGCCCGTCAGGACGGCGAAGGCGACGACAGCGACGCCGATGACCAAAAGCAGCGGAGAGAGACGCCAGGCGAGGATCGCGGCCACCAGCGCGACGGTCAGGATGAACGCCCCGCCGAACCAGCGGACAATCTTGCGCGACGCATATTTGAAGCGGTCGATCGCGGCCATGCGGCGCAATTGCGGGCGAAGGTAACGGTGCGTGTGCCAGGCGCGCGCGGCGATGCGGACCTTGCGCCGATATTCGTCACCGCGCGCCGTCACCAGCCGTTCGCGGGCGATGACATCCTTCGCCTTGATGAGCCGCCGGCCGGCGAACACGATCGCCATCGACACGGTGAGGTCGTCGAGCACGCTGTCGGGGAATTCGGGGTAGAGGCTGCGGCGGATCGAGAAGATGGAGCCATCCGCGCCCAACACATTGCCGGTCCGCGATTCCTCGTCCTTCAGCCGTTCCTCAAGCCGCCAGTACAGCGACCCGACCGATGCGGTGGCGCTTTCGTCCGCGCCGACATAGTGGAGCGATCCGAGCACGCCGCCGATCGCCGGATCGGCATAGCGGGCGAGCAGCCGGTCGATGGCGTCAGGGTCCAGCAGCACATTGGCGTCGGTGAAGATCAGCACGTCGCCGCGCGCGCGGGCGGCAAGCTGCTTCATGCCATGCGCCTTGCCGCTGCGTCCGGGACCGCGCAGCAGCGTGACATGCCCCGCGGCCGCGATCAGATCGCCAGTGCCGTCGCTCGACCCGTCGTCGAAGGCCAGGCATTCCAGATCGGGATGGCGCTGGCACAGCATGGCGATGTTGGCGAGCTTTTCCGGCATCGCGTCGGCTTCATTATAGGCGCAGAACAGCAGCGAGGCGCTGGGGAGCGGCGCTGCGACCGGCTGTTCGGCGCGCGTCGGCAGCGCGCGCAGGATCAGCGGATAGCAAAGAAACGGCCAGGCGACGGCGATCAGGCACAGCGCCAGAATGACAAGCAAAATCAGGTCGATCGCGGGCATGCTTAATAAGCCTTGTGATGCACGAGCACGCCCAGCGTCGCGACGATGATGCGCATGTCGCGCCAGATCGACCAGTCGCTGACATATTCGAGGTCCGACTGAAGCCGGTCGATCAGGTCCTGATGATGATCTGTCGAGCCGCGATGGCCGCGCACCTGGGCAAGGCCGGTCATCCCTGGCTTGATGCAATGGCGCGCCCAGTAACGCGGGTCGACTTCCCAGTAGAGACTGTTGCCCGCCTTGGCGGCCGCGGCATGGGGACGTGGACCAACGATGCTCATGTCGCCTTTCAACACGTTGAAAAGCTGTGGCAATTCATCGATGCTGGTGCGCCGCAGGAATGCGCCGACGCGGGTCACGCGATCATCGTCGCGACGCGTGAGCGTCGCGGCCTGATGATCGCTGGCGTCCGTGCGCATCGATCGAAACTTGTAAATGGAAAAGGACCGCGCGTCCTTGCCGATGCGCGGCTGGCGAAACAGCGCCGGGCCGGGGCTGGTCAACCGCACCGCCAGCGCCGCGCCGATCAGGATGGGCGACAGCAGGATCGTGGCGGTCCCCGCGACGATCAGGTCGAACAGGCGCTTGATCAGGCGATCGCGAAACTGGAGCGGGCCGCCCGCGACGATGATCGTGGGCTGGCCATCGAACTGATCGACTCGCGCGGGCGCAAAGCGCAGCAATTCGGGCACAACGATTTCGCCGCGCGCGGACAGCGACTTGAGCGCCGCCGACCAGTCGTCCATGCGCTCCATCGGGCAGGCGACGATCACCCGTTCCGCCATGCCCACGGCAGCGGCGAGCCGGGCGGCCATGTCAGCGTCATGCCGTTCGGGGCGCAGATTGGCGGCGTCGGCATCGACGATACTGGCATGGAAGCCCGTCGCGATCGTCACGCCATCCAGGATGACGGCGGTCAGATGCGGCACGCCGCCCAGCAGGCTGACCGCCAGCCGCGCCACCGCCACCCGCACCAGCGCCAGACAAAGCGCGCCCAGCCCCAGCCCCGTGACGAAGGTCAGGCGCGACAATTGCTCGGCGATCTTGCCCAGATAGACGATCAGCAGCATCAGCAGCGCCGCCTGCGCCAGCGCCCACAGCGCCCGCACGATCCCCCGCCGCAGATGGTCGATCGTGTTGATGCCATAGGCCCCGCCCTGCACCGCCAGCAATGCATAGAGGGGCGCGACCATGGCGAACATGACGATGCCGTGCGGCTTGCCCGGCTCGCCCCACAGCGCGCCCAGCACGAACCAGTTGGCGGCCAGGAACGCGCAGAACAGCCCGGCCATGTCCCCCGCCAGGCACAGCGCATAAAGGCGCAACCGCACCATTTCCTTGGAAACTGTCATGCTGGCATTCTGCATCATCATCGGCTGCTGCGTTGGCATTGTGCGGGGCGGGTGGCAAGGGGAAGCGCCATAACCGATAAGTTGGCGCGCTGCGCTTCTCGATTTTGCGTTGAGCAGGCAGAGATAAACCCGTTGGTGCTGAGCAGCGGCTGAGCGAAGGCGAAGACCTGTATCGAAGCACAAATCCTTCGATACGCCATTTTGCCAGGCTCAATGGCTACTCAAGACGAACGGAAAGGTTTGCGCTCTTCGAACTACCCCCCAAACAACCGCCCCAGCCCCTTGTCCAGCATCAGCAATTGCCACAGCAGCCGGCCATGGTCGGCCACGCCAGCTTTGTGGTCAGCGGCGACCTTCGCCAGCATCCGGGCGTCGAACCAGCCGGTCTTCGCCAGCGCCGATCCGCCGGCGATGGCGCTCGCCTCGCCCGCCAGCGCGCCTCGGAACCAGGCGCTGATCGGCGTGACGAAGCCCATTTTCTGGCGGTAAAGTATGTCCTGCGGCAGGAACGGCTCCATCGCCTTCTTCATCAGCACCTTGCCGCTGTTACCGCGAATGCGTTGCGCCACCGGCAAGCGTGCGGCGAATTCGACGAGACGATAGTCGAGCAGAGGCTCGCGCGCCTCCAGGCTGACGGCCATGCTCATCCGGTCGGTCTTGGTCAAAATGTCGCCGGGCAGCCAGATGCGAATATCGGCATATTGCGCGCGGTCGAGCGGATCGCGCGCGGGCGCATTCGCCATCGCCTTGATATAGCGATCCTCGGCACGATAGGCGCCCAGCCGGCTTTTCATCTCCTGGCTGAAGAGGCGCTGGCGCAGGGCGTGGGGCGTGACGCCGACCGAGGCGGCATAGGCTTCGCCCCCGTCCCCCGCCAGTTCCAGGAAAGTCGACTTGGCGCGCAGGGGACGCGGCGCCCAGTCTGCCTTGGGATAATAGCGGCCCAGCGTTCCGAACAAGGGCTGGCGCACCGAAGCGGGAATGAGGCCGCGCAGCCTTTCCCCCTGCATCTGGAAGCGGTGGCGCCGATAGCCGGCAAAGGCTTCGTCCGCGCCATCGCCAGACAGCGCCACCGTCACCTGCTCGCGCGCCAGTTCGCACACCCGATAGGTGGGCAATGCGGAGGCGTCAGCGAAGGGTTCGTCGAAATGATGGGCCAGCGTGTCGATCAACCCATAATCATCGGGTGATACGATGCGCGTGCGATGATCGGTGGCGAAGCGCCGGGCCACCCGGTCGGCATAGGCGGTTTCGTCCAGGCTCGCGACGTCGAAGCCGATGGTGCAGGTCTTGACCGCGCGTTGAGAGGCCTCGGCCATCAGCGCGACCACGCTGCTGCTGTCGACCCCGCCCGACAGGAACGCGCCCAGCGGCACGTCCGCCACCATGCGCGATCGCACCGCCTGGCGCATCAGCGCGACGAGTTCCTCCTCCAGCGCCTCGGGCTTTGCCTTGCTGCGGTCGGCGAAACTGACGTCCCAATAGCGGTGCGGCTGCGGCAAGGAACGGCCCCGCACCAGCCGCAGCGTTTCGCCCGCGCCCAGCTTGCGCACGCCCGCCACCAGGCAGGCGTCGTCGGGAATATAGCCATAGGCCATATAATCCTCAACCGCCGACAGGTCAGGCGCGCGGCGCAGCAACGGATGGGCGAGCAGGCTTTTCAATTCCGACCCGAAGATCAGGCTGCCATCCGAGAGCAGCGCATAATGAAGCGGCTTCACCCCCAGCCGATCGCGCGCCAGCCAAAGCGACTGCGCGCGCGCATCGAACAGGGCGAAGGCGAACATGCCGTTGAAGCGATGCACGCAGTCCTCACCCCATTGGCGGTAGCCGTGCAGGATGACTTCGGTGTCGCTGGATGTGCGAAAAATATGCCCCTTGGCCTCCAGCTCGGCGCGGACCTCAGCGAAATTATAGATTTCGCCGTTGAAGACCACGGCCAGGCTTTCATCCTCGGTCAGCATCGGCTGCGCGCCGCCGGCAAGGTCAATGATCGACAGGCGCAGATGGCCAAGACCCACGCCCGGCGCAGTCCAGATGCCGCTGCCGTCCGGGCCGCGATGCGGCATTGCGTCCAGCATGGCGCGGACGCGGGCTGGATCGACGGGCTTAGCCGTTTCGAGATGGAAGATGCCCGCTATGCCGCACATGGAATGAGGCTCTAGCGGATACCGATGGCGCGGTCAGCCAAAAGTGGCATGTCGCCCAGATTGTCGAGGAAGGCGGTGATGGCGGCGTCGGCATCCTGCGTCTCGGTCTGCTCGGCGGACACCAGGATAGCAACGGCGCGCTGGTCCCCGCCCAGCAGACGCGCCTTGAGCGTCGCGAGCTTGACCGCCGGCTTGCTGCCGGTCGGCGCGCCTCCCCCCACGGCATAGGCGCTGACGACATGGCGTACGACCGGGCCGGGCGCGGTGATCTGTTCGCCCAGCGCGCCGGCGGGCGCGCGTGCGGGCGAGGACCAGACCCATTCGCTGTCGGGATCGGCCGCGCCCTGCGCGAAGCCGACCAGTTCGCGCCCCTCCGCCTGCCGCGCATAGGTGGCGATGGAAAGGTCCACCACCTGCCCGCGCGCATTGCGATAGCGGGCGGTGACGAAATGATCCGCGCCGTCGAAACGCGGCCGCCAGGGATAGGCCTGGGGCGCGTCGGTGCGGGTCCAGCCGGATATGGTGGGCAGGGTGAGCGTCGGCGGCAGCGGCTCGGCGGTCGCTGCGGTCCCGGCAAGCCAGAGCGGCGCGGCCACGACCAGCGCCAGTGCGCCCCCCGCGACGAAGGACAGCGGCTGCCCGCGCACAGTCGCCGCTTGCAGCGCGCGCGGATCGAACCAGGGATCGCCGGGCTTGCGATCGAAAAAGGGCCAGGCGACGGCCATGACGATGATCATGATGATGGCGAAGAAGACCCAGCCATAGACGACATGGTCGAAACCCACCGCCGCATCGACGGTGGTCAGGTGCGCGACCAAAATGGTGGCATAGGCGCGCACGCCATTGGCTAGGATCGACAGGCCGAGCGCCCCGGTAAGGAACAGGATGCGCCGCCGCCAGCTTCGGAAGCAGACATTGCACACCAGCACCCCATAAGCCGCCATGGCGATCAGGAATTTCGCGCCCGAACAGGCCTCGGCCACCTCGAAATAGCCGGTCGGCGTGGTGATGAAGATGCCCTCCAGATGGGCGGGCACGCCGGTGAGGTCGAGCAGCAGCATCGACAGGCGCGCGGTCAGCAATTGCAGCGGCGGAACCAGTTCCTCGCCAAAGGGCACCATGAAGAAGGCGTAGAAAAGCGGGAAGAGCAGCGCGCGCGCCACCGCCGGTCCCAGCAGCGCGATCGTCGCGCCCTGGAGCATCACCACCAGCGCGCCATGACGAAACAGCGCAACGCCCGCCGCCGCGCCGAGCAGCCAGGCAAAGGCCCCCGCCCCCAGCCACAGTAACCCCGGTGTCCAGGCGACCGGTTGCAACTGGCGCAGGCCGGGCAGCCGCTGCTGCACCAGCCAGCCGATCAGCAGCGGCACGAACAGGCAATGGCCAAAGGTCGACGCGTTCCACCAGATCGACACCATGTCGATGACGTCGCGGTGGAACAGCGCCAGGATCGCGGCAGCGACCAGGCCTAGCGCGGACAGGTGCGCGCGCCAACCATCGATGGCGGATGCGGAGGCCGGCTCGCGGATCATCGCGGCGTTCGTCATGCGGGCTGCATGTCGCCGCAGAGCATGGCCGGCAAGTCGGCGAGCGTCGCGCTCCAGCGATAACGCTGCTCCATCCGGGCGCGCGCGGCGCGGCCCATCGCCTGCGCGCGGGCAGGATCGGCCAAGAGGTCAAGAACCGCCTGCCCTTCGCCGGCCGGATCGGCAGCGACCAGCAGATGATCGCCATGGGTGGCGTCAATGCCCTCGGCCGCCTGCGGAGACGCGACGACCGGGCGCGCCATCGCCATCGCTTCCAGCACCTTGTTCTGGATGCCGCGCGCGATCCGCAGCGGCGCGACCACGACATCGGCGGCGGCAAGCCAACCGCGCACGTCGGGCACGCCGCCCGTCACGATGACGCCGGGCAGGTGGGACAGCGCCTCCACCTGCGGCGACGGATTGCGGCCGACGATCGCAAAGCGCGCGGTCGGATGGACCGCCTGCACCCGGGGCAGCACATCGCGGGCGAAACTGTCCACCGCCTCCACATTGGGGCGATAGTCCATCTGCCCGGTGAAGACGAGCAACGGTCCTTGCCCGCTATCGACCCGATCGAGGGCCGCTGCGGGATCGAAATAGTCGAGCGCAACGCCATTTTCGATGGCGATGACGCGATCGGGGCCAAGTCCCGTGGCATCGCGGAACAGCGCGGCTTCCGCTTCGCTGACGAAACTGGACAGGTCGGCACGGGCGGCGACGCGGCGTTCGAAATCGAACAGCAACCGGCCTTCGCGGCGATTGATCCAGGCCATGGGGCCGCTGCCCTGCCGGCCATAGGCGGCATATTTGGCCGAATCGAAATCGACGAAATCCATCATGAAGCGGACGCTTGGCGCCAGTGGCGGCACAAAATGCGCCATTTGCGCGGAATAGGCGAACACCGCGCGGATCGGGCGGTCGGCCAGAGTCTGCCGCACCCATTGGTGCAGATCGGGATGGTCGAACAACGACACCAGCATCGACTGGCGCTTGGCAAGGCCGGTGAGGCCCGCGACCAGCTTCGACCGGTCGCGCCGCAACACGCATTGGCTGGCGGCGACCTGCGCCAGATCGGCGGCCAAGCCCATATCGCGATCATCGTCGGCAAAGCAGCCGACATGCACCGGCGCGACCTGCGCCAGGCGCTTCAACATATGGCAGGAGCGAATCTTGTCGCCGCGATCGGGCGGAAAGGGAACGCGATGGCACAGGAACAGAATGTCGCCGCTCATCCCAGGCCCCGCGCGATCAGCGGGCCGATCAGGTTGGCGACCGGCAGCGGCAATTTCTTCCACAGATCGATGCGCCGCTGATATTTGGCGCTGTTGGGGTCGATATCGCGCGCCGCGCCGTGCGGCGACCAGGCATGATAGGCGAGCGGTACGGGTTCGAAGCCAAAGCTCTTCTTCCAAGCCGCCTGCCCGCTTCCGACCTTCGACCGGCCGAAATCGAAAATCTCCATGCCGCGCGCGCGGGCATGGCCCATCAGGCGAAAATAGAGGAGTTCGTTAGACCGCAGCCGCCGCGCGTCGCCGATGCCGCCGCCCCAAAAGGGCATGGCCCGGCCCTTATGATAGAGGGTGAGCACCGCCGACACGGCGCGATCCCCTTCGCGCACGATCAATATGTCGGCATCCTCGCCAAACTGCTCCAGCACCGCGCGGAACAGGCGCGCCGGAAAGACCGGCGTGCCAAGGTTGCGCACGCTGGTGGCGTAAACGCGATAATGGTCGCGCAGATGCTGCCGCTCGCGCCCGACCTCGAAGCGCAGCGCGGAATTGGCGAGCGCCTTGCGCAATTCGGCGCGGTGCTTGCGCGGGATGGCGAGGAGTTCGGCCTCCTCATCGGAAGCCAGCGGACGGGAAAAGCCCAGATGCTGCCCCTCGCGCGTCTGCCAGTCGCCGCCCGGCGCGGGGCCGCCGCGTAGTTCGATGGCTATGTCGCCGCGATCGTGCGACAGGTCGCGCGCCGCCTGCGCCAGCATGGCGACAGCGCGCGCGTCATCGGCCAATATCCCGCCATCGACGGCAAATCCGCTCGACACGAGAGCCTGCCCGAACAGCGCGCTTTTCATGTGATGCAGCGGCAGCAATCCGACGATGCGGCCAGAAGGGGCCACCGCCACCAGCATCAGCGCGCGGTTCCCCGTCGCCTCCTCGATCGCGCGCAGCCAGGCCGGGCGGTGAAAGGGCGTCGATTCCGCGTGGCCCAGGACATAATCCTCCGCCGCTTGCGCCTGCGCGCCATCGCGCAGGTCGAGCGTCGTGACGCATAGTCCGGCGGCTGAACCCTGGATCATGCTGCGCGCGCGGCCTCCGCATCGGCCAGCGCATCCACGCGGGTCCAGGCAAAATCGCGCGTCAGGCGGCGCAGCTTATCGGCCATGACCGACAGGTTGCTGTAATGGCGCAGGCGCGATCGCAGCGGCGCGCCAGCGACTCGCGGCTGGCCGGGGTCGATTTCCCACGGATGGAAATAGATGATCGCCGGCCGCTTGGCCTCTTCATTGACCTGCCGGATCGCCCAGCGCGAAAAACCATAAGGCAGCAGGCGGAAAAAGCCCCCGCCCCCGGCCGCGAGCGTGCGCTTGCCCCATTTGGCGGTCGTCACCGGCAGCTCGACCAGCTGCGAATCCGCGACCGGCTTCCAGGCGAAACGCGGCGAATCGGGCCAGCCATAATGATCGTGTCGGATCGGGGCGACGCTGGAGGAATAGCGATAGCCTTCTTCCGCCAGAATCGCGTGCGCCCAGGGCGTGCGCGGATCGATGGAGAAGCTGGGCGCACGATAGCCGGTCACGGCCTGCCCGCTCGCATCCTCCAGCAATCCGCGCGCCTTGCGCAGGTCGGCGCGGAACTGGTTTGGCGTGAAGGTGAAGACGCGCGCATGGTCATAGCCATGGCTGGCGACCTCATGCCCCGCATCGACGATCCGCCGCATCAGCGCGGGATAGCGTTCCGCCACCCAGCCCAGGGTGAAGAAGGTGGCGCTGACACCTGCTTGCGCAAACAAATCCAGCACCGCGTCGGTGTTGCGCTCGACACGGTGGGACAGGCTGTCCCAGTCGGCGCGGTCGATCGTGCGTTCGAACGCGCCGACCTGGAACCAGTCCTCGACATCGACCGAAAGGGCGTTCCGCATGACGTTCCTATCTTCGTGGCGCGGCCCGGATCAGGCGACGGCCGCGTCCCGCACGACCTCGTCCATCCGGTCTTCCCGCTCGACCCATTCGACCAGCATGGTCAGCACACGGCGCAGCGCGACATCATGCTCCTCCGCCCGGAATTCGAGCGAAGCCAGACGTTCCTCGATCAGGGTGAAGCAATCCTTGAGCGCATCGGGATCGATCGTCTGGGGCGGCGTGAACGGCGCGTGCGACTGCACGGCGCGCAGCGACGCGATTTCCGCGCGCAGGGCGGCGATTTCGTCCTGCATGTCACGGCGCAGGTCACTCATGCCCTCTGCCGGATCGGGCGTTGCCGCAACCGGCGCGGTCGCGTCGCCTTCGTCCAGCACCTTCTCATCGAAATGATCGAGCGATGTCTGCATGTCGGCGATCTCCGCATTCATGTCCCATTTGCCGTCCGCGATTGGCGCGGCTTCCGGCGTGGACCAGGACTCCGAGTCCCAGTCGGCCACGTCGGCATCATCTTCCTCGCGCGGGGCAATGTCCGCCGGGGGGGCGAAGGGCGCCCGATCGGCGGGCGGCGCGAAGGGCGCGGCTTCGTCAATCGGGGCGTTCACGGCCGCATCGACAGGATCGACGAAGGGCGCTGGCTCCGCATCCTGGCTAACCGCATCCGGCACGTCGCTTTCCTCCAGCGCGGTGAAGGGCACCGGGGTCCAATCCTCCTGCGCCTGCTCCTCCGACACCGGTGCGTATTCCTCCTGCGAGGCGGCAACGTCACGGTCCCACACGGGGTCGTCGACCAGGTCGGCGGTTTCATCCGCCTCGACCGACTCGAACTCCGCAGCGACCTCTGCTTGCACGACCAACTGTGCATCCTCGTCGGCTTCGACTGTCTCCGCGATCATGTCCTCCTGCACGTCGTCCAGCGCGGATGCGGCGATCGGTTCCGGCATGATATCGACGTCCAGCCCCATATCGGCCACCACCGCCGCCACGGCGTCGGCATCGATCTCATGAATTTGCTCGATCGCGCCCAGCAGCAGGACGCGGCTGATCAGTGCATTCAAACGGCGCGGCACGCCGCCGGTCGCGGCATAGAGCGCGGAGAAGGAGGCGGGCGTGAAGGCGGGATTGCCGGTCCAACCGGCGATGCCCAGCCGATGGATCACATAGGGTTCGATTTCGCTGGGCAGCATCGGTTCCAGATGATGGGTGGCGATGACGCGCTGGCGCAACTGCTCCAGATCGGGCGAGCGCAGCAGGTCGCGAAACTCCGGCTGCCCCAGCAGGAAGATTTGCAGCAGCGACTGGCCACCCAGCTGGAAATTGGACAGCATCCGCAATTCCTCGATCGCCGAAACGCTGAGGTTCTGCGCTTCATCGACGATCAGCAGCGACCGCCGGCCGGCGCGCGCCTGGCCATGCAGATAGCCTTCGATCTTTTGCAGCGTCGCCGCCTTGGTATAGCCTTCGGTTACGAGGCCAAAGCTCTGCGCGGCAAGGCGCAGCATGTCGTCGCCCTCCACCTGCGTCGATACGATCTTGACGGCGGTCAGCCGCGAAGGATCGATCGTCTGCATCAGATGGCCGACCAAAGTGGTCTTGCCTGCGCCGATGTCGCCGGTGATGACGATGAAGCCTTCGCCCTGCGCCAGGCCATAGCCCAGATAGGACAGCGCCTTGCGGTGCGTCGCGCTTTCGAAATAATAATGCGGGTCCGGCGTCAGCTGGAACGGGCGGCCCTGAAGTCCGTAATAGTGCTCGTACATTAGCTCGTCTCCATGCCCCCAGGCGCTAGAAGCTGTAGCGCAGGCCAACCTGCCCCAGCGCGCTGATCACCGTGTCGATATCGTCTGCCTGAACCCCGTCCAGACCCAGCGAGGCGGACGCCGACAGGCGGCGGCTCAGCCCCTTGAAATAGCTGGTGAACCCGCCATAGTTCAGCACATCCGGGCGGCCGCCGCTGGCGTCGAAATAATTGATGTAAGCGACGGTTTCCAGGCTGTCGCGATCGTTGAACGCATAGGTCATCGACCCATTGCCGAACCAGTTTTCGTCCCGCGATCCGCGCACCAGCACCATTTCGCCCTGCGGCGTGATGAACTTGCGCTGCGAATAGCCGGCGCCCAGGCCCCAGCCCCATTGCCCGCGCCGCAGCGCATACTGCGCCGCCACGCCACGATAGCGGAAATTCGCCGCCGTGATGCCCGACAAGGCATCGTTGAAACATTGCCCGCCGCCCGTGACGGAGAAGGCGCAGCCGGTGATGTCACCGGTGAAGGGATTGCGCGCGACGTCGAAATTGCTGCCCGACAATGCCGCCACGTTGGACGTGATGACCCGGCCGAAACTGTCGATGCCGTCGAACACGACCAGCGCGAAATGGCTGTCCTGGCCCTGCCACAGGAAGCTGCCCTGATAGGTCATGCCGCCATAGCGTTCGCCCACTCGCGCCTGAAGCGAGGTGCGGCGGCTGGGCCGCCAGAGCACGCCGGCATCCCATATGATGTCGCTGAAATCATAGATCAGCGCGCGCGGCGAGCTGTTGTCGGTGACATAGCGGCCATTGCGGATGACCGGCAGGCCGTCTTCGTCCAGCAGCGGCGAACGCTGGCTGATCTGTATGTCTTCATATCCGACGCCGCCCACCAGGGCGACAGTGGGGGAAATCGGCACGGTGGCGTCCACCCGGCCCCACGCGTCCTCGAACCGCTGATCCAGCTGCCGCGCATCTTCGCGGTCATAGCCCGCGCTCGCGGTCAGGCCGACGCCCGGCAACAGCGTGTCAGGTGAAAAGCCGACCGATCCCAGCAAGCTGTGCGTCCAGCTGTCGGCAAAGGAACCATTGGGCTGCGCACCCACGAAATTCTGATCGATGCTGTCATCCACCCGCGCATAGCCCAGGCGATAGGAGGCGTTGACGTTGAGGTCGCCCAGCTGCGTCGTGTAGGACGGCCCGGCATAGGCGGCCCAGACCTGGCTGGTATAGGTGTCGCGCTGCGGCAGCGCGCCCGACAGGCCGTCGGTCCGCACGCGGCTGGCAAGGCCCCCGGTCTGGAAGGTCAGGCCGCGCGCCACGTTGAAATTGGCGCTGGCAATGCCGCTCAGCACATCCTGGTCGACCGCCTGGCTGCCCCAGCCGAAGCTGTGATTATATTGGGCGTCGATCACCGCTTCGACGCGGCGATTCTGCACTTCGGCGGTGATGCCGGCGGTGACGTTGGTGTAGGTCAGCACGTCGCCACCGCCCTTCAAGGGCGCGGTCACAACCTGGTCGATGCCCAGATAAGGCACGACATCGACGCGGCGATCGGCGCGCGACTCCTGCGCGGCGGCCGGGCTTGCCGCCAGCGCGGCGATGGCCGCAGACGCAAGCCAGATGGTGCGATGGAGCGTCATCCGCGCCCCTCCCCCTTGTCATGATAATGGCCAAAATGCCGTCCCGTCGTGAAGCGCGCGGCATTGAGCAGCAGGCGCACCTGCACCCCGCCCTTGAGCAAGGCGGCAGCTTCGCGCACCGCGCTTTCACTGGTCCGGTCGGCCTGCACCACCAGCAACGCGATGGCGGCATGGCCGGCCAGCACCGCGGCCGGCGACGCGCCGAGCAAAGGCGGCGAATCGAAGATCAGCACGCGTTCGGGCCGGCCTTCGGTCAGGCGCGCCAGCAAATGCTGAGTGCGGCTCGAGGTCAGATATTCGGTGTCATTGTTGCTGCGCTGCCCGGCGGACAGGACCGAAAGCGAGGGCAGGTCGGTGCGAACGATGCAATCCTCGATCGCGATCATCGGGTCGGCCAGCGCATCCATCAGCCCGGGACCGGGGTTGAGGCCCAGGCTTTGCGGGATCGACGGGCTGCCGAAATCGGCATCGACCAGCAGGATTTCCAGGTCCTTCTCCGCCGCCAGGCTGAGCGCCAGGTTGATCGCGCAAAAGCTCTTGCCCTCGCCGCTGTTGGGCGAGCAGACGAGGATGCGGTTGCCGCGCGGATTATCGCGCAGCTGCGCCAGCAGGTCGCGCTTGAGCAGCCGGAACTCCTCGCTCATCACCGTCACCGGGCCTTCGGGCAGCAGGAAGCCACCCTGCGCCAGCGCGTCGCGGTCGATCGGCTGCACCGGGCCCGTCCAGGCCGGCGCGCGCGTGACCGGCGCATCGGGCGCGCCCGGCGCAACCGGCACGTCGACGGGCGGCGGCAGCGGCGCATCGGCCGGCACATCGACCGCCGGGGCAGCGCGCCCCTTCAGGGCAGCGGAGAAGTCGTAGATCTGGGTCGCGCGCTCTATCAGCGATCCGCGGCCCTTGATGGAGCTATGCTGGTTCATGGGATCGCGCTCCTTCACGCCATGCCGCGCTGGACAAATTCGACCGCGATCAGCAGCAGGCAGACGCCCGCCAGCCCTCCGCTCGCGGCGGCAAACCATTTCATGCGCTGTTTCTCAACCGCTTGCTGGGCGGCGCTGCGCACCTGGCTGATCGAGCCGGCGACCGGCAGGCCGATCGCCCGCTCCAGCCGCGCGGCGGTGGAAAAGCTGCCCTTGAGCTGGCCTAGGGCAAAGGCGACGCCAATGCCGGCGGCGATGGCGAGCACGAGCACGCCCAGCAGCAGCAGCGGACGGTTGGGTGCGGTCGGCGCGGTCGGCGTGCTGGGCGGCTGGATCACGCGGAACTGCACCGCGCCGGTTTCGGTCTTCACCTCGCCGCGCAGGCGAATTTCCTCGCGGTCGGCAAGCAGCTTGTCATATTGGGTCTTGAGAACCTCATAGTCGCGGTCGAGCTTTTCCTGCTCCGAGGCGATACCCGGCTCATCGACCTGGCGCGACATCATCGCGTTGAGATCGGCCTGAAGCTGCGCCTTGCGCGCCTGGAGCGCCTGCACCGTGGCGGCGCGTTCGGCCTGCATCGACTTGATCGACAGAAAGGCGGGATTGGGCGTGCCGCCGCCGCTCGCGCTACCGCCGCCGCCGTTCTTGCGAAGCGCCTCGACCTCGCGCTGGGCGGCGATGACGTCGGGGTGGTTGTTGGTCCAGCCGCGCGCCTTCATCGACGCGAGATTGGCCTGCGCCTGCGCCAATGCCGACGGTCCGCCCGAAGCGCCCACGCCCGGCAATGTCTGCGGCGTCCCGGCCAATTGGCCGTTCATCGCCGACAGCGCGCTCTGCGCCTGCACCAGTTGCGAATCGATGGTGTTGATCTCCATCCGCGCCGCGTCCATGCGCTGGCTGATGGAGCCCGCGCCCGGCAGCAGCCCGGCATAACGCTGGGCGAATTCGATGCGACGCTGGTCGGCGGCTTCCAGCTGCTTGGCGCGACCGGCGATCTGCTGGTCAAGAAACGCCAGGCTCTGCTTGGTTTCGCGGCGGTCGCCCGACAGATTTTCCTCCTGGAAAATGTCGATCAGCTTTTGCACGACCTGCTGCGCTATGCGCGCATTGGCGCCGTCCGACAGACTCGAATCGGCCGAAATCGCGCTGATATCGATCATGCTGGGATCGGCCTGCGCCATTACGCTGATGTTTTCGCGCAGCGTCGTGATCTTGGCGGCGATGTCGCGCGGGCCGGACACGGATTGCGACAGGTCAGTGCCGCGCACGACCTTTTCCAGATTTTCCGCGCTTGCCAGCGTGCTGCGCAGCCGGTCGAGATCCTGCTGCGACTGGACTTGGGTGATACCCATGCGGTCTTCCAGCAGCGACTGGGTGTTCACATAGACCCGCGCCTTGGACTGGTAGCTGTTGGGGATGAGCGCGACGCCCAGCCAGCCGAGCATGGCGACGCCCCAGGCGACCGCCAGCGCCACCCAGCGCCGGTTCCATATGCCGTGCAGCAGCACGAGCAGTTCATCGTAAAGGCCCGCCATGGTCAGAACATGCTTTCAGGGATGATGATGACGTCGCCGGGGGCCAGCATGACATTGGCCTTGGTGTCGCCACGCTTGAGCAGGTCGTTGAGGCGGACCTGATATTCCTTCTGCTTGCCGGTTTCCTTGTCGAAGCGGACCAGGCGGGCGCGGTTGCCCGCGGCAAATTCGCTGAGGCCACCGACCGCGATCATCGCATCGAGCAGCGTCATGTTGGCGCGATAGGGGATGGAGGCCGGCTTTTCCGTCGCCCCCACGATCCGCACCTGCTGGCTGAACGTGCCGCTGAAATTATTGACGATGACCGACACCAGCGGGTTTTCGATATATTGCGAAAGCGCCAGCTTGATGTCGTCGGCCAGCATCTTGGGCGTCTTGCCCACGGCCGGCATGTCGGTGATGAGCGGCGTGGTGATCCGCCCGTCGGGCCGGACCTGCACCTTTGCGCCCAATTCCGGGTTGCGCCAGACGAAGATGGTGAGGTCATCGAGCGGGCCGATGACATATTCCTCGCCCGGCCCCTCCTGCGTGGACACGAAGGATGCCGGCGGCAGTTGCGGCCCGGACGGCGCGGAGGCGCAGCCCGACAAGGCGACGGCGGGCAGCGACACCCCCATCAGGAACTTGGAAACCGACACGAAACGCATATTCTCACCCCTTGCCGTGCCCCGGTGCGCCCCGCCACCAAGGAGTGACAGCGGCAGGAACGCACGGGCTTTGGGCAATGTCATGCCGGTAAAGGGTAAAGATAGCGTTAGGAGTCAAGTCATTCGACTATCACCCAAGTAAAAGCTCCCGTGCGGGTGGATGTCCCAAAAAGGCCATGGGGCTCGCGGATGCTCCATAGGCGCCAGCCAGAAATATCGCGATCAGGTCGCCTTCGCTGATTTGCGGCAACGCAACCTTTTCGCCCAGCCGGTCGATCGGCGTGCACAGACAGCCCACAATCGTCACGGGATCAAGGGCCGGTGCGGCATCGAAACGACTCGCGAGCGCGATCGGATAGTTGCGGCGGATGACCGTGCCGAAATTGCCGCTGGCGGCGAGCTGATGATGCAATCCGCCATCGACGACGACGAAGCGCTCGCCCTGGCTGTCTTTCACATCGACCACGCGGGTGAGGTAAACGCCCGCTTCCCCTACCAGCCAGCGCCCCAGTTCCAGCGCGAATCGGCTGCCGGCCAGGATAGGCGGCCGCGACTCCAGAGCCCGGCCGAGCGCTACGCCGACCGGGCGAATGTCGAGCGGGGTGTCGCCGGGGAAATAGGCAAGCCCAAAGCCGCCGCCCAGATTGACGAGCGGCGGCGTCGCGCCGACCTCCTGCGACAATCGCGCCGCCAGGGCGATGGTCGCAGCCTGCGTGTCGATGATCGCCTGCGCGTCCAGATTCTGGCTGCCCGCGAAAATATGCCAGCCGCGCCAATTCGCGCCCGCGTCAATGATCCAGCGCGCCAGCGCCGCCGCGCGGTCGGCGTCGACGCCGAAGGGCTTGGCCCCGCCGCCCATGCGCATGCCTGATCCTTTAAGGTCGAAATCGGGATTGACCCTTATGGCAAGACGGGGTTGCTTGCCGATCGCCTCCCCCGCTGCGATCGCGCGGCGCGCTTCGCCTTCGGACTCCAGATTGATAGTGACGCCGGCGAAAATGGCGGCGGTCAGTTCATCCGTGCGCTTGCCCGGCCCGGCGAAGCTGATGCGATCAGGCGCCATGCCCGCTTCCAGCGCCATGCCCAATTCGCCACCCGACGCGATGTCGAAGCCGTCCACCTGCACCGCCATGCGGCTCAACAGCGGGGCGAAGGGATTGGCCTTGATCGCATAATGGAGGTCGATCCCGGCCGGCATGGCGTCGCGAAAGCGCTGCACCTTCCCTCCACCAGCGCCATGTCATAAACGAACAGCGGCGTGTCGCCCGCTTCATCGACCAGCTTTCCGCACCACAGCCGCCGATCAGCAACATGCCGTCTTCGCATCCGAACCCGGACGGAATGGGTCCCATCGGCTTCATGCGCCCTGCTCCCGCGCCAGCGCCACCCGGTCGATCTTGCCATTGGGGTTGCGGGGAAACTGATCCAGCATGACAATGTCCCTGGGCTGCATGAAATTGGGAAGCTCGCTTTTGAGGTACGCGGCGACGGCGCTGGGCAGACCTTCCGCCCGCCCGCGCAGCAGCAACCGCACCGCCTGCCCCAGCCGGTCGTCCGCTATGCCCAGCGCCACGGCTTCGGCGACGCCGGGTACCGCGACGGCGGCCTCCTCGATCTCGGTCGGGCTGATGCGGTTGCCGGCTGACTTGATCATCGCATCGTCGCGGCCGACGAAATAGAGCAGGCCTTGGCCGTCCCGCCGCACCGTATCGCCCGACCACACCGCCATGCCGCCATAGCGGGATGCGGACGGCGCGGGCCGGAATCGTTCAGCGGTGCGCGGGGCGTCTTGCCAATAGCCCTGCGCCACCAATGGCCCGCAATGGACCAGTTCGCCCGGCTCCTCATCGTCGGTGATACTGCCATCGGCGCGCACGACCAGAATTTCGGCAAAGGGGATCGCGCGGCCCATCGAATCGGGATGGCTGTCGACCAGCGCGGGTGGCAGATAGGTGGAACGGAATGCTTCGGTCAGGCCATACATGGGGTAAAGGTCCGCCTGCGGAAACAGCGCCCGCAACCGCGCCACCAGCGGCCGCGTCAGTGCCCCGCCGCTGTTGGTCAGCCGCTGGAGCTTCCCCGCCACGTCCGCCGGCCAGTCCAGTTCCGTTAATTGCACCCATAGTGGCGGCACGCCCGCCAGCGTCGTGATATCGCGGCGATCCACCAGCTTCACCACATCGCGCGGCGTCAGATAATCGAGCGGGTAGACGCATCCACCCGCATACCAGGTCGAAAACAATTGATTCTGGCCATAGTCGAAGCTGAAGGGCAGGACGCAAGCGGTGCGATCATCGGGCGACAGGCGCAGATAGTCGGCGACCGCCACCGCGCCCAGCCACAGATTGGCGTGGGTCAGCATCACGCCCTTCGGCCGGCCGGTCGATCCGCTGGTGTAGAGGATGGCCGCCAAAGCCTGCGGATCGGCCTGCGACGGGCCGATGCCATCCCCGCCACTCATCGCGCAGGCGGCATCATCCTCGCGGTGGACCTGGCACCCGGCCGGCACGTCACCGGGTTGCAGGCTCTCGACCCGCGCACCCGTGCCGATCAGCATGGCCGCGCCGCTGTCTGCCAGGATATGCGCTACCTGGGCATGTTTGAGCAGAGGATTGACCGGTACATGGACCAGGCCCGCGCGCGGCGCGGCGAGCGGCATCAGCGCCGCCACCGGCCCCTTTGCCATCCAGCTTGCCACCCGCGCGCCCGGCTCCAGCCTGAAACCCGCAAGCCATCCCGCCAGCCGCCCCAGCGTCTGTTCCAGTTCGGCATAGCTATAGCGGCCCGACCGGCCGTCGAGCGCCGGCGCGGCAGGATCGGCCCGCAACAGCAGATGGTCGATCGGCAGGACCGCCGCGCCATCGATCAGGGACATGCTTTCAGCCACGGATGCTTAACGCCATGTGCAGAATTTTCTCCTAAAGCTGCGCTGGTTGGGGCGGAGATAGTCGGTTGCAGTCGCCAAGGGAATATCACAGCTTCGCCGATGTGCGACGCGCGCTCGGGCACAGGCCTGGCGCGCTGGACGACGTGCGCCTGTTCGACCGGCTCGACTGGATGGAATCGCTTCATCGCCACTGTTTCGCCGATGTGCCGCTTCGTGTCCTTCATGCGGCACAAGGGCACGGTGAAGTCTGGCTGTTCCTGCTGGCGCCGACGCGCGGACGGCTTGAGGCATTGGCCAACTATTACAGCTTCGCCTTTGCCCCTGTTGTTACAGGTACACCGGACCCGGCGGCACGGCGCGCGATGCTGCAAGCCATGGGTCGCCACCTGCGCTCCAGCAGCGCGCGGATGAGCTTCTACCCCCTGGAAGACTGCGCCGAATTGCGTTGGGCGCTAGGCCGGGCGGGATGGTGGACCGTGCGCCGGACCATGGGCGGCCGCCATCTTCTCTCGCTCGATGGGCGGGATTTCGCGACCTACTGGCGCGCGCGGCCGGGCCGGCTACGCAATCTGGTCCGGCGCAAAGGCCGGGACGATCCCTTCGCACTGACTATCCATGACCGGATGACGCCGGATCTGTGGGACGATTATGTCGCGGTGCAGGCGCGCAGCTGGAAATCGGTCGAGCCCAAAGGCGGCCTCGATTTCCTGCTTGATCTGGCCGAGCGGGAAAGCGCGGCCGGCAGGCTGCGGCTGGGGTTCGCGCGGCAAGGCGGCCAGGCGGTCGCCACGCAGCTCTGGACGATCGATCGCGGCGTCGCGCTCATCCACAAGCTGGCGCATGACAAGGCGTTCGATGCCCGGTCGCCCGGCACCCTGCTCAGCCATGCCATGTTCCGCCATGCGATCGACCAGGATCGCGTGACGATGATCGATTATGGGACGGGCGACAATGGCTACAAGACCGATTGGATGGAACGGCGCATCCCCCTTACCCGTGTCGATGCCTATAACCCGCGCGCCGTCAGCCAGTGGCCGGCCGCGGTACGGGCAATGATTTCCGCGCTTGTCGGCTAGGACGCGAAACTATAGTTAGGCGCGCATTATGCACGCCGCCCATCCCCAGCCGTCCGACCAGTCGATCCCTGTCGAAACCCAGATGCGGGCGCTGCTGCGCGACGCGCTTGGCCTGTCGCAGGACCGGGTCGATGCGTTTCATGCCGACACGCCGCTGTTCGGCGCATTGCCCGAACTCGATTCCATGGCGGTCGCAGGCTTGCTGACAGAGATGGAGGATCGCTTCGCCATCCTGATCGAGGATGAGGATATCGACGGCGATACGTTCGAGACTTTCGGGTCGCTCGTCGCCTTTGCGCGGGCCAAGGTCGGCTGACCCTGGCCCCTGCGCGCCGGACTTACGCGTCCACCAGTTCCTCGAAATCCTGCTCCGCCAGGAATTTCTCGACATCCAGCGCCGCCATGCAACCCATGCCCGCCGCCGTCACCGCCTGGCGATAAATCTTGTCGGTCACGTCGCCGGCCGCGAAGACGCCGGGAATGGCGGTGTGGGTCGTGCCCTTTTCCACCAGGATATAGCCCTCATCCAGCGGCAGGCTGTCGGCGAACAATTCGGTCGCGGGGTGATGGCCGATCGCGACGAAGCCGCCATCGGTCGCCTCATGGCTCTTCTCGCCCGTTACCGTGTCAATGAGGTCGACGCCGACCAGCCCTTCGGGCGTGCCGCCACCCACGAAGCGTTCCACCGCCTTGTTCCACAGGATCTTGATGTTCGGATGGGCCTTGAGCCGTTCCTGCAAGATTTTCTCCGCGCGCAGCGAATCGCGGCGGTGGATCAATGTGACGTCATGGCTGTGGTTGGTGAGATACAGCGCTTCCTCGACCGCGGTGTTTCCGCCGCCGATCACCACGACCTTCTTGCCGCGATAGAAGAAACCATCGCAGGTGGCGCAGGCCGACACGCCCTTGCCCTGAAGATGCTCCTCGCCCTCGACGCCCAGCCACTTGGCCTGCGCGCCGGTGCAGATGACCAGCGTATCGGCGACATAGAGCGTGCCGCTGTCGCCGCGCAGCCGAAACGGGCGCTCGGACAGGTCGACATCGACAATCTGGTCATACATCATCTGCGCGCCGACATGCTCGGCCTGCGCCTGCATCTGCTCCATCAGCCACGGCCCCTGGATGACGTCGCGGAAGCCGGGATAATTTTCGACATCGGTGGTGATGGTCAGCTGACCGCCCGGCTGCATCCCCTGCACGACGATCGGCGCGAGGCCCGCACGTGCGCCATAAATGGCGGCGGACAGGCCGGCGGGACCGGATCCCAGGATCAACATGCGGGTGCTGTGCGTGGCGGACATAAAAAGCCTTCAATCTGCGATTCGGATCAGGGAGGAGAGATAGGCAGCCCGGCGGTCTGCGCCAAGCGAAGGATTTGCTTGGGCCCGATGAAGCTGGTCTGCAGATGGGTCGCCGCCGCCAACGGGAAAGGGCCGGCGCGATCTGCACCAGCCCCTTTTCGCCCGTCAGCAAGGCGCGTTCAGTTGATCGTGCCGAGCTTCCCGATCGCGCTGTCGACCAGCGCCTTGTCGGACTGGGCATCATGGCCCTGCGCGATCAAGGTGGCGGCGGCGCTGGTGGCCGCGTTCACCGCCTTGGCGCGGATCGCGGCGATCGCGGCGCGTTCAGCGGCGCCGATCTTGTCCTCGGCCATTTTCTGGCGGCGCACGACCAGTTCCTCGGCATGGGTGCGGGCGTCGTCGACCAGCACTTCGGCCTCATGCTCGGCGGCCTTGCGCATGGCGTCGGCCTCCCCGGCGGCAGCGGCCAGCTTGGCCTCATATTCGCCCTTGAGCGCCTCGGCCTCGGCGCGCAGGCGCGATGCTTCGGCCAGTTGTTCCTTGATCTGCGCGATCCGGCCATCGAGCGCGCCGCCGATCAGGGCGGGCACCTTCTTGACCAGCAGGATGAGGATGAACACCGCCATGGCGAGGCTCACCCAGGCGGTTGCGTCCATGCCCACCGCCTTGGGGTCGGTATGCGGGGCAACGCCTTCATGCGCGACGGTGCCGACCGGCTCCAGCCCTTCGGCGTGGATCGCCTCGCCCAGCGAAGGGGCGGTCGCTTCGTGATGCTGTGCTGCTGCCTCAGCCATGGGCCAGTGCCGCCTTTACTGCGTTGCGGGCCGCTTCGTCCGATGCGTTCACGCCGGAAATGCGCGCCACCATGTCGCGCGCCGCATCGGCGGCGACGGTTTCGATTTCTGCCATGGCCGCGTTGCTCGCGGCCTGGATACGGGCTTCGGCCGCGGCGATCTTCGCCGCGACATCCGCGTCCGCTACGGCGATGCGGGCTTCCGACGCCTTGGCCGCGTCCGACTTCGCCTTGGCCAGCAGCGCCTGAGCGGCGGTGCGGCTTTGCGCGTCGCGGACCTTGTAATCCGCTTCCGCCTCATCGGCACGGGCGAAGGCCGCCTTGGCCGCGTCCAGATCCCCGCTGATCTTCCCGTCGCGTGCGTCTGCCGTGCCCTGAACCTTTGGCACCATGCCAAGGCCAATGACGAAGAAGACGAAGCCGAACGTCAACAGCAGCCAGAATATCTGGCTGGAATAGGTTTCGGCGATTTGCGCGATTTGAGGCATATTACGGGTCCGTCCGGTCAGAGGGCGGTCAAAATCAGGGAAGCGGGCGAGCGCGACATGATGGCCGCCCCGCCCGCCTCAAATGCGTGTCAGGCCACGAACACCAGAATCATGGCGATAACGAACGCCAGCAGACCCAGAAGTTCCGCCGCGGCGAAACCGATGAACAGGCGGCCCTGCTGGCCGTCGGCGGCACCCGGATTGCGCAGCGCGCCTTCCAGGAAGCTGCTGAAGACATTGCCCACACCGAGGGCGGCAATGCCCGCACCGATCGCGGCCAGGCCAGCACCGAGCAGCTTTGCGGCTTCTGCGTCCATGTCGTAAACTCCCTTGTTAAACAGTGAAAAACGTTAAAGAAATTGGCGAAATATCAGTGCAGGTTCTCGGCATCGTTAAGATAGACCGAGGTCAGCAGCGCGAACACATAGGCCTGGATCACCGCAACCAGCACTTCCAGCGCGCTGATGCCGATCATCAGGATGAAGCTGGCCGAACCCACGGTAAAGCCAAGCAGCGGAGACGCGTTTGCGCTGTTGATGACGAAGCCGGCAAGCACCTTGAGCAGCACGTGGCCCGCGGTCATCGCGACGAACAGTCGCAGGCCCAGGCTGAACGGGCGCACCATGAAGGACACGAGCTCGATGAAGAAGAGCGGCACCACCATCAGCGCGGGCGTGCCATGCGGCACGAACAGCGAGAAGAAATGCAGGCCATGCTTGGCGAAGCCCACGATCAGCACGATCGAGAAGCTCATGATGGCCAGCACGCCCGTGGCGGTGAAATGGCTGGTGAAGGTGAAGGGGTGCAGCCCGAACAGGCCGAGCGGCAACAGACCCAGCAGGTTCGCCAGCAGGATGAACATGAAGAGCGAAAAGACGTAGGGGATATATTTGCGGCCCTTGTCCCCGATATTGGCGATCAGCAGGTTCTTGATGAAGCCGGTCATATATTCGACCGCCATCTGCCAGCGGCCGGGCACCAGTTCGCGCTTCATGCCGCCGATCACGAAGATCCACAGCACGAGCGCCGCGAGCACCATGTAGAGCGCGCTGTTGGTGAAGGCGATGTTGAAGCCGCCAAGAGACAGATGATCCGTACCGAACAAGGGTTCGATAGCAAATTGATGCATCGGATCGATTTTGCCGGATTCTGCCACGTTGACCCCTGTAACGTTCACGTCTTCGGACTAAGATAAAAGCGCCCCTATTGGTCGGGACGCTTTACCGTCGTCAATCTGATGATGTTCCTGAACGCCGCCACGATCCCGAGACCGAGGAATACGAGCAGGAGCCATGGGGATGTGTCAAACAGCCGGTCCAGAACCCAGCCGATCAACGCACCGCCGACAAGACCGCCGATCAGTTCAGCAAGAACCCGGTTGCCCAGGCGCGATCCATCGTCCGCCTGCTGCTCCTTGGCCCCCTGCCTGACCTTTTCGGCATGTTCGGCCCGGGCGATCCGCTCCTCCAGCGAAGCGATCCGCGCGTCCTCCCCTGCCGGGTCCTGTCCGGGTGTGTCCGCTGCCATGGCATCCTCCGCGATCCTGTATCGCGGCGGCATGGCGCTTGCGGCTGCACCCGTCAAGGCGCGGCCCGTTTAGAAAGGGGATTGCGGATAGTCAACCATGGTTGGCGCCAAGACTTTCCCTACCATACGAAGGGATAAGAAAAGTCCACCAGCCAGGATGTGTCAGCCGCCCGACGCGCAATAGGATGGCAGCGCGATCGCCCCCGAACCCTTGGTCTGCCACGCGCCACCGCCGATGCGATAGACCTGGCCGCTCTTCAGGCGGGTCAGTGTCTGGCAAGCCGTCGCGGCGGCGGCATCCTGCACCGTCACGCCGCGCTTGCCGGCAAGGTCGGTATAAACCTGCCGCCGCTTGATGTTGATTGATTCGACTTCCTTGCGCACGGTCGGGCTGACCGATCCGGCTACACCCATATAGCCGTCGGCCTGTTCGCCCACCGCGCCCGACGACAGAGCCGCCGCCAGATCGGGCGATTGCGCCTGCGCGCCGCCGGCAAAGCCAAGTCCACCCGCCAGCGCCATCGCGGCGGCGGCCATCCATGCGGATTTCACCATCTTGCGTGTCATTGCGGGAACAACTCCGGATTATTCTGGATAAGGTCCTGCGCATCGCGTTGCAGCTTGACGACGACTTCCTGCTGCACCTTGACGTTCAGGTTGATTTCGATCGGCTTGTCCGGGGCCTTCACCTGAATGCACCCCCCCAGCGCCACACCGGCAAGGCCGGCCATCATGATGCTCTTTATCTTCATTACGGCTCCCCGTTTATCGTCTTGTCGCTGTCCAGAGGCTGAACCGCAAGGGGTTGCGCGCTCTCTTCCCGCATCTTTTCCTGCGCCTGCTTTGCGATTTCGCCCTGCACCAGGTCCGACGGATTGATGAAGGACTGCGCGGTGCCCAAAAGTCCCCGGAAGGGCGCGGCGATCTTCACGTTGAAGATGAAGGGCAAACCGATGAAATTGCGCGCCAGTCCGCCCGGCGCCGCGCCCAGCCGGTCGCGATTGACGCCGTTGAACACGACATTCGTCACCATCTCGCCGTCCAGCGCCCCATCCATCAGGATGGTGAGGCATTTATAGTGCAGATTCTTGAGCGCGTCGAAGGCGACCTTGCCCATGACGCCGATATCCTCGTTCGACACTGGCCCGACATAGGATAGCGTGCCCCCGATCTTCGTGGGATCGCACGGGATGGTCGGCAACACGCCTTCGGGCATCAGCAGCGGCTCCATGCCTGCCTGCCGTGCCACCAGCACGCCGCCCGCCACGCGCCCGCCCCTGGAATTGAAGATTAGCGGCATGATGCCGTCGAAAGTGCCGGTCGCCGACACATTGTCCAATTCCATCGCCTGGATGAAGGACCCTGCGTCCAGCCCGATCACCCGGAACGTCAAATAGCGATCGACGTCGGCGCTGAAATCCATCGTTGTCGGCAACAGCACCAGCTGCCCGCCGGAAAAGGGCCAGCCGCCCCCTTCGATCCGCACTTTCTGCCCCGCTTCCAGCCGGTAGCGCACGACGCCGTCGCGCACCTCGACACCCGGATTGACCGACTTTATCGTCACTTGCTGGCCTGGCGCCGTCACCAGGCCGATAAGGTCGGTGAAGCGAATTTCTCCGCTCAACCCTTCGACCGGGCCGAAGGCGGCGGCCAGACTGGCGTTGTCCGTGCGGAAGGTGCCGGTGCTCGTCACCTTGTCCCCGGTCCAGTCGATCCGCCCGTCACCCGTCACCCCCGCCCGCACATTGGCGACGACGCCCAGCGCCAGCGGCGTAAGCTCATCGGGTTGCAGCCCCGCATCGAACGTCAGTCGGGCACCTTGAGGTCCGCATGGCCCGTGCCTCGGCCAAGTCATGCGCAATGTCGACGTGGCGACCCGCGCGCCCTCCCCGCGCGGTCAGCG
>NZ_CH959306.1:1786563-1841010 GCF_000153545.1 Sphingomonas sp. SKA58
CGTCCCCTGCCGATGGTCAGCGCCGGGTTGTCCAGCGCGAAGCCTGGCTTGCCCAGCAGCATGCGCGCATGACTTGCGGTCAGCCGCATCGGACTGTCACCGCTGCGTCCGGCCAGGTCGACCTCTTTCAGGTCGACGCCGCCCGATACGCCTGCGGGGCCCACGGCGAGCATCGCTCCACCGACTGGGCACAAAGTCTGGTGCGTCTGCCCCAACGCGAAATTGCCATAGCGCGCCTCGACCAGCGACAGCGGCACGCAATCGGGATTGACCGAAACCGTGCCATTGGCCGCGACCCGGCCAGTGACTGGCAGGCTAAGGCCGCGCAGCCGTCCGTCTGGCAACGGGCCGTCCAGCCGCATCGCGGTCCGGAACCGGGTCGCACCGTCGGGATCGGCGGAAAAGCGCACCCGATCAAGCGCCAGCCGCGCATCGCCGGCGGTGTAGGGATCGACAAATAATTCGCCGCCAAAGCCGCCGCCCGGCCGCCGCGCCAGACGCAGCGCGGCACGGGGAAGACCGCCCCCGTCCGCCGTGATCGCGCCATCAAGCGCCCAGTCGATGCCCGCTGCCTTGCCTGGCCAGGCTATCGTCATCTGCCCGCCTTGCGCAATGGCGATACGCGCGCCGCTGCGCGCATCAAGGGCGGCGTCGGTGATCGCCAGACTGCCCACGCCCGCTTTCTGCACCAGCGCCAGAGTGGTGCTGATCCGATTGCCCGCGCCAGCACGCTCCACCGCGTCCGCCAGCTTGGCCGCCAGCGGCGCGACCGGCGTGCCCGCGGCCCCGCTGCGCAACCCAGCGAGTGGATCACGCCCCGGCAGGCGCAGATTGTCGCCGTTCAACTGGCCCTGAAAGCGGGTTTCCGGGCCGATCGCCCATTGCCCGGCCAACGATGTGCGACCCAACGTCGCGCCGCGTCCGCCAAGGCCCGCCGCATCCAGGCGCATTCGGCCGGTCGTGCGCGCGGCGCTGCCGTCGAAATCGACATGGGCCTTGGGCGACGCCAGCACCATGCCGCCGCCACGCAGCGCTCTGCCCGACAGATCGGCGCGCCCGGTCCAGCGATCCAGCGCCTGACCCAGCGTCAGGTCGATACGCGCTGCCGGTTGCGCCAGCGCGGCGCCCGCATCCCGACAGGCCAGCGCATCGGCGGTGACAGGCCCGGCCACACGCGGCTTCCCGCCGTCCATCGCGATATCGAGCGACGCGCGCATCATGGTGAGCACGCATCCCGCCATGGCCGCACGGGGCATCGCCGCCGCCAGCTGCCCCCGGAAGCCCGACTGGAGATTGCCCGCGCCGTCCATCTCCATGCCGATCGGGCCGGCATCGGTATCCAGCATCATGCGCGCATCGTTCAGTGCGACCTTGATGTCCGGCAGGCTGAACGGCGCCGTCGAATTGGGATCACGGAACTGGTCCAGATCGCCGAGTTTCAGCACGCCGTCATGCAACGAGCCGCGCAGCCGCACGCCGCCCGCCCGCACCGCGGCCACCTGGGGCGTCAGGCCGGCAAAGGCGATGTCCACCTCCACCCAGCGCGCGGTCAGGTCGGGGCGGGCAGGATCGCCCAATATGATATTTTCGATCCGCTGCGTGCGCAGGCCGACATCGACCAGGTCATAGCGCGCCTGAACGCCCCGCCGGTTGAGCTCACGCGTAACGAAATTCTCGGCGATCGGCGCGCGCTGCGTCCACAGGCCGGCCAGCAGCAGCGCCAGCGACCCCGTACCCACGCCCAGCCAGCGCAGCCATGCCCGGCGAACCGCTTCTTCGCCGTCTTCTTCTTCCATGCCTATGGCCAACCCCGGCTTCGCTGCGACACTGATGATCCGTAACGGGATCATAACGTCCCGTCGCTCCTAAATATCCTTGCCCCGTGATTCCGCAACGCATAGCGTCGGGTCCACAGGTTCAGGGGACAGGAATTTGGCCGAACAGGATGCGAAAGCCGCGCATGACGGGGCCGGGCACCGCGCCCGCCTGCGGCAGAAACTGGCCGATGCTGGCGGCGAAGCGCTGCTGGATCATGAACTGATCGAATATCTGCTGGCGCTCGCCATCCCGCGCCGCGACACCAAGCCGTTGGCCAAGCTGCTGCTGCGGGAATTTGGCGGCATCGGCGGCCTGATGACCGCCGACTGGCAGGCGATCGCCCGCGTACCCGGCATGGGCGACACCAGTGTCGCCGCGATCAAGATCGTGCAGGCGACCGCGCTGCGGATGCTGCGAAACGAAGTGGCGGCCCGGCCCGTGCTCGCCAACTGGCAGGCCCTGCTCGACTATCTGCGCGCCGACATGGCCCATCTGGGCGTCGAGCGGGTGCGGGTGCTGCACCTCAACAGCCGCAACATGCTGATCCGCGACGATCATATGGGCGACGGATCGATCGACCAGGCGGCGATCTATACCCGCGAGGTCATCCGCCGCGCCATTGACCTGGGGTCTGCGGCGCTCATCCTGGTCCATAATCACCCGTCCGGCGACCCATCGCCCAGCAGACAGGATATCGACGTCACCCGCCAGATCATCGACGCGGGCAAGCGGCTTAACATCAGTGTCCACGACCATGTCATCATCGCGGGCCAGGGCCATGTCAGCCTGCGCGCCAAGGGCCTGCTCTAGCCCCCGCCGCGCGCGTCACATGGTCAGCACGATCTTCCCGAAATGGGCGCCCGAATCCATGCGCGCATGGGCCTTGGCCGCGTCCGCCATGTCGAACCGCTGGTCCATCGCCGGGCGCAGCCGCCCTTCCGCGACGAAGGGCCAGACCGTGCGGACCAGTTCGTCGGCGACCAGGCTCTTGAACCCCACCGATCGCGCGCGCAGCGTCGACGCGGTCAGCGTCAGGCGGCGCTGCATGATCTGCGGAATGAAGATTTCCGCCTTCGCCCCGCCCAGCACCGCGATCGACACATGGCGGCCGTCTTCCGCCAGGCAATCGAGATTGCGCGCCACATAATCGCCGCCAACCATGTCGAGCACCGCCTGGCACCCCTTGCCATCGGTGATCCGCTTCACCTCCGCGACGAAATCCTGTGTCTTGTAGTTCACCGCATGGGCAGCGCCCCATTCCAGCGCCTGCGCGCATTTGTCGTCATTGCCGCAGGTGACGATGATGGTGACGTCGAACAGGCGGCACAGGCTGATCGCCATGGTGCCGATGCCGCTGGTGCCGCCATGCACCAGCACCGTGTCCCCTGGCGCTGCATAGGCGCGCTCGAACAAATTGGTCCACACCGTGAACAGGGTTTCGGGCAGCGCGGCGGCCTCCACCAGATCATAGCCCGGCGGAATCGGCAGGCATTGGCCCGCCGGCGCGACCGCATATTCGGCATAGCCCCCGCCCGCCAGCAGCGCGCAGACCTGCTGGCCGATCAACTGGTCCGCGCCGCCGCCCGCCGCGACGATGGTCCCGGAAACCTCCAGCCCCGGAATGTCCGAAGCGCCCGGCGGCGGCGGATATTTGCCCTGCCGTTGCAGCACGTCCGGCCGATTGACCCCGGCGGCCGCGACCCGGATCAGGACTTCCCCCTCGCCCGGCGCCGGCACCGGGCGCCGCTGCGCCACCAACGCCTCTGGCCCGCCGGGCGCGGCGATGCCGATCGCCGTCATCTCCGCCGGAATGGAATAACCGTCCGCCATCTTGCTGTCCCCCGCCTGTGGCTTGTGCCAGGCGCCCGCCTCAAATCGGCAGGCCGTTGCGGCGCCCTTATTGACAGACTGGCCCCAAGGGTCAACATTGCCGACATGGACTTGGATGACGATCTGCCGCGCAAGGGCGATGATCCGCTGGCCCGCCTGATCAAACAGGATCTGGGGCCATTGTCCATGAGCGAACTGGAAAACCGCATCGCCGCCCTGGAGGCGGAGATTGAACGAACCAGACGCCACAAGGATAGCGCCGTTAACCATAAGGCAAGTGCCGAGGCGCTATTCAAGCGATGAACCGACGCCCCGCTCCCAGCGCCCTTCAGGGCTTCTTCGGGCTTGGGCAGTCTGGCAATTCCGCTGATCGGGGGTCGCGCCTTGATCCAGCGTCGAGCAATGCCGACATGGGGTTCGATGACGCTCCCGTGACAGGGAGCATGGAGTAGAACAGACATGCCTTCTTTCGCAGCCGCCCTCGAAACAACCCTGCACAACGCGCTGACGCACGCGTCGGAGCGCCGGCACGAATATGCGACGCTCGAGCATCTTCTGCTCGCGCTGATCGACGATGACCATGCGTCGAAGGTGATGCAGGCGTGCGGCGTGGAACTGGGCGAGCTGGGCGACGCCGTCACCCATTATCTCGACACCGAACTGGACAGCCTCAAGGTGGAAGGGTCGTCCGACCCCTCGCCCACCAGCGGTTTCCAGCGCGTCGTGCAGCGCGCCATCCTGCATGTCCAATCCTCCGGCAAGGATGAAGTGACCGGCGCCAATGTGCTGGTTGCGCTGTTTTCCGAGCGCGAATCCTATGCCGTCTATTTCCTGCAACAGCAGGATATGAGCCGTCTCGATGCCGTCAGCTTCATCAGCCACGGCGTCGGCAAGGGCACGCCCACGCCCGAGCGTCAGGAGACCAAGGGCACCGCCGAGGAGGAAAAGAAGGTGCAGGACGGCAAGGGCAAGAAGGACAGCGCGCTCGACCAGTTCACTGTCAACCTTAATGAGAAGGCGGACCGGGGCAAGGTCGACCCGCTGATCGGCCGGTCGGCCGAAGTGGACCGCACCGTGCAGATCCTCTGCCGCCGATCAAAGAACAACCCGCTCTATGTCGGCGATCCGGGCGTGGGCAAAACCGCGATCGCGGAGGGTCTGGCGCGCAAGATCATCGAAGGCGACGTGCCCGACGTGCTCAAGGAAGCGGTCATCTATTCGCTCGACATGGGCGCGCTGCTGGCCGGCACCCGCTATCGCGGCGATTTCGAGGAGCGGCTGAAGGCGGTCGTCACCGAACTGGAAAAAATGCCGCATGCGGTGCTCTTCATCGACGAGATTCACACCGTCATCGGCGCGGGCGCGACCAGCGGCGGCGCGATGGATGCGTCGAACCTGCTCAAACCCGCTTTGTCGGGCGGCACGATCCGCTGCATCGGATCGACCACCTACAAGGAATTCCGCAATCATTTCGAAAAGGACCGCGCGCTGCTGCGCCGGTTCCAGAAGATCGACGTCAACGAACCCACGATCGACGACACCATCAAGATTCTGGCGGGCCTGCGCTCGGCGTTCGAAGAACATCACAGCGTCAAATATACGCCCGACGCGATCAAGGCGGCGGTCGAGCTTTCAGCGCGCTACATCAACGATCGCAAGCTGCCCGACAAGGCGATCGACGTGATCGACGAGGTTGGCGCGATGCAGATGCTGGTCGTGCCGTCCAAGCGCAAGAAGACGATCACCCCCAAGGAGATCGAGCAGGTCATCGCTACGATGGCGCGCATCCCGCCCAAGACGGTGTCGTCCGATGACAAGAGCGTGCTCGAATCGCTCACCACCGACCTCAAGCGCGTGGTGTTCGGCCAAGACAAGGCGATCGAAGTCCTGTCCTCCGCGATCAAGCTGTCGCGTGCGGGCCTGCGCGATCCCGACAAGCCGATCGGCAACTATCTCTTCTCCGGCCCTACTGGCGTCGGCAAGACGGAGGTTGCGCGCCAGCTTGCGACGCTGCTCGGCATCCCGCTCCAGCGGTTCGACATGTCGGAATATATGGAACGCCATTCGGTCAGCCGGCTGATTGGCGCGCCTCCGGGCTATGTCGGCTATGATCAGGGCGGCCTGCTGACCGATGCGGTCGATCAGAATCCGCACAGCGTGCTGCTGCTCGACGAGATCGAGAAGGCGCATCCCGACCTGTTCAACATCTTGTTGCAGGTGATGGACAATGGCCGCCTGACCGATCATCACGGCAAGACCGTCGATTTCCGCAACACCATCCTCATCATGACCACCAATGCCGGTGCATCGGACATGGCGAAGGAATCGATCGGCTTTGGCGAGCTCACCCGCGACGATGTGCAGGAAGATGCGGTCAAGAAGCTCTTCACGCCCGAATTCCGCAACCGCCTCGATGCGATCGTGCCCTTCGGCTACCTGCCGCCCGAAATCGTCGCTCGTGTGATCGACAAGTTCGTGCTGCAACTCGAACTGCAACTGGCCGACCGCGACGTCCACATCACTTTGGATGACGACGCCAAGGCGTGGCTCACGAAGAAGGGCTATGACAAGCTCTATGGCGCGCGCCCGATGGGCCGCCTGATGCAGGAAAAGATCAAGCAGCCGCTCGCCGAGGAATTGCTGTTCGGCAAGCTGGTCCACGGTGGCGAGGTCCATGTCCATATGAAGGACAGCGACGGCGTCGAAGCCCTCGCCTTCGAAATCACCCCCGCCGCCCCGAAAAAGGGGAAGAAAGGCGGCAAAGCGAAGGCGCCCGCGGGCACCAAGTAAGCAGTGTTGCGAAACTGAATAAAAAGGCGGCTCGCAAGGGTCGCCTTTTTTGCCAGGGGTGACGCGTAGCAATTGGGCTTGAGCCCCCAGCCCCACCAACCTTTTGCCCTTTTTCATAGTTCGGCAAAGGATCAGCAACAGGGCTTTCCTACATCTGCGGTGACGACCGCGCGCAAAAGCGCGGCGTTCAATGCAGGAGACCAACATGAGCATCCTTTTCGCCCTGGCGGCTGCGGCCGCGACCCACAGCGTCACGGTGCAGCATCATGGCCAGCCGATCGCCGCCACCTATACCGCCCGCATCGACGTGCGCAGCAAGACTGTCGGCGCGAAGACCCCCAATCGCATGGATATGCAACGGTGCCGCTGGAGCGCGACCATCATGGTCGATCGCAAGCTCGACCACGGCCCGGCGCTCGCCCGCACCATCGCCACGGACCAAACATTCTCTGGCAGCGAAGCGGGCGCGTGCACGCCCGGTCGCAATCCCGCCGAACAAGCCCTTGCCAATCATCGCGAAAAGATAGAGGCGCATCTTGTGGCGGCGGCGAAGGCTGACCACGGCGTTCTGCTCGCTGAACTGGACTCGGTACGCAATCTTGCCTCGAATTGACTTTCTCACTCGTACGACATGGCTGGGGGCATTGCTGCTTGCCGGCCATGTCGCTCCGGCCGCCGCGCAATATGCCGCCGGCCCCACCATCACGCTGGAGGCCGCGAGCGACGAACGCCGCCGGGGCCTCAGCTGGAGCGACGGCGATCCTGTGGTGCGCGGCAGCGTGTCGGTGCCGGTCGCGCCGGGCCTCAGCCTTGACGGCGCGGCAACGACGCTCTGGGGCAGCGACCGCCATGGCGGCGCGGATGCCGTTCTTGACTTGGGCGGCACCTATGCCCGGCAACTGGGCGGCCTTCGCCTGACCGCCGAGGGCCGCTATCATATCTTCCCCGGCGCGGACGATAGCGGCGAAGGCTGGGGCTATGGAGAAGTGGGCGCGATCGCCGGCTTTTCACTCGGCCCGGCCAGCCTGGACCTTGGCGCGCGCTACGCCCCGCGCCAGTCCGGCATCGGCGGCGACAATCTCTACCTGTCCTCCAGCGCAGCGGTCGGCATCCCCGGAACCCCGCTGACTTTGTCGGGCCATGTCGGCCGATCGTCGGGCGAAACGCGCAATCCCATACGCGCCGCGCGCCTGCGTCCGGCTGGCGATTATTGGGATCATGGCGTCGCGCTCGACTGGTATCGCGGCCGCTGGTCCGCGGGCCTGCGCTATGCCGATAGCGACATTGACGCGCCCGACAGCGCCCATGCCGGCGCGACCCTGATCGCAAGGGTCGGCCTCACCCTTTAAGGCAGCCATAGCAACGCTATCCGGCCGCCAGCGCCTCTGCTAAAAGGGGCTGGAAAGGGAGCAAGCCGTCATGCCTGTCGAAATCACGATCCTCGCCTGGGGCATGATCTTGCTCCTCGTCCATATCTTCGCCGCCGGCCATGCCAAGACGAAGCAATATGGCCCGAAATGGAATATGGGCGCGCGCGACGAAAGCCTGCCGCCGCTCAATCCCGTCGCCGGCCGCCTTTGCCGAGCGGAGGCCAATTATCGCGAAACGCTCCCCCTTGCCATCGTCGCCCTGCTGGGCGTGGTGCTGGCCGGGCGCACCAGCGAATGGACGGCGCTGGGGGGATGGATCTGGCTTGGCGCGCGGGTCGTCTATTTGCCGCTCTATGGCTTTGGCGTGCCCGTGGTCCGCTCGATCATCTTTCTCGCCAGCCTTGTCGGCCTGCTCATCGCGCTCTGGCCGCTGCTCGGCTTCTAGCGCGTCGTCCTGCTTGCCTGCGCCCGCTCCCGCCGCTAAGCGCGCGCCCCATGACAGCGCATAAATCCGGCGACCCGACCACCCTCAACCGCCTCTATGGCCGCCAGTCCGGGCCAAGGCTGCGCAAGGGCCAGCAGGAGCTGGTCGACACGTTGCTGCCCGCCATTTCGGTGCCCGCGCAGGGGCCGGTGACGGCGGCCGACCTGTTCGGCTATGATCGCCCGCTCCATTTCGAAATCGGCTTTGGCGGCGGCGAACATATGGCCTGGCGCGCCGACCTGCTGCCCGATCATGGCTTCATCGGCTGCGAACCCTTCCTGAACGGCGTCGTGCAGGCGCTCGGCCATGTCCGCGACAAGGCGCTGGGCAATGTCCGGCTACATATGGGCGACGCGCTCGACGTGCTCTCGCGCATTCCCGACGGCGCGCTCAGCTTCGTCTATCTGCTTCACCCTGACCCCTGGCCCAAGGCGCGCCACGCCAAGCGCCGCATGATGAACCCCGGCCCGGTCGCGATGATCGCGAAAAAGCTCAAGCCCGGCGGCGAATTCCGCTTCGGCACCGATCATCCCGTCTATCTGCGCTGGGCGCTGATGGTGATGAACGGCCATCCCGATTTCGACTGGCTGGCGCACGAGCCTAAAGATTTCCAGAACCGCCCCGGCGGCTGGCCCGAAACCCGTTACGAGGCCAAGGCGCGGCGGCTGGGCCATGAGGTCTGGTATTTCAAATTTAGGCGTACAGCCGCCAACCCTGGCGTATAATTGTCATCCTAGATCAATAACTTACCTCGACATACACTTCCTAACGTAGCACTCGGTTTCCGCCACGATGTTTGCCGGCTGGTTGCTGAGAGCACAGGAAAGGTATGGTCATGGCGACTGGAAAAATCCGTGAAGTTCGCTTTCGTGCATAGCTGGCGGCATCGCTGGCCCGTTGAACTGCTCTGCCGTGTCATGCTTGTCAGTGAGCGTGGTTATCGTTCCTGTCGCTCGCGCCCGATCAGTTGCCGGGTCGTGGGCTGGGCGGTCAGCGACAGGATGAAAAAGGATCTGGCGATCCGGGCGCTGGATATGGCGGTGCGCCTTCGCCAGCCCCCCATGGCTGCATTTTTCATTCCGATCGCGGCAGCCAATATTGCTCCTATGGCTATCAGAAGAAATTGCAGGCCTACGGCCTGCGTCCATCAATGAGCGGCAAGGGTAATTGCTACGACAACGCCTCTGTCGAAACGTTCTTCAAATCTCTGAAGGCCGAACTCATCTGGCGGCAGCGATGGCCAATGCGACGGCAAGCGGAAGCAGCCATCTTCCAGTATATCAACGGCTTCAACAATTCCCGTCGCCGCCATTCATATCTGGGCGGCATCAGCCCGCTCGCCTTCGAAGCCAAGGTGGCATAATGAGATAAGTGACCGGCGCAAAAGCGTTACAAGTCCAGTATGTCGGTCAAGCACGTTACGAAACCTGCGAGCAGCGCCACTTCGCCTGTTTCAGGACGGACGACTATGTGCTGCGTCCATGCAATCCTCCTCTCCAAAGGAAAGCGGTCCGTTCCGATCGCATCGGACAGGGGCACAGCCTCGCTGTGGTCAGTTCTGCGGTACATGCCTGCCAGCCCCGCGACGGATTTAGGCTGCACAAACGCGGCGCGACGCAGCCTGTCACAGGCCGGAAAATCTAGAACGTATCGCCGGGAATACGTATCCAGCCTTCCATGAGGATACGGGCGCTCCGGCTCATAATGGCCTTGGTCACCGACCAATGGCCATCTTCCAGGCGCGCTTCTGCGCCGACCCGCAAAGTCCCGGAGGGATGCCCAAACCGCACCGCCTGACGCTCCCCGCCGCCTGCCGCCAGATTGACGAGCGTACCGGGAACCGCCGCCGCCGTGGCAATGGCGACGGATGCGGTGCCCATCATCGCATGGTGCAGCTTGCCCATGGATAGTGCGCGGACGAGCAGATCGATATCCTCGGCGGTGATCGTCTTGCCGCTCGAGGACGTGTAGCTGGTGGCGGGCGCGACGAAGGCAATACACGGCGCGCGCAGGCTTCTCGCGGCATCTTCGGGCGCCTTGAACAGACCCATCTTGAGCCCGCCGGCGATGCGCAAGGCCTCGAACCGCCGCAGGGCGGCCTGATCGCCATTGATCGCCTCTCGCAGCTCCGTGCCAGCATAGCCGATGTCTGCCGCGTTGACGAAAATAGCGGGGATGCCCGCGTTTATCAGCGTCGCCTCGATCTTGCCGCCAGGAACCACGTCTTCCGGCACATCGAGTTCGTCGATGAGGTTGCCGGTCGGGAACGTGGATCTGCCCTCGTCGCCGTCCTCAGCCGGGTCGAGAAATTCAAGGACGATTTCGGCGGCGGGAAAAGTCACGCCATCCAGTTCGAAATCGCCGGTTTCCTGAACCTCTAGGCCATTTGGGCCGTCGGTCACCGGGACATACGTGATGATCGTCTTGCCAATATTGGCCTGCCAGATGCGAACCGTGACGATACCCTGTTCGGCCCGCGCCGGATCGACATAGCCGGCGTGGATGGCAAAGGCTCCCGCAGCGGTCGAAAGATTGCCGCAATTGCTCGACCAATCGACGAAGTCGGTATCGATCGCGATCTGGCCGTAGAGATAGTCGACATCATGACCGGGCTGCGTGCTGGGGGAGACAATGACGCATTTGCTGGTGCTCGAAGTTGCGCCGCCCATACCGTCGATATGCGCGGCATAAGGATCGGGGCTGCCGATCACCCGCTGGAACAGCTTGTCGCGTGCGATGCCGGGGACCCGCGTCGGTTCGGGCATGTCTTCGAGGCGGAAGAAGACACCCTTGCTCGTCCCACCCCGCATATAAGTGGCGGGGATGCGGATTTGCGGCAGGCCAGACTTAATAGGCGACATCACGCAACGCCTTTTTCGGAAGCCAGGAAATCCTTGGCGAAGCGCTGGAGAACCCCGCCGGCCTCATAGATCGAGACCTCCTCGGCGGTGTCGAGGCGGCACCTGACGGCTGTGCTGATTTTCTGGCCGTCGCGGCGGTGAATGTGAAGGTTGAGCGTCGCACCCGGTTGGCGGTCGCCCAGCACATCGAAAGTCTCGGTCCCATCCAGGCCCAGGGTCAGGCGCGTGGTGCCCGGTTCGAACTCGAGCGGCAGCACGCCCATGCCGATGAGGTTGGTCCGGTGGATGCGCTCGAACCCTTCCGCCACGATCGCCTCGACCCCCGCGAGGCGCACGCCCTTCGCCGCCCAGTCACGCGACGATCCTTGGCCATAATCGGCGCCGGCGATGATGATCAGCGGCTGTCGGCGGTCGAGATAGGTCTCGATCGCCTCCCACATGCGCATGACCTTGCCGTCGGGTTCGACGCGCGCGAGCGAACCTCTCTTCACCGCGCCGTCGACCACGGCCATCTCATTGATAAGCTGTGGATTGGCGAAGGTCGCACGCATGGCGGTGAGATGGTCGCCGCGATGCGTGGCGTAGCTGTTATAATCCTCTTCCGGCACGCCCATTTTCGTGAGGTACTCGCCCGCTGCCGAGCTGGCGAGGATGGCGTTCGACGGGGAGAGGTGGTCGGTCGTGATGTTGTCCGGCAGGATAGCGAGTGGACGCATGCCCTTGAGGCTGCGCGGATTGGCGGCGAGCGCGCCCACGCCCTCGGTGTCCCAATAGGGCGGCCGACGAATGTAGGTCGATTGCGGTCGCCAGTCGTAAAGGGGATCGGCCTTGCCGGTGTCGCGGGCGGCGAACATCGGCTCGTAGATTTCCCGGAACTGCTCCGGCTTCACGGACGCTGCGACGATCGCATCAATCTCTTCATCGCTCGGCCACAGGTCCTTGAGACGGATCTCCCTGCCATCCACGAGCCCCAACACGTCCTGCTCGATGTCAAAACGCACCGTGCCCGCGATCGCATAGGCGACCACCAGCGGCGGCGAGGCGAGGAAGGCCTGCTTTGCATAGGGGTGGATGCGACCGTCGAAATTGCGGTTCCCTGACAGCACGGCGGCGGCGTAGAGGTCGCGCTCGATGATCTCGTCCTGAATCGCTGGATCGAGAGCGCCGGACATGCCGTTGCAGGTCGTGCAGGCATAGGCGACGATGCCGAAGCCGAGCTTCTCCAGCTCGGGTAGCAGCTTCGAATCCTTCAGGTAAAGCCGCGCCACCTTGGAGCCGGGCGCGAAGCTGGTCTTCACCCAGGGCTTGCGGACGAGGCCCAGCGCGTTCGCTTTCTTAGCGAGCAGACCGGCGGCGACGACATTGCGCGGGTTGGAGGTGTTGGTGCAACTCGTGATCGCTGCGATGATGACCGCGCCATCGGGAAGCAGGCCCTGCTTTTCCTCAGCGACCGCCTTGTCGAGATTGACGGCGATCTCGCGCTCCGCGAGCGCAGAGGTCGGCAGGCGCTTGTGCGGGTTGGACGGGCCGGCCATGTTGCGCACGACGCTCGACAGGTCGAACTCCAGAACGCGCTTATATTCGGCAGTCTTGAGCGCATCGGCCCAGAGCCCGGTGTGCTTCGCGTAGGTCTCGACCAGCGCGACCTGTTCCGGCTCACGCCCTGTGAGGCGCAGATAGTCGATGGTTTGGCTGTCGATATAGAACATGGCGGCGGTCGCGCCATATTCCGGGCACATGTTCGAGATGGTCGCGCGGTCGCCAATGGTGAGGCTGTCCGCACCCTCTCCGAAGAACTCGACCCAGGCGCCGACCACACGTGCCTTGCGCAGGAACTCAGTGATGCCGAGAACGATGTCGGTCGCGGTGATGCCGGGCTGGCGCTGGCCGGTCAGTTTTACGCCGACGATGTCGGGCAACCGCATCATCGAGGCGCGGCCGAGCATGACGGTCTCGGCCTCCAGCCCTCCGACGCCGATCGCGATAACGCCGAGCGCATCGACGTGCGGCGTATGGCTATCGGTGCCAACGCAGGTGTCCGGGAAGGCGACACCGTCGCGGACCTGCACAACGGGCGACATCTTCTCCAGATTGATCTGGTGCATGATCCCGTTGCCCGCCGGGATGACGTCCACATTCTCGAACGCCTTCTTGGTCCACTCGATGAAGTGAAAGCGATCTTCGTTGCGGCGATCCTCCACCGCGCGGTTCTTCTCGAACGCTTGCCGATCGAAGCCGCCAAATTCGACGGCCAGGCTATGGTCTACGATGAGCTGGGTTGGAACAACGGGGTTCACCTTGGCTGGATCGCCGCCTTCATCGGCTATGGCGTCGCGCAGGCCCGCGAGATCGACGAGTGCCGTTTGCCCCAGAATGTCATGACAAACGACGCGCGCAGGATACCAAGGGAAATCGAGCGTGCGCTTGCTTTCTGCAATTTGCCGCAGCGCTTCGGGCAACAGCGCCGTATCGCAGCGCCTGACGAGCTGCTCGGCAAGAACCCGCGACACATAGGGGAGCTTGTCGTAAGCACCAGGTCGGATGGCATCGATCGCTGCGCGCGCATCGAAATAGGTGAGGTCGGTGCCGGGAAGCGGCTGGCAAAAAGCATCATTCATCGGCGCAAATCTCTACAGGGCAATTTTTCAGAGTCGAAAATCCTTACCCGCACGCGCGAGGGAGCCGACACCTCTGAAAAGGCGAAGATTTGCGAAGGAAAAGCTGCAAATCGGCGAACTTTGCAAATTTCCCGGACGTTCTAAGTTTGCGGGCGATAGGGCTTGGGTTTGCCGTGCTCGTCGACCGAAACCATTTCAAACTGGCCCTTCACCGCTTGGCTGCGATAACCGGTCGAAAGGGTTTCGCTGATCATCTCAACCTCGACGGTCATCGAGGAACGCCCATCCCGCGTGACATAGGCGTGCAGCTCTACGAGTTGGCCGACCGAGACGGGATGGTGAAACGCGATTTGCTCGGACCGCGCCATGACCACGGCAGCGCGTGCATGATGGCTTGCCGCGATGAAGGCAGCCTCGCCCATGAGGCTCAGCGCCGTGCCCCCAAAGAGCATGCCATAGCGATTGGCCTACTTGGGAAAGACCATTTCGCACAATCGCGTCTCCGACGCGGCGGGATGTGTTTCCAACTCTGTCATTCCCAGGGTTCCTTCAGCAAGAGCGCGTGAAATCACAGCCCCTAGCCGATGACCATAGCTGAATTGGCGAACCCTGCTGGGGGCGATTCAGCGAAGTCGCGAAGATTGCGAAATCCTACGCCGCCTGTGATGCGACGGCGCTAAACTGTTGGTCGGCGTAGCGCCGTGCCAGGACCGCGCAGACCATGAGCTGGATCTGGTGAAAGAACATGAGCGGAAGGATGATGCCGCCCACCTGCGACGTGGCGAACAGGACGCCGGCCATGGGCACGCCGGAGGCGAGACTCTTCTTGGACCCGCAGAACTGAAGGACGATCCGGTCTTCTCAATTGAAGCCCAGCCAGCGCCCAAGAAAGTGGCTGAAGGAAAGGACGACCGTCAACAGCAGGCCTGACAAAAGCGCTATTATGAGCAGATCAGCGCAATGATCGAACTTGGACACCAGGATCAGGACTTTGACGGACTGACCGGTTGGCACCAGCTTCCAGTCCATGGCAAATTCATCATCGAGTTTTGCAACCCCGTCTGCCATCACCGATCGTTCGCAATCGCTTTCGAAGACGGTGCGGAGGAAGAAGCGCCCTGTTTCCCTGTCTTCAAACTGGCGCGATTCCACAATATTGCCGCTATGCTCAAAATGAGACCGCTGACATGATGAACAATGCCGGGATGGTCCGGGCAATTGATCACCGGCGTGTACGATCGAGGCATTCAGCGTTCTCCGGAAAGGGAAGCGGCCAGCCTACGTCGCGATCCAGCCTGTCCTTTCACAATATGGCTGGATCACGACGTGCTGACATTGATCGAAACGGATGGGGTTCAGGGCTTGTCGCCAAACGCCAGCGACGTCTCCAACAGCGTCTCAGGCAGCGAGTTCTTGTCGGACGATTTCCGCGCCTGCGCCCAGAGCATCGAGCTTGCCCCTCGCCACACGACGGGACAGTGGCGCCATGCCGCAATTGGTGCTGGGGTAGAGCTTGTCGGCATCCACGAATTGCAGTGCCTTCCTGAGGGTGTCGGCCACTTCTTCCGGCGTCTCGACAGTATCCGTCGCCACGTCGATGGCACCGATCATCACCTTTTTGCCCCTGATGAGTTCGATGAGATCCATCGGAACATGGGAATGATGGCATTCCAGCGAGATGATATCGATCCTGGACTTCTGTAGATTGGGGAAGGTTTTCTCATACTGCCGCCATTCCGATCCCAGGGTCTTCTTCCAGTCGGTATTGGCCTTGATGCCATAGCCATAGCAGATGTGGACCGCCGTTTCGCACTTTAGCCCCTCGGCCGCCTTCTCCAGAGTAGCGATTCCCCAGTCGTTTGCCTCGTCAAAGAAGACATTGAACGCCGGCTCGTCAAACTGGATGATGTCGACGCCCGCAGCCTCCAACTCCCTCGCTTCCTGATTGAGGATCTTGGCGAACTCCCATGCCAGCTTTTCGCGGCTTTTATAGTGGGCGTCGTAGAGCGTATCGATCATCGTCATGGGGCCAGGCAGCGTCCATTTGATCGGCTGATCGGTTTGTGCTCGCAGAAACTTCGCGTCCTCGACGAAAACCGGATTGGGACGGGAGACAGCGCCAACGACCGTCGGCACGCTTGCATCATAGCGATTGCGGATTCTGACGGTTTCGCGCTTTTCAAAATCAACGCCGCTGAGATGTTCGACAAACGTCGTGACGAAGTGCTGGCGCGTCTGCTCGCCATCGCCGACGATGGTGATGCCCGCCTGGCGCTGATCTTCCACGGCCAGGCGCAAGGCATCCTGCTTGCCCCCAACCAGTTCCTCGCCCTCCAGCTTCCAGGGCGACCAAAGTATCTCAGGCTGGGCAAGCCAGGACGGCTTTGGCAAGCTGCCAGCGGTGGACGTGGGCAACAATATTCTCATGGATTGGTGACCTTATATTCTCGAATGATCAAAGGGCGAAAGCGGCGGACCATTGCTCAAGCACGGCCCGATGGGGCTTGATGAAGCACTCCTCGGCGAACTTCCCCTGTTCGACAGCCAGCCTGCTCCGTTCCTCCCGGTCATAGACAATGCGGGTGAGCGAATAGTCCTGATACTTCAAGCTAGGCTGATAATGCTCAGCCGCCGCGGAATTGGCGTTGTAAATCTCGGGCCGATAGATTTTCTGGAAGGTCTCCATCACGCTGATCGTGCTGACCAACTCGAGACTGGAGTAATCGCCGAGCAGTTCGCCCATATGATAGAAAGCATAGGGTGCCACGCTGTTCGGCGGCATGAAGTAGCGGACCTTCATGCCCATCTTGGCGAAATACTCGTCGGTCGCGGAGAATTTGTCGTTGCGATACTCGATCCCTAAAATGGGGTGCTCGTTCGCGGTCCGGTGATAGACCTCCTTGCTCGATACGCTCAGGCATATGACCGGCGGCTTGCCGAAATTGTCGCGATAGGCGCGCGAATTCAGGAAATGCTTGAACAGCTTTCCATGCAGGTCACCAAAATCGTTCGGAGCGCCCGCATCGGGGTGGCTCTGCATATACGCCGGCAGAACGACGCTAAAATCATAGTCTCGCACATAAGAGGAGAAATTGTTGCCCACCATGCCGGCGATGCGTTCGCCCGTTTTGCTATCGATAATCGTCGTCTGAAGGATTTCGATCAGAGGGAAGACGGTGTCGCTGTCTTCTGAATCGATGCGCATTTCGGCGGTAATGATCTCAAGCTCGACCGCATATCGGTCGCCTTTGGGGTTGTCCCAATGCGCCAGGGAGTTGAATCGATTGTCGATCATCCGCAACGTATTGCGCAAATTCTCCCGGCGGCTCTCCCCCCTCGCCAAGTTGGCAAAGTTGGTCGTAATGCGCGTATTCTCGGCAGGACGATAATTCTCGTCGAAAGCGATACGGCTGATGCTGAACTCAAAGTCTTGGTGCGCCATGGCGTAATGTCCTAATTTCACGCTAGTCACAGGCATGCGAGGTCTCCTTCGGGCCAGCGCGTCGACCGGTCCGTCATGGTTCTGGAATTGTGTGGGATTGGGGCGCGCGCCGCGTCAGCCGAGGATCAGCACGGCGCGCAGGCGCATTCGTCGAAAGACGACGGAGCGAAACAGGATTGAAGACATCGACCGATCACCTGCTTTGCCGGGCGGTAGGGTCGTAGGAAGAGCGCGCCGGACGTAGAAGGCCCGGATGGCGATATGCCACGAGCCTGCTTCAAGCGCGATCCGCCGGAGGAACCCCCGTCCGAGGAACGTTATGCCGTCGAAGGCAGGTCTCCTGGCTTGCGGGTCATCGCAATGGCTCCGGCCTTCCCGAGCCTCGTGCAAAAGCTCAGTGACACAAAATGGAGCCACCACTCGCCGCTTACAGTTGCGGGGGCAGCGCCGGACTCTGCCCAAAGGGCACCACCGGCTTCCCGTCTTAGCCCCGCCGTCATGCCTGAAGCGGGGAACCTCGACAGGCTCCTTCAACAGCATCGGGAGGCTGCTGTCAAGCGACATATAAAGATTTCTTTATATGCTTCTGCTGAGGGGAGTCTTGAGCGCTCTATTTCCGGTTGGAAACGGAGCGCCTTTCAATTCGAAAGGCCGAGGCCCCAGCCTAGAGGCGGCGGCGATCTCCTGGTCAGGCCTCGGCCATTCGGTCGCCTTCCCGCCAGCGAGCCAGCATTGCGTGATCGGCAAGAATGCGCTCGGCCGCCAAAACCGAGCCGGTGGGGATCGCGTTCGGAGCGTTCAGCCATTTGAGATGGATTAGGGGCCTTGTCATCACCGTCTCAACAATCATGTAGCTTGCGAATCAGGCTGCGGGATAAGGGGCCAAGGTGCTTCGATTCTCGTCTACCGCCACCGCCCGCCCGATTGCAGGGAAGGCGCGTTGCGGGCACGCTGGACGTTCACAGACCTTGCAGCCAGCTCCGATCGGCGTCGCCGCTGCTGGATCGTCCAAATCCAGTCCCCGCGAATAGATAAGCCGCGAGGCGTGACGAATGTCGCAGCCCAGTCCGACCGCAAATGTCTTGCCCGGCACGTCGAAGCCTGCGTTGCCACTGCTGACCGTTCGCGCAATCCACAGGTAAGTACGGCCGTCAGGCATTTGCGCGATCTGACGGAGGACCCGGCCTGGTTGCGTGAAAGCCTCGTAGACCTTCCACAGTGGGCAGCTTCCGCCGACACGGGAGAAATGGAAATCGGTTGCCGATTGTCGTTTGGAGATATTGCCGGCACGATCGACCCGCACAAAGAAGAAGGGGATGCCACGGGCCTCGGCGCGTTGGAGCGTCGAGAGCCGATGGCAGATCGTCTCGAAGCCGACTCCGAACCGGCGCCCGAGCTTTTCGATATCATAGGCCTCGGCCTCGGCGGCGGCGAGGAAATCACCATAGGGCAGGATGAGTGCTCCCGCGAAATAGTTGGCCAGACCCACCCTGGCCAGTCTCCGCGCTTCGTCGCCCGACAGTAGGCTGTTATCGGCCAGCCGGTCGATGACGCTGCCCAGTTCCAGAAATGCCAGTTGGGTCGCCATCTGGAAGGCCTGTTGGCCCTGATGTAGATGGGCCGAGACGTGCAACGTCCGTGTCGCGGGGTCATACCGGCGCTGAGCCGTATCGCTCTCACCCCAGACAATCTGAACATCGTGGCGGTCCTTCAGCCAAGCAACGAGTCCAGGGTGGACCGAGTGTGGCGCTAGACCCGCCTCTCGATAAATTCGCTCCGCTGCTTCATCGAGTGGCTTGACATGATTGTGCCGGGCATAGAAAAAGTCGCGCACTTGCTCGAAGGCCATCCGTGCCGGACCGCCGCTGATCCAATCGTCTCCCAACTGGGCAGCCATCGCTTCGCTGCGCTCGGCGGCCTCCCGATAACGGCGGTGCAGGGATATGAGCGTCCTTCCCACCGCGGGCATGTTCGTCGCCAGCTCGCGGATTTCCGCGACCGAGATCGCCTCCGCGCTATCGGACAGCGCGTCACGCAGTTCGGTGATGAGGCGCGCTTCCTCATCCTCTGAAAAGAGCTGGACGTCGACGCCAAAGACCGCGTTGATCTTGAGCAGCACTGGGACTGTCAACGGCCGCTGGTTCTGTTCGAGCTGATTGAGATAGCTCGACGAGATGCCGAGCGCATTGGCCAGGTCGACCTGCTTGAGCTTCCGTTCCTCGCGCAGCCGCCGCAGCCGCACCCCCATAAAGGCTTTCCGCATGTTCCTGCCCAATCTTCGCAAACTTTGCTAATTTGCAGCATTTCATCCGCAAATCTTCGCACATTCAGACATTTCTAGCGTAACAGATAATGCGGATGTTGCGAAGCCATGAAGAATTCTACGGCAAGGCAGCAATGATGAAGGGCAAGATCGCCGAGGGCGCAATCTGCTACACGGGCGACCTGTTCGATCCGGCGCGTGAAATATTCGCTGAACTATTATGCCGGCATAGCGAGCGATCTTAAGAAGGCCGAGTGCCAGGTTCTTGCGATCACGGATATGGCTGGTCTGATACGGCCCCCAGCGGCACGAGCGTTGATCGCTGCATTGCGCGATGTCACCGACCTGCCGATCCACCTCCATACGCACGACACCTCCGGCATCGCAGGCGCGACCCTTATCGCCACCGCCGAGGCGGGCGCTGATGCGATCGATGTCGCGACGGATGCAATGTCGGGAACAACGTCACAGCCCTGCCTGGGATCGGTGGTCGAAGCGCTGCGCTACACAACCGCGACACCGGTCTCGACGCCGAGGCAATCCGGAGGATCAGCTTCTATTGGGAGGGTGTTCGCGGGCTCTATGCGCCGTTCGAGAGCGATCTGCGCTCAGGCGCGTCGGAGGTCTATCTCCATGAAATGCCAGGCGGTCGGTTCACGAACCTGAAGGAACAGGCCCGCTTGCTGGGCCTCGCCAGCCGCTGGCACGAAGTGGCGCGCGCCTATCGCGAAGCCAATGATCTGTTCGGCGATATCGTCAAAGCCACGCCCTCGTCGGGCGACAGCATCGAGGCAAAGGATCTGCTGCTCGTCTTGGAATGAGGGTTGCCAGCATCTGCACCAGCAGCAAAAGACTTCGCCGCTTCCGCGATCGCACTATGCCGCGAGGTTTCTCAGCACATAGGGCAGGATGCCACCATTCTGGAAATAGGCGAGTTCCTCGGCGGTGTCGATCCGACATAATGTTTGGAGCCGGAAGGATAATCCGTCCGACCATCGGCCTTCGACCATGACGGTCTGGCGCGGTTGCAGGTCCGACAGGCCGGTAATAGTGAACTGTTCGTTTCCTTTCAGCCAGTAAGTATGGCGATTGACGCCCTCGGCGAACTGAAGCGGCAGCACACCCATCCCGACGAGATTGGAACGGTGGATACGCTCGAAGCTCTCCGCGATAACCGCGCGCACACCTAGCAGGGCCGTGCCCTTGGCCGCCCAGTCGCGCGAGGAGCCGGTGCCATATTCCTTGCCGGCGAGGACAATGAGAGGCGTTCCCGCCGCCTTGTGCCGCATGGCTGCTTCGTAGATCGGGAGCGTCTCGCCGTCGAACAGCGTGTTGCCGCCTTCTGCACCGCCCATCATTTCATTGCGGATGCGGATATTGGCGAAGGTGCCGCGCATCATGATTTCATGATTGCCCCGGCGGCAGCCATAGCTGTTGAAATCGACAGGCTGCACCTGTCGTTCGATGAGCCATTGCCCGGCCGGCGAAGCCGGTTTGATCGAGCCGGCCGGCGAGATGTGGTCGGTCGTGATGGAATCGCCGAAGATGGCGAGCGTACGGGCCTCGACGATATCAGCGACCGGCGCGGCCTCGCGTTCCAGTCCATCGAAGAAGGGCGGATTGGCGACATAGGTCGATGCAGTCGGCCAGTCATAGGTGTCGCCCTGCTTCACCTCAAGCGCCTTCCAGCGATCGTCGCCCGCATAGACATTGGCATAGCGGCTGGCGAACATCTCGGCGTCGATGGCCGAGGACATAGTGGCCTGCACTTCCGCATTGGTCGGCCAGACATCTTTCAAATAGACGGGCTGCCCATCGGTGCCGGTGCCAAGAGACTCAGTCGCGATATCGCGCGAGACGGTGCCGATCAGCGAATAGGCGACGACGAGCGGCGGCGAAGCCAGGTAATTGGCGCGCACATCGGGTGAAATCCGTCCCTCGAAGTTCCGGTTGCCGGACAGGACCGCCGCTGTCACGAGGCCATTGTCGTTGATCGTCTGGGAGACGGCAGGATCGAGCGAACCCGAATTGCCGATGCAGATCATACAGCCATAGCCGGTCAGATTGAAGCCGAGCGCATCGAAATCCTCCTGCAGCCCGGATCGCACCAGATAGTCGGTAACGACCTGGCTGCCGGGCGACAGCGTCGTGCGAACCCACGGCTTGGGCGCCAAGCCCAGCGCGCGCGCCTTGCGCGCCACCAGTCCAGCAGCGACAAGGACGGAGGGATTGGACGTATTGGTGCAACTCGTAATCGCCGCGATCGCGATATCGCCATGGCCGATACTGAAATCTTTCTGATCCACAGCGACCCGCCGGTCCAGCTCGTCGCCTTTGCCATATCCAGCAGCCAGCTCGGTCCGAAAGCCTTCCGCGGCCTGGGTCAGCAATACCCGGTCCTGCGGACGACGGGGTCCGGCCACCGACGGCAATACGGTCGCGAGATCGAGTTCAAGCGTCTCGGTAAATACCGGGTCGGGCGTCGTGGCATCCCGCCACATGCCCTGCGCCTTGGCATAGGCCTCCACGAGCGCGATGCGATCTTCGCTGCGGCCGGTGAGGCGGAGATAGGTGATCGTGGCGTCATCGACCGGGAAGAAGCCGCATGTGGCGCCATATTCGGGTGCCATGTTGGCGATCGTGGCACGATCGGCGAGCGGCAGGGCGTCGAGCCCCGGCCCATAAAATTCGACGAAGCGGCCGACCACGCCGTGCGCGCGGAGCATCTGGGTCACTGTCAGGACGAGATCGGTGGCTGTCACGCCTTCGGTCAACGTGCCGGACAGCCGGAAGCCGACAACATCGGGGATCAGCATCGATACCGGCTGGCCGAGCATAGCCGCTTCGGCTTCGATCCCGCCCACACCCCATCCCATGACGCCGAGGCCGCTGACCATGGTGGTATGGCTGTCCGTGCCGACGCAGGTGTCAGGATAGGCGACCGTGACGCCTTTCGCATCCGTGCTGGTCCAGACGGTCTGGGCGATATGCTCCAGATTGACCTGATGACAGATGCCGGTGCCGGGCGGCACAACCTTCAGATTGTCGAGTGTCCTCGCACCCCATTTGAGGAAGGCGTAGCGTTCGGAATTGCGCTCATATTCGATCTCGACATTGCGCTCGAACGCATGGCTGCTGCTGGCCTCGTCTGCCATGACGCTATGGTCGATGACGAGATGGATCGGCACTTGCGGATTGATGCGTGATGCATCCGCGCCCCAACGGTTCATCGTGTCGCGCATCGCGGCCAGATCGACGATGCAGGGAACGCCGGTGAAGTCCTGCATCAGGACGCGGGCGGGCCGGTACTGGATTTCGCGATCCGACCGTCGATCCTTCTGCCAGTCGACCAGTGCGCGAATGTCATCGACTGTCACGCTGGCGCCGTCCTCGAAACGCAGGAGATTTTCGAGCAAAACCTTCAGGCTGAAAGGCAGGCGGCTCACGTCGCCGAATTTCGCGGCCACCTTGGGCAGACTATAATAGGCAAATGTCTCCCCGTTGACGGTGAGCCGGTCGCGCGTGCCGAGGCTGTCACTGCCTGTCGCTGTCATCGAATATCTTTCTCTTGCTTGTGCGGCGCGTGTCGGCCTCCCCGACGCGCGCGAGCGCGGGAAGGCCAGCGGTCACCGGTCATCGACAGAATGTCGGCTCAGGTCTGAGGAATGCCTTCCGGCACGATCGTCTTGACGATCGACGCATCGAGTTCCTCGAAAGCGTGGAGCCCGATGGTGTCGTACAACTCCTGGCGGGTCTGCATGCGCTCGACCTGGTTGTGCGTTCCGCCGTCGCGCTTGATGGCGGCATAGAGTTCGGCCTGCGCCTTGTTGGCGACACGCAGGGACGAGACGGGCCAGATCACCATCTTGTAACCCATCTGCTCGAACTCGTTCGCCGTGTAGAACGGCGTCTTGCCAAACTCCGTCATGTTGGCGAGGAGCGGCACGCCGGGCATGTCTTGCGCGAACTTCTCGAACATATCGCGCGTGATCAACGCTTCTGGGAAGATCGCATCGGCTCCCGCCTCGACATACAGCTTCGCGCGCGCAACTGCTGCATCATAGCCCTCGACCGCAGCAGCATCGGTGCGCGCGACGATGACAATGTCACGGCTCGCCCTCTTGGCTGCCGCCACCTTGGCCGCCATGTCATGCGGCGGAACAAGGTTCTTGCCGTTCAGATGGCCGCATTTCTTGGGCAGGATCTGATCTTCAAGATGCACGGCTCCCGCGCCCGCATCTTCGAAGGTGCGGACCATGTGCATGACGTTGAGTGCCTCGCCATAGCCGGTGTCGCCATCGACCAGGAGCGGCAGGCCGGAGGCGCGCACGATCTGGCGGATAAAGAAGGCGACTTCGTCCACAGTGATGATGCCGAGGTCGGGCAGGCCCATCGATGCGGTCATCGCCGCACCCGAAAGGTACAGTCCCTCAAACCCCGCCTGCTTTCCCTGGATCGCTGCCTGGCCGTTATGCGCGCCGGGAAGCTGATAGATGCCCGGACGGGCGAGCGCTTCGCGGAAACGCTGACCGGCGCTGGTGTTGGGAAGTTCGTCTGCAATCAGATAGGGCATGATGCCTCCTTAAGCGTGCGCTTCGCTACGTTCGGCGAGCGGCACGAATTCGAGATTTTCCGGGCCAGTATAATTGGCCGAGGGCCGGATGATCTTGTTGTCGACGCGCTGCTCGATCACATGCGCCGCCCAGCCGCTGGTGCGCGCGATAACGAAGAGCGGCGTAAACATCGCCGTCGGCACGCCCATGAGGTTGTAGGACACCGCCGAGAACCAGTCGAGGTTCGGGAACATGGTCTTGGCGTCCCACATCACGCTCTCGATCCGCTCCGCCACCGCGAACTGGCGCTGCGCACCGGCTTCGTCGGCCAAGCTCTTGGCAACACGCTTGATAACGACATTGCGCGGATCGGAGATGGTGTAGACCGGATGGCCGAAGCCGATCACGACCTCCTTGGCCTCGACACGGCGACGGATGTCGGCTTCCGCCTCGTCAGGCGTCGCGTAGCGCTTCTGGATCTCATAGGCGACCTCGTTCGCGCCGCCATGCTTGGGACCGCGCAGCGCGCCGATGGCGCCGGCGATCGCCGAATACATGTCCGAACCGGTGCCGGCGATCACCCGCGCGGCAAAGGTCGAGGCGTTGAATTCATGCTCGGCATAGAGGATCAGCGAGGTGTGCATGGCACGCACCCAGCTCGCCGACGGCGCCTTGCCATGGAGGAGGTGGAGGAAATGGCCGCCAATGCTGTCGTCGTCGGTCTCCACCTCGATGCGGCGGCCATGATGGGCGTAGTGATACCAGTAGAGCAGGACCGAACCGAGTGACGCCATGAGCCGATCGGCGATATCGCGCGCGTCGGGTAAGTTGTGGTCGTGCGTCTCGGGCAGGACACAACCGAGGGCGGAAACGCCTGAGCGCATCACATCCATCGGATGGGCGGCCGCCGGGATCGCCTCCAGCGCGCTCTTCACCGAATGCGGCAGGCCGCGCAGTCCCTTGAGCTTTGCCTTGTAGGAGATGAGCTGCGACGGCGTCGGCAGTTCGCCATGCACCAGTAGATGCGCGATCTCCTCAAACTCCGCAGATTCTGCAATGTCGAGAATGTCATAGCCACGATAATGCAGGTCGTTGCCCGACTTGCCCACGGTGCAAAGCGCGGTGTTGCCGGCTGCAACACCGGACAAGGCCACCGATTTCTTCGGCTTGAATGCTACTTCGGCCATAGATTCCTCTTGCGTCATATAATACCGGCCGAAGCGGCGAGGCTCGGACAGTTGGTGAGTGGAAGGAAAAGGCAGCGGGCGAGCGCCGAAGGGCGAACTGCGCCATCAGGCTGACGCGGGGACGTGCGGATCGCCAGGATCGTCATGCCCGATATTCCCGCTGGCCCGTCAATGTCGTGAAGGTGAAGCGCCCGGTCGCTGCCGTCATGCGACCGCCATCTTCCCGTGCGCCGGTCGCAAAGACTGAGACGATGATCGCCTGCTGGTCTGCGGATAGAGACCACGCCTCTATCTCGACATCGGGAGTGGAAAAGCCTTCGTTGATCTGCAGGCCGTCGCATTTCGCGAAGCGAATGGCCCCCGGCAGATGCGACGACGCTCGGTCGGCCGCAGCGGTCACCATGGCGTCCAGCAGGTCGAGGCCTTTTTCGGGTCGATTTGAAAGCATCTGCGCATTATCCGCATGCGCGAAGCGCGGAAAACGGCTGAAAAGGCGAAGATTTGCGGACGCAAATCTGCAAATCCGCGAACTTTGCGAAATAATATTATGTGGTCGGATCGACGTCCGTCGCGATTTCGACGCGCAGCCGCGGCCTAGGTCGTGTTGACAAAAGGGATTCCCAAACCGGTCGTGTTTTGATTCAAGGCTGATCTTTGGGGAGCAGTTATGGGCCGAGGGGACTTGTCGGATGCTGAGTGGGAACTGATCGGCCCTCTGCTACCATCTGAGCGGGGGCGTTGGGCGCGACCCGCCGGCGATAACCGGCGTTTTCTCAACGATATGCTTCATGTGCTGCGGGTAGGTTGCCCATGGCGGGACATGCATGAGCGCTACGGCAAGTGGAACTCGGTCTATGTCCGGTTTCGGCGTTGGGCCGAGCAAGGCGTCTGGGATGCCCTCCTGCAAACGCTGGTCGATCTGGGCCTGGCCGACGACTGGCAGCACATGATCGACAGCACCACGGTTCGCGGCCACGTCTCGGCAGTGGGCGGAAAAGGGGGGCTTGTGCGCAGGCTCTTGGTCGATCACGCGGCGGCTTTACGAGCAAAGTCCACGCCCGCTGCGACAATCAAGGACTACCTATCGGGTTCATCCTGACCGGCGGCGAGGCTTCGGATTATGCAGCGGTCGATGACCTGATGGCCCTACGGTTGCCCAAGCCCAAGGCGCTGCTCGCGGACAAGGGCTACGACGGCGACCGATTTCGCGAGAACCTGCTCATGCGCGGCATCCTGCCCATCATCCCGCCCCGGTCGAACCGGAGAACGCCAGTCCATCCCGACTATCGGCGCTACAAGGATCGCAACCGCATTGAGCGAATGTTCGGCAAGCTGAAGCAACAGCGCCGCATCGCCACCCGATACGACAAAACCGTCCTCTCGTTCGAGAGCTTCCTCAACCTCGCCGCCGCAAGGCTGTGGTTGAAGTCTTTTGTCAACGCGACCTAGTGTCCATACGTCGGCCGAGGCTTTCGACGAACCGCTCCCAACATTCTTTACCCATCGCCTGCGCCATGGACTTGTAACGGTTTTGCGCCGGTCACTTATCTGATTATGCCACCTTGGCTTCGAAGGCGAGCGGGCTGATGCCGCCCAGATATGAATGGCGGCGACGGGAATTGTTGAAGCCGTTGATATACTGGAAGATGGCTGCTTCCGCTTGCCGTCGCGTTGGCCATCGCTGCCGCCAGATGAGTTCGGCCTTCAGAGATTCGAAGAACGTTTCGACAGAGGCGTTGTCGTAGCAATTACCCTTGCCGCTGATAGCCATAGGAGCAATATCGGCTGCCGCGATCGGAATGAAAAATTCAGCCATCGGGGGGCTGGCGAAGGCGCACCGCCATATCCAGCGTCCGGATCGCCAGATCCTTTTTCATCCTGTCGCTGACCGCCCAGTCCACGACCCGGCAACTGATCGGGCGCGAGCGACAGGAACGATAACCACGCTCACTGACAAGCATGACACGGCAGAGCAGTTCAACGGGCCAGCGATGCCGCCAGCTATGCACGAAAGCGAACTTCACGGCCTTTGGCTCGCGAAGAACTGAGTCGCCTTTTTACGATTTCCCTCTCCTCCCGGAGCACGCGGTTCTCAAGGCGAAGCCGTTCATTCTTTCGCGCCAGATCTGCCTGCGGCGCTGCCACCAGGTCCGACGGACGATAGTGCGAAACCCATTTGTTCAGGGTCGACTTGCCAACGCCCAAATCTGATGCAACCCGTTCGCGCGACAACCCGCTGGTCATTGCAATCCGCACCGCCTCCTGCTTGAACTCCTCACCATGCTTGATCATCTCGTCGGCCTCCTTGAACGAGCCTTAAACTCTCAAGTGACCGGCACAAAACCGTTACAAGTCCAGATGCTCCTGCGCATTCTTGAGACGCCGGACTGGTAAGGCGACGGCGGTGTCGCCGCGCACATCGATCACGACGGTGGCGAGGCTCTTGTTCCAGATGCGCTGGCGAATGGTGTTGAGCTGGTCGCGCGACAGCGGCTGATCATCATGGGAGACGAATACGACCGCGGGCACGCCTTCGACATCGAAGACGGCGCGTGCGCCGATCGCACCATCGTCGCTCAGCATCGCGCGCAGTTCGAGGGCGTAAGGGTGCGTGTCGGGCACGTCATCGGTGCGTAGATGAAGCTGCGCCGGCTCGGCCGAATAGCCGAGCCGGTCGAACCAGCCCTGCAGCATTTCGCTCATCGACCGACCGCCTTGGCTGTTGGAGACGGTGCTGATGCAACCGCGGCATCGCGCACCGCGCGGACCGGGAAAAGCTCTAGCTGGCCTTCACGGCGAGTGGGCGACGGCAGGCCGAAGCCCTCTCGGAGGACCTCAAGATGTTGGTCGAGACCGAAAATGAGGACGTCCTCGCCGTCCCCTGGAATTTCGCCGGGGCCAAGCAGCTCCCAGCGATCATTGCCATAGAAGGCTATGCGCCGTCCTGAGAGCGCGATGAACGACGTGCGCTTCAGCGTCTGGCGCCAGCTGTCGAACAAATCCTTATGCCCCTGCAGCTCGATGCGGAACTGCCGATGCAGAGTCGTCGCCAGACGGAGCACTAAAATCGTCTGCCAGCTATATTGCGCCGGCGCGCCCTTGCGACACGGCTGCCCGTCCGCCGGGATGAGCGCACGCCGGACCGCCCATTCACGTAGCAGATCGACGGAAAGGCCGGTCAGGCGGCTTGCTACTGGCGTGACGACATAATTCATCAAACGATCCAAATTGGGTATCATGCCCGACCTTCCCCCAAGGACGAGTACTCCCGGTAAAGCGGCCTCATGGCTCCTTAGCCGGCGATCAACACCGCCACTCTCCGAATGTTTACTATATGATTGCTGGCGAGATTCTGCTTCCTTTTAAAATCGATTTTTCCGATTTATCATCAATGGGTTATAAGAGATTTGGAAGTGAGGTCTGGTACTTTCGTTACCGCCGCCGCGCCGAAGGCTGAAGCGCAAACGCGCATCTTCGTCCAAGGCGCTGGAACAAAAGCGTGGACGTCACCGCCCTTCCGATGGTAGCGCTATCTTGATAAATGCAATCGGGAGAGGATGCATGATGCGCAAATCCATTTTGACCTTTGGTGCCGTGGCCGCCGCCGCGCTGACGGCGGGTTGCCAGCAACCGGCCGACACCAGCGCCAACGCTACGAACGCCCAGCAGGCGGCGGGCAAGCGCCCGGCTTCCGACTATCTGTCGCAGCCGCTGGTAAAGGATATTTTCACCGCCGACCCGTCCGCCCATGTCTGGAACGGAAAGATCTACGTCTATCCCAGCCATGATATCGACGGGCCTACGCCCGAGGATGATCTGGGCAGTCATTTCGAAATGCGCGACTATCGGGTGCTGCGCATGGACCGCATCGGCGGGCCGGTGACGCTTGGCCCGGTCGCGCTCGACGTCGATGACGTGCCCTGGGCGGAAAAGCAGATGTGGGCGCCCGACGCCGCGAAGAAGGGCGACACCTATTATCTCTACTTCCCGGCGAAGGACAAGGAAGGCGCCTTCCGCATCGGCGTCGCCACATCGAAGGATCCGATGGGTCCGTTCAAGGCGCAGCCCCAGCCGATCAAGGGCAGCTATTCGATCGACCCGGCCGTCTTCACCGACGATGACGGGCAAAGCTATATGTATTTCGGCGGCATCTGGGGCGGCCAGCTGCAACGCAATGTCAACGGCGCCTATGATCCCAACGGATCCAAGACCGACCTTGGCCAGGATGACAAGCCCGCGCTTGCCCCGCGCGTCGCGAAAATGACCGGCGACATGCTGGAATTTGCCGAAACGCCCCGCGCCGTACAGATCGTCGATGACCAGGGCAAGCCGCTGCTGGGGGGCGACCATGACCGCCGTTTCTTCGAAGCGTCGTGGATGCACAAATATAAGGGCAAATATTATTTCAGCTATTCGACTGGCGACACCCATTATCTGGCCTATGGCATAGGCGACAGCCCCTATGGCCCCTTCACCTACAAGGGGCGGATCATGGAGCCGGTGGAAGGCTGGACCACCCATCATTCCATTGTCGAATGGAATGGGAAATGGTGGCTTTTCTATGCCGACACCCAATTGTCGGGGCAAACCCGCCTGCGCAACGTCAAGGTGACGGAACTACATTATAATCCGGACGGCACGATCCAGACGATCAACCCGTTCGTTACCAAGGCGCAGGGCACGGCCAAGCCCTGATGCGGCTTTTCCCGGTCGCCGGTCTTGCCTCTGCGGGCTGGCGACCATAGAGGGAAGGCGCAAGGCCGATCGTTGGCCTTTTCAGCCGAACCGCGGAGCAGCCTGTGGCCCAGCCCACCCCCCTCGTCGCCCTTTCCTCTCTGTCAGGCGGGAAGTCCGTCCGGGTATGAGCATCACGGGCCGCCGATGGACCATGCGGCGCGTGCGCGCGCTGATCCGCCACACCGGCCCGACGTCGCTCATCTTCCGCCGCCGTCTCGCGCTGATGGGCGGCGCTATTCTCGTTGGCCTCGCCGCGCTGCTCTTCGCGCGGGCGGCCGACGCCAGCAGCGAAGCCTTCGATCACCTCGCGGGGCAATGGCCCTGGCTGCCACTACTCCTGACCCCGCTCGGTTTTGCCGGCATCGCCTGGATCACCCGCCGCTACGCCCCCTTCGCCGGCGGATCGGGCATTCCGCAGGTCATCGCCGCCACCCGCCTGCCCGAACAGATTGGCGGGCGGCTGGTCGACCTGCGCACCGCGCTGCTCAAGGTCGCACTGACGCTGGCGGGCCTGCTGGTGGGCGCATCGGTCGGACGCGAAGGCCCCACGGTCCAGATTTCCGCCGCCATCCTCGCCCGCGTCCATTCGGTGCTTCAGGTGCCTCTGCGCGCATCGGTCATGGTCGCAGGCGGCGCGGCCGGTGTCGCCGCTGCCTTCAACACGCCGCTCGCCGGGATCAGTTTCGCGATCGAGGAACTGGCGTCGGCCTATGAACAGCGCATGACGCTGCTGGTCATCACCGCCGTCATCATCTCGGGCATGGTCAGCCTGGGGCTGGCGGGCGACTATGTCTATTTCGGCGTCGTGGCCGCGCATCTGCCGCTCGGCTCCGCGATGGTCGTCGCGCTGTTCGCCGGCGTACTGGGCGGCCTGTCGGGCGGCCTGTTCGCCCGTCTGGCGCTGGCGGCGGCGACCAGCCGCAACCGCCTCACTGATTTCAGCCGCGCCCATCCGATCCGCTTTGCCGCCTGCTGCGGCGCGGTCGTCGCGCTGATCGGGGTGTTGACCGGCCTTACCTGGGGCACCAGCTACGCGCCCGCCCGCCACCTCATCACCGGGGGGCAGGAACCGCTCTGGTTCGCCCCGGCCAAATTCATCAGCACGCTGGCGACCAGCATCTCGGGCATTCCCGGTGGCATCTTCGCGCCCTCGCTCGCGACCGGCGCGGGCTTTGGCAACCTGCTGCGCTGGATGTTCCCGGAACAACAGGGCAGCGCCGTCGTACTGCTGGGCATGGTGGCCTACTTCACCGGCGTGGTTCGCGCACCTCTGACCGCCGTCATCATCATTTCCGAAACCACCGGCAGCCGCGGCTTCATGCTCCCCTTGCTGGGCGCGGCGCTGGTCGCGGATGGCGCGGCGCAGCGCGTGTGCAAGGAACGCCTCTATCACGGCCTGTCGCGCAATTTCCTCGACCGCGCGAAGGCGGCCCCGCCCGGCTGAACAAAAGCGGCGCGACATGGGTTGGCCCTTTTTGCAAAGGAGAGCCCCATGTCCGACAGCTATGAAGAAATGATCCGGGAAGACGGCCTGCCCGGCCATGAATCCAGGGTCGATCCCAAACCCGAATGGGAACCGCGCTATCCCGGCTCCGGCCGCCTCGCAGGCAAGGTGGCGCTCGTCACCGGCGCGGACAGCGGCATCGGCCGCGCCGTCGCCGCGCTTTACGCCCGCGAAGGCGCCAACGTAGCCATCCTGTATCTGTGCGAACATGATGATGCGCGCAAGACGGCAGACATCGTCGAAGCCGAGGGACGCGAGGCCCTGACCATCGCGGGCGATGTGGGCGACAAGGCCTTTTGCGACAGCGCCGTCGCTCAGGTGATCGACCGCTTCGGCAAGCTCGACATTCTGGTCAACAATGCCGGCGAACAACATCCCGATCAGGACATCACCGACATTACCGAGGATCAGTTGCGCCGCACGTTCCAGACCAACATCTTCGGCATGTTCTTTCTGACGCAGGCGGCGCGGCCGCACCTCAAGGAAGGCGCGGCGATCGTCAACTGCACGTCCGTCACCATGTATCAGGGCGCGTCCGAACTGCTCGATTACAGCAGCACCAAGGGGGCGATCACCGCCTTCACCCGCAGCCTGTCGGAAAATCTGATCGGGCACGGCATCCGCGTCAACGCCGTCGCGCCCGGGCCGATCTGGACCCCGCTCAACCCCTGCGGCGGCGCGAGCGAGGAGAAGCTGGAGCATTTCGGCGAATCCACGCCCATGGGCCGGCCCGGCCAACCCAATGAGGTCGCGCCTGCCTTCCTTTTCCTCGCCTGTCAGGATGCCAGCTATATGAGCGGCCAGGTGCTTCACCCCAATGGCGGCATGATCGTCAACGGCTGATGCTGCCCTGATCATGACAAAGGCCCGGAGCGCATCCGGGCCTTTGTTGTTCGTCAGTTGGCGCAAGCACCGTCAATTCCCGACGATCGCGCGCGTCTCCTTGACCGTCTCACTGCCGGCATCGGCATAGCGCTCACCGGTTTCGGCGCGGGCGATGGCCGCGGCCATGGGCGCTTCGACATGGGCGATCGCCTTGGACTTGCACGACAGCGCGGTCATGCGGTCGCTCGACGAACAGACGCGAGCGGCGGCGCGGGCGATGCGGCTGCGCAGCGTCTTCTGCTGGTCGGCATCGGCCAGGTTCAGGTCGCCATGATAGACTTGCGCGGTCCGACCATTGGACACGAAATCCTCGGCCTGGGCGGCGCCTGCGGTCAGGGCGAATGCGGCGGCCGCAGGTGCGGCGAGCGTAAACATACGGAACATGGGCAAATCTCCTCTTGTCTCTGTCATGACCCGCGCCGCCTGTTCAGGGGGGCGTCGCGGCGCTGGGTGCGAACGGGCGGCGCTTCTTTGAGGTCTGGATGGGGTTTGAAGCGCCCTCTCCCGCTCGCCTGATCCTTTTATGCCCAGTGCCCGCCTGTCGCTCGCCCGCTTCGACCGGGTGCACGCCGCGTCGGCGAACGGCGCGACCATCGACAAAGGGGGGACAGGCAGGGGACGAACGGCGCGACGAACGACATGGCCAGCGCCGCGAACGACAGCGCACCGTAAGGGAATATGCGAATCGTAACGAAATCGCCGCATAAAGAAAACGCCCCCGGCGCAAGGGATTGCCGGGGGCGTATCCAGGCGCTGTCGGGCACTCCGGATCGGGGTAAACTGTCAAAAGGCAGACGACGCTATTAGCGGTGAACCGTGCCTTAACATGATCGATCATAGCGGACGGGCCGTGCATCGCCGCCGTCCTTCGACGATCCGCCGCCGCGTCCCGCCCGGCGGCGTCTCCTGTCGACAAGGCGCGGGCCAGCGCCGACCAACGACATGGGGGCGGACCGCCCGCACCTGCGACAGCTTAAAGCGGCGGCAACCCCGCCTCGCGTAGCGCTCGGGCGACATAATCGGCGAAGGCCGCATCCCGCGCCGGCGCGCGCTGGCGCATCCAGGCCAGCGCCACAAGCGCCCGCCACGCGCCCAGTGCTTCCTTGTCCAGCCCCGTGCGCGCACGATAGCGCCGCAGATACCATCCGGCCGCCGCGTCCCGCATGACCGCCTCCGCCCGCGCGACGTCGCCGCCTCCGCGCGCCGGGCCAAAGCGCATCACCATCTCGGTCCGCACCAGATCGGTGGCGATCGTCCCGCAGGCCGCGCGCGACCAGTCGATCACGCCAACGCCCGCGTCTGTCACGATCAGATTGCCGGGATGCAGGTCGCCATGGCTCAGATGGTCCCCTTCATTGAGCAGGTCCAGCCGCGCAATCGCCGCTTCGCGCAGTGGCTCGGATATGTCGGCGGCGGCGATATCCTCGGCCAGCACCGCCTTGCGGCTGCGCAGCGCCGGTGCATGGCAGCGCTGGATGCGCTCCTGAAGCTGGGCCATCTGCTCCAGCGCCCAGGCCGCGCGATGCGGATGCCGGGCCATATAGGTCAGCAGATTGGGGCCGCGCATCTCGGCGTAGAGGATCCCCTGCCGCCCATCGACCCGCGTTTCGCCGAACACCGCCGGCACCGGCAGGCCGCTCGCCTGCACCACCCGCGCGATCGCATATTCCCGCGCGACGATCGACGGATCGATGCCGGCATGGAACAGCTTGAGCACCCGCCCGCCCTCAAGCCGATACACCTGCGCGCTCGCGCCCGCGGCGATGAAGGTTGCAGGATCAGGCGCATGCATCGCCCGCCCCTCTGCCCGCTCGACGGCCGCTTGGCCAGCCCGTTTGTCGACGGATCAGCGCTATGCGGCTTTACACCACGACAAAATCCGCGCCCGTCAGCGGCGGATGCCCCGCGACCATGCCGAACAGCACTGCCGCACCGCCCAGTGACCCGTCAGCGTCGTAGAAGAGTTGCCCGCTATCCGTGTCATAGATGATGCGCTGATCGGCCGAGGTCGCCGTGCCGCTGGCATTGGCCACGAACGCGCTCGCGTCCAGCTTGCCAAGGTTCAGCCCGGCAAAGACAGCGTCGTCCAGTTCGATGACATCCACGCCTTTCTGAAAATCCAGGATCGTGTCGACATTGGTCGCCGCGTTCAACACGTCGCCGAAATGGAAGCGATCCGCGCCGCCGCCGCCGGTCAGCCTGTCCGATCCCGCCCCGCCGTCCAGCAAGTCGCCAAAGCGCGACCCCTGCAGCGTGTCGTCGCCGCCATGGCCCAGCAGGCTGATGCTCGCCGACTTATCGACCCACACCGCGTTCAGCGAGTTGTTGAGGTCGTTGCCCTGCGCCACCACGCTCGCCCCTTCGGCCACGCCCACCAGCCGCAGCCCTTCGACGTTGGCGCCCAACCGATAGCCGACGCTGCTGGTGATGACGTCATAGCCCTCACCCGCCTGCTCATAGACCAGATCGGTTACGCTATCGACGACATAGCTGTCATTGCCACGGCCGCCGCGCATGGTATCGGCCCCGGTCCCGCCATCCAGCAGGTCGTCATAGCGCGAACCCAGCAGCCGGTCGTTGCCACCCCCGCCCAGCAGGCTGACCTTCGCCGACTGGTCGACCCACACTGCGTTAAGTTCGTTGTTGAGGTCATTGCCCTGCGCCACCACGGTCGCGCCGGCGGCCACGCCGATCAGCCGCACCGCCTCGACATTGTCGCCCAGTGCATATCCAATGCTCGACGTCACCACGTCATAGCCCGCGCCCGCCTGCTCGACCACGATGTCGCCGGCATTGTCCACGACATAGCTGTCATTGCCCAGACCGCCAGTCATCCGGTCCGCGCCCGTCCCGCCGTCCAGCAGGTCGCCATAGCGCGATCCCTGCAGATCGTCATTGCCGCCCTCGCCATAGAGACGGATTTGCGTGCCCGCCGCTGGCGCGACATTGACCCATACGGCGTTCAGCCAGTTGTTGCCCGCATTGCCGTGCGCCTCGACGGCGCCGGTCACGCCCATCAGGCGCAAAGCTTCAACATTATCACCCAGCCTATAGCTGATGCTGGTATCGACCATGTCGAACCCCTGGTCCGCCTGCTCGATCACCACGTCACCAGCATTGTCGACAATATAGCGGTCATTGCCAGCGCCACCCGTCATGCTGTCGACGCCCGTGCCCCCATCCAGCAGGTCGCCATAGCGCGAACCGAGCAGATTATCGTCGCCACCCTCGCCATAGAGCCGGATTTGCGTGCCAGCAGCCGGCGCGACATCGACCCACGCGGCGTTCAACCAGTTTTTCGCGCCATTGCCACGGGCATCCACCGCCCCTTGGGCACCGATCAACCGCAGTGCCTCGATATTGTCGCCCAGCGTGTAGCTGATACTGGTATCGACCATATCGAAGCCCTCGCCAGCGCGCTCGACCGCTGTGTCGCCCATATTGTCGACGATATAGCGGTCATTGCCCTGTCCGCCCTCCATCCAGTCCGCGCCGATGCCCCCGCTCAACAGGTCGACGCCGGCATTACCGTAAAGATGGTCGTCCCCCGCATCGCCATACAGGAAATTGTCACCTGCATTCCCGCGAATGTCGTTCGCCAAATCATTTCCGACACCGTCAATATTCAAAGCGCCGATCAAGATAAGATTTTCGACATTGTTTGCCAGCGAATAGCTCACACTGGACGATATCTGATCCAATCCCTGATCCTGACTTTCGACAACCACGTCATCAATCTGATCGACGATGTAGATGTCGTCCCCATCGCCACCGACCATATAATCCGCGCCGGATCCGCCGTCGATCAGATTGGCACCCTGGGTTCCAAACAGACGATCATTGCCCGCATAGCCGCGAATGTTGAAAGCATTGATGTCCGTAAAATAGCCATCAACGATGTTATCTCCGTCACTGGCGTCCAGAGTGTCGACATATTTACGATAGTCGACATACAGGTCTGTTCCGGAACCGATCGTGTAGAAGCGCAAAAACTCCTGGTTCACGGCGAAGCTGACGATATTGTCGGTCGCCGCATCGCCATTGGCATCGATTTCGATCGTGGCGACACCGCGAACAATCGAATATTTGACCTGGCCAGCCACGCCGGTGAAGGCATCGACCACTTGGGGGCTGACGCCGGCCGCACCATCGGCCTTGATGACGATCCGGTCGTCCGCATCGAAATCGGCGATGACCAGCGTGCTGGACTGGCTGCCGGGATGAATCAGAAATTCATCTCCTCCCCCGCCCCCCAAGATACTGTCCTCACCACCTACGGACAGCGCACTCTGCCCGCTCAAAAACTCGTCATTGTGTCGCGATCCGATGATAAAATCGGTTTGCCCGGACAGATGGAATGTCGGACCGACAGGGATGTGGATGACGTCATCCAGTCCTTCAGAATAGAGAGCGCGGTAGTTTAGTGGAGCCAAAGACGCATCGACGAACAGACCGTGGCCGGCTTCGGCAAAAACCTCCATCACGCCATCGGTCAGAGTGTAATTCCGGACAATGCCCAGATAATTATAGCGAATCTCGGTGATCGCAGATTGAAGGTCGCCACCAACGAACTCCCCGGCACCAATGAACTGACCGCCCGTGACGCTGCCATCGACGCCACTGATGACCGCCAAATTGTCCGCGCTATTGCCGACGGTTACATATGTGCCGTTTTCGCCTGCCATGAAATCCCCCGATTCAGCCCGCGATCCAGTGATGACAGGCCCAATCACGCCGGATCCGGCTGTTGATTTCGAAGGTTCGCCATTGAGCCGTAATTGGGACTTAGATTATATTCGGCGCGCTTCACCACCTTTGACAATCAATGCGGCGGCAAAAGTCGGCAGCCCATGACGTTACCAGCGTATCTCACTGAAGGTTGGTTATATGTCAACGACGTGGGCGGGGTCCACTTTGATTATGCGGCAAAAAACGAAGCCGATCACGCTTTGCACTTCGAGAACAGCGACTGCCAAGGTGCGCCAGCGGTTTCGCAACCGCCCTCGCATTTGCCCCTTCGCCCACCTATCTTCCACTCTGGACCCTTGCCAGGAACGAAGATAGAACATCCCTCATGAGCCTTCCCCACATCCAGAAGCAGAGCCATAGCGAATGCTGACCCACATCTCTGTCCGCGGCGCGCGCGAGCATAATCTCAAGGGCGTCGACGTCGATCTGCCGCGCGACAGCCTCATCGTCATCACCGGCCTGTCGGGATCGGGGAAATCGTCGCTCGCCTTCGACACCATCTATGCCGAGGGGCAGCGCCGCTATGTGGAATCGCTCTCCGCTTATGCGCGCCAGTTCCTGGAGATGATGCAGAAGCCCGATGTCGAGCATATCGAGGGCCTTTCCCCCGCCATCTCCATCGAGCAGAAGACGACCAGCCGCAATCCGCGCTCGACGGTCGCGACCGTCACCGAAATCTACGACTATATGCGCCTGCTCTGGGCGCGGGTCGGCATCCCCTATTCGCCCGTCACCGGCGAACCGATCAGCGCCCAGACGGTCAGCCAGATGGTCGACCGCGTGATGCTGCTGCCCGAAGGGACACGCTTCTACCTGCTCGCCCCCGTCGTGCGCGGGCGCAAGGGCGAATATCGCAAGGAACTCGCCGAATGGCAGAAGGCGGGCTACACCCGCGTCCGCATCGACGGCGAGATGTATCTGATCGAAGACGCCCCCACGCTCGACAAGAAATATAAGCATGACATCGAAGTCGTGGTCGATCGCCTCGCCGTGGACCCGGACATGGGCACGCGTCTTGCCGACAGTTTCGAGCAGGCGTTGAAGCTGGCGGACGGTCTCGCCTATGTCGATCTGGCGGACGGCGTCGTCCCCGGCCGCGAAGACGAAGCCGCTTCCCCCGACAAGAAGATGAAGGGCGCGGGCGTCCCCGCCAACCGCATCGTCTTTTCCGAAAAATTCGCCTGCCCAGTCAGCGGCTTCACGATTCCCGAGATCGAGCCGCGCCTCTTCTCCTTCAACGCCCCGATGGGTGCGTGTCCCGCCTGCGACGGCCTTGGCGAGCGGCAGGAATTCGACCCCGAACTGGTCGTCCCCAACGAAGCCCTCAGCCTCAAGAAAGGCGCGGTCGTCCCCTGGGCGAAATCCAACCCGCCCTCGCCTTATTATATGCAGGTGCTCGGCTCGCTCGCCAAGGAATTCGGCTTCTCCCTCGACACGCCCTGGACCGACCTGCCCGACGAGGCGAAGCGCATCATCCTATACGGCACCGGCGGCAAGTCGGTCACGCTGCGTTTCCAGGACGGCCGCAAAAGCTATGAGGTGAAAAAACCGTTTGAGGGCGTCATCGGCAACTTGAACCGCCGCCTGCTGCAAACCGACAGCGCCTGGATGCGCGAGGAGCTCTCCAAATATCAGCGCGCCCAGCCCTGCGAGACCTGCCACGGCGCGCGCCTCAAGCCCGAGGCGCTGGCGGTGAAGATCGCGGGCGAGGACATTTCCATCTCCACCCGCCGCAGCGTGGTGGACGCACTGGGCTTCTTCTCCACCCTCCCCGCGCAATTGAACGACCAGCAAAACCAGATCGCCCGCGCCATCCTCAAGGAAATCGTCGAGCGCCTGGGCTTCCTCAACAATGTCGGCCTCGACTATCTCAACCTCGACCGCACGTCCGGCACCCTGTCGGGCGGCGAGAGCCAGCGCATCCGCCTCGCCTCCCAGATCGGCAGCGGCCTCTCGGGCGTCCTCTACGTCCTCGACGAACCCTCGATCGGCCTGCACCAGCGCGACAATGATCGCCTGCTCGTCACCCTGAAGCGCCTGCGCGACCTCGGCAACAGCGTCATCGTCGTCGAGCATGACGAGGATGCGATCCGCGCCGCCGACTATATCGTCGACATGGGGCCGGGCGCGGGCGTCCATGGCGGCACCATCGTCGCGGAAGGCACGCTCAAGCAACTGCTCAAGAACAAGAAAAGCCTCACCGCCGATTATCTGAACGGCACCCGCCGCATCGAGGTGCCGGCCAAGCGCCGCAAGGGCACCGGCAAGAAACTCACCGTCCACAACGCCCGCGCCAACAACCTCACCGGCGTCACCGCGTCCATCCCGCTGGGCACCTTCACCTGCATCACCGGCGTCAGTGGATCGGGCAAGTCCAGCTTCACCATCGACACGCTCTACGCCGCGTCGGCCCGTGCGCTCAATGGCGCGCGCATCATCGCCGGCCCGCATGACAAGGTGACGGGCCTAGACCATTGCGACAAGGTGATCGACATCGACCAGTCGCCCATCGGCCGCACCCCGCGCTCCAACCCGGCGACCTATACCGGCGCCTTCACCAACATCCGCGACTGGTTCGCCGGCCTCCCCGAAGCGCAGGCGCGCGGCTACAAGCCCGGCCGCTTCAGCTTCAACGTCAAGGGCGGCCGCTGCGAAGCCTGCCAGGGCGACGGCGTGCTCAAGATCGAGATGCACTTCCTCCCCGACGTCTATGTCACCTGCGACGTGTGCCACGGCGCGCGCTACAATCGCGAGACGCTGGAGGTGAAATTCAAGGGCAAGTCGATCGCCGACGTGCTCGACATGACGGTCGAGGATGCGGTCGAATTCTTCAAGGCCGTCCCCCCCATCCGCGACAAGATGGCGATGCTCGCCGAAGTCGGCCTTGGCTATATCAAGGTCGGCCAGCAGGCGACGACCCTCTCGGGCGGCGAGGCCCAGCGCGTCAAGCTCGCCAAGGAACTCTCCCGCCGCGCCACCGGCAACACCCTCTACATATTGGACGAGCCCACCACCGGCCTCCATTTCGAGGACGTCCGCAAACTCCTCGAAGTCCTCCACGCGCTGGTCGACCAGGGCAACAGCGTTGTCGTGATCGAACATAATCTCGACGTCATCAAGACGGCGGACTGGATCATCGACATGGGACCGGAAGGCGGCGTCAAGGGTGGCGAGGTGGTCGCGGAGGGCGTCCCCGAAAAGGTAGCACAGAACCCACGGAGCTTCACCGGTCACTATCTCCGACCGATGTTAGGAATGACAACCGGGGACGAGCCTGTCCTGAGCGAAGTTCGAGCGTAGCCGAGAACGAAGTCGAAGGGCCGGAGAAGGTAGTGAAGGAGCCGGGGAGCTTTACCGGGCGGTATCTGGCACCATTGTTGGGGTTGGAGAGCGTCGCGGCGGAGTGACCAGATCAGGCTGATCGTCAGCACACAATTTTATACAAATACAGTTAGATAAGCATAATACCGGTTGTGAAATGGAATAATTGTGTGATCCTTTTGGAAACAGGAGAATCCCGTATGGCCACTGAACAGGAAATTGCACAGGGTGTTATGCTAATCGCTGCACAGCAGCCGAACGGAGTTGCGACGTTTCGGCGATGTCGGACGGAGATGCCCGCAATCGTAGCGCTAAATGCCGGCAACAACGCCCCTTCAATTACCCGGCCCGGTGAACCTATGTGGCACCAGATTGTGCGCAATATTAAATCGCATGATATCGCTGGCACCAACTATATTGCCCAAGGGTGGTTGGTTCATGTTCCTCGAACAGGCTACCGTATAACGCAAACCGGACGTGACCATCTACAAGCGTTAGGACTTTATCCGTAAAGCGCTTTATAACCCGGCTTAAACCATTTTAATTCAGTGCTCGCAGGAGCATTTTTGTCCCATACGAACCAAGCATACGCAGTTGTGCCGGTTCCTTTTGGCACCGCGCCAGCGGGATAAAATGTAATACGTTCACTGAACACCCAAACGCGCGAAGGGGGAGCATCTGTAAAAATGGTACGCTGGCGGTTGGCTCCTTCCAAAAAAGCTAGTCGCAACAGAAGCGCGAATTTGCGATCGGCACGCTTCAGCCCGGAACGAACAAATCCTTCTGCCGCATTGTAAGGCGGGTTGGTAACGATGTTCGGCGCTCTGCGCTCGCTATCGAGGAAGTCATGATCACCCTCGCCATAGCCGCGATCAATCAGATCGGAGCTAATAACCTTGTTGCCAGTTTTTTCGAGGACCTCTGACATAGCTCCATCGCCACAGGCGCACTCCCATATATCGCCCCGAAAATCTTCATTATCGATCAGTGCGCGAGTCGCCCATGCAGGAGTCGGAAAGAAGTCCGGCCCGTCCAAGTCGGCGAAGCGCTTAGTAGTGGGCTTAAACCCGCCGTTCAAATTGTATGTTGCATCCATTAAGAAAGCTTAGCAGAATCAACACGTTAGTCAACGAAAGATAAGTGACTCAAATGGTTCAGTTTTCTGGTGAGTTGCAAAAATAGCTTTGCTGTCACCACCTTGACGCCCCCGCCCCGCCCCCACATACTCCACCGATGACCACACGCATCGTCATCGACCCCAATGTCTGCGGCGGCCGCCCGATCGTCGTGGGCACCCGGATGCGCGTCAGCGACGTGCTCGATGCGCTCGCCTCCTCGGTCAGCGTCGAGGAACTGCTGGAAGACTTCCCCTATCTCACCCGCGAAGACGTCCACGCCTGCCTCGCCTATGGCGCGCGCGCGGTGGACCATACGGTCGTCCAAGCCGCCTGATGCACCTGCTGATCGACGCGCAACTGCCACCCGCCCTGTGCGGATGGTTTGCGGAGCGCGGCCTGATCGCCACCCATGTCAGCACAGAACTGGGCGGCCAGACACCCGATGCCATTATTGCGGCCCATGTCGAACGGCACGGCATGATCCTTGTCACGAAGGACGACGATTTTCTCCTGCGTCACCCGCCGGTCAAATCCCGTCTGCTCTGGTTCCGCTGCGGCAATATCAGCAATCGCGGCCTGCGCATTTGGCTCGACGTCCGCTGGCCGATGATCGCCGAGCGTCTCGATCAGGGCGATCGGGTCATAGAGGCGCGCTGATCGGTCTCGGATTGATCCACTATGGAGGCAACTCCGTCCCCAATCTGGATAAACATTCGCTGCTCTGCTATTCTAATCTCCATGACCAAACTCACCCCCATCGAGTCCGAGTTCGCGACGACCGAGGAAGCGGAAGCCTATGACGCTTGGTTCCGCGCTGAGGTGGAAGCCGCCATGGCCTCAGACCAACCCGACATCCCGCATGACGAAGCGATGGCGCGGATGCAGGCCATCATAGACCGCCGCAAACAGGCGAACGAACGCAAGACCGCCTAGTGCTGCCGGTCGTCTGGAGAGCCAGCGCACTCCGAAAACTCGAACAGGTCATCGACTATATTGAAATGCGGAACCCGACGGCGGCCGACCGTATCGGCGCTGCCATCCGCCATGCTGCCGATCGCCTGCCCGACCATCCTTACCTTCATCGTCCAGGCCGCGTCCCCGGCACGCGCGAAGCGGTCGTTCATCCCAACTACATTCTTGTATATCGCGTCATGACCGACCGCATTCAGATATTGGCGCTTCTTCACACCCGCCAGCAATATCCCTAGCGCCCACCTGTAACGCCCGCTAACCCCGTGTCCCACGGCCGCGACTCCCGTCGCGCGCCGTTTCAGGGGGGACTTTCATGAAATCATTTGCCGCCACCGCTGCGCTCTGCGCTGCCTTGTTCATCGCGCCTGCGGCCCATGCCGATGATGGCGACGACAATGCCTTTGTCCTCGTCAACAAATCGACCGTGGACGCCATCCAGTTTTTCACCAAGCGTAAGGATGGCAGCTGGTCGAAGGACTGGCTCAAAATGCCGGTCAAGCCCGCCGCCACCCGGCCGCTCAAATTCTTCGAAGGCGATGAACGCTGCGAGGTGCAGACCCGAATCGTCTTTTCCGACGGCAGCGAATTTGACAGCCCGGTCGATTATTGCGGCGTGACCAATCTGGTCGTCACCGACAAGAATATGTTCACGCAATAAGAATGGCCTTCCCCGCCCCCTGACGCCTTCCGGGGCGGTGACAAGGGGGCGGGCATGGCCGCGCAACCACGCGCGCGCCCAAAATCCTATTGCCCTGTCCTACACCCGCCCCATCTGCCTACCCTTTCGGCAAGCCTCATTCTGGAAACAGGAGCCTTGCCATGACCGCGATTGTGCCGCCGCCCGTCCCCTCGCTCCCCGATGACCTCCCCACCCCGGCCGATGCGACCCGCGCCGATGGGTGGACGCCCGCGCGGCAGCGGCGCTTCCTGGAAACGCTCGCCGCCACCGGCGTCATCATGCTCGCCTGCGAAAGCGTGCGCATCACCGCACGCAGCGCCTATAATCTGCGCATCCGTCACGATGGCGCGGCCTTTCGGCTGGGCTGGGACGCGGCGATCCTGATCGCGCGGGATCGGCTCGCGACCGATCTGCTCGCCCGCGCGATCACCGGGCAGGAAGAGGTCATCCGCCGCGATCCCGACAATTATGAGGTGCGCCGCCACCGCCATGACAATCGCCTCGCCATGTCGATGCTCTCCCGGCTCGATCGCATGGCCGATGCGCCCGCCGAAGGCTCCGACGCCGCGCTGGCCCGCATCGTGGCGCAGGATTTCACTGCCTATTGCGACATGATCTGCCCCTATGCGGTCATGCTGGACGAAGTGGCGCGCGACGAGCTGCCCCTTGTCGGTCAGGAACCCTCCGCCCGCACCAGCGCCGACGCGCAGACCCTGCTGGGCGAACGGCCCGGCGATCCCGACCCGGTCGAGGACGAGGCCGCCGTGCTGGTGACGTCCGCCGCCTCCGTCGCCATGTTCATCGCGGTGCGCCGCAATCTGTTGTCCACCACCGCGCAGGGCAGCGCGTTTGGCCCCGTCGCCCATGGCGAAACCGGGCTGAACCCGCCCTTTTCCGCCGCGCATGAACGGTGTGAACTTCGCTCGGCTGAGGCCTTCCCCCACCTCATGGACCTGCCGCCGGAGGAAGCCGCCGCCGGGCTGCGCGGCGTCTGGTGGGACACGCTCTATAACGCTTGGCGCACCGATTTCCCCCCGCCGCCCGACTTCACTGGCGAGGAAACCGACGAGATGTATGATCCCGACGATTATCAGCGTGAACTGACCATGGACGAGGAACAGGCCGTGGCCCGGCAGCTGGAGGCGGAATATCTGCCCTATAAGGAAGCGGCGATCCGCGCGCGCGACGCCTATTTCGGCTTCGACGCGGCGGCGGCCGGGTGCGACAATGCCGCCGATTCGGCCGAGCCGGCCGGCGCGACCTGCGCGGCGGACCCTCCGCACTGATCCTGCCCCTGTCGTCCTTCGCCGGCCCCGGATGCCGCGCCGCCCGGTACCGCGATTTGCTATTGCACGCCTGATGCCCTATATGGGACGGGCTACAGTCGCAAATCGACGGTCTTCGGCGCTTTGCGGCACCAACTTCCTTCTTTCCCTGCCTCTCTGGCCCTTGGCCCGCCCATACGGGGCGCGCCGCAAACAAGAAGGAATACCCAATGGCCATCACCGGCACCGTCAAATTCTTCAACGCCGACAAGGGCTATGGCTTCATCGCTCCCGATGACGGCACCCCCGACGCGTTCGTCCACATCACCGCCGTCGAGCGCGCTGGCCTCGCCACGCTGCGCGAAAAGGACCGCGTCTCCTATGATCTGGAGCAGGACCGTCGCGGCAAGATGGCGGCTGTGAACCTCACCCACGCCGAATAAGGCGTCCGGGCGGATCGCGCGCGTCGCGGGCCGCCCATCGCTGAACGGAAAGGCCCCTGCCCGCCCGGCGTTCGCGCTGAGTGGGCAGTGCGGGCCGGCCGGGTGTCCATCCCATGATGCCCGGCCTTCTTCCCTGGGGATGCGAAGGACAATTATCCGTGGCCAATCCCGACTATCGCGCGCTCGCTGACAAGGCCCATGCCGAAGCGGACGCCGCCCTGCTCGACAATGTGCGCGACCGCTGCCTGCGCTCCGCCGCCGCCTTCACCGCCATGGCCCAGCGCCAGGACCTGGGCGACCGCAACCGCGCCCGCCGCGAAGCCGAACTCGCCGCCACCGCCACGCCAGAAACCCCCGCCTGACCCCGTAAACGCCACGAAAACAGGAAAATGGTGCGCTTACGGTCATCGAATAGCACCGGAAAATCCCTGTATTCAGGTAACTTTGAAAAGTCAAATGGTCTGATACCCCCCATCATACCCCCAGCTCTTTTCAGGGCGTTTCGGCGGCTGTTCGAGTCACTCAACTTCAGATTTGGCAAAAATCTGCCGACAGTTCGCGACCCAAATGAGACTTTCAGCCTCGATTTTTCGATCCCTAGGTGCGGCCCATCCGATTCGCCGCTCTGATACCAAAATCTGGCCGGTCGGCGACCGTCCGGTTAGGAGCCGGGCTTCAAGGATAGCTGACGCACACGCGACGTCGGCTGCCGGTAGTTGTCGATCAAAGCCGGTCCTTCCGCACCAGTGATGTGAAAGTCCGCCGCTGCCAAACTCGGCCATCCGACCATGATAGGCGGGCCGCTCAGAACGCACCCGACTTGTTGCTGTTGACTATGATCGCGGGCTGAGCAACGGAGACATGCTGAACCGTCGGGGCTACCTGCGGCGTCGTAATAATTTCCGCAGCGAGGGGGCGGGCCATCGAATGTGCCGCGACTGTCTGTTGGAAGCCGCACACGAGCCGCAATGCGTAAAGCCGCGCCCTTGACATTTTCCCACTAATGAGTGATCGTGTCCCGGGGGATGGTGTAACAGCGGGTATCCTCGGTAGAGGATCGGACTGGATCAGGCTGCCACGCCGGGCAAACTGATGAGGGGATTGTCGCTGACGGTGGCGAGACTTTCAAGTGTCATATATCGGCGAGCCACGGCCCATTCGTCCTGCTGTTCGAGCATGAGGGCTCCGACGAGGCGTACAATGGCCGCGTCATTGGGAAAGATGCCGACAACGTCGGACCTTCGTTTAATCTCTCCGTTGAGACGTTCCAGGGGATTTGTGCTGGAAATCTGCGGCCAATGTTCTTTCGGGAAGGCTGTGTAAGCGAGGACGTCTTCGCGGGAGCCATCCATCATCTCAGCAAGTTTGGGAGCGCGATCACGCAGGGCATCGGCGACTGTTTGCCATTGCTTATGAGCCTCCTGAGCAGTTTCCTGCGCGAAAATTGTCTTGATCATGGCGGTGACGGCAGCACGCTGCTTAGTGGAAACATGGGCGAGCGCATTGCGCATCCAATGAATCCGACAGCGTTGCTGGGTTGCGTGGAAAACCTTGCTGGCAGCGGCGCGTAGGCCCTTGTGATCGTCTGCAATGACAAGCTTGACGCCCCGGAGCCCGCGATCGGCAAGAGAGCGCAAGAAGCCCTTCCAGAAGGTTTCGGCCTCGGTTGGCCCGGTGTCGACGCCCAGTATCTCGCGGCGGCCATCGTTGCTGACACCGACAGCTATTATCGTCGCGGTCGACACAATCCGGCCACCCTGGCGCGATTTGATGTAGGTCGCATCGAGCCACAGATAAGGGAATTCGCCCTCGATTGGCCTGTTGAGGAAAGCGTTAACCCGTTCGTCAATCTCTTGGATCAGTCGGCTGACGGCGCTCTTGGAGATGCCCGTAGCGCCCATGGCCTTCACGAGATTATCGACCGATCGCGTCGAAATGCCCTGGACATAGGCTTCCTGGATCACCGCCGTCAGCGCCTTCTCGGCAGTCCGACGGGGTTCAAGGAAGGATGGGAAATACGATCCCTTGCGTAGCCGCGGGATCTCCAGTTCGATGTGGCCGGCCCTGGTCTCCCAGGAACGCTCTCGATAGCCGTTGCGCTGGACCTGTCGCCCGGCAGGGTCGCGAGCGCCATGCGCGGCGCCAGTCAGCACCTGCACTTCAGCTTCCATCATTCGCTCAGCGGCAAATGCCAACATCTCGCGAACGAGATCCGCATCAGCGCCCTTTTCAACCAGCTCAATAAGGGCCATTCTGTCTGTGGTCATCGTCGTCTCCGATAGGTTCATTGGTTTCGCAACCCGAACTCTACCGAAGATTGGCGATGGCCGCCTAGACAGAAGCCATGCCACCGTTGGGGCATGAAGCTCCGGTCGCTACGCTCCCTCCGCTTCACGCCCCAACGGTGACGCTGTTACACCACTTAACGGGACACGGCCTAATGAGTCACCATTTGTTCACAGCTTGGTTCCCATGAAGGCGAGGAGCTTATGAGCCGCAAGTCGCCCAACTTGACCCTGAGTCTGCCTAAATGCCGTAATTGCGGCCGTCACTGGCGTCCTGCGGAGGGCGTCGTTGCAAACCAAGCGCACTGCAAAAAATGCGCGAACGAACGGCAAGCAGCCGCAGCTTCCCGACTTGATCTCAAGCGGATCACGCCAGCGGATTTGTCGGGCCGGTTCCTTTTGCAAAGGCGTTTCAGAGCAAGCTAAACGCCGAAAAACGCCTCGAGTGCCTTCACGGCATCCGCACGGCTTACCACTCCGCCCGTAAGCGTCCGCTCTAGGGCGTGTTGCGGCATTTGGGCTCGGCGCTGATGGACCTCCGCTAAGGAGTCTCTTTCTGGACTCCAGAAGGAGGCCGAGTGAAGGACCGGGTAGAGATAATAACACGCACCGAGCGGCGCAGAAAGTTTTCGCATGCCGAGAAGGCGGCGATCCTCGCCGAGGCGAATACAGACGGCGTATCGGTCCGCCAGGTTGCTGAGCGTCATGAGATTGCCGAGAGCTTGATCTATAACTGGCGATCAGCGCGCCGCCAAGCAGCGGCTATCGCCAGTGAAGCTTTGGAGTTCATTCCCTACGGTGCGATAATAGAGACGGAGCCGGCCACTGCGCCGGCGGTGCCCGAGCCCCAGAAAACGCCGCGACCCGTTCCGTCGCCGATACCGCCAGCGCCGGAGGAACTGATCCGGCCGCATCCCGGTGCCCGTCCCGGCGCGATAGACATAGACCTGCCCAGCGGGGGTAAGCGTCCGCTCTAGGGCGTGTTGCGGCATTTGGGCTCGGCGCTGATGGACCTCCGCTAAGGAGTCTCTTTCTGGACTCCAGAAGGAGGCCGAGTGAAGGACCGGGTAGAGATAATAACACGCACCGAGCGGCGCAGAAAGTTTTCGCATGCCGAGAAGGCGGCGATCCTCGCCGAGGCGAATACAGACGGCGTATCGGTCCGCCAGGTTGCTGAGCGTCATGAGATTGCCGAGAGCTTGATCTATAACTGGCGATCAGCGCGCCGCCAAGCAGCGGCTATCGCCAGTGAAGCTTTGGAGTTCATTCCCTACGGTGCGATAATAGAGACGGAGCCGGCCACTGCGCCGGCGGTGCCCGAGCCCCAGAAAACGCCGCGACCCGTTCCGTCGCCGATACCGCCAGCGCCGGAGGAACTGATCCGGCCGCATCCCGGTGCCCGTCCCGGCGCGATAGACATAGACCTGCCCAGCGGGGTTCGCCTGTCGGTGGACAGCTACGTGAACGAGAAGGCGCTAGCCCGCGTGCTGCGTGCATTCCGGGACGTCTCGTGATCTCGCTTGCGCCCGGAACAAAGGTCTATCTGGCGAGCAAGCCGGTCAGCATGCGGCTCGGTTTCGATGGGCTGGCGGCGCTGGTCCGCCCGCTATTCGCGGTCGAACCCTACGGCGGGCATGTCTTCCTGTTTCGCAGCAAGAGCGGCAACTACCTGAAGGCACTGCATTGGGATGGGACCGGGCTTTGCCTGTTCGCCAAGCGTTTGGAACGCAGCCGTTTCGTCTGGCCGCCGCTCATAGAAGGCGGCGTCGTGCTGACCCCGGCGCAGTTCGCGTTGCTGATCGAAGCAATGGATTGGCGGCGCACCGTCGCCCCTGATCCACCCCGCCTGCCAGTGCAGATTTGACGCAATAAACGGCCTATTTCCGGGCTTACTGCTTGGGCGGAAGGCCGGATTCTGCTATCGGGAAGCGTGTCTCCCGACGATCTCGAACTGCCTGCCGACCCCGCAGAACTGCGCGCTTTTGCCGAGGCGATGCGCGCACGTCTGGCCGCTTCGGAGCAGGAGCTGGAAGCCGAACGCGCGGCCCATGACGAGACACGTGGGAAGCTCGAGACCGCGCAGAACTCGATTCTGTTGACGGCGCTGCAGATCGAGAAGTTCAAGGTCCAGTTGGCCCGCCTCCGGCGCATGAAGTTTGGTCAGTCGTCGGAACGCCTTGCTCTTCAGGCCGATCAACTCGAACTGACGCTGGAGGATCTCGAGGCCGAGCATGCCCACGCCGAGTGTGTGATCGAGTGCCATGCGCCCGAAGATTCCCCGACCAAGGCTGCCCCTCGCAAGCCTCGCCGTGCGCCACTGCCCGACCACCTTCCTCGCGATGAGGTTATGCACGCAGCGCCGGATGCCGACGGCTGCTCCGCCTGTGGCGGCACGATGGGCAAGCTCGGTGAGGACGTGACCGAAGTGCTGGAGTATGTCCCCGGCCGCTTCCGCGTCGTCCGTCATGTCCGGCCCAAGCTTTCCTGCAACCGCTGCGATGCAATCAGCCAGGCACCAGCCCCGGCGCTTCCCGTGCCGCGTGGCCGCGCTGGCCCCGGCCTGCTGGCTCACGTCATCGTTTCCAAATTCGCTGATCACCTGCCGCTGTACCGCCAATCACAGATCTACGCGCGAGAGGGTGTCGAGATCAGCCGCTCGACGATGGCGGACTGGCTCGGCCAAGCAAGCTGGCTGCTGCAACCGCTAGTGGATCGGATCGCCGATCACGTCATGGCCAGCGTGAAGCTCCACGCCGACGATACACCCGTTCCCGTGCTGGCGCCGGGGACCGGGAAGACGGCAACCGGGCGACTATGGGTTTACCTTCGCGATAACCGACGATGGAGCCACTTGGATAAGCCGGCTGCGCTGTTCCACTACAGCCCCGATCGTAAGGGTGAGCGACCACGTGAGCATCTCAAGACCTTTGCAGGCTTTCTGCAGGCGGATGCCTATGCCGGTTTCGAGCGCCTCTACGCGAGTGACCGCAAGCCAGCGCCAATAACGCCCGTTGCGTGCTGGGCCCATGCCCGGCGCAAGCTGAACGATGTCTACAAGGCAGACCCGAACTCGGCTGCACTCGAAGGGCTGCAACTGATCGGCGAGTTGTACGACGTCGAGAGGCAGATTGGGCGCGAACCTGCGGATTTCCGTCGCAAGGCTCGGAAACTCTCCAAGCTGAAAGCGCTGGATTTCTTCGCGTGGGCCGACGAGGTGCTGTCGAGGGCCTCGGCCCGATCGCCGCTGGCCGAGGCGCTGCGCTATGCGGTGAAGCTGAAGCCGCAACTGCTCGCCTACACCGACGACGGCAGACTGGAGATCGACAACAATCCGGCAGAGAATGCCCTCAGAGGTATAGCCGTGGGCCGCAAGAATTGGATGTTCGCTGGCGCCGACTGTGGAGGTGAGCGCGCCGCCGCCATGTATTCACTGCTCGAAACGACCAAGCTCAACGGCATCAATCCGCAGGAATGGCTGGCCAACGTGCTCGAGCGCATCGGCAAGGGGCATCCGATCAACCGGATCGATGAACTGTTGCCTTGGAACTGGGCTACCCCGCAAGCGTGAACGCGCATTCGGGTGTTAGTGAGCGATCTTGCCAATATTTTCTGACGAGCGGAACGAATGCCCGCATTTTGAACACGCCGTCGGCTGCTTCCAAAGATGCTTGGAATACAGCGGTGCGAGGAATTGGTCTGCGGCTTGCTTGGCCTTCGCTGACCCATAAACACGGTAGGCTGGCCAAGCGCACTTCGGACAGTGAAGGTTGAAGAGCCAAGCAGCCGGCATGGCAACGGTCGCAGATGCAAGGGCCACCCAAAATTCTTGCACCAGCCACGATAGGGCGATGCCCGCCATCGCCAAATACATGATCCACCGAGCTGGCGTCTCCCAGCGTCTCGCCAGCGCCAGTCTAGCTTCTGTTCCGGTTTCCAGGCTCACCCCAACATTCCCCACCTCGAGCAGAAGTAGCCACCGTTTGATTTCATGAGATAGGCTAAGGCGGCTAGGCGATGTCCGCAATAAGCGTTTTCAGCCGCCAACGGTCCCGGGCGGACGCTTACCTCCGCCCGAACCGGCCAGCGTCTTGCTCTGTCTCGCTCCGGTAGGCTCACTCCACGCCTTCCACTCATGCTTGCGGGGCGACAGTCGCTTCCACTCAGCGACGATCCGACGCTTGCCCTTGATCTGCTCCCAACGGATCACGTCCTTTTTCACCGACGGTTCCCACAGCGGTAAGGTCGGAACGTTGGCGAGCGCCTTTAACGTTTGGGCCGCGTTCTGGTAGCGGACCGCGTCGTCGTCGTTGAGCATCTTGCGGATCACGCGGCGCGAAGCCTTTGGGATGTGCGGAAGCCACCGTAGGGTATCAGCGAACCCGCCGTGCCTCACGATGTCTCGCGGGTCAGGTCCCTCCTCGTACCAAACCTGCCCGTGCAGCAGCCGGTAGAGCGTCATGCCCAACGCCCAAACATCAGACTTCGCGCTAGTCCCTTTGCCGTTCCAAACTTCGTAGGCAATGTGGTCGCTGTAACCAGCCTGTGAAGCGTAGCCGAGCACGAGGTCGTCGGTAACGAGGCCGAAGTCGCTAATTTGGGCCTGACCCTTTACGTTCAACAGGATGTTGGCGGGCTTGATGTCCCGGTGCACCATACCGCGCGCGTGCATGGTGTTGAGACCCATTAGGACGTCATTGCCGACCTTGCGCACGGCCGAGAGGGTCATCGGTCCGTTCTCAAAAGCCGATTGCAGCGATCCGCCCGGGCAGAAGGCCATGCAGATTACGATGCTGTCTCCCCCCTGCGCCTCCGCTACATGGTGCACCTGAACGACGTTACGGTGGGTTGCCTTCGCTAGGTTGCGGGCTTCGTTTAAGCAGCCCGCTTTATAGTCAGCCCATCGAGCGTCATCGTGGTATAATTCCCTTTTTATGACCTTAATTGCGACTTCGCCGTGAGCCGGGTCCTCGCCAAGGTACACCTCGCCGAAGGCGCCATTGCCCAGTTTTGCTCCCAGCTTCAGGTCGGAGACGTAGTCCGCCATCAGGCATTCCTCGTCGCAATCAGCAGCATCGCCGCCTCTCGGCTAAGTTTCCGCAGTTCTCCACCGTCTGTATTGTCCGCCCAGAAGGAATCATCGGCCAGGTACTCATCAACCTTTCGGTCGCCGTAGGTACGGCTGATGACCGCCTTGGACAGCGCCTTGACCGGACAATGTGATGCCGCGGCAGCGATCACGATGCCGCGCACTTCGGCACTGAGAAGGAAACCGAGGGTGGCTGAGCCCTTGCCCGCGACGGCGCTGGCCTTCACCACGACGGCGTCGATGCCGTTCTCCTTGACGTAGTCGGCGCACTGTTGGTGCAGCACATTGTAAGCCTCCGCCCGGTCACCCTTTTGGACGCGCCACGTGTCATCAGAGTGGATAATGATGGGGTCGTCCCCGTCATCAGGTATTTCGGCATCCACCATCACTACGGAGTCCTTAGAGGCAGTCAGCCCCAGCCATCTTTCTGCCATTCACTTCACCCTGTTGTTAGCCTCGATAGTACATCGAGCGGATGGCGCAGAAAAGCAAATGAGAACGAACGGGATTCGGCGGCTCCGAGAATGGACCCGAGACATGACGCGTGCGAAAGTCGAGAATTTCCCGGCAGGAGTCTACTAAACCACGCCGATATGCCCTGCCGCACCAACGCCGGATTACCCCGTGACTTTCATCCTTAGGTCAAACAGCGGCCGAGCAGATAGTCATGCAATGCTTGATTTGCCTACCCCCTTCATGTCATCTCGGACGTTGATTATAGTATTTGCCTCTTACAAGCCCTGTTTATGAGCAAATCCAAGCTTACGACCGAGCAGCACCTGAAGGGTCAGCATCATCGACTGATGATGAGCGCCCTTGATTTTCGTCACGCTTTGAGCGCGGCGACATTCTTGGTGGAAGACGTCGATTGGGAAATCGAACGATGCACGCAGGAAGATCGACGCCGGTTCAAGTGCTACGAAACGTCGATGGTTGTGTCCTATGCGCGGCCATTCACAACTGCGCGCGGGATGGCTGCACCTTTCAGTTGGAAACAGCTGGGACGAACCTTCAAATTGTCGGCCGAGGAAACCAGCCTTCACGAGATGCTGATAGATACCCGCAACAGGATTTATGCGCATTCTGATGGCAATCACAGTGACATTAGGGCTTCAATCTGGCGATCTGACATTGGTGAGGGCAGGACGTTCGATTTCTTGTCGGTTGAGGGCGGAGAGCTGCTTCTCTTCAACAAGGCACAATGCCAGGCCATCCATGATCTGCCCCCCGCTGAGTGGCCCAGAGACTATGATAGTCTGGACCATGAAGGGGACATTGAATGCCGAGCAAGAAGCACAAGCCAGAAGAGATCATCGGCAAGCTGCGTGAGGTTGAGATTGTGCTGGCGCAGGGAGCCTCGACTGCCGAGGCGTGCCGGCGGATCGCGGTCAGCGAGCAGACCTATTATCGGTGGCGCAAGGAGTATGGCGGCCTGAAGACCGATCAGGCGCGGCGGATGAAGGATCTGGAGAAGGAGAACCAGCGGCTGCGCCGGGCGATCTCGGACCTGACGCTAGACAAGCTGATCCTGCAGGAGGCTGCACGGGGAAACTTCTGAGCCCCGCGCGGCGGCGGCGCTGCATCGATCAGGTGCGACGGGATCTGCCAGTCCGTGTATCCGAGCGACGGATATGCCGGGTGCTGGGTCAGCATCGATCGACGCAGCGCAAGATACCGCGCGGGGCGGATGACGAACAGGCACTGACCGAGGACATCATTGCATTGGCGAAGCAATATGGTCGTTACGGCTACCGCCGGGTTACAGCGTTGCTGTGCCATGCGGGGTGGACGGTGAACCATAAGCGGGTCGAGCGGATATGGCGGCGTGAAGGACTGAAAGTCCCGCAGCGCCAGCCAAAGCGCGGGCGTCTATGGCTCAATGACGGATCGTGCATCCGGCTGCGGCCCGAGTATCCGGGGCACGTGTGGGCCTACGACTTCGTCGAGGGGCGCACGCATGACGGCCGCAAGTTCCGCATCCTGACGATCATCGACGAGGCCAGCAGGGAATGTCTGGCGCTCATCGTCGCACGGAAGCTCAAACACGAGGATGTTCTGGCGGCCCTGGCCTACCTGTTCATCTCGCGTGGGCCGCCAGCGCATATACGATCCGATAATGGTAGCGAGTTTATCGCGACCGCCGTCCAGAAGTGGCTGGGGCAGATAGCGTGAGACCCTCTACATCGC
>NZ_AAQG01000020.1:0-68202 GCF_000153545.1 Sphingomonas sp. SKA58
GAGCCCTCTTGTGGGTGATATGTCGAATTCGCGTGTGTGAAATGACGATCGGTTTGTGGGTGATATGTCGAACGAATGTGGGTGAAATGACGATCGGGCTTGTGCCCGAGGGTGAAATGACGAAGATCAGGCGGGGCGTGGGTGATATGACGATTCGCACAGCCCGTGGGTGATATGACGATTCGCACAGCCCGTGGGTGATATGACGATTCGCACAGCCCGTGGGTGATATGTCGAAACATCCCAGTTGTGGGTGAAATGACGAAATACCTGCATTGCTGTGTGTGATATGTCGAATCGAGCCTCGGTGTGGGTGAAATGACGAACTCACCCGGCTTGTGGGTGATATGTCGAAGTCCCGGCTGTGGGTGATATGTCGAAGCCTACCGCAGAGCGTGTGTGAAATGACGAAACCGGGCGAGTGTGGGTGATATGTCGAAGACCGCTCAAGGTGTGGGTGAAATGACGAAGTCTGGGCGCCGACGGACGGCTGTGGGTGATATGACGATTCCGCGAGCCCGTGGGTGAAATGACGAAAGGATTGGACCGTGGGTGAAATGACGAAGAGCGAGACCCAGGCGGGCGAGGCTTCAGGGCGCTCCCCGCGCCTTCCTGATCGCCACGGCAACGAGTTGTTCGTTGCGGACGTGTTTGACGGTTTGCCCAAGGGTGACATGGCGTCCATGGAGTTTCCCGTCTTCTCGTTGTCCACGAAGCCTGACCGCGAGATCCGCCGGTTCGATTTTCCCGATGGTCATTTTGTGGAGATCACTCCGTCAGCCAAGGGCCTCGCAACCGTCTATGACCGCGATATTCTGATCTATGTCATGAGCCAGCTGGTCGCCGCCAAGAACGCGGATAAGCCGATCGCCAAGACAATCAGGTTCGTCGCTCATGATCTGCTCCGGTTCAGCAACCGGGTGTCGTCTGGAGAGGGCTATACCGGCTTGAAGCAGGCGCTCGAGCGTTTGCGCGGAACAACGATCTCAACGAACGTGAAAACGGGCGGTGAAGAGACCTTCGAGGTGTTCGGGCTGATAGACAAGGCCAAGGTCGTTTCGGAAACGCGCGACGGGCGGATGAAAGAGGTCGAGGTCACCTTGTCCGACTGGTCGTTCAGGACCATCGAATCCTTTCAGGTCCTGACCTACAATCCCGAGTATTTTCGGTTGCGGAAGCCGCTCGAGCGTCGCCTTTACGACATCGCACGCAAGATGTGCGGGGAGAAGAAGACCTTTCGCATTGGTCTTGAGAAGCTGAAGGATCGCTGTGGTTCGAGATCCACGCCTCGCGAATTCAAGCGCTTGGTCAAGGCGATCGCAGACGATGATGCGGCCCATGCGCATATTCCCGATTACGGGATCCGGCTCGGGGATGATGAGATCGTCGAGTTTACGAGGAGGAAGACGGAAGTCGAATCCTTGCCTCCGGCGTCCCCTTCCCCCGTCCCTGCTCCTGTCCCTGCTCCTGTGCTCCAGTTCGACGTCTCGTCTATCAAGCTGAAGCCGGGGACCTACGACGAAGTGCGCGAGGCAGCGCCAGGGTGGGACAAATATTATCTAGAACAGATGTGGCGCAGCTGGATGGATCAAGGCGTGTCAGAACCCCCGCGGAATCCAGATGCGGCGTTTCTCGGTTTTTGCAGGAAGCATTTTGCCCGCAATGGTGCGCCAAAATAGGCCACCCGGCGCGGGCGCCCCTGCCCTAAAAGCTGATTTCGCCGCGCTCGAGTGCCTTCTCGAGCGCCTCGATAGCCTTCTCGAATACCTCCCCAACGACGGGGCGCGGATCGTATCGATCAACGATGGCATAGAACCTGTCGAAGTGGTCGGGAGTCACGCGCGTGCTGAACGCCTTATTCCGGTTCGTTCGCTTGCGCCGGTCTGGTGTGGGCGCCGTGGAAGCAGCTGCCGGCGCGGGCGCGGTTTGTGGTGCTGGTGCCGGGCCCCCTTCCCTGCTGATGAAGCCTTGTTCTCTTGCGGACGTTTCAGCGGCCTCCCGGCGCAGGGCCAGTTCCTCGGGGGAACGCTTTGCCGAAGCCAGACCAACATTGTGGTCTGCTCCAAAAGGAATTGTGCGCCGACCGCTCATGCTGCCACCTCTTGAGCCGTTGAAATTTCGCGGAGAGTTTCGAGCACTTCGTTGGTGAACCGCTCTGCGTTATCGACGGCTTTGGCGATGTTGCTAACCTCTTTAGGATCAAGATCCCGCAGCGTGCCGCCATAGTCCAGGATATCGCGATATGCTGCCCGCTCGACGATCGAAGTCGCGAACACCTTGATCCCGGCGTTTGCGAGTTGCTCCTGCACGTTTCGCAAGGATCGTGAGGCCACGGCCGCGCTCGTCCTGGTCAGCAGGACCCGATTGTGAACCGGGCGCCGCAGCACTCGTTCTTGTGATCGAATGATCGATGTGATTGCCGCACCGCCGCGAGCATCCATCGAAGATCCCTGGAGGGGGAGTATTACGAGGTCGGCCATGCCGATCGCGTATGCCCCAAGTTGGCTCGCAGTACCCTCGTTGTCGACGATAACGATGTCGTGCGCCTCGGAGCATTGGTCGATCATGTCGACGATATTTGTCTCCGTTACTTCGGAGTAAATGGTGATGTCTTTGAGCGGCCGAATGGATGCCCAGTCCGTGATCCAGCGCAGCGGGTCAGCGTCTATGATCCCGACGTTTACGCCTTGATGGGCCAGCTCTGATGCCAGGATCAGCGCCGACGTGGTTTTACCCGACCCACCTTTGGGATTGGCGAACACTATAACTGCCATTTGACCACCCACCGTAGCTGTAGCGATTGCGATGCGCTGGCGCCTTCAAAGCGGAGCCTCAACGCTGACGTTCCGTTGCGTTACCGTAGGTGGTGAGCAGTGTCAACGCCGCGAAAGCGGAGCGACAGCTATGCGCCTACGTCCCGCAAGCGGTGCGCAAGCGGTGCGCCTGCGCGGCGTTGGCGCACGCTCTATGTAGACGTTGCGTATTCAAAGTGTAGGCTTAAGCAAACAGCCGCATACATATGTCAGCATGTGCAAACGATGGGAGGCGGAGTTCGTCGTTTCGTTGTGGATCAAACGTCCAGCAGGCGTGCGGCGCCTAGGTGGTGAACATAGAGGGAGATGATCAGGAGGATCACCGGCGTACCCGAAAGGTAGCGGACCTGGAACCTCAGCCAAATTCGCGGGATGAGCAACAAGCGGTCCTGAGTGGTCGAGTTCGGGGGCACCCAGGAGCGCGTGTAGAGATCTCCCATCAGGGCCACGATCGCGAGGACGACGCACAGGGCGCAGCATACGCCAGTGGCGGTGTAGAGGTCGATCCAGGCATTCAAGGCATCTTGTTTGATCACGGCAGCATAATGAACAGGTGGAGTTAATTTCGGGTTATTCCAGACAACGCTTAGAGATTGACCTCGGCTCCAACCGGAGGCTAAATGGGCACTCCGATATCCATACCAGGCACTCGCTCAACCTAGAGTGAGCGATGACGCACTGGAAATCCATCTTTTTAGCTGCGGCTTTGGCCGCTCCCATGGGCGCGTCTGCGCAACAGGCAAGGACAGTGTCGTTTGGCGCTGCTCCACCTAGCGACTTTCTGGTCCAGCAGATTGGTTCATTGTCCGAGCGCCCGACCGGCGTTGAGATCGATATGATCGCGGCAATGAACGGGGTGGTGGCGCCATCCAAGACTTCCGATCCAGCGGGGAAAATAGAGCCAGAGCCGGCCGTTGCTCCCGCGGCCGCGCCCGCATTCGAACCATCAAGGATCTTTCGGGTTGCGCCGCAGTGGCTGAAGTCGGGGAGGGGGGTTTTCGCCTCGTTCGGACAGCCTTTTATCGGTCCAGCGGTTCCGATCGCAATGCCCGCAACATTCGAAGTCGGCAACTGCCAGGTGCCGTATCGACCGACGGGGTTCCTTCCGGCCGATACCGAGATGCGTCGCGCGCGCTATTACCCCTTGATGGCTGTTGCCGCATGTGAGGCGGGTGTGCCGGTCAGGTTGTTCGACGCGATGATAATCCAGGAGTCGCGCTACAATCCGTTTGCGATTTCGCGTGCCGGCGCGATGGGTCTGACCCAACTGATGCCAGGGACGGCTCGCCAGCTGGGGGTCATGAACCCGTTCGATGCCGCCGCGAACTTGAGGGGAGGGGCAAGGTATCTCGCCTCTCATTTAGGCAAGTTCGGCGATCCGACGCTGGCCTTGGCTGCATACAATGCCGGACCTGGCCGCATCGAGCAGTATGGCGGGATCCCTCCGTTTGCCGAAACCAGAAACTATGTCCGAGAGATCGCGCGAAATGTGACTGCGCTCGTTTCCGGTCCTCGGCCGCCAATCATTCAGCTGGCAAGTGCCACACCGGCTCCGCTCGCGGCCAATTTGTCGTTTGCGCGCAAGGCGTCGATCCTGAAGTTCACGGAATGATTGCCTTGCAGCCCTCGAGGAAGTTCACTTCTGGCGTGCATGAGCTGGTCCTGGCGCTGCTTGCTCTTGGCGCGGCGTGCGGTTGCGTTTTGGGCGTGTTCTTCTTCGCGCGACTTGGGTGGCTTGGCTGGGGTGCCGGCTTTGCGATGGGCTCGTTTTGCGTGAGCTGCTGGATGCTTCTTGCGTGGTATCTGTTCCATCTTGGCGTGCATCTGCGTGCAGCGGGCAAGCCCCGGGTCGAGATTGTTGACGGTGGACGGCTTCATTTTGGTCGGCTCGCGCCAGGGTTGTGGTTAGCCCCTGATGACGTGGTTGTCTGGCAAAGTGCCGCACGGCGACAGCTGTTTATGCTTTTTCGTGATCCGACAATGGCTCGCGGGGTCAGGTCTTGGGCCATGACTTGGCCGCGGCGCGACTGTCTCGTCCTTACGATCCATGATCTTACTCCAGAGGAAATGGATCTGGTTTTGCGGTGGGGCGCGAGGAGACACTGGTGATTTTGCATCAGTTTGTTGCCCCTTTGGGTCGGGGGCCGGCCTGTCGTCGTCCGAAAATCGTGTGGCCGAGATTAAGATCGTCGGCGCGGGCTCTGCTGACGAGCCCATTGAAGTAGGCCGCTGGGGTCTTGATGATGTGCCCGTCAGCGAGATGCTGCGCGGTTATCATCAGGCATAGTGCTGTCGCTGGCGCGCCGAGTATTCGTGTGGCTCGCCAGCATAGCTGAGGATTGATCTGCAGGATGTTGCCGAGAAGGGCTATGTCATCCGCCGTGGGAGATCTCGCGATCTGTGTCAAACCCGCGATCGCCGGGAAAAGCGTCTCCGCCTCTGTCCATTCGAACCCGCTGCGCTGGATGCCGAAGCGGTCTGTTTCATCATTGAGGCTGCTAGGTTCGACCCTGCGCGATGCTGGGAGTGGGTCACCCCCATTTCCGCTACGTCCTTCTGCCGAGCCGTTACGAACAGATTCGGGTTTCGTTTCGTTGTATGTGGGGTGGTCAGGCGCGTCCACTTTACTGGACAATTTCGCGACAAGGTCAGTGTCTAGGGCGGCTAGTGTGGACTGAATTTCGAAGAGAAGGTTCGTTGCTTCCGCGAGCGCCGATCGCAGCGCCTCGACCGAGTGACCTCTTGCGCTGTCGCGCATCGCCGCCAACTCCGCAATCTTTGTACGATGTTCGGCCAGCGCGTCCGGGGCCTCCTCCGGAATTAGGTTCCGCGCCGATCGCAGTACCGCGGTGATTTGCTTGGGAAGGGTAACGAAGAGGAGGCGCAGCTGTTTGTCGCGCTCGACGAGATCCTCCAGTTCTTCAACTAGGACGACAAGGGGCGCGAGGGCCCATCCTGACGCGTCGACCATGCCATCGAGGTGTCGTCTACCGTAATAGCGGTGGCCGTTTCCCTTAAGCTGGTGCGGGATGATTAGGCCCCACGCTGCCAGATCGCGGAGTTCTCGCCTGACGTTCGTGATCCCCAAGTGTGTTTCGAGGGTGGCATTGGAAGCGCCGATCACTGGTCCGGACCTGGACTGCCAGTCGCCCCTATGCCCGCACAGCGCGGCTAAGCCCTCGAGTCTGCGCCAGCGGGTTGGGCTGAGGGGATGAAGGCACGTTCCATGGCGCGCCAGGTAGTGGAGGCTTGCCATTACCCGCGAGTAGGCGTCTCTCGGTCTCGGCCCGGAGCTCATGGTCGTCGCAATCAAGGCGGACCATTGCGCCGCTTCAGCGGGACTGGAAATCCGTTCCGTTAGCATGTGCGGCGTGAGGAAGGGGAGGGGGGGTTGATGGGCGAGGATGTCGCCGATCGAACGGCCTGAATCGTGTTCTCGTGGACTTCTGTTTTCCATGGTGCCGATCTCTTCGAGAGACAGCAGCCGGCGTTCCGGAAAGCGCATTTCCGGTTGACCAGGCTGCCTCGAACTGCCATGAAGTGGGAGCTAGATCACAACATCGCAGTCCTGAGGAAGCCCCGCGCCAACGGGGCTTTTTCTTTGTCTTGCTCTGGTGTCGGGAGCGTTTCGGAGACGCATAAAGCCAATGCCGAAATCGGCATTTTTATTGACTGTGGTGCGGGAGGTTCCTAATCTCGGTGAAAGGCTACCGATCTTACCGCCGCCAAGCGGTAGGAACACCAGAAGGGTCCGCTCCTAGTGAGCGGGCTTTTTTGTTTGCATAGCAATCCTTTGTTGGCCGGAAACGGCCCGGCCCTTTGCCGGGCTCGGAAACGAGGTTGCTATGACGGGGCTGCAGATAACATCGTGACGTTTGGGCCCAAGGCCGCTGACAGGTGCTCTTGCTGCCACGCATGGCAAAAAGGCCGCGGAGTCCTCCGGGCCTTTGGCGTGAATCGGAATCTGGGTGTCGTGGGTGCGACTATGAAGCGTGTTGCGCGGTCCGACCTGGTCTATCATCCGTCAAGTCAGCCAATTTCGCAGATCGGGCGCTGGTGTTGCCGTTGGAGCGTGAGGTTGACGCGGTCGACAATGTGTTCCGCGAATTTGTTCAACTGGCAGGGATCCAGCGGGAGGTAGACGTCGTTGGTGCGGGCACTGATGCGTTGCCGCGTGCATTCGACCATGATGGACATCAGATTGGACATTGAGACGACCTCAGGGATGTCCCAGAAATCGGGCTGCTTGAAGAGGCCAAGCACAACAGTCACGTGAAACGGATCGAGGCCGATGGTTTCGCAGAGTGCGCGCTTCTCAGTTTCGGTGAGCTTGCGGCCGCCCCGCAGGATACGGTTCAGCACGAGGAGGCTGACGCCCATTTTCTTGGCGATGTCTGCCTTCTGAAGGCGACCTTCCTCGATGCGCTGGCGGCAGATGGTGAGGAAGCCCTCGTCGGACGTGAGCTCTATGACGTTTGATTTGTCGAATATGTCATTCGTCATGACGTCCTCCCTGTCCCGCGCAAGCTTGTTTAGCGGCAGCGGCGGCACGAAAAACCGTTAAGCGCCGAGTAACACAAGGCTAGTGGCATCGCGTAGCGGCGTCAAGGGAGAGCACGTTTTTGCGTTCTCGAAAAATCGAGAATGGCGGAAAACCGCCATTCCGGAGTTTTTCGAAAACACCGTCATTTAAGCAGTGCTTATAAACCGTGGCCAGGCGATCGGCACCTAAGTACCCAGAATATGGGGACTCTGCCCGGAACGTAGGCGGAACACCCGCGGAAATCCGGCGAAAATGCCAGAATCGCGCAAACTAAGGGGTGTTCCGGGTACGTATTCTGGCCCTGTCACGGCCTCCGCTGCGCGTGATTCCTTGTCTAAAGGGGGGCTGTTGAGCTATCGACCCTGCAATGGTCGCTCGCAGGCGAACGGGTGCTTGCGTGTGAATAGAGAGTTTTGGAGTTCTATAGCATGGTCCAGATGACCGACTTGATGTCGAAGTTCGACGGTATTTATGAACAGCGCGTGGCTCTAGCCGAAGCCGTCGAACACGATCCTTTCGGGTTGGTAATGGAGGAAGTGCTTTCCCCCACAGAAGCCATCTGTGACGGTCAGCATACAATTTTGCTCGGCACCTACAATTACATGGGAATGACCTTTGATCCGGCCGTTTTGGAAGCTGGGAAGCGGGCGTTTGATGAGTTTGGTTCGGGAACCACTGGAAGTCGGCTCCTCAATGGCACCTATGCCGGTCACGTCGATGCGGAGAACGCTTTGCGCGAGTTCTACGACATGAAGGGCGCAATGGTTTTTTCGACTGGGTATCAGGCGAACTTGGGTATCATCAGCACGCTCGTGGATAAGGATGAGTATATTCTTCTCGATCGCGACAGCCATGCGAGCATCTGGGATGGGTGCAAGATGTCGAGAGGCGAGGCCGTCAATTTCAAGCACAATGATATCGGTGCGCTCGAGGCGCGGTTGAAGCGCCTTCCGAAAGACGCGGGCAAGCTGGTCGTTCTTGAAGGCGTTTATTCCATGTTCGGGGATGTTGGGCATCTCAGGGAGATGGTTCCTCTCGCGAAGGAATATGGAGCGATGGTCCTGGTCGACGAGGCTCATTCGATGGGCTTCATTGGGCCAAATGGGCGTGGGGTCGCAGAGGACCAGGGCGTGATCGATCAAGTCGATTTCATTATCGGCACGTTTTCGAAATCTGTCGGAACCGTTGGCGGGTTCTGCGTCTCGAACCATGAGCATTTCGACATTATGCGTCAGGTCTGCCGGCCATACATCTTCACCGCCAGCCTGCCCCCGAGTGTCGTCGCGACGGCTGCGGCGAGCATTCGGCAGCTAATGAAGGCCGGGGAGAAGCGCGAACGGCTCTGGCAGAATTCCATCAAGCTGCACGAGGGACTTCGCGCGCGCGGGTTTGAACTGGCAACGGACAAGCCTGAGTCGGCTATCGTCGCTCTGGTCATGCGAGACATGGAGCATGGGGTGCGTCTGTGGGAAGCCCTCCTTGACGCGGGAATCTACGTCAATCTTGCTCGCCCGCCGGCTACTCCGGAAGGAATGACCTTGCTTCGGTGTTCCTTGTGCGCCGAACATACCTCCGAGCAGGTCGAGATCGTTCTCGATCGTTTCGCGGCGGCAAAGGCTGCGATCGAGGCCTGAGTTTGCCGGATATGGGTCGGGAGGTTTTGTGGAGTTTCGTGATGCACGCGAGGAAGACCTCCCGGCCATATTGGAAACGCTTACGGATGCGTTCAGCGAAGACCCGTTCCTGACATGGTTCGTCAGGGGAGGGGCCCGAGCTCGGGATGGGCTGCGAGACTTTTTTGCCTTCATGGTCGCAGGTGAGCCCCGGCAGGCGCAATGGTTTGAGGTTAGCCAGAATTGCGAGGCTGTGGCTTTGTGGGTCCGCTGGGCCCACGTGGATCCTCTGAAACCGGTCTATTCGGACTCCGAAAAACTTGCACGAGCCGTCAACTTCGCGGGCTTCTTACGTCTCAACAATGCCTCGACGGCAGACAAGATCGTGAGGTCGGCTAAGTCCGACGTTATGATGAGAACCGGAACGAAGGACGTCGCCTATCTTCGGTTTCTGGCTTGTCGCCGGAAGTTTCAGGGCAAAGGATTCGGAACAGGTGTGTTGGCGCAAGGCCTGGCGCGTTGCCGCGAACTAGGGCTTCCAGCGTACTTGGAAACGGCCACTGCGCGGAACGAGCAGATGTATCGCCGGCGTGAATTTGAGGTTGAGAAGCGTTACCGCTTTGGCCAGGGCGAACACATCCGGGTGATGGTATATCGCCCCTGATGAGTGCGCTCGCATGATCGCGGCGGGATGAAGAACAGGGGCGGGCACCTTGGCGCCCGCCCCTGCTATTACCAGCGGAGCGCGACGGAGGCCCCAAAGGTCCGCGGGCGATTGAAATATCCTGAGATCGAGCCGGGCTGGGCAGGGGAGTCGATCACACCGATTAGGTGGCGCGAATTTGTAAGGTTTCGCACCCATGCCGAGATCTCGATCCGCGATCGAGCGATGAACGATAGCGCGGCGTCAATTTGGTCTACTTTGCGAGCGTATGCTTGCGCAGCCGCAATGGCCGGTTCGTAACTGATGACGGACTGGGTGATCGGGTCGCGCAGCGTCTCTGCGGGGAGGCCGTCCATGATCCTGGTTCGTCCTTCGTGGTGCCATGAGGTGCGCAGCTTGAGCGCATTGCCGTTCGAGAGGGGATGCTCGTACTCGCCCGCGATGGTGAGGCTTAAAGGCGCGATGTTGGCAGGTTTGGTCCCGGTTAGATCTCCGACTGACGAATCAGGAAAGTGATCGTATTTCGGATTGTACCAGGCCAGCGCGCCTGAGACGGTCATATGCGGAAGGGGGCGAAGCGTGATATCGCCTTCGATACCCCAGTTGCTCTGCTTTCCGGCGTTTTGCAAAAAGAAGCCGGTGCCCGTAAAAATCACGGTCTGAAAGTCCCGTACCGTCTCTTTGAACAAGGACACGTTGAGCGCGGCATTCCTCCAGCGGCCTTTCAGTCCGATTTCGTAGAGGGTGGACGTTTCAGGGGCGCTGTATCGGCTGCCGTATGCAGATGTTGAGATCGGGATGCCGGCGACGGCTATCGTCGCTGGTGGGGCTAGGTTGGCTGCGACCAGGGCAGGCGCATCGGCAAGCGAGGGCCGGCTGTCACGTGAGAGGTTGATCGAGCTGGGTTTGAAACCCGTACTGGCATTGACGTAACCGGTGAGGGCCGACGTGAATTGGTACGCAGCACGGGCTGTCCAGGTCAGGTGAGTATTTGCCGTGCGGCCGTTTTCCACCGCGTTCGGGACCTCCGGCGTTGACGGCAGTAGCTGGAGAGGTGCCAGCGCAACCAGTCCAAGGCCAACGTCCTCCGGGAAACCGGCGTTGATTGCGCCGTTGGCGATGGCCGGCAGATCTAGGCTCGAAAAGACATCGGTCGAGCTGATCTGGACACGGTAGTGTTTAGTGTCCCTCGTGACGTTGAGACCGCCTGTTATTGTCAGGTGGTTGGTCGCCTTGAAATTTGCTTGGATGAAGCCAGAATAGGAGTCGTTTTGCAATCCGTACCGCTGCAGTTGGGCCTGTCCCTCTCCGAAGAACTGGCCGGTCAGGTCCGTTCCGGACAAGGCCGAGATCGCGCCCTCAACCTCTGCGAGTGAGGTCGGTACACCAAGTTGTGAAGATAAGCCTTGGATGAGTCCATCGGCATAGGGGCGCATCTGCGTACCCCAAGCCATCACATTTGATTGCCGGATACGCTCGTTGAAGATGTAGGCGCCAGCAAGGAAGTTGAACGGCCCCTGGAAGTCGGTGCTTACACGGAGCTCCTGTGTCAGAGTCCGGATACGCTGGCGCTGGCTATATTCAGTGAGGAGGTCAGCGCCCGTGAAGTCCGCATCCTGGTTGCTGTCACTCTGGATGGCTCGCCATGCGCTGATTGACGTGATGTGGAATGGCCCGGTCTGATAGTCGAGCTGTACCGACACTCCATGCGTCTTGATGTCGTTCGTTGGATCGAAGTTGCTGTAGAATCGATCTGAGAGCGCCTGTGCTTCGGTGTTCACAGCACCACCGATTGCATCGATGAGGTCGTTCGCTCCCGACCGTTGAAGGTTCACCACCGCGCAGCAGGACTCCTTGATGCGGTCGGCGTCTGCGATGATGCGAACCCGGAAGTCGGGAGCAGGCACCCACAAGACTTGCCCTTTTGCGGACCAGCGGTTGCGGTCATTCACCGATCGTCCAGTAGTTAGGTTGTGGGCGTAACCATCATCACGGTCATAGCTGCCAGACAACCGAACGGCCACGGTTTCGCTCAGGGGTCCGGTGACGGCACCTTTCAGCATTACCGCATTACGGTTTCCGTAGCTGGCCTCCACGTTGCCGCCGAGCGTGAACGCAGGTTCGTTCGTCCTGATCGAGATCACGCCTGCAGATGCGTTCTTGCCGAAAAGAGTCGTTTGGGGCCCGGCGATTACGTCGACCTGCGCAACGTCGACAAGGTCGGAAATCTGTGCAGCTGACCGCGATCGGTAAACACCGTCGACGAAGACACCCACTGAGGGCTCGATGCCCACGTTGTTATCGCCATTTCCGAAGCCCCGGATCAGGAAATTGGTCTGTGCGGATGACTGTTGCTGTTCGACCCTGAAGGAGGGCACCAGGTTCGTGATGTCGAAGAGATCGCGCACATGAGCTTGGCGCAATATGTCTTCAGAAACGGAAGCGATCGTCGCCGGGACGGCCGCGCTGCGTTCTGGTCGCTTGTTGGCCGTGACGACGATGTCCTCGGCCGTTCCTTCTGCAAGATCCGGTGCATCTCCGTTCGCAGCAGCCTCCGCCACAGATGGTGAGGAGAGGGCAAGCGCAGCGGCGCACAACGGTGCATAGCGATTCACGATTCTATCCTCTTCTGCCTTCGTTGGTCGGCGGACGCTTCGCTGTCCGCCGGGTAGTCCATTTTGGCTACGTCAGTCGTTATCGAGGAGTAGAGGGATCGACAATAGGATAAAGACAATCACTTCGCTGTGTGTCATCCTGGCTTCGGTTAACTCGTACAGCTTGTCGGAAATGTTGCTTATACCTTCACGATCTGTCGAATTTAGGTTGACTGTGAATGTAATCGGATCGTGGAGGCCATTAGTGTAGGCAGGTCGCCTGGCTGCGATTGTTCTGTAAAGCTCGACGAGTCCCGTCTTCCGCATTTCTGAGACGATTGGCAGCGCGAGACGGACGGCTTCAGAATAGGTTAAGTAGTGCCGCCGCAGCTTCGACAAGGTGAAAAGCGCCTCCAAGACCGCGTTGAATGCAGCCTCACTGAGCTTGATCGCGAATGTTGAGCGGCCGCCGGCCGCGGGCCGCCCCCTTTTCGGGCGTTTCTGGCTTGACTCTTCCCCTTTGCTGGACATTCCGCCGTTTCCGCTGCTAGTGACCCGATATGGTTCAGCAGCGTTCCTAGCTAAGCGGAGTCGCGTTTGAAAGGGCAGGGGGTCAGTGCCAAGTTCCGGTAATTTGGCGAGGCCGTCCGAGGTAAGCCAGGCAGCATCAATCTATCACCAGTGTCGTCGTGCAATCCTGAATTGGGAATGGATGCCGGGGGCGAGATTGCATGTGAGCGAATTGCAGCGGCGGTTCGGTTCAAAACCCGACATTGTGAAGGCGATATACCACCTTGAGGCTGAAGGGTATGTGTCTCAGTCCTCGCGCGGCAGATATACGATCACGCGCGTCGACGAAGTTGAGATCGCCAATCATTATCGATCTATCGACTTCGGCTACAGGGAAGCCCTGAATGCGATGATCGGGTTCATGAGGGATGAAACCATCAACCCGGACATCGTCGAAATGCTGGAAGAGGTCCTTCAGGGTGCTCTTGTGTCCAAAGAGTATGGAGTGCTGTCCCTGGATGACATTTTTACGGCGAAATATTATTACATCCTGATACTCGCCTCGGCTCGAAATTTCGAGCTGATGAATTATGTGCTCACGGTCGATAAGCTCCGGTACAGTAGGTGGATAGCCGAGGCGATTGACGAACAGACGCAGGGCGATCTGTTCCGCCTAAACTTTCAACTTCAGCGCAACATCGCAGAGCAGAGTGTCAGCGGTGCAACAGCGTTGATTACCTACATCTTTCAGGAATATCGCAGGCTGATCGGTATATACATTTCGGGCCAGCCCGAGAGCTCTGGTAGAGATAAGATTGACTACACGCTTGTGGGTGAGGCCAACCCCTCTGGCTATGAAATCCGGTCTTTGATCGATAGCGAGAACATTGCGCAGTTCATTGCGAAGGTCAGGCAACGCGTAGGAGCCGAATGGCCGCACGTTTTCGTGGATCGCTTGGTCTGAGTTATCGGTCAGCTGGCGACCCTGTGTCGCTGGGAGGCGGAGCTTAGCTCGGGTTAGGGCGTTTCACCGTGGCATTCTCGTTTTGCGGGTTTCGGGGTCAGCTGATCTGGCCTGTTGGCCGTCGCATTTAGGGCTCGCCTCGGGCCCGATCCAAAACCGGTCACGGATGGACCGATAACGGACCGACGTGGGTCCACCATCCGACCAACCAAGTCCGCCGCGCGATAGTCGCAAGACCGGAATCGGATCCGTATAGTTCAAGGATTAGACTGGGGCCGATCTCAGACGAGTTCGCAAAGTCACAGAACCAGTCCAATCTACGAGAATTGTTAAAAATCCCCTACTCCTACCGCTTGAAAAGCAGTCCAATTCTTCGTTCCCTGAGTAAGGCGCAATTCGCGTCGTTCACACTCAAGGAGAAGAGCATGAAGCTTGCTTCGATCAAGCAAAAGCTGGTCGCGAACGCCCCGGTCATCGCGGCCGCTGCCGTGATGGTCGTCGGCGGCGCCGAACTGGCCATGGCCGGCACGGATGCGACGTTCAACACCGCGCTGACCAAGTTCACGGACTTCCTCGAAGGTTCGGGCGGCAAGATCATCACCGTGCTTTCGCTCGCCGGCGGCGTGGTGGGTCTTGCCTCGGGTCGCTTCAGCCTGGGCCAGGTCGCGATCCCGGTCGGCGTCGGCGTGGGCGCCGGCACCGGCATTCCGATCGTCACCTCGACTGTTACCGCGACGGTCTGAGCCGTCGGGTCGCGGAGGGCTGTCGCTGTTCCTTGGCGGGAGTGGTGACAGCTCTACCGTGATGAAGACTAACATCGCGTTAAGAGGGCGGGAAGTTGGACGAATATAGCATTCCAAAACATCTCGATGACCCCGTTCTAATCGGGTTTTGGACCCTTGATGAATTCCTGATCATGCTTCTGCCCTTCGTCTGGGGCATCCTTAGTCAACACATCTTGTTCGGACTCTTTGGAGCCTGCGGGTGTTGGTATGGATATCGGAAACTCAAGGCCGGGCGCGGCATGAGCTGGGTAATTCACAAAGGGTACTGGCTTCTCCCCTCGCGATTTTTTGGCGTCCGTGGGCTTCCCCCCTCGCACGTAAGAAACATGGTGGGGTGAACGATGGACGTCAGTCGTGTTCAACAGCGGTCCAAGCGCCTTCTGATCCAGCGCAATACGGCAATGGTTGTGGGCGGCCTGCTCGGGGTCGGCCTGCTGGTTTCCGTCTTTGTCAATTCGGGGAAGGAACAGGAGATTATCCTGTCACCTGTGATCGAGAAGCAGGTGAGGATCTCCTCGCGTGAAGTGAGCCCAGAGTATCTCGAGGCAGTCACGCGCGACATGGCGTTGCTCGTTCTCAATCGTTCGCCGGACAATCTGGATTATTGGCGCCAGTCCATTCTGAAGATGGCCGATCCGAGCGCCTACGGAGCAATCAACACAGAGTTGGAGAAGGTGGTCAAGGCCCAGCGCGGGACCACGCTCTCCCAGTATTTCACCATGACAGACATGCACGTCGATCCCGAAACACTAGAATCGACCGTCTCGGGCCACGTGCACACGGTCATCGGTTCGAAGGAAGTCGGCGCGGAGTTTCGCCGGTTCCGGTTCGCTTGGGTGAACCACGGCATGTCCCTGAAGCTGGTTGCCTTCGGACAGATTGTCAAAGCTGAGGAGGGTGCGCAGCAATGAGCGGGATCGGCACCGGCGTGGTCGCCGGAGAGTTTAACATCGCAGGGCTCGTCGGCGGTTCGCTGGTGGGTCTCGCTTGCGTTTTGCGGCGTTGGCGCGGGGCCCACGGCATCGCTGCCGTAGTGGGCTTGGTTGGCCTGGGTATGACCGCGTCACCGGCATTGGCAGATCAGAATCTGCTCGTCTCGGACAACGGCACGGTCGAGTGCGTCGCATCCTCCAAGGATCTGACGCGGATCAGCCTGAAGGCCGACAAGTTCGCGAATGTCTCGAAGGTCGCAGCGGCCAGCGAAAATGAAGACTTTTCGGTCGTATTCGAACCGCTGCGCGGCGACATCTATCTGTCAGTCCCGGAGGGATATCCACGCAAGGCGCTGTCGTTCTTCGGAACCACGGTCAAAGGCTACGTCTACAAGTTCAGCTGCAACGTCCAGAGCCAGGGCGCGGAGCAGATCTTCGTCGCGAACGTCGACATGGAGAAGGCCGGTCAGAGCGAACAGGTCGCTGGGCTTTCGGATAAGGATCGCTCGATCGAGCTGATCCAGGCCATGTATCGTCAGGACGCGCTGCCCGGCTTTGAGATCCGATCGCAGGATCGTGCTCCTGTTCAGGTCGGAAGCCTGAAGGTCCAGCTGGTGTCCGAGTACGTTGGGCTAGAGCTTCGCGGTAAGCAGCTCCTGATCGAGAACGTGTCACGCAAGGCGGTGGACGTCACTGACGACACCGTGGCGTCGGAAGACGCGCTTGCCGTCAGCGTGACGTCTGCCCGCCTTGAGCCCGGTCAGAAGACCACAGCCTTCATTGTCTCGCCGGTCGGAGGGCACAAGTGATGAGTGAGAATGAACAGAAGGGTACTGGTCCGACGCAAGGTGCATCCTCTGCGGGCGGTGCTGCTGCGGCCGACCACGGCCAGGAACAGACCCATTTCAACGAAGGGAAGGGACGCGTCGAACGCGGAACGGGGAAGGATGACTTTTTCGATGCGCCGGAATTCGATGGAGCTCTCGCCGGCAACAACAACAAGACACTGATGAAGCAGCGCCTCGCGATCATGTGCGGGGCAGCAGTCTTTCTCGGCGCGGGTCTCTGGTACATCGCTGGCGACTCCCTCCAAGGCGACAAGAAGGTCGGCGGCGACAAGAAGGTCGCGATCACCATGACCGACGCCGTGGACCCGGCGAACGCTCAGAAGGAGTGGATGGCTCGTGCCGAGGTCGACCAGCAGCAGCTGAACGGCCGCCTGAATTCGCTTACGCAGCAGGAGCAGGAACTCAAGGCGCTGAAGGAACAACTGGCGAAAACCCAGACCGACAAGACGGCGATGGAGAGCGACGGAAAGCAGGTCTTCAACGCCTACGAGCAGGAGAACCAGCGCCTTCGCGCTGCGCTGGAAGCAGCGAAAGCGGGGCCTGTGCAGCCCGCGATGCCGGCGTACTCGCCGAGCAATCCGATATACAAGCCTGCGGCGGGTGCTCCGGGGCCAGGTGCAGGTCCCCAGGCAGCTGCGGCAATGGCGGCGGTTCGCAGCAATGAGATCAAGATGATTTCCTTCACCGACGGGAAGACTCTGCCCAATGCTACGCCCGTCGAGCCGGGGAAGACCGTCTACAGCGACAGCGCGAATTATCTGCCGCCAAACAGCATCGCCGCTGCTCGAGTGATAGTTGGAGTGGACGCTGTGGCAGGGGTAAAGTCGCAGACCGATCCGCTTCCGGTCGTTTTGCGCATCACAGGTCCGGCGCGGTCTGTTTACGCGGACGGTAAGCTCCTGAGAACGAACATCCAGGGCTGTCTGGTCAACGGGGCAGCGATCGGCGAACTGTCGTCGGAAAAAGTATACGTCAAGCTTCAACGGATGACGTGCCCGCAACCGGGTGGCCGTTATGCCGTGAGCGAAGTGAAGGGCTTCATATCCTTTGGGGGTAAGACCGGCGTCCGTGGCCGCGTTGTGAGCCGTGAGGGCAGTCTTGCGACGCAAGCATTCCTGGCCGGGATGATTGGCGGGTTCGGCCGAGGCTTTTCGGCAAATTCTAACTCTTTGCTGGCTGGTTCGACGTCTGTCTCGGTCAATGGATCGCGTCAGAAGCTTAGCCCCGGTGAGATCGTCGAGGGCGGTCTTGGCGAGGGCGTCGCGAAGTCGGGCGACATGGTCTCGAACTACCTGATCGAGCGGGCCGAGCAGTATCAGCCTGTCATCGAGATGCCGACCGGCATCGATGTCGAGATCGTGTTTCTCGACGGCGTTTTCATCCGGAACTGAGGGAATGTGCGATGCTGATTAAAGCCAGAGGATTGCTCGCCGGCGCCGGCGTCGTGGCGGTGGCTGCTTGGGGGACCATCGCGTTCGCCCAGTTGCTGTCGAAAGACGCAGTGATGCAGAAGCTCAAGGAACGGATGCCGAAGACGGAGATCACCAGCGTCGACTGCGACGCGCTTGGCTCCTTCTGCGAGGTCGTCGCAGGCAACTCGGTCTTCTATACCGATTCGAACGGTCGTTATCTGATCGTCGGTCGGGTCTATGACCTGCAGGAGCGGCGCGACCTTACCGCGGCGAAGCTCCTCGAGCTCAATCCGTCCGCGCTCCTGGGCGGTGCTGCGCGCGCGTCAAGTGATGAAGGGGATACGCCGTCCGCGCCTCCCGCAGCGCGGGGCGTCGAGCGGCAGGCGAGTGCGCCTGCGGCTCGGTCCACGCGGGTCGATGTCAGCCACCTTTCGGAAAAGGGCGCTATCCGGTGGGGTTCCGGCAATCGTGAAGTTACCATCTTCACCGACTTCCGGTGCGGCTACTGCAAGCTCTTGGTCCGCAACCTCGAGGCGATGAACGTCAGGGTCATTGAGCGGCCTATCTCCGTCCTTGGCACAAGGATGCTGAGCGAGGCCGTCATCTGCTCCAACGATCGGCGCAAGGCGATGAGAGCCGCTTACGCGGGCGAGGAGCTCCCGGCCCACGCCGGCTGTGACACCTCAGGTCTCAACGAGAACGAGAGGTTCGCCACTCAGCATGGTTTCACGGGAACGCCGGTGGTCGTCCGCGCAGATGGTGCCGTCAGCATGGGTTACCGCGACCGCCAGACCCTCGAGCAGTGGCTGAACGGAGGTGCATGATGGGACGCGGCTATAAACCCAATTTCATCATCGTCGGTCAGAAGAAGCGCCGCAGTTTCGCTGTGGTCGGTGCAGCCGGCCTCGCTGGGCTTGCGATCCTCAACGGCTGCACGACACTGGGCGGTAATGTCCGCGGGTCCTTCCAGTGTCGTGCGGGGACCGGCGTCTGTGCGCCGGCGACCCTGATCGACGACCAGGCGCTCGCCAAGATCGACGGCACTGCGCAGGAAACGCAAACGCAGCCGGCAGGCCCTTACTATCGGCCAAGTGGCGAGCCTGCATTAATCTCGGCGTCGGCTGACGGTGTCCCGCCGTCGGCAACCCGTGAAATCCGCATCGTCTTCCCCGAGTATGTGGATCGGTGGGGCAGGTTGCATGAGCGGACTGCCGTGCGGGCCCTCGTCGCTGTTGCTGAATATGACCGGGCGGCCGTCGCACGCGGGATCTCGCCGGCTGCGGCGAGTGACCTTTCGATGCGCAATCCGCCACGACAGGCGCTTGAAGATGTTGCCGAGGCTGCTCCTGCACGCAGCCAGATTACCGGCCTAGCTGTCAACGCCGCCACCCCTCCAGGACCGGTTCCGACGGCTACCGTAGCAACGCCTGCCGCTGATCCTATCGCGTCAATCCGGAAGCAGGTGGAGCAGCAGATAGGGATGGCCCCGAAGCCCGCTCCAACGCCGGCTCGCTCTGCCACTTCGCCCACCAAGCAGGACATCCGCGCCACCACCTTTTCGCCGGGAGAATAACCTATGAACCGCCTGGCGCAGTTGCGGCGTTCTACAGAGAAGCTGTTGTTCAATCTTTTCGGCGGGGAAGAGCTTGCCAGCGTCAGTCTTCCTATGCCCGACGTGGAGAAGTTCTCAGGGTATCTGCCGTACCGGTCGTATGATCGGGACACCGAGCTGTTCTACAACGACGCATCTGTTGGCTTCGTTCTAGAGATAGCGCCGCTGACCGGCGCCGACGAACGAGTTCATACAAGCCTCAACCAGATATTTTCGGACATCCTGATGCCGGGGTGCGACTTCCACGTCGTGTCCTATGCCTCTCCTCGGATCAGCAAGGTTGTCCAGGAGTGGTGTTACCCGAGATACCTGGCGGGCGATGTTTTCGCGAAGATCGCTAATTATCGTGCGGGTCACCTCGCGCGCGGTGCGTGGAAGTCGATGGCGGGTGATGGCCCGTTCGTTACGCGCAACTTCCGGACGGTGTTTTCGGTCAGCGTGAGGCAGGGATCGAGGGTCAACAAGCGCGACCTTTTGACGATCCGCGAGAGTCTGATCGCCCACTTCTCGGCCATTGGCACGCCGACACGGACCTTCACTCCTATCGAGTTGATGCAGTTCTGTGACGAGCTCACAACGCCCTCGACGGGCACCGGAGACGACGCTCTGCACTACAGCGATCTTGATCCGATCAACGTGCAGTGCATCCGTCCCGACTTTGAGATCGCCATCGAGCGAGATCGCATCCTCACACGAAGCCAGTCCCTTCGTATGACAGGCCGGACGCTGCATGACGGCGTGCCCGAACTCGGCATTTTCACGCCATCTTCGTTCGATGTTCGAGCGCTGGTGGTGAAGAACTATCCCGAGCGTTTCGCGGCCTGGGACGGTCAGCAGCTGATCGGATCGATCTTCAATCCGAAGCTGAACTTCGGGTGCCCTGTTGCGATGGTGTTCCAAGGACGCGTCCTTGATGACACCGAGTCCGCAACTCGGGCCGGCTTGAAGCACGTTCGCTCCAAGCAGCTGGCCGAAGGTAAGGCCGTGAGTCTGATTCCCCACCTTAGCCGTCAGGCGGCCGAATGGGAGAACGTGGCGTCGTTGGTTCGTGTTGGGCATCGGCTTGTCCAGGGTTTCTACAACATCAACGTGATATCCCCTCGCGACAGCGCAGAAGAGAACCTGCGGACGGTCAAGGCGGTCTACAAGGCCGCAGGCTGGGATCTGTCGGATCAGCTTCACATCAACATCATGAGCTATTGCTCGATGTTCCCGATGAACATCTCGTCGGGGTTGGGCGACATGCTGTCGCGTATGAAGATGCAGCGAACGATGGTCACGACCAACGCCGCGGCATTTGCACCGATGCACGGTGAATTCCTGGGTGGTAATCTGCCGCACATGATGCTTGTCGGTCGCAGGGGGCAACCGGCCTACTGGTCGCCATTCCAGAACAACGAGGGCAACCACAACACCGCGATCTTCGGCAAGTCGGGGTCCGGCAAATCCGTCTTCCTGCAGGAATTGTGCGTCTCGCTCGTGGGGTCCGGCGCCCATGCAATCATCATCGATGACGGGCGCTCGTTCGAACATACCTGTAAGGCGCTCGGCGGTAGGTTCATCGAGTTCACGCTCTCCAGCGGCCTCAGCGTCAACCCTTTCCGCATGATCGACGCCGACTTGGCCGCGACCGACGAAGATTATCATGTGGACTGCCTGGCGATGCTTATGTCGATCATCGGGCAGATGGCGCGGCACGAGCAGCGTTTGAGTGACTTCGAGAAGGGGATCATCGACCGGGCAGTCAACCAGGTTTGGAACGACATGGGGTCGAACGGAACCATCGACGCGGTGATCACGGCTCTTGTCAATGACGACGATCCTGTGGGCCAGCAGATCGCCACTTCGCTCAATCAGTTCTCCTCCTCGGGCACCTATGGCCGCTTCTTCATCGGGGACAGCATCATCGACCTGACGAACCCGTTCACGGTGTTCGAGCTTTCGGATCTCGCAAGCCGCGAGGATCTGCGTTCAGCGGTTCTGACCTCGATCATGTTCCTTGCCTCGCAGTACATGCGCAAATCCGACCGCACGATTCCGAAGGCCTTGTTCATCGACGAGGCGTGGCAGCTGCTGAAAGGTGGCTCGATGGCGCAGTTCGTCGAGATCTATGCGCGCACTTGTCGTAAGTATTATGGCTCTCTCATCACCGCGACCCAGTCGATCAACGACTATTATAAGAGCGACGGCTCGCGTGCAGCGCTCGAAAATTCGGACTGGTCGGTCGTGTTGGCGCAAAAGCCCGAAACAATCGGCGAGCTTTCTCGCATGGGCCGCTTTGAGCTGAACGAGTTCACCAACGCTCTTATCCGGTCTCTGAAGCGACAAGGAACCGACTATTCGGATGTCTTCGTGCGCGGACCCGATACCGAGTTCGTGGCCCGCCTCGTTCTCGACAAGTTCTCGTCAGCCCTCTTCTCGTCGAGTCCGAAGGTCTTCGCCGAAATCGAGGCGCTCCATCGCCAAGGTATGTCGATGGCCGATGCGATCGAGACGGTCGCTTTCCCCGAAAACGCAAAGTTCGGCGGGGAAATCCTCGCGGCCGCCGAGTGAAGGAAGGATTCAAGATGAAGACCATTCGCAACATGGACAACAAGACGCTGGCAGCTTGGACCCTGTCCATCGCCGTCGTGCTCCTGTGGGCCGTATGGGTGTCCGTGAAGGTGCTGACGCCGACCAACTTCAACGACCGTTTTGCTAAGGTGCAGTTGCAGGGCCTCGTCTCGGAATACGTGATGAAGCAGGCGAGGACGGCAACGCCTCCCGAACAGATCACGGCCGAGACCCAGAAGTTTATGCAGGCCGTCGACCAGTCCGTGCGTGAAGCAAGCGCCGGGGGCCGCATCATCCTGGTCAACGAGGCGTTGGTTGGTTCGAGCGAGGTGCCTGATATCACCGCGCAGGTCCGCCAGGCCGTCTATCAGAAGGTGCCCGAACCGAAGGCCGCCGCGGTGCAGCCGAATGTGCCTGCCGAGATGAACAAGTTCTTCCAAGGCGCGCAGTGATGTCTTCGCTGGCGGAGATCATTCCCGACGCCCGCGCAACGCCATGGTGGCGCGGAGCCTTGGCCAAGCGCTGGGCGATGTGCCTGGGGCTGGCATTCTTCGTCATCAGCCTTCCGTCACTCAGGGAGTGGGGCCGGCACCACGCCATCGTGATCAACGCTTCCGACTCCTTGCCGAACTACGCCTTCTTCGTGAACGTCGGAGTGCTTCCCAAGAAGGGCCAGTTCGTCATGTTCGATCCTCCAAAGTCGGAGGTCGTCAGGGTTCACTTTGGCGAGCATCCCCCTGCGTTTGGCAAGCTCGTGCTTGGAACGGAAGGAGACCTCGTTTCGCACGTCGGGCGCTCGGTCTTCATCAACGGCGAGCTGGTGGCGACGATGAAGCCGCTGACCCGGAAGGGGCTGCCGCTCTTCGAAGGCCCTGTCGGGCGCATTCCCAAGGGGTGCTTCTATGCCGGCTCGCACCACAAGGACGGCCTCGACAGCCGCTACGCCCAAATCGGCTTCGTGTGTGCCGATCGCGTGATGGGAACCGGAGAACCAATCCTATGAGGCAGGAACTGTTGACCTTCTTCGGGGCGGCGGGACTCGCCTTCGCGTTCTCTGGCCACGCGCCGGCGCTGGCGAAGGACTTGGGGGTCATGGGGGCGACGTTCCCGCTTGTGGAGCAGGATCTGTTCGCGGTGATCTCCGCGAAACTGCACCGGATGCAGGAATCCGGGCAGATGGACAAGATCAACCGCGACCTGGCCGCCCATGCGGCGGAAAAGGCTCGTCGCCCCAATCCAGTGGGTGGTCTCGGGAGAACACAGGACGAGCGCAGCTGGTTCTACGACCCCTCGATCGTCGTCGACAAGGACATCGCTGATCAGAAGGGCAATGTGTTCGCCCATGCGGGTCAGCGCGTGAACCCTCTTGGTCTCGTCAATCTGCGTCAAAAGCTGATCTTCATCGATGGCGATAACGCCAAGGATTTCCAATGGGCCTTGGATCAAGGCAGCGAGGTCCAGACCAAGATCATCCTGGTCAAGGGCGCGCCGATCGATCTGATGAAGGCATCTGATCGGCGGATCTACTTCGACCAGAACGGCTACCTTACGCACAAGTTCGGCATCGAAAACGTGCCGGCCGTGGTCAAGCAGGAAGGCGACAAGTTACTTGTGCGCGAAGTGAAGGGGGCGAGCTGATGGCCGTGTTGGACAAGCTCTGGAAGCAGGTCGACAACGCGATCCCGGTGCCGATGGCTGCGCCGGAAACACCGCAGTTGAAGGCGCAGCGGCATCGCCTGATCGCCGCCAGCGTGGTTCTGGCGTGGTTATGTCTCGCGGTCCTGGCAAGCCGTGGTCCGGTCGTGAAGGTCGAGGCACTTCTGATCGTCGGTTTTCTTGTCTTCGTCGTGCTTGAGGGCGCGATTTGGGCGAGGCGCAAGAACGCGGCCGACGATGCATACCTCGATGAGCTCTGCCGACGCGACCGCGAGGATCGTGACGAGCTCTGCGCTCGAGAGGAGGGCAATCACAGTGAAGCTGCGTGAGCTCCTCCTCGTCGTTCTCTTCGCTTTGGCGATCAGCAAGCCTCTGCCGGCTCACGCTGGGGCACCCTCGACGTGCACCGGACATTTTCCCAACCCCATCACCGATGTCTGCTGGGGGTGCATGTTCCCGCTCTCCATCGGCTTTCTGGACATCTGGCCATCATCCCGGCCCGATACGCCAAACCCCGCGTCGCCGATCTGCCTGTGCGGCTCTCCTATTCCCCGCATTGGAATTGCGGCGGGATTTTGGGAGCCTGTCAGGTTGCTTGATGTGACAACAAAACCGTACTGCTTTCCCAATCTCGGGGGCCTGTCCCTGGGCAGTGGGATCATCAAAGGCAAGGGGTACTACCACGGCGCGGGTTACGGTGCGCAAGGGCAGCAATCGACCGCCAAATACGATGTCCATTACTACATCTACCCGTTGCTCTATTGGATGGAGATCCTGACCGACTTCCTCTGCTTCGAGCAGTCTAGTTTCGACGTCGCCTACATGACGGAAATCGATCCTCTGTGGGACGATGACGTCCTCACGACCATCATCAATCCCGAGGTCGCGCTTTTCGCAAACCCAATTGCGGTCGCCGCGTGTGCGGCCGACTGTGTGACGTCCACGGTGGGTCTGCCGTTCGACTATCTGTTCTGGTGCAGCGGGTGCCAAGGGTCGATGTATCCGATGAACGGGAACATCGCGGCGAGCGGCGCGGCTGTGCAGTCCGCCCGTCTGGCGGCCGAGCGCATGATCTACAAGATGCACCGGGAAGGATTGGCATGGGGGACGATGGGCTCTCAAGGTCTGTGTCACAAGTACCTGATGCCGATCCTCAAGAAATCGCAATACCGCCTCCAGGCGATTAACCCGTCGCCGATGGTGTCGGGCAAAGGGTCCTGTATGCCGATTGGTGGAAGCACTCTGCTGCCGAAGGCTGGAAATCTCTACCCGGTTGTTGGTGAAGACGTTGGGTACTTGTTGTGGCGTAAGCGCAACTGCTGCGTACTTTAGGAGGGTTCCAATGGTTCGATCAGTTCTCAAGTTCGGGCTTCTGGGCGCCCTCGGCATTGCCACGGGTGTCGCAGCGCAGAGCGTGGATGGCATCGATATTACAGGCCTTCTGAAGAAGGCTGAGACGCAAGGCAGTGATCTTCAGGACTTCGTCAACGATGTGAAGCGTCGCGATCAAGAGATGAAGGACCAAGCCGAGCAGATCGCTCAGCACGCAATGACGCGGATATCCGATCCCCGCCTCAAGGGTGCAGCGGGAGACCCCTCGGGCGCGATCGATTTCGATGAGCTCGTCTCTGGGGCGTCGGAGATCCTGAAGGGCGGGCAGGGAGGCGCCCCCATGTTCATGGTCTTCGCCAGCACATCAATGCCCGCAGAGTCCTTGAAGCCGCTGATCAACCATACGGCGGCCGCTGGCGGCGTTGTTGTGTTTCGCGGGTTTCCCGGGAATTCGGCAAAGCAGTTCATGGCAAAACTGCATGAGGTCGTGAGCAAGGACGACACCAACGTCCGGATCATGGTTGACCCGCGCTTATTCCGCGCCTTCAACGTCCAGGTCGCGCCGACGTTCGTCGTCGCAGGGTCGGATTTTGAACCCTGCGATCAACTGGATTGTGTCAGCACGCCTCCGCCGTCGGATCGTATGGCTGGAAACGTGACGGTGCGGTTCGCGCTGGAGCGGTTCGTCGAGGAGAAGGGCCCGGGTGCTCGCACTGCTCAGGTTGCTCTGTCTAACCTGAACGCGAAGCATTTGCAGTGAGGGGCTGGGTCGCCTTTCTCGTGGCGCTAGGCGTTTCTGCATCGCCGGCAAGCGCGCAGATGTCGCGCGATGACGCAAAGGCAGCTGCGACGGACCTGGCCAAGGCGGCGCGCGACGGAGCAGTGACCGTCACCACGCAAACTGGGGCGCCTTCGGTCGTTCCGTACTACGCCGGGACCAGCTTGCCAGAGAGTGCCTACCAGAACGATCCCGATGCGTTGATCTCGGCGGGAAGTTCTACCGCTTCGACAAGCGATGCAGCCAAGGTGGTCAAGAATCCGAACAGGCCGTATTTTGATCCCAAGATGATCGATGTGAGCAGCGCCAAGGCGATCGAGGATGATCCCAACTCGTACACCGGGACCGGCCTGTCGACCACGTCGACGGCATCGCAGTGTCAGCCTTTGCCCACCACGGGCGGAACGCCAGACTACTATTACGAGACGTGCAACACCGGCTCGGCGGTCAAGGACGTGGATACGACCTGCACCTCTCAACTGGTGCTCACCCACGCCAACACCCTCGGCAATAAGTATCTATGCGCGAAGTCCCTCTACACGGGCTTCGACAACTGCACACCCCTAGCGCAGGACGGGACGTGCCATCTCACTAATTCGTTTGACCTTACCGGCTACAACATCCAACTGAACTATTATACGTGCTCCAGCACCCACACAGAACCCACTTCATTCTTTATCGGGACGGAGGTTATTCCGCCCCCGCCTGGCGCGTTGGAAGTGATCAACAAGACATACAATTGCGCAGATTCCGGGGCCAACTCGGGTCAGCAAGCCCAGTATTTGCTAGGGGACGGCGTTCATTACTTTGACTTCGGCAACGTCACCGTGACGTTTCCAACCTGCGATACGTACCAGGGCTCGCCTTATTGCGCCCAGACGGGGAAGCCGGCCTCCGTCACCGAAACGCAGGTATGTGCGAGCTGGGACAGCGAGTTGGTGACCGACTACCAGTTTGGCTTTTCCTATTATATCAATGCCTGCAAGCAGTGGGTGACCCAGAAGTACTATACCTGCACGGCTGACACCGGCAGCGCGCCACCCGTCGCAACTAGCCCCCCGGAGTATTTCACGCAGCAGTGGCAGGCCGGTGCGTGCTCCGCGGGGTCGGATTGCACTTATCAGGGCGAGACTTGCACTGGCGGGACGCAGACCAAGGTTATCGACGGGATCTCGGTCACGCTACCCTGCTGGGAGAAAACCAAGACCTACTCGTGCCAGACCGTCGTCGGAGGGCAGTCGGATTGCGCTGCAGTCGAAGGAAAACAGACCTGCTCGTTTGATCATGAGGAGTGCCTTGATGACCAGTGCACCGTCAAAAACCGGGTGTTCAAGTGCGAGGTGCCGAACTCGGGCCAAACCGCAGCGCCTCAATATATTTGCAGCAACGACGTCTACTGCATCAACGGGGATTGTCAGCAGGTCGAGCGGGAGGCGAGCACCGAGTTCAAGGATGCGCTCGTTGCCATGCACGCCCTTGGCCAAGCCAAGGATGAGTGGGATGAGAACAGCCTGACACTGTTTTCAGGAACGGCCACCGGGTGTCACAAGCCGATCTTCGGTTTGGTCAATTGCTGCGCCGGGAAGACATCTGGCCTTCTCTCCACAGCTACGGGCGCCGCTGCGCTGGCGAGTGGTCCTGCAGCGATCGCCGCACTGGCGACGCCGTTCCTGACGACGTTTCTGTGCTCCACCGAGGAAAAGACGCTGGACGTGAAGGACCGCATGGGGCTTTGCCACATGATCGGGACCTACTGTTCGCAGAAGGTGCTGTTTGTCTGCACCACGCGTCGCACGACCTATTGCTGCTTTGAGAGCAAGCTGACTCGGGTGATCCAGGAGCAGGGGCGTGCGCAGCTTGGTAAGACGTTCGGGACGCCCAAGAGCCCGCAATGCGGCGGATTCAGCATCTACGAGTTCCAGCAACTCGATCTCTCGAAAATGGACTTCACCGAAGTCTACAAAGACTTCGTCGATGCCGCGAAGCTGCCCGATGAGGTGCAGACGATGCAGGATATTCAGGCCCGCATCTCCAAGTATTACAGCGATCATGGAGCGAACTGACGATGGCGGCGGAGGTCGTTAATTTTGGGGTCCAGCATCACGTTCTGGGCATGGGGATCGTGGACCTCGCAATCCTTTCGGGGGTCGTGAATGGGAACGTGGTTTGCAAGGAGACCGCGCTTCGCCGTGTGGCCGAGCTACGTCGAAACGACGTCCCAGCGGGAGCCATCACCCTGTCGATGGAGCGAATGTCCCGGTCGGGGTGGCTGCTCATGACGCAAGAGGGGCTTCTTTCGATCACAGAGGCGGGTCGTCAGGCGTTGGGTGCCGCGTTCGGCTTCGTCGTGCGGTTGCTCGATAACGGGGCAAACCTGATCGACGCTGCGATCTATTCCAAGGTGTTCAATACGAGTGACGGAGGCGCAACATGAAGGGCAGGAAGTCTGTAATCGTTGCGAGTCTTGTGTCGCTGCTGGCCGTTCCGATCGCCGGGGCGGCCGCGGCCGACGAGGGATCTCGCGCGGATGAGTTCTACTGCGGCGAGCGCAAGCTTGGGACGTGGTTCTATTGTGATCGGCCGAAGGCTGAAGCTTCACCGGTAGCTCAACAGGCTCCCGGGATGGCAAAGCAGCCAACGGGTCCGACCGCGCTGGCGGAACTGCAGGCCGTGCAGAAGGAGCTCGAGGAGCGCAAAGCGCTCGCGATCATGTATCCGACGCCGATCCACATCGCGGAATACATCGGGTTCCAGCGGCAGCAGCTTGATCGCGCGTCGACGTTTGCCGATCAGTGGCAGCGCACGATCTGGCAGACGCCAAATCTCGATTACACGCTTCAGCGCCCCGTTAGCACGCTGGGCAAGCGGACGTGGAGCCTCGTGAGGGCCGATGCGCAGCGTCAGACGCTTGACTCGCTGGCGCAGCGGTACGGCATCTTTTACTTCTTCTCGAGCGACTGTGCGGCGTGCGAAGCTTTCTCTCCCGTTCTGAAGTCCCTTTCAAACGCGCACGGGTTCCCGGTGATGGCTGTCTCGATGGACGGAGGCGGGACCCCTGCGTTTCCCAATTTCGTGGTCGATAATGGCCAGTATGAGCTCATGGGCCTGGTCGGCAGGAACGTGCCGGCGCTTGTACTTTTCGACAGCGTGACGAAGCGGCCGATCCCCATCGGCTATGGAGTCATGGCCGCCGACGAAATCGAAGAGCGGATCTTCCAGCTCACGCAAGTCGAACCGGGGAGCTATTTCTGATGGCAGAGGAACACGATGGCAGGAGGCGCCGCTCGCGCCGGGTCATAGCGATGGTAGCGTGTGTGATGCTGGCGACGAGTTCGTCAGTCCCGGCAACCGCTGGTGTGCAGTCCGAGATGAACAACTTCTTCTCCGGTTTGGGGGGTGGTGCCAACGTGACCGGTCCCGGCGCGTATCAGGGTCAGTCCGCTGGTTATTATACCGGGGGTGGTCTCTACACCCGGGCGCCTCAGCAGGACATCACGCCGATCTCGATCAGCCTTCCGAAGGTATCGGCAGGGTGTGGCGGCATCGATATTTTCACCGGTGGTTTTTCGTTCATCAATTCTGATCAGTTGGTCGCGTTTCTGAAAGCGACGGCGAACAACGCCATCGGGTTTGCCTTCAAATTGGCGATCGACGCTATCAGCCAGCAGATCGGCAAGGTGATGGACACCATGCAAGACATCGCCAACAAGGTGAATACGACCAATATTTCGAGCTGCAACGCGGCTAAGGCGCTGGTCGGAACGACGGCCTCGATGCTGACTTCGCACAAGGAATATATTTGCGAGACCCTGGGCAACGACAAGGGCATCTTTACGGACTTCGCCAAGGCGCGTTCTGGTTGTGGCAACGAGAACAAGGCGGCGTCGGTCATTCAGGATAACGCGGACCCGAACAAGGAGGGCGAAAACGCCCTTCTTCCGCGCAATTATACTTGGTGGGCGATCTACAAGGGGAAGGACGCTTCGGTCGCGCCGAACCACGAATTTGCCGAGTTCATGATGACTCTGCTCGGCACCGTGGTGTTCAAGGGTAAGGGCGCCGGCGATGAAGGCGAGGGCTCTACGCGAGTGATTGCACCTGACCTGACCGCCATCAAGACGATGTTGGACGGCGATGCGGTCTCTGGTAGCAAGATGCTCAAGTGCAACGACTACACGCCGGATGGATGTCTGGACGTTTCGCAGCAGGCTGTTCCTGTCGATCAGGCCCAGGCGCTGCGGCCGAAGATCCAGGCGATGATCATCTCGATGCGCGATAAGGTACTCACCGACACAGCCTTGTCGAACGATGAAGTGGCGTTGCTCGGGATGACAAGCGTGCCCCTTTACAAGGTCGTGACAGTCACGGCGACGTCCTCCGTCGGCCTCAGTCAGAGCGAGATTCAGACTCTGTCGGAGGTCGTCGCGGTCGATGTCGTTCTCTCGATGGTCGAGACGATGGTGCAGAACGTCCAGAAGGATATGCGCGAGAACAATGCCCCGATTTCGCCGGCTTTCACGACCTGGCGCTCGAACCTGTCGACAGTGAATACGGCAGTGGGCGAGCTGCGGGCGACTGTGTCTCAGCGCTTTCAGACGACACAATCGATCGTCGAGCGAACGCAGATGCTGGAGAAGCAGCTGCGGAACAATCTTGCTCCGCAGCTTACCGCGGCGCTCGGCTTCAGCCGGAGTCAAAACAAGGCGTCGGGTAACTGACCTAGTCTGCAGGTTGCGAGGCATTTATGTGGGAAGTGTTCACGATCGGTGGTGCAGACTACCTGATGACGGTCTTCAATGCGGTCGCCGTATGGTCCGGGGGAGGGGGCTTTCGTTCACTCCTGTCGGTCGTGATGGTTCTGGGCTTGATCTATGCGTTGATTACCATGGCTATGCACCTTGACTGGAAGGTGCTCTGGAATTGGTTCATCACGGCCACGCTCCTCTACATGGTTCTCCTGGTCCCGACTACGACCGTCAAGGTAACCGATCGCACCGATGCCGCAGCCGGAGGTACGATCGACAACGTCCCGATTGGACTGGCCGCGTTCGCCTCGATCTCGAGCACAGCTGGTGATTGGATGACGCGCACCGCGGAGACGTTGTTCGCGATGCCCGCGTCGCTCAACCTGTCGAGCAACGGCATGATTTACGGGTCTCGGCTGCTCGATCATGTCTACGATTATGAGTTCGCAGATCCCATCATCTACGGGAACCTGGAGGAGTATAACAAGCAGTGCTTGTTCTACGATATCCTGCTTCACCCGGAACGCGCCAAGGTTTTGATCAAGAGCACCGATGTCTTGACCGACATGGGCCCCGGGTCCAGCGCCCGTGCGACGAAGTTCATGTACCATGATGGAACTGGCGCGGTCGTGCAGGACATTCGCCGTTGTGCCGATGCTTATACCGGGATCGTCAATCAGATCGCCGGCGACATGGATGAAGCGGAGAAGACCGCTGGGAAGCGGATTTTCCCGAAGCTGACCGAGGCCGCTGCGAAGGCCAAACTGGAGGCGGATCTGCCGGCCCTGCACGATGCTGTGTTCGGAACATCCGGCTCGACCGCGCCTGTCATTCTGCGCCAGAAAGCGATGGTCGACAGTTTCAGTCGTGCGCTCAACTCGTTCGGGAACCCCGAGCTCGATGCGTTGGCGGCAGAGCGGGCCGATGTCCAGGCGTCCAATACGTATACGGCCATCACATCGCAGGCGATGACATGGGTTCCGATGCTGAACATCATCCTGAATATCGTGTTCTACGCGATGTTTCCGGTGATTTTCCCGCTGTTCCTTTTCCCCGGGACCGGCGTGCAGACGCTTAAAGGCTACATCACCGGCTTCTTCTACCTGTCCGCATGGGGGCCGCTTTATGCGGTCCTCCACATGGTGGTGCAAACCAAGCTCGGCGTCGACTTGCAAGGCACGGCACCGGGCGGGATGACCCCTGCCACCGTCCATGCGATCAAGTCAGTCAATATGGATCTCGCCAACTTGGCGGGGTTCTTGATGATGTCGATTCCTTTCATTGCTGCCGGCATGGCGCGCGGGGCGATGGCGATATCCGGTCAGGCTATGTCGATGCTCGCGCCGGCCCAGCGTGCAGCAGAGGACGCGGCCTCGGAACGGACTACCGGCAACTATGCCTACGGCAACCGCAGCTTCTCCAACTTCAGCGCGAACAACGTCCAATCGTCGCAATGGCAGATGGCGCCGAATTACGACTTCGGGGAGACGAGGGCGTCTTATCGCGATGGTGCCGGCCTACGGCAAATCGATTTCAGTGGGGGCGGGTCATCAGCGACGGCGTATGACTCGAGCGAGCGCCTGACCAGGCTGCCGATTTCGTTCTCGTCAGGCTTCAACGCGTTCGAGAAGATGGAGGTCATGTCCTCGCAGGCTGCGAGTGAACGCCAATCTGCGCTTAGCCAATGGAGCTCGCGGCACGCCTCTGGCGATAGGGCCGGGTCATCCAATAGCCAGTCGTCAACGATCGTGTCGGGTCAAACAGCCTCGACGGACAGGACCAGGTCACAGTCCGATTCCACGGGAAGTGGCTATTCAAGTCAGACCACGAGAGGAAACTCGCAGGACATCTCCGGCACGCACTCCAAGCGTTCGGACCAGAGCGAGTTCGTTGGGAACGAGCAATCGGCGAATTCCTCGACGACCTACAGTGATACGGCAGGTATGAGGGGGTCGATAGGTATTGGCCTTGGTGGTGGTGAGAGTGGCGGCGGGAAGCCGGCAGCAGGGAAGACTGCCAAGGGGGCGCCAAAGGGCCGCGGCGGCATTGCCGGCGCCCTCTTTGAGGCTGTGGGCGGACGAGCGAGTGCGGATATCTATGGTGATGTTCATCGCACTGGCACTCGGGGGACTTCTGAAACCGATTCTTCCGGTAACAGGACCACGAATTCGGATGTTGTGTCGAATGAGATGCGCAACAGTCAGGATTTCCGTGAAGGCGATACAACGACGCCTTACAAGGAGGATCACAACCGGACTGAGGGGACGAGTGACAGCCGGACGCGGTTTGCGAGGTCGCAGGTCGAACAGGGGCAGTCGAACACCAACGAAAGGTACACATCCGACGAGCTGGCAATGATGCGCCAGTACGCCCATTCGCGTGATCTCGAGGCGCGTGTCTCCCAGTTGAGAGGTATGGGCCAGGAAGAGCGGACCAACTTCAGCGACGATCTTACGTCTCATATCGCCCAGGAATATATGGAGCGGCGAGAGCATCAACCGTGGCTACCTGATATTCGTGAGCCCAATCTGTCGGGGCAGGCGCGTCAGGTGCGTGATAAGGAAATCAATGACATTGCGATGGGTTTGTTGGCCGATCGCGGATCTCTTTCGACCCAGTTCGAAAATCCGTTCCGGAAGGCGAACGGCGAATATGACTATGATCGGATCGCGAGCTCAATGGATTCAGAGATCCAGCAGATGCGCGGATCGATCGGGCAACCGGCCGAAGCGATTCCGCGCAATCACATCGGTGCGCCAACTCGTCCTGAAGCTCTGCCGCATGGCGTGGCTGATGCGCCGCATGGTGTTCCGGGTGCTCCGCTATCGGGACCTGTTGATGTTGTTTTGCCACGGTCGGGGGAGGGCTTTCGCAGCTACTCAAACGCGGCACATCAGTTTGCGACTGCGGGAATGATAGGCGAACTTGAGGCGTCCTCGCGTGCGTGGGTCGCGCGGGGCGGCGCGCCCGTCAACATTGGCGATATCAGCAGGGCGGGCGGGGGCGACATGCCAGGGCATGAAACGCACGAGACCGGTCGAAATGTGGACATCAGGCCATTCCGGCGAGACGGGCAGAATGAACCCGTCAATTGGCGTTCGCCGGACTACGATCGCAACGCGACGCGCGAGTGGATCCAGATGATGCGCGAAAGGAATCCGCAGGCTCGTGTGCTGTTCAACGATCCGGAGCTGATCAGGGAAGGTCTGGCTCAGCGTGGCGATAGGCCGGGCGCTCCGCAGCACCACGACAATCACCTCCACCTGATACTGTGAGATTGGACCACTAGATGGTCGACGCCGTGCGGTTCAGAAAAGGAGCCGCACGGCATCCATGATGAGTGGGCCAAAGATGATCGTCAGAACGATCGGCAGCACCAGCCACGCCGGTGACGAACCGTCAGAACGGTTGACGACGACGTAATTCTCGTCGTTGTACGCGATCCTCCAGCCTTCGTCGTTCATGGCACATCTCCGTTCTCCGGATGTTCTATAGTGGAGAAGGAGCAAATAATCAACCCGCCCTGCCTTGGTGCTCAGACGGTTGAGTGGGTTGTATTCTCATCGAGCAAGTCTTGGCTTTTCACCGAAGTGCTCATCCGGCTAAAGGAAGTCGTCACCGGCGTGATCGTCGTGGATCTCGATTGAGCGGACATAACCTGCCACCGTCTCTATCGACTTGTGACGAGAGTGCTGCTGCATCTTGAAGACGTTCGCCCGGTTTGCAGCCGCCTCCGTTAGGAAGCCCGAGCGCAGTGAATGTCCGGAATAGTCGCCTTTGAGGCCAGCAGCTGAAGCCGCGCTCTTGATGAGGCGGACGATGGTCTTGTCGGTGATTGGGGAGGCGGTAATGGCGTTGGAACGCGTAAGGCGTCGGAATAGCGGTGCGGAGCCGGTCTCGTCGCCTGCCAACGGATCGGCAAGATCGAGGTGGTGCAACCAGTGTTTGAGGAGCGTTACAGGCCGGATTGCTCGCCCTTGTGGTATGGCAATCTGGGTGCCTTTCTGCTCCTGGTCGCGCTTCGAGCGTCGGATCGTCACGGTCAGGCCCTTCGGTGCGAAGGCTATGTCTCGCAGCTGCAGGTCGACCAGCTCGGAGCGTCGGAAAGCGCCTGCCATTCCGAGCGCCAGCAGCGCGCGATCGCGCGCGGGCCTGGTCCCGGTGCCCTCTATCGTTGCGAGCATCTGCTTGACGGCATCAGCGTCTGCAGGCGCCTTCTTGGTCGGCGGGCGAGCGTATCGTCGGCGCGCGCCGGCGAGCATGGCCGAGACCACGCCACCCGTATCGCGCGCAACGGGGGCGATTAGCCCTGCGTCCTGGTGGTGGTGATTGATCGCGGCGACCCGTCGGCCGAGCGTGATCGGCGAGGTTCCGGCGTTGGCCTCAACGTGGATGAACAGGGCGACGACGTCGGGGTGCGCAGGAAGGGCTTCGAAGTTTCGGTCGTCACAGAAGGCGCAGAACCGATTCCAATCCGAGCTATAGGCGCGTCGGGTCGAGGGGGCTTTTGCGGCGGCGAGCGTTTCGCGTGCGGCCTCGATTTCGGCGAGCATTTCGGCCGAAAGCGGCGCGTCGAAGGAGGTGGCGGGGAGGTTGAGGTCACTTGCCATACTGCGTGCTTACGTGGTCAGAAGGGTAGCGAACGAGAGCGCGGAGGCAATGAAGGACGAAACCATTAGAGCCGCTCCGATGCTGGTCTTCTTGAGGGAAAAGCAGATCCACGCGCCGACCAGCATGATCGCCAGGGAGAGATAGCCGATACCCTGTAGTTGCGCCGCGTGCCCCAGATAGTGGATAGGGCGGCCATACTTGGGTGCATCCCAAGAATCCTGGGTCGTGAAAGCGTCGATGCCTCTGAGCGCAAGAACTGTAGCAGGCGCTCCTAGAACGGCTGCCTCGATCAGTGTCTTGTTGGTTTTCGCCATTACCCGGTATCCTCTAGCTGACGCTTTCATGGTGTGCTTCTAACTCCGTCAGCCGTGCATCTTTTGGAGAAGAAAATCGCGAAACTGGACCGCCTCTGCCGGCAGCGGGCCGAACCAGCGTCTGAGGACGGGTTCCGGCATCCAGCGCAGCGGCAGGCCCATTCCGGTAGCCATGATGAGCCCGATGGCGAGGATTGGCAGCAGGATCAGCAGGTAGATGGCGGAACCCAATCCGATCGTCGGCTCGAGGTACGGGGCGGCGAACCCCAGCGGCAAGACAATGAGCAGGGGGAAGATTGTGATCTTGCGAATGAGCGCGTCCCATTGCTCGATGCGTTGTTCAATCAGCGCCTGATAGGTGACGCAGACTTCGCGGCCGCCTCCCCATTCGTAGAAGCTCCAATCCGGGGAAGTGTCGGAGACTTCGGTTTCGGTCTCGTCGAGTGTGGGTGGCGCCGTCTCGGCTTGTTCGAGCGCGGAAATGAGGGGTGTCAGGCTGTAGCGATCGCCGAATATGTGGGTGTCGAGAGTAACCAGGTCGTCGGTAATGGTCTGGATCTTCTCGATCGAAAAGGCGGTTCCGGGTGTGGAGAGCGCGGCGACCTCTATAATCGCCGGCGCGCGTTGGACAAACTGCTCGAGGTTGTCGCTGAAGGGGCCGGTTTCCATGGCGGCCCGGTGGTGGCTGCGTAGCCGCTGCGTGAAGATGTCGGCGATCAGGGCCTTGACGGCGCGTTGCTCGTCGCCAGCGTCGAGCAGCTTCGACACGTGTGGCGACATCTCGTAGCCATGGGAGGACGAAGGCGCGGAGGTCATGATTTGCGGATCGGTTCGATGGTGGCGCCGTCGGCGCGCAGCTGCGTCCAGCGCGGATTGGCGGTCCAGACAACCAGGCCCTTCTCGATGGCAGTGGCGATGCTTGCACAGTCGGCAAGCGTCATTCCGAGATGGCGGGCTTCGGGGAGAAGCGTGCCGGCGATCTCGGCCGCGGTTTCGGTGAAGGGCAACACGCGCAACCCGAAATCCTCGATTGTCGCTTTGATGATTTCCGGCGGGATCTCGCGCAGGGTGAGTACCGCGATCAACTCGGTGAGCGACGTGCTGCAGATCGCGGCGCCGGCGAGCACCTGGTCCTCGTCAACGTCATGCGGTTCACCTAGGACGAAGGCTAGGACGGCCGAGGTGTCCAATAGACCATTAGCCATGCGCCGCGCCCTCCGCGTCCAACGACACGAGATCATCCACCAGAGGCGTGCCCGGGTCGAGGTACGGGGCCAATCTGGAGCGGATGCGTTCAAGCGTCTTGGATGGCTTGCGCACCGAAAGGCATCCGTCCTGCAGTTCGAGATTAAGCGTATCGCCGATGTTGAGACCCATCTCGCGCCGCAATTGGGCCGGAAGCTGGATGCGACCATCGGCGGTGAGTTTGACGCTGTGGATTGCCATGACGGAAAAGCTCGCTCCTTGTACGAAGCGCTTCATACATCGATCGTGCACAAATCGCCAGATCAAACCAAAAACGCAGTCCGATTCCGGTCCCCCACTTATGTCCGAGAATCACATTTATCGGACATAAGTGAGTGAAATCGGAATGGGCGGCATTCTCGTGGTCAACCTAGATTGGTGATAACAGCTTCGCCAAGCAGACGTCGGCCGCAGCCGATTGGTTTGCGACCCGAGCGGAAGAACTGCCCATCTGAGGCTTAGAGTACGTTTAGGACTAGGCAGCGTCAGAATGCAGCCTCAGAGCTCACACGACTTTCGATCATTCCGGTTAGCCATATCAAACTGAACATTGCGTCGTCCCACGACAGCGGCACTACCGGCCGCAAATTGGCGACGCATTGGCGTCGTGGGCACTTCCGTGCGGTGGCACTTGGCCCTGGTCGCGAACGTCGCGAGATCAGGTGGATTAAACCCGTCCTTGTCAACGACGGCGGGGGTCTCCCCGACACGAAAACGCAGATCCATCGCGTCAAGAAGAAGACGACGGATCTTCATTGAGGAAGTCGCGTCGTGTTCCAGCGTGCTGGTTCACAGATTGGCCTAGGTGAACGGCGACTGTGAGCCGGTCGGCCGACGGGTTGACCCTAACGAATTATTTGGCGAGGGCTCTTCCCCTTCGAGGAAAGGGGCGTCGCACGACGCCCCGGTCGGCGCCACGCGCTGCCGCGTTAGGGCAGGGGGGATCCGCCGACCCGCGGCCGTGCCGCTGAGGATCGTCGTGAGAACCAGTTCCAACAAAGGTGGCTATTTCCGATGGCGTTGTGGGTCAGTTGGAATTGAACTTCCATCGTTGCTGTATTTCGACCACAGCCGCCTTAGCAACGCTTGCCTTTTGCGGTCTTGTTTCTGTTCAGAAATTGGGCGGTTGCCTGATGCCACATGTTTTCGCGACATTGCGATCTCCACGCGCCGACTGCGCCAAGCCTCACCAGGGGTGGCTTAAGTGCAGCTCAATGAGGAAATCGCGCCTTACTTCCAGCGCGCGGGCCCACAGACTGACCTCGGTAAATGGCGATTGGGAGTCGCCGGATCGACGGATTAATTCTCGCCGATTATCATCTGCCCGTCAACGCGCTTCCAACAAAGGTGAATTTCGTAGTGAGTCCTGAGCGGATAAACTTCCTGCCATTGATCGCGGAGCGCATCGAAAAGGTCCGAAGGGACCGTTGATGGGGGTGGGAGCAGGGTCGCCCTGCGTTCAGGCCAGCCTTGCTCTGGCGATGCTCTGACCAACGATTTCATCTCGAATATCGCCAATCTTGATGAACAGCGGAGTTATGTACTCTGTGCTCCCGGTGGTCGGACATTGTGTCCAGAAACGCGGATGTCCGTTGGGATCTTCCTCGATGAGAAGCGAAAAGCAGGTCTCTTCAGACGGAAACGTCACGAACCACCGATGGTACGTTGATGCGACAAGGCCATCTTCCTCGACTGTGAAGCCTTGGGCCGTGAGACGGTCAATAATGCGGTCGAGCGCGTCTTTCATGTCGCATTTCCTTTCAGGCATAATGGTCCCGGTCCATGTTTGAACGGAAGTATGTTTCAAGGTCGTTCTCGAGCTCTGCTATCAAGTCTAGTGGGAGATCCGCCGGCCGCGGGCTGTTTCGGATTGGAGACCCGTCAAACTCGCAATTCGGGAAAACAATGGTCCGTCGGTATGCGCTGACGGGGCTGTCGTTTTCGGTCGTAGTATAGATCATCGACCATTGAGCTTCGATTCCACGACTGCTCAATCTATCGACAAGCACGCGTTCGATGCCGAAAAGCAGGTGGAGCAGGCTGTTGTATTTCAGGTCAAGGTAGTCGTAGGTCGGGCGGAGAAGGTCAATTTGCAGACAATCTAACAGGGTCCGATCAGGGCCAAGCAATTCGTTGAAATGGTCTTTGTCGGGCTCGAAATAATAGCCGTCGTTCGCCTCGGCCCGCAGATCACAAAAGCGAAAATCCGGATTGATGTCGGCCCGTGCCCGTGCCTGGCATTCCTCCGGCGAAAGGAAGTGCCAACTCAAGCTGACCAGTCGGGTGCTGTAATCAACTGACATTCGATTAGTCCTCCGCACCAGGTACACTAGATCGCGCCTGCAGATCGATGCCGGTCATCTTAGAAACCTCTTCTCTAAAGGTTGTTCGGCAAGGGCCGTTAACGAGGCCCGCATCATCATCGTGAACGATGAACTCGCCTCCATTAGGTATAACCACGGCCTCTGGTGGCAGCTGGGTCGTCGGTCGGACAGTCGTAAGGCGGCAGGCCTCTGGCGTATAACTCCTGGTTGACGGCCAGGAACGCCGGGGCATCTCTTTCCGGCAGTTCTTCCTCGCAGGGCGTCCGGCCCCAAGTGCACCAGGCGCTATTCAAGTCGTGATCGTTCATGGCGCTGAAATAGCTGGCCCATTCTTTCTCGGTTTTCGGACTCATCGATCTTCCCCTTTCAGATGACGATCTCTGAAATCCCCCTCCCCTTTAAGCACTTTACGCCTTGGCCCTTCATGGTGAGACCGGTGATCACCGTGTTGTGGATTGGCGCACGCGTGCGCGGGCCCGTTCGCGCATGTAGTCCCGGTCAGCCAGCCCCATGATGTTCCTCCACTACGAGCTCGGCCATGCGAGCGATGAGCTTCGGCGCGGCGGTTTGATCGACGGCCCATAGTTCCAAGCGAACATTCCACTGCCCTCGCCCGCTGATGAGGTTGGCCAGCAGGCGGCGGTGGTTTTGGGAACACGCCATTGTCGGCCGTATGGCGACGGCGCCATAGGGTAGCTGCCAGATGGCGATGCCCGCGCCTGAGAGGACCTGTATCGGGGTTTGCAATATTGCCGGCCCGGGGGAGTCCTGCCCTGCGCGATCCGCAGTCAGTTGGGTGCGGGCGAGCTGCCCCTGTCTGGGCGCAGAGCGAAAGTTCGCACAGGTCAGCGAGGCTCCCCTTGTAAGGATGCGGCTCAACCGTTCTTTGAGGCTCAGGAGCATCAGCATTCGCCTAGCCGAGAGTCGCATACCACATTCCGAAGGCGTTGCTGGCGATGTGGATGGCCAGTCCAGGGAGGACGGAACGCGTTCGCAAAGCGCACACGGCCGCGCCAAGGCCAAGGCATAGAGATGCGATCAGGTTTGCCGGTTCGAAGTGCAGAGACACAAACAGGGCAGCCGAGATCAGGGCGCATAGGAGGTGCGGAATACGGCCGATTAGGGCTCCGAGCAGGTAGCCTCGATAAAGCACCTCTTCAGTGAAGGGCGCGATGACGACCGTCGCTATCAGGAGGACGACGCTGCTCAGCGTGTAGCCGGTGCCCGCTAGAGCCCGGCCGACTGCGAGATGGCTCACGGCGCCGCTCTGCCACACGGTAGCCCCCTTGAGTGCAAGTATGCCTAATGGGATTTGCGCGATCAAAAGGCCTGCGACCATCGTGATCAGCGTGCCGGCATTCAACGCCGGGAGGGTGAGCAGGGTTGCTTGCCCGCGACCCGGCTTCCGAAGGTCGATTCCGATCACGCCGAGCATGATCATTGAGGATACGATAATCGTCGACGAGACCGCGAGGCTTGTGCCCGGGGTCACCCCCATGACCGGCATCAGGCCGTAGTGAACTAGAGTCAGGGCGAGCTGGTGAAGCGCGAGCAAGCCCAGGACAAGCCAGACGGATGGGGCACCCGGAGCGCGTTTACGCGCCTCGAGGTGGGTTGCTGACTCGGTTGCGCGCGGGGTGAATTGCTGTTTCGTTTCCATCGGGCCTGATCCGCTCATCCGCAGAACATTGGCGGATAAGGGAGGGGCTGTTCGGGTGCCGAGTAACGCAGCCTTACCGTGTGTTTTTGAGGGCCCGGCCTGACAAATGTCGCCTCGACGGTTCCGCCAAATTGGCCATCCTTCGGTAGCGAAATCGTGAAGGTGCCGGACGTCGCATTGGTGCATAGTGCCCGGGGCTTTGTTGAGCAGAGCGTCACGTCAGCGCGGTGCGGCCCAGCGCCGATCGTCCAGGTTCCTCGACTTTGCTCAAGCGGCTGATCAACCCGAATGTGCAGTGTGGAGGGCTCCGCGGCCAGAGGTATCGCGATCTGGAAGGCCGGTCCGTCTGTAGGCGCACAGGTCGCCTGATATGTGGCCGGCAGCGGCCGACCGGATCCGCTTTCGGCCGATAGTGCAAACGCTGTGGCCCCCGCCAGGATCGCGATCCCAGCGGGGCTCACAGCCCGGGGGGCAGGTCGTGACGGGAGTTTTTCGACTAACGCTGACATGGCCCGGCCTCCCTCAATCCTTGACGGTCTTTTCGTTGGTCGGGAGGGCGTAGGACTGATCTTCCCAGGGCGTCCCCTCGAAGGCCGGCTGACCCTCGACATAGGTGATCCTGGCCGCTGCGCGCGTGCGGATTGAACGGATGATGTCCACCACGGTCTTGTTGGTCCACTTCGATGGGTCACCGACGATCGCGTTGCCGATGGCGCGGCCGATCATGTCGCTGAGCGCTCCTCCCCGCGCCGTGCTGTCGATGCCGTACACGTCCATCTGATAGCCCTTAGAATAGGGAAACAGGCAGAGGGTCAGACGTAGGTTTTGGCTGCCGTGGACCTTCCGGTTGGCGTTGGCGATCCAGATGGCCCCATCGCATTTGGCGACCTTGAATTGCGCCAGCTGCGCTGCGGGCACCATCGCCATCATGCCCGCCATTGGCGAGTTTTCAAAAGGGTTGGAGAGCGTGAAGCGGCGCGGTTGCTCGGGCGGCTGATCTAGGACAATCGGTGTGATGGTCTCAGAATCGGCGATGTTGTTGACCATGCCGTCGAGCGTGGCCTTGATGACCTGCGACTTGGTAGCCGAGGTCTGAATGTCAAAGATGTGGTAGAATTCGTTGACGCGGGCGCTATCGCGCGCGCTTGCCGGCGCAGCCATCGCCAAAGCCGAAACGGCGGCGGTCATAATGTAGAGTGAGCGTTTCATAATATCTCCCGATGCGAAGGTGTCTAAAGAGCAGTCTGCATTGTGTATGTGAGCAGTAAGTGAATAGGACGCGTTCACACGCGGTATTGAATCATCCGGTGCTGTTTTGTGGCGCAGGAGCGCCGGAGATCAGCTGCGGCGCTGATTCCTCGCGCTTGAACAGGTCCAGCTGGCGCGGAGGGGTGTAGACGCGGTCTACTTTGTTCAAACGCGTGAGCGAAATGTTGTAGGAGCGCGCGATCTCATAGAGCCTCATCCGGAAAGACCGGTCGATTGGCTCGGCCGAGCGCCACCATCCAAGCAGTTGCCGACCTTCGGCCGATGAAAGCTTCGGGAGCTTGCCGTTGCGCTGGATCCATTCGAGCGCGTCGTTGCGCAGGATCTCCGGGAAAGAGGTGTCGGTCATCGGAAGGCTCGTGGCCGCTGCTTGCGGCGTTGCGGGGACGGGTTCCCAGAATGAAGGAGACGCACGCACATGGTCAGGCGCGCAGCTGGTCGAGAACGAAAAGGACGACGATGATCAGTGCCGTGGCGCCGAGCATTCCGAGTGCCGTCGAGAGATAGTCGGCGGTTCGGCCGAAATAGGTCCTGCGATAAAAGCGGATGACGCGCGTGCGGATGCCCCACAGAGCATCGGCGAGGAACAGCCCCCCCGTCGAGCAGAGCATGAGAAACAGGAAGGCTTCGATGGAGCCGAAATGGCCTCCGGTTGCGATCGCGCCCGTGAGGTAGATCGCGCCGGCAACGGCCTGGATGGCGTAGCCCGCGTTGAGGACGTCGAGATAGACGCGGCGCGTGTTCTCGCGCCAGCGGGCGTAGAACTGGACGATCGGCCTTCGGCATCGCGGGCACTGCTGGAAGCCCCAGCGTTCGGTCATGGCGACCAGTGGCTGCTCGCAGTAGGGGCAATCGAAATGGTGGGGCTGTTTCATCGGGCTGACGCCGCCTCCGAGACAAGGCCGAGATAGTGGGCGCGGATCGTCACCGGATCGACCTGTTCCCCGTCGACCAGGATGCGCTTGCCGATCATCGCCTCGAGCCTGCCCCCGAAATCCTCGGTGATCAAATTGTAGGGCCCGATCTCGTCGTGCCAGATCTGCAGGCGAGCGGCATTGCGGCGAAGGTAGCCGGTGAAGCGCATGATGGTCACTCGCTGAGGGCTTTCGTCGATTCCGTCCGTCGATCCGCGAGCAACGTCTGAACGGGTTCGGCCATCTGTACGGCAAGCCCGAAACGGATCGAGAGCTGGTTGGCGATCGTCACCAGGCGGTCGGGGCTCGGGTGCTGTCGCTCCCGCGTGCCTTCCCATAGCGACGGCTGCTCCGCCCCCTCATCAAATTGCAGGTAGAAGGTCTGCAGGGGTTCGTCCCATCCGATGACGATGATGGAGATGTCGCCGGCGGAATAGATGTGTCTCGACATGGTTGTTCTCCTTACTGGGCCGGGAGATCCCGCTCCCGGCCCGCAGGAAGGCGTTCACGCTTTCTCGGGGCAGTCGACGCACTTGGTGGCGGCCTGGCGCTTACGGTGCTCTCTGGGGTCGCAGAGGGCGCCTTGCGCAGGGGGCGTGGACCGGCGAGCCTGCTTGTCGCAGTCGAGGTTGGTTTTCCCGCGCGGGCGAGTGTGCTTCTTGGAAGCGCGTTCCATTTCATCGACAACTTGCTGCCAGTGTCGAGCCGGAGTGGCGTCGGCGAGCTGGGTCACCGGCTCGCCCGACTTGAAGCTACTGCCACCGGAATCGAGCGCGCCGATCGGTCGTTTGCTGAGGTCTGCCGGGGGTGCCTGCATCTCCTGTGCTTGCTTTTCCGCTTTGGCGCGATTTGCGGCCGCCTGTCCGGGTGCATTGCGGATCTGCTGCATGAGACGGTCGATCATCGCCTGCGGCGGCTCTTTACCGAGATGCGCGCGAAGGTTTTCGATCACTCGCTGCTCGAGCGGATCGGCCGATGATGCGGGTGGCTGCGACTGCGCGGGTGCCGAAGTCTGGGCGAAGGCTGGCGCGGTGCCGAGCGTGAGCGCGGCTATCGCCGCAATTGGTAGAAAACGCATGGTCATTTGGTATCCTTTCCTTGTCAGAAGCCGTCGCGACGATTTGCTGAATCGTGATCGAAGGCGGGTTGGCTGGTTGATCTGCGAATTGAGGCTCGCACGCCTTTGCCAGAAGGACTGGTCATGAAGTCCTGCGTGGCAATTCCGTTGTTTCGCGCCCAGGTCTGGGCAGCTTGTTCGTCGGGAAACGTCCCGACATCGTCCCACTGAAAGCTCATCGTGCCTCCTTGCTTGCAGGTTGAAGGGCTGCGTGAACCGCTTCCCTCACGGAAATGGCCGTCGGGTATCTGTCGGCGGCCAATCTGATGGTGCGATAGCCAGCGGCCTGCGTGACGCGGTCGCGTTGGATGTCGCGCCGGGCCGAGTGGAAGCGGTCATCGAGTTCGATGAGCGCGAGCACGGCTCCGGTTCGGGGGTTGATCGCGACGAAATCGACGATCTTCTGGTTGTAGCGGTTTCGCCAGCTCTGGGCCTGCGAGCGGTTGAGGCCGCGCGCCGGCGCGAGCAGAGCGCCCATCGAGACCTGGGCGAGGATGTGGGCATCGGGAAGCGCGGAGCGTAGATAGGCGAGCGTCTTCAGCTCGGCCGCGGTCATGATCGGCTTGGCTCGGACCTGAGGGTTCCACAGGGCGGTATTCCCACCCGTCAAGACCAGCTTCACAAGGTAGACGCCGATCAGGATGAGAAGGATCGGAATGACGCTGTGAAGGGGTGCGGGGATGGACACGGTTAGATCTCCATGTCTCGCGTGCGCTCGGGCATGTTGCGCAGCACTTCTTTGATGAAGGGGTCGTTGTGGCCGATATCGAAGGCATCGGTCGGGGTTGGATCGGGGGACGCGGCGGGTTCACGCGCCGGCGCCGTGGTGTCCCCGCGCTCGGGCGCGCGCGGTTCGTCAGCGGGTGCCGGCCTGTCGCTTGAGGCCACCTCGCGCTGATCTCTGGGTTGTGTGAGTTCGCGATCCTCCGGGGTCTTCCCGTCGCCGGGGTTGGGAGTGGGAGGCGGCGTTGGCTCCAGCTCCTTGAGGGATCGGTCGATCTCTTCGAGCTTCGCATCGTCGAGGGATTGCCGCAGTTCTTCGGCCGCGGTTCGATCGAGCGGGCCGCCATTCATCAATTCGACCGAGGAGGTTTTCTCAGGCTGGCTCGCTTCAAGGGTCTTCTCGAGGCGATCGCGATCGTCGGTGTAGATCCAGAGATTGTCCTTCTCGCGGGTCATCATGACGTAGGCGTTCGCGCGCGAGGCGAGCGCGCGGATTTCAGCAGTCATGAGGGCAATCACGTTGGTCGCGGTTGCGCCCTGCGCCTGGTCAGCGTTGATTGCGTAGGCGAGATCGAAATACTCGCCCATCTTGTCCTGTGTCAGGTCGATGGACTTTTCGACGTCCACCCCGTCGACCTTGTGATTGACCGTCATCACGTCTCCGTCGAGTTTCGTGATCGTGGCTTCGGTCGAGCGGAAAAGCCCTTCCTTGTGGTCGTTGTTGGTCCAGCGGATCTTCTCGCCCTCGTGGATCGAGATCTCCTTGGCGATGTAGAGCCCGGCCTGAAACCGATCATCGTTGGTGCTGAAACCGCGTGGGTTGATGGTGTGGATCGTGCCGTCGCTGCGGTCGACGAGGGTCACTTCGGTCTTGGAGACGTCGGCCACATCATAGGAACCTGCCGGCAGCCCGGTCCCTGCGTTGTCGCGAGCGTTCTCGAACACCATGCCCTCACGATAGGAGCTGGTGTAGCGCAGATCCTCACGGGTCTTGGAGATCTGCTCAAGGACGGAGACCTGTCGTTCTGGTCCGGTGAGTGCGCCTTCTGCGCGGAGCAGCTGCTGGGCGGTGATGTTGACCTCGTCCTTCAGCGCGCGGCCCGGCACGATCAGCATGGTCTGGAGGCGATCCGCAGCGGGCATCGAGAGGTAGTGCTCGACGCCGCGGGCAACGAAGTCCTTGTCTTCGCGGAAGTTGGCGCCGAGCAGGTCGAAGGCTTGCGAGAACTCGCCTTCACGCGCGAGAGCTGCAACCTCCACCAGCGCCGGGTTGCCGGCCTGGCGGATGTTCTCCGACATGCGGCGAGTGTCGAGCGCCGAGTCCTGGCCGACCGCGAACAGCTTGCCCTGCGCGATCGCGGCCAGCTGGTAGCGGTCCCCCATGAAGACCATCTTCTCGATCCCGAGTTTCTCGGCGATCGTGACCAGGCCGTGCATGGCCCGGGTGCCGACGACCGAGCTTTCGTCGACGATGAAGATCTTGTCCGCCAGTTCGACGCGGGCTTCGGCCTGCCGGTCTTCGCTGCCGTAACGGGCGATGTTCTCGTAGGCGTGGAGGAAAGACTGGATCGTATGGCTTTCGATCTTGGCCGATTCCCCGAGATCCTTGACCATCGCGTTGTAGGAGGCGAGGCCGACGACGGTCTTGTTGGTGTCCGGGAGGCTGGCCGCCACCATCTGCTGAACTTCGGATACGGCCTGGACCATCGTCGACTTGCCAGTGCCGGCGTCGCCCTGGACGGCGACAAACCGGTCAGGGCTCGACAGAGCGTGCCGCGCAGCGACCATCTGGCCGGCGTTGAGCACGATTCCCCCCGCCACCCCTGCCTGCTGGGCCTGACGGTCGAGAAGGCGCTCCTGCGCCTCCGCAGGCGACAGGCTGGCCTCCCCCTCCCCCCTTCCGCGCATGAATCCTGCGATGACCTGCTGCTCCCGCAGCAGGGATTCCGGCGTGGTGATCTGTGTCGAAGGGTGGTTGGGATCGTCGCGTTCGTTGTGGAGGACAAGCTTCTGCTCGTGGAGTTCCGCAAGGCGCTGATCGACACGTTCTGGCGTGACGCCGGGCTCCCGGAAGCCGAGGGCCGTCTTGATGACGTCGGACTGTGTGAACACCGCTTCACGTTCGGAGAGTTTGTTGATCGCTGATGCAACCGCCCACTCGGTGCGCAGCTTTTCGATAGGCATGAACAGCCGGTCGGAGATCGAGTGTGACATTCGGGGGTCGCTGAGGTCGACGTTTGGACCGAGGCGTTCGCCAAGACGGTGTGCCATGTCGACCACGCGGTCGAGGATTGTAGAGCGTTCCTGTGAAGCCTCACGGGCGCTCTCGGCAAAAGCGCGCACATCAAAACCCGCTGCAAGGTTCTTCTCGTATGCGGCTTGCAGCCATGCACCTCGGTCGGAGATTGGCTCCTTGGGGTTGCGGGTGTCGAGGATCACGATGCCGCGCCCTGCCCTGTCTTTGATCCCCAATTCTGCAGAGCGCGCCATAATTTCGCCTGCGCGGGTGCTGTTCAGTTCTGTGATGTTTTGGGGGATTCCGGTGATATCGAATTGCGCATAGTTTCCCGTGGCGTGGGTCTGGTAGCCCAGGTCGCGCACGAGTTGGTTCAGTTCGGCATTGTATCGCGAACCGAACAGGGTGTTGTTTTTCCAGATCGCGTCGTTGTGGAGGGCCTTCCAGCTGCCGTCAGGCATCTGCGTCATGTTGGCGATTGTAACGTGTGTGTGGAGGTGTTCTTCCTGATTGCGGTTGGTGTCGTGGGTGAACGCCGCGTAGGTCAGGTTCTTCGTGTTGACGACCTGGCGGACGCCATCCTTCATAACACGCGCTTGAGCGAAGTATTTCTCGATGTAGGCCATTGTCCGCATGACCGCGGTTTCCTGCGCTTTGAGCAGACGGGCATCACCGCCTTCAAGAGCGAGGAGCGATACGCCTTTGGGGGCGTTGAAGGTGAGATCGACCCCTTTGCGAACCGTGTTCTCTGGGGTGATACGGTCACCTGTTCCGGGATTGATTCCGTCGAAAATGGCCTCAAGCGCGTCGGGCGCTACTTCGCCTTCGAGACCCAGGCGCTCGGCGCCGGCGCCGTGCCATTGGTTCGAAATCGACGTGTCCGGCTGCGAATAGTAATTGTCAGCTGCGAAGTAGCTTGATGCGCCGCTGGACGAGCGAATGGCCGAGACGGTGAGCATGGCTTACATCTCGATCCCATCTTCGCGCGTCGCTTCTTCGGCCGCTGAGATTTGTGCCTCGAGGAGCTGTGCTCGTTCGCTGGAGGTCCGGTCGCGCGCGAAATCTGTCTGGTTCGCGTGGTCGCGACTGGAGTCAGACTGTTGTTGTTCTAGGGTTGTCTCAGGGTCGGTGCGACGCTCTTCGGCGTTGCCGCGCATCTGCTCGACTGGTGCCTCACGCTGTTGCCGCTCGTATTCCTCGAACAGCGGCATGTTGTCGTCGCCGCCCATTATGTCGAGGGCGTCAGTCGGAACGCCGATGAGTTGGTCCGGCTTGGATGTGAGGCCACCTTCCGCGTTGGCGTCGGGGGGTGTTCCGAAGCTGTTGGCAGTTTGCTCGGTGCGGCCCAACTCGTACATCGCTTCGATTGGCCGAATGTTCTGGCGACGGAGGAAACCGGGCGCTTGAACGGGCCAGTCCTTGAAGGGGTAGCTGATCCGAGCTGCCGGGAAGCCTTCGGCAAATTTGACATACCCGGATAGCGAAGGGAGGTTCATCAGGTCGTCAGGGAGAACGAGAGGTTCGACCTTCGTGGTGGGCGTTACGGTCGATCCGTCGCGCATCTTGCTGATGCCGTAGGAGTAGCCTTCGTCCATCTGTCGGACCTCGCGCGAGCCGATGAAGGCCGAGCACGTTTCTGCGGTCGTTGTGTCGGCAGTCGTGAGGATCAGCTTTGTGCGCGCGAGGGCGGCCAGTGTGTTGGCTGATTTCTCGCCATAGGTCTCCGCCAGTTTGTCGAAGCTGTGCAAGCCGAGAACAAACGCGCCTCCATAGCCGCGGGCCGTTTGGAGCCCGTTCTCGATCGCCGGCAGACGGTGCAGAGCATGGATTTCGTCGAAGAAGAACCAGCTGCGCAATTGTCGGGTGCGAGGCATGATCAGGAGCCGCTGCACGGCGATGTCCAGCCAAAGGGTCAGCAGCTGCCTCGTAAGCTGTAGATCGCTGTAGGTGGAACTGATGAAGAGGGTTGATCCCGGGACGTCAGAGGCGAGCCATTCGGTGATCGAAAACCGTTTCCCTGCGTCGGGCAGGAATCGGAGCGCCTGCGCATTGGTTACGAACGTCGAGCGAATCGATTCCGCCATTCGGGCGGCTTCCGTCGAGGTGATCGGCGATGCGATTGTGTTGCGAAGTGATTCGTGAATTGTTTTCAGATCTGCCGTCATCAGCCGTCGGGCGATGTCGCGATTGGTCGTGCGTCCTTCAGAGCGGAGCTTCTCACACATTTCGACAAAAAGGGTCCGTGCAGCTTGAACCCAGAACGGCTCCCCTGTGCCACCATCTGAGGGCACGAGCGCGTTGGCTGCTGCTGTCATTTCCACATAGCCGGGACAGTCGTTGAAGATTGTCCAGGACGGGCAGCGCACATCGAATGGGTTGAGGATGATGTCAGTTTCGGGGTTGTAGAAGCGCTCGACATACTGGCCGGTAAGGTCAAACACGACGGCCTTGTTGCCGCGCTTTTTGCTCTGCTCGATCATTGTGAGCATCTGGACGGTTTTGCCCGAACCGGTCGAACCGATGAACATGGTGTGAGCCATTTCGGTCTTGTACGGATACGGCAGGCCGGCGAGCAGATAGGGAAAATGAACACCCTCTTGATGGCGCTCCCGGTTGCTCATCTTTGCCCACTTTGCAGCTGTACGGTTTGCCGGGTCTTCGCGCTCCCATTCGACGAATGCTTGCCGCGAGTTATAGGATCGCACGTTGGTGTCGAGGATCGTTTGGTCGACCAGCAGGGCGCCTCGTTCGTGGTGATCCTGAAGGATCTCGTTCCCGCGCTTCTTGGAATGCTGGACGAACCATATCGAGGCCGGGTAGCCGATCATTACGGAGAACATGAAGCTGCTGAAAAGTACGTTCAGGAGTCGGTTCCACGATTGCCGAACCTCTGGAACCAGCGAGACGTACTGCATCGTCGTATGCCCAATTTTGCCATTGAGCAGATGGAGCTCCACGGGCTTCTCTGGGTCGAACTCGAAATAGCTCCAGAGCGCCGAGTAGACGCGCATGAAGGCGAGGTAGAACTCCTTGTGGGAGTACCAGATCATTAACGCTGTGACGGCTGACAGCGCGAAGATGGAGAGGATGATGTAGAAGGGCACCTTGAGCCCTTCGCCGAACATCTGAAGCTCGTGAACGAACAGCTGCGAACCGCGGGTAAAGTCGTTGGCATTGCGCTGCACTTTTCCGCGCTGAGAGGCGTGCTTGACCTGGATGTGTTCACGGTTGGTGCGGATATCGTTGGACATCGCTTAGACCCCTTTCGAGCTGGTTGAGGCTCGGCCGGGTTCGGCGGCTACCTTGCCTGTTTGAGCCGGTATGGAGGATTGCCTGGGTGTTGGTTGCGGAGGTGCGTAAAAGGCTCTCAAGCGGTTCTTTGTGGCCTGAAGTACCGCGTCGGACTTCTCCTTAGGAGCGTCCGAGAGATCCAGCGCTGTGGCGGTGTTCAGGTATTCGAGGATCGCGTGCATCCGGCGAAGTATCTTGGCGTTGCCGGTATTGTCATTTGGGGGCACGTCGTTCGGAGACGGCTCGGGGGATAAGCGGGTTGCGGACAGGTTCGCTATGAGTGCTTCTACGGTGCTCGCGATGTTGCGCACGGCCGGTATGGATTCGTTGATTTGTGCGATTTGTGCGCGTGTAGGAGTGCTGTTGATCGGATCAAATTCGTTCGCTTGGAAGCGCTCGAAAAGGCGACGCAACTCCGGCGACAGCTGCAGAAGACACAAAAGACGGCGCACAATCGCACCGTGGCTGTCATTGGGAGAGATCAGTAGCTGGTCGAGAAACTCTCGTTGAGAGTCGTCGAACCGCAGGTTGACCTGGTGTGTCTTTTTCATGGCAGTCCCGTTTGGCGACGGGTGCTGGCATGGATATCGGAGCGTGTATTTTAGGGCGGTTTTCGACGGTTTGCAACCGAACGGTGTTGCCCTTCGAGGGTCGTTTGGGGCGCCGGAAAAAGGCCGTAAAAACAAGGGCGTAGCGGGCGGCTACGCGGACGGGGTGGGTCTAGGCGTTCTAAACGGTTGGTTTTTCACCATTCTTCACGCAACGTAGTGGCGTAAGGTATGCTGCCCCAAGTAGAGCTAGATCGTTCGCCTAAAGCGAGAGACTGAACCGTTCCCGCCACGCTGACGCGCGGCGTCCATTCCGGGGGATGGTTCGAGCCTAATGGCGAACGCTTCATCATTTCCGGCGGCCATAGGGAGCCGCTCAAGTCGTCCAGTGGGTGGTCACCGTCTGCGCGTAAAGGGGCGCGCTGGAGATTGATCGTGATTGACACGAAGTGGCAAATGAGACGATTTCCTGTCGCGTCGGAAAACCTTGAAATGAGGATATGGAAATGACACGTAAAGCTCGCGGATCGATCGCCGCGCTCGAAGAGCGTTTGGTGGCTTTGAAGGCGGAGGTGAAAGCAACGGAAGCGGCCATTGCCGAGGCTCGAGCGAAGGAGCTTCAGGCGGCCTTGAAGGGTCTTCCCGCCGACAAGCTCGCGTCACTCGTGGGGCGCGCAAAGGAGATCGGCTTGGAGCAGGCGATTGAGCGGCTTCAGTAGTTTGATCAAGACGCCGAGGCGCGGGCGTGGTCGCGTTCAGCGACCCGACAGCGAGGCGACTCTGACGCTTCCGTTGCAGTCAGTGTGAGCGCATCCCGGCAAGGCGAAGCTGCGGCATGATCGTCCGCATGGACGACTGCCCAGCGAGCGAGCCGGATGCGATCCGACCGGCGTTGCCTGGTCGTGGTCGAGGGCAGTCGAGGCCGGACCGAAGCGGAGCCGGTCAATCGATGTTCGAAGCGAACGAGTGTGAGGATGAACGATCCTGCAGTTATCCCGTCGGCACGCCGTCGACCTGTCCGCAGGGGCCGTCGTCAGGCGAGCCGAACGATGTGCGCAAAGGTGCGAATGCACCGAGCGGCACGAGGGTCGGCTATGCCGGGTTTGGCGGTGCCGATCGTGCCGCGAGAGCCGCCCCGTTGCGGCTTGATGCCACGCAGGCGAGCCCGGGCGAAGCAGCTGGTTCGCGACGGCGAACCGCTGCAAGCCACTGCGGGCGAGGCCATGATCCGGCAAGGCAGACCGCGCGATGCGAAGCGGCCAATGGGCCGCCAGCGAGCAAGGGACTGCCGCGCCGGCCACTGCCCTTTCGGCACGCCTCCGACCTGTCCGCAGGAGCCGACGTCAGGCGAGCCGAACGATGTGCGCAAAGGTGCGAACGCACCGAGCGGCACGAGGGTCGGCTATGCCGGGGTGGGTCATTCTGATGGTGCCGCGAGAGCCGCCCCGTTGCCGCTTGATGCCACGCAGGCGAGCCCGGGCGAAGCAGCTGGTTCGCGACGGCGAACCGCTGCAAGCCACTGCGGGCGAGGCCGTGATCCGGCAAGGCAGACCGCGCGATGCGAAGCGGCCAACGGGCCGCCAGCGAGCAAGGGACTGCCGCGCCGGCCACTGCCCTCTCGGCAAGCCGTCGACCTGTCCGCAGGGGCCGTCGTCAGGCGAGCCGAACGATGTGCGCAAAGGTGCGAACGCACCGAGCGGCATGAGGGTCGGCTATGCCGGGTTGGGTCATTCTGATGGTGCCGCGAGAGCCGCCCCGTTGCCGCTTGATGCCACGCAGGCGAGCCCGGGCGAAGCAGCTGGTTCGCGACGGCGAACCGCTGCAAGCCACTGCGGGCGAGGCCGTGATCCGGCAAGGCAGACCGCGCGATGCGAAGCGGCCAGTGGGCCGCCAGCGGGCAAGGGACTGCCGCGCCGGCCACTGCCCTTTCGGCACGCCTCCGACTTGTCCGCACGAGCCGACGTCAGGCGAGCCGAACGATGTGCGCAAAGGTGCGAACGCACCGAGCGGCACGAGGGTCGGCTATGCCGGGGTGGGTCATTCTGATGGTGCCGCGAGAGCCGCCCCGTTGCCGCTTGATGCCACGCAGGCGAGCCCGGGCGAAGCAGCTGGTTCGCGACGGCGAACCGCTGCAAGCCACTGCGGGCGAGGCCGTGATCCGGCAAGGCAGACCGCGCGATGCGAAGCGGCCAATGGGCCGCCAGCGAGCAAGGGACTGCCGCGCCGGCCACTGCCCTTTCGGCACGCCTCCGACCTGTCCGCAGGAGCCGACGTCAGGCGAGCCGAACGATGTGCGCAAAGGTGCGAATGCACCGAGCGGCACGAGGGTCTGCTATGCCGGGGTGGGTCATTCTGATGGTGCCGCGAGAGCCGCCCCGTTGCGGCTTGATGCCACGCAGGCGAGCCCGGGCGAAGCAGCTGGTTCGCGACGGCGAACCGCTGCAAGCCACTGCGGGCGAGGCCATGATCCGGCAAGGCAGACCGCGCGATGCGAAGCGGCCAATGGGCCGCCAGCGAGCAAGGGACTGCCGCGCCGGCCACTGCCCTTTCGGCACGCCTCTGACCTGTCCGCAGGAGCCGACGTCAGGCGAGCCGAACGATGTGCGCAAAGGTGCGAATGCACCGAGCGGCACGAGGGTCTGCTATGCCGGGGTGGGCGGTGCCGATCGTGCCGCGAGAGCCGCCCCGTTGCGGCTTGATGCCACGCAGGCGAGCCCGGGCGAAGCAGCTGGTTCGCGACGGCGAACCGCTGCAAGCCACTGCGGGCGAGGCCATGATCCGGCAAGGCAGACCGCGCGATGCGAAGCGGCCAATGGGCCGCCAGCGAGCAAGGGACTGCCGCGCCGGCCACTGCCCTTTCGGCACGCCTCCGACCTGTCCGCAGGAGCCGACGTCAGGCGAGCCGAACGATGTGCGCAAAGGTGCGAACGCACCGAGCGGCACGAGGGTCGGCTATGCCGGGGTGGGTCATTCTGATGGTGCCGCGAGAGCCGCCCCGTTGCCGCTTGATGCCACGCAGGCGAGCCCGGGCGAAGCAGCTGGTTCGCGACGGCGAACCGCTGCAAGCCACTGCGGGCGAGGCCGTGATCCGGCAAGGCAGACCGCGCGATGCGAAGCGGCCAGTGGGCCGCCAGCGGGCAAGGGACTGCCGCGCCGGCCACTGCCCTTTCGGCACGCCTCCGACTTGTCCGCACGAGCCGACGTCAGGCGAGCCGAACGATGTGCGCAAAGGTGCGAACGCACCGAGCGGCACGAGGGTCGGCTATGCCGGGGTGGGTCATTCTGATGGTGCCGCGAGAGCCGCCCCGTTGCCGCTTGATGCCACGCAGGCGAGCCCGGGCGAAGCAGCTGGTTCGCGACGGCGAACCGCTGCAAGCCACTGCGGGCGAGGCCGTGATCCGGCAAGGCAGACCGCGCGATGCGAAGCGGCCAATGGGCCGCCAGCGAGCAAGGGACTGCCGCGCCGGCCACTGCCCTTTCGGCACGCCTCCGACCTGTCCGCAGGAGCCGACGTCAGGCGAGCCGAACGATGTGCGCAAAGGTGCGAATGCACCGAGCGGCACGAGGGTCTGCTATGCCGGGGTGGGCGGAAATGACGGTTGGGGCTTCGCTGTGATGGTGCGCGGCATGGGGGTGCCTGTGGGCACCCTCTACGCCGCGTGCCACCTGAGACGCGAGAAAAGGAAAAAGAAGGAGGACGCCGCCAGAGCGGCGCCCTCCGTGGCTGCGTCATGCAGCCGCCCGCTGGTGGCGCAGGGCGAAGGCGTTGTAGGGGACGCCAGCTTCGCGGACCCGGGTGAGCAGGTTCGACTGCAGGCCGGAGCCTTCGCAGATGACCGCGTGGACCGGCTTGAGGTTGATCAGCTGCTCGTTGCGCACGAACCCGGCGCGCTTGCCGAGGCCGCGGTTGAGGGTGAAGCGCACCGTCTTGATCCCGCGCGAGGCGGCCCAGGCGTGGGCGATCTGGTCGCAACCCTTGTGCTGTGCGGTGGTGGCGAGGATCATGTTCGGGATGCGGGCGTGGGCGTTGTCCAGGGCATCCCAGAGTAGTTCGTGGTCGTGCCACTGGTCGCCGCCCGAGAAGATCACCACGGGGCCGGTCGGGGCAAATTCTTCGCGGCGCTTGGCAGCGCGTGCGGCGAGGAAGTCGCGCCCGTCGATCTGGCTGGCGGTCGTTCCGTTGCTGACCTTGGAGCCTTTGATGGTGCTGAAGGGGCGGCCCGTCTCGACGCGGTAGACCTCGCCGGCGTAGTCGCGCATGGCCTCCATCGCCTCGCGGCAATCCATGAGGCTCTGGCAGATCAGCTGCGTTTCCTCGAGTTCGGTGGCGTAGATCTCGGAGGGGTCATAGGTGCGGACCATGTCGCCGAGCTTCTTGGCCGCGTCGTCTTCGCGCTTGGCGATCCGGCCTGCGGTGACGTGGAAGCTGTTGACGATGCCCCATGCGATGTCCTGGGCGAACTCTTCCATCCGGGTGTCGCGGAACAGGTCGAAGACCGTGGAGAGCATCATCTCCATTGCAGCCTGAGCCTGCTGCGGGTCGGGCATGGCGGCATCGGTGGGTTCATCGAAGACCGAGAGCTGCGAGGTGCTGTTCTGCTCGGAGAAGGCAGCGTCGAAGTCCGGAGCCTTGGTTTCGGCTGCGTAGAAAGCGGCGAAATCGGCGAAGTTGTTGTGCGAAGTGGTCATGATGTAATCCTCCAGGTTGTCATCCACTCGATGACGAAGTCCTTGAGGAAAGCGGGCACAGTGGGGTCAGGGACGTTGACCGGGAAGCCGGGAGCGCAGCGGACGGACCCCGGTTAACGCCGCTTTGCGGGGCGCGGGGGAGCCGCTTTTCTCGGCCACAAAGCGAAGCGACTGGTCGTGAAAAGGGGGGGGACCGCGCATCCTTGACGCCGCTCCTGACCGTCTTTTCATCATTGGACTTCAGAGAGAGAGAGAGAGATTAGGGGGCCTGCCGATCGTGCCCCGAGCTTGTCTCGGGACAGGCACGATCGCGCACAGGCGCGCAGTCTTTCGCACGGGCCGCAGGACCGCTAGAAAGCAGCGCGCAGGCCCCCGCCTTTCGGGTCGCAAGAGGCATTTGGCGCAGGTGCCGATGGCGTTCGGACGAAGGACGAACCCGGAGGTGCCGAGCATGTGCCGGAGGCGTCCGAAGTCGGCATGGGGGCTGAAGGCCCTCTACGCCACTTCGGGAATACGTCAGCCGATCGTTACCCGAATGGGCGGAAACCCGGCGCAGACGGGGTTCCGTGAGCTTAGGCTGCAGGCGTCCCGTGAGGGGCGCATCCAGCCTTAGCGAATAGAGCGCGGTGCCCGGCTTCCACCGGAAGACGGGCAGACGCCATGCTGCTGATCCTCAACTTCGATCATCATGAATTCAGGGCCAGCAATTCGCGCAACCTGCACGACAGCGTCCATCCTTTGTCGGCTGCCCGGTGATCGTCTTGTGCCGATTTTGTCGCCGGATGAACGAGATTATCGCGAGGCATCCATCCGGTGTTGTGATCAAGATGGACGAGAGGGTGAGAATTGGGCATGAAATTGCGAGGAACATACTTCGCCTGGAACCGGGCGCGTGGAACGAGAGGAATTCGAATGGATGGGCAGGTTGATGAGGTTTTGAGCAATTTGCTGGCTCATGATGCGCTTCTCGCGTGCGACAGCCGGGAAGATCTGGAGCTGATTCTGCTGCACAAGATCCCGGAGGCTTTGTGGGCCAAGGCCGAGGAATGGAGCGCGGAGCAGGACATGACCGTCGGTGAGGCGATCGGCGCCAAGCACGATACAACGAAGCGCGATGGACTGGGCGCGGATATGCTTGCCGTCATCGATGACGCGCAAAGAAGGCGCCAGCGGACTGCGTATATCGAACTGGCGCGCCTGAAAGCCTGCCCGGGTACGTCATATCTTTTGGAGAAGGTCGGCGCGTAAACCCGGCGCGTCGGCGTCGAGCGCAGTCCGAGGCGCAGGCGCACGGATGTGCGACAGCGAGGACAAGGGAGCGTCGCCGCGCGAGCTGGTCCGCGACGACGCGGACCGGCAGCGGCCGGTTGAGGCCGCTTGATGGCCACGCGAGCGCGCGCCGAAGCCCATAGCGGCAAAGCCGCCAGGGCGAGGCATTGGCGCGCGGGTCTTAGGTGTTGTGCGAACAAAAAAGGGGGCCGAAGCCCCCGGTGTCAGATGAAGCCGTCTTCGACGATCTCGAGCTGGTAGCGGTTGCCGCCGGCGTCTTCGCAATCCAGCTTTAGGTAGCGCGGGCCGGACAAGCGTATGCCGGCGATATTGACGGCATGGACCTTGGTGACTTCCGGGTCCTTGGTGTGCGCGACAGTCAGCATTTCGTCGTGGTTGAAATCGGTATTCGACATAAGATCCTCCGTGGGTGGTCATCATCGTGATGACCGGGAGGTCGGGTCATGTCGCGCGAGGGGGTCAAGCACGGCCGTGTGCGGCCGCCTGCGGGCGCCGGGGGAGCCGTTTTGCCGTGTGCGGCAAAATGGGGGGACCGGCGATGCTTGAGGCCTGAAGCATCGGCATGACAGCATGGGTGCTCAGAGAGAGAGGGAAGGAAGGGGCTTGCTCGATCGCGTCCGAGCCTGTCGAGGGACTGCGCGATCGTCGCACAGGGCGCGGTCTTTCGGGCAGCGCAGCTGCGAGAAAGACCGCGCCAGGCCCGGGTCATGGTTGCGCGAGAGACGATCCCTGAGCCGTCGCAAGACGGTGGCGCAGCGCGCCAGGGCGTTCGGACGCAGGACGAACCCCTAGCGTGCGAGCATGGGCCGGGTTGCCGGTTCGATGCGCCAAGCGAAGCGGGTGATCGTCACCCGAATGGGCGGAAACCCGGCTTTGACGGGGTTCCGTGAGCTTGGGCCGCAGGCGTCCCGAGAGGGGCGCGTCCGGCCTTAGCGAGTAGAGCACGGTGCCCGGGTTCCATCGGAAGCCGGGCAGGCGCCATCGTCTTGTGGACCAAACTGTATATTGTTGGCATTCTAAGCTCACGGAATTGGTCGTTTGTAAGTTCAAGCATGAGCGAGTGGAGGACGTCGTGGGTCGGATATCTAAAAAGACGTTATCGGAGAAAGACTGTCGAAGTGAAGTCTTGAAGCGGCTGCTGAACCATGATGCTTTATCGGCCTGTGAGACGCGCGACGATTTAGAATTGATCGCGCGAATGAGCATTCCCGATGAACTGTGGGAGCAGATTGAAGGATGGAGTGCGGAAAGAAGTTGCGGTTGTGGTGAGGCGCTCTGGCGTGTTTATGACGAATTGCAGAGAGCGCATCTGTTAGAAATGGTCACTCCCAAGCTTGATGCGATTGTTCTGGACAAGGACGGGAAGTGGCGGGCTGACGCAGATCAGCGTATGGATTTGGTGCTGGAACTGGCCGCAGCGGAGAACCCGGAGCGGATGGCAATGTTCAACGCGGTTGTTGCACCGGCGATCCGGTCATTGCCCGTCGATGAGAATGGCAAGCTGAGCGCGGATGGGTTTCAGGGTTATTTGGCCGGGCTCGATACGATCAGGTTGACTAAGGCGTTTCGGGCGCTTGCTGAGGTCAGGTCTTTCAGTGGGCGCACCGGCGCGACGACACTATAGAGAGGCTGGGACGCGCCGGTTTCGAGCGCAGTCCGAGGCGTAGGCGCACGGATGTGCGACAGCGAGGACAAGTGAGGGCCGGCGCGCGAGCTGGACCGCGACGACGCGGTCCGGCAGCGGCCGATCAGGTCGCTCTGGCCACGCGAGCGCGCTCCAAAGTGCATAGCGACAGAGCCGCCAGGGCGAAGCGGGCGCGCGGGTGGTTAGGCGTCTAGGGCGAACCAGTTGTCGGCGTAGCGCCATGCGAGGACAGGTTCTCCGGAATCGTGGACGCTTGCCGATCCGAGCATTCGCCATGGCGAGTTTGGCCGGTATGATGGCTGATAGCGGGCGGTGATGACTTCGTAGGTTGGTGAGGTGTACCCGGTCCTCCGGATGGCGATGACCGGCGTTTCTGATATGGGGAGGCCTTCGGTAACCAAAGTGAATTGGCTGGCGAGGCGGGTGGCGATGTCGGCCAAGGCGTCAAGCGATGCTCGGGCGATTTCGGGGGCGACGGCCATGTAGGATGCCGTTTTGTCGCGGTAGATCTCATTGAGGCGTTGGATGTCGGTTTCCGTGAACATTGGGGATCTCCTTTCGGGAGTGTGACGGGTCAGTGGACCGACCCGTCGTTGGCGAGGATGGTTTCGAGGCTGGTGAGCTGATGCTCCGTGGCGACGACGGACCAGGCTGCGGCGAGCTCGTGGTAGTATTCGTAGTCCGTGATCGTCTCGGCGCTGGCCTCGAGGAGGTATTCTTCCTCGTAGGAGCGGGCGTGTGCGGCGTCGGCGGCATTGCCGATCGCGTTGTTGAGGTGGGCGGCGATCTCGTAGTGGTCGAGGTTCGCGGCGGTTGCCCGGATGCGGTTGAGGAGGTGCGGGTTGGTGATACCGATGCCGTTGGCGATACCCGCGACATCTTCGAATTGGTGAAGAGCGTTCATTGCTTGTCTCCTGAAGCGAAGCGGGCGGCCCGGAGGCCGCCCGTCGTGGGTCAGAGGAATTCGACCTCGTCGGCGACGATCTCGGCCTTCTCGTGGGTGTCGCCGCCCTTCTCGTAGGTCGAGTAGCGGAGTTCCCCGCGGATATAGAGCCGTTCGCCCTTCTTCTTGTGGTTCGCGACCGCTTTCGCCAGACCGCCGAAGACCTTGATGTTGTGCCATTGGTCGTAGGTTTCGTTGTAGCCGTTGGCGTCCTTGACCGGCTTGTTGTCGACGAGCTTGGTCTTGCTGGTGACGAAGCGGAAGTAGCAGCCGCCGTTGTTGCCGTTGCCGAAAGTGCCGATGTCTGAGCCGATGCGGCCAGTGAGGTGAACGGTGTTGCTCATGATATTGACCTCCAGTGGTGCCAGCGGGACCGTCCCGCCGGGATGAAATTGACTGGAGGCCGTGCATGAGGGCGCCGCGCACTGACCGACGCGCCGCCAAGGCGGCGCCAAAGGGAGGGGAACCTCAATTTTTCGAGTGGTGCGGAAGACGGCCGTAGGCCTCTTCACGGTCGATAAATTGGGGTTGTGCGGGGTCCGCACGGTCGTAGGTTTCATCCCTCTCAGCGGGCGTCCTGTTGGCGCTGCGGTGGTGCTGGTGTCGTGGCACTTGTTCGCCGTGGTCGTCGTCGGGGGGTCTGATGTCGGTTTCTGGTGACGTTTCGGTCTGTCCAGGTCCGCATGACTTGCAGGCTGTGCGTTATCGACTTCGCCCGGTTTGGCGGTTCGGCGTCCAGATCCGCCGATCGATGTCAGCACGGTGGCGGTTGCCGAAGTGACGTTGCGACCGAAGCTGGTGGCCGGGTTTACTGCGGGAGTTTGGGTTGACCTGTGAAGGCGGCTGTCCCTGAAGGGGAATCAGAGCGCGGGCGCGTAGCCGTCGCGCGACGGGTGGTTTCGGGGCTGCGTCTCGGATTGGGGCGCGTTGCGCTCGCCGGGGAAGTGGCGTGGATCGCGCGGCGTTGGCCAAACGCCGTATTTGAGGCCGGGTGCGTTGCTGGACTGAGCAGCTGTGAGTTGTCGTGCGACCGTAGCGAGCAGTGTCGCTTTGGCTCTCATCCGGGAGCGGGGGACCAGATGCCGGGGCGGCGCTCGATATATCCGGCATCGGTGAGAAGCGTTTCGACCTGGCGCTCTCCGACGTTATAGGGCCGCTGGCGGTCAGCCGGGACATCGGTGATGAAGGTTGCCCGTGCAGCGATCGCCAGTTGGAGCTCGTCACTGTCGGGATTGAGCCTGCCGGGCCGGGCACCTTCGGCCGAGACGAAAACGATGTCCGTGCAGCTATAGGTTCCGCAATTGGCGAGGTCGGGACCAATGGCGCGGCGGTAGGCGTCGGTCGAGCTTCGCGGGCTTCCTCGGCCGATGAACTTGGTTGCGTGCCGCGCCTTGATGATATCCTTGCCGGTGTAGCGGTTTCGTCCTGTGCAGCGTGTGATGTCGAGCATGTCGTCCTCCAGTTTGATGGTCATCTGTCTCGATGACGGCAACAGCGGATCATGCCGGGAGACGAGGTCATGGACGCCACAGGCGCTCGGCGCGGGGTTCCTGCCGATTTTTGGTCTTACGACGCCGACAGGCGCCGAAAATCGGCAGGGGACCGCGATCCTTGACGTCGGTCGATTCTGGCATGGTAGCGCGGGCGGTCAGCGTGAACGGCGGTCGCGATGGTCTCGCGCGCGAGGCGAGTCTGGTCCGGGCCGGCTATACGCTCGGCGAAGTGCTGCAGCTGATCTCGTGGTCGGGGGGCGCAGGCGCCCTCGGTAGGACCCGAAAGGTCGTTTCGAGGGCGGCGAGCAAGCGCCGCAGGCAATCAATGCCTTGGCGAAGAGGTAGCGTGTGCGGGTGGTGCCCGCAGTCAGGTCAGATGGTGCCAGGCCAGATAGGCGAAGCCAATGACCGCACCTATTGCGAGGCACATCGTCACATAGTCGAAGGCGCTCTTCGGAGTTGGCATTTTCGGCGGTATCGGTCCCATGGTCGTCTCCCGGTGTTGCGTTTTCATGGTTTTAGGATGGACGTGTCGGGGGCGGAAGGGACGTCGACCTGGTGGGGAGACTGATGGGCGTCTAGTCTCGTTCGACGGGCTCAGCATTCGCGGCAAGTGCGCGGATTTTCGCCGTGAAGCCGGGTGTGAGGCGGCCCATGATGTAGCCTGTCGCGAGAGGCCTGATGTCATATCCGGGCCAGCGGAACGCATTGAATTCGGAGACCACGACCGAGGAGTTGAGCGAGAGGCCGCAGGCCCGAGCGACCTCGTGAGGGATGGGAACCGAGCCCTTTAGGGGGTCCCCTTTGGTTGTGACTGCAAGGACGTGGACGCGGTTGGTGGGGATATGTGCGTCGAGCACGATAACAGGCCGTTCCTTGACACCTTCGTCGCGGCCTGCGGCGGCTTCTTCGCGGAACAGGTAGACGAAGTTGAGGATGTGGCCAATGCGCAGCTGGTCAATCGTTCCAGGTGTCATTGGCGATTTCCTCGGGCGTGGGCTGGGTCGCGAGGATGCGCTGGCGCAGATCGTCAGGCATGTCGGCCGAAGCGACGGCCTGAATGTCCATTGCCCGCAGGATATTTCCGCGGGCGATGGCCTCGAGGCGTTCCAGGTAGTTGCTGTCGACGATCGCCTGCAGCTTGCGGCCGTGCTTGGTCAGGATGATCGGACTGCGCATGGCCTCGTCCAGATATTCGCCGGTCGCGTTGTGGAAGCGGGTGAGAGGAACGCGCTTGCGCTCCACGGCGTGGGGTTCGGACATGCTGTGTCTCCGGCTCTGAGGTCGAGACAATATAGCGATATTGGGCATAATGGCAACTTTCGTTCGCTGGATGTTCAGGCGGCGCGCTGACCGGGATGTGTCCAGACCGGCAGTTGCGAAGCGAAGCGCGGATGGACGATGGCGTAGAGCGAAGCGCCGCCATTGGACAGGTCGCGCAGCCGCTCCCAATGGATCTTGCCGAGAATCTCGGTCGTCGGGTCGAGCAGCCAGTCGGCGGCTTCGCGTCCGAAGAGGTCGCGGACGAGCGACTCGATGCCCTCTGGGAGCTCGTCGGCGAAGACGTCGCGAGGGCGTGGATCCGTGCAATGCCGGCGCACGTTCATTCCGAGCAGCTGCTGGATGCCGGCGACGTCGTTGTGAATTGGGGTCAAGTCGATCTCGATCGTGGGACCATAGCTTGGCTTGGCCTTGCATCGGTGGGTCAGCACCAGGGACCAGGTGCCCCAGTAGGCCGAGTAGTGAAATCGCGCGCGGCGGTGCTGGTGGGCGGGATCGAACGAGTGGTTGGTGGCTTGGCGCATCTTGTCCTCCTGAGGTTAGTCCGCTTTGGAAGGCCCTCTCTCCTCTGAGCGCGCGCAGCGGCGCTCAATCGTCGACGACGACGAATGCCGGAGGCGTGAAGTCGGCGAGGCGGACAAGCTCGTGTACGGCGTCGAGTGACGTGATCGCCTTGAGTTCGGCGATCGACACGAACGGATGTTCGGAGTCGGAGGCGCCGTAGGTAGAAATGGCGGTGCCGTCGCCGCGGTAGATGACGATTTCGGGATCGTAAGCGCCGTAGCACGCTCCGGACCATCGCCAGTAAGGAAGCACGTTAGCCACGCAGAAGGCTTCGAGTTCCTCCGGGCAACCGCCAGGGAGGCTGCGGCCGAAGAGGTCGAGTGTGCCGCCGTTTTGCAGGTGCGAGGGCTGGAAGGCGTATCCGTCCCATTCCGTCGCAAGGCGGTATTCGGCGATGTGGGCGCATATCGTCTCGAATTGTTGTGTGGAGACGGTGCCCCCGATAGTGATGTGAGTGTCCGAGCGGTCGGCCATGAGGATGCTCCTGAGTGCGATGCTGATCGTTGGGATTGTCATTCGTAGACGGGGCGCTGTTCCGGGAAGAATGGCGGCGCCCGGTGGGCATAGACGCGTGCGGAGAAGCGCGATCCGTCATAGAGGACGCTCGAGACGTCGGGTCGTCTTGCCTGCAGGCGGTCGAGCAATCGATCGAGCCGGTTGGCAACGGCATTCGCAGAGGCTTCGCTGGGGCACGCGCGAACTATGCGTTCGAGTTCGCCGCAGTCATAATACCAGGAACCCTCTTCGGGCCCGCCGTAGGCGCGGTCGACGCGGTAGAGTGCAACGAGGTAGGCCATTGGAGATCTCCGGTTTGCGCGCTGTGCATTCGCTGCGCCTACTCGGGCTGCTCCCCCTTTCCTCTCGTCATTGGGTCTCGATTATGGCGCGGCGGGCGGCATAGCCGCCTCGCCAGGCGCTTTCAGTCATCGAAGAGCCGGCGAAGCAGGTTCTTCATGTGGTCTTGCGCAGGTCCGTCGCGGGTCGAGATGCTCGCCGCCTGGTCAGCCTTCATGGCAGCTTCCTGTTCGGCGGGGATCGAGCCAAACGGTGTGATGATCTGTTTCAGAGCATCCATCGTAATGGGTCGATCGAGGTCCGCGCCCTCATGGACAATGAGGTGCGTTTCGCCCTCAAGGCGTGGGTGCTTCACATGCACCTGAATGAAGAATGTCTTCAGAGGTCTGTCCCATCCCACCACGATTTCGCAGACTCGCGGATCGGTGATGAGTTCGGAGGGGATGTTGTATCGGCTCATGGCGTGTCCTTAGCGTCTCAGGTGTCCGGTGCAAAAAAAGAGCGGTCCGACCAGGGGGGATGGTCGGACCGCCAAGGTTGGGGGCTTCGTTAGGCGGTGACGAGCTCGCCGGTTTCGCTGGCGAACGGGTCGGCCTGCGCTTCAGCGGGAGCCTGCTTGCGCTGGCGCTTCGGCTTGGCCTCCGTCCCGGTGGTCTCGAAGGCGTCGCCGGCGGGGAAGTCCTCCGTGCGCGGAGCGAAGCCGTCGTCGGCCTGGGCCGCGGGTGCTTCTTCGAACGGGTTGGCGGCGCGTGCCTTCGGGCGGGACCAGGCGACGTTCAACGTGTCATCCGGCTGCGGGAAGACAGCCACCGAGAGCGGCTCGGGGAAGTGGGGATCGTCGAGCTGGCCTTGCAGGAACGACCCGGTGCCGTTGTTCGCCATCTTTTCCCAGAGGGCGCCGACCTGGACGAACCGGCCTGCGGAGTTGCGGGCGAGCACGTCGAACTTGGGCGCGGCAGGGTTCGTCGAGGTGACCGGACGCAGGCCGATGTTGAGGCTGAGCGCGAAAGTCTCGATGCGGCCCATGAAGATGCCACGTGCGTCGCGCTTGAGGTTACCGATGTTCATTGCCTTAGCTTCCTTGGCTTCGGCTCCGTCTTGCTGCTCGGGAGCCAGTTGGAGATGCGTCTCAGGCCCTCGCCCTCGACACATTTCTCCTTCCCCCTCCCCTCTTTGAGGTCCGTCGGTGCGGGTTCGCGCGCCGTGTGTTCGGGCCAGTGACCTCGCCTCGTGCCCATGAAAAACCCGATCCCTTGTGGGGGCCGGGCTCGGCGGGTTTGGTCTTGTCGGTCGGTTTAGATCATGGACTGGATCTGCGTTCGATCGCCCGCATGAGCGTGGTGCTGATCGTGAAGACGATGAACATCCCGAAGGTGGTCAAGAGCATCAGTCGATTGGGGTGGATGGCAAGAGCGGCCAGTGTCGCCATTGCTGCATAGGATACGAAGCGGAGCCATTTCGCTTCGAAGACCAGGAAGGCCAGAGGTGCGCCAATCAACATCGATGATGCCACATAGACGTTCGTCAGCCATTCCTCGTCGGTTCGCGGGAGCTGGTGATCGCCGATCAGGGCTGCCGTGGTGGTGAGAAGGGCTATGCCGGTGGTGAAGACAGCGGCGAGGATGGGGTGCTTCATGGAACGATCCTTCAGATTGCATCGAGATCCGCAATGACGGCCGCCACGTGGATCGCGGGGACGATCCAGTACGCGTACTTTTCGCTTTTGCCTGTCATCGTCTCGTTGAACCGGGCACGCCCGTCGGCAATGTCCTTAAAGGTCCGCGCGATTGGCGCAGAGCGGAAGTATTTCACTTGCAAGTCACCGCTATCGTACTCGTGGAGATAGACGTGACCAAGTGAAGTAAGAAGGACTTCCGGGATTGCCGACTGTGACATGCTTCTGCCTCCAGTCCGCAAGGTAAGCGAGGCGTTGTGCCAGATCAATGCGGACTGTGTTCGGGCGGTGCGTGCTATTGTGCGTCGACGGGACAAAGTCGGTCGAGCATCTCATCGATCGGGTAATCGAGTGCACGGGCCAGGTGGATCGCCTCGATGACCTGTTCGCTCGTGATCGGGAACGTCGTCATCAGGTCGCTGATGGTGCGGTGGTCGGCTGAAACGAAGGAAAGAAGTTTCCCGTATTCGAGTGTTACGGCAACCGGCCAGGCGTAAGCCAGGCCAACGATTTTTTCCGGCAAGATGAGGAGGAGATCCCCGGTTTTGATCGCGTCGTCGGTCTGGCAGGCGTCGTAGGCGTTGCCGGAGGTCTCGAACGAGTGGATGCGCGTCGGGATGAACGCGAAGCGTTCGGAATCGGTGAGCATGGCGTAGGCCTTTCGTGAGGTTGGTACGAAAAAAGGCGACCCGGTGACCGGGCCGCCTTTTCCGGAGGAGCGGGTTAGGCGTCGACGAGCTCGTTCGCAGGCGCGAAGGCGTCGTTCGCCGGCGAGTCGTCGGTACGCGGTTCGAAGCCGTCGTCGGCGCCTGCCGGCGCAGCTTCCTCGAACGGGTTGGCGGCGCGCTTCTTTGGGCGGGACCACACCACGTTGAGCGATTCGTCCTGCTGGGGGAAGACCGCGATCGCGAGCGCGTCGGGGAAGCTCGGGTCGTTGAGCTGACCCTGGAGGAACGAGCCAGTGCCGTTGTTCGCCATCTTCTCCCAGAGGGCGCCGATCTGGACGAACCTGCCAGCGCAGTTGCGCGCGAGCACGTCGAACTTGGGAGCGGAGGGATTCGTCGAGTTGACCGGACGAAGGCCGATGTTGAGATCCAACGCGAAGGTCTCGATGCGACCCATGAAAATGCCACGTGCGTCGCGCTTGAGGCTACCGATGTTCATTGCCTTAGTATCCTTGGCTGAGGCTCCGTCTTGCTGCTCGGGAGCCTGTGTTGAGGTGCGTCTCAGGCCCTCGCCTTCGACAAATTCCTCCTTCCCCCTCCCCCTCTCGGAACACCGTCCCCGCGGCCTTGCGCGCCGTATGTCTGGGGCATTGAGGGTGCGGCACGCGGGTATGCGGGGCCCATTGAACGGGGCGCGACACGGGTTTTTGCGAAGCTGAGGGCAAAAAAATGCCCCGGAGGACGAAGTCCCCGGGGCGGGTATTGACGTTTGATTGGCGGTGGTTCGGGCTATGCTGGTGCTGCGCTATGCTTCTATCGGTTGAGCGGCGTGGGATTCCCGAAAGTGCATCCCGGCGCTGTCCAAATGGGCAAATGCGTTGAAATGGTCGAGATATTCCCGGCTATTCACCGGAGCGCCGGGCGAAAAGGGTGCGCAGATCTGGTCGCGGAGCAGAACCGTATCGCCGTGGTGGAACCACCTTGAAACCGTCGCTCGATACGCAGTGTCGGTAGATGCGCGGCCCGTGATCTTCGCCCACAATTCGTGCGCATGGTCTTTTAGAGTGGCGCGAAACGTCTCAAAGGCGCTGCGGTCGATTTCCTCGGCGAGTGCGTCGTGATCCAGATTGGTGCGATCGCTCGGCAGTTCGATCGAGTTCGCCCGGTTCATTTCGACCCAGTCGCAGTAGCCGAGGTGCGTATCGTTGTTTGCGACGTCGTATCGCCAGTCCGATTTGGGAAAATCGTCTTGATCTTCCAGCGGGTCGTGGATCGGTGTGTGCGAGCGTGTGTAGGATCTGGTTGTCTCGTGTTCGTCGTCCCCGAAGGCGTCGACGAGATATCCGGTGACCTCCTGGCCGGGTTCTTCGGCATGGATCCAGTGTGGCAGACCTACACGCTCGGCATCCGCTTCGTCCGATCCTGACGTATAAAGGTGTTCCGCGGGGACGGGGTGGTTGTGTGCAAGATAGTCGTCGGCGGCTTTCATTGCGGATTGATGGTCGGTCGCTTCGACGGCGACTTTCACCCGAATGACATCGTAGCGGTGAACGAAGAATTTGCGCATCATGGACTTGCTTTCTGGTTATGGGGACGGGTCGCTCGCGGGGGTTGAGGCGTATTCACTGTAGCGCGACGATTACGGAGTCCGGTCGGCGTCAATTATGATGGCCGATAGGTGGCCGCGCCGGTTGGTGAATTCTGGCTACCATTTGCTGTTGCGGGGAGCAACCGTCGAGCGACAATTACGACGCTGGGTAATTGTCGCTGACGCTGGCCGGAAGCGAGGGTCTGAAGCGCATGGGATGGTTGGCATGTAATTGCCGCTGGCGACAATTACCCGTTGCCTCAGCAAGGGTGCTCCCGAGCGCGAAGCCAGCGACAATTATGATGGCCGGTCCGGGGCGCCATTCGGCGGGTCGTAATCGCCGGCGTTGATACGGGCGACGGCGGAACGTTTGCGGTAGCTTTCGCCGTTCATCTCGATGATGATCGAGTGGTGCACGAGGCGGTCGATCGCGGCGACAGTCATAGCGGGATCAGGGAAGACGTTGTCCCATGCCGAAAATGGCTGGTTGGCGGTAATGGCGAGCGAGTGGCGTTCGTAGCGGTGGGCGATGAGCTCGAACAAGGCGCTGGTCTCGACCTGGTCCTTGCGGACGTAGGACAGATCGTCGAGCACGATGAGATCGAACTTGTCGAGCTTGTCGAGCATGGCGGGTAGGCTGAGGTCGCGGCGCGCGGACTGGAGCTTCTGGACCATGTCGGTGGTGGAGCAGAACAGGACGCGCCGCCCCGTGTCGATGAGGGCATGACCAATGGCAGCAACTGCGTGCGTCTTGCCGGTCCCGCTCTGGCCGAACAGCAGCAGGTTGCCGCCGCTCTCGATCCAGTCGTCACCGGCGGCGAGGGACAAGAGGTGCGGTTTGCGGATGCCGGGGGCTGCGTCGAAATCGAAGGTGGCGAAGGTCTTGCCTGCGGGCAAGCCGGACTGGTCGCGATGGCGCTGGATGCGCCGGGAGGAGCGATCGGCCATCTCGATCTCGAGAAGCGAGGCCA